>CAVTSJ010000001.1:0-113351 GCA_963737325.1 uncultured Acidobacteriaceae bacterium
AACATCAATACGGCGGTGATTGATGCGCAGGTGCTGGGGCCGCCGGACATCGAAGAGCGCGTGGGACTTACGGGGGGACATATTTTTCAGGGCGAGTGTCTGCCGCCTTATATGTGGTCAAAGCGGCTGACAGCGCGCACGCCTATGAAGGGTGTCTATCTGTGCGGAGCGTGCACTCATCCGGGGGGTAGCGTGATTGGAATGAATGGGCGCAATGCGGCGATGGCGGTGCTGCAGGATTTAGGCAAGCTTTAGCGCGCGAGCCAGCCGCCGTCGACGTTGAGGACAGCGCCGGTGATGTAGTTTGCCGCGGGGGAGGCGAGGAAGACGGCGGTCGCGGCGATGTCGCTGGGATTGCCCCAACGGCCGGCGGGGATTCGCTCGAGGATCTGGCGATTGCGGGTCTCGTCGTTGCGCAGAGCGGTGGTGTTGTCGGTGGCGATGTAACCGGGGGCGATGGCGTTCACCTGAATGCCTTTGGATGCCCACTCGTTTGCGAGGGCTTTGGTGAGTTGCGCGACTGCCCCCTTGGAGGCTGCGTAGGCGGGGACTCGGATGCCGCCCTGGAAGGACAACAATGAAGCGATGTTGACGATTTTTCCTGGAGAACTGCGAGCGATGAGTGCGCGACCGACCAGCTGCGAGAGTTGGAAGACTGCGTTGAGGTTGACCTGGATGACCTTCTGCCAGTCTTCGAAGGGATAGTCGACGGCATCGTGACGGAGGATGATGCCGGCGTTGTTGATGAGGATATCGACGTGGCCGTAGGCTGCGGTGACGGCGTCGAAGAGCTGCTGGGCGCCGGAGGTTGCGGAGAGATCGGCGGAAAACGCGGAGGCAGAACCGCCGGCGTCCCGAATGCTGCGTGCGGTGGCCTCTGCGGGATGGGAGTTGCCGTGGCACGCGACGGTTGCACCGGCCTGGGCGAGCGCTACCGCAATGGAGAGACCGATCCCGGAAGAGGCGCCTGTCACGAGAGCGATCTCTTGGTCGAGGCGAAAGGAATCGAGGATCGATGAAACGAGGTTCGAGTGGGGAGTGGTCATCGCCTCTCACGATAGCGCCTGGCGACGCTGCAAGCAATGGGCATCGGAAAGGAGAGCCGATACGTCCAATAGGGGATAATTTGTTGCGGCTCGGTTTACAGACTTGTTGAAGGAGTTTCAGAATAGCCCGCCGTGGGTGAAAATGCGTGTAGGAGAAGGAGGGTAACTATGGCTGACATTTCAAATATTCCGCTAACGTCAATCCATCGCGTTGAAGCTGACGGTGTTCAGGTGTTCTATCGCGAAGCGCGCCCTGCCGATGCACCGGTTGTGTTGTTGCTGCATGGATTTCCCAGCTCTTCGTTTCAGTATCGAGAGCTCATTCCGCGGCTTGCCGATCGCTATCGCGTGATCGCGCCGGATTTGCCTGGGTTCGGATTCACGGAGGTACCTGCGGAGCGCGGGTATATCTACACTTTCGAAGCCCTGGCGAAGACGATCTTCGCGTTTACGCAGGCGCTGAAGTTGGACCGCTACGCGATGTACGTGTTCGACTACGGGGCGCCGACTGGGTTTCGGTTGGCGGTGATGGCTCCTGAACGGGTTACCGCGATCGTTTCTCAGAATGGCAACGCCTACGAAGAGGGCCTGGGCGATGCGTGGCAGCCGATTCAACGCTATTGGCGAGAGCCTACCCTGGAGAATCGCAATGCAATCCGCGGCGCTTTGACGCCAGAAGGAATGCGTCACGAATATTCGGTCGGAATCCTGGATCCGAGCGTGATTAAACCGGAGGGCTACACGCTTGATGCGGCACTGTTGGCGCGTCCTGGCAACGTCGATATACAACTCGATCTATTTCTGGATTATGCCAACAACGTGAAGCTGTACCCGAAGTTCCAGGAGTACTTTCGCAGCGCGAAACCTCCGCTGCTCGCTATCTGGGGCAAGTTCGATCCGTACTTCATCCCCGCTGGAGCAGAGGCTTTCAAGCGGGACATTCCGAACGCGACCGTGACATTTTTGCCGACAGGGCACTTTGCGCTCGAGACCCACCTCGAGGAGATTTCCAGCGCAGTGCGCGAGTTCTTAGGCTAAGGGCGAAGCAGAGTGGATTTGATGGTCGGGGCGGAGGGATTCGAACCCCCGACCCTCTGCTCCCAAAGCAGATGCGCTACCAGACTGCGCTACGCCCCGACAGATTCATCATATCAACTTAGCGCCAACCGGGTGCCTGCAGCGAGTGCAGCAGCGAGCCGCCCAGCCATAGCAGCAGAAGGAACGGAAGCATGGCGAGGAGCAGCAATCCGAGGCCTAGCAGGCCCATGAACAACCAGTCGCGGGCGGTATCCCTGCGCGGAGCGGCCAGGGTTTGCTCCAGCAGGTGATAGTTTCTGCGGTTGGCTCGCCAGCCGATATCAAACAGATTGCCGAATACCGGGACCAAGCCTGCGACCACTTCGATGGCCAGGTTGGCGCACATGCGGGTGATGGTAATGAAAGGCACGCCGCGGAAGTAGGCGGCCAGAACGATGATGCAGCTGGCCATGCCACCGAGGAGGTCGCCAATACCGGGAACGAATCCGACGATGCCGTCGACACCAAAGCGGATATTGGTGCCGGGAACGCGAAACCATGTGTCGAGTACGCGGGAGAGCACGTCGAGGTTTTCGTCGCTGAAGACGCCTCCGGCTCCGCCCAGCCGCTGGGGCACGCCGTTTGTAGTGCGGGTTGTGGAGCCTGGGGGCAGAATCTCAGGCTGGGTTGTCCTAACGGCCATGGTTCACGCTCCCTCTTCGCTTCTGCCTGGTAGGATGCTACAATCAAGAACGATACGGCGGCTATAGTTCAGTGGCAGAACGCCGCTCTGTGGCAGCGGATGTCGTGGGTTCGACCCCCACTAGCCGCCCCAATCTACATCTTTTGAATTCCCCGTATTTGCGGGCATTTGCCTTGGGGCAGGTCACTGGTCCGTTCGCCTGCGGATGCGGCTCGATAGAGGTTATTCGGGCGGCGATGCGTCGTGCGTCAATCCCCTGAGCACCGTCGTTGTTTTCGTTTCTTGATTGGCACTGGGCAACAGGCCTTCCGACTTTACTATCCGATGCAGATCCGCAGACCTCAGTTTCCATTCGCTGGCAGAGCTCCTTGTGGACAGTTCGAGAAGGCTGCCCCCGGGAAACTCCCAATATTCCAGCGTTAGTTTGCTAAATGGAGAATCTGATGGAGTCTTCCACGAGCTTGAGCGGATGGCAGAGACTCTTTTCACCCGGGACCAGGCGATCGAAACATGCGCCTCTTTCAGGAGTTCCCGTTGTCGGGGACTTAGAGCACTGAAGAGGTCACTACCCGCTTCAGGCACGCTGTGACGCTTGTAGGTTTCTCCGACCGAGTAAGAAGTGTTCGCCCCCGCCTCCGTCTGGTCTATCTCGCAATCAAAGCTCTGAGGAAGGTTTGAGCTTTCAATCCGGTCGTGACCTCCAGGCAAGCGCACCTTCACGGTGAGATCATTCTTTGCGCCCTGCCTGACTCGCACGATCACTCCCTGGGCGAGAAGACTGAGATTGTCTGTATCGAAGAAATAAATTCGGCTCGTCTTCTGCTTTCCTAAGCTCATGGAAGCAACGACAGATTTAAGCGTCGAAGGTAAAAGCAGGAGCTTGATCTCGACGGGGCACGTTTCCTGCGCGCATAAGGCGGAGCAGAACAGCGACAGGATTATGGATGGGATTAGCCGCGTCCATCCATGCCCCATCGCTCTCTCACGCTGAGCCTGCATCGTGTAGATAGTAAATTTGAAGACGCTGAAAGGGACCTGTTAGAAATAACAGTTTTCAATCAGCGATGATCGTGGTGAACTCATAGTTTCCAGGCGTCTTTGGCTATCGGGTCCAAACTGCGTAGCACCGACGCTGGTGGAATCTGTTGGCATCCTTTTCAAAAGGGCGGCAAGTTTCTCATGGGCAAGGGACCAGCGCGAATCGTGATTGTCAGGCACGCGGAGAAACCCGCCTCTCGACTACCTCATCTGGCGTTGCGCGGAAGGATGCGTGCCGTTGGTCTCTCGAAGTTGCTCCCGAAAATCGTGCAGCCGCATTTCATTTTTGCGTCCACGTCTACGAGGCATTCCGCCCGGCCGTACCAAACGATTCGTCCCACGGCAGACAAGCTCGCCATTGATGTAAGGACCGACTACGCGGATCGAGACATCAAGAAACTGGCGAAAGACTTACGCAAGAAAGAGTTTGACGGCAAAATTGTTCTGATGTGCTGGCATCATGGCATGATACCCAAGCTGATCCGTGAACTGGGACACGAGCCGCCGTACGAACCGTGGCCCGAGGAGCTTTACGATCGCATCATCAGCATTGACGGGGACGGGATTAAGAATCTTCCTCAGCGTCTATTATTCGGCGACACAATCGATTAGCAGAGGCCTCCCATCAGCGATCGCGACTCGCGGAGCAACCCCATGCATTGGGCCTACTCCTTGGGAGCCTTCTTCGGGCATTGCGCATCGAAGGCCGTCTGCATCTGACGCAGCTTCAGGACGCCATAGAACACGGTAATTGCCATCACGACAACAAGACCCCCGTAGAGGTGCCTCTCCATGGCGTACGATCCTTCGCGGTTGGCGATGTAGCCTGTGACGATCAAGATGAGAATCCCGATGTTGATTACCCAGTTCACCGGTCTTGACACAAGGTAATCCAAGGTCCCGAAACCACCCAGTTGGTACAGCATGAATGGCAGGATTGCGACCATCGGCAACAGCTCCGATGCACCCAGGGTCGGGTCAACGGTAGCTGGCGCTATCGCGTGCAGCAGGCGGCTATGAGCGAGCTGATGGAACAAGGCGGGGATTGCACAGAGTAAAGGCACGACGGCGAGCAGCTCGAGCACCAGCGACCCGCTCCACACACCAATTTTTGATGTCGGATCGGCGCCCTCGCCAGACTGTTGCGTGCCGATGAAGAGTCCACCCACGATTGCCGCCGCGCTTGATAGCATCAGCAATTCGACGGTTATGCCAAAGCTCTCCGGCTCCCCTGCCTTGAGCAGCAACATCGCCAGAAAGCCAGGGGTATAGAACAATACGCGGACGAGCTTGGCCCAAACGCGGGCGTCCCGCTCGGGCGGAAGGATCGGAAGCGGATGTCCGTCGGTTCCAATGGTTGGTCTTGCCTTCGACATACTGTTGTCCTCCGGGTGCACTCTTGTTCTGCGCTTGAAACGATCCTGCAAATCGGCGCGGCGCTCTCATCTCGCGAAATGGGGGCCGTTGCTTCTTCCTGGAAGACTGTCGGCTGGCGATTTCGGATTGACTTTAGAGGGTAGCGCCTGCGCGGATCCTCTAGAGGCGATCGCTTCTTCAGGAATGATGCAGAAAGACAGGATGTTTCTGAAGCACACTCTACAGGCTCCGAAACATCTCCACATCTGTCAGAACTAACAGTCGAGGCGGGCGGCCTGTGTTCAGGCTCTGTAGCGCGACTTGATCTGGAAGTTTGCACGCGACTGCCAAAATATCTCACGAGTCATGATGCTGCGCGGATTGTTTACCACGCTGTCACATTTGACAGTTGCACAGCTATTTTCTGTCGATGATACTGCCGGTGTGAATTCGTTTCGGCAGAGCTGAGAAGCGTGCCTGGGACCGGCCCCACGTGAACGTGGCGAAGCTTTCGGATTGAAGACGCAGCCAGCTGCCTGTCGTATTTGGACAGCGGCAGAGCACTTTGAGAACGACGATGCGACAGATCGACAGGGAAAACGTGCAGCCGTGTTTTGCCTGCTGTATCCGCTCACATCGGCAACGCCACTTAGAACTACAGACTGGAGAAGAAAATGCACGGACAACTAAAACTCGCAAAGGTCGTAATTGGCGCTGGGCTTGTGGCCGGACTGTTCCTGGTTTCCGCTTCGCCTGTATCCGCGGGAACGAGGACTGAAACGATTGAAGCTCAAGCAATGGGAACGGGCACGCAACTGGGTGAAAACATCGGAGTGACGCTGAACATCTATGAGTTCTCGACTCCGGCGGACCGGCAGATCCTCGTCCAATCCTACGAGAAGGCGCAGGGCCAGGGGCTGTCGAACGCGCTTCAGAGGATGAAGGCTGTAGGCCATGTTGAGATCACAGGCACTCTGGGCTACGACTGTTCCTACATCAGGATGATTCCGACGTCCACGGGCCGAAAGATTGTCTTCGTGACAAATCGGCAGATCCGGTTCGGAGAAGCCTTCTTTGACACGCAATCGCAGTCGTTCAATCTCACCGCGGGCATCATCGAAATCAACGATCAGGACAAGAGCAAAAGCACAGGAGTCCTATACCCTGCTGCCGAACTGGTGCTCGATAAACAGGGCCAACTGCAATGGGACCTTACACAAAACCCCTGGAAACTGAACGACATACTTGATTGGGCGGGAACTCCTGGCGTAAATTAGGACAACCTTCGCGGTCAATGTGTTGACTTCTAAAAATCCTGACGGAAGCCACGGGTCTACTCGTCATGTGGCTGTAGCCCTGGACCGTCGAATTGCGAGGCGTTATGAAGATCGGACGAAATTCCGTACTTAAGTTCTCTGCGCCGTTCCTTGCGTTCTCTTTGCTGGCGGGCAGCGCGGCCGCACAGTCACAAAGTGGCAAGTATGCCTGTGAAGAGCCGAATCCGGCGCAGATGTGCGTAGCCGCCAACCTATGCGGTTCGGCTTCCAGTCCGTGCAACGTGGATGTGAAGCGAACCGCTAACGCCGCGTCCTCAACTCCCAACATTCCGAACGCAAAAGGTAATTCTCTATTCTGCGTGAATGTCGGCACTACTGTCGTTTGGAAGAGCACTTATAAAGGCGATGGGTTTGTTATCGATGTCGGACCGTCATCGCCGTTCGACCCGACCGGGCCTATCATGGGCGGATCCGCTCGCGCGGTTTCAGTCGTGGCAAAAAGACCGGGATGCTTGAAGTACTATGTGAGCGCCTGCCATTCGGGCGAGAGCTACGGAATGTGTGGAAGCGCGAATGCTGTGCTCATCGTCGTCGGCAAGAAATGAGCATAGATGCGTTAGCAGTGCGGGAGCAGATCGTTAGGATCGCGGCGTTAGAATCTGCTCCTGAATCGCATATTGAACAAGGTCAGCATTTGTTTGCAGGCAAAGGCGCTGCATCAGCTTGTACTTGTGAAACGCCACGGTTCGAGGCGTTAGCATAAGGATGTACGCAATCTCTTTCATGGTCCTTCCTTCCGCTAAGAACCGAAGGACTTCGAGCTCCCGACTCGTGAGGCGTTTACGGCTAAGATGGGATTCCGCACTCTTGGGGGATAGCTTTTTGATGGCGTGCAGAACCGATGTGGAGATGTAACGCTTGCCTTTCAACACTTCGCGGACGGCGCTCACAAGGTTGGTGTTTTGAGCCGTTCTTAGCAAGTACCCGGATATGCGGCCCCGCGTCGCGTCGGCGGCGATATCAGCATCCATCGCGGCTGTGATGTGCACAATTCGAACCATTCGAGTCAGTTTCCTGAGGCGCGTCCGAGTCTCCACGTGATTCGCCCAGCTCTCGCCCAAATCAAGGATGATCACGTCGGGCTTAAGTTCTCGCACTGCGGCCAGGAGCGCGGGTTCGTCCGCGACGATTCCAATTACCTGAAACTCAGGTTGCAGAAGCTTCGCATACTGATCAGAGAGGTGAGGTTGATCGCTCGCGATCAGAATCCGCGGCCACGTTACGGGACTCATTCCCAACTCCTTCGACCTGCTTTGCGAGATCAAGGCATGGTTGATTGCAAGCGGTCAGACGATCGTCCATAGATCGGGATTCGGCAATTCGCCGCTTCCCCATTGCAATTCGCAGAAGGGTGAAAGGTTTTTGCCGCTGCTTGAAACGTCAATTCCAATGTCGACATTTCTTCTAACAGGGAGAGTAACTGCCCTCTTTAAGCGCGGCTACTGTCAAAAAGAACAGTTGCCTATCATTCCATGTTCGTTAGGTTGCGTTTGGCCGTTCGGAGGTATCAAAGACAACCTGGTCCTGCCACCAGAGCTGGTCAAAGAACTTGCGAGCAAGGTTGGCGATATCGGCTTCCTGCGCGGGGGAAGCGACGGTGTGAACGATTTCGGCAATGGAATGTTTTCCATCGACGGCGTCGAAGAGGCGCTTCTCGACGGCGTTAATCGGTAGGAATAGATCCCGGAACGTGTGGCCACGGTTGATGAGAACCGCAGCAGCTCCGGGGGGAAGCTTCTCGAGCACGCATACCGTATCAGCCATCCGTATCGGCACATACTCACGCCAGCCGTCGCGCGCGAAATCTATCCGTTGTCGCTGGGCCGAGGTGTCGTTGTGATAAGCGACAGCACTATGACGGACCATGGTGCCCCGGAAGAGCTCGACCGCAGCGAATTGCTGCTCCAACGAGACTTCCTCTAACCGCGGAGCCTGCGGGAGACCGGCGATAACCCCGCACCTTGGAGAGTAAGGCGCCTGGCGCGTCCAGCGGCCAAATGCGAGACCAGCCCTTTGGAGGAACTCAAAGAATTGCGGTGCCGAATAAGCCCGGTCCTGGGGATTCAGCAGGGCGTCGGCCAGCTCTGCCTGATCGCCGAAGTCGGGTGCCGTGCGCAGGAGGGTTTCCATGGGATGACCGGGAGGCAGAGCTTTGAGCGCAGTCATCAAGTCCCGAATCGCATCATCGGACGCGGAGATACCAAGCCGCCTGCAGAAATCCTGCACCATGTAAATGCCGGCTCGCCCATACGGAGCGTAGACCATGAGATGCATTGCTCCGTCTGGTTTGAGCGCGCCGCGCAATGCGCTAAGGCCGGCATCGGGTTCGACGAGATGATGGAGAACGCCCGTGCAAATAATCTGATCGAAACTGACACCTAACTCCCCGGCCCTCTCTACAGGAAGTTGCCGCAGGTGAAGGTTTGTCAAATTGTGTTTTCGCTTGAGTTCTTCCGTCTTGCGCAAGCTTGTTTCGCTGAAATCTATTCCGGTGATCCGGGCATTCGGGCACCGAATTGCGTACCTCGCTGCCTGGGATGTGCCGCAGCCGGCAACGAGAATCGAAAGGTCTTCTCTGTACGTTTGAGCGGGCCAGAAGAGATGAAAGTCGGCTTTGCGTTTCTGGTAATCCTGCCAGAGGCGGCCGTAATTCTCTAGGCTCTCGACGGGTCGAGGGTAGGGATAACGATCGTAGAAATCCTGGACATCCGGGGACGCACCAAGGGCCGCGACCCGCGATTCGTAATGATTTTTGGTCGTCATGATTGGCTTGGTCCGGGCGCAGGCTCCTGGGTGAACCATCTATGCTGGTTTCGGGCACCCCCTTGATTCAGCATAAACCGCAACAGGCCCACGACGGGGACCGACAGCTCATTTATGAATTCCAGGCAACGCACTTACCTTTGCTGCCCTTGAGTGGAAATAAAGATCTGGCTTGAGAGCACAGAGCTCAAAGCCAATCCGAGGTCGGTATTCATTCGGGATTTGAACACGTACCCTCGCCCACCCGCGCCAATCGCCGCGCCGATGAAGTCAGGATCTTCATGGATCGAAAGGAATACGATTTGCCCCCCATAACCCTGGCGACGCAATTGCCGGGCGATCTCGATGCCGCTGTACTCGCCCATGGATATGTCGAGGACCACCAGATCCGGACGAAGTCTCGACACCTCAGCGCAAACAGACCCACCATCCACGACCGTGCTAATGATCTGATAGTTGCTTTCAAGCAACTCCATGACGTGATGCAAAAACTCTCGATTATCGTCGGCGAGTAGAACCCGCACTGGTGACATTGCTCTACCCCGATTGGTGCGTTCGCCTCGGAAGGCGTTCCGTCATGCCTCCACGATCGCAAGTCGCGACCGGAGTCCGACGTTCAAGAATCAACCTATTACGTTCTAACCGCCCTGCCTACTGTCACTTTTAACGGTACGTTGATTGAAATTCGGATCCGGGTTGGGTTACTTGCGGCGTGTAAGCCCAAGACAACTAGCTCGCTGGTGTCAGAAGATTCGCCTTGGATGCAGGGTGCGACACTGAGGAGGAACTTGACCCTGTCAGTTTTGACAGTTGGCTGAATAACGCACCGACGGTAGCATTTGCAATACGTAAAGCGTATGAATGGGAAGAGCATGTGGATTGGCGCAGAAGCGGCAATGTCGCCGCTGTGATTGGGTTGAAGGGATTGCATGAATTTTTCATCTCCAGGAGAATCGGGTCGGCCGCGAGATGACTCAGGGGCACAGGCTTCGCGAGTCGGGCGCCAATCCAGTCATGGGCAACAATTCCAGAAACTTGAACGGTATAGGAGGCAGCGTTGAGCCCCACCAAACGTCCTCGAGTTCTGATCGCCGATGATCATTTCTTTGTAGCGGAAGCGTGTGCGCGAATTCTGGAGCCGGAGTTAGACGTCGCCGGCATCTTTACGGATGGGCAATCACTCCTGGACGCTGTCCCAGCGCTCAAGCCGGACGTCATTATTCTGGACGTTGGCATGCCGCTGATGAATGGCCTGGAGGCGGGCAAGCGAATCAAGCGGCTACAGCGCACCATCAAGATCGTGTACTTGACGATGAACTCCGATCTAGGTGTCGCAGCTGAGGCGTTCCGTAGCGGGGCTTCCGGCTATCTTCTGAAGACCTCCGCTGGCACGGAGCTCCTAAGCGCAGTTCGCGAAGTTCTCAAAGGCGAATACTACGTATCTCCTCTCGTCACGACCGACACGGACGGCTTTTTTCTCGAGATTCGGGTCTCGGATACTCGGCAGGAGATTCTCACGAGCCGGCAACGAGAGGTTCTTCAGCTGTTAGCCGAAGGAAGATCGATGAAGGAAATCGCTTATATCCTCAAGCTGACTCCACGCACGGTTGCGTTTCACAAGTACAAGGTGATGGAACGGCTGCGCGTCAAAACGAATGCGGGATTAGTACAGTATGCGATCCAACAACACGTTATCTCGCCAGGAACCTAGATCGCGACCTCCGCGTCGGCTTCGACTGGCGGGAGTTGCAGCTTGCTGAACGGCGATCCCGGATTTTGATCGCCGTGACACCGGCGAAACTTGTTGCCGCTGCCGCAGGGACAGAGCGCATTGTGGGTTTGCTGGGCATCGCGCTCGGCGATGATTCCCATGACTTCAGCCGGGGCGCGGCGCTTTTGAATCAACTGAGCCATCAGCGACATGGTAGGGCCAGTGTGCATGAAGAACAGTTCAAGACCTTCGCAAAGATAGTTTTGGCCAGGCTCTCCGTCGCGCGAGACGCCAAACCGATCCTTGGGGCAGCCACCGTTGCAAAGGTGCCTCACTTTACAGCCCTGGCATTGCTTCGTGAGCAGGTTTCGTTTGTCATCACCGAACTTGCGCTGCTCAGGGGATGCCACCATCTTGATGAGAGTGGTCTGATGTATGTTGCCGAGAAGAAATTTGGGTTCGACGAAATGATCGCAGGAGTAAAGGTCACCGTTGTACTCCAGCGCCGGGCCATACCCGCAAGTTGGGGCGTGGATACAGAGCAGATGACGGCCGAAAAAAGCCTCGAGCGTTACATCGAATAGCTGAACAAACACTTCGCCTATATCATGGCGAACCCACTCCTCGAAGATGTCGATGAGGAACTGGCCGTATTGCCTGCTGCCAACGGTCCGGTTGGTCACCATATTGCCGGACTGGGTGTAAAGGATGCGCTGGCCGCCCGCCTGCTCACTCCATCCCAGGTTCGCGATATTGATTGTGTCGGCGTTCGCTCGCTCGACGATGGGGATAAACTGGACCCACTTCGCGCCCATCTCATCGCGAAAGAAACGATAGACCGCGCGACCGTGTTTTTCGTTGGCGGCATTCACGGTGCATAGGACGTTGAAGTCCACGTCGTGCTTGCGCAGGTAACTCCAACCCTTCATTACCTTGTCGAACGTTCCCTGTTTGCCGCGATCGAGGCGGTAGGTGTTGTGGATCTCGCGGGGGCCGTCGCAACTGAGACCGACGAGAAAATTGTGCTCCTTAAAGAAAGCGCACCACTCGTCATCCAGGAGGATTCCGTTGGTCTGAAAGGTGTGTTGGATGGCCTGGCCCGGCCGGCGGTACTTCTCGACCATTTCAATGGACCTGCGAAAGAACTCAACCTTCATGAGCGTAGGCTCGCCGCCCTGCCAGGCGACAGTCACCGTGGGCGTGCGATGCGACTCCAGCAGCTGCTGGATGTAGAGTTCGAGTGTTTCGTCCGACATCCGATGCTTCTCATTCGGATACAGCGCGTCTTTGGACAGGAAGAAGCAATAGGTGCAATCAATGTTGCATGTCGAGCCGCTCGGCTTTGCCAGAAGGTGAAAACCCGGCGGTGCATTCTGAGGGCGATCAGCATCAGCCATGAAATTCATGTATATATCTTTTCTGCAACGCCAAACAAGATAGGCCGCCACGTTGAGATTTAACTTACCAGTGTCGTGATTCCTCACAAAGATTCGTGTGCTTCTCAGGAAGCTAGTCTGTTCCCTCCACGCTGGGAACTGTCAAATTTGACAGTAGATAAAGCCGGCTATGGCTCTATCGATGCCAGAAGTGTCTTGCCACGAGCACACTGCCTGCGATGGTAAGAATGAGCCATAAGACTGCAATCGCGATGAAGACAGCGAATCTGGTTAGGGATCTGACTTGCGTTTGCCGCTGCACCTCGGCGGCGTTGGCTTGATCGCGACATTCCTGCAGCACCGCTGGAGGGATGGCCTTTTTGATGAGTTTGAATCCTACGACCAGGACGACCAGATCATCCATGAATCCGATTACGGGGATATAGCTCGGAATCATTTGAACAGGGCTAAGCAGATAGGCCGCTGCGCACGCCGCAATCAGTCGTGCGTACCAGGGCGTTTTGGGGTGTTTGAACACGAAGTAAAACACGTGGGCTTGCTTTTGGAGCTCTTTTGCCCGCACCGCCCACTGATCAATAAATGCTGGGACGCGTCGCGGCGTGCGAACTCGTCGCACTTGAGCGCTCGAATCCACGACAATCGAATTGTCGAAGTCGCCTTCCAACGTGATCGTCCTTCCTCGATCAGGGCTTTCAGAACTTCCAGCCGATGCTGGCGGCGGATCCAAAGTCCGACTTATTCAGATTCTGGGGTGGCCGGCTATCGTAGTTTAAGTAGTAGCTGAAACTCCAGTACAGCCGGCGGGCGAGCCTCAGTTTCACTGCGGCATTCAAGTCCAGGCGCACGCGTCCCAGGTCGGTAAGACTGGGATAGACCTGGGTATTCACAAGGAAATTTGTAGTCCTGAAACGAAAGAAGCTCAAGTTGGTTCCGATGATCGCTTCGGCGCTATTTCCGGTTTGGCCCGTCGTCGCCTCACTCCCATAATGCTCACTGTTCCAGTCTGCGCCGGCATATGCCAAGACAAGGCTGTTGTTCGTCATCTCGAAATTGTGTCCCACGGCGCCGCCCAAGGTTGTGCGCAGATCCAGATCCTGCTCGCCGAGGTGTTGAAAGCCAAGTAGTCCGATGTAAACGTTTCGTGGGGAAAGGAGTTGTCGTGCAACATTCGTTTGAAGATCAAGTCGAAGGTTCTGAGCCGATCCGCCGCCACTGAAGCTGGAACCCAGATCGGCTCCCGCCGACCACAGCGGCTTTGTATAAAGGACGGTTGAATCGAAGTTGTATTGGACACGATTTTGTTGCTTGGTATAGTTGAGGCCGGAATCGATGGAACCGTGCAAGTTCGTCCAGAAGCCAACGTCACTTTGTTGAAGAGCGACAACCTGGAGGGACGGAATGAACTCAGTGTTACGGCTCCCGGTCACTTGCACATCGAATTTGCCCTGCGAGTCTTCGGGTGCGACATTCTTCAGGGTGCTGATAAATCGTTGACCTCTTTCGTTGGTGACAATAAAATGGTACTGGCTCTCAATGCGGACAACCTTGGTCCAGTCGAGCGAGATTGTGCCTTCCCCATTTGCCAGACGAACATACAAGTATCCCTTTACAAGCTGCATGATTTCGCCAGTCATCCGGTCGCCATTCGCGAAGACGATGACGTCCTTCTTGTCTCTAGCCCAGCAGGTTGCGGATAGAAAGATCAGAAGAAAAAGTGCCGCCCAGGTTGAGTAAGAGAAGAATGGACGGCGATCATGAATATTCATGTTGTCCTTCTTCATTTCGCTGGGTTGAGAGTGCCGACCGGACCGCTCATTTTTCCTGCAGGTCAGCCGAACTCCCGGCAATGTTTTATAACAATCTCTGGCCACCAAATGAACTGTCAGTTCTGACAGTAGACGCTTGGCTGCGGCATCGCAGACACTGCACCATACGCAATTGCGCCTCAAACCTGGGGCCGAGGTAACGGTGCCAACCTCTCAGCTTCGTTTCTTTTACTGAGAGTTTCTGCGCAACGACAAAGTTGTCTGCATTTGGTAACGGCTCCGCATAGGATCGAACGCTGTAGATTCCTGAACGGGTATATTCGAAGATCATAGTTGTTTCGGGCAAAGTTCTGTTGCCGGGTTTGGTCTTTCCGGAGAAACTTTATGGGAAGAACCGTAGCTCACTTCACGCCAAAAGGAGTGTCACAAATGAAATGCCGCCTGATGAGATATACATTGCTATTGGGATTTGTTTGCGCTGCGTTTTCCCTAGTGTCCTACGGCCAGAACGATATGGCCAAGCCTGAGTCCTATTCTGGTGTGGCGATCGGCACGGGCGGTACGGTAGGCGGGAAGACCCTGGGGTTTAATATCAACATCAAGTCCTACACGACCGACGACGAATTGCAGAGTTACGCCACTCTGCTCAAAACTAAGGGGCAGGATGCCTTGCTAAGTGTGTTGCAGAAGCAAGACAAGGGCCAGTTCAGCCCCACCGGATCAGTCGGCACGCCAATTGCGATTGCACGCAAACGCCAGCACGGAGACGAGACGATCATCACCATCGTGACGGCGCGGAGAATGTTGTTCGGCGAGTTGTACCGAGGGACTCGTTCTACCAGCTACCCCTTCGGATACCTGCAGGTGAAGTTGAACGGTAAGGACCCGGGGACCGGACAGATCATGGTTGCAGCCAAGCTGAGGTTCGACAAGAAGAGTGGCCAATACGAGATCGAGAGTTACGGCAACCAATATATCAAGGCAACCAACGTCCGACCAAATAAGTAATGGCTTTAAACGGACGGCCGTCGCAAGCCTGACGTTAACCTGTCACCAATCACTTATTGTCGCCTTCGCCCGCGCCGCTTAGGCGACATTCGTGCCTTCTGGAAACTAGTACTCGAAACTCCGGGGGTGTCGGCGGACATGGAACCATGCTTCGATGTGAAGGCGCCTGCGGGTCAAGAGCTTGGTCCTGCTCTCTTCAGTGAAAAGAAAAGGTGCGCCGCCAAGCCGACATCGTTGACCTGCTCGTTCGGCTTCTTGCCGGTGTTGTTCTCGTGCTCGTAGTAGGCATCAACCTGCACGTGGCGACCAATAGGGAAAATGCAGCCACCCTCTAGCTGCGTTGAACTCCATTTCGCATACTGACTTGTGTAATAGGGCTCGGCGCTAACGTAGGGAGTCACATGATACGAGAAGATTGAGACGGTTCTCTGCACAAGCAGCCTATTCCTGTAGCGCCAGCTGAAGACTCCGGCTTTCCAGTCGAGGTCGGCGCGACTTCTGTCGGTTATTAGAATCAGACCCTTCGTTGGAAATGCAGCGGTCGCCATTGGCATGAATCTGTTTTCTACAGGCTCATTGGGGGTGGTTATGACGCGATATCCGGCCTCCAGCACCAGGGGCCTCTTCTTTGCGTCGTCCAGATCAAAGGCAGTGACCCGTTTCAACTGGAGAAGTGGCTTGAGATAGAACTGGAGACTTGGCCCGATCGTTGCCTGGATCGGAACACCCCCATCCCGGTCCCCTTCTGCCTGGAAATAAGCACGTGTGGCAGAATTGACTCGGAGATACGTATCAACCTCAGGCAACAATTGGGTTTGAGCTCGGGCAAAAAGACTCGACACTGCGATGAGCGGTAGTGCGAGGATGCATCCGTTATAGGCCAGCGACAGGGTGGGCCTGAAGGCTTTGCCTGACGCGTTCGGAAACGGTTTATGTTGCCAAAATTCGCCGCTCATACGGCTGAGCACCGCAGAAGACGGGGCAAGGGCCGGATTCGCTGGGTGCGAGATGGTCGGAAGGCTCATTTTCAAGATTTCCCGGTACGTTCGAGTTTAGGAGGTTCTCGAATCGAAACAACTGACAGTATTAACAGCTGACCGCTCGCTCTGCGTTGGTTGAGTAACCGATTGAGCGCGTCAGAATTGTTGATGCGAGGAAAAGGAGTCGGGCCCGTTTTCCACCGATGAAAATTAGGCGCGGGGAGTAATCCATTTTCCCGGTAACGCGTCTAAGTTTCTTGAGTCTAGTGCGAACGGGTCTAAGGTTTAGCGCGGTTTCTTCCCCGTATCTTGAGCAGGAGCAGAACACGTCATTTGTTTTGCGACCCCCTTGGGACGGGGATGGTCATGCCGTTCAAAGATAGGCATCGTTTAAACGGACGGTTTTGGGTGTAATTTTCTTGGGCTCCTGAGACTTTCGCCCACTCCTAGGAGACGGTCCTAGTACCGACTTCCAATTGGGGAGCCTGCACTGCGTGGTTGGAGTTTGCCTTTTGAGGCGGGAAGTTGGTAATGATTTGTTGTCGTGTCGAATCATGTTGGTGGAGGATTTCTTGCGGTTTCGCGACTTCGTTCCAAGTTGGAGGAACGTTCGGAATTGCTCGTTATTTGTGAGGTCTCGGATGGTTTGGACGCAGTAGAGAAGGCTCCGGCGTTGCAGCCCGACCTGATTCTGCTCGACATCGGTCTGCCCTCTCTGAATGGTATGGAAGTGGCCCGACAACTTCGTGAGCTAGCTCCGAAATCGAAGATCATCTTTTTGAGCCAGGAGACATCTGCGGTCCTGGTGAAGGAAGCAATTGCTCTTGGCGCGTGTGGGTATGTCTTTAAGTGCGATGCCGAACTTGACCTCCTGCCAGCCATCGACGCCGTCGTTTCTGGCAGGAGATACGTGAGCGGTGATCCTGGGCGCAATGATCTTCCCCAGGAGGATGATTCCAACAGGATTTAAGAGCCGGGAGGCCGCTGCGGCCGGAATGGATTGGATGAGCCACTCAGGCGCCTGGTTCGGATGGGCGGAGCAATGGCTCTCGCCCTGTTTTGGGTGGGTCGCGGCAGGTTATTTGAAGGCGATCTTAAGCAGGAACTTGAGTAATTCTGCGGGCGAAAGAACTGTGAGCGCTAGAGGGAGAAGCGGAACGGCAACCACTACTGCGAGGCGAATGATGTCATTCGTCCAAAATGGAAACGGGTGCATCTGGCGCACATTCGTGTAGACGTTCGACAGTTCTGAGAGCGACCGGACGTCTTCATTCCTGAGCAGGTCCTCGGCCTCATGTTCATCCTTTCGCATCCATTTTTGTTCAAAACACGTTATAAATCTGCTCGCCATTAATCCATATTCGGCGGAGCTTTTCCGCAACGCGGCCGTGAGCTGCGGAGTAAACATCAGCAATGGACCGAGGATGATCGCAACGAGAAATAATGCGGTTCCGATCGCCTCTACCTTGAAGGACATCAATGGTTGTTTACCGATTATGACCCGGTCGGCTATGCCGGCCGACAGCAATGCGCCCTGGGCAAACAATATCGGAGCAAACGCAAAGGAACCTGCTCCCAGAAAGCCTATTCCTCCGGCACGATCGGGGTGTGCCGCGCTCAAGCGCAGGTGTAATTTTGAAATTTGCCAGAGAAGTCTAAACCAGATTACGAGCCGCAGATACCAGCGCAATAAGATGAACTGAAAAATGGGAATGCTAACGAATGCGTACCAGTAACCAGCCAGCGTGAGGTTTAAATGCGTTCGATCCGGGGCGGCATACCAGGTGTGATCTCCCCAGGCGAGCTGATTGCGCCAGACCCACAGCCCGATGGTGTAAACCAAAATGAGCAATACCACTTCGACGAAAACAAGGTCCCGAACACGCTGCGCCGAATTGACCGCTGCGGTGAATGCCGGCAGGTCTTTAACTTCAATGATGCGCCGGTCGATGAATCGCCGGATCAAGGGGCTTATACGTAACTGGACAACCAGTTCCGCAAGGATAAGTACGGGAAGTGCGACCAGAAATCTGACGTTCGCTTCGATGTCGTGTAAGAACGGAACTTGAACGGCGGCGCCACGAATGGCGTGCCCCTCGATAAAGGACAGCAACAACAACGGCAGCCAAGTGACTAGGACAAAGAGTATGGCCTGGCGATATAACCGCTCCTGGGCTTGCCCCGTCAGGCGCGTGCGCCGACATAACTGAAACAAGGCGCCACCCAATACCAAGGAGAATTCAGGCGCATCCACTGGCAAGGTTTCGATTGGCGACTCCAAGTTGGTCTTCACTTTTTCTCCAGGATCCTGCGCGACGATGGACACGGCCTACGACAAACTCGCGGGCTTTCGCCCGTTTATTCGGAAGTCAGATTAAGGGAAGAGACGTCGAGCATCGAGTCCCGCTTATTCTGCCCAGAACCTTCTTATTAAAACGGTCCGCTGTGAAACAGAACCCCATAAAACGTGACGATGCCGATCAGGACGACTCCCATGGCGACCACGAAGGAAACTGAATACGTTTGTTTCTTTCGAGAAGGAGCTATCTGCTTGAGAAAGTTTCTGTGCTGCCAGGCTGCAGCCATTAATGCAAGGGTCCCCACTGCGATCAGACTCAATCCCAAATTGCGAGGCGCGTTTGGACGACGGACGGTACCCGCAAGAATGTCTTCTGTCTTGTACTGGAAAAACTTGTAGATGGTGAAGCCAAATCCAATCATCGAAATTGCTGTTCGAACCCAGGCCATCAGAGTTCTTTCGGCAGCCATCACCGACCGCTCCACGGCCAGATCGGTTCGTTCTTCGGCTAGAATCGTTCCTCGGTCTTTTCCCGCTGTCTCAACATCCATGAAGCTTCCTCCTCACACGGGTTTCTTGGCGAGTACGTGCGCAAGGAACTTGCGTCGCGCAATGCGCGTGACGATTCCACGAAGAATCACGTAGGGCAGGATGGCAAGAATGAACGCCACGATGATCGCTTCTCCCACATATACAAAGTGCAACTCAATGATCTGATAAATGACATCGAGCACGATGGCTAGTATGAATACTTTGCCCACGCTCTTCCAGCCGTCTCTGAGTAGTTCTGCGCGCGCCTTGGGGTCGGAGACCATTGTCCAAAAATACGGCGACCTGCCTGTCTTAGCGTCCGCCAGTCCGGAACGAATCGCGAAAAATGCTGCCATGCACGGCTGTAAGACCAGCCTGAACTTCATCGGCCCACTGACGCGTGCGATCAGTTGAGTTCCAACCCGCTCCCAAATGCCATGCATAACAACTCCCTTCTCTTTCTGATACTTGATTTCGACAACTCCAACAAAAGCTCCTCACCTTTTCGAAGGATGGTTATGCCCCCACCTTCGGCCCTTCGGCAGGCGCATCGTAAGGCACGATTTGTCCCCAGTGTTCCCGAACAGCAATCACGCGAAAGATGAACGCGACGCCTACTGCGATCAGCGTGACCGGAAAGAACGTAGCCCTGCTCTGCATCCGGAGGGCGATCAGTGTGTAGACCGCGCTCGCGATTACTGCCGTGGTCACCAGATGCTCCGACGGCCGCGTGATCTCCGGCGTCACTCCAGAGAAGAGATCGATAAACACCCCACCTGCGGTGGTGGCCGCGAGTCCCACGAGAATTGCGCCCCAGAACCCGAGGCCATGGTCGATGGCTCGATGCGCGCCTAACACTGCGAACCATGGCAATGAGAATGACTTGAAAAACGCCAGGGTCCTGGTGCGAAACCGCTCCTCTCGCGAGTCAGCGTACCGATAGATCGCCAACGCCAGTAGACCCGACCCAAGACACACCCAAAAGTAAGCGGGATTCTTCAGCGGTGCGGGTATCTCACCCAGCAAGACATCTCGTGTAACGCCGCCGCCAATGCCGCCAAAAAAGCCCATGATGATGAGACCCACGACCGCATAGCCGCGATTGTGCGATGGATTTCGAGCGACAAGCACTCCGTTCAAGGCGTTAACGCCAGCCGAAAATAAATCAACGTTCGGAAAACTTGGCAAGTTCATTTCAGTCTCTCCTTACGAGATGTCGCGCTGCGCTTAAGCCACGTGGTTCCTCACAGTTGAGTTTCGCGTTCCTGCTGAGCGCCCACAGTGGCGCCGATGGGGACCGCTTCGTCATTTTCAGAAGATCGCGTAAAAAACAGCACGTCATCGAAGCGACAATCATCACGACTGCCAGTGCCTGGATTTCGTCTGACGAACTTCCAATCCATTCCGAGATCATTCTCAGCCCTCGCCAAGTCGCCTGACTCTAGCGCTTCGGACAATTAGGTCTTCTCCGATACGGTACAGGTGTTTGCTCAGGTGAGAATAAGAGGGCGTCGCTGTGGCCACAACTGTCACATCTGACAGTGCGGTGAAGTGGCTTATCTACAAGCGAATGCACGCCCCTGCCTGTTTCCCGGGCTGCAGAACGTTAAGGTGAAACGAGTCGCAGATGAAGGCGAGTTGCAGCCTGCGTTCATGTGTTATGGGTGCCGGGAATTTACGGTCCCTCGAAAACCCCATCATCTTTTTTATTCGAAGTCGGCTATCAATACGCGAGTCATTAGGGTTGTGAACGGCAACACTGTAACTAGTGACAGTTATCTGCGCTTCTGTGCGTGTGGTTAACTGAGTTCAAGGCCCGTTGGGAACTGCCCGACACATGCGGCTGCCTTTGTCGCTGAAAACCAGGATCATGAGAGGTGCCTGCATGTCGGCTCAAAACAATTTCTTAGACGCTGGCCGATTGGAGTCTCTGGCCATGGGGAGTTCGGGAACAAACATGCTCGTCTGTTGGTCCATCTATGAATAGTCCTTTTTCGGCTCACTGGGGCATAGATTGGCTATGTAGTGTTCCCCTCATCGTTGCTACAGTTCTGATCCACGCATTTGTGCTCAGACTTGTCGGCCAGGGTGTTCATTCCCTGTTGAAAATAAAAGCCAGTAAGAGCTTCCATCACGTGGTATCCGTGGTCACGGTTGGAGGTTCCGCTCTTTTTGCAATAGCAGCGCATGGCTTCGAAGCCTGGTTGTGGTCCCTGGCGTACTTTTATTCGGGCGCTATTCCTGACCCGAAGGCCTCTATGGAGTTCTCACTGGGTGCGATGACCACGTTTGGCGCCGGTGGTGGTCACCTGGGAGCGGAATGGAAGCTGATGGGACCGCTGGAAGCTTTAAATGGCTGGATATTGTTTGGACTCACCACAGCGTTTTTATTCACCATTATCCGTGACGTGTGGACGTCTGAACTGTCGGTGTAATTTGCGGCGAAGCCATGGCGCTCGGCAGAACTCCCGCCAATGCAAACATCGAGAGAGCTGCCCAAATCGGCGCTTTAGGGTTCGGACTAGTTTCGATTCTGAGGAGGCTTTTGCTGCGGTGGAGGTCGCGATCCGGGTTTCTGACCCTGCGCTGGCTTCGTATTGGGCTGTGCCGGCTTCGGTTGAGGAGCAGGTTTCGTATTGGGCTGCGCCGGACGCGTCGCGGGCTGCGTCGGCTTCGGCTGTGCCGGCCTTGTGTTTGGCTGTGCAGGCCTCGTACCCGGCTGCGTCGGTCTGGTGCCCGGCTGAGTCGGCTTCGCGCCTGGCTGGGTTGGACGGGTGCCTGGCTGGGTTGGCCTCGTGCCCGGCTGGGTCGGCTTAGTGCCTGGCTGAGTAGGCCTTGTCCCGGGGTTCGTCGGTTTCGGTTGAGGAGCAGGCCGGTTTACAGGTGGCCTACCCGTTCCTGGCCGATTTGCCGGAGGCTTAGTTCCAGGGCGATTGCTTGGCCCCCACGCGGGACGGTTAGCGGGAGGACGCGCAGGTGTCGGCGGACGATAGTTTGGTGGACGATATTTCCAATTGCCACCGTATCCGGGCCGGGAGGAATAAGGGACCGGGCGCGGGCGATACCACATGTTCGGCGGACGATACGGATTTCGCCATCCCACCCAGACGGCGTGATTGTAATAAAGCCGGCGCGACGACCAGTTCCATCCCCAACCCATCCATCCCCAGGGCCGGGTGCTGACGACCAGAATGGTGATCGGGATTGGCGGGCCGTAGGTGACGTATACCGGAGTCGGCGAACGGTAATAGATCGTCGTCGGGTTGTAGATTGGTACGTAGACGACCTGCGGATTTGCCGGTTGAATCACATAGACCGGCTGGGAAGCTACCTGCTGTACCTCTACTGTCTGTTGCTGGTTGCTTTGCAACGTTCCTGCGGCATACGCCTGCGCTCGCAACCTCTGGATCGATGCACTCACTGAGCCCTGGTCGGCATTAAATGCCTCGCCGATGGCGGCGAAGTCGTCGATATCCTCCGCCATCATGTTGATGACGTCCGGGAACAACACCAGGGCGACAAACGCAGAGTCAAATCCCTGCCGCTCTGCCGCGTCGGTAAGCGCCGCACCCTGGAGACCGGGATTTTGGGCCAACCAATTCGAGACGTCCAGAATTTCTTGTGGATTCGTCGACGCGGTTGTGATCTGGGCCAGAAGTGAATCGGGATAGAGGGCAACGGGAGCAAGCAGTTGATCCAGTTCTTGTGGGGTCGGAATCGGGGCTTGCGCGATCAGAGATAATTCGGACCACGTGGTGACGGAGAGGGTGAGGAAGAGAACTAATGCGATAGAGCGTGATTTCCGTTGCATCGGACGCCTCGTCGGGATGTCGCTTCTTTGCTTTGGTGAGAATATAGTCGCCAATGCCCCTTTGGCGCTACTTGCCCCGTCCGGCCGCCCCACGCTTCGGAGGGCCGGAGTTTCCTGCGGGAGCGCGAGTGAAACCTAGTGAATCGAAGAGAATTGCACGCAATCCCTTCGATCCTCGCGCCGAAGATGCTCACTGTCACATTTGCCAGTTGCGGGGGTTTCGCGTTGTAGCTAACCTCCCCTTCATAGTTACACCCCTTTGGACTGAATTCCTTGACGCACGATACGAGTGATCCGTGATCAGAAGGCAGATCTTGAGAACTCTGAACACAGTCTCGATTTTCTTCGAGCGATGTTTGCTGGTGGCCGGGGGAATGCTTCTGGCGATCTGGCTAACGGCATTTCTCGATGGAAAGATATCTTCCCGGCTCGCATTGTTGAACTTTGCGCACGCGCAGGCGGCCGCCGCGCAAAAAAGTGACAACTCGAAATCTGCCGATTCCGTTGGGGATGTCGATTTCAGTCTATGGGCGCCGAAACGTATTCAGGCTTACAAGGACAGCTTGCTGAGTGCATCCAGCTTGCCGCTGGCTGTGCTTGAAATCAACAAAGTGAAAATTCGGGTTCCTGTCTTTGAGGGAACGGATGACTTGACCCTCAACCGAGGGGTCGGACGAATTGCGGGCACGGCGATGCCTGGAGTTCCCGGCAACATTGGAATCGCCGGGCACCGCGACGGATTCTTCAGGGGATTGAAGGATATTTCGGTTGGAGATGAAGTTGATCTGGTTACGACGACAGGGAGAATTACCTACGTCGTGGATCAACTCGAGATCGTTAGCCCAGAGGACGTTCAAGTGCTGCAACCGCGTGCCGTTTCCTCTCTCACCCTGGTCACCTGTTATCCATTTTATTTTGTGGGCGATGCACCGCAACGGTTTATCGTCTACGCTTCCATCGTTTCTCATGGGCCGACCGCCGGTTCAGGAAATCAACCCACAACCACTTCCGCAGGCTTGGGAAAAAACAACAAGGAGAATTGAACATGAAAGCCTCACGAACGATATTGCACAGTCTGCTGGCTGTCGCGGCAGGCACGATCTTGTTGGCCTCCCCGGCGGCCATGAACGCACAGGTGGAGACGACTACCAAAGTGGCGTCCAACGGTCCTGTTGTGCGGCACGTCAAAGTGGAGACGGGAACGGTCGTTCTTGTTTCCGGCAATGACCTCTGGGTAAAGGACTCCAGCGGCCAGATTCGGCACTTTCCGAATGTTCCAGAAAGCGCCAGGGTCTCGGTGAACGGGCAGCAACTCGGCATTCACGACCTGAAGCCTGGAATGACGATTCAGCGCACCACCATCACAACCACCGTACCCAAGGTGACCACAACAGTACAAACGGTCACCGGAAAAGTTTGGTACGTCAACCCGCCAACTTCCGTAATCCTGACGCTGGCAGATAACACAAACCAGAAATTTTCGATTCCCAAAGGCCAGATGTTCAACGTCAACGGCCAAATGACGGACGCCTTTGGGCTGAGAAAAGGGATGACGATCTCTGCAACCAAAGTTGTTGAAGTCCCGGAAACAATAGTGACGGAAAAGCGGATCCTGTCGGGGCAGTTGCCTCCACCGCCTCCGCCGCCAGCGGACCAGCCAATCCTGATCGCTGTGCTGGTGCCCGTACCGGCGCCGGCACCGGCTCCTGAGGCGGCGCCCACGCCTGCGCCCGCGCCCGCTCCCAAACTTCCAAAGACTGGCAGTTCGCTGCCTTTGATTGGATTGCTGGGCCTGCTGTTCATGGGCGCTTCGTTTGGTCTGCGCTCGGTTCGCCGGTCGTAGTCTCCGCTCTCGCAAGGGCTCGCTTTCCTTCGGGAAGGAGAGCCCTTTTCTGCGATAACTCGCAACCTTGGGGATGGTCGCGTTGAGGAATTGATCCGGCCTCGACCTTGGCGCAGACGTACCGAGACCGCTTCGGCCCTGGGGGACTATACGGGACAGGAAGTCTCGGAGTGGCGCAATTGCTGGCATTTAGGGCGACGTGTATTCTTTAACTTACGAGGCGTGAAGGCGCGGCTCTCCTTTGGTCCACTAGCCGCTCCGACGCTTACGTTACTGTTTTCCCTAGCTTGGCGCGCCGCTTTGTGCGCGATATCTCTCTCTGAAGGCAGAGCGACAATACTGTGCCGCGTGCCCTGAACACCATCGTCGCCGCTCCCTCGCCAGCAGCCTCTCCGCGCAATCTATTCGTCGGGACCTCCGGCTGGGCGTATCCGTCGTGGAAGCCGGGCTTTTATCCGAAAGATGTTCCCTCTCGCGCCTTTCTGCAGGTTTATGCCAGCCGCCTGACCTCGGTGGAGGTCAACTATTCCTTCCGAACGCTGCCGTCCCCTGCCCAGTTGCAGGGCTGGTTGAACGCGACGCCCCCGGGCTTCCGGTTCAGCTTCAAGGCGCCGCAGCGGATCACCCACTTCCAGCGTCTGCGGGACAGCCGCGCTGCCGTCGCCGAGTTTGTCGCATCGCTCAAGCCCGCAAGCGCGGCCGGGAAACTCGGTCCCCTGCTCTTCCAACTGCCACCTAACTTTGCTGCGGATCATTTGCGCCTTGAGGCGTTTCTAAAGGCGCCTGCCTTCCGAAGGAACCGTCTCCTGAAGGTGGCCTTTGAGTTCCGCCACCCCAGCTGGTTCACCGAGACGACGTACAACATTCTTCGACAGAGCAATGGTGCACTCTGCGTCGCGGAAGGCGACAAGCTGAAGACGCCGGACGTAGCGACTGCGGACTTCCGCTGCTACCGCCTGCGCCGCAGCGGCGGCTACACGGCTGCCGAACTGAAGGCGTTCGCGAGGCGATTCAAAAAGCTCGCGAAAACGTCAGAAGTGTATGTCTACTTCAGGCATGAGGACAAACCTACCGGGGCGCTGAACGCGACTGCTTTGCTATCCGCTGCATCCAAGTTGGATAATGGAGGCTGCGCATGAGCTCCAGCACGCTGCCCAATACGCAGGCCGATCAGAGCTTCGAATGGCCGGAGACGTATCCGCCGTTTGAGCCGCGGCGGTGGGTCGTCAACGGCCATCTGCAAACGATCTTCGGTAATTTTCTCCCACGGACCGATGCTCTTCCACCACCGGAGATCCGGATGGTGGAGGTCTCCCCGGCACACGGTTCGCAGATCTCCAGCCAGGTACTCTGCGAGTGCCACTGGCAGCCGCTTCCGCAGCGCCGGACAAGCCTGACGGCCATTATTCTGCATGGCCTCGAAGGCTCTTCGCATTCTCAATATGTCACCGGCAACGCGAACAAGCTGTGGCGTTCCGGCTGCAACGTGATTCGCATGAACATGCGCAACTGCGGCCCCATGGAGTATGGCGATATGCTGCGCCTCTCGCCAACCCTCTACCACTCCGGGCTGTCAGGGGACGTGGATCGCGTGCTGCGATTCTTCCTCGAGACCGAAGGCTTGGAGTCGGTTACGCTGATCGGCTACTCAATGGGTGGCAATCTGGTGCTCAAGCTCGCCGGCGATCTGGGCGAATCGGCGCCCGCGCAATTGCATTCGGTTGTGGGCGTCTCTCCTGCGATCGACCTTGCGGCGTCTGCGGATGCGTTGCACGAACCGCAGAACCGCATCTATGAGCGCAAGTTCGTTCGCGCCCTCGTCAAGCGCTTTCGGCGCAAGGCCTCGTTCTTTCCGCGAGCCTACGATCCTCACCGCGCGGCGCACATTACTTCCTTGCGCGAGTTCGATGAGCGCATTACTTCGCTCTACTGTGGATTCAGTTCGGCGGATGATTATTACGCGCGCGCCTCTGCTGCACGTGTACTGGACCGCATCACGGTTCCCGCGCTTATCCTTCACGCCGAAGATGATCCCTTCATCCGCATCACCCCGCCGACGCGCGACACGATCGCCGATAATCCGCACATCACCTTCCTCGCCACCGAGCATGGCGGCCACTGCGCCTTCCTTGCTCCGCCCGATAATGCCGCGGGTAACGACGGCTATTGGGCCGAGCACACAGCCCTGCGCTTCGTTCTCGCTCACGGCTGACGTATCCTAAACATTGATGCTCTCTGAATGGACCGCCGAGTGTTCCCTCGATGCACCGACGCTGGTCGTCCCGTGGTCCGCGGACGGGCAAGAGAACGGCTCGCATGCCGGTTCACACTTCATCGATCTGCGGGCGAATCCCTACGACATTGCAGAGATTGTCGAAGCCGAGCACAACACGACCCTGGCTCGCGCGCTTCGGTCGCTCAATGCCACGCGCTCTCCTTTTCTGACCGCGAAGTGTGACACCTGGACGCTCTCTGCGACAGAGCAATCGGAGGCTCTCGAAGCGCTTCGGTTGGAGCTTCTGCTTCATGAAGAGGACGCTCAATGCGGATACGCAAGTTATATTGACTTGCTCTGGCGCGAGCGTTCGGTGTTTGCTTCCGCACACCAGCAGCAGGATCGGCTGGATCGCATTGTGCGCAGAGCCCAGCGGCTGCCGCACGCGGAGGCAGGGATGGAATGCATTCTGCGCCCGGCGTTTCTGGATCTCACCGGGCCACTCGAAGGCTTTGCTGTCACGTTTTATCTGACTGCCCTGGGCCCGGATGCGGAGATCGCCCGGAGGCGCTGGGAGTTGGCAATGGATGACACCGTGGGCTTGCTGCGTAGTAAAGAGCTTGAGGCCGCCCGCGGCTCCGCTACAATCGATGCAGCGGATGGTTATCCCTTACGTGTCCGCCACTTGGGGTCGTAGCATAGGCCCAGGCGCGAGCGTGTCGGGCGAGTAGCTCAATTGGATAGAGCACGGACCTTCTAAGTCCGGGGTTACAGGTTCGATCCCTGTCTCGCCCACCATTTTCATGCAACCCAAATTCCAACCATAACGCAGCGTCGATCCGGCGGCGCGGGATGGCGCTTCATTGACAAGCGTCCTTCGAGGTCCTTAAAACCTATATAGAAAACGATTTCCCGATGGTCCAACAATCGGTCAAACCGCACCGTCAGGAGTATTTATGTTCGCTCGTTGGAAAGTCAGTCTAGGATTCGCCGCTCTCGTGATGGTTGCCGCAAGCACCGCCGCTCAGACTCCCCACGTCTATTCCCTGTCGGGCGATGTTGCCTTTACGCATGATCCGTCCATCGCAAAAGATGGAAAGACCTGGTATGTTTTCGCCACGGGCAGAACGCCGGAAGGTGGCCAATTTACGATTCGCTGCTCCGACGACCTGGAGCATTGGAAGCGATGCGGACAGGTCTTCGACGCGATCCCTGACTGGATTCAGAAGCGCAGTCCAGGCACCAAAGACCTATGGGCCCCTGACATCTCATACGAAAACGATGAGTACCGTCTGTACTATGCGTATTCGCTTTTCGGCAAAAACACCTCGGGCATCGCGCTGGCGGTGAACAAGACGCTCGATCCCGCGTCGCCCGACTTCAAGTGGGTGGACGAGGGATTGGTTCTCGAATCGAAGGCCGAGGACAACTTCAATGCGATCGATCCGAACTTTGTCCGGGATCACAAAGGGCAAGACTGGTTGGCCTTCGGAAGCTTCTGGGACGGCATCAAGATGCGGCGGCTGGACAAGTCCACTGGCCTGCTTTCGACGACGGATACCACGCTGTACTCGCTGGCACGACGTGCGCAGCCGCTGGATGCGGCGCCAGCGCCCCCAGGTTTGCCTCCGAACTGGGAGGCGATCGAGGCGCCCTTCATCGTCTTTCACGGCGGCTATTACTACTTGTTCACCTCGTGGGATCTCTGCTGCCGCGGTGTGAAGAGCACGTACAAAACTATGGTCGGACGCGCAAAAGTTGTCACCGGGCCGTATGTCGACGAGACCGGCAAGCCGCTGCTCGATGGCGGAGGGACCGTCTTGCTAGTGGGAAACTCCCGCTGGCTTGGGCCGGGCGGCGAGAGCGTGTGGATGGGACCTAAGAACGAAGACCTGATTGTCTTTCATGCATACGACGCGAAGACAGGCAGGCCTTCGATGCAGCTTTCTACGATCGACTGGACGGGCGGCTGGCCTCATGCTGCATTGCAGCCCTAAGGCCGCATCCTCTTATTTGGTCGAATCTACTCCACGTAAGGCCAGCCATCGCTCGTGAAGCCGAGCCGGTTGATGCCCAGTGTGGGGGTTCCGTTGTTGTTGGCGTCGTAGTAGTGGTACACGAGGGTGGGAATTGCGATGCCGCCGACCGTATCCGTGAACACGCTCTGGCCGCCGGGACCAACGATGTTGCTGTGCGTGCTGAGCAGGATCGTGCCGCCGCCGACGGTGAGATCGAGACCACCGCGATCGACGTACGGACCCTGCGGGCTGGTCGAGCGACCGACGATGATGCGATAGGGACTGGTCGCACTACAGCACACATTGATCGGCGCGAAGTAGTAGTAGTACTGCGTGCCATTGAAAATATACGGATAGATGAAGGAGCCTTCTTCACCGGCGCCGCGTGCGGCGATGATGGGATAGCTCAGCGAACCGGGCGAGGTGGATAGTCCGGTGGAGGGGTTGAGCTGCATGAGATGGATTCCGTCCTGGAACGATCCGAAGGACATCCACCAGTTCCCATTGGCATCAACGAAGGGATCGGGGTCGATGGCGTTCCACGTGGTCGCTGTATTGAAGTTCCAGGCACTGTTCGACGGAGGAGCCGTAGTACCTGCCGTCCAGGAGGAGACGACGTAGCCTTTGTCGGTCCATGGGCCTGTGGGACTGGTGCTCGTTGCAAGGCCGATGACGGCTTCAGCCCCGGTGGAGGGCTCGTAGGGCACCGAGTAGTACAGGTAATAGACGCCGTTGTAGGTGAGCATGCTGGGCGCCCAAACATCAGTGCTGGCGCCGTTGTTTTCCGTGGGAGGCGTCTGCAGGCCGGCCCACGAAGCGAAATCGGGACCGATGATGGGGCAGTGCTGGTCGAGCGTGATCCAGGCGCCGCCTTGCGTTGCGCTGCAGGCTCCGTCCGGGTTGGTAAGGGTCGTGTAAGTAAACGTTGTCAGATCCGTCGAGTACGCCAGCGTCTGGTGCGTTCCATAGAGCCAGTAGGTGCCGCTGGGATCTTTCAGCATGTAGGGATCGTGAACAAAGATTCCCGTGCCCGTCACCGAGCGCGGTTCAGGATAGGCGGGCATCGGGGAGACTGTAAGCGTCCATTCCTGGCATGAGCAGCCGGCGCCCGCGGTTGCGCGCGCGTTCTGATCGATCACGGCAGACGAGGTAGTACCGGAGTTACTGTCTTCGAGGTAATAGCCGCTGTTCACATTCTTGATCAGATAGTTACCGTCGGTGAGGAGATAGAACTCCCAAAGGTGGTCGTTGGTGCCGTTGTCGGCATACTGCAGGGCTGAGGCGCCGGTGGCGGTGGACGCGTCGGAGATTCCTATCACCTGGTGCGTGAGAAGGTTTTCTACGTTATATTCCAGCTGATTGGTGCCCATTGGCATCGCGTGCCACATGTCGTCGGTCGTTGCGGCTCCGTTGTTGGTCTCCTGTGCAAGAAGCGTGCCAGCGACCTGGCTTTGGTTCGCAATGCCGAGGACGAGACCGCTGCTGGCATTCTTCAGCGTCAATCCATATGCGTCGCTGATGGAGCCGAGCACACCCATATCTGGGGTCGTGGTTGTACCACCCCCGCCTCCTCCGCCTCCAGTCGACCCTCCCCCACCGCCACCGCATCCTGTGAGGAGCGCGCCGGCGATGAACGCGAGACCAAGTGCTGAGAACAGGGCTCGAGGGCGTAGCGGCCCGGGTGAGATGAGCATGACGCTTCCTCCATGGAGAGTGACGGAAGATGGTTTTCAGGCAGACTCCGGGGGAAGCGAGGCTCGGCCTGCAACGCAAAGGCACGGATATTCAGCAAACGTTTACTGACTAGAACGATACTTTTTCTATGGTTGGATTGTCAATGAAAAATCTGCGGCTTCGCGCGATCACCAGCTACGGTTGGCCACCTGGAGACGATTGAGCTTTCAACTTCTTCAGTTCCTCGAGCGCGCGCTGCGAATCGTCTTTGCGGCCGAGCTTTTGATATACCCGGACCAACTCGTAGTCATCGCTCTGTAGGATGAACTGGGATGGCGAGTTGGTGAGAACGCGCTCGAGCCATTTGACGGCCTCTTCGTTCTGCCCAAGTTTGGAAAGCCCGAGGCCGAGATAAAAGTCCGTGGGCGCCGGCGCCGCGTGCGCTTCGACGGCCTGGCGCAGATACGCGACCCCTTGAGCCGGATCGCCGGTCTCTACCTGAATCTTGCCGAGATTGAAGAGAGCGATTGGGTCGTTGGGATGAAGCGTCAGCTCGGTCTGATAGTCGCTGGTCGCTTCGAGAGGATGACCGACCACTTGCTCCTGGTCGGCAAGGGCTTCGTAAAGATCGGGATCCCCGGGCTTTGCCTTGATCGCTGCCTTATATTCGTCGATGGCCTTGTCAGGCTGATGAGCCTCCGCATCTATCTCCGCCTGCGCACGGTGTACGTACCAAGAGTCAGGGTTGATCTTGTAGAGCGTGCGGAAGGCTTGCTGCGCGGCGAGAGTGTGCGCGCGCACCTGATAGAAGAGGACGTTCTGATCTTCGGGAGTGAGCTGGGCTGCAGCATCCAAGGGGCCGCACGCGTCCTCTGGCTTCCCTGCCTGGATCTCGATGATCCCGAGCCATGTGAGGGCCTCGGCATCTTTGGGCTGAAGTTTGATCTCCTCCTTGAGCTGTTCAATCGCAGGCTCGATCGAGTTGATCTGGAAGAGCGCAATTCCGCGGAACATGTGAGCGTTGGGAATGCTCGGATTCAGCTCACTTGCTTTCGCGAGCGACTTCGCGGCCGCATCCAGCTTACCCTCGCGGAGTTGAGCCATTCCCAGCCCAAGATACGCGTCTGCATGACGAGGCGAAGTGGTAATTGCATGCTTAAAGTCCTGCTCGGCTTCGGGAATGTTTCCTTGCCGCAAGGCGGTTGCGCCCTCATTCATCCAGCGACCCACGGGATCCGCGACTTGCGCGATGACGGGCAAGCTGCCTGCGAGCAGCAGCAATGCTGTGAGGATTGGGCCGCAGAGCGCGTGCACGTGGTGGCGGGAATTCAGCATCTTGATTGAGCCTCGAACTTTGGAAGAATCACGGTTGGGTGTTGGGCCCTATCAACTGCAAGCGGGATGAGGACTGTTTGTTCTCTTTATCCGCCAAAGCCGCTGCGGTTTGGAGCTCGCGGAGCGAATCGTCCGCTTTGTTAAGACGAGCCAGCGTAAGCCCCAGGTAGTAGTGTGCCGGTTGATAGCCTGGTGCGGCTTGAGTTGCTTTGGTCAGCCACTGCTCTGCATCGTCGTACTGCTTTTGTTTGAAGTAGGCGACACCAAGCCCGGTCAGCGCGCCTCCATGTTGCGGATCGCGCTCAAGCGTCTTGTGAAAGAGCTCGATGGCGTCCTTATAGTTATCCTGATCAAGATCCGTCTGGCCCGACTGATAATAGGCCTCGCTCTGCTGCGGCTGAATGGCGATCGACCGCTGAAATTCTGCGCGTGCTTCGTCGAACTGCAGCTGCAATTGGTAGATTCTTCCTAAACCATAGTGGGCCGAGGCATCCAGCGGCCGCACCTTGAGGTAGGCTTGCATGGCCGCTAACGCGGCATCGAGTTGACCAAGGTCGAACTTTACCCGGGCACGCGCGTAGAGAATGTTCGGCTCGTCCGGCGAAATAGAAATGAGTTGGTCGACTACCTTATCCGCGTCCCTGTAGAGGTGCATTTCATCTTCGAGGATGGCGAGGTCGTACAGCACACGTGCGTCGTTCGGCTCGAACTTCTGAGCCCGCAGTAGGTCAGCGAGAGCATCGTCCATGTGGCCCGCAGCACGGGCGTTCAGCGCGAGGCGTTCGGTTGTGGCCGACATTCCTTCCCTCGCATCCGCATTGGACGGATCGGCTTGAAGGACCTGCTCATACAGATCGCGGGCCTGGTCATTGTTCCCGAGAGATTGAAGATGCTGAGCCTCGACTAGGCGATCCTCTTGCGGAGCCGCTGGAGCCGATTGGCCAGCCGCCACCACTGCGATCACAAAAAAAGCTGCTAGCAACATAGCTCCTACGAGCCCGATTCTAACGACGTGCGCATCCGGCGAGCAACTCAAGAATGTCGGGGAGTGGCGAAAGGCCAAGCTTTTGCTTGGCCTTTCGCTCTCAGGAAGCGCAGCTCGACAGGGAAGTTAGAAGGTGATCTTTCCGGTGACCTGCATGTTTCTCGGGCCGTAATCGGTATAGGTGGGTATACCGAATCCGGTGGCCGACGTCGAATCGCCCGGCTGCAGGTCTGGCAATCCCATACGATGTCGGTTGAAGACGTCGAATGCTTCACCCTTCAGCTGGAACGCCACCCTTCCCTTGATGGGGAAGTTTTTGATCACGCTGACATCTTCTGCCTTGTAAACCGGGCCTGTAATCGCTTCGGTCTCACGACGCAGGTTGCCAAGGGTGAACGGATAAGACGAGCAGTAGTTGCCTGCCGCCTGGTTTCCGCAGTCAGTCGTGTAAGGTCGGGGCCAGTTTTGACCCTCGCGATTCTCATCGACGAATGCCGCATTCGCCATCGGTATACCTGGATCGGTTGGCCCATTCGTTCCTGGAGCCCGATATGCTGGCTTGAACCAGGACTCCCCATTGAAGAAGCTGGGGCCGTTCTTGTTTTTCTTGTAGGCAGCACTCGCAAAACTTGTACCAGCAAGCGAAGCGGGACCTGCGTCGTACGTGATGCAGTTCTGGTAATAGGGAATCCCCGTGGCGCAACCGAAGCCGATGGGCTGTCCGCTCTGATAGCGTTGGATGGCACCGACCTGCCAGCCGCCAATCAGGATGTCCAGAAACGCATTTTTGTTCAACCACTTCCTTCCCTTACCGAATGGCAGCTGGTAGAGGTAACTCAGAGAGAATTGCTGCGGCGTGTTCTGGGCGCTGACCGCCTTATTGAGCTTCAGGTTGCTGGAACCTTCGGCCTGCTCCAACTGGTTCCCCGAAACATAGCTGAACGGAATCGTTGAGTCTGCGTCAGTCAGGACCTTCCCCCAGGTGTACGACGCCTGGAGGTTCAACCCGTTGCGGAAGCGCCTGGCCAGGGATACGATCATCGATTCGTACGTCGAGTGACCAAGGTTTTCCAGGCAGCAGTCGCCCTGGATGTAATCGTATTGCGGGAACGGACGAAGGGCCTGTCCTACTTGACCTTCGAAGGTCGAGTACGGGGCATTGACTCCCGAATTCGAACCGCCCTGCGGGATGAAGTATGCGGAATTACTCAAATGGTCGCCCATGCCGAAATAGCTCGTACTGATGTTGTTGATATTGGAGAGGTCACCAGACCGCAGGTTCTGCGAAACCTGTCCAAGGTAACCGACGGTCAGAATCAAATCCTGCGCTAACTGATCCTGGATCTGGAGGCTCCAGCTGGTGGTCATCGAAGGCCTGCCGTCCCTCGGCAGGATCACTTCGCCGCCCACTGCGTCAAAGCTTCCAGGACCGTTGGGAGCTGTTAGCTGCGTCGGATCCGTACTGGGAGCGTAGCTTACATCCGGATATCCGACGTTGGGATTGGTCGGATCTGCAGGTGAGTTGGCATCAAGCCGGAACGCCGGAGTGAACGCTCCACCAGTCGTTGAAGTCTGACCCTGGTAGAAGTCACGATTCTGGTTGTATCCGAAGGCCATGGCGCCGCCGAAATCGTTGTACTGGAGCGGACCGTAGATAATTGCAGCGCCACCACGAAGAACAAGCTTATTGTTGGTCCCGGGCAACACGTAGGCAAAGCCCACGCGCGGCGCGAAGTCCTTCTTCCAGGTGTCGGCCCACTCTGTATTGCAATGGCAATTCGTACCAAATACGAGTGCCCCGGGTAGACCGCCGGCCGCCGCATCGGGTGCAGTGAGGCTCAACTCTGAGGTCCTGTTCAAAGCCTCTTTACGCGGAACATCCACGTCGTAACGGAAACCGAGATTCACCGTGAGGTTGGGGCCAAGCTTCATGTCATCTTCAAAGAAGCCAGCGATGTACCACGAGTTCCATCGTGGGTGGTCGTTGAAGACAGCCTGGCTGCCGTTGCCCACTTCGCCCATCAGGAAGCTGGCGAACGGATTGCCAGACCCGCAACAGCTATTGCTGACGCCGGCCGACTGGTCGCGGTAGAAATTCAGGGTGTCTTGGTTGTACTGGATGACAGAATACTGCTGGTGGCGCCAGTCGATGCCGATCCTTATGCTGTTCCGGCCCTTCTCCCAGCTGACGATATCGTTGACGCGAACACCGTTATCGATATTGTCTCCGTTCTGCTGCTGACCCAAGGTAGTGGGTTGATCGGGACTGGGAAAAACGATCACCGGATAAAAAGTCGAATAATCATTCGCAAGGCCCGCCGAGGATGCGGTCAACTTGCTGTTGAGGGTTGCCCCGAGGTTGACACTGTTGGTGCGGTTATACCCGAGATTCACATGGTTCTGTAGGGTCGGGGTGAACATGTAGTCCCAACCGGCACGGGCGTAATGTGTGGTAAACGTCTGCACGTATCCATTGCTGTTGAACGGCTGGGGAAGGTTAGGAGCTCCCGTCAATTTGAAATTCTGGCGAGTGTTATACGACCCAAAGACCTTGTTCTTATCCCCGATGTTCTGATCGATACGGATGCTGTAGGTTGTGTTCGTATTCGGCGCAACAGCGGATTGCGAATAGTTGCCGGTATAACCGAATACGTCGGTAGACAACGGGGTCTGGTTCGGGTTTGGCAGCCCGGCGATCAACTTCTGCGCCACGGAGCTGAAGTATCCGGCGGGGACTGTGTTATTCAGCAAAGGAGTACGGCAGAAGACGCCTGGGCTGTTCTGAACGCCCGTTGTGGGATCAAAGATCTGGTTGTATAAGACCGGCTGGCCGGTGCACGGATCGACAAGGACATCGTAAGGAATTCCAGGGACCGCTGTTCCACCCGGGACCGGGCCACCCAGAACGTCGCTGAAATTTCCCCCACGTTCAGCCGCCGTTGGGAGGGTCGAAACCTGGACACTTCCCAAGTGAAGTTGGTACTTCTCCCAGGCGAACAGGAAGAAAGTGCGGTTCCTGCCGTTGTACAGGTGCGGAATGAGTACCGGGCCGTCAAACACCCCGCCGTAATCGTACTTGCTGTCTTGGGGCTTGCTGTACGCGCAATCGATCTCGGAGACGCCAACGCAATTCGTTGCCTTGTAGGCGTCATTGAACCAGCTGTTGGCGTCGAATACCCTGTTCTTCACGATGGCATAGCCCGATCCGTGAAAAGTGTTGGTGCCAGACTTCGTCGAAAAGCTCTCGATACCAGCCGTGGTGCGGCCAAACTCAGCGGAGGGCACGGACGTGGTCACCTTGAACTCCTGGAGAGCTTCAATAGAGGGCGACGTCTCGTCAAAAGATGAGCCGTTTTCGCTGCGTTGAATGCTTGCTCCATCGAGAAGCACTTCAGCGCCATAGGCCTGGCCACCGCTCAAACGGGAGAAGAACACGCCGTTGCCCGTGTTGCCGCTTGTACCGGTGCCTGGACCCGTTGTACCGGGCAACAGGAAGACGAACGTTTCTGGAGAGCGCAGGCCGCCGACGCCATTGGCCAGGGACAGAGGCAGATCCTCGACCTGCTTATTCGACACGGTTCCGCCCACGTCGGAGCTCTCTGTCTCAAGGCGTAAGCCGCTGGCGTCAACCGTGACGTTCTCAGTCTGCGAACCCACGGCGAGTTTCACGTTGAGCGGTGTCGTGCTGTTGACCGTTACCTGGACGCCCGTTGCCGTTGCAGTCGAGAAACCTGGAGCCGTCGTAACCACGGTGTAGCTTCCTACCGGGAGCTCGTTGAATCTATAGTCTCCAGACGAAGTGGATACAGTCTCGCTCTTAGTCCCGGTGGCCTGTTCGGTGACAAGCACCTTCGCTGCGGGAATGACAGCACCCGTGGGATCCGTGACCGTACCGGCCATGGAACCGTGGCTGGATTGAGCAAAGGCTGCGGATGTTACGAAGACGACCGCGAAGATCAGACTGCAGATTCTTCTAAAACTGATCATGAAGCGCTCCTGAAATGGTACGAACTGCAAATAGAAATCTCTGCGACCTGAACGTGTGCCAACTCCTCACGCGCATCGGCTCGAAAGCAAGTACCGGCCCATCGAATCTGTCCAACCGTAAAACCTGAGAAAGTTTCGAGGAAGCGTTTTCTCAAATACACATAATTCACAGCCTTGAAATCGACGCGAAGAATATCCCACCGCAAAGAACGCTGTCAAGAAGAAATCAATCGAAAGGTTGAACCTGTTACCAACCTCATTGAGGAGTTATGACTTATAAGGCGTATCTGCCTATGATTGCGTGAGATAGGAACCTAATTCACATCCGGCGTCGAGCGATATCCACTCAAAGCCTCCGAACGCGCGAATTCTGCCTTCGCTTTCTCATCCTCACCCTCAGCCCGGTAAACCCTTCCCAGAAGGAAGTGCAGGGCTGGGTTTTTGGGGCTGAGGGAGATCGCCTGTTCGAACTGCGACTGTGCCTTCGGAAGCTCGTTTGTCTGCAGGTAGAGATGCCCTAATTGCTCTCGAATATTGGGATCGCGAGGTGCGATGGCCGCAGCCTGGGTCAAAAGCTGCTCCGCTTCCGGAAGCTTGTCCTGATGCAACAGCACAATACCGAGATTGAGCAATGGCTGCTCGCTGGGGCGCGCGCTCCCCTGTTGCCACTTGATGGCATTCCGATAAGCCGCAGTTGCATCATCGGTTCGGTTGAGCCCTTCATAGGACAAGCCGAGGTTATTTTCGGCTTTGACGCTGCGCGGATCGAGAATCAGCGCACGCTCAAAGCAGTCGGCCGCCTCCTGAAAGCGCTGCTGGGTGTAGCGAATGCGGCCAAGCCCATACCACGCCTCCGCGTCGTTCGGATCCATTCGCACGGCAATCGTCATCCAGTGATCAGCGTCGGGAAGATCGTTCAACAACGCATAATCTTTCGCGACGTTCTGAATATCCGTTGAGTCGGGGCGTGCCAATGCGGCGGATCGCGTGTACTCCGCCAGGGAACCTTTCGGATCGTCCATCCGCAACATGCAGTAGGCCAGCATGGTGTGCGCCTGCGAGGAGTTTTGATCAATCTTGAGAAAAGAACTCAGGTCTGAGGCTGCCTGCTTAAACTCGCCTGAGTCCATCCGCTTTTGAATTGCCCGCAGGGTAGTTGCTGCCGCTTCGGCCTGCGGTACTGGCGTATCTGGAATTTGCGCATCAACCCGATGCGCGCAGCTCAACGCGATGCCGAGAGTTATCCATGAAGTGGCGATCCGAAGCCGACGATTCAAAGAAGCGGAGATGGTGAAATGCTTCAATTGCCAAGTCCCTTTTGTCATCTCAACTGACGAAGAATGAGGCCAGATCGCTGAGCCGACAGGAGCCGGTCAGACTGGATTATAGAGTCGTTCGCGCCGCATTGTGGAATCTGGTAGAAATTGTTTACTTAAGCGATTATTGTTGGGAAACGCATGGGCAGGGATGGATGAGATCTGCGGTGTTCTTTTTCTCTTTCTGGAAACGTGTCATCCCGATTCCGACCAGGCATGCGTCGTGGCAAACCCTCTCCCTTAGCGTTGTACTCTTGCTGTCTGCTGCGAGCTGTAGCCTGGCGCAGACCTCTGCGGCGGTTCCCCAAACTCCGAACCTGCAGTCCAAGCCTTCCAGTGAGCTTCCTCCGGTATCGACGATGGGCGGGTCCAATACAGGTGGCGCTCACGCTGCAGTCTTCGATGCAGAGCATCGGCCGATCACCGCTGGAGGTTTCACCAAAACCGGCCCAGTGCTCTTCGAGGACATCGCACGCCAGGCGGGCCTCACAACCTGGAAGCACGTGATGGGTACTCCAGAAAAGCAATTCATCATTGAAACCAATGGATCGGGCGTCGGTCTTCTCGATTACGACAACGATGGATGGCTGGATATCTACCTGGTCAACGGATCGACCTATGATGCGATGTCCGGCAGGACGACACCGCCCAAGGCCGCTCTCTTCCACAACAATCACGATGGCACCTTCACCAACGTTGCGGAGAAAGCCGGTGTCACGAACGATCGTTGGGGAACGGGCGTGGCCATCGCCGATTTTGATAACGATGGCTGGCCGGACATCTACGTCTCCAACTTCGGAAAAAATCGGCTCTACCATAACAACCACGACGGCACATTTACCGACGTAGCCGAGAAGGCCGGTGTCGCGCTCGGCAACTGGTCGACGGGCGCAACCTGGGGTGACTACGACGGCGACGGCAGGCTGGATCTCTTCGTGCCCGGCTACCTGCACTATGACCTGGCCAATCCGCCAGCCCCAGGCACCAAAGCAGTCAATTTCAGCCAATGCCAATTCCGCGGCGTCAATGTCATGTGTGGGCCGCGCGGATTGAAGGGAGAGCCCGACCATCTCTTCCGGAATAACGGTGGTGGAACGTTTACTGACGTCAGCCAGAAAGCGGGCGTCTCCGATAAGAACGGCTACTATGGCATGTCTTCCGTGTTTATCGATGTGAACAACGATGGCAAACCTGACCTCCTGGTGACCAACGACTCGACGCCAAACTATCTGTATATCAACAAAGGCGACGGAACCTTCGACGATGACAGCTACGCCTCAGGCTATGCCCTGAACGAAAATGGCCGCGAGACCGCCTCCATGGGAGTGGCAACTGGCGACTATCGCAATAATGGCCTCATCGATATCTACAACACGGTCTTCTCAGACGATTATAACCCGCTCTATCGGAACGACAGCGATGCAAACTTCACCGACGTCAGCTACCAGATGGGAATAGCCGAGCCGACGATCCCTTTCCTTGGCTGGGGCACGGCCTTCTTCGACTACGACAACGACGGTTGGAAGGACATTATTATCGCGAATGGTCATGTCTATCCGGCCGTCGACCAGGTGCCATGGGGCACGAGTTGGGCGCAGCGCCCGCTGCTCTTCCACAATATCGGCGGGAAAACATTCGATCTAATGCCGGCATTGGAGGGCTCCGCGCTCGCAAATACCTATGTGGGTCGCGGCCTGGCGGTCGGAGACCTTTTCAATGACGGTAAGCTCGACATTGTCATCAACGCGCTCGATGGTGTTCCGGCGCTGCTCCGCAATGTATCCCCAGACAAGAACCATTGGATCGAATTCAAACTGACCGGTGGTCCGAAGAGCCCTCGCGATGCAGTGGGAGCTACCGTCTATCTGACGGCGAATAAGGTCACGCAGCGGGGAGATGTTGTGTCAGGCGGCAGCTACGAATCCACCAACGACCCGCGCGTACACTTCGGCCTTGGTGACGCGACCTTGATCGATGCAGTGGATGTCCACTGGCCCAGCGGCGCACGTGAGCGTTTTTCGGTCTCGCATGTAGACCAGATCGTAACTCTCGTTGAGGGAAAGGGAGAACCTTTCAAGAAGTGAAGTTCCTATTGCCCAAGACGCGTGCGTCCCTGCGATTCGCTCTCTATCTCACCCTGGCGAGCGCTCCATGCGCGTTAAGCGCAGGCGCGCAGATTGCGGCAAACGGCGCTGCGGCACCTCCGTCCGCCGCGATGGAAACTCCAAAGGTCGTGCCGGGCAACTTCGTCGATATCACGCAGCGAGCCCGTGTTGATTTCCTCGGGCAGGCCTCGCACACGGACAAGAAATATCTGATCGAAACCATGGGATCCGGTGTCGCGCTCTTCGATTACGACAACGATGGGCGTCTCGACATCTTCTTCGCCAATGGAGCGGCTCTGAGCGACCCAACACCAAAGGGAACAATTCCGCAGAAGACTGGCCCGAAATACTGGAACCGCCTCTACCATCAAAAGCCCGATGGCACCTTTGAAGACGTCACCGAAAAGGCTGGCCTTCAGGGCGCCGGATACGACATGGGCGTAGCCGTCGGCGATTACGACAACGACGGATACGACGATCTTTATGTCACCGGATACGGCGGCAACCATCTCTATCACAACAACGGCAACGGAACATTTACCGACGTCACGCAGAGCTCCGGCACCGGCGGCAGCGGATGGTCCACCTCTGCAACATGGGTGGACCTGGATAACGATGGCCTTCTCGATCTGGTCGTGCTGCGTTATGTGAAGTGGGACTTTGACGACGTCTGGTGCGGCGAGCACCTGCCAGGTCACCGCTCCTACTGTCATCCTGACGTCTTTGAGCCGATCACGCCGCTGATCTATCACAACGACGGAAACGGTCACTTCACCGAGGTCGCCGCGAAAATTAACATGGCCCGGCCCGGTAAGGGCCTGGGCGTATCCATCGGTGACTTCGATGGAGATGGCAAGGTTGACGTCGCCATCGCCAACGACTCCATGGTCGAGTACCTCTATCGCAACAAAGGCGATGGCACTTTCGAAGAACTTGGTATGCCCGCGGAGATCGCAGTGGACGGCGATGGTCGCACCTACGCAGGCATGGGCATCGATCTCCAGGATTACGACAACGACGGGCTTCCTGACCTCATCATCACCAATCTCGCCAACCAGAAGTACGCCCTCTATCACAACAACGGAGACGGCAGCTTCTCCTACGACAGCTATGTGACCGGTATCGGCGGAATGACGCTGCTGCACTCCGGCTGGGGCATCAAGTTCTTCGACTACGACAACGATGGCCGCAAGGACCTCCTCGTCGCACAAGGTCATGACCTCGATACAGTTGAGCTGAACTACCCCCAGCTGCATTACAAGGAACCTCCGCTGCTCGCATACAACACCGGCAAAGGCTTCGTCGACGTTTCATCGCAATCGGGAAAAGTCTTCGATGAGCGGTGGGTTGGGCGCGGCTTAGCCATCGGAGATATCGACAACGACGGTCGCGTCGACGCTGTCATTACGACCAACGGTGGCCCGGCATACGTTCTGCGCAACGAGACCAAGACCGACAACCACTGGCTCACCCTGTCACTGGTCGGGCACAAGAGCAATCGTGACGGCATTGGAGCTGTCGTCAAACTGACGACCGCCATGGGCTCGCAGTGGGTTACGGTGACCACGGGCGGCAGCTATCTTTCAGCCAGTGACAAGCGCGCCCACTTTGGACTAGGCGCTGCAACGGCCGCGCAATCGATCGAGATTCGCTGGCCGAGTGGCATAGTACAGACGTTACGCAATATTCCCGCAGACCAGATTCTCAAGGTCGATGAACCGGCGACGACATCGCCGAAGCCGTGATCATCCCATCGCGTTGGGAGGCATCCTTCGTGCCTGCGACGGGCATACTGCGAAAGCTTGCACGCCTTGGCGCCGCGCTTCTGCTAGCTGTGTCGACCGCCCCGCTCCTCGCGCAGAAGTCCGCAATCACGGAGCCGGCACTCCCACGCGATGCGATGGCCCAGCAATACTTCGGAGCAGACGCGCCTTGGTACCTTACCAACATCCCTTTCCTCGAAATCGACGATCCGGAGATCCAACAGATCTACTTCTACCGCTGGAAGCTGTTGCGTTCTCACATTCGAGAGATCGGGCCCCAAGGCACAACCGTCCTCGAATTTCTCGACAACGTCCCGTGGGCTCGCCAGCCTTACACGGACCTGAACGACTCGGCTTCATTTCACCTCATGGAGGCGCGCTGGATGAGAGATCCAACCGTCGTCGATGATTTGATCGATCACCTTTATACCGGCGGAGCCAACGACCGGCATTTTTCTGAGTCCATCGCGGCCGCCACGGAAGCCACTACTCTCGTTACCGGCGATCCTGGTCCGGCGTTGCGGCATCTCGACACCATGCAGTACATCTACAACGCGTGGGACGACCACTTCGACCGCGCACGCAATCTGTACTGGATTGAGCCGCTGCTCGATGCAACCGAGTACACCATCGCATCGATCGACGCGTCCGGCGCCGGTTGCACCGACCAGCCCAGCAAAGACCAGAATCACAATGGCTTCACCGGCGGTTTCGCCTATCGCCCTTCGATCAATAGCTATCAATACGCGAATGCGATGGCCATCGCACAAATTGCAACCGAGGCGCACCAGCCCGGCGTCGCTACAGAATTTCGCGCACGCGCGGAACGCCTTCGTGCCGCAATGCTCGCGCAGTTATGGAACCCCAGGCTCACTCATTTCACCGACCTCTACCAGCGGTCCACGCCCTATGTGACCGCCGGCGATTTCATTCGTGGACGCGAACTCGTCGGGTACGTTCCATGGACGTTCGAGGTCCCTCCACACGATGATTCATCCGCGTCCAAACTCTACGCCCAAGCATGGTCGCATCTTCTTTCACCCGACCAACTCGCTGGCTCTCACGGTCTGAGAACCGTCGAGCCATCATATCCGCGATACCTGACTCAATACCGGTACGATCAGGCAACCGGCCGACCCGAGTGCCAGTGGAACGGCCCCTCGTGGCCATTCCAAACGTCGCAGGCAATCACTGGCCTCGCCAATTTTTTGGACGACTATCCCTCCGCAGACGTCAGCGCAGCAGACTACCTCCGCCTGCTGCGCCAGTATACGCATCAGCATTATCTATCTTCGGGAACCCCAGACATCGAAGAAGATTACAACCCCGACACCGGCGCCCCGATCGTGGGCCTCCCTCGGTCGCATCATTACTTTCATTCCACCTACATCGATCTGGTTCTAAGCGGCCTGATCGGCATTCGACCCCGCTCGGACGATGTTCTGGAGATTCATCCGCTAATTCTTACGCAGGCCGGCAAAGATGATCGCATCCGTTACTTCGCGCTGCAAGAACTCGCGTATCACCATCACGCCATCAGCATCTTCTACGATGCAGATGGCAGCCGCTACCACATCGGCAGCGGACTTTCAATCTTCGTCGACCATCGGCGCATCTCCGGACCTGGCCCGCTCGTACCCACACATGTGACCCTGCCGCGAATCGCGCGCGCCTCCGCACTGAAGGCCACGCAGAATCCCGTGCGTCGAATCGATCTCGCAGTGAACCCCGGTTTTCCTTACGGGCCGCTGGCCAGGGCATCGTCAGCGGATGCAGCTGCTCCAGTAGAGCAGGCCATCGACGGCCGGATGTGGTTCTTCCCTGAGATAACCAACGGTTGGTCGCCCTCCGCCGCCGACACCGCCCCAAGCAGTTGGTATCAAATCGATCTGAGGACGCTGCAGACCGTTGGTTCCGTCGAGCTATATTTTTTTGCAGACGGCGAACAGTACCAGCCGCCTTCGTCCTTCCAATTGCAGTATCAAAGCAACGATGGCTGGAAGAATGTTCCGATGGAGGCACGTGCTCCAGAGACCCCCATCGGCAATGGAGAAAATCTGATCAGCTTCCCGCCGCTTCGCGCGCAACAGCTTCGCATCGTCTTCGAAAACCCACCAGCGCCGGCCCGGCTGCGACTAATTGAAGCGGAGGCATTTGCACCCTGAGGCTCAGTCACCCAGCGAATACGGCATAACGAAGCGGCCAATCTGAATGATGCTGCGCTCTGACGGCGGCCAGATTTTAATCGACACAACAGGCAGCGGCTGGCTCAGCGGGTGAGCTGTAATCGTGCCGCGTTCAACGCCCGTTTCCGCCTCGTAGATGTGCACCAGCAGACCATCGGTCCCTCGTGTCCATCCAATCGCATAGGATCCCGGAGCAAGACCGATGTTGCTGCCGATCCGTATCGGACTCTGCACCAGGAAGTAGTAGTAGTATTTGCCATTCGCCGCATAGCCAGCGGTAATCAGGACCACCGCCGCTATCACCCGGCCGCGTGAATCAATCACTCCGCTGGCCGAGCGCATCTCCGTCTCGATACGCTCTTTCTCCACCAGAGCTCGCGCTGGCAAGGCAGCCTCGAGCTCCGCCGAAGTAGCGGCACGCCAGTCTCGCTTTGAGACCACTCCGCTCCCCTGCCCGACCAGGGGCGCTGAAACTGTGCAGAGGATTGCCGCCAGCAGCGCGGCCCTGCGCGTCATCTTCATCGGTGGCTCACCAATCCACGCTGGATGGCCACCGTAGCGGCGTGAGTCCGGTCTGCCACCCCCAGCTTGCCAAGCATGCTGTTGATGTGGGTCTTCACCGTCGCCTCCGAAATCGAAAGGTCAGCGGAGATCTCCTTGTTCGCTCGCCCGGCAACAATTCGTTCCAGGACACTCAGCTCTCTCGGCGTCAATTCCTGCCCGCTGAGACGCTCTGCCAGCTTCTCCGCAACCGCCGAGGGAATGTGCAGTTTGCCGCTGTGCACCGCATGAATTGTCGTCATCAACTCATCGAGCGGCATACCCTTGAGCAGATAAGCCCGCGCCCCCGCCTGCAGTGCTCGATAAATATCCTCGTCACCATCGAACGTCGTGAGCACGATGAACCGAGCCTGCGGAAACTCTGTCCTGATCCGCTTGATCGTGTCGGCCCCGCCAAGCTTCGGCAGTTGGAGGTCAATCAACGTGACGTCCGGCTCAACCTTGCGGAAGGTTTCGATCGCTTCCAGCCCGTCACCCACGGATCCGACAATCTCGAGATCCTCCATCGTCGAAAGCAGCGCAACCAATCCCTGTCGAACAACCTGGTGGTCCTCCACCAGCATGATGCGAATTTTTTCTGCCATCTCTACCTCACTGCTTCGGCTATGGGCACTCGCAACGTCACCTTGGTTCCCCGTCCAGGCTCGCTTGTAACCTCAAGCGTGCCATCGATCGTGGCCGCCCGCTCCTTCATGCCAAGCAGTCCATAGTGCCCTGTTTTACCGGATGCTTCGTTCACGCGGAACCCCACACCGTTATCTTCAATTGTGAGCATCAGCATATCACTCGAGTAATGCAGTTCAACGGATGTCTCCGCCGAGCGCGCGTGATGCAGCACGTTCGAAAGTGCCTCCTGTGCAATGCGGAGGAGCTCCCTCTCCACCTTTGGATCGACCACTCGATACGCTCCACCGACATGCAGGCGCGGATGAATGGAGCTGAACGTATCGCGTTGCACGACCTTGCTCAGCCGCGTCGGCAGGCTGTCCTGCGAGTTGTTCACGCGTAGCTCCCAGATACTCCGCCGCGCCTCCTCCAGGCCCTCCGTCACGAGCTGGCGTGTTCGCTTCACCTGCTCGAGCGCAAGCTCAAACTTGCCGCGATTTAAATGCTGCGCAATCAGGTCAAGCTGCAGCGACGCGCCCACAAAGTCCTGTGTCAGCGTGTCATGGATCTCTCGCGCCATGCGGTTTCGCTCCGCTAGTACAGCATCGAACTCCCGCTCCAGTCGCCGCAGTCGCAGCAGGTAAATCCCGGCCACCAATGCCAGAAGCAGGATGAGGCTAAGCAGAAGAAACCACCACCTGCGGTAAATCGGCGGCACGATGCGGAAGCGTAACTCCGCGCCTGTTCGATTCCACGCGCCATCCTTCGTCCTGGCTTCGACACGAAACACGTAGCGGCCAGGAGTGAGATTGGTATACGTGGCGGAACGCCGGTTACCCGCATCGGTCCAGTTCTTATCAAACCCCTCCAGCCGAAAGCGATATTGAACCTCCGTTGGCGCCGTAAAACTGAGCCCGGCATACTCCATGGTGAAACGCGCGTGCCCGAAAGGAATCTTGATTGAATCAGCTCCAATCGGTTCGGAGATATCATCCACGGAAAACCGCTGCAGGACGATCGGCGGCACAAACGCATTTGCGGGGAGGTGTTCCGAATCCACAATCGCCACACCGCCTCGCGTCGGGAACCAGATCTCTCCATGGGTCGTCAGCCAGCCCACCGAAGGCTCACCGGCGACGACCTCGTCGTTTGGCAGGCCATCCGCAGGCCCATACTGCACCATCGCGCTATTCGGCAAAGTGCAGCGATCCTTCCCCACGCAGCCTGTTAGTGCGCTCACCGCAACCCGGCGTATGCCGCGATCCATGCGAAACCAGAAGTACCCCAGCCGATCGGCAGTGATCCCTTCGATGTTTCCTCCCCGCGCTGCGTTCTCTGCGAACTTGCCGACCGGCAGAAATCTCTCGCCTGTGAAATAACTCAAGCTGCCATCATTCCCCGCGACCCAGAGGTGTCCTGCACCGTCCTCCGCCATCGCCGTCACGATCGTCGCGCCCAATCCATCCCGGGCCGTATAGTTTCGAATCGTCGAGTCGTCGTGCACGACCGACAGGCCTCCCGAGGTGGCCACCCAGAGTTCCCCCGACTTGAACATCAGAGCGCCAATCAGGTCTCCGCCCAACCCATCGCTAGTCGTCAGCGTCTGGATGCTGAAATGTTCCCCGAACCTCTGCACATGAGCCAACCCCTGCCGCGTTCCAACCCACACCGATCCATCGCTGTCCCCGACCAGCGCGCGTATGTAGTCGTCGGGAAGGCCGTCCGCCGAGGTGATCCGCCGGACAGAACCGCTGGCGTCCAGGTAATTCAAGCCGTCCGGCGTCCCTACCCAAAGGCCTCCAGTCCATTCAGGCGCCAGGCATAAAATCACAGCACTCGCCAGCTTGCCTTCGGGGATCTGATCTTCCTGCCCATCGATGCGCACGCGACGAAGGCCTGCATCCCGCGTTCCCACCCAGATAGAGCCGTCCTTCGTCTGTACGACACTGGTCACTGCCTGGTCCGCCAGCGCGGCGTCGCTCCGAAACGCCAGCCGGCGCAAGATATGCAAACCAGATGTCTCAGTCCCAACCCAGTGATTGCCTTCCGTGTCCTCAAAGAGGGAGAGTACCGAGTTACCATTCAGCAAAGTCACGGGAGTGGCCGCTGGCTTGTCCGCGCTGAGCACGAACAGCCCGCCGTTCATCCCCACCCACGCCAGCCCTTCTCGGTCAACCCGCACCGACTGGATCCGTCCGCTCGGTAGCTCCTCACCAACGTGCCACTGGCGGCCGCCGTTAGACACCAGAGTAGAAGAAAACCTCCACGATGAGTTTCCCGGCAACGCGACCGTTCCCGCTCCGTTCGCTTCCAGTTCAGCCGGAGCACGCTGCAGAGGCTTGAACTTGGTCCGGTCCCACTGCGACCACCCATCTGCGGTCTCAACGAACAGCGCACCTTCCCCCGTCACATGAATCGAATCTATGGTCGAAGACGCAAGTCCATCGTCGGTGCTGTAACGATAAAACTGTCCCTGCTGCAGCCGTAGCACTCCATCCGCGGTGCCAATCCAAAGCCCATCGCGATCCGTCGCCAGGCAACAGACATCGTCACTCGTAAACGCAGGCTGATTGCCCCGATCGAAGGTCAGGAACGTAAAGCCATCGAAGCGCACGAGCCCACCCTCGGTCGCCAACCAAAGATAGCCGTCGGGCGTCTGCACGATGCTGTGCACACTGCTCTGCGGAAGTCCCTCTTCCGTCGACCACGCCTGCTGGCTCAGGTACTTGAGATTTTGCCCCTTGGATTGCACCACCGCGCACGCCAGCAGCAGAACGCAGAACAGCGCCCGAAGCGGTCGTGCACACAGAGAGAACCAGAGCGGTTGCATCCTTCTTCCAGCATGCTGCTCCGCACTCCGTTTGTCCATACTCCCCACATTTTGAACGTCTTCCTTCCTGGCTGCCAGGCGGAACGCCGCGGAGACATGATCGCGCCGACCCGGCAGAAAAATGTGCCGAAAGAGCCACTCCTCCATCGAATGGTTGATCCCGAAGCCGATTTTTCGCGCTATTTTGGAAAACGCTGATTCTTCCCCCAACTTAACGTAGGATAGCGGCTGCTCGCTGTCCGACTACACGGGGCAAGTGCGCGACTTGGAAAGGACTTAACCGCTTCATCATGTCATCTACTCCTGCCGCTGCAAAGCGCTTCACGCGCTCCGCCCTCCTGCACTCCGTCGTCGCCCACTCCGCCCTCGTCCTCTCCGTCGCGTTCCTTGTCTGCTCCCTGCCCCTGCGCAGCCAGACAACGACGCCACTCGAATCCCAGAAGGAGAAGCCGCAGGAAGGCGCTCAGCCCGCAGCCCACGGCGGCTCCAGCACAGCCGGCGTCTATCCCCCGGTCACCGACGCGAACCACCTGCCCATCACAGAGGGTGGCACGGTCAAGGCTGGCCCTATCGTCTTCGAGGACATCGCCGCCAAGGCAGGCCTGACCAAATGGCATCACGTCATGGGTACGCCCGACAAGAAATACATCCTCGAAAGCATCGGCTCCGGCGTCGCCCTCCTGGATTACGACAACGATGGCTGGCTGGATATCTATCTCGTGAACGGCAGCACCCAGGCCGCGCTCGATGGAAAAGCTCTCCCTCCGCATGCCGCGCTCTTCCACAATAATCACGACGGCACCTTCACCGACGTGACCGAGAAAGCCGGCGTCGGCAACGATCGCTGGGGCTTCGGCGTGGCCATCGGAGACTACGACAACGACGGCTGGCCCGACATCTATGTCTCCAACTTCGGCAAGAATCGGCTCTACCACAACAACCACGACGGCACCTTCACCGACGTAGCCGAGAAGGCCGGCGTCGCCCTCGGCAACTGGTCCACCGGCGCAACCTGGGGCGACTACGACGGCGATGGCCGGCTCGATCTCTTCGTGCCCGGCTACGTCCACTACGACATCAAGTCGCAGCTAACCGATACCGACACCCTCCCCTCACCTTCTGCAGCTACCGCGGCGTGCGCACCTATTGCGGACCGCGCGGCCTGCCCGGCGAAAGCGATCATCTCTTCCATAACAACGGCGACGGCACCTTTACCGACGTCAGCGAGAAGGCCGGCGTCGCCGACAAACCCGGCTACTACGGCCTCTCCTCCGTCTTCATCGATGTCAATAACGACGGCAAAGTCGATCTCCTGGTCGCCAACGATTCCACCCCCAACTACCTGTACATCAACAACGGCGATGGCACCTTTACCGACCAGAGTTACGCCTCCGGTTACGCGCTGAATGCGCAGGGCCGCGAAACGGCATCCATGGGAATCGCTGTCGGAGACTACCGCAACAACGGCCAGGTCGACATCTTCAACACCAACTTCTCCGACGATTACAAGGTTCTCTACCGCAACGACGGTGACGCCAACTTCACCGACGTCAGCGACGACATGCACATCGCCGACATGACCATCCCCTTCCTCGGCTGGGGTACCGCGTTCCTCGACTACGACAACGACGGCTGGAAAGACTTGCTCGAGGTCAACGGTCATGTCTACCGCAACGCGGACACCAACAACTGGGGAACCAGCTGGGCAGAACGCCCGCTCCTCTTCCATAACATCGAAGGCAAGGCGGCTTGAGCCGGTCCCCGCCGTCCAAGGAACTGGCTTGGCCGAGGTCATGCCGTCCCGCGGCCTGGCCGTCGGCGATCTTTTCAACGATGGCCGCATGGATGCCGTCATCAACAACATGGATTCCGTGCCCGCGCTGTTCAAGAATGTCGATCCAAACACCAACCACTGGGTCGCATTCAAACTCATCGGCGGACCAAAAAGCCCGCGGGACGCCATCGGTGCAACGCTCTATCTCAGTGCCAACGGCATGCGCCAGCGCGCTGACATCTTTTCCGGCGGCAGCTTCGCCTCCACCTCTGACATGCGCCCCCACTTCGGCCTCGGCACCACCACCAAGGTCGATTCGCTCGAAGTTCATTGGCCAAGCGGTAACGTCGAGCAATTCGCAGTCCCCAACATCGATCGCATCGTCACCCTCAAAGAGGGCGACGGCAAACCCGTGCCAGCCACCAAGCCCTAACCAACGACGCCGTGTCTCCACCTTTCGATGGAGGCGCGCCTCTACCAATCGACCAGCAGACAACGCTTAACTCGCTGTTATAGCCTCGATCAGACTTTCACACTACCGACCACCAGTTCCTGAGGATTCGAAATGTTGCTTCGCCTGATCTCCCATCAGCAATCTGCAGGCATCGCTGCTGCGGCTATGGCCTCGTTCCTGCTGGCGACTCCCCTCCTCGCACAGGCGCCAAACGACTCCAGCAATGCAACAACATCGCGAAGCGCCTACAGCCAGAAGATTGCTGCAACCTACAAAGATCATTTCGTCGCCGGGCATCCCTTCCTTCCTTCAAACATGACCACCGACACAGGTCAGTTCATCAACCCCAAGAGCTTCCTCAGTGCAGAGTACTGCGCTCACTGCCACCAGGAAGCCCACGCAGAGTGGCGCCAGTCCGCACACGCCAACTCCTTCCGCACGCCCTGGTACATCTTCAACGTCAACACCCTCAACGACGAAAAGGGACTGAGCTATTCGCGTCACTGCGAGGGCTGCCACAATCCCACAGCGCTGGCCGCCGGCGCGCTCGTCGATGGCGGCCCGCGCTCGCGCTCCTACGACAAGGACGGTATCACCTGCATGGTGTGCCACTCCATCCAGTCCGTGAATAAGTACGGAACTGGCAGTTACGTCCTCGCGGAGCCTTCGGTATTGCTTGACGAAAACGGTAAGCCCATCCACGGGCCCGTCCCCGACGCCGAGATCCTCGCCCACCTCGACCGCCACTCCGCTGCCGTGATGAAGCCGTTCTATTCCACACCCGAGTTCTGCGCCGCCTGCCACAAGGCCGCCCTGCCCAAGATGCTCAACGACTACAAGTGGCAGCGCGCCTTCGCCGTCTACGACGAATGGCAAAACTCCTCCTTCTCGCAACAGTCTCCGCTTCCCTTCTACAAGAAACCCGTTGTCTCCACCTGCCAGACATGCCACATGCAGAAGGAGCAGCTAGCCTCGCTCCCGGACTCCGGCGCCAAAGACGGAAAGCTCGCGTCGCATCGGTGGGCAGCGGCAAATTCGCTCATCCCGCAGTACTACCATTTTGATGAGCAACTCAAGCGCGTAACCGAGTTCCTCCAGAACAACGTGCTCAACGTCGACATCTTCTCGATCGAGCCCACCGCGCCCTCCGCAGATCAGGCCCAACTCATCGCGCCGCTTGGCACCGAGCCATTCACACTGAACCCTGGCCAGCGCATTACCGTCGGCGTCGTCATCCAGAACAAGGGGGCCGGCCATTCCTACGTCCCCGAACAGCGCGACTTCTACGAGTCGTGGGTTGCCTTCACCGTCAAGAACGCCAGTGGCAAAGTACTCGCCAGGAGCGGCTACATCCAATCCGACGACTCGCTCGACCCCTCAGCCCATAGCTTCACCAATCGCCTGATCAACAAGCAAGGACACATCAACGATCTCCATCAGGTCTGGGACAACCGTGTTGTAGCTTTCAATAACACTATCCAGTCGGGGCGCTCGCAGCTCGTGCGCTACGCCTTCACCATGCCGCGCACCACCGAGCCGGTCACCATCACGGCCGAGGTTCTCTATCGCCGCTTCGATCAGCACTTCCTCGATGCAGCGATGAAGACGCCAAAGGGCAAGCACTACATTGAACCCGTCCTTCAAGTAACCAGCACCACACGCACCCTCAACGTCGGAACGAATCCGGCAACTGCTCCTCTGCCCGGTGAAAATCCTGTATGGATGCGGTGGAACAACTACGGCATTGGGCTCCTCGATGCCCAGCAGTTTGCGGCCAGCATCAGCGCCTTCGAGCATGTAGCCCAACTGCGTCCCAACTACGCCGACGCGCCCACGAACATCGGGCTCACCTACATCCAGTGGGAGAAGTACAACGACGCGGTGCCTTATCTCGAGAAGTCCCTGTCTCTCGCGAAAGACAACGCACGCGCCCTCTATTACCTCGCACTGGTCCAACGCAATCAAGGTGAGGTCGACGAAGCGATCGCCGATCTGCAAAAGGTCGTTGCTCAATTTCCGCAGTCCCGCGATGCCCATCGCGAGCTCGGATTCTCCTTCTACCAGCAACACAAGTACGAGCTCGCGCGAGCCGAGTACGAATACGTTCAATCCATCGATCCCGACGATCTCGCGGCCCACTACAATCTCGCCATTCTCTACCGCCGACTTGGCATAAAGGATAAAGCCGCTATCGAAGCAGCGGCCTTCGCCGATCAAAAAGACGACCCCACCGCCAGCACGTTCGCGCTGGAATACCTTCGCAAGCATCCCGAAGTGGCGCAGGAAAGTGTTCCATGGCATGTCCACGATCTGGATCATCGAGGCGCTGATGAAACGCAGCCAGGTGTTCCTCTTACCGCAGCTGCACCCTCGTCTGGACAAAGCTCGCTCAACTCTCCTACCCTGAAGTAGGTTTTTCATGCGAGCGTTTTCACAAACAGCAGTTGTTTGCGCAGTGGTGGGCTGCGTCCTCACGGGCGTTTCGCTGATGCAACCGCTATCCACCGTATCCGCCGGCTCCAGCGCAAAACAACGCGGCGCGGAGTTGTTCGCCCAGCGCGGCTGCGCGCATTGCCATGGGCCCGAAGGCATTGGCGGCAAGAAAGGTCCAGACCTCCAACTCGTCCGCAAGCGCATGAATAAAGAGCAGATCACGCTCCAGATCCACAACGGGGGCATGATGATGCCCGCCTTCGGCAACTCCCTCACCGACCCGCAGATCAAGGACCTCGTCGCTTATCTGCGCGCCAAGCGCAAGGTAATCGTTGTCCCCGCGACACCCCAGCCCGTCCCGCCAACTCCCACGGCAACCGAATCCGATCCCAACTAAATCGCCCTTCTTCAACATCGCAATCGCGAGAGGATAAACTCAACCCTGCGGCGGATCCGATCGTCTCGCCGGTCTTGCTGGAGGCATTTCGATGAACCCGTTGTCCGCATCCGTATCCCGCGCCTGGCGTCGCTTTTCTCATTCTGCCGCCCTCGCGGCCGCAACCCTCGCCCTTCTCTGCGGCACCTTCGCGTCTGCCCTCCCGCCCACGTCCACGCAAACCGCTTCTGCCGATCCCTGGTGGAAGCACGCGGTCGTCTACGAGATCTATCCGCGCTCCTATCAGGACACCACCGGAGACGGCATCGGTGACGTCAATGGCATCACCTCGCGCCTCGGCTACCTGCAGAAGCTCGGCGTCGACGCCATCTGGATCGCTCCCATGTATCCCTCGCCGCAAGTCGACTTCGGCTACGACATTTCCAACTACGAGTCCGTCGATCCGCAGTACGGCACCCTCGCCGACATGGACCGCCTCATCGCTGAGGGCCGCACGCATCACGTCCGCGTCATCCTCGACATGGTCCTCAACCACACCTCCGACAAACACCAGTGGTTCATCGAGGCCTCCACCTCCCGCACCAACCCCAAGCACGACTGGTACGTCTGGAACGACGGCATTCCTGCCAACTCCCCCGACGTCACGGCCTACCAAAAGCGCTTTGAACACGAGGGTCGCGTCCCGCCCAACAACTGGGTCTCCGGCTTTGGCGGCTCCGCCTGGGAGTGGGTCCCCGCAGTCCACCAGTTCTACTACCACGAGTTCTACAAACAGCAGCCCGATCTCAACTGGCGCAATCCAGCAGTTGAGAAAGCGATGTTCGGCGCCATGCAATTCTGGCTCGATCGCGGCGTTGCCGGGTTCCGTCTCGACGCCATTCCAAGCCTCTTTGAAGACCCCAAGCTGCGTAACAATCCGGAGCTCGGCGGGATCAACGCGCAGGGCGATCCCAACGTCGGCAACACCTACACCGACAATCTGCCCGAAGTCCACGACGTCATCCGCCGCATGCGCGCAATGGTCGCAAAGTACCCCGGCGACCGCGTCCTCATTGGCGAAACTTATCTTCCCAACACCGCCGAGCTCGACAAATGGTACGGTGGCACCGCCCATAATGAACTCCAGTTGCCCATGGATATGCTCATCGGCTTCCACGGCGATCACTCCAAGCTGAACGCGGACGACTTCCGCCAGCACATCGAAGAAGTTGAGACGCAGATTCATGGCTCGCAACCGCTCATTGTCTTCGACAACCACGACAACATCCGCGCCATCGATCGCTACGGCGACGGCGTTCACGATGACCAGATCAACAAGCTCCTCGCCACCATGCTCTTCACCACCAGGGCCACCTCACTCATGTACTACGGCCAGGAGATCGGCATGCACACCACCACGCCCACGCGACGCGAGGACGTGCGCGATCCCATCGGCATCACCGGCTGGCCAAAGGAAAAGGGCCGCGACGGAGAGCGCACTCCCATGCAATGGACGCCCGGTCCTCAAGCCGGCTTCAGTACCAACCCCCACACCTGGCTGCCAATCCCGCCCAACTACAAAACCATCAACGTTGCCGTCGAATCCAAAGATCCCAACTCGGAGCTGAACTGGTTCAAGCAACTCATCGCTCTGCGCCGCGACGTTCCTGCTCTCCACAGCGGCACGATGACGATGCTCGACACCAGTAACCCGGACGTTCTCTCCTACGTGCGCTCCACCGGCTCAGGCCCCGCCGTCGTCGTCGCCATGAACTTCACCGCCGAGCCGAAGACCATCGCCCTCAACCTCACCGGCTCCGGAGTTACGGGCACGACGGTAAAGACGATTGCAGCGGACGACCCGTCGTTGCAGTCAACTTCCACCCTCGACAACATTACGCTGCCGCCTTACGCGAGCTGGGTAGCAAGCGTGAAGTAGCCTGCTCGAATCTGACGGCGCACCACCCCCTCGCCGGGCGAATTGCCTTTGTCGTTCTTCATGGATAACTGCTGACTATGATCCGCACCCGCACAATCTCCGCTCTGCTTCTCCTGGCCTCGTTGGTTGCCTGCGCGCAGTCGCCCTCGGCAACGGACCAAACCCAGATCCGCGACTACATCCACAATTCATGGGACACGCTCTCGCGCTCCATGTCAGACTGCAAATCCGTGGTCGACCCCAAGGTCAACCAGGTCCCGGTCCTCTATCTCCCCGCTGATCTCCCTACACCCCGTGCGGTCCAAGCCATGCGCCAGTCTTGCAATGTCGATGTCCGCCATCTCCCGCGCGTCATCCACCACATCGACGAAGTGCCACCCTCCGAGCTGCCCGTCGAAGGTCTGCTCTATCTCCCCAATCGCTACGTCGTTCCCGGCGGACGCTTCAACGAAATGTACGGATGGGACAGCTACTTCATCCTCCTCGGTCTCGAACACGACGGCCGCCGAGATCTCGCCAAGGGCATCGTCGAAAACTTCTTCTTCGAGATCGCCAACTACGGCGCCATTCTCAACGCCAACCGCACCTACTACTTCACGCGATCGCAGCCGCCATTTCTCTCCTCCATGATCCGCCAGGTTTACGAGCATCCCGCACCCGGCGCGCAACCGGACAAGCAATGGCTAGCCCGCGCCTACAGCTACGCGCAGCGCGACTACGCCCTCTGGATCTCACCCGAGCATCGCGCCGGCACCACTGGTCTCGCCCGCTATTACGACCTCGGCCAGGGCCCCGTACCCGAGCAGGCGGACGACTCCACCTACTACCCGGACGTGATCCGTTGGCTGCTCGCGCATCCCAACGATCACCCCGAGTACCTCGTGCCCGGCCCCGCAAACCCAACCCCGGCCGAAGCCAGACAGCTCGCCCGCACCAGCTGTGATGTCACCGCATCGCACGGCTGCGCGCTCGCAGTCGTCGACGGCCATCGCCTCTCCGCCGCGTTCTACCGCAGCGACCGTGCCATGCGCGAATCCGGCTTCGATCCCAGCTTCCGCTTCGGCCCCTTCTCCGGCTCAACCGTCGACTTCGCCCCCATCGGCCTCAATAGCCTGCTCTACAAGTACGAACGCGACATGGCAGACTTCGCCACCATCCTCGGCAGAAATGACGAGGCTGCCGCATGGACCCGCCGTGCCGCCAACCGTCGAGCCGCCATCGACAAATATCTCTGGAACCAGGATGCCGGCCTCTACTTTGACTACAACTACGTCACGGGTAAGCAATCCAACTATCACTTTCTCACCACCTACTACTCACTCTGGGCCGGAGCCGCCAACGCCGCACAGGCGGCAGCCGTCCGCGGTCACCTCAACCTCTTTGAACAGGCCGGCGGCCTGCAAACCAGCGACGTCGTCTCCGGCGTGCAATGGGACGCTCCTTACGGCTGGGCGCCCATCACCTGGCTTGCTGTCTCAGGCCTCGATCGCTACGGCTTCCACGCCGACGCGGCCCGCATCGCGCGTAAGTTCACTGCAACCATCCTCGACAATTTCCTCCGCGATGGCACCATTCGCGAGAAGTACAACGTGGTCAGCGGTTCTGCAAACGTCAAAGTCGCGACCGGCTACAAGAGCAACGTCGTAGGCTTCGGCTGGACCAACGCTGCCTACCTCAAGCTCGAAGACATCCTCGTAGATCCAGATCCCTCTCACACCACGCCTCGATGATCGTCCAACCTGCCTTGCAAGGTCACCAAATCAATCCGTATGATGAGGTCGCCATGACAATCAAAACTAAGTCGCTCAGCCGCCTTCTCGTCCTTTCGACTCTTTGCGCCGCCGGAATCGGTTTCCTCCCTGCCGCCCCCGCACAGAGCGCATCCCCTTCCATCCCGAAGACAGAGACCACTCCCGGGGCTCTCGATCGTACCCAGGCCGCCGGGCTCCTTCCCAAGACCGTCTTCTACAAGGGGCTGACCGCAACCGTACAGGGACGCAACTCCGCCGGCATTCGATTCGGCAACGGCGACCTCGTCCTTCTTGCTCTGGTTGACACCTCGGGCTACTCGTCCGCGGTTGCGCAGACCTACCAAGCCTATCTTCTCAACGAAGTCCATCTCAAAATCGGCGGCAAGGTTCTTCCTCCGGGCGCCTATGGCTTCGGCTTCGTCGGTGGCGATCGCATGGTCGTGATGGATATTGCCGGCAATGAAGTACTGCAGGCCACCACCAGCCGCGACCCGCAGATGACTCGCCCCGACCCCCTCCATATCGTTGCCGAACAAAAAGCGCCGGGCCAGTACCGTCTGTATCTTGGCCGCAGCTACATCATCCTCTCCGCAGAAAAATAATCTACCACCACGGCAATTCAAACGCCTCAACTCCGATGCGTCAGGCTCCCTATCCCCGCGAGCGTGACGACGCTAGTTAGTTGCGATCTTTTCCACGCCCGTCGATCGGCAAGTGGTTCCGCAACCACCAGCAGAAGAAATAGCGAGCAACCTGTTTCGATCGCCGAGGCTTGATCTGCGCATTTCTCAAAGCCTCGCCTCGCCAACAGTGACGTTCCTTCCCAAGACCACATTTAAGTTGCCGCCTACCGTGACAGAAATCGCTTGCCAAATTGTTACTCTACGGTTACATTCCAAGGATTACCCTTTTTACATTTTTCACCGTACGTGAGTCTCACCCGCTGATCCGTATCAGATGATCCGACTCTCAGGACCTCGCACACCTGCAGGCGTGCGAAGTTCTCTCTACCCATCGTTCCCTCAAAGAACGATGCAGGATTCGTGTACTCAGGAGGCGCCTTTGATGCAGCACTTTCGTTTGAACAACTTCAAGCCCCACGCTCTGCTCTTGCTGTTAATTCTCATCGCAGGAAGTCTCGTCGCTTCTGCGCAAAACTTCCGCGGCAGTCTAAACGGAACCGTCACCGACAAAACTGGCGCTACCCTCGCGCACGCTTCTGTCACTATCCTCGACGTCGACACCGGCGTCACCCACACCACCGTCAGCTCCTCAGCCGGTGAATTCGCCTTCCAGGATCTTCCCGTCGGCACCTACACCGTCACCGTTGCCGTCGCCGGCTTCAGCACCAGCAAATACGACAAGATACCAGTCTCCGCGGGCACGCCCTACACTCTTCCCGTCAGCCTCGCCGTCTCCAGCTCCGCCCAAACCGTGGAGGTCAACGCTTCCGCCGTTACCCTCGACACCACCTCGTCCGCGCTCATCACCGACATCCCCAGCCAGGTCATCAGCGACGCGCCCAGCAACGGCCGCGACTTCACCCAGTTCATCCAGTACACCCCAGGATTCGCCGGCTACTCCGTCGGCGGCGGCGCCGGCGCAGCCCAGGTCAATGGCGTTCGCACCAACCAGGTCAATTGGCAGATCGATGGTACCGACAACAACGATCTATGGTGGAACATCCCTGCCATCAATCAGGGTGGGGTCTCCGGCATCGCCGGCATCGTTGTTCCGCTCGACTCCATCGAGCAGTTCTCGTTCATCACCAGTGGCATGCCCGAGACCGGCCGTAACGCTGGCGGCACCGTCAACCTCTCCATCAAGTCCGGTACCAATGTTTTCCACGGCGACGGCTACTACTACAACCGCAACGAGTTCTTCGCCTCCAACACTCCCTTCGCGCCCACTTCCAAGAAGACTGAGACCCGCGACATTGACTACGGCGGCAGCGTCGGTGGCCCCATCATCAAGGACAAACTCTTCTTCTTCCTCGCCTATGAGCACCAGGGCTTCGTCATCGGCGCAGCACAATCCAAGACCGAACCCTCCACCTCCTACCAGGCTGAAGCCATCGCCCTTATCGATTCCTACGGTATCCCCGTAAACCCTGTCTCCACCGCACTGTTGGCAAACCTGTGGCCCGCATCGGCGCTCACTGGTCCCGCGTCATCCCTCAACTACTTCAATCCCGGCACCGAAAACGGGCACAGCTTCAACCCCATCGTGCACCTGGATTACAACATCAACCAGAGCAACCAGCTCAGCATGCGCGGCTACTTCGGCGACGGCAACCAGACCGCGCCCACCAGCAGCGCGCTTAGCCCCTACTTCGAGGTTGCCCCCATCCACGTAGAAAACTACGCGGTCATCTACAACCACATCTTCTCGCCCAAGCTCGCCAACCAGGCCTTCTTCGGTGTCAGCTATTTCGACCAGGTCTTCTCCGATGCCGTGCATGATTACGATCCTGTTGCGCTCGGCCTCGACACCGGCGTCACCGATCCCACCCTCTCCGGCGCTCCCAAGATCACCATCGGCGGCGCCGCCGCTGGCAGCGGTCTCACCGGCAGCGCCAGCGGCTTCGATCCCATCGGCGTCACGCCTCCCGAGGGGCGTCAGGACATCACCGGCCACTTCAACGATGCAGTCGCCTACACCGTGGGCAAGCATGAGTTCCGCTTCGGAGGTGAGTTCCGCAAATCCCAGGTCTACGACTTCTATCAGACCGGCTCCCGTGGCGTATTTACCTTCGACGGCTCCCAGGGCCCCTGGTCTCCCAACGGCGGTTCCGCTGCCTGCGACGCCCTCGCCACGGCGCCACCCCCGGTGGATACGGTCCGCCATACGCCTATCACCGAAACAGACGGCAACGTCCTTCTGCTGGCGGACTTCATGGCCGGCTGCGTCTCCACCAACAACGCCTACATCGCCGAAGGCAATCAGAAGCGTACTGTCTATGAGAACACCTGGAATCTGTTCGCACAGGACGCATGGCAGATCACTTCAAAGTTGAATATCAACTACGGCATCCGCTACGACTACGCGCAGAGTGTTCACGACTCTGGCAAGGACCTCACCAGCTTCGACCCCTCTCTCCCCGGAGGCTTTGCCATCCAGGGCAGCAACGTTAGCGACCTCTACCATCCCTTCAAGGGATCCGTCAGCCCTCGCATCGGCGCTTCCTATGCCCTCGCGCCGAAGACGGTGCTCCGTGCAGGCGCTGGCATTTACTATGACACCGTCTACATGCTCTCCATCCTCAACCTCCGCGGCACCACCGACGGCGGCGCGCTCGGCATCGGCAACAACCTCGCCGGAGCCCTGCCCGTCGTCACTGCGCAGGCAACTCCCACCAACGCTGGCGGCGGCGCCGTAATCTCCTCGGGCGTGCCCATCTTCCCAACCCTCGCCCAAGCCCAAGCCGGCGCCGGCGTCACCAACGCCTTCTCCGTCAACCCCAACTACCGCCCCTCTTACACCTATAGCTACAACGTCAACGTGCAGCAGGAGATTGGACCGCGAGTCATCGTGCAATTGGGCTACCTCGGAACGCTGTCCCGTAAACTCACCAGCGTTCTCGACATCAACCCTTACGCCATCGGCAGCCAACTGCTTACCGCTGACAACCTTCCGGCAAACTTCCCTGCCGCCTGTCTTCCACCGAATCCCAACAACTACTCATATCAGCAGTGCACGCGCCCCTACTTCTCGCAATTCCCCAACATTGGCAACGTCAACCAACTCAACAGCAACCTGAATGCCAACTACAACAGCCTTCAGGCAACGGTGCGCAGCACCAACTACCACGGCCTCACCTCCGAGATCGTCTATACGTGGAGCCACGCGCTCGACTACGAGACGGGCCTCATCCCCTATCTTCCTCAGGACAGCTATCGCCAGAAGCTGGAGTACGGCAACAGCGACTACGACACCCGCAACACGTTCGCCGCTTTGCTGAACTATAAAATTCCCGGAGGAACCGCCTACCCCCGCCTCACCACGGGATGGGAACTCAACGGTGCGATCAGCCTGCACGGCGGCCAGCCGTTCAGCGTCGTAGCCAACGCCGACGAGCTCGGCAATGGCGACAACGCTGACCGCGCCAATGTCACTGGCATCTCGGCCTTCAAGGGCGTCTCCCACCAGATCATCGACGGGTCGGCCCAGTGGTTCAATTCGGCCGCCTTCTCTGAACCCGCCCCCGGCCAGATCAGCAACCAGCGCCGCAACCAGTACTACAATCCCGGCTTCTCTGACGTCGACTTCTCCATCGTCAAAAACACGAAGCTCGCCGGCCCCGTCACCCTCCAGCTGCGCGCCGAGATGTTCAACCTCTTCAACTACACCAACCTCGCTCCCGTAGGCGCACCCCAGACCAGCGCTGGTGGCAACTCCGTCGGCTCAACCATCGGCGCCTTCTTCGGCGCCCCTGGCATCGGCCCCGGCGAACCCTTCAACGTTCAGTTCGCCGGCAAGATCATCTTCTAACCCAACCCCACCTCAACCAGAAACGCCCCAATCCTCCTCCGGATTGGGGCGTTTCTCTTTTGCTTCACTCGTGCCGTCTAAAAATCCAATGCCACCTGCGAATACACCGGATCACGAAACGTCGCATAGAACGCCTCCTTCAACGGCGTCGAGCGCACCTGAAAAATTCCCGGCCAATCGATCACTTCAAACACATCCGGCGTCACCAGCGCCTCCAGTTGCTTGGTCGTAAACGGAGGATTCTTGTCCCACAGCGCATTGGTCTTCAGCAGTGCCCAGAACACGCGATACGGCAGCTTCACAATCCGCGCCTTCGCTCCCGTCGCCTGCTTCAGCAACCGAATCAGATCGATGTAGTCAATCCGCTCCATGCCCGTGATGTTGTACGCCCCGGTAATCTCCCTCTCAATCGACGAAGCAACGATGTCCGCGAAATCCCCAGCGTACAGCGGCTGACGAAGAAACTTCCCATCGCCCGGCACCGGAAACACCGGCACACGCTGCATGAACCGTCCCAGCCAGCCGACATGCTTGCGATCGAACCACCCGAACATCAGCGTCGGCCGCAACACCACCTGCTTAATTCCCGACGCCGCGCCCAACGCCTCCTGTGCCTTCTTCGTCTCGGTGTAATCGTCCACCGCCAACGAGTTCACCACGGACGACGAGATGTTCACCGCATACGGAACCTTGTACCGTATCGCTGCCTCCAGCAGGCGCTCTGTGGCCGTAACATTGTTGCGCACATACTCCTCGGGAAACAGGCCGCCGATCTGCGCATGCCCGATCATCAGGTGCGTGCAGCCTTCAAGTTCCTGCTGCCACGGCCCAGCCTCCGCAAGATCCGCCTCAATCACCCGCAGCTCCGGGTGCAGCTGCCTCAGGATGGCTGTGTTCTTAGGATGTTTATCAATGGCGACCAGCTCGCCCAGGTTCTTGCTCTTCAATCGCGGAAGCAGATTCTGCCCAACCAGGCCCGCAGCCCCAGTGATCACAATTTTTCTAGTCGCCATACTCTCCAGAATCGATGCAGTTACGCGCGATTTCCCACGCGCTCCAAAATCGGTTTCTCTTCCACTATAGTCTGCGCCCCAACCACACGCGCCATCGCCGATCCCAGCCGCACACTCTCCGCTATCCCGCGATCCTCCGGATAGTAGTAGCAGGTATCGGCAATCTGCAGCCCCTCAATGGGCGTCTGCACCGGTGGAATCTTTGCGGCGAATCCCGGCTCGCAGATCGGCTGACCATAGCGCAGCCGTGCCACCTTCGCATCCTTCACATCGACATCGCCAACCATCGGATTGATCTGCCGCAGGCACGCAAACGCCTCGGCCAGCAGCCGCTCATCGGTCCACGAAAATTTCTCATGCGTGACGGGCATGTAATAGGGCACATACACAATCGTGTCGCCACCCATATCCCGCAGATTCGAAAACTCAATGACACCCGGAATCTCAATTCCCGAAGCCGAAATATTTACCCAGAAGTGCGGCGTCACGCTGCGCGCCAGCTTGAAGATCACGCAGATCACGCCAATGTTCTGGATCGCGTCATACCGCTGCTTCCACTCCTCCGGCAGGTCCGGCACCATCGCGTTGACGTACGGCGTCGGAGCCGTAGAAATCACCGCATCCGCCGCAAACACCTGCCCCGGAGTCTGCACTCCCGTCACACGCCCTTCCGCCGTCAGCACCCGCTGCGCCGGCGTTCCCATGTGCAGCCGCCCACCATGCGCCTTGATTCCCTCAATCAGAGCATTCACCAGCGTCAGCGTGCCTCCGTCGATATACCCCAGCTGCTCCTCCAGCATGCTCTTGCGCGACCGCCCAATCCTCCGAATCCTCGTCCATATCCACGAAGCCGAAATGTTATCGGCATACTCGTAAAACTTGTAGTCAAACAAGGGCTTCCAAAACCGGTCATAGATCGACTGCCCACACCACCGCAGAATCCAGTCCTTTGCCGAATCCTCCTCCAGCACCGGCCAGCTGTTCCGTCGCACGCACACAAACGCAAACAACCCATACCGAATCTTCTCGAATATATTCAACCCGGGATACTTGAACAGCGAAACCGGATCACCCCACGGATGCAGCTCTCCGTCGAAGTATCCCATCGTCGTCTTGCGCCACATCAGCTTATCGCCGATGCCCAGCTCATTCATCAGCTCGAACGTAGGCAGATCCGACAGGCAGACGAAATGATAAAACCGCTCCAGCGACAATCCACCAAAGTCGAAATGGCCAGCCATCCCACCCGGCTCAGGAGCCGCTTCAATCACATCGACCGAATGCCCGTCTTTGGCAGCCCTGTACCCCGCTGCCAGGCCCATCGCTCCTGCACCAATCACTACTACACGAGCCATTCATTCCCCTCTTGCTTCACTTCAACTACACCGAAGCCCGCCATCTGGCTCCAAACTCTAATGTGCATATTCATTTGGATTTGAGTGTACATTGCCACCCTGAGTTGCACCCACTTCGGTCGCGAGCACCTTGTGCTTCAGCGAACGTTTCAGTGTCTGGTGTAATACACAACATACAGCGTCCCCGGCTCCCACCCAAGCCATCGCGAATAGTGCACCGGCGCAAACGGCGCGCGCCCGTAGCACGCATTCGGATCAAACGAGATCCCATACTGCGGCACAATGTGCGGCGTCAGGTCATGCCCGTTCACCTCGCACGTGCCCTCCGGAAGCGGCGCCGCTTTCCTATACGTGCCCTTCGGATTGATCATCCGGTAATCATTGATGAACCCCGCGCGCTGCAACTCAACCCCCTGGTTATATTCCCAGCCATTATCGACCGCCGTATCCGGAACCCCCGCCGCCAGCAGCTCATCCGCCAGCACCACGCGACCGCGATCCACTGCAAACGTATTGTGCGTATTCACCACGCCATAGATCGCCATCACCCCGACCAACGCTGCGCAAGCCCAGGGGAGCTCCGGCCGGATTGCATCCTGGTAGTACCGCACCATGCAAACCAGCGCGACCACCAGCAGTGCTAACAAGTACCGCTCGGTCAAATGAAAGTCGCCCGCCCGCGGAATCAGCAACAGCGCATAGACCGCTGCGAACGGCCCCAGCAGCACGCCCAACTGCTTCCACGAAATCCCCGCAGCGTCCTCCGCTCGCTGCGCAGTACGCCCAGCGCTGAGCAGCGAAATCAACCCCAGCACCCCGCCAACCGATACCACCGCCAACGCCGCCTGGACCCCTCGATTAAGAAAAATCGGAGGATCCCCCTTCAGGATCATGAACTCGTACACCCCATGAATTCCCACCCAGTCGCCGCCCGTGGGATCCAGGGGAAAGTTGCCACGCACATGACTCGGATACGTAGCCAGGAATAAGTACCCCGCAGCCAGCACCGCGCCAACCGCCAGCACCCACCGCCGATTCTTCCGGAGCCCCGGAAGAAACAACGCCACAATCGGCAGCAGCAGGAACGGCGCATCCAGAGAAATATGCGCCAGCTGTCCCGCAGCATGACTCACCGAAAAGCTGTCCGAAAACACATGCTCCGGCACGTTGTACGGCTGGTGCTTGAACCATTGCAGGCACCCAAACACAAACAGCGCTCCCGCCGCATTCACCGCCGTTGCCGCCGCAAACACATCTCTCCGCGACCGCAGCAGCCACACCGCCGACGGCACCATCACCAGAATCCCTAGCCACGCAATCTGTCGAGAGGTTCCGCAAAGTCCATCCGCCGCCACCGCAAAGCATATCCACGCGATCGCCCCTCGCGGCGTCGCTGCCTGCAGCGCACGCAAGCACCCATACAAGCACAGCACGATCGCAAACAATCCCTGGATGTCCGACATGAACGTAACCGACAGCACCAGGTAAAGCGGTGAAAGCACCAGCGCCAGCGTCCCCAGTGTCGCATTCCGCTCGTTGATATTTGCCCGCACCAGCACCCGCTGCAACACAAACGCAAGCGCCATCGACACCAGCAGCGTACTCATCCGCACCGTCGTCAGCGAGTACCCGAACAACTTGATAAACAGCGCCCCCAGGTAAAGCTGCCATCCCAGCATCGGTGTCGTCGGCCCGTTATAAAAAATGTGCCCGGTCTCCGCAACCTTGCGCGCAATCAGGATGTACGACATGTCGTCGCATACCCCCATCGTCGTATACGGCCGGCTCACCAGCTCGCACACCAGCACCGCCAGCGCACACATCACTGCCGGCAGTCGAAACCTACGAGCAAGTTGCCATCGTTCGCTCATCGCTTCGGATCCGCCACAGGGTTATCCGGAAGCCGGTTGAACTGCACGTCGTACACATCCGGCTCCTCAAATCCCGGCCCCAGTAGCCGCAGCGACGCGTGCCCCAACTTCGCCTGGTGCATCATGTACGGCGGCAGCCACAACGTTCCAGTCATGTCTCCCACCGCCATCAACGCATGACGATGCGACGGCACAAAGCTCCCTACATCCATCGTTTGATATCCCAGCCTGTCCCCAAAGAGCAAAAAGTTTCTCTGCGAAGTCTCTGACAGCGGATACTGCGACACCTCCGCGAAGTCCGTCAGAAAATACAGCCGCCTCTTCAACTCCTCCGGCGCATAGCAATCAAGCCGCGTATATAACAAGTGATCGCCCACCAGCACCGGCAGATCGCTTCCCTCCAGCAGCTTCACCCACTCCTCGCTGTCATACCGCGCTGCCAGCGCAGCATGCACGCTCTTCGGATGCACCAGCGCGCCCACCCCGCTGGGAATCGTCTTCAAATCCACCTTGAGCGTCACCGCCGCAAACAAAATCAGCAACACCAGCCCCGCCGCTCCACTCCGCTTCGACTGCTCCGCGAACAACGCCACCAGCAAAATCCCCAGCCCGATCGCATACCCCAGCACATAATCCGCTCGATACGCATGCAGCAGGTACGACACCGGCAGCACATACGCTGGCAGCGCAGCCAACAGCCCAACCAGCACCCACTCCGGCCCTGAAAATCCGCTCTTCGGCTCCGGCAACTCCCCACAACTCTTCCCCTCCACGAGCAGCAACGACACAATCAATCCAGCGATCAGCAGGATCAACAGGAACCGCCAGTTGGTCGTGAAGTAGTCGATGTACGTCTGCTTCATCAGCGCCGCACTCGGCTTCGACCAGAAGTTCGAGCCATAAAGCTTCGCCGCCCTCAAATCACCCGGCAACATCGGCAGCAGCACCGCCGGAAACAGCACCAGCGCCGCCCACATCGCCCAGCTCACCCGCCCTCGCCGCGCATCCGCCCACCATTGTGCCACCGCAAACGGCACCACCAGAAAAATCCCAAACGTGTGCGACGAAATCGCCAGCGCCAGCCCGCACCAGACGCCCACCGCAGTCCACCAGCCGCGACCCTCTAATCCAGCCTGCCAGCAGACCATCGCCAGCCCCAGCCCCGCCAGCTCCACCGCGTAACTCTTCGCAAACACCGCGAATGCGAGCAGCGGAAACGTCGTCAGCAGCAGCACCACGGCGAACGCATACACCGCCGCATACCGCCGCCGCACAAACACAAACATGCACCACAGCATTCCCAGGAAGCTTACGATCGCGGGAAGCCGCGACCGTATCTCATCGTCCGCCGGCAAACCTCTCAGCGCATGCAGCAACAGCGCATACAGCAGCCCAATCGTATCCAGCCCGCTGGCATAAAAATTCCATATATCGTGCCAGTGCCGCAGCGCGGCCACCCGCACAATAATCAGCTCGTCATACCAGAGGTAGTCGCTCGCCGCCAGCCCCACCAGCGCAACAAACAACACGCACAGCAACGCGGCCATTCCGGCCCCGGCATGCCGTTCCACCTGCTCTTCGATTCCTTCGAGTGTAGAGCTTGCCCTTTGCTTCGCCGCGGATCCTAAAATCATCTATCTCTCGACTCTGATCGTTCTCAGTAACTTATAATCTAATCTTGCGCGAAACCGCGCAGCAAGCATCTGTCGCTAGGTACCGTGTCGCCACAATCGCCCATCGATTCGAACGCTCTTCGTTGACTCGCCAGAGGATCTCAATGCCGTCTTTTGATCTTTGCATCGTGATTCCCACGCTGAACGAGCGCGAGAACATTGGCCTGCTACTCGAGAAGCTTCGCAATACCCTCCATGATATCCGCTACGAGGTCATCGTCGTCGACGATGACTCACCCGATGGCACCGCCGCTCTCGTCAAGCGTCTCTCCCGCAACCAGCCCAACCTCCACGTCCTCCATCGCATCGGCCGTCGTGGCCTCTCCTCCGCCTGCATCGAAGGCATGCTCGCCACCTCCGCTCCCTATATCGCAGTCATGGACGCCGACCTCCAGCACGACGAAACCGTGCTTCCCGAGATGGTCCGCAAAATGTCTTCCGAACACCTCGACCTCGTGGTCGGCTCCCGCAATATCGGCGGCGGCAGCATGGGCGAATTCTCTGACTGGCGCATCAAGCTCAGCCGCCTCGGCCGCCGTCTCTCCGGCGTCGGGCGCCATGCCCACCTCACCGATCCCATGAGCGGCTTCTTCATCGTTCGCCGCTCCTTCTTCGAGCGCATCGCCCATCGCCTCACCGGCATCGGCTTCAAGATCCTCCTCGACATTGTGCTCTCCGCCGATGGCGAAGTCCGCGTTGGCGAAGTCCCTTACCACTTCCGCCTTCGCCAGCACGGCCAAAGCAAGCTCGATCTCATCGTCGGCCTCGAATACCTCGAGCTCATTCTCGACAAGCTCATCGGCAGCTACATCTCCGTCCGCTTCGTCCTCTTCTGCCTCGTTGGCACCATCGGCGCCGTCATTCACCTTCTGCTGCTCGGTCTTCTCCTCAAGATCGAACATTTCAGTTTCATCGACGCTCAGGCCTCTGCCACCGGCATCGTCATGATCCTGAACTACGTCCTCAACAACTCCTTCACCTACCGGGATCGCCGCCGTCGTGGCTCAGCCTTCTGGTTCGGCATGCTCACCTTCTGCATCGCGTGTTCGCTGGGCGGCATCGCCAACGTCGGCATCAGCACACAAGCGTTTCGTCATGGCATGCCCTGGCCGCTCGCCGGCATCACCGGCCTGCTCTTCAGCGCGGTCTGGAACTACGGCGTCACCGCGATGACCACCTGGCGCCAGGCCCGCCGCTCCGCCGCCCTCCGCGCCGAACGCCGCGCCCAGGCCTCTGCCATCCCTGACGACCCGGAAGCTCACCCAGCAACCGCCACCCGCCTCCACCCCTAGACCCTGGACCCTGGACCCTGGACCCTATCCTTTTAGACCGGGTCACACTCGTTGGCCGGAACATGCACCCGCGACTCCCATGCGTACGGCTGTATCCCGTCAGATGGCGAACTCCCGCCAACCCAATCAGCGTTAGCGCCAGCGCGCACACTCCATTCCATCCCCACCGCCACCATGCCCACCCCGCAAGCGCTGACCCCATCGCGCCCCCCGCAAAAAAGATCGTCATATAGATCGTGTTCAGCCGGCTCCGCGCCCCTGCGCCCAGCCCGAAGATGCGCGTCTGGTTGCCCACCTGCATCATCTGCTGGCCTACATCCAACGCCACCACGCCTACCACCAGCGCCACCATGTGCCATGCAGTCGACGCCCGCAAGCCATCCGTCACCAGCAGCCAAACATACGAGCCCGTCATCACCGCGCCCGCCACCGTTACCACAAACCGCGTCCCGCGCTGGTCCGCCAGCCATCCCGCGAACGGCGCTACCAGCGCCCCCGCCGCGCCCACCATCCCAAATGTCCCAGCCACCCCCGGCCCCAGTCCATAATGCGAGTTCAGCAGATAGGCCAGCGTCGTCCAGAAGCAGCTGAACGACGCAAACGTCAGCGCCCCCAGCACCCCCGCCTCACGCAACAGCGGCTCATCGCGAAACAGCGTCCACAACGACCGCATCGCCTGCCCATACGTCAGCGACTCGCGCGGTGCCATCTTCGGCATCACCTTCCACATCACCGGCACGAAGGACAGATTCATCACCGCGGCCACCACAAACACGCTCCGCCATCCCTCCACATTCGCCAGCCATCCCGCAAACGTCCGCGCCAATAGGATGCCCAGTAGTAGCCCCGTCATTACCGTGCCAATCGCCTTGCCCCGCTGCTCATGGCTCGTCAGCTCTGGAGCGATCGGCAACACCACGTGCGTCACCGCAGCCATCAACCCCACCAGCGCGCTCGCCACAATCATCCACGCCAGCCCTTGAGCCAGCGCCGCCAGCAGCAGCGCCACGCTCACGGCCGCGTACATCCGCATCATCAGCGACCGCCGCTCCGCCACATCGCCCAGCGGCACAAAGAATAAAATCCCCGCCGCATACCCCAGCTGCGTCGCGACCGCCACCCACTCCATCGCCCGCGCATCGCGGCCGAACGTCTTGCCCATCACCAGCAACAGCGGCTGATTGTAGTAAATCGACGCGACTCCCACCGCGCACGCCACTCCCAGGAACGGCAACGCCCATCTTCCCGCCATCGTGCTCTGCTGCCTCTCGTCCAAACAAACCCTCAACTCTCAGCCCGACCATCCAGGCATCCTCGCCCGTTCCGTCTACGTCCGGATTTCCTTCATACTTCGCCGCAGACTATCATCTTACCTAGGGCCTATGTCTCAGCACGACACCATCGCCGTAGCCATGTCCGGAGGAGTCGACTCCTCCGCTGTCGCCGCACTCCTGCACGCCCAGGGACACCCCCTCGTCGGCCTCACCCTGCAGCTTTGGAACCAGCGCCGCCTCGCCGCCAACTACGCCGACCTCGGCCTCCCCGAAACCGTCCCCCAGGGCCGCTGCTGCTCCATCGACGACGTGTACGACGCCCGCCACGTCGCCGAGCACCTCGGCATCCCCTACTACCTCGTCAACGCCCAGGACCGCTTCGAAGCCGAGGTAGTTCGCCCCTTCGTCGATGAGTACCTCGCCGGCCGCACCCCCATCCCCTGCACCCTCTGCAACAACCACCTCAAGTTCGATCAGCTCCTCCTCACCGCCCGCCAGATCGGCGCCGAACGCATTGCCACCGGCCACTACGCCCGCAACCATTACGACGAAGCCCGCGGCCGCTGGATCCTCTCCCGCCCCGCCGACAAGTCCAAGGACCAGACCTACTTCCTCTTCGGCCTCACGCAAGACCAGCTCAGCCGCACCCTCTTCCCCCTCGGCGAGATGCAGAAGCCAGCGGTCCGCGAGATGGCCGCCGACCACGGCCTCGAGCTAGCCCAGAAGCCCGACTCCCAGGAGATTTGCTTCATCCCCGGCGGCAGCTACCAGAGCTTCCTCACCGCCTATTTGGCCGAGCAGGGCCAGCCCCTCCCCGACTCCTCCGGCGAGCTAGTCGCAACATCCGGAGAGGTCGTTGGCCGCCACGAAGGCATCCACGCCTTCACCGTAGGCCAGCGCAAGGGCCTCGGGCTCAGCAACCCCGACCCGCTCTACGTCCTAAAGATTCATCCCGACTCTCACAAAGTAGAAGTCGGCTCCGACGATCAGCTGCTCTCCACCCGCCTCACCGCCAACCGCCTCAACTGGGTCTCCATTCCCGAACCCACCGAGCCCGTCCGCGTGACCATCAAGATCCGTCACCGCCACGAGCCCGCCCCCGCCACCCTCCGCGTCACCGCGTCAGATACCATCGAAGCCATCTTCGACAACCCCCAGCGCGCCATCACCCCCGGCCAATCCGCGGTCTTCTACCAGGAAGACGAAGTAACCGGCGGCGGCTGGATCCTCTAGCCCTACGCATCCCACCAATCCGGGTGCCCCATATCTCGCTTCTGAGACATGGGTTTGCGGAATCTTCGGTGTTCGCCTATCCCCGCCCAAACGGCGATCTTGCCACCAGCGTGTCAATTGCCGCTTTCACGCCAGCAACCACCCCGGCGATCTGCTTCACCGGCCCCTTGATGCTGTGCTGAACCGACTTCGAGACCTCTTCCGTAGCCTGCAGCGCATCGCTCACAATGCCATCCGCCCGCCTCACTTGTACCCGCGTGCGTCCGTTGACCTCGCGCATCGTTTCGTTCAGTTCGGTCATCGTCACGCCCAGCTCTTCCACCTTCGCCCGCGCCGTCGACGAGATGTGCTCGACATTGTCCCCAACACGCTTCACCTTCGGCCCCAGCTCCTGCAAAATTCCATTCGTCTGATCCAGAATTGGCCCCGTCTTGTTCTCGACGATGTTCGCAATCACGTTCACTTTGTGCAGCAGCTTTGCCCCAAACGCTGCGCCTATCAGCACACCAGCAGCCTGCGCCACGAGCGCCAGCGCAATGACCGCCAGAAAGATCATCGCCCAATGAATATCTCGTCCCGTCAACTCCGAAGTTGACTGGTAGAAGACCACCGCTGCGCCACTGAGTACCGGCATGATCCTGCTCCTGTTCGCTCTGCGAACTCTTGATCTTCACTATCTTCAGCGTTTCCTGCACATCCGTGCAAGTCGCACCACCCGCTCGTCACGACGAAGGGCCGGCGTTCACCGGCCCTCATCGCAACAAGCTTTACCTCATCAGCCTCGAAACAATGAGCTAAGCTACCGGCGTCGTGTCATTCGTCTTCGCCACGTATGCGTCCTTGCCCGCATCGAGCGCAGCCTTCGCCGCCTCGGCCTGTGTCTGGATCAGGTCCTTACCCTTGTCCACATACTGCGACCACTGAGTGCGTCCCTTGTCGTAATACTCCTTGCCCTTATCGACATACTCCGCAGCCGTCTGCTTGGTCTTGTCGACATACTGGTTGGCAACCTGCTTGCCTTGCTCAGCATAAGCCGCAGCCTGGGTCTTGCCTTGCTCATAGAGTTCGTTGGCGCGATCCTTCGCTTCCATCGCTCCCGCCTTCAGGTCGTCGCGGGTCTCTTTGCCCGACTTCGGCGCGTACAACACACCAACCAGCGCCCCGATGCCCAGCCCTGCCAAAAACCATCCGAATCCGCCTGCGCTGTCATTGTCTGCCATACCACTCTCCTATCGAGACTTAACTCTCTGCGACAGCATACTCTCTTCCGGCTTGGAAATACTTCGAAAATCCGGTCGTGGAAACTCGTCGCTTGCTGTAGTCTCTCTCATACTGGATGCCTCTACAACACCTGCGGGTTGCGTCCCCCGCCGCTCCTGCACACGTCCCTGGCACGCACGCACAAACGTCCTTCGCAAGCAGCCCACGAGAAATCAGCTTTCCTCCCCAGTCAGGCCCATGGACAGCCAACCCACACTCTCACTCCATGCACCTCCCAGCATTCACTTTGCATCCAACGAACGCAATGCAGTTCGAAATTTTCCGCTCCCGCTGCGATTACCGGCCTACCTGTAGCGCGTGCACCCTTCGCTTTTGCAGCTTCCCTGCTTCTCAGGCGTCTAACCACTAACGATGGAGACTGGCCGAACGCCCTCCCACTCTCCCCCACGTCTCGCGCGGCTTTTCCTCTCGACCACCACCCTGCCAGAAGGGATCACAAACATTGAGCGCGCAAACATCCCAGGCCAACCGCTCCCATCCCGACCGCAAGCCCGCTGGCTTCCTCTCCTTCACGCTCCACGCGCATCTCCCGTGGGTCGTGAACCACGGCACCTGGCCCCACGGCATTGAGTGGCTCCATGAAGCGGCCGCCGAAACCTACCTTCCGCTCCTCCGCGTCCTCGCCAACCTCGAGTGCGATAACATCGCCCTCAACTGCAGTCTCAATCTATCGCCCATCCTCCTCGAGCAACTCGCTCACCCCGTCTTCAAGACCGACTTCCCCCGTTACCTCGAGCGCAAGATCCTCGCCGCGCGCGAGGACGAAGCCTACTTCCTCTCCGTCAGCGAATTCGGCTACGCCGAGCTAGCCCGCTTCTGGCAAAAATATTTCACTGACGCCCTCAACGACTTCAACGCCCTCGGCGGCGACATCATCAAAGGCTTTCGCCACTTCAACGACGCCGGCTTGATCGAAATCATCACCTGCTGTGCGACACACGGGTATATGCCGCTGCTCGGCACCGACGAGAGCGTTCGCGCCCAGGTTCGCACCGCCGTCACCGCCCATCAGCGCCACATCGGCAAACACCCTCGCGGCATCTGGGCACCCGAGTGCGGCTATCGCCCCGCCGGTTTCTGGAACTACCCCGTCACCCAGCAGGACGGCTCCCCCATCGCTCCCGGCTTCAACCGCATCGGCGTCGAGCAGGCCATCAGCGAATCCGGCATCGATTTCTTCGTCGTCGATACCCACCTTATCGAAGAATCAGCCCGCACCGCTTCTCCCTACGAGCTCCGCGATGGCGACGTCGTTCGCCCCACCGACGAACCCATGACCCACAACGACTACCGTCGCCTCTACCAGCCGTACTACGTCGACGACTCACACGACGCCGAACCCCAGCACCACCCCGCCACCGTCTTCCCCCGCGACCCCAGCACCGGCAGCCAGGTCTGGTCCGGAAACTTCGGCTATCCCGGCGACAGCAACTACCTCGACTTCCATAAGAAGCGCTGGCCCGGCGGTCATCGCTACTGGTCCGTCACCGGCTCCAACGTCGACATGGCCGACAAGCAGCCCTACGACCCCGCGCGCGCCGCCGAGCGCACCCAGTCCCACGCCTCCCACTTCGTCCATCTCGTCTGGGAAGCCATCAACGCCGGCATGAACGACGCAATCCCCCCGATTCTCTCTTCGCCCTTCGACGCTGAGCTCTTCGGCCACTGGTGGTTCGAAGGTCCACACTGGCTCGAGGCCGTTGCCCGCACGCTCCACGACTATCCCATCGGCATCCAGCTCACCTCCGGCTCCCAATATCTCGACCACTACCCCCGCGCCGGCTTCATCAAGATGCACGAAGGCTCCTGGGGCGCCGAAGGCACCAACCACGTCTGGATGAACCCGGAAACCTCCTGGACCTACGCCCAGATCTATCCTGCCGAGCTGTACGTCCGCGACGTCTGCACCGCCGGTACATGGAAGCCCGACGGGCACGCCACCCAGCCCATCGCCGAACGCATCGTCAAGCAGCTCTGCCGCGAGCTTCTCCTGCTCGAATCCTCCGACTGGCAGTTCCTGATCACCACCGGCGCTGCCCGAGACTACGCCGAGCTCCGCTTCGAGACCCACATGGATCAGTTCAACGAGCTCAAATCCATCTTCCAGCATCTCGAAGCCAACCACTCCATCACCCCGGAACAGGAAGCCCGCCTCGCCGCCATCGAAGTACGCGACAGCATCTTCCCCGACATCGACCCCGACTTCTGGGCCGCCGGCTCCCGCCAGCACCGGTCCCCGGACGCTACCCATACCACCGCCGGCCCTACCTACCACCCCACGCTCCCGGCGGCCGATCCCCCACCGCACAATGGCTCATCGCGAGACCACGCCTCTCCCGATCCCGCCCCGCCCCGCCATTACAACCCCAACCCTTCGGCCTGATCCCGCGCAATTGCATCTAACTGCACCAGTTGTTTCATTCGCTACCGATGAGCTCTTTCTCCCACACCCACCGGCAACCCATCCAACAGCCACAAAGTGGGGTACCCCATGTCTCGCCTTTGAGACACGGGCCTGCGCAACCCTCTCTGCGCCCCCGGCTCGTCCCTCCTCCGCGTCCGCGCTACTCCGCCCTCGCTCTCTGGCATCTCCTCTCCCTCGACGCCCCCACGGTAGCCACGCTCTGGACCGTATTCATCGCCCGCTGCTCCCACCTCCACCTTCCCTGGACTGAGCCAGCCGCCATGTTCCTCGCCGTCTGGATGATCTACGCAGCCGATCGTCTCCTCGACGCGCGCCTGCTTGAAGCCAATCACCTTCAATCCGACCTGGAACCCCGTCACCGCTTCCACCACCAGCATCGCGCCACGTTCGTCACTGTCCTCGTCCTCGGCTCTGTCGCCCTGGCCGCTCTCCTGCACCGCCTCGACCCCCGCTCGCTGCATCTCTACGTCCTGCTGGCCACCCTGCTCGCCGCCTGGATGTTCCTCATCCACCTCCGCCCCGAGCGCAACGGCGTCACCCTCCGCCTCCCCAAAGAGCTCGCTGTCGGCATCTTCTTTCCCGCCGCTGTCTTCATCCCCACCCTCGCCCGCACCAGCCCCACCCCCGGCGCCATTCACTTCCTCGGCTCGGCCGCCAATTGGATCCGCCCCAGCCTTCTCCCCTCCGCCATCCTCTTCGCAGCCGTCTGCACCCTCAACTGCCTCTGCCTCTACGCCTGGGAACATCCAACCCTGCGCAGGCAGGACTTCCCATCAGCAGACGCCCCGCGCCAGCAAGCCCATTGGACCACCCGCTGGGCCACTGCCCACCTCACCACCATCGCGCTCGTGATCCTCGTCGCCTCCACCATCGCATCCGTCAGCCACGCCGTCCCCATCGCACTTCCCGCGCTGGCCTGCTCGCTGAGTACCGCGGCCCTCTTCGCGCTCAATCTCTACCGCCGAAGCCTCTCGCCCATCCACCTCCGCGCTGCCGCCGACCTCGTCCTGCTCACCCCCATCCTCTTCCTCCCCTTCGTCCGATGACCGATACGCCGCTAGCCACAATTCAGCGCAGCGCAGACGCAGCGGAGTCCCCCCTGTATTCGCACTCCCCCCAGCCAGCCCTACCAAACTTCGACCGCGTCGCCCGCATCTACCGCTTCGCCGAATACCTCGCCCTCGGCCCGCTCCTGCAGCGCACCCGCACCCACTTCCTCCCGCAACTCCCGCCCCGCCAACAAGCCCTGCTCCTCGGTGACGGCGACGGCCGCTTCCTCGCCCAACTCCTCGCTCACCAACCGCATCTGCAAGCCCTCGCAGTCGACACCAGCGCCGCCATGCTCCACCTCCTCCGCCGCCGCTGCCAACCCCACGCCCCCCGCCTCCAAACCCTCCAGGCCTCCGCCCTCACCATCACCCCCAACACCAACACCAACACCGACCTCATCGTCACCCACTTCTTCCTCGACTGCCTCACCCAGCCCGACCTCAACACCCTTGCCCGCCAAATCGCCGCCAACGCCGCCCCCGGTACCCTCTGGCTCCTCTCCGACTTCGCCATCCCCCCGCGCCCAGTCCTTCGTCCCTCGGCCGCCCTCTACATCCGATTCCTTTATCTCGCCTTTCGCATCCTCACCAACCTCCGCGTCACCCACCTCCCCGATCCTCACTCCGCCTTAACCTCCGCCGGCTTCCACCGCATCGCCCGTCACGAGCTCCTTTACGGCGTTCTTTACACAGAAATCTGGCAACTCCATTAGAATCACCCCAGAGCCTCATGCAGACCGCTCTCCAACCCGTAAACGATCCCCAATCCGACCCCGAGCCAGCCGCACCCTCGCTGCCCGAACCCGACCCCGGCATCTTTCACCCTCAACCCCAGCAGCCTCAACCACCCAATCCGCTTCCCCAGCATCCAACGGCTAAGCAATGAACCTATTTATCCTTCGTCACGCCAGCGCCGGCATCCGCCGCGCCAATCCGCTCCTCGACGTCAAGCGCCCTCTCGACAAGGACGGCAAAGCCCAGTGTCTGCAGCTCGCTCACGTCCTCAACGCCCTCAACCTCAGCTTCGACCTCGTCGTCTCGAGCCCGCTCAAGCGCGCCATGCAGACTGCCCAGCTGGTCGCCACTGAAACCGGCTTTGAGCAGAAGATCCTTATCTCCAACGCACTTGCGCCCGCCGCCAACTTCTCCCAATTTCAGCGCCTGCTGCGCGACTCCGCCGCCGCCGAGAACGTTCTCGTCGTCGGCCACAATCCCAATATCACCCAGTTCCTCGGCCACCTGCTCGGCGTCGGCACCAACGACGACCCCTCCACCACCCCCGCCCGCATCCGCCTGCGCAAAGGCTCGCTCGCCCGCGTCAACCTGCAGCGCAGCACCGCCGTCCTTCAGTCGCTAATCGACCCCCGCGTCGTCCGCGCCCTCTACACCACTTCAATCAAGAGCTCGCGCCGAAAGACCTCGCGAAAATAACTCGCCTCTTTCTTTAGCGACCATTGCTCCAGCTCCGCCCCACCCCGCGCCGGAATCAGCTCCAGCACCACGCGCTTCGGATACACCTTCAGCCGCATCCGAACCACGGCCGTCGCGCGGTCCTGGTTCAGCGCCTCCGCCATCCGCAGCAGCACCACCGCCTTCTGCACATTGGCGTGCTGCTCCACCGGCACATACCGCATCGGGCGATCAATCGCCTCCGGCCGGCTCTTCCCCAGGTACCGCGCAATCGCCGCCACGATCGCCCGCTGCACCGGCGAAAATCCAAAAATCTCCGAGTTCGCGATGATGTACTGCGAGTGCCGATGATGCCCCTGGTGGTTCATATACTTCCCCACCTCCTGCATCATCGCCGCTGCCTGCAGCCACAGCCGATACTCCGCCGGCAATTGGTGCACTGACTCCAGCTGATCGAACAGTTGCACGGCGTGCTGTCTCTCCGGCTCCGCCTTGCGCGGATCAACTCCATACCGCCGGCAAACCTCCAGCACTCCCTCCCACCGCTCAGCCTCCATCGTCCGATGCGCGCTCGTGCGCACATCCGTGTCCGCCAGCATCTGCGCCAGGATCCCATCCCGCAGCCCCAGCCGCGAGAACCGGTACCCCTTCAAATGCATCCGCTCCAGAAGCGCCGCATACACCTGCGCGCCGCCGACAATAATCTCTGACCTCCGCGGCCCGATCCCCGCCACCGCCGCGCGTTGCGCATTATTCAGCTTCGCCAGCCGGTCCGCCATCTTGCGCACCGCCGGCGCGTTCGCAGTAAGAATCTCTACCCGCTTCGCAGCAACCTTCTTCGCCGCCTTCTTCCCAATTCCCGCGCGCGCACTCTTCTTCTCGAGCCCCAGTTCCAGCGCGCTGCTCGCCTCCGCCAGCGCTGCCGCAGTGCCCGACGTCGCAATCACCAGCCCCACCTTCGGATGTCCCAGCTTCCGCTCCGCCCGCCCCAGCTCGCGATCGATAAACTTCCGCAGCCGCGCAATATCTTCCTTGCCCGGTGGATCATTGCGCAGAAATTCAGCCTGTAGCCGCACCGCCCCCAGCGGTAGGCTCACCATCTCCTGGATCCGTCCGTGGTCCGAGATCGTCACCTCGCAGCTTCCGCCTCCCAGGTCGATCAGCAAGCACTTCCCTTGCGCTCCCGGCTCATGCGTCACAATCCCCAGGTGGATCAACCGCCCTTCTTCCAGCCCCGAGATCACCTCCACCGTCCATCCCGTCGCCGACTTCACCCACGCCCGAAACGCCTCCGAGTTGCGCGCATCCCGCACCGCGCTCGTCGCCACCACCCGAACCTTGTCCACTACCTGCGCCTGCACCGACTTCTGAAATCGCTTCAGCGTCTTGATGGTGTTCGCCATCGCCTCCGGCGAAATTACCCCCGTCTCAAAAACACTTTCGCCTAGCCGCGTCACCTCGCGGTCCTCAACCAACGTCTTTAACCGATGTTGCTGCACTGACGCAATCGCCAGCCGGCAGGAATTGGACCCGATATCGATTGCTGCAAAGGTAGGCATCGTCTTCTGCATCCTTACACGTCAAATGCGGTGGAAAAACAGACTCCAACCGCACAACCTCCAGACACCATACAGGCCGCATACGTTAACCCGATCAACATCCACCCCGCGTGAACCTCCCCAGCTTCGCTATGCTTAGGACATCGCTCTTCGCGGGCTGGCCCGCACCACCTCAACCCGCACCTGAGTACTTCCCGACATGCCGCTCGACGCGTTCTCTCCCAGACCCTCGCTAGCCTCCACCCACGCCCCCGAAACCGTGGCTTCGACCGTCGCTCCCAACCTCACGCCCAGTCTTACTGACCGCGCTGTCCCAAGACTCACCCACACCCCATCCGCGCCCGGCACCTCCTCCACGCGCAGCCACCTCTTCCTCCTCATCGGTCTCTGGCTCATCCTCTACGTCGCCGCCGCCTTCACGCCACCGCTGTTGGACGACGCCGACAGCACCCACGCCCAGGCCGCCCAAGCCATGCTTGCCTCCGGCGACTGGGTCACCCTCCACGTCGACGGCATCCGCTACCTCGAAAAACCGCCTCTCCCTTACTGGATTACCGCCGCAAGCCTCAAACTCTTCGCCTCACGCTCCCCCACGCCGGAGAGCCCGGGTGCCCCATCCGAACGCGGTCTTGCGGACGGGTGGGATTCCGCCGCCTTCGCCGTCCACTTCCCTCTGGCCCTCCCCATCCTCGGCCTCGCACTGCTCGGCTACACCTGGGCCCACCGCGCCTTTCCCTCCTCCAACAATCACACCGCCCTTTATACCGGACTCTTCCTCCTCACCTCAGCCGGCGTCTTCCTCTTCACCCGCGTCTTCATCCCCGACGCCCTCCTCTCCCTCCTCTTAGCCTTCACCCTCTACGCCTTCCTCCGCGCTGTATCGCCACAGGCCCAACTCTCGCCTTCCGCACAGGACCCGGGTGGCCCATCCTCGACCGCCGCACTTGGCGGGCAGGGTGGGGTGTCGTTTGCGGTAGCAAACGACCGCTCTCCTTCGCACCCGCACTCCTCTCCATCCAGCATTTGGCCCTACGCGATGTGGACCGCCCTCGCCCTCGCCGTCCTCACCAAGGGCCTCGTCGCGATCGTCTTCATCGCCGCCACGACCTTCCTCTTCCTCATCTGGACCCGCCAACTCCATCTCTGGCGACGCCTCCGCCCCTTGACCGGAATCCTTCTCTTCCTCGCCATAGCCGCCCCGTGGCACATCCTCGCCGGCCTGCGCAACACCCGCGGAGCCAACGGCCACGGCTTCTTCTGGTTCTACTTCATCAACGAGCACGTCCTCCGCTTCCTCGGCCGCCGCATCCCCCGCGACTACAACAAGCTCCCCGGCTACCTCTACTGGTCCCTCCACCTGGTCTGGCTCTTCCCCTGGAGCCTCTTCGCCCCCGCCGCCCTCATCGTCGCCTGGCGCAAACGTAGAGCCCTAATCTATCGCACCGCCGACAATCAGGTACCCCAAGGCTTCAGCCTTGGGTCTCAAACCACCCTTCTCCTCCTAATCTTCTCCACCCTCGTCCTAACCTTCTTCTCCATCTCCACCAACCAGGAGTACTACACGTTCCCCGTCTACCTACCCCTGCTGATGCTCCTGGCCGCGGCTCTCACCTCCATCGAACGTGCCGCCACCAACCCGGGTGCCCCACCTTCGCCGCGTTCTTTGCGGCTAAGGTGGGCGGCGTTCGCGGAAGCGGACGACCGCACTCCCTCACAGTTGAACCCCGCCCCCCTCGACCCAACCCTCCGACGCGCCCTCACCTTTACCTTCGCTACCTACGCCCTCCTCGGCCTCGCCATCGCCGCCGCTCTCGGCTACGGCCTCGGGTCCTCGCGCCACCTTCCCTTCGTCCCCGACATCGGCGAACTCCTCGCCCACCGCAACGTAGGCGATTACACCCTCTCCATGTCGCACTTCTTCGACCTCACTGGCCACTCCTTCGCCGCCCTGCGTCTCCCCGCCGCGCTCACCCTTATCGCCTTCCTCCTCGGCCCCGCCATCGCCTGGCTCTTGTACGCGCGCCATCGCTTCTTTCCCGCGATCCTCACCATCGCTGCCACGAGCAGCGTATTCCTCATCGCCGCACACATCGCCTTCGTCCGCTTCAACCCCATGCTCTCGTCCGTAAATTTCGCGGAGACCATCCAAACCCTCGAACGCACGCACCAAATCTCCTCCAACAACGTCGTCCTCATCTATGGCGACCAGGCCTTCGGCTCCTCCATCCCCTTCTACCTCGACCGCCGCGTAGACCTGGTCAACGGCCGCACCACCTCCATGCTCTTCGGCAGCACCTTCCCCGACGCCCCACCCATCTTCCTAACCTCCGCCGACCTCCTCGCCCAATGGGGCACCGGCCCGCGCAAACTCCTCTTCGTCCCGCTCGAACAACGCGACGCCGTCGATCAACTCCTCGGCCCTCGCCAGATCATCCTCCAGCAGACCTCCGGCAAAGCCCTCATCACCGACCGCCCATTAGCTCCCAGTTCTTAGTTTTTAGTTCCTAGTTCTTAGTTTTTAGTTTTAAGTTCTTAGCTAGGGGCTAGAAGCTAAAGGCTAGAAGCTCTCACCACCACCGAACGACGAAAGCCTCAGCATCCAGTGACCTCCGCCGCCCCCATCGCGACCATCCGCACCGCGCCAACCCGCCGCTGGCGCACCTCATCCGTCGCTATCGTCACGACCTTCTGGGCCATCCTCCAGATCGGCGGCCTGTTCACCCCCGGCCTCCTCGACGACGTCGACAGTATCTACATCCAGGTCGCGCGTGAGATGCTGCAGCGCCACGACTTCGTCACCCCCACCATCGACGGCGTCCGCTTCTTCGACAAGCCACCTCTCCTCTATTGGATGGCCGCCGGCTCCATGCACCTCTTCGGCATCCACGACTGGGCCGCCCGCCTCCCTCTAGCCCTAGGCGTCCTCGCCCTCCTGCTCTCCGTCTACGCCCTCGGCATCCGCTTCTACGGCACCCAACCCTTCACAATGTGTGCCCCATCCGTACGCGCTTTTGCGGACGGGTGGGATGCAAACTTCTCGCCCTCCCACATCCCCGACGACCGAGCCGGCCTTTACGCCGCCCTCGCGATGGCCACTTGCATCGGCCCCTACCTCTACACCCGCTTCTACATCCCCGACATCCTTATCGCCCTCTGGATGACGCTAGCCGTCCACTTCTTCCTCATAGCTCTAGACCGCGCCGCCACAATACCGGGTGCCCCATGTCTCGCTTCTGAGACATGGGTTCGCAGGATGCACACATCCGCTCTGCTCCCGATGCTAGGCTTCGCTGCCGTCACCGCCCTCAACCTCCTCACCAAAGGCTTCATCGGCCTGGTCTTCCCGCTCGCCTTCGTAATCCTGTACCTCGCCTTCACGCGCCAGCTACGCCTCCTCCGCAAACTCCACCTCATCCCCTCAACCCTCGTCTTCCTCGCGATCGCCGCGCCCTGGCACATCCTCGCCGCCCTTCGCAATCCACCCGTACCGATGCCCCCGGGCCTCGGCCTCCCCGCCCACGCCGGCTGGGCCTGGTTCTATCTCTACAACGAGCACGTCGCCCGCTTCCTCGGCCATCGCATCCCCCACGACTACGGCCAGGTCCCCATCCCCATCTTCTGGGCGCTGCTCTTCCTCTGGCTCTTCCCCTGGGTGGCCTTCCTCCCCGCGGCCCTCCGCGACGCCATCCACACCCTCCGCCACCCCCAACCCACGGGTGCCCCATCTTCGCGCCCGCCTTTGGGCGCTAAGGTGGGTTCACAGAAACCGGGTGCCCCACATCTCGCCTCTGAGATGTGGGTTTCCACATCTCCCACCGCCTCCACCGGCCGCCTACACCAGGCATCTCTCTCCTGCCTCCTCTGGGCCGGCATCATCCTCGGCTTCTTCACCCTCTCCTCGCGCCAGGAGTACTACCACCTCCCCGCCCTCCCCGCTCTAGCCCTCCTCGTAGGCGGCTTCTTAGCCACCGCCGACGCCAGCCTCCGCACTCCCACCCTCGCCGTGCGCGCAGCACCCCTCCGCACAGTCCTAGCACTGCGCGCGAGCCTCTACTTCTTGGTCCCCATAGGCACGCTCCTCTTCCTCCTCTGCGGCTACCTCGCCCTCACCGCCCCCACCCCAGCCACCAACACCACCCTCAGCGACCTCCTCCGCTCCAACCCCGCACTCTACAATCTCTCCCTCGGCCACGTATTCGACCTCACCGGCCCCGCCATGGGTTTCTTCCGCGGCCCCCTCCTCACCGTAGCCCTCGGCATGCTCACCCTCGGACCCATCGCTTACCTCGTTCGCCGCCGCAACGCCTTCGCCGCCAACCTCCTGCTCGCCGCCGCCATGACCGCCATCCTGCTCGCCGCCCATGAAGGCCTGGTCCGCTTCTACCCCATCCTCGGCTCCAAAGACCTCGCCCTCGCCATCGACCGCGACCTTCGCCCCGGCGACATCATCCTCAACGACGGCGAGCTCACCTCCGGCTCCGCCCTGCTCTTCTACACCCCGCAATCCGCCGCCCCCATCCTGCTCGTCAACGGCCGCGTCAACGGCCCCTGGTTCGGCAGCTTCTATCCCGACGCCCCAAAGATCTTCGTCGACGACACCCAGCTCACCCACCTCTGGGCCGGCCCCCACCGCCTCTTCCTGCTCACCGACCACCCCGACGCCCGCACCACCACCCTCTCCCCCTTCGCTCCCGTCCACATCCTCGCCTCCGCCGGCGACAAAACCATTCTCACCAACAGATAGAAGTTCTCAGTTCTTAATTGCCAGTTCTCAGTTCGAAAAGATCCCGTTCTTTCTGACAACTGAGAACTGACAACGAACAACTGAAAACTGGCCCCCTGCAACTTCTGCGCAACCCAGCTTGTCTAAACCCTTAGCGCCTTCGGCGACCCCACGCCCACCGCAGGCCTAAGGAGCCCCACATGAAACGTCGCCCCACTCTCCCCCTTTCGATTGCAGCTCTCTCTTTTGCCATCCTGCTTCCCGCCTCCACGCTTCCCGCCTTCGCCCAACCCTCAACCAACCAATCCCAAACGTCACCGCGCGGCGAGCACGAAGCCATGCGCATGGTCCCCGCGCGCGCCGCTCTCATCGGCAATCTCGTCTCCAATAAGCTGAAGCCCGGCGATGAGTTTCGCGCCTCCCTCGCAGATAAGGTTCGTCTTGACAACGGTCCCGAGCTCCCCGCCGGAACCATCCTCATCGGTCAGGTAGCCACCGATGACATGAACGAGTCCGGCACCTCCAAGCTCGCCCTTCGCTTCACCGAGGCCAAGCTCAAAGACGGAAAGACTGTTCCCATCAAAGCCACCATCGTCGGCGTGATGCAATCGGGCTACGCCAACGAGGACAACTACCGGATGAATCCCGGCGATCAAATCCCCAATAGCTGGAACGATGGCACCCTCACCGTCGATCAGATCGGTGTCCTCCACGACGTTGATCTCCACAGCAAGATTGCCAGCACGAACTCCGGCGTCTTCGTCTCCTCCACCAACGACCATATGAAGCTCAGCAGCGGAAGCGAACTGGAGCTGGCCATCGCCGAGCAACCCCAATCCATGCAACCGATGAGCGGCATGAGCAACATGCACAACAGCGGCAACCAGTAATGAGTAATGAACCGTAAATGCAACGGCCCGCCCTCTCAGAGAAGGCGGGCCGCGGCGTTTGTTGTTGTTTCACTACTTACTACCCACTACTCACTACCCACTACTCACTGCCTTCCTCCACCCGCCCACCATCCTTCAGCTTGTAAATCTTTCCGCGATAATAAAAGTTCTCCCCCCCATAACTCCCCACCCACAACAAGCTCCCCAGCACATCGCGCAACGGATAGATCAGCGCGTTGTACAAAATATCCGGATCGCCCAAAACAGCAAGAATCGCTCCGGCCTGCAGCCACCGATTCACCACCATCGCCAGCAGCCACGCCACGCCCAACACCGCATGCCCGCTCAACAATCCCCACACCAGCCCCAGCAATCCAAACGGCATCGCAAACGTTAGCCCGCTGCCCAGATGCCCCCATGGCCGCGACCGCCGCGTGCTCTGCATCCATCGCAATTGATTGCGAAAGCTAAGCCAGAACGGCGAATCCTGCACCATCAGCCGAATCACATACGTCGCCATCTTCACGCCCTTGCCCTGCGCCGCCAGCCGATTCCCGATTACAAAGTCATCGGCATAAAACTGCCCCAGCTCATCGAACCCGCCAACCTCCTGGAAGCTCTTCTTCGGCAACGCCATCGTAGCGCCCAGCGCAAACTTCGTTCCCTCCAGCATGTCCGCCACCAGCACACCCGAGCTCATCTCCACACTCTTGCCCACCGCATCCAGCTCCGAAGCAAGCCCCGGGGTCCCCGGCGAACGCACTTGTTCGTTGGGGTGGCACCCCGGCCCGCCATTCCCCGTATCCGGCTGAGCGGTCCCGAGATAAATACAGCTCGCAATCCCCAGTCCCGGATCCTTCAGGTTCTGCACCATCCGCAGCAGATAATCCTTCTCCACCCGCACATCCGCATCGCTCGTCACATACAACGAATGCTTCGCCACCGAATCCATCTTCGCCAGCGAGTACACCTTCGCATTATGAAACTTCGGCGTCGGCTCCCCACACGTCACATACCGCGCATCCACCTGCGGATACCTCCGACCCACCGCCCGCGCCAATTGCAGCCCCTCGTCGCTCTCCTGCCGCGCGCAGAACAGCAGCTCCCACTCCCCCGGATACTCCTGCTCAAAGAAGCTCGTAATATTCCGCTCCATCCCCGGCTCGGTCCCATGCAGCGGCTTCAGCATACTTACCGCCGGCAAAAAGTCCGCCACCGCCCGTTGCTCCCGCCGCTTGCGCAGACCAAACCGCGCCGCCGCCGCCAGCACCATCCCGCAGTAGATCGATGAGGTGACCGACCCAACCATCGCCACCAGAAAAATCACGTCCTGCAAAACCTTCATCGCACCGAACCTAAAAAACAGCCAAATCAAAACTTGGCCGCGCCAGCCATCCACCATGGCCAGCCCCACCTACCAGTCTACGCGAGCACCACCCGTCCACCGCGCTAGCTGACCTTCTTCCGCCCATGCGGCCCAGCCTCGCGTCCGGCCTCCCGCCCAGTCTCACGCCCACTCACCCCAAATGGCCTCCTGAGCGGCACCAGCCCCGGCTGAGGAGCCGCCTGCTGCATCCGCGTCAGCATCTCCGTCCGCACATAATCCACAAACCCCTGCATCTGCCGATTCATCTCTTCCATCCGCTCGCGCATCTGCAGCACAATCGCAATCCCAGCCATATTCACGCCCATGTCACGCGCCAGGCTCAAAATAAACTCCAGCCGCTCCAGGTCCTCGTCCGTATACAGCCGAGTATTCCCGTCCGACCGCGACGGCCGCAGCAACCCCTCGCGTTCATACAGCCGCAACGTCTGCGGATGAATCCCATACATCTCCGCCACCGCCGAGATCATGTACGCGCCCTTCGATTTACGTTTCGTAGCCATCGCCTGAAGAATACCCCTTTCCCCCTCCACAGAACACCTCAACCGCTTCGGGAGCATCATAATTCCCATATGAAACGACTCAACCTAGCTACCCTCGCCGCTGCCGCCACAGCAACCGCCGCCGGAATCGCCGTAGCCTCCGTCGCCTCCGCCGTCGTCGCCACTGGAGCCGCCGTCCTCGTCGTCCGCGCCGTACGTAACCGCAAGTCCGCTTCAGCCGGCCCTAACGCCCCGCGCCGGGTCGTCCTCGTCACCGGAGGCTCCCGCGGCCTAGGCCTCGCCATCGCCTCCCGCTTCGCCGCTGGCTGCGCCAGCCATGCCCCCGCCCGCCTCGTCCTCGCCTCCCGCACTCTCGCCGAGCTCCAGCAGGCCCAGGAAGCCCTCCTCTCCCAGCACGCCCACCTCAGCCCCGAAGACTTCCACCTCGTAGCCGCCGACCTCTCCAAGCCCGAAGAAGCCCAGCGCCTCATCAACGAAGCCATCGAGCGCTTCGGCCGCATCGACGTCCTCGTCAACAACGCCGGCATCATCGACGTCGGCCCCATCGAATCCCAAACCCTCGAGATATTCGAGCGCACCATGCAGGTCAACTTCTTCGCCGCTCTCTACACCACCTGGGCCGCCCTCCCGCATCTGCGCAAGCAGCAACCCCTCCCCAACGCACACCCATCCACCCGCCGCGCCTCCATCGTCAACATCGCCAGCATCGGCGGCAAGATCGCCGTCCCCCACATGCTCCCCTACTCCGCCGCCAAGTTCGCCTTAGTCGGCTTCTCCGAAGGCCTCCACGCCGAGCTCCGCCACAAAGGCATTCGAATCACCACCGTCTGCCCCGGCCTCATGCGCACCGGCGGCGAAGACCACATCAACGTCGTCGGCGACGTCGAGTTCGAGCGTCGCTGGTTCACCTTCGCGGCAAAAACTCCCGGCCTGTCCGTGTCCACCCGCTACGCCGCCAACCGCATCTTCCACGCCGTAGCCTGCGGCCGCGCCGAAATCACCATCTCCCCCCAGGCCTGGCTAGCCGCCCGCTTTGCCGGAGCCTTCCCCGGAACTCTCCAATACATCAACGCCCAAACCAACCAACACATCCTCCCCAAAGACCCCACCGAACTCTAGCCCGCTGTCTTTGCTCTTGCCTTTCTTTCTGTCATTCCCTCTGGGAATCCGCTTCTTCCTTTGCTCTTGTTTCTGGTCCTGTCGTCGCAAGTTTTTCGCCGTCATCCTGACCCTCGAGCGCAGCGAAGGGGAAGGATCCTGTATTTGCTTTAGCGGTTGCCTTTGCGCACCACAACGAGATGGCCGGCGATATGATCTCAAGCATGAACCATCCGAACGACGACAACGGAGACGTGCTTCGACGACTGGAATCGAACGGCGATGATTTATCGCGCGCGAGAAACATAAACTTCGTCACAGTCTTCCCCGATCAAACGTCAGCAGACATCTTTGCCAGCACCTTTCGAAAGCTCGGCCACACAGTCTCGATCGAGTTCGCGGAAACGGTGAAGGAACTCCCGTGGGATGTCACGGTGGTCAAGCACATGGTGCCGTCACACGAAGACATCACGGAATTCGAGCATGTACTGCAAGACGAAGCAACGCCTCTCGGAGGACGCAACGACGGCTGGGGCTGCCTGTCCGAGGCGCCACCCGCGAACTAACCCCTCTCCCCCGAAGCCCTCATCCGCTCCTTCGCCGACTGCATCCTCCCCACCGCCGGCACCATCCCACCCGCCAGCGCCAGCCCCATCCGCGGCACGTTCACATACACCGCCTCATACTTCCCCGCCGACACCAGATACGTCTCGTGAAACACCCCCACCACCCCGGTCGCACCCACCCTCCGATTGAACTCCGCCCAAGCCGGCAGATGCTCCTTATCCTTCGAATGCGCATACGCATGCAGCTGCTCAAACGACCGCCAATACTGCACGGTCATCGCAATCGGCGGACTCAAGAAATAACTCGCCTCCAGCAACCCCAGCTCCGGCTGCCGCTTCAACTCCGCCAGCATCCGCGGCATCGCCCGCGCCACCGGCAGCCACTGATGCACCGCCCAAAGCTGATTGATCCGCATCCCAATGAGGAACACCACAAAGTCCCCATCGATCTCCCCCGCAAACCGCCCGTTCATCACGTCCGCCATCGTCGCCTCCGCCTACTCCGGATTCACCCCAGCCGAATCCAGTCCCATCCACGTCGGCGCTCCCACTCAGCTAGCCTTCTTCATCTTCTCCGGAACCACCGCCCCCGCCGCCTTGATCAACGTCCGCAGCGCCGCATTCACAGCCTCCGAATCCGGAAACACCGCCTTCACATCCGGATCGAGAGAGACAAGGTCCAGCTCTTGAAAACGTTGAGCGTAAGGGTTGCGAATGCCCTTGGAAAAGTCATACTCCGGCAACATCTCGTCATCTTCCAAATCCTGATTGCTCATAGTCTCTCCTCTCTCGCTCTTTGCGATCGACGTGGACCACTGTCAACAGTTTGCGCTCCCCCCTAAGGCCGATCAACAAGAATCGATCTTCATCTTCAGAATGTTCCACGTCCGGCAGCAAGATGCCATTTCAATCGGCGAACACCGAGGCCGCCTCATAGAAAGAGATCCCGTGCTTCTCAATATTGAGAGCTGCCTTGGCGTCGTCCCATTCGAAGATCATTCCTCCGACTTCAAGTCCCTGCATATCTACACCTCGGCCAGCATCTCCGCCCGCGGATCCTCCGGATTCAGCCTCTGCAGCTCCCGCAAAATCTCCTTCGACCGCTCATCCTGCACCTTCGGCACCACGATCTTCACCTCCACAATCTGATCCCCGCGATGCCCCTCCCGCGTCGCGCTGGTCACGCCCTTCTCCCGCATCCTCAGCTTCTGCCCGGTCTGCGTTCCGGGAGGAATCTTCACCGTCGCCCGTCCCGACTCCGTCCCCACCCCATCCACCGTCGGCACCTCAATCTTCGACCCCAGCGCCGCCTCCATCGCCGTCACCGGCACCGTAATGTGAATGTCATCGCCCACCCGCCGAAACAGCTTGTGCGCCCCGACTTTAATAATCAAATACAGATCCCCATTCGGCGCGCCCTCCGTCCCGGCATTGCCCTTCCCAGCCAGCCGAATCCTCTGCCCATCGCGCGTCCCGGCCTTGATGTTGAAGCTCAGCGGCTCCTTCTTCGTCACCACGCCCGCACCCTCGCACGTCGGGCACGCATTCTGCACCTTGCCCGATCCACCACAGCGCGGGCATTGGATATTGAACTTCATCCGCCCGCCCATCTGCGTCACCTGGCCTGACCCATGGCACTCCGGGCACTCCATACTCCCGCCCAGCACCGCTTTGCCTTTGCACGTCGGGCACTGGGCCTGCCGATGAATCTCCAGCCGTGTCAACCCTCCGCGAATCGCCGTCCAAAAATCAATCTCCACCTGGTATTCCAGATCCGTCCCCGGCTGCGGCCCGCGAGCCTGCCGCCCTCCCCCGCCAAACATCCCCGAGAACACATCCTTAAAGCTCCCGCCAAACCCTTCGCTCGCTCCCCGCGACGAAGCCTTCCCGCCGCCCTGGAACCCCGAAAAATCAAATCCCTCAAAATCAAACGGCACACCCTGGCTGCCGTCAGTCGAATACCCACCCGCACCGCCGCCACCGAATCCACCAGCCCCACCCGGCGCGCCACCGCTCTTCGCATACGCCTCCGCGGTCGCCGCATCAATGTTGTCCGAGTAGAACCCCACCTGGTCGTAGATCTTCCGCTTCTTCTCATCGCTCAGCACATCATTAGCCTCGGAGATCTCTTTAAACTTCTCCTCAGCCTTCTTATCGCCTGGATTCACATCCGGGTGATGCTTCCGTGCCAGCTTCCGAAACGCCTTGCGAATCTCATCCGCCGTAGCCGTCTTCTTTACGCCCAGTGTCCCGTAATAATCTTTTGTCTTCGTCGCCGCCATCTTAGTCCCTCTTACGCCCTTCGCGCCAGCAGCGATCCATGATCATCCACAGGCATAGGCTCAATCCTCATAGAACCCGTTGCTTCCATTGCGTCGCGCGCCAACTCCAGCTCATACCGAGCCTGCAGGTTCATCCAGAACTCGGGCCCTACGCGGAAAAACTCTCCCAGCCGAATCGCCGTGTCCCCCGTAATTCCACGCCGCTCATTCACAATCTCCCCGATGCGCGTCGCCGGCACGCCAACCGACATCGCCAACGCATTCGCACTCATCCCCAGCGGAATCAAAAACTCCTCCCTGAGAATCTCACCAGGATGGATAGGCGGCCGCATTCTCTTCGGATCACGAAGCCTGATTTTAGGAAGTCTCATTTGGCTTCTCCTCTCCTTTAGACTGCAACCCATTCTCCACCGAGCCAGCGAGCTTCTTATCAAGCTTCTTGCGCTTCACTCTTCGCCGAGCTCGCAACGCGGGCGTTTCACTAACGGTTTTCTCATACGCATAGTGCACCTCAAGATCACCGTCGTCGAAATCCATGCCGCCCGCATCACGGTGTTTCCTTTCAACCCTTTTCATCTTGTCGACGAGCCAAGCGAAGTCGCAATAAGTGGCCGGATCGTCGGCCTGCTCGACAGCAACAACAGCTTTGAAGTCGCTCCAGACCGCACCAATCCATGGTCCGAACGAGTGCCATACCCCGAACGGAGTGAGATTCTTTTCACGAACTAGCAGAGCGACATGTTCAAAGAAATCGAGAATTTCATATGCGCCGTACGGCGGATCACTGGGATCAAGCCAACGTAAATCCCCGCCGTCTAGCCTTTCACCCGCCAGCTTGGCGCGAGCCTTCCTAAATCGGTCCCCCTCGAAGATCTCAATTTGTCGTTCAAGATTTTCGACTCGCTTTTCCTGCGATCAGCGCGAAGCTGAAGCCATACAAAAATGATGCCGCCTACCCCAGTAAGCACTAGGCCGATAGTGGCGTAAGCCAGCCACCAAGTTGCACGAATTAGATCGTCCTGAGCATGCATATAGAGGCCTAATAAGTATGGTATCCAATTTCAGGCTCCTTAAGCCTTCCCTCCGCCTGGCACACTTCGCACCAGTACAAATTCCGTCCCGCAAAATTCTCCATCTTCCTCACCTCCGACCCGCACACAAAACAATCCCGCCCCTGCCGCCGATACACATAATGCGCCTCCTCCTTCAACGCCTGCCCGCTCTTCTTCATCGGCCGATCCTTCGCCCGCGTCGTCACAATCCTCCTATCAACCATCCCCGCCCGCATAAGAGGCAGCGCATCCCTCCACATCTCCCGCAGCTTCTTCTCCGGAACATCCCGCCCCGCCACAAACGGACTAACCCCCGCCCGAAACAGCAGCTCTGCGCGATAGATATTCCCGATCCCCGCCATCACATCCTGCTCCATCAACAGCACCCCCACCGCCTTCTTACTCTTCGCAATCCTCTCCAATGCCTTATCGACGCGATCCCCATTCAGCGGATCAGGCCCCAACCGCTCCAGCAGCGCCGCCCACTTCGCCTCCGTATACACCGAGCAATCCATCGGCCCGCGCAGCTCCACCCACGCTACCTCCTCCGCCGCCAGCCCACCCCGCCCATCATCCTCCGAATACCACCCATGCCGCGTCGTCACCACAGCGCCGCGCAACCGACCACCGGGTGCCCCAGGTCTCGCTTCTGAGACCTGGGTTGGCAGCCCCTCCCCGCTGGGTGCCCCATCTTCGCGCCCGCTTTTGGGCCCTAAGGTGGGTCTCTTCACCGCCGCAACATTCCACATCCTCAGCCGCAACGCACCCCTCACCGCCGGCAGCGCACCCGACCCCTCCGTAAAATCCCCCTGCAATCCCAAATGCACATGCAGAATCCGATCCCGCCCGAAGTCATACCCCAAATGCTTCCCCACGGCTCTCACGCCGCGCAGCTTCCGCCCATCCAGCACATCCGAATCCGTAAACCGCCCCTGCGGCCCATCCACCCGCACCGCCTTCCCAGCAAACGCCGCCGCATGCCGCTGGGCCCATCGATGAATCTCATTCCCCTCAGGCATTCACTCTCTCCAAAACCCTACAGCTCCACAATCACCTTGCCCACAGTGCCCGCTTCCACCAGCGCATGGGCCGCTTCAATCTCCGCTCCGGAAAATCGTCTCTCACTCAACAACGGCCGCAGCTTTCCTTCCTCGACCAGCGTCGCCGCCCGCGCAAGTATCTTGCCATGATGCGCCCGATCCTTGCCCGTCAGCAGCGGCATCAGCGTGAACACACCCGAGTAGCTAGCGCCGCGAAACGATAGTGGCGCCAACGCGTGCGTCCCCCACCCCAGGCAGCTCACCGCATGTCCCGTATACCGTTTCACCGCCACAAACGAAGCATCCAGCGTCGCTCCACCAACCGTGTCGTACACCACATCAAATCCTTCACCGCCCGTGCTCGCCACGACATACTCCTCCACCGAAAGCTCACGATAATCAATCGCCGTCGCCCCCAATCCCTCTACAACCTTTTTCTTCTCCGCCGAAACGGTAGCGAACACTTCCGCGCCATAAGCCTTCGCAATCTGCACCGCCGCCGATCCCACGCCACCAGCTCCCGCATGGATCAGCACCGTCTGCCCGGCACGAACCTTCGCGCGATCCACCAACCCTTCCCATGCCGTGATCGTAATCAACGGCAGCGCTGCCGCCTCCCGCATCGAGAGATTCCTCGGCTTATGCGCCAGCAAATCCGCATCGACCGCCACAAACTCCGCCAGCGTCCCTTGCAGCCCTCCGACGCCGCCCACCATCCCATACACCTCATCCCCGGCGCGAAACCCCGTCACGCCACCACCAACCTCCTCGACAACCCCAGCCATATCCAATCCCAACACCGCCGGCAACGGCTGCTTCGCATGAGCCGCCTTCCCCGCGCGGATCTTTGCATCCAGCGGATTCACCCCGCTCGCACGAACCCTCACCAGCACATTCCGTTCGCCCAACACGGGCGTCGTCAACTCCACCTGCTGAAAGCGCCCGCCTGCCGCCTCGACAACATACGCTTTCATGCCGGAATCTCCTCTCAACCCCAACCTCTCACACCCATCAAACAACAAAAGTTGCGACCCAGGCGGAACCCTCCGCTAAGGCCACAACTCTTATCCAGTGGAAGCTCGTTGCCCCCTACCGCGTCTTAATTCCAGACCGTCGAAGCCTTGATCGCCGCAACATTAAACATCTGGTCCGGCTCAACTTCCTGCATCTTCGCCACAAACGCGTCAGCCTCTTCGCGCGTAGCAAACACACTCCGCTGATAAAGCCGTCCTGCTCTCAATGCATCGCACTGCCAAAGAATCTCCTGCGCATGTACGCTAGCCTCGCCCAGCTCCCAGCGCACCGCTCCAGGCCACGCCTGGTCCTGCCGCCCTTCTCTGTCGTTTGTCATCGCGTCACCTCCTGGTCCTTCTTCACCCTGTTCATTAGATGTTCCAACTACCATCAACCGACTCACTTCTCTTAACCCGGCTTCCATCCAATCCAAGCGGTCGGTACCACCCTGCCGCTCATAGCAACTTACAAATCTCACAGCCGTTCTTTATACGAATGAGGAGGAGCCGAAGCCCCTCCTCATCCAATACGCACATCGTTACCGAGTAGTTCAACGCGACTTATTTTTCAGCGTCGACATACTCCGCGTCGATCACGCCTTCGTCCTTCTTCGCCTCGTCAGCCGTTCCAGCCGCCGCTGCGTCGCCGTCCGTAGGAGCCGTCGCCCCGGCCGCATTGGCCTTGTAAACCGCCTCTGCCAGCTTGTGGCTCGCCGCCGTCAGCTTGTCCTTCGCCGCGTTCAGCTCGCTCGTGCCCGGATCGCCCGTCAACGTGCTCTTGGCTTCTGCAAGCGCGCTCTCAACCTCGCCCTTGTCCGCCGCCGCAACCTTCTCGCCGCCGTCCTTGAGCATCTTCTCGACGTTGTACACCAAAGAATCAAGCTGGTTCCGAGCCTCAATCTTCTCCTTGGCTTCCTTGTCCTCGGCCGCATGCGCCTCGGCATCCTTCGCCATGCGCTCGACCTCTTCCTTGCTTAGACCCGAAGAACTCGTAATCGTAATCTTCGCGTCCTTGCCCGTCGCGTTATCCTTCGCATTCACGTTCAGAATGCCGTTCGCATCGATGTCAAACGTAACCTCGATCTGCGGCACGCCCCGCGGAGCCGGCATGATGCCGCCCAGCTTGAACTTGCCCAGCGTCCGGTTTTGCGCCGCCATCGGCCGCTCGCCCTGCATCACGTGAACCTCAACCTCGGTCTGGTTATCAGCCGCCGTCGAGAACGTCTCCGACTTCTTGGTCGGAATGGTCGTGTTGCGCGGAATCATGCTCGTAGCCACTCCACCCATCGTTTCGATGGAAAGCGTCAGCGGAGTAACGTCGAGCAGCAGCAGGTCCTTCACATCGCCGGCCAGTACGCCAGCCTGGACCGCAGCACCGATCGCCACAACCTCATCCGGGTTCACACCCTTATGCGGCTCTTTACCGAACAGCTTCTTCACCAGCTCCTGGATCGCCGGCATACGCGTCTGCCCACCGACGAGAACGACCTCATCGATCTTGCTCGCGTCCACGCCCGCATCCTTCATCGCCTGCTTGCACGGGACCAACCGACTTCTCCAGCAGGTCGGCAACCAGCTGCTCCAGCTTCGCGCGGCTCAGCGTGCGAACAAGGTGCTTCGGCCCCGAAGCATCGGCCGTAATAAACGGCAGATTGATCTCCGTCTCCTGCGCCGTCGACAGCTCAATCTTCGCGCGCTCCGCAGCATCCTTCAGCCGCTGCAGCGCCATCTCGTTGCCCTTCGACGTCAGATCCAGACCGGTCTCGCTCTTGAACTCCGAGATCAACCAATCCACAATCCGCTGGTCGAGGTTATCGCCGCCAAGGTGCGTATCGCCATTGGTCGACTTCACCTCAATCACGCCATCGCCAACCTCAAGAATCGAGATATCGAACGTACCGCCGCCAAAGTCATACACGGCAATCGTCTCGTCCTTCTTCTTATCCAATCCATAAGCAAGCGCCGCAGCCGTGGGCTCGTTCACAATGCGCTTCACATCCAGCCCAGCAATCTTGCCGGCGTCTTTTGTCGCCTGCCGCTGCGCATCGTTGAAGTACGCCGGAACCGTAATCACAGCCTCGGTCACCGTCTGACCCAAATAGTCTTCAGCAGCCTTCTTCAGCTTCTGCAAAATCATCGCCGAGATCTCAGGAGCCGTGTACTCCTTGCCCTGCGCGATCACCGCAATGTTGTCGCCCTTGGCCACAACCTTGTACGGCACCATCTTCATCTCATCGCCCACTTCACTCAGCCGGCGGCCCATAAAACGCTTGATCGAATAGATCGTGTTCTCCGGGTTCGTGATCGCCTGGCGCTTCGCCACCATACCCACCAGCCGCTCACCATTCTTGGTAAACGCGACGATGGACGGCGTCGTCCGCCCGCCCTCTTCGTTGGGGATAACCTTGGGCTCGCCGCCCTCCATCACCGCAACGCAGCTATTGGTCGTTCCCAAATCAATGCCAATAATCTTTCCCATATCCTGACCTCATCCTTTAGCCGTGGCCCTACCGCGAGCCCTTGGCCGATTCCAAACTCGTTGACCAGACCCTCACTATCTTCGCATGTGAGTGACTTACTGTCAACTTATATGATGGCAGATCTATCCCTCTGGATGCATCTTGTTACCCAAAATTCCCAACGCCCGATCTGTCCCTGGAATGTCCAAAGCTGCTCGCCCCGCCACCTAGACCCGACCGTCCGCCTCGGCCTGCCCGATCCGCCGCCCCCGCGTCAGAAAATACGCCAGCAAAGCCACCGCCCCCACCGCTCCCACCACGCACTCCGCCCCCGCCAAACCCCGCCCGCCCCACCGGTCCCCGCCCCAACCGTCCACCAGCGCCATATACAGGACCGGCACGTTCCCCAGCGAATTGATCAAGGAGTACCGTCCGCTCCCGCTCTTCCCCGACGCCCCCATAAACTCCAAAAACACCGCCGTCGCCATCGCATAGCAGCTCCCCACGGTGAACAGGTACAGCAACACCCCCACAAAATAAGTCGCCGGCGCCAGCGGCCCCAGCCACAGCACCGCCATCGCCGCGCAGTTCAGCAGCGCCACCAGCATGTACTTCACCGGAACCCGCATCTGTTTCCAAACCAGCGCCGTAACCGCCGACCCCGCCGCAACCAGCAATCCCCCCAGCAACCCATTGATCCACGCCACGTTATCCCCGCTCACCCTGTACTGAATCGCGACCCCCGTCAGCAGCCCCACCGCCGACCCGCTAGCCATCGGAAACGTCATCAAGGCGATATAAGGAATCGCCTCCTTGCGAAAGAACGTCGCCTTGCACTCCGTCCACACACGATGCATGGTCTCTCCCAGCCCATGCGTCACGATCGTCTCCTGCTTCGGAGCCGCCAGCGCAAACAGCGCCGGAATCCCAATCATCCCCGCCGCCATCAGCCCCAGCATGTCCTGGCTCGTCCGCGAACTCATCCACACCAGAACCGACGCCGCCAGCGCTCCAAACCCCATCGACCCCGCCTGGTACGCACTCCCCGCAATCTGCTTCGCTCGCTCCGACCGCATCGCCCCCATCATCCCGCCGCAGCTCGACACCACCAGCTGCACGCAGCATGCGCTGATCAACATCAGCACCATCGCGCCCCGCCCCGACAGGTTCCGCTGATGAAACCCCGCCGCCATCAACACCGCGGCCACCACTCCCCCCAGCAACACCCACGTCCTTCGCCGCACAAAGAAGTCCGTAATCGGACTCCACAGAAAGTACAGACTCGTAGGTAACGCCAGCAGGAAGATCATGTGCGACTGGCCGCCACTCCCCACTCCCTGCCGGCTCAGCAGGTACCCCAGCACCCCACCCTGCACCACCCCATTGGCAAGCACCGCCGAAGGCGCGATCATCAAGCCATAGATCCACGGCCGCTCACTCGGTTCCGTACGAACAAGGCCCCCAACGCCTGCCTTGCGCCGACCTCTGCCCCCACCGCCTCGACCTCATTCATTGCTCAGAAAACTACCACATCCCTGCTGTCTTCGGCGCCTCATTGACGCAGGCCTCTCAACTCACTACGCTCAAGCCAAATGGCTTCCGACGCAACCCTCAGAGATTCTGCCCTCGAATCGTCCCCTGGACCTTCGACGGTCGCCGGCACCCCAGCATCCCCAAAACCCGCCGCGACGCCGCCCTCGATGGCCTCCGCGGCCTCGCCATCCTTCTCGTCTTCATCTTCCACTACGGCGGCGGCCTCCAATCCACCAGGCCCGCCCAGCGCCTGTTCGGCTACTTCACTCAGTTCAGCTGGTGCGGCGTCGTCCTCTTCTTCGCTCTCTCCGGCTTCCTCATCACCGGCAGTCTCTGGGAGACCAGCCACACCTTCAACCGTCTCCGAAATTTCTATGCCCACCGCGCTCTTCGTATCCTCCCCCTCTACTGCCTCGCCCTGGTCGCCACCGCTGTCACTGCCGTTGTATCAACGGAGCCCATCTTCGCCAGCTCCGCCCCCTGCTCGTCTTCGTCGTCTTCCTGCAGAACTTCCCTCACCTCTCCAGCTATGCCCTTCAGACCCCCTCGCCCCTGCCGCTCTACCACTTCTGGACCCTCGCCGTCGAAGAGCAGTTCTATCTCATCTGGCCGCTCGTCATGTTCCTCGCGCACAGCCGCCGCCACGCCCTTCGCCTCAGCATCTGGTTCTTTGCCATCTGCGAGTTCTTCCTCTTCTCCGTCTACACCCTTGCCCCCTTCGCCGGCGCCCGTACCCACCATCTCTACGACTACTTCCTCCTCACCCAGGGCGGCGCCATCGCCCTCGGCTGCGCGCTCTCCCTCGCCATGGGCAATCGCGCCAGCCCCACCGGCCGCAAGCCCGGAACCCACCGCCTGGTCCGCAAATACGCCCTCCATGCCTTCATCGGCGGTCTCGGCGTCTACCTCCTCACAGGCATTGTCTGCGGCTCGTTCTATCTCGTCTACCCGGTGCAATTCTGGCTTGGCCTTCCCGCGCTCAGCATCGCCGCCGCCGCCTCCATCCCTCTGGTTCTCCGCACCGGCCTTCCCCGCAAAATCTTCTCCTGGGCCCCGCTCGGCTGGCTCGGTCGCATCAGCTACGGCTTCTACGTCTACCACATCCTCCTCGAGCCCCTCTACGACCACCTCGGCGCCAAAATCAGCCACACCTATTCCGGCGACTACTACCACATCGTCCGCGCCATCGTCGCCTTTGTCATCACCTACATCATCTCCGCGCTCTCCTTCTACTTCCTCGAGATGCCCATCCTCTCGCTCAAACGCTTCTTCCCCGTCAACGCCTCGCTCCCCTGGGGCGAGCCCGTCGTGAACACACCCCGCTCGCATCGCAGGTCATCGAAGTAGCCCCATCTCTCCCCACCTCCGGTTAGCCGTCGCCGCCCCCTGATCACCCGGAACCCTCTGCTATACTCGACCCAAACATGCTGCAAACGGAGCCCATCCCCGCTCTTTCCCGGCCTGGAGATGCGGACGTCTCCTTCGCGCAATGGTTCGAAGCCAGGCGCACAATCGTCCTCGCCGTAGCGATTATCGCCGCCATCGCCTGGACCCTCCTGTTCTTCAGCTTCACCGTCGACGACGCATTCATCAGCTTCCGCTACGGCAAAAACCTGGCCCTCCACCACATCTGGAACTGGAACCCCTATGGCACCCCGGAAGAGGCCTACACCAGCGCCACCTACACCCTCATCGCCTGTATTCCAGCCCTTCTGCACCTTCCCACCGTCCTGTTCATGAAGCTGGTCGGCCTGGCCTGCATGGCTGCCATGGTCTACCGGCTCGTCACTCTCAGCTCCAGCAGGCTGGCCGTCCTTCTTGGCCTTCTTCTCGTCGCCCTCGGCCCAGTGGTCTGGATGCAGACCTACGCTGGCCTCGAGGCACCGCTCTACATGCTGCTCATCCTCGAGATGTCGCTCGCCGCGTCCCGGCCAGACACCACCTCTCCCGCATGGGTCTACGCGCTCTTCCTTCTCCTCCCGCTTACCCGGCCTGAAGGAATTCTCTTCGCCTGCGCAGGGGTCGTCCTCTATTGGCAAGGGCGCCGATCCTCCAGGCAACTTCCGCTCTTTGGTCTATCGGTCATCATCGGCCTCACCTATTTCGTCGCCCGATGGCACTACTTCCACAACCTGCTGCCCAACCCCTTCTACGTAAAAGTTGCTCACAACACGCTGCGCGATACCCTCACCCTGCTGGCCTCCGCGGCCGCCGACTACAAGGGCTATCTCTTCGCCCTCACCCTGGTAGCCTTGCTGTCCAAAAACACCGTGACGCGCGTGATGTCCATCTGCAGTCTGTTGCTGTTGCTGTTGCTGTTCGCGCCACATGACATGGCCATGAACTTCGGCGATCGCTACTACGTGCAGCTCACGCTCCCCATCCTTCTCCTCTTCCTCATCACCGAAAACATCCCGCGCGTGTCGCGCTTCGCCGCCGCCATCACGGTGCTCTTCGTCCTCGCCTTCCGTCCTGGCGAAGTCCTCTGGAACGTCAAGTACGCAGGCTCCATCAAGCGTGCCCACTTCGACCTCGGCCGCCGCCTCGCCCCCTTCGCCGCCGGCCACACCCTGATGGCACCCGATGTCGGCGGTCTCCCCTATTACTCCGGCTGGTTTACCTACGACTTTCTTGGCCTTGGCACCAACAGCTTCGCCCGCCATGGCATCACCATCGCCTCGCTCCAGCAGATGCATCCTGACGTCATCGTGCTCTACAACCAGTTCCCCGGCCCCTCCCTCTTGCACAACGGCTCATACGTAGGAGGATCCGAATCCACAGGCCGGACCCTCACTGATTTCCTGAATCAATCCGGCCAGTACCAGTACGCTGCTTCCTCGAAAGCCAACGGCTTTTACCTGGTCGAATTCCTGCGTAAGGACACCCCCCAACATGACCAGATCTTGGCCGCCCTCCAGGCCAATGAACTCACTTCGCAAACACCTCTAACCATGAAGCATCTCTTGCAGCAGCAATATCTTCCCTGACCTTGCTACGCTGGCACGCGCCAAAATAATGATGCCCCGGCCTCTCCCCCCGCATCCAAACACTTCTAAGATCCGCACGCCGCTCCAACTACCTCCTGCCAGAGAGTCGAGATCCACCGAGCATGGCCGCTGCCGCCGCACCCGCGACAACCGACGCCGCCCCCCAGGCCGCACCCGATTCCACCAATGAGCTCACCCATGGCGTGAATCCCTGGTGGATCGCCGCCGCCGTCATGCTCGCCACCTTCATGGAGGTCCTCGATACCTCCATCGCCTCGGTCGCCCTCCCCTACATCGCCGGCTCCCTCTCCGCCACCAACGACGAAGCCACCTGGGTCCTCACCTCCTACCTCGTCTCCAACGCCATCATCCTCCCCGCCTCCAACTGGTTCTCCCTCAAGTTCGGCCGCAAGCGCTTCCTCATGGTCTGCGTCGCCATCTTCACCGTCGCCAGCTTCGCCTGCGGTGCCGCCCCATCCCTCGCCCTTCTTCTTCTCTTCCGAGTAGTCCAGGGAGCCGGCGGCGGAGCCCTCCAGCCCATCTCCCAGGCCGTTCTGCTCGAAAGCTTTCCCCCCGCCAAGCGCGGCGCCGCCATGGCCGTCTTCGCCCTCGGCGTCGTCGTCGCCCCCGTCCTCGGCCCCACCCTCGGCGGCTGGCTCACCGACACCTACTCCTGGCGCTACGCCTTCTACATCAACATCCCCATCGGCGTCATGGCCCTCTACATGATCAACCGCTACATCCACGACCCGTCCTACATCAAGAACGCCAAAGTCTCCCGCTTCGACAACATCGGCTTCGGCTCCCTCATCGTCTGGGTCGGATGCCTCCAGGTCATCCTCGATAAAGGCCAGGAAGTCGACTGGTTCGCCGCCAGCTGGCTCCGCTGGGCCTTCGTCGCCATGTTGATCGCGCTCGCCATCTTCATCTACAAGTCCTTCTGGGGCAAGCAGCCGCTGGTCAACCTCCGCGTCCTCAAGGACCGCAACTTCCTCGTCGGCTGCACCCTCATCTTCCTCTTCGGCATCGCCATCTACTCCACCGTCGTCGTCCTCCCGCTCTTCTACCAGGAGCTCCTCGGCTACACCGCCTTCACCGCCGGCCTCGTCGTCGCGCCGCGCGGCCTCGGAGCCATCTGCGGCATGCCCGTCATCGGCTACCTCTCCAACAAGGTCGACCCCCGCTATCTCCTCACCTTCGGCTTCGGCATCTTCGGCTTAACTACCCTCTACTTCGGTTCCATCACCCTCGGCATCTCGCCGATGACGCTCTTCCTCCCTATCCTTATCACCGGCTTCGGCCTCAGCTTCGTCTTCGTACCCATCTCCACCGCCGCCTACGCCACCCTCTCCAACGAGCAGATGGGCAACGCCAGCGGCGTCTTCAACCTCCTCCGCAACGTCGGCGGCTCCATCGGCATCTCCATCGCCACCACCCTGCTCACCCGCCGCACCGACGTCCACCAGAACGAGCTCACCAACTTCATGCCTCAATCCGGCCTCGCCTACCAGAACGCCCTCGCCGGCACCAAGGGCTTCCTCACCGACCACGTCGGCAAAGCCAACGCCCTCTACGCCGCCAAGGCCAGCCTCTATCAACAGCTAGGCCAGCAGTCCGCCTACTGGGCCTTCATCGACGTCTTCCGCTGGCTCTCCCTCCTCAGCGTCTTCTGCATCATCTTCGTCTGGTTCTTCAAAAAGGTAAAAGCCGGCAAGCCCCCCGCCGGCGTCCACTAACCCACCCCGCACGGTCGCCTTTGCGCCTACGTGTGCGGTTGCTGTGCAGTTGTCTTTCTGGCGGTCATCCCCCAGGGATCTGCTTCTGCGTTGCCTTTGCCTTTGCCTTTGCCTTTGCTAAAAGCTAGAAGCTAGAAGCTAAGAGCGCCTTCGCTTTTTCCTTCATTCCCTCCGCGAATTTGCTTCCTCCCGCCTACTCCCTAAACCTTCCCCGCCACGCCCAAAGCCCCAACCCCGGGTTCGAGATATAAAAAATCTGCTCCCCCTCCACCACATTCCATCCATCCTTCAACACCGCGGGATCATACTTCTTCGCATACTCCGCGAGCTCCCCATACTCGTAATGCAGGCCCTCAATCTCCGCACGCGTCAAATGCCCCGGGCAATAACGAATCGTGAACCGCCCCTCGCTCGACCCATGAATCAAGTGCGCCGCCGCACTAAGATTCGCCGCCAGCTCCGGATCATTCTTCACCGCCTCCAGCGTAGCCGGAGTCCCGCAATACCCATACCGCCGAATCAACTCATCAATCGTCTTATCCTCGCCAAACTCCTTCACCCCCGGCGCCAGCACAATCAACTCCGCCCCATCCGCCAGCGCCATCCGAGTCCGATACACGCTCTTATTCCCCAACCAAGTCGAATGAAACTCATCGGGATCAAGAAACACCACCGCCTTCTTAATCTCCCGATCCATCATCAAAAAATTGCACTGCAAACTAAGCGCCGCAGCCCGCTCAAAGCACTCGTTGTCGTCGCCGATAAACAACCCCCGCATCACCAGCTCGCCCGCGGCATTCTTATTCACCACCGTCTGCACATACACCACCTGCGGCAGCATCCCGCCAAAGTGCTCACTCGCATAGTTCAGCACCCGCCGCACCGGAGTATCCGCCCTCCCCATCATCCGCTCCATCCCATACACCGCCCCCAGAAAATGCGAGCGATGAATCCCCATCACCCCACCCGTCCCAATAAAAATATTCTTCGACCCATTCGCCATCCCCACCACCTCATGCGGCACCACCTGCCCCACCGACAAAATCAAATCGTGCCCGCCGTCCCGCAACAACTTATTCACCTGCGCCGGCCACGAGTACTCCACCAACCCCTCGCTCACCTCCTTCACAAACTCCCCCGGAACCTCCCCCAGCGTCACAATATCCCGCCGCCAGTCATGCACCCGAAACAGCTCCCGCGGCGTCTCCCCAAACATGGTCGCAATCTGCTCATCGCTCATCGCGGTATGCGTCCCCAGCGCCGGCAGCACATCCACCAGCCGGTCGCCATAAAACTCCCAAGCCATCTCGGTAAGCTCGCCAGCCTTCGAGTGAAACCGTGTAAAGTCCGGCGGCACGGCCAGCACTCTCGACCGCTCACCCAGCTTTCCAAGCGCCTCAAACAACCCCACGCGAATCTCCGCCGCGCTCATCTCCATATCCTTCGAACCAGCCGCAAAAAATAAGCTCATAGACCCACAATTCTATGCTCGCCGCTCACCACGTTTCACCCACCCCAAACCCGGGTGCCCCGTATCTCGATTTTGAGATGCGGGCATCGTGCGTTCAGCACGATCGCTCCTGCCCATTCCCTCACAGCAGCAATGCCGCGCATCACATCCCTTCTGCCGCGCCTCGCATAGAATCACACTTGCAGCCCGCATCGAGAGGTCCCGACTTGTCCGACACCACCGCCCTCCGCCTCACCACCCCCGAGTTCCACGCCCGCGTCCACGCCCTCAACCCCCAGATCGCCGTATTCGACTGCGACGGCACCCTCTGGTCCGGCGACGCCGGCTCCGCCTTCATGCACTGGTCCATCGACACCAAGCTCATCTCCCTCGACCAGATCGCCTGGATCAAGGAACGCTACGCCGGCTACCAGCAAGGCCACGTCTCCGAGTACGACATCTGCGGCGACATGGTCACCGTCTACCGCGGCCTCTCCGTCGACCGCCTCCGCACCGCCGCCGCCCAGTTCTTCCGCGACTACATCGAGCCCAACATCTTCCCCGAACTCGCCGTCCTCATCACCGAGCTCCAGCACAACAACTGCGACATCTGGGCCGTCTCCTCCACCAACGACTGGGTCATCGAAGAAGGCGTCCGCCGCTTCAACATCCCCGCCAACCACGTCCTAGCCGCCCGCGTCGAGATCGACGACACCGGCCACATCACCGACCGCCTCATCCACGTCCCCACCGACGAAGACAAAGTAGAAGCCCTCCGCCGCGTAGGCATCACCGCCGGCGAACACGCCCCCGACTGCGTCTTCGGCAACTCCATCCACGACGCCGCCATGCTCTCCATCGCCCGCCCCAACGGCGCCTTCCCCGTAAACCCCTCCACCGGCCTCCTCGCCCGCGCCGCCCCGAACACTGGCCCGTCTACTACCCCGCCTCCGTAACCCCCTGACACGCAACCGTCCTCTCGACCAGACAATGCTGAAAAGAAATTGTCATTCCGAGCGGAGCAGAGGGTCCAACGGCGTTCTTTGCTCGCTTGGGACGAGGAACCTGCTTCAAGCGCTCCCGTCTAACCTCCGCTACACCCCGCCTATCTCCCCGCCAGCCACAGCAACGCAAACACCTCCGCACAGCTCGTTTGAGCAGAAGCTAGAGCTAGAAGCTCTCGCGTAAACCATTGCCCCCCACTCACGTCTACACTGGTGGCAGAGACGTGAAAGATCCCATTCGCAAGCTCGACGAACCTCGACCCTCCCCCTCCACCCGGCCCCTGCGTCGCGTCGTTGCCGCGCTGATCCTCCGCGGCGAAGGCTCCTCCCGCGAAATCTTCATCTGCCAGCGCCGCGCCGGCCAGCCCATGGGCCTCAAGTGGGAGTTCCCCGGCGGCAAAATCGAGCCCGGCGAAACCTCCGAACAAGCCCTCACCCGCGAGCTCTCCGAAGAGCTCGACATCCACGCCACCATCGGCGATCGCATCACCACCGTCCACCACACCTATCGCAACGGCGGCGCCATCGAAATCGAGTTCTTCCTCGTCCGCGACTTCCAGGGCGAACCCGTCAACCGCATCTTCCAGCAGATGCTCTGGACCCCCTTCACCCGCCTCCCCGAATACGACTTCCTCTCCGCCGACCTAACCCTCATCCGCGACCTCGCCGACGGCAAACTCCTCTAGATTCTAGACTCTAAGCTTTTAGCTGATGTTTGATCCACGCTCACAGTCATAGGTCAGCCCACACCTTCGCCATCACCGAGCAAACCAGCGAACCCACCCGCTGCATTTGTTGTTGCCGTTGCTTTAGCTAGAAGCTAAGAGCTGCTTCTCTAGCTCTTCCCCATCGCATGCAGCTGCTGCCACACCATCACCACCGTCAACCCCACCACAATCACCGTCGTCGCCCACGCCACCACATTGAACCAGTGCGAATTCGTATGCCGTCCCATCAGCGCCTTGTTGTTCACCAGCTTCAGCATGAAGTACAGCACGAACGGCAGCAGCACCCCATTCAGCACCTGCGACAAAATCGTCATCGTCACCAGCGGAAAATTCGGGATCAGCACCACCGCCGCGCCCGCCGCAATCAGCAAGGTATACAGCCAATAGAAGAACGGCGCCTGGCTGAACTTCTTATCCACCCCGCTCTCAAACCCCAACCCTTCGCAAACGCTATAAGCAGTCGATATCGGCAGCACGCTCGCCGCAAAGAAGCGAAGCGTTAAACAACCCCGCCGCAAACAGAATGTACGCAAAGTCTCCTGCCAGCGGCCGCATCGCCGCCGCCGCATCCGCCGGCACATTAATATTCCGCATCCCATGCGTCCACAGCGTAGCCGCGCACGCCACAATAATGAACCACGCAACAATATCCGTAAAAAACGACCCCACAATCACATCCAGCCGCGACGCGCTGTACTGCTTAATCGATATCGCCCTTCTCCACCACGGACGACTGCAGATAGAACTGCATCCACGGCGCAATCGTCGTGCCAATCACGCCCATCACCATGTACACATAGTTGTGGTCGCATCCACACGTCTTCGTCCCGGCATCTTCACCGTCTCCACCAGCGCCGTATGCCAGTCCGGCTGCGCCAGCACCCCGGCAATGATGTAGCAGATATAAAAGACGCTCGCAATCAGAAAGATCTTTTCGACGCTCTTGTAATCGCCCTTCACCACCAGCGCCCACACCGCCAGCGCGCATAGCGGCACGCTCGCATACTTGCTCACATGGAATAACTGCAGCGACCCCGCAATCCCCGAGAACTCCGCAATCACGTTCCCGAAGTTCACCACCACCAGCAGCACCATCAGGAAGAACGTCATCCGCAGCCCAAACTCTTCGCGAATCAAATCGCTCAGGCCCTTGCCCGTCACCACGCCCATGCGTGCGCACATCTCCTGCACCACGATCAGCGCCAGCGTAATCGGCAGCATCGTCCACAGCAGGTGATACCCATACTGCGCACCCGCCTGCGAGTACGTGAGAATCCCGCCCGCATCATTGTCCACATTGGCCGTAATAAACCCCGGCCCCAGCACCGCAAAAAACATGATGATGCTGAGCCTTGATACCGCTTCCAGAAACTCAAGCCAGCACCGCCCCACCCGAATTCGCACGCCGGCCAACACCGGTCATCGTCTGTGTCCGCATCTCAAAATCCCCTGCTCAGGTTTGGGTGGCCGCACCGCCTCCTCTAGACTAACCCGCCCACGCCACCGCAATTGCGAAACTTCGCAAACTTTGCAAGCGCGACATCGAAGCCGTTGCCGCTGCCTTTGCCTTTGTTCTTGAGCTAGAAGCTAAGAGCTAGAAGCTTGCAAACGCGCCACAATCTTCGCCACCTGCGCATCATTCGAGTACCCATCCCGCACCGCCCGCGCCCGTCCCGCCCGCGCAATCCGATCCCGCGCCGCTTCATCCGGCAATATCTCGCGAATCTTCTCCGCACACTCCTCAAATCCCGTAAAGAACACCGCCTCTTCCCCCTCCACAAACCGCGCCTCATGCCCCGCCGACCGCTCCGCCAGCAGAAATCCCCCACAAGCCGCAATCTCAAAGCTCTTATGCACAAACTCATCCTGGTTCGAGTGCGTAATAAAGCTCAAGTTAATCTTGGACCGCCAAACCGCCTCACGATAATCCTTCCCATACAACTCCGTCCCCGTATACAGCTCCCGCGCCGCCTCCGCATCCAGCCTCTCCCGCCACATCCTGTCCCCCGAGATCACCACCGGAAACCCACGCTCCCTCCACAGCCGCGTCAGAAACTCCGGCCGGTCGTCATACGAAGTCCCAATAAAACTCACTCCCCGGTCCCGATCCTGATCCGACCACGCCCCCCTCCACCGGAAAGTGAATCGTAGGCTCATACGCCGTCTGAATCTTGATCACATCCCGAGCCCCACGCGTCATATAGTCCGCAATATTCTTATCCCGCTGCACCACATGCAAATCAAAGTGCGGAATGTCCTTCATATACAGCCGCCACCCCGGATCCCGACGCGGCCCAAACGCGTTATCGATCATGTAGCTGACGGTCTTCACCCCCATCGCCCTCAACCGATCCAGCGTCCGCGGCGTAAGCCCCAGCAGCTTATCCGCCCAGAAAACATCCGGCTTCTCCCGCTCCGCCGCCGCCAGAATATCCCGATTCAGCCGCGCCACCCAAGGCCCCACCTGCGCCCGATACACCACCTTCCGCAACAACTCCCCTTGCGGCTGATACTCCAGACAATCGATCGCCACCACCGTATGCCCCAGCCGCTCCAGCGCCCACACTCGATACAGCGCAGAATCATTCGGCGACAGCTGCCCCACATACAAAATCTTCACCGCCAAGACTCCGTTCTCAGTTGTTAGTTCTCAGTTCTCAGTTCGAATGTACTACCGTCCGCCGTAGCAACCCATCCCCGCGGACCACTGCCGCCCAACTGAGAACTGACAACTGAGAACTGACAACACCTCACCCCTCCCGCAGCTGCGCAATCACCTGCTCCGCATGGATCGCCCCCGCCACGCGTCCATGAGAATCCACCACCGGCAGCGACCTCAAATTGTACTTATCGAACAGCTCCGCCACCTCGCCATCGCTCGCATCCAGCCCACACTTCACAAGATGCCCCTCGCTCAACACAGCCAGCGCCGTCTCCGGCGTCGACAGCACCAGCTTCGGCAGCGTCACCACCCCCGCCAGCTTGTCCTCCGCGTCCAGCAGATAGATCTCCGTGATCGTATCCGGATCGCCCTCAAACTCCCGCAGCGCCTCAATCGCATCAGCCACCTTCGCATCTTTCGGCGCGCTCACATAATCCGTCGTCATCCGCCCCGCAGCAGAGTCAGCCGAGAACTCCAGCAACTCCTCCACATCGTGCCGCTCCTCCGGCTCCATCTCCTCCAGGATCGCCTCGGACTCCTCGTCGCTCAGCTCGCCCAGCACATCGGCCGCCGCGCCCGGATCCATCTCCTCCAGAATGTCCGCCGCCCGCTCCGAATCCAGCCCCTGCAGCAGCGCCTTCTGCATCTTCGGATCGACTTCCTCCAGCGTCTCCGCCGCCGTCTCCTCCGGCAAGCTCGAGAACACCGCATCCCGCTCTCCCGGCGCCAAATCTTCCAGAATCTCCGCAATATCCGAAGGATGCAGCTTCGCCAGCCGCTCCTGCCCAATCTTCAACCGCACCCGCCGCGCCGGATCGCGCTCAATCAAATCCACAAAGTCCCACGGAATCACCCGCGGCTTCAACCGTCCCGTAAACTCATCCACCATCCCCACCGGCAGCCCCTTGAACAGCCGCCGCATCGCTCCGCGATTCCCAACCTCGACCTCAACGATCCTTAACTGCGTCGTCTCACCATTCGCCGCCCCCGGCTCCCACGCCAGGTTCACGTCATTCACCCGCACCACCTTGCGCCCATCCACGTCAATAATCTGCTGATCCAGCAAGTCATAATCCAGCAGCAAATAATCGTGATGCTCCTTGTAGGCCACTGGCTTCGTCTTCGCCCGTATCTCCGCCTCATTCGACACAGGCAGCACCACATCCGCCACCGGCAACAGCGTCTTCTTTGCCTTCCCGCCCCGGCCCTTCTTCCCCCCCGCCGGCTGCAATATCAACGCCGCCACATGCGTCTGGTCATTCGACACATCCACCGCCAGGTCCTTGACCTTCCCGCAGACCTTCCCATCCACCCCCAGCACACTCCGCCCCAACAGCGCAGACGCGCTAGTGGCCACCGCCATCGGAATGAGCTGCATCTCAGACATCGCTATCCCTAAACTAACCCATCAGATGCTACGCCGCACCCTGACAACCCGGACACCCCTACCCCAAAGCAAAACGGCGAAGCCCAGGGCCCCGCCGTTTCTTGTCTTTCACTACCCACTACTCACTACCCACTACACACTGACGGGCTCCAGCGTCTGCGCAAACTTCTTGCCCACCCGCGCCTTGTACGCATCCTTGTGATACGCATACCCGGCAATCAGCGGAAACGCAATCGTAGCCTCGGCAAACACCATCTGCTCATACGTCAGATCCACCTTGCCCCAGCTCGACGCCTCCTTCAGCGTAGACCCCGACAGCGCACCATCGCGCGCATCCGCAACCGTAATCTGAATCGCATACTTGTGCATCGACGCGTCCACACCCAGCACATCCGCGGCCACCACAATATCCTGCGCAAAGTTCTTCGGAACGCCGCCGCCGATCATCAGCAAGCCCGTCGTAGGATTCGCAATCTTCAACTGCGTAATCTCATAGAAGTCCTTCGCCGAATCAATCGACACCACCGACTTCCCGCGCCGCTCATGCTGATGCGCCACCAGCCCAAACCCAGCCGAGCAATCCGAAAACGCCGGACAGAAGATCGGCACATCCTTCTCATAGCAAGCCAGCACAATCGAATCATGCTCGCCGTCCTTCGGCGTCCGCTTGTGGTCAACCAGATATTTCCCCATCGCCTGGATAAACTCCCGCGACGAATAAGCCCGCGGCTCCAGCGAATCCGTGACCTGCTTCGTCACGTCATCGCAAATCCGCAGCTGCTCTTCATCGATGAACGTGTCATAGATGCGGTCAATCATCAACTCGCGCAGCGTGGCATCGCCCGCGCCATACTTGTACTCATCGCCAGCCACATAATGCCGGAACCCCAGCGCCTCAAAGAAGTCCTGGTCCACAATATTCGCGCCCGTCGACACAATCGCATCGACCATATTGTTCCGCACCAGATCTACAATCACCTTCTGCAACCCAGCCGAGATCAACGACCCCGCCAGGCACAGAATCACGCCGCACTCGGTGTCGCGCAGCATCATCTCGTAGATATTCGCCGCCCGCGCCAGATCGCGCGAACTGAAGGCCATCGAGCTCATGGCATCCACCAATGCCACCACGTTATGCTGCTTGATGTCGATGTGTTGAATCTGGTCTTTGAGTAGTTCTTTTTTCGTTGTCATAGCTCTACTAGAATATCGCGTTCGCCCCGCTCCCCACGCGCCGATTCTGTTAATTTCCATTCCCCCGCCAGCCTCGCCGCAACCTGCTATCCTCTCAACAATTCACCCTGCAGGCACCCCCATGCGATTCCTACCAACCCTCGCAGCACTCATCCTCCTCATACCGACACCCGCCTTCGCCGCCGAACCCTGCCAAACCATTCACGGCCGAGCCATCTACTACTCCGCCGACGGCCAGCTCCGCCTCTGGCACATCGGCACCCACCACGAGTTCGAACCCAACGCCTACCAGGGCGCCACCCCAAACTCATGGGACAAGATCATCACGCTCCTCAAAGCCGGAGACAACTCACCTGCCGCCGGCAGCAACAACGCCCTCTACGGCGACTTCGTCGTCTGCCCCACCAAGCCCTACCGCGAAGGCGCCGTCCAGCCCGCCACCCTCCGCAGCATGTCCCACCTGCGCGTGGTCGCCCGCCCCACCAACGCCCAAACGCAGTAGAGTCGCCCTACAGCCCGTTCTTCGCAATCAAATTCGCATAGAACTTCGAGCTAAGCTTCGGCGTCCGCTTCTGCGTCTCGAAGTCCACATACGTAATCCCGAACCGCTTGCTATACCCATCGGCCCACTCGTAGTTATCCAGCAGACTCCACAGAAAATACCCCTTCACCGGCACGCCCTCGCTCACCGCCCTCTGCAGCTGCGTCAAATACGCCGTCAGGTACATCACCCGGTCCGTGTCATACACCTGCCCGTCCGCGGCCAACACGTCGTCCGACGAACACCCGTTCTCCGTGATGTAGATCTCCTTGATGCCTAGCGTCTCCGCCGCCAGCTTCGGCACCCAGTACAGCGCCTCCGGCCCGATCGAAAGCCACGAGCTCGCCATGTGCGGATACGACGCGGGCGCCTTCATCACCTCAAACCCGCGCTCATTCTCCGCCGCCCTCACCGGCGTCGCTGTATAAACATTAATTCCCTGGAAGTCCGTCGGCGTCGAGATCACCTTCATCTCCTCCGCGGTGAACACCGGCGCATCCGCACCCAGCAACTTCAGATACCCCTCTGTATATTTCCCCGTATGCATCACCGTCAGGTACGGCGAATTCATCAGCACAAACGCCTTCTTCGCCGCCTCAATATGCTCCGGCGCATTGAACGCAGGGATCGCCGACACTGCGTTCTCCGCGCATCCAACCCGAGCCCCCTGGCCCGCATTCGCACGGATCGCCAGCACCGCCAACCCATGCCCATACACCGCCCAGTGTCGTGCCTGCGCCAGCTTTTGCTTGCTCAGCTTCAACCCCGGCGCATGCACCCCGCGGCCGTAGCCAATGTCGATGAACGACGCCATCTCGTTCATCGTCATCCACTCCTTGATCACATCGCCAAGCTTGCCCGACGTATACCCTGCATAGTCCGCGAACGCCTGCGCCGTCGCCTTGCTCTCCCATCCACCCTTATCCTGTAACACCTGCGGCAGGTCCCAGTGATACAGCGTGCAGTACGGAGTCACGCCCGCCTCCAGCAGCGCCTCGCAAACCTTCCGGTAGTGATCGATCCCCTTCTGATTCGCCGTCCCCGTCCCATTCGGAAAAATCCGCGGCCACGCAATCGAAAACCGGCAAGCCTTCAACCCCAGCGCCTTCATCAGCGCAATATCTTCCGGGTAGCGGTGGTAGCTATCGTCCGCCACATCTCCCGTCTCTCCCTCAAACGTCTTCCCCGGCAGGTGCGAGAACGTATCCCAGATCGAAACCCCGCGCCCATCCTCCTTCACCGCGCCTTCCACCTGGTACGCCGCCGTCGCCGATCCCCACACAAATCCCCTCGAAAAGCTCCTGTCCGAAGCAACGCCCCCAACCGTCTCCCCTTCCGTCTCAGCTACGCCAAACGTCCCCGGCAAAACCGACCCCGCCGCCACCAACGCCGCCAACTTGCCGAAATTTCTACGATCAAAACGAATCATCAGGATCCTCCACCGCGAACCCCAATCTATCTCATACCTCCTCACCAAGTCAGCAAGACAATCGATTTACCTCGCTCCCACGACGTCACCCGCACGCTCTCAAAGCACAAACCGTCCCCGCCGAATCGCCACCCAAGCCAGCACCACAAAGAAAATAAGCGCCGCCAGCTTCGCCACATTCGTAATCGGCTCGGTCCCCTTTGGCGCCAACTCATGCAGCGGCGCAATCTTCTCAAACGACTGCACAATCAGCACCAGCACATTAAAAAACTCCGCAATCGTCGCCGTAACGATATACGTCTTCGACCACCCCTTCCTCCACGCCACCACCGCGACCGCCAGCACCACCAGCGAAATCGCCCCCACCACAATCCCCGGCGTAATCCCATGGAACGGAAAGAAGAACCCCGTCACGCTGGTCAAAATGGTGAACACCAGGAACACCCAATTCCACGCCGGCAGCTTCAAGCCGGCCACAAATCCATACACCACCACCAGCCCGGCCAAAATTCCAATCAGGCTGATCGTTACATGAATCAAGGTAAAGGTAGCCATGACGGCATCCTCTCGCAAGGGAGATTGCGTAGAGCCAGGCCCGACGTCACGCCCATACTACATCTCCCCACCGCCAATCCCTACTGCAAAAATGCCTCCAGCGCCGCATCGAACTTCGCCGGCTGGTCATACATAATGAAGTGTCGCGACCCATCCACCCGCACCAGCGTTACATGCGGCATCGGCTTATACCCCGCCTTCACCATCGCCTCATACGCCGTCGCGTCCGGCTGCTTCAGCGTCGGATCGTACTCATACAGCACCAGCGTTGGCGTCTCAATCTTCGCCACATCCG
>CAVTSJ010000002.1:0-30185 GCA_963737325.1 uncultured Acidobacteriaceae bacterium
GGGCCATCAGGGGAATGTTGCGGGCGCTGGGATTTACGGAGGCGGTGTCGAGTACGTTTGTTGCGGCGGAAGAGGCGGAGGAGTTTGGCGGGGGGGCGGTGGCGATCGGGAATCCGCTGAGTGCGGAGGCGGGGATGCTAAGGCCGTCGCTGGCACCGGGGATGGCGACGATGCTAGCGCTGAATCTGCATCGCGATGTGAGCAGCGTGCGGTTGTTTGAGATGGGGACGGTGTTTGGTGGGTCGACTGCCGAGGTGACGGAGAGGTTTGGGCTGGCGCTGGGGGCTACGGGTGGGGCGATGGCTACCGCGTTGTATAAGGCGGAGGACGCGCTGTTCTATGAGGTGAAGGGCGCGATTGAGTCGCTGCTGGTGCGGTTTGAGGGCGTGGTGAGTTTTGAAGCGAGCGGCTTGCCGACCTGGATTGCGGAGGGGCGTGGGGCTCGGGTGTTGCTGGCGGGTGAGACGGTTGGCGTTTTTGGGGAGTTGCGTGCGGCGGAGTTGCAGGCGAGGAAGTTGCGGCAGGCTTGCGTGATTGCGTCGCTGGATGGGCAGAGGCTGTTTGAGACGGCGCTGCGACAGCCGGTGTCGCGGGAGTTGTCGCGCTTCCAGGCGGTGGAGAGAGATTTTTCGTTTGTGTTTCCGGATGCGGTGACGTGGGCTGCGATTGATGCGGCACTGCATGCTGCGGATGCGGGGTTGAAGGCGGAGGAGCTAAGGAGTGTGCGGCCGGTGGAGATCTTCCGCGATGCGAAGGGGAAGGCCATTGACCACCCCAGCAAGCAAAGAACGCTTCCCGGGGGTCCCGGAGCCGCGGGAAAGTATTCCCTGCTGCTGCGGGTGGTGTTCCAGTCGAACGAACGGACGCTGACGGAGGAAGAGATTACGCGGTGGACGGAGTGGGTGGTGGCGAAGCTTAAGGGGTTGGGTGGCGTGCAGCGGGCGTAAGGGGCCGGCATCCTGCGAACCCAGGTCCGAGAATCCGGACCTGGGGCACCCGGTTCGTTCGGGAAGGTGTATCCGAACGCGAAGCACAGGGGTCGCGGAGCGTGCAAGACATAAAGGGGAATTCAGGTAGGTACCCTTGCTGTACACACACGTAATTCCTCGTGGGAGCGTCCTATACTTCGAGAAGAGACGGCGTGTTTTCGCCCTGCAAGGAGTTGTCTATGGGATCTGCAAGTATCAGTGTCGATGAGTTCCAGGCATTGGAGCAGAAGGTGCTACAGACTGTCGAGCTGATCAAGAGAGAGCGCGAGGCGAGGGCCGCGGCGGAGGCTGAAGTGGCTGCGGTGAAGACGGAGTTAGCTGCACGCAGGGAAGAGCTGGAGTCGCGAGGCCAGGAGATTGTTGCTCTGCGGCAGGCGCTGGCGAGCGCGGGTGATGCGAATGCCGAGGTGAAGAATCTGCAGCGTGAGCGCGAGGCGGTTCGGCTTCGGGTAGAGAAGATGCTGGCGAGCATCGATGAGATTGTGTAGCTACAGGGAGATTGTGTAGCCAGAAGATGTAAGCGTGCGTGGATTCGAAGATGCGCGCACGCGGGCGGAACAGCAGGAGTTGTCATGGTAGAGACACAGCCAAGAACGGCGCCGGCGATGACGCGGCCTCCATTGATACCGCGCGACATGGAAGCTGTTGTCGTCGATATCTATGATCAGATTTATCAGCTGCGGGGTGTGGATCCGCAGCATATCGAGCGGTTGGCGGGAGTCGTGGACTCGAAGATGCGTGCGGTTTCTGCGCATGGAGCGACGGTGGATTCACTGCGCGTGGCGGTGCTGGCGGCGTTGAATCTTGCGGATGAGCTGGTGACGCTGCGGGCGAAGTACGAGTCTCTGAATTCGGCGGCGGAGGCGCACCGGCAGGCGGCGGCACAGAGCATGGTGCGGTCGCGGGCGGGTTCGTTGATGGGGATGCTGGACGCGGTGCTCGAGGAACGCAAGGCGGGGTGAAAGAGCAGGGATTAGGGAACAGGGAACAGGGATTAGGCGCGGGTGGTGGGTGTGGTGGGTTGCGGGAATTTTCTTGATACTTTAGGGCGTCGTGTTGGATGATGGGACGCACGCGGACACTTGTGTTCGCTGCGAGGTCTTCATGCTCTATAAGGCAGGCGGTGTTTGGGGCGTGGTGGTGGTTTTGATGTGCGTGGCCACGATGGCGCCTGCGCAAGGGACGGACACGAAGGGCGCCGGTGCTGAGGACTATCACGGCAATCCGAAGTTTCTTGCGGCGGTGAAGGAAGCCAAGCAGATGGAGCGGGAGAGGCAACCGGGGTTCGCGGCGGATGCTTACAAGAAGGCAAACAAGATTGCGGGTGGGGGATGCGTGGAATGCGTGGCGGCCATCTACAAGATGCAGATGATGGAGGGCAGCTATAAGGACGCGATCAATACGGCGACGGAGATGAGAGCGATGGGAACGACGCCGCTGGTGAAGTCGGTGGCGGAGTACGACCGGGGACGCGCGTTGAAGGGGAAGGCCGGGGACAAGCCAAAGCCGGAGCAGCTGGAGGAGATGCTGGCAGCGTTTCAGCAGGCGGTGACGCTTTATCCGCAGAACGTGGCGGCGATGTTCTCCGTGGGCGAGGTGCTGGCGCGGCAGGGCAAGATGGAGGAGGCTCGCAAGGAGTTTCAGTTGTGCCTGAGCGATATGAAGCCGGGGGACCTGGCGTGGCTGCGGGTGAAGCATTTCGCGGACGATCCGGAGTTGTCGACACACAAGATGGCTCCGCCGTTTGAAGTGACGGCGATGGATGGGACGAAGTTCAACCTGGATGCGATGGGGGGACGGGTGGTGCTGATCGACTTCTGGGCGACGTGGTGCGGGCCGTGCAATGAAGAGCTGCCGCACATGCGGAAGATCGCGAAAGAGTTTGCGAACGATCCGCTGGTGATCATCAGTGTGAGCTGGGACAACGACGAGGCGAAGTGGCGGGACTTCGTGGCGAAGAATGGCATGACGTGGGTGCAGTATCGAGACGCGGACCACTCGCTGAGTAAAGAATTTGATATTGATGCAATACCGCATTACTTCACGATCGATTCGGATGGGGTACTGACGTCGGAGATGATGGGGTCGGGTTCCGACGTGGAGGGGAAGTTGAAGAAGCTGATTGCAAAGGCGCAGGCGGCGAAGGTGCAGGCCGCGCAGGCGCATGCGGCGAAGGCGGCTGAGGTGGCGGGCGCGGGGAACTAAGCACGGCGAGCGAGCTACGGAATTCTGGCCGGGTTGCGGAAACTTCGCTGGGCGGATAGCATCCAAGGCAGAGACCGGCCTGCAAAGCAGGTACGGGGAACACCGCAGGTTGAACCAATACTTAATGAACAGGGTTTCAGCTCGTATACATGGCTCGGTGTGCTAGGTCCGCCAGTCCGGAAAGCCTAAAGAGCCACGGCTGGAGCCCACCGCTACTAGGCGGGTTCACCTGCGCCTCACCGTACGGCCCAGTGGGTCGGTCTTTAAGAACAGGGATTAGGGGATAGGGATTAGGGATTAGAGTGGGGCGTGAGTGGGGCCGCGTATGCTCTAGGTGGTGAGCGTTTTCTTTCAGACGGCGACTGTTTTGGTTCCGCGCGTGTTGCGGGTGGGGCCGGTGCGCCTGCCGCTGTATGGGGTTTGTGCGGCTGTTGGGTTAATTGCAGCGTTGTGGCTGAGCCTTCGGACGGCGCGGCTCGTTGGGCTGGCGGCTGAGCAGCTTTGGGATGCGGGATTGTTTGCGGTGATGGCGGCTTTCGTGATCTCGCGATTGCTGCTGATTGCGGGCGATGTGCATGGGTTCTTGCGTGAGCCGATGGCGATGCTGGAGCTGCCGTCGTTTACCTATGTTGGGATGGTGCTGACGGTAGTGGCGGTGTTGGCGTACCTGCGGTGGAAGCGGTTGCCGTTGCTGAAGGCGCTGGATGCGTGGGCACCTTGTGGGGCGGTGTTGGCGGGGATGCTGAGTTTGGGCGGATTCTTTGAGGGGTCGGAGGTGGGGATGCCGACGCGTGTGCCCTGGGGGATGGTGACACCCGAGAGCGCGGGGTTGCGAGTGCATCCGGTGGCGGTCTACGCGGTGGTTGCGTCGGTGGTGTTGATGGTGGTGTTGATGTTCCTGCTGACGCGGAAGATGCGGGATGGGATGGTTGCGGGTGTTGCGCTGGCGGCGGGGGGAGCGGTTGGGTTTCTGCTCGACATGGTGACGCAGCCGGTGGAGATGAAGGCGGGGGCGTGGCTTGAGCCGGGGCAGTGGCTGGCGGTGGGAGCGATGTTGGTGGGTGGGTTGATGCTTACGTTTTTGAAGGAGAGTGCCTGATGCCATCAAAGAATATGTTGCCGAAGGGAAAGAGACGCCAAAGCGTGAAGCAGGAGTATCGCGCGGCGCGGACGGTGGCACAGGAGCGGGAGGCGGCGCTGCGCGAGGCGGGAGAAGATATGGAGTCGCTGGGGCCGGCGCTGTATGACACGGCGGAGTTTACGCCGCACGTGTCTCCGTTTGCGGGGCGGCCGGGGTTGGTGACGAGTGGGCCGAATGGAGGCAAGCATCCGCAGGAGGTGGCGGACATGTCGGTGCGGCGGTACGGGGTGCCGAGATTGTATCGGGAGCCGGAGGTTGAGCGCGAGATCACGGTGCTGGACGATCTGGAGGCGGAGGATGGTGTGCGCAGCTTTGCGGCCGAGGCTGCGGCTGCGGGGATGCGGCTGGATGCGTACCTGGCGAAGGCGATTCCGGAGATCAGCCGGGCGCGCGTGGTGTTGTTGATTGATGGCGGGCAGGTGACGGTCGATGGCAAGGAGGGGAAGGCGAAGCAGAAGCTGAAGGGTGGCGAGTGGATTGAGATTGAGGGCGATCCAAAGCCTGCGCCGCTGAATGCTACGCCGGAAGATATTCCGCTGACGATTGTGTATGAGGATGACGATCTGGCGGTGGTGAACAAGCCCGCAGGGATGATGGTGCATGCGGGGTCGGGTGGTGCGGATCATAATCGCGGGACGCTGGTGAATGCGCTGCTGTGGCACTTTGGCGCGGCGGAGGGGCTGAGCTCGGTGGGTGGGGAGTTGCGGCCGGGGATTGTGCATCGGCTGGATAAGCAGACGAGTGGGCTGATTGTGGTGGCGAAGAATGATGTCACGCATCGGGCGCTGGGGGAGATGTTTTCCGAGCGGCGGATGCGCAAGACGTATGTCGCGCTGGTGCATGGCGAGGTGAAGGGCGAGGAAGGGACGATCCAGTTGCCGATCAGCCGCGATTTGTTGCGGCGGATACGGATGACGACCAAGCGGGCGGGCGGACGAAGCGCGGTGTCGCATTGGAAGGTGCTGGAGCGGGTGAAGGGGGCGTACGGGAAGTTCACGCTGTTGGAGGTGCGGATTGAGACGGGGAGGACGCACCAGATTCGGGTGCACATGCAGGCGATGGGGCAACCGGTGGTGGGCGATTTTCTGTACGGAGCGCCGCATCGGATTCGGCGGGTGGAGGGCGTGAAGAAGGGGTCGACGACCGAGGACGGGGAGGGCGATACCCTGGCGCTGGAGCGGAATTTTCTGCATGCGGGGGCGCTGGAGTTTGTGCATCCGCGGACGGGAAAGACGTTATCGCTGGAGGCGGAACTTCCGCAGGAGCTGGGGCTATTGCTGGAGCAGCTTCGGGGAGCGGAAGCGTAGGGCCAGGCAGGCGCGAGGGCCGTCAAATTGGTAGGATGGAAGTATGAACTTTAGCAAATTCGCGCGATGGGCGGGCATGCTGCTCGGTGCTGCCACGATCGCGCTGGCCGCAGGCGCACAAAGCCCGCAGCCGCAGCAGACACAGACTCCGACGACACAGACGTCGACGACGAATCAGCAGAACGCGAATCAGCAGAACACGGCGACACCCGTGCAGCAGACTCCGGACGCGCAGCAACAGGCGCCTGAGCCGCCGCAAGCGACTGAGACGTTGCAATTGTTCTCGCGCGAGGTGGATCTCTTCTTTGCGGTGACGGACAGGCATGGGAACTTTGTGAATGGGCTGCAGCAGCAGAACTTCGGGCTGCTGGATGATGGGCGTCCGCCTGAGCGTGTGATTCGCTTTGTGCAGCAGACGAATCTGCCGCTGCGCGTGGGGATCATGATTGACACGTCGAGTTCGATCCGGCAGCGATTTACGTACGAGCAGCAGGCGGCGATTGACTTCCTGTTGCAGGTGATGCATCCGGTGGATCGGGCGTTTGTTGAGGGATTCGACGTGCAGACCGACATTGAGCAGGATTACACCAACCGCGTGGATCTTCTGGACAGCGGGATCAGCCGGCTGCGGCCGGGGGGGGGCACGGCCCTATTCGATTCGCTGTACAAGACCTGCCGCGACCAGATGCTGACGCTGCAGCAGACAGCGGATGTGCGGAAGGCGATCGTGCTGGTTTCCGACGGCGATGATGATTACAGTCGGGCGACCGAAGACGATGCAATCAAGATGTGCCAGCGTGCGGAGACGATTGTCTACACGATCAGCACTAATACGGGGCCGAGCCGGGACAAGGGCGATGATGTGTTGACGCGAATCTCGGATGCGACGGGCGGAAGAGCGTTCTTTCCGACGCGGATGCAGGATGTGGCAGGGAGTTTCCTGAACATTGAGGCGGAACTCCGCAGCCAATATTCGCTGGTTTACGTTCCAGCCGGATTCAAGCAGGATGGATCGTTCCGGACGATTTATTTGCAGTGCCTGGATCCTCGCTACGTGGTGCGGGCGAAGAAGGGTTACTTCGCGCCTCGGCCGCCGGAATAAGCGCTGTGGCAGAAAGAAGCAGATCCTCCGCCTTCGGCGAAGGATGACAAACGTGTATCGGGAGCATTTACGCTTCTAGGGTTCTTTGGCGATGTTGCGGATGGGTACTGCGGGGTCGAAGACGAAGGACGTCGCGTTGAAGAAGATGGATGTGCAGTGGGGCAGAAGGATGCCGGGGGCGTTGCCGTGGAAGTCGACGCGGTTGAAGCCGCGATCCTTGAAGCCTTCGTAGAAGCCGTAGCCTTCGGCGTTGTCGCAGATGATGATGCCGTTGGGAGCTACGTATTTGCTGGCGATGTCGAACATGTCGGCGCGGGTGAGTCCGTCGATGATGACTACGTCGTACTGCTGGTGAGGCTTGGTGGCCAGCATGTTGGAGACGTGGAACCCATCGTGCTTTCCGTTTTCGCGGGGAACGAGGTTGAGGTCGACGTTGGGGGGCATGCCTGTCTTGATGCGGTCGTGCCAGGCGCGGTCGGCTTCGAAGGTTACGACGCTGGCGGCGTGGGCTGCCCACCAGAGGGTGGATTGGCCACCGCCGAACTCGAGGACGGTCTTGCCAGCGTAGTTGCGATCCTTGAGGAAGTCGATTGCGGGGTAGGTGTACCAGGGGAGCGGATCGCCACGACGCGTGACGGCGGCCATCTTGAGGCTGCTGCGGAAGTGCCCGGTCTTGTAGCTGAAGGTGATAGGGGTGAGGACGGCAGTCACGGCATTTCGTATCGGGTTGGAAAGCCAACTGGGGAACAGCTTCTTCACTGGAGCGAAAGCACTACGAATGGTTCGTTCTGCCAACTTTAAGGACCTCTAGGGTTGAGGGTAATTGCTATGGACGCGAGCGGCAACATGGCCACGTTGTGGGCGGACGGGACGGTGGGCTCGCTGCCGGGAGATTGATGCGCAACTTTCCCGGGGCGGGGCGGTCTACTTCTCTAGTGAGGTCCTTATGGAGAAGTGTGCGTTGCGTTTCCTGACTGCCGTGATGCTGTTTGCCCCGCTGGCTGCGTTGGCGCAAGAGCCGGCCGGCGTCTCTGAGGCACTGCGGAATTTGACCTCCGAGCGAGCGAACCACACGTCGTTTACGTTCGACCACGACATGCTGCAGTCTGCGACGGGATTTTTGAATGACGGCGAAGGACCTCCGATGCAACTGAATAGCATCACGGTGGAGAACTACCGGTTTCATGAGCCGGCCTTCTATATTCCCGAGAACATGCATGCGCTGGTGGCGTCGTTCAATGCCGCGGGGTGGAAGCATTTGGTGGACCGGAATGTGACGCCGCGGGAGGCCACGATGCCGCAGAGGCCTCTCACCGATCTGTGGCTGCACTTTATGGGGGCAGATATCGACAATGTGATGGTGCTGATTCGGGGGACGCGACAGATGAGCGTGATTGAGGTTTCTGGGCAGTTGCGGCCGCTTGACCTGGTGCATTTGAGCGGGCACTTCGGGATTCCTAAGGTGGATCCGAACGCGGTGATGGTGCCGGCGCCTCCGGGGCGGTAAAGGCAGGAAGTAGGAAGTAGAAGCGGGCGCGAGGGGGTTGGCTACCAGCCGTAGCGTTCTACTTCGCCGAGAAGGGCTAGCTTGCGTTCGGGGGAGAGGAAGCTGGCTTCGATGGAGTTGGCGGCTAGCTCTCGGAGCTGATCGAGGGGGAACTCGAAGGTGCGGTGGGCGAGGAGGTATTCGTCGAGGAGATTGGCGCCGAAGAAGGGTGGGTCGTCGGAGTTGAGGGTGACCATGAGGCCTTCTTCGAAGTAGCGGCGGACGGGGTGGGCGTCGAGCGAGGGACAACAACCGGTGCGGAGGTTGCTGGTGATGTTGAGCTCGAGGGGAATCTGGCGCTCGGTGAGAACTTCGATGAGGTCGGGGTCGTCCTGCGCGGAGAGGGCGTGGCCGATGCGCTCGGCGCCGATGTTGACGGCCGCCCAGATGCTTTGCGGGCCGGTGTTTTCGCCGGCGTGGCAGGTAAGGCGGAGGCCGGCGGCCTTGGCTTCGGCGTAGAGGTCGCGGAACTCGTGAGCGGGGCCGAGGAGCTCGTTGCCGCCGATGCCGATGCCGACGATGCTGGGGTAGAGCGGCTGGAGCTCGGCGGCTTTGCGGAAGACGCGGGCGCAGGCTTCCACGCCGAAGTGGCGGACGGCATCGATGATCCAGAGGAGGGAGATGTTGAAGTCGGCTTCGGCGCGGGTGCGGCCGTGTTCGATGGCGGCCATGACCTCGTCTACGTCGAGGCGGGCTTGCCAGTAGAGGATGCCGATGGAGATGTAGGCTTCGGCGTGGCGGACGCCCTGGCGGGCGAGGTCTCGGAGCATGTTGTAGGTGATGAGCTCGTAGTCGGCGGGGGTGTGGAGGCGGGTGGTGACGGCCTTGAAGCAGAGCAGAAAGCTGGAGAAGTCGTGGTAGGAGTAGACGCCGCGGGCTTCGGCGAGGGTGAGGGGGGTGGGGTCGTTGCGCTGGGAGAGCTCGACAAGGGTTTCGGGGGTGATGGATCCCTCGAGATGAAGGTGAAGCTCAGCTTTGGGGAGACCGCGCAGCCAGGTTTCGGGGTCGGGCTGGTCGGCTTTGGGGATCTGTCGGGCACGTGCCATCTGAATAGTTTATGCGCTCAGGGGGTGTTTCGCAGAAAGGCAAGAGCGGGAGACAGCAGGTTCCTTGCTACGCTCGGAATGACAATTTCTGAAAGAAATTGTCGAAGAAAGGCAAAGGCAAGGACAGAAGCAGATCCTCCGCCTGCGGCGAAGGATGACAAGCTGCGGCGCTAGGGCCCGAGGGGCAGGTTTTCTACCCAGCGGAGTTGCTCGGGGGTGTCGGGGACGAGCGCCTTGCGGGCCTGGGTGATGCGGCGGAAGGCGTCGTCGGTGGAGAAGCCTTCGCGGCGCAGGAGGGAGGCGAGCAGAAGAGAGGACCGGCCGATGCCGGCGCGGCAGTGGGCTACGATGCTGCGGCTGGCCAAGAGGTCTTCGTGGAGGGTTTCGAGGAAGCGGAGAAAGGCAGCGGTGGAGGCGGGGACGTCGCGGTCGGGGATGGGGAAGCTGCGGAAGCGGATGCCGTGGCCGGAGCAGGCGGCGCGCTCGAGCTCGAGGCCGAGGTCGAATTCTTCGTCGGGGGTGAGAAGTGAGACGAGGACATCGGCGCTTTCGCGCTTGAGGGTGCGGATTTCGTCTTCCAAGCGCTTGCCGCCGTAGGGAGCGGGCATGATTGCGAGCTTTGCGGGGAGGCCGGTTTCGATCCAGTACGCCATAGTGTCGTGAGTCGGAAGTTCGTAGCAGTATAGATCGGGCTTTCAGCCCTTCAACAGGGAGGTCGCGATAACCTGGGGCTTTGCCCCAGGCTGTGATGGAGCGGGCCTTTGGCCCTGGCGCTTGCGAAGAAGCATATCGGGGACTTCCGCCCTGGCGCTTGCGATGAACTTTAGACTTACCGCACTCGCTAGTTCTTATAAAACTCGCTGCGCTTGCGGCTGTAGAAGACGTAGATGAGCAGGCCGATCGCTAGCCAGACGAAGAAGCGGAGCCAGGTGATGATGGGCAGGCCTGCCATCAGGAGGATGCAAAAGACGACGCTGAGGCCGGGGATGACGGGGCCGAAGGGTACTCGGAAGCTGCGGTGGCGGTCGGGGTCTTTGTAGCGCAGGATGATGACGCCGACCGAGACCAGGGCGAAGGCGAAGAGGGTGCCGATGTTGGAGAGGTCGGTGAGGGTGCCGATGTCGAAGAGGCCGGCGGGGATGGCGACGACGATGCCTGCGACCCAGGTGGCGAAGGCGGGCGTGCGGTACTTTGGGCTGACCTTCGAGAAGATGGTGGGAAGCAGGCGGTCGCGAGACATGGCGAACCAGACGCGCGACTGGCCGAGCTGGAAGACCAGGATGGAGGAGATCATGCCCATCAGCGCGCCGATGAGGACGATGAGTCGGATCCAGTGGAGGGAGTGGTGGCCGGGCAGGACGGAGAGCTTCTTGAGGGCGTTGACCACGGGGGCAGCGTCATCGACCATGCTCTGCCAGGGGACGAGGCCGGTGAGGACGATGGCGACGCCGATGTAGAGGATGGTGCACACGACCAGCGTGGAGATAATGCCGATGGGGAGGTCGCGCTGCGGGTTGCGGCACTCTTCTGCTGCGGTGGAGACGGAGTCGAATCCGATGTAGGTGAAGAAGATGATGGAGCCGCCGGTGAGGATTCCGGACCAGCCGTTGGGAGCGAAGGGGTGATAGAGGGTGGGCTTGATGAACTGCGCGCCGGCGAAGAGGAAAATCAAGATGGCGCCGAGTTTGACCAGCACCATGATGTTGTTGGTGCGGGCGGACTCGCGGATGCCGCGGACCAGGACGACGGTGAGCAGGAGAACGATGATGAAGGCGGGGATGTTGAAGCCGAAGTGCCAGCCGGGAGCGTAGATGTCGTGGCCGGCGAGGTCCTGAAGGCCGCCGGGGAGGAAAGCTGGGGAGATCCATCGGGCGGAGGGATGGATGCCGAACCAGTCCATGAGATCGACGATGTGCGCCGCAAAGCCGACCGAGACACTCATGTTGGAGCCGGCGTATTCCAGGATGAGATCCCAGCCGATGATCCAGGCGACGAGCTCGCCGAGGGTGGCGTAGGTGTAGGTGTAGGCGGAGCCGGCGATGGGGATCATGCTGGCGAGCTCGGCGTAACAGAGGCCGGTGAGGGCGCAGATGATGGCGACGAGGACGAGCGAGAGAGCGAGGGCGGGGCCGGCGCCGGGGCGGCCGGCGAGCGCGGAGTGGTGAATGATGTAGTCGGCCAGGGGCGCATGGAGGATCGAGGTGGTGTCGAACTTTTCGCCGGCGATGGCAGTGCCGATGACGGTGAAGATGCCGGATCCGATGACGGCGCCGATGCCGAGGGCGGTCAACGAGATGGGCCCCAGGGTCTTCTTCAGGGCGGTTTCCGGCGCTTCGGACTCGTGGATGAGCTTGTCGATGGACTTGGTAGCGAAGATTTGTCGGGCCAGGGCTCAGTCCTCGTCAGCGGGATGCGTTGGATTGAGTTGATTGTAACTGCTAGGTCAATTTGTGCGTCGAGGGATGATTTCGGGCGGGGCGGAGTAAAAGAAATATCTTAAGCTTGACAAAAGATATATCGTAAGATATATCTTATATAGAAGGAGAAACACGATGAACACAAGACATTTTGAAATGCATGAAGGTTGGGAGCGGGTTTTCGGACGGCGCGGACGGGGTGAGATGGAGGGTCGCGGGTATGAGCGGCCTGGCTGCGAAGGACGTGGACGTGGCGGCGCTGAGCACGGATTTGCCGGGCCGGGCGGCCATGGGGGCCGCGGCGGGTTCGGCGGGCGGGGCGGATTTGGTCCCCGGGGCGGTCGCGGATTTGAACGCGGCTTTGGCGGCGGACGGGAACGGATGTTTGAGGCCGGCGACATCAAGCTGGTGATTTTGAAACTGCTCTCGGAACAGCCGAGCTACGGGTATCAACTGATCAAGACGATGGAGCAACGGCTGGGCGGCGGATATACGCCGAGCGCTGGGGTGATCTATCCGACGTTAACGCTGCTGGAAGAAGAAGGGCTGGCTGCTGCGGCTGAGCAGAGCGGCAAGAAGGTCTACTCGGTTACGGCTGAGGGGACTGCGTTTCTCGAAGCGAGCAAGGAGCGGGTGAGCGAGTTGTTTGCGCGGCTGGAAGAGACGGGGCGTGGATTTGAACGTGGGCGGTCGCCGGAGATTATGCGGGCTTTCGGCAATCTTCGCGGGGCTGTGATGACGCGGGTGCTGCGCGGGAGCGTGACGCCGGATCAGATCAAGCAGATTACCGATGCCATCAACGCGGCCGCGAAGACGATCGACGAGCTGTAAGGGCGCGAAGCCTTCGAAGGCAGCAAAAGAGAAACGGCGAGCGGATAAATTCGCTCGCCGTTTGATTTTGGAGATGGAGTTACCGCTTCGACTGGCCGCGGGCTGCCTTCTTAATCTTGGCTTTGTTCTCGCCGCGGGCTCCGGTGCGGGGAGCCTTGGGAGCGGCCTTCTTGCGGGCGGCGCGCTTGATCTTTTTGCGCTCAATCTTGTCGGTGATGCTGGAGGTGTTTGCCATGATGACGTCTCTTTCTTCAGTGCTTTGGAATTGGGATAGGTTCGGCGCAGCGATCGAGCGATTCCGGTCGTTTGATGGCCCGGTTTCTGCCTTTTTTATAATCGCTCGAGCTGGGCGAACTTCTCGACCAGCTTCTTCATGCCGTGACTACTAAATTGTACGGTAAGCTTGGCATCTTCGCCGTCGCCTTCGCGGGCGAAGATGATGCCTTCGCCGTATTTGGGGTGGCGGACGCGGGCTCCTTTGCCGAGGCCGGTGCGGCCGGTGGGCGCGGGAATGTCCATGCGGGGGCGGCCTTTGAAGGCGGGAGTGCCTCGGCTGAGGGCTCCGCCCTTGCCGAAGAAGGCTGCGGTGTTGTCGAGCGGGCCGCTGCCCGAGCCCGGACGACGCTGGCCGAAACGCTGCGAGGCGTAGGACTTTGCGCCGGTGGAAGAAGGATCCTGACTCTCGTCTTCGTAGCTATAGTGGCGCTCGGTGGCGAAGTCGTCATCCGCGCCTGGGCGCTTGCTGCGCTGCGGATAGGGTGTCGAGTACGAGCTGGCGTAGCTGCGCGGGGAGAGGTCTTCGATGAGGCGGGACGGGACTTCTTCGAGGAAGCGCGAGGGCATGGAGGACTCGGGGCTGTCGTTGCCGTAGCGGCGGCGATAGCGTGCGCGCGTCATGATGAGGGTGTCCATGGCGCGGGTCATGCCGACGTAGCAGAGGCGGCGCTCCTCTTCCATCTGCGTGGGGTCTTGCAGGGTGCGCGAGTGGGGGAAGAGGCCTTCTTCCATGCCGGCGAGAAAGACGAGTGGGAACTCGAGGCCCTTGGCGGCGTGGAGGGTCATGAGGGTGACACGTGCTTCTGCGGAGTAGGAGTCGGCGTCGGAGACGAGGGCTGCATGATCCAGGAACTCTGCAAGAGTTTCACCTCTAGAGGTTGCGTCCTGCGCGGCGTTGGCCAGTTCCTTGAGGTTCTCGATGCGGGAGAAGGACTCGGGGGTGGCTTCGTCTTCGAGGGCGCGGATGTAGCCGGAGCGGTCGTTGAGGAACTTGATGAGCTCGGGGAGGGTTGCGGGGTCGCCGGGTTTTCTGAATGCGTGGGCGTCGGCTTCGTTAGCGGCATCGCGATCGGTGGCCTGGGCGGTGACGATGCGGTCGAGGCGGGCACGGGTTGCGTCGCTGGCGCTTTGCTTGAGGGGGATCGGAGCGAAAGGGTTGATGTTGACCGTGTCGTCGACGGTGGCATTCTCGGGGGCGATGGTGCTGATCTCTTCGCTGGGGCCGAAGTCGAAGTCGAAGTTGAAGCTGGTGTCGAAGTCTGTGTTGGCGTCGTTGGCAGCTATGGAGACCGGGGCGTGTTCTTCGGCCTGGTCAGCGGTGGCGAAACCGAAGTCGAAGTTGGTGTCGTCGTCTGAGGAAGGCCCAGCGCTAAAGCCCGACTCTGTGGGGGGCTCGTATTCAGTGGCCTGAAGGCCACCGCTAATCCCGGAGGCGTCGGCGGAGATGTCAGAGGCGTCGGCGGTGAGGTGGGTGGCGAAGTCTGGGCCTAGCATGGCGCGGGCGTCTTCGATTAGCTTGCGGAAGTTGCTGAGAGCGGCGAGGGCGCGGGCTGGGAGAAGTTTTTCTTCGACGGCGCGGTGGATGGCGTCCCACGAACTCATGCCGGTGGTGAGGGCGATGCGCTCGAGAGTGTCCATGGTGGTTTTGCCGATGCCGCGGGGAGGCGAGTTGACGACGCGGCCGAGGGCGATGGAGTCATGCGGATTTTGCACGAGCTTGAGATAGCTGAGGATGTCTTTGACTTCGGCGCGATCGTAGAAGCTGAAGCCGCCGACCATGTGGTATTGGATCTGATAACGGCGGAGAGCTTCTTCCACGAGGCGTGATTGCGAGTTGGTGCGGTAGAGGACGGCGCAGCGCGGGGTTTCGACGGGGTTGTCGGTGCCGGCGGCGGCTTCGCGAAAGTATTTGGCGATGCGGTCGGCGATGAAGAGGGCTTCGTTCTCGCCGTCGGGGGCCTCGTAGTAGCCGATGAGCGAGCCGCCTTCGCGAGTGGTGAAGAGGTTCTTGCCTTTGCGCTGCGTGTTCTGAGCGACTACGGCGCTGGCGCCTTCGAGGATGAATTGCGTAGACCGGTAGTTTTGCTCGAGGCGGATGGTGCGGGCGTTGGGAAAATCTTTTTCGAAGTCGAGGATGTTCTTGATGTCGGCGCCGCGCCAGGAGTAGATGGACTGATCTTCATCACCTACGACGCAGACGTTGCCGTGCGAGCCGAGGAGCTTCATTAGCTCGTACTGAGGGCGGTTGGTGTCCTGATATTCGTCGATGAGGAGATATTTGTAGCGGCGGTTGTAGCGCTCGCGTACTTCGGCTGAGGACTTTAGGAGGCGAACAGTTTCGAGGAGGAGATCGTCGAAGTCGAGAGCGTTGGCTTTGTTGAGTTCCTCGCGATAGATCTTGAAGATGTGGGCGATCTTCTCTTCCATGGGGTTGGTGGAGGCGAGGAAATATTCCTGGGGGTCGATCATGTGGTTCTTGGCCCAGGAGATTCGGCCGAGGGCGACGCGGGGCTTGAGGGTCTTGTCGTCGAGGGAGAGGCGCTTGAGGGCTTGCTTGACTACGGCTTGCTGGTCGGTTTCGTCGTAGATGGCGAAGGTGCGGGTAAGCCCTTTGTTGCCAATGCGAAGGGCCTCGATGTCGCGGCGGAGGACGCGTACGCAGAAGCTGTGGAAGGTGGCGATGGTGGGTTGGGCTAAGGTGCTGTGGCCGAGGATCTTTTCTACTCGCTCGCCCATCTCCTTGGCTGCCTTGTTGGTGAAGGTTACGGCCAGGATGTTGTCGGGGGAGATGCCGCGCTCTTCGATGAGGTAGGCGATGCGGTGAGTGATGACGCGCGTTTTGCCGCTGCCGGCGCCGGCAAGGAGGAGGACGGGGCCGTCGACGGCGAGGATCCCCTCGCGCTGCTGGGGGTTCATGTTGGCGAGGAGATCGGGCACAGAGTCTATTTTACGGGCTGGGGCTGAGGGGAATTTTCGGTGCGTTTCGTGTAGATATAGCCCGGTTTCGGGTTACGCGACGGTGTCGATAGCCGGGTTTCGGCACGTGCGGATTTTTCTGGGGCTAGATTTTCGGGTTTTGGTTTTCGTGCCAGAGGATCTGGCGGAAGATTCCCATGAGGGTCTCGGCCTGACGATGGGTCAGACCGCCATAGAGCCCGGCTTCGCGGTGGGGAGCGGTGAGTTGCTGGACGAGTTGGCGGACGAGGGGCTCGGAGGCGTTGGCGGGGAAGCGGCGGGTGTAGCCGGTGGCGTGGAGGACGTCGAGGAGGAGCTGGGTGAGACGCTCGCGGTCTTCTGCGGTGGCGGGAGCTTCGTGGAGGGGAGGGATTTCGACGGAGGATTCGAAGCCGGAGCGGGTGAGCTCGTAGAGGCAGACGGCGACGGATTGGCCGAGGTTCATGGAGAGGTGGCGTTGGCCGTCGGGCGCGTACATGGGGATGGTGGTGAGGAGGGTGGCGTGGGAGAGCTGGTCGTTGGTGAGGCCGGTTTTTTCGGAGCCGAAGAGGAGGGCTACGCGGGTGTCGGCGTTGACATGTTGGGGTTGGTCGCCTTCCCATGTCTCAGAATCGAGACATGGGGCACCCGGGTCCGGTGCGGAGGGCGAGAGTTGGGTTGCGTTCAGGGCTTGGAGGATGAGGGGGGCGGCTTGCTGAAGGGGGAGGATGGGATGTTTGAGTTGGCGCTCGCCGATGGCGGTGGTGGCGACGATGAGGGAGCAATCGGCGATGGCGGCGGTGAGGGAGTCGTAGCGGCGGGCGTTGCGCATGACGTGGTGGGCGGCGACGGCGGACTTGATTTCGAGTGAGGCGGCCTCGAGTTGGGCGGCTTCGAAGGGGGCGGCGAAGTCGTTGACGATGCGGAGGTCGGAGAAGCCGAAGTCCTGCATGGCGCGGGCGGCGGCGCCGATGTTGGAGGGATTGCGTGCGCCGACGAGGACGATGGTGAGGCGCGCGCGGGCGGCGGTGGAGAGCATAAGGCTGAGTGTAGATCACCGCTGCGAGGCATCTCGAACCGACGTAGACCTTCTTGTGTTGGTTCGCCTGGACTCTTCGCGGTTCGACGACGTATATCTGGCACCCCGCATAATCCGGTTGGTTGTGCACAGCCACGGTGCATCGAGCTCGGAAGACTGGCTTGTGCGGACGAAGTGTCGAGCTTAGTGATTCGGCATAACCGCAGGGACGAAGTTGGAGCCTCGATGGGTGTTTGATGTGGGCGTGGGATGGATGGGGAGCCGCACGGGCTTCCAGGTGCGCTGGACTTGTTGCGGGGCTGCTTCTGGCCGGGCGTCCGCTTTGGCTGTGGACACAAAGCCGGGATCATTCAGGATGTACAGCACGCCAAGGGGAGTGAGATAGAGAGTGTCGTCATTCTCGTACGTCACCACCGCGAGACCAGAGCTTCCCCAACGGACCATCGCTACAGGAACCTGGACGACGGAAGAAAGCGTGAACGAACTTACGGGCGCGAGGGTTGTCTGGTTGAATGAAGTAATCGTGTAATTCGTCGAGCCTTTCTGTGCGCTGGTTTGACCGAGAATGAAGACCAAATTCAAAGATGAATCCGGCACAGTGATACCGCTGCTGCCGAAATTTCCGATCACCGTACCCGTCGATGGATCGATCACGTTGCCGTTGTTGTCGTAGAGATCACCCGTTCCTGCGTCGTACCGGATGTATCCCGAAAAGTAGTTGTTGCCATAAATGGCGGTGTCGTTTGCTGTTTGAGTAAGTCCTGAAGAGCTAATACTGAAGGTATAAAGGCTGTCACCGGTGGAGTATAGGGTTGTGTCATTTGGACCCCATTGCAAGTAACTGTATTCAGGGGCAGTGGCGCCGTCGACTACCCGGACGGGGCGAGGCACACTGTTGTCGAAGATTCTTAAGCCTCCTACGGTATCCTCTCCGTAATTAAGCCAGAGTGGGTTATAGGCAAATGCTCCAGTAGAGATCGCGGTAGTTTGGGATGCACCAGGCGCCGGTTGGACATCAATGGCGATGTGGGCTCCGAGAGACGGATCGGATCCGAATTGCCACGTGACCGGCGAGTTGAGTCCGGGGAGCTTTAGTTGAGTGACCGAGTCGCTGTAGATATTTGCGGTATACAGGAACGCTCCGTCGGAGGAGGTTCGGACGATATAAGGGTCTGAGCCTGCATACTGGCTGTTCACCACTTGGCCGGTGGTTGGATTGATTGCGACGACGGAATTTGGGTATTGAGGATCGCCAGACCAAAGCGCTGCATATAACAACGCACTCACAGGGTCCCATGCGACATCGAGGCTTGCCAGATTCACGGTAGTGAGCGAGACGTTTGGGGGAGTGACCGTAAACGCCAGGCTATTGGGCGCTTGCGTAAGGACGTCGCCGTTCGACAGGCTGACCTGCGTCGGGCCGGCTGTAGCGAGGTAAGTTGCCGGAATGGTTGCTTGTAGTTCACTGGGACTGATGTAAACCGTCTTCAGCGGATTTATGCCCCAGCTCACCACGGCGCCCGGCTCAAAGTTTCCACCCATCACGGTGAGCGTGAGATCCGACGCACTTGTTGTCACGTTCTGAGGACTCATTGAAGTGAAAACGGGCAACGGCTGCACGGCAGTTCCGTTGGTGAAGTCAGGGGTCGCGGCGCCGTCGACGAAACTGCCGTCAATCAAATAGATGGATCCAGTGATAGGGACTACGGTCTGGTAAGGCAGCGGGATGATATTGAAAGCCAAGCCAGCATTTCCCCAGCGGATGAAGTTCACTGCCGTTCCAATAATTTGCGGAAATGACAGGGTGCGCAGCAAGCGGTAGGTCTTTTGATCGAACGCTTGAATTTCATATCCGCTAACACCCGACACATCGATCTTCTGCCCCAGGCAGAAGACGACGCCCTGCGCTGAATCCACGGCGCAAGTCTCGGGCGAGGAAAGGTACGTGAGGTTGAAGCTTCCCATTGAGTCGCCGGTTGCGGGATTCGCGACTTGTCCGCCGTCTCCATAGAGGTAGCCGGTTTGGCTATCAAAGTGACCTGGAGTGGGGAGCACATTATTTTCTGTGGAGCTGACGGTGACGCCGGCGGAGTTGACACTCAGCGTGTAGTAGGTTGGGGGGATGTCTTCGTTCCCTCCGTACAAGGTTGAAGCATCTGCGTCCCACGCTAACCAGGTGATGTCCGTCACCAATCCAGCCTGCGGTATAGCAGCGACCATCGTTGCCCTGGGAGTGGCGTCGTCGTAAATCACTACACCCCCGGTATCGGGAGGTGAGACGGAGTAGTTGCCCTCCACAACAGCCACGGTGTGAGGGGCGTTGGGGGCTGCCTTGAGGGCAATTGCTGTTTGTGCGCCGACACCCAAGATGTTGGAGGCAGGAATAGGAATTGTGATGTCTGGGGTGAGACTGGGAAGCGTGAATCGTTGCACGGCATCGCTTCCATCCTCTGCTACCCACAAGTAAGAAGCGTCCGATGAGATATCGATCACGTCGGGCTGGATGCCGGCGGGCTGGACTGTATCGATCGTTCCGGCAACTGGGTCGATAGTCGCGACGGTGTTGTTGTTGGCGCCGTTATTGGCGCCGGCCAGGCTCGCATACATGCGTTGGCGGGTCGGATCCCAAACGATCTGATTGGCATTTACGGGGATCACCGTCATTTGAGTTGCGCCAGAGTTTACATAGAAGACTTCGCTGTTCGATTGGCCGCCGCCGGGAGCGGGATTGATGACAGTGACCACGGCAGAACTGGCTGCGGATAAAGCGGTAGCCGGGATCTGTGCTGTGAGCTGCGTGGAGCTGACGTACGTGGTTGGAAGTGCCGAGCCGTTCCATTGAACGTTCGCTTTGGAATCGAAGCGAGCACCGACGACCGTGAGTGTGATGGCTGGGCTGCCTGTGGTGGCACTGGTCGGAGCAATAGAGAGGAGCTCAGGGATCAGGCTAGTGACCGAAAAGCTAAGGGCATTGGAGGAGCCGCCGCCTGCTCCCGGAGTGAACACGGAAACCTGTGATGTGCCCGAGGAGATCGCGTCTGGGGAGGGTACGACCGCTGATAATTGGGTGGAATTGACGAAGGTAGTAGCGAGTGGCGAGCCATTCCACTCGACCTCGGAGCTCGAGGTAAAGTTCGAGCCGTTCGCGACAACCGTAAAGGCGCTGCTGGTTGTGACCACACTTAGCGGTGAGATAAAGGAAAGGATTGGAGGCGAGTTCTGAGAGCCGCCGCCACCACCAACGGTCCCGGTGTTGCCACCTCCACAACCTATCAAGGTAAAACATAGCAACAGCCCTGACGCCCATGAGGTGCAGGATCGAATTAGCAAACGGCTCCTTCAGAACTATCCAACGTGCGGAACGCAGCCAAATAGTCGATTCCTAGATCGATTCTGTTGATACTAATCCAAGCGCTAGTCCACCGTCACGCCTTTGGCGAGATTTCCGGTTGGTCTACGTTGCAGCCTCGGCGGACGGCCATGTGGCGGCCGCGGTTAGTTTAATTCGAGATTTGTGTAGAGGACTGAGGCGAATGTGTCGCAACATCAAGATGCTCTTCAACTTCGATCCGCCGGTAACGCCTGATGAAAATCATGCAGCGTCGCTGCAGTTCGATCGGAATCAGCGGGTTTGATAGGCCGTCCAAGGCTAACGAACAGGCGTTTCTGTCAGCGGTCGATGCGATTGCCGAGCTTTCGGCAAATCTTCTCAACAGCCTTGATACGAATTCTCCTCCCAGGAGTCGGGAGGAAGAGGCTGCCCGGATGAAGGCTCGCAGGTTGAAGAGGTTTGGCGATCCAAAGCCTGTGGCTTAGTGTAGCGGAATTGGCTTCAAACGCCGCTCGCTTCTGAGTTGAGACTAAATCGCCGGCGCGCTCGTTGAGAGCACCGTGGCTTGGTCGCTGCAGGCGGTACTCGCGTCGAAGCTTTTGCGGCGATCTCTTCGATGCGTGCCCTGGAGTTCGTTAGATGACGGCGCGGAGGGCGACTTTCATGCCGTCGCGGGCGTGCTTGAGGGCGTCGGCGGCTGTTTTCCCGGCGGCGATGGTGTGGCCGAGGGCTGACTTTCTGCGCTTGCCGGAGTGCTCGAAGGCTACGGTTTCGATGCCGCCACCGAAGAGGGTATGGCTCTCGTCGATGTGATCGAGGGCGGCGTTCAGTTGGGCGATCACGGCCTCGGCTTCCTCTGCAACGACGATGACTTCTACATTGATTTTCTTGTATTGCATCGGAACACCTCTGCCTCCGATCTTATGCCTCCCGGGCGAGGGAAGCGCGGGTTGTCGCTTCATCGCCGGCAGCAGGAAAAAGAAAGGGCTGGGTTTGTGACCGAGTACTGCGGCGGGGAGTCATTGTTGTTGGAGGATCCAGGTGGAGATTTTGGCGAGGACTGCGGGGTCGATGGTGGTTTCGATCTTGCCGTACTCGTTGGGTGAGCCGGTGGTGGCGGGTTGGAAGAGGTGGTTGAGGCCGGGGAGCTCTTCGATGTCGACGTGGGTGTTGCCGGCGGCGGCGAGGGCAGAGCGGATGGCGGGGAGGTTTTGCGCGGCGGAGACCTGGACGTCTTTGGAGCCGTTGAGTGCGAGGACAGGGCAGGTGACGTGGCGAAGCGCGGTGGCGGGGTCATAGGAGAGGAAGAAGCGGAGCCAGGGAGTGGAGAAGGCTTTGGCGGCGGCATCGACGCGGTTGGCGGGAAGCATCGTGGCGAAGCTGGTGCGGAGCTGCTGGTCGAAGGCAGCGGGGGTGGTGGAGGACTTTTCGGCTTGAAGGACGAAGTCGATGAGGCGGGCTTCGTCGGCGGAGACTTTGGTGGCGAAGTCAGGGGACATACCGGCGGCGAGGGCGATGAGGCGAGACTGCTCGGGAAGGAGCTGGGAGCCGGGGACGCCGGGAGCGGCGAGGAGGACGAGGAAGGAGACGGACTTATTGCGCGCCGCGGGCTGGTCTTTGGCTGCAATCATGGGCGCGATGAGGCCGCCTTCGGAGTGGCCGAGGAGGCCGGTGCGGTGGGGGTTGATTTCGGGGCGGGAGCGGAGGTAGGCGAGGCCAGCTTCGGCGTCGGTGGCGAGGTCGGCGGTGGTGGCGGAGGCGATGGAGCCGGTGGAGTGGCCTACGCCGCGGTCGTCGGCGCGGAGGACAGCGATGCCGTGGCGGGTGAGGTAGTCGGCGAGTACGAGGAAGGGCTTGTGGCCGAAGCTGGCCTCGTTGCGGTCGTGAGGGCCGGAGCCGGGGATGAGGAGGACCGCGGGAAAGGGGCCGGGGCCGGGCGGGAGGGTGAGGGTGGCGGCGAGGGTGTCGCCGGCGGTGGGGTTGGTGTAAGTGACGTCGATGGACTTGTAGGGGAAGGGTGGGACGGGATCCTGGGGGCGTTTGGGGGCGGCGAGGTCGGCGAGGTTGGTGACGCGGGTTAGCGTGAGGCGGAGGTTGCTGGCATTCTGGGTGAGGGTGCCGGTTAGGGTGTTGTGGTCGGGGAGAGGGTGGCGGTGTAGGTGAGGTGGAGGTTGTCGGCGGTGATGGTGAGGGTGTCGCCGGCCAGGGTGGTGGATGTGGTGGGGAGGTTGGCGGCGCCCTGGTCGGGGCTGTCCAAGGTGGAGGACAAGCCGGTGGGGGTTGAGGCGACGTGGAAGACGATGCGGAGGTCGATGGCGCCGGCGTGGAGCGTGCCTTCCCAGGCTCCGATGATGGGGGAGGGAGCGAGCGTTTGGGCGTGGGCGATGGGTAGAAGAGTGGTGAGGACGAGCAGGGCGGCCGTGCGGAAGGTCATGGTTGCCTCGGGTTTTTCCATTGTAGGCGTGGCGTGAGGGTGAGACGGGGTTGGTTCCGCCTACACTGGAGGGAGCGCTATGGCGGACAACTTTTCGCAGGTCGTGAAGCAGCAGGCAGACATCGTCCGGATTGTGGGCGAGTATGTGAAGCTGCGCAAGAGCGGGGCAAACTGGTCGGCGCTGTGCCCGTTTCATAAGGAGAAGTCGGGCTCGTTTTATCTGTATCCGGCGACGGCTAGCTACTACTGCTTTGGGTGCCATGAGCACGGAGACGTGTTTACGTTCGTGCAGAAGATGGAGACGCTTAGCTTTCCGGAGGCGGTGCGGGCGGTTGCGACGAAGATGGGGATTGCGTTGCCGAAGCGGGATTTTAATTCTCCGGAAGAGGCTCGTGAGGCGGGGCTGAGGAAGCAGTTGGTAGATGCGCATGAGGCGGCTACGCAGTATTTCGAGCAGAGTTTGAAGAGTCCGGAGGCGGCGCGGGCGCGGGAGTACCTGACGCTGCGCGGGGTGACGGCGGAGACGATTGCGAAGTTCCGGATTGGGTATGCTCCGGAGAGTTTTAATGACATGCGGGATCGGCTGGGGAAGTTTTTTTCGGAAGAGGCGCTGCGGGCTAGTGGGCTTTTTTCCTGGAAGGAACAAGAAGATGGATCGCCGGGGCCGATGTATGCGAGGTTTCGGAAGAGGATTACGTTTCCGATTGCGAATGAGCAAGGGAGGCCGATTGCGTTTACTGCGCGGGCGCTGGATACGCAGGAGCAAGACGCGAAGGCGGGGCCGAAGTATTTGAATTCTCCGGAGACGGCGCTCTATACGAAGGGGCAGGTGCTGTTCAATTTGGATAAGGCGAAGGCGTCGATACGCGAGCTGGATATTGCGCTGCTGGTGGAAGGGCAGATGGATTGCATCAGCGTGTTTATGGGTGGGATTGCGAATGTGATTGCTACGAGTGGGACTGCATTCACGGAGCACCAGGTGCGGTTGCTGTCGCGATTTACCAAGCGCGTGGTGCTGAACTTCGATCCTGATCAGGCGGGGGCGAATGCGGCGGAGAAGACGATTGCGCTGCTGGTGGAGGAGGGTTTTGAAGTTCGCGTGGTGACGCTGGAGGGTGGGCTTGATCCCGACCGGTATATCAAGGAGCGGGGGATTGCGGCGTACTCGACTGCAGTGAGAGGGGCGGTGAGGTATGCGGATTATTTGATTGAGCGGGCGCAGGTGCTGTTTCCGGCTCGGACTCCGGAGAGCAAGGTGAAGGCGCTGAACATGCTGTTGCCGCATATTCGGCGGGTGCCGAATGCGATTGCGCGGAGTGACTTTGCGGAGAACGCGGCGCAGAAGCTGGGGATTGAGAGCTCGTTGATGCGGCAGGAGCTGCGGCAGGCGGCGGCGCAACGGCTGGAGAGCGTGAAGGCGGCGCAACCTCGATTTGGGAATGATGTTGAGTGCGTGATATTGCGCGCTCTCGTGCTGCCGGAAGCGGCTTCGGCACGAGCAATGGCGGCGAAGCAATTGAGCGAAAATCCAGAATGGTATGCAGCTTTGCCCACTGCTCGGATGATCGAGATCCTGGTCAACGCACCGGCACCAGACAATCCATTCGAAGCGGCACCCGACGATGACTCTCGAGCTTTGCTCGCCAACGCGTTAGATATAGGATCCGGCGGTGAAGCTGCTGAGGCAGTCTCTTCGACTCAGGTGCAGAGCGCGCTGGAGACCCTGCACGATAGATATCTGAATCGACGATTGTTGGAAGTCCGCGTGCAAATGGCGGAGGCGCAGCGGCGGGGGGATCAAGAGATGTTGCTAAAGCTCGCGCAGGAGACGATCCGGCTGAATCGCGAATTGAAGCGGTAGGTAGTGCTCGCACGAAGGGAGCTCAGTTGGATGCTGGAATTCTTGCCAACCCATGTCTCAGAATCGAGACATGGGGCACCCGGGTGGGTGGGGACAGCGGTTGGTAGAATCGCGGATATGCATCTTTTGTGGCCGGGTGGTTGGTAATGGATGATCGGACCAAACGGCGGTTGTTTGTTGGGTTCGCTACGACGCTGATTAGTAAGGCTGCGTCGACGGTGATCCAGCTGATCCAGGTGCCGGTGCTGATGCATTTCTGGGGCCGGGGAATGTTTGGCGTGTGGGGCATTCTTACGGCTACGCCTACGTATCTGAGCTTCTCGAATGTGGGGTTCGGGTCGGTGGCCGGGAATGAGATGACGATGCTGATGGCGCATGGCGCTCAGGATGAGGCGCTGGGGGTGTTTCAGAGCTGCTGGTGGCTGATCTCGCTGGTGATTGGCGCGACGATGGCGGTGTTTGGCGCGCTGCTTTATTTTCTGCCGGTGGCGCATCTGCTAAACCTGGAGCTGCTGAGCGAGACCGATGTGAAGTGGGTGCTGTTCTGGCTGGGGCTGTCGGTGCTGTTTGGGCAGCTGGAGCAGTTGCTGCAGGCGTCGTACCGGTGCATCACGCGCTACTCGTACGGGAACTTTGCGAAGAGCTGCTTGTCGCTGCTGGCGTTTGGGGCGATGCTGGTTCCGATCATCGAGGGGTATGGGCCACGCACGACGGCGAAGGTGTTTGCGCTGGCGAATATTGCGGGCACGCTGATTCTTTGCGCGATGGTGAAGCATGACATTCCGTGGATCAGCTATGGATGGAGCCATGCTTCGTTTGCGGAGATCAAGCGGCTGACGCGGCCGTCGCTGGCGTTCATGGGATTTCCGCTGGGCAATACGCTGAACATCCAGGGATCGCAGCTGGCGGTGAACTATGCGCTGGGCAATGATGCGGTGGCGATCTGGATCACGGCGCGGACGGTGTCGCGGCTGGCGCTGCAGGTGGTGGAGATGGTTAAGAACACGGTGTGGCCGGAGCTTTCGATTGCGTTTGGTGCGGGGAACATGGAGGTGGTGCGGTCGCTGCATCGGCGAGCGGTGCAGATTGCGTTGTTTGTGAGCTTGAGCGTGGTGGTGATTGTGGCAGTATTTGGGCCGACGTTCCTGCATAAGTGGACACTGGGGAAGGTGCCGTCGAGTCCGGGGCTGGTGGGGCTGTTGCTGGTAGTGGTGGTGTTTTATTCGATGTGGTCGACTAGCTCGACGCTGGTGGCGGCGATCAATCTGCATGAGCGGCTGGCGACGGTGTACTCGTTTGCGACGGGGATTACGGTGGTGGTGACGTACTTTGCGGCGCGGCGGTATGGGCTGTGGGGTGCGGCGGCGTCGCTGCTGTTGAGCGAGATGATTATGGATGTGTATGTGCTGCCCTCGTCGCTGAAGATTGCGCACGATACTTGGGGAGGGTTCTTGGGGGCGATGGTGCACTACCCGCAGTCGCTGCGGCCGAAGGCGCTGATGGCGCGGCTGCGGAGGCGGACGGCGGAGGTCGAGGTGGAGCTGGAGGAGCAGGGCGCGGAGGAGATCGGAAGCGGGAAGTAGGAAGAGCGGCTGGGTTGGGTGCATACTGGCTGCGAGGGCGATGATGGCGGGGTTTTCGCTGCGGGTTAGTCGATGGGTGCGTGGGGTTTGCGTGGGGGCGCTGCTTTGCTTGCTGGCGCTGCAGCTGGTGCATGTGGCGAATGCTACTTCGGCTAGCTGGGATGAGGCGCACCATCTGTTTGATGGATACACGATCTGGAAGTTCGATGACTATCGGCTGAACCCGGAGGTGCCTCCGTTTATCAAGCTGACCGCCGCGCTGCCGTTGCTGCATATGCAGTTGAAGGTGCCACCGGACCAGGGAAGGCCGAACCAGACGGAGGCGTTTCTGGATGGGAAGGCGTTTGTCTGGGGGAACGGCGGGGATCGCGTGCTGTTTCCTGCGCGGATGATGTGTGCGGGGTTCGCGCTGGCGCTGGGGCTGCTGATCTATCTGTGGGCTGAAGAGATGTTTGGGTTTGTGGCGGGGATTTTTGCGCTGGCGATGTTCGTGTTCGATCCGAATGTGCTGGCCAATGGCGCGATGGTGACTACGGATGTGGGGGCGGCGTTTTGCTTTGTGGCGGCGATGTATAGCTTCTATCGGTATTGCAGGAAGCCGGGGTGGGTGCGGCTTGGGGTCGCGGGCGTGGCGCTGGGGCTGGCGCTGTCGGCGAAGTATACGGGGATTTTTCTGGTGCCGATGCTGGTGCTGGTGGTGGTATTCGAGGGGTGGATGGCGAAGGATTGGCGCGTGCTTTGGCGTCGGGTTGGGGCGCTGGTCGTGGTGGGGCTGGTGGCTTGGGTGGTGGTGTGGTCGTTTTATGGATTTCGATACAAGGCGGCGCCGGATGGGTTGGACATTAATCCTCCGCTGGCGAAGTATCTGACGCAGATGCATGACCAGCGGGATGCGCGGTTGCTGCGTGTGATGGCGAAGGTGCGGGTGTTGCCTGAGGGATATCTTTGGGGGCTCGAGAACACGAAGGAGACGGAGTGGGATGATCCGAGCTACTTCTGGGGGAAGGTTTGGCGGCATGGGAACTGGGAGTATTTTCCGGTGGCGCTGCTGATCAAGTCGACGCTGGCGTTTTTGATTTTGGTGGCGCTGGCGCCGCTGGCATGGTGGTGGGGATTGCGAAGGCGGACACGGGAGATGGTGTTTCTGCTGGTGCCGGTGGCGGTGTACCTGGCGATCTCGATGAGCTCGGATATGGATATTGGGGCGCGGCATTTGTTGCCGGTGTGGGCGTTTTTGTATGTGCTGATTGGCGCCGTCGCAATGGTGCTGCTGGGTCGGGATGTGCGGTGGGGGTATGTGCTGGGCGTGTTGCTGTGCTGGCAGGTGGTGACGTCGGTGCGGGTGTCGCCGGCATACATGGCGTATGGGAATGAGGCGTGGGGTGGGTCCGCGAAGGTGGATCGTTACCTGGGAGATGCGAATACGGATTGGGGCCAGCAGTTGAAGGCGGTGAAGGCTTATCTGGATGAGCGGCATATTACGAACTGCTGGTTTGCTTATTTTCCGGATGGGTCGATTGATCCTTCGGACTATGGCGTGAATTGCAAGCGGCTGCCTACTACGGATTTGTTGTATTGGATGGATGTGCCGGTGAGTACGCCTCCGGTGATTTCGGGGACGGTGCTGATTAGTGCGGGGGATCTGGAGGGGATTGAGTTTGGGGATGGGAGGTTGAATCCTTATGACCAGTTCTGGAAGGTGAAGCCTACGGCGGTGATTCAGCACAGTGTGTATGTGTATGACGGGACGTTTGCGGTGCCGCTGGCGGCGGCGCTGGCGGAGGCTCGCGATGCGTCGAATCTGGCGGACGCGGGGCAGAAGGAGGCGGCGCTGGTGAAGGCGGAGGATGCTGCGAGGTTGGCGCCGTGGTCGGGGCAGGTGCAGGCTACGTTGGGGGATGTGCTGTCCGCGAGTGGGAAGAAGGCTGAGGCGTTGCAGGCTTATGAGACGGCGCTGGGGATAGAGACGACGGTGCGGCCGGATTTGCAGGAGGAGGAGGCGGCGGGGGTGCGGACGAGAATTGCGGAGTTGAAGAAGGGGACGTAGATTTTGAAGCTTCTAGCTTCTAGCTTCTAGGTTCTAGGTTCTAGCTTCTAGCATGGGCAAAGGCAACAAGCAGATTCCCGGGGGAATGACAGCAAGAAAAGCAAAGGCAAAAAAGAAGAAGCAGATCCCTGCGGGATGACAGCCAGAAAGGCAAGAGCAGGAACAAGAGCAAGAGCAAGAGCAAGAGCAAAAGCAAGTGCAAAAGCAAGTGCAAAAGCAAAGGCAAGAACAAGAGCAGGAGCAGGAGCAGGAGCAAGAGCAACGGCACCTACAGGGGTCCTTCGCTGCGCTCAGGATGACGGGATTTTTGCCAGGGGCGGAAAATCCGATTCGTGTCCTGCTAGTAGGCGGGGATGCCGGTGATGGCTTGGCCGATGATTAGGGTGTGGATGTCCTGGGTGCCTTCGTAGGTCTTTACGGATTCGAGGTTCATCATGTGGCGCATGATGGGGTAGTCGTCGGCGATGCCGTTGGCGCCTAGTATGTCGCGGGAGAGGCGGGCGCATTCAAGGGCCATCCAGACGTTGTTTCGCTTGGCCATGGAGATGTGCTGGAACTCGGCTTTGCCCTTGTCTTTGAGGCGGCCTACTTGTAGCGCGAGGAGTTGGGCCTTGGTGATTTCGGTGACCATCCAGGCTAGCTTCTCCTGGACGAGCTGGTGGCTGGCGATGGGCTGGTTGCGGAATTGCTTGCGCTGCTTGGCGTATTGGAGTGCGGTGTCGTAGCAGGACATGGCCGCGCCAATGACTCCCCAGCTGATGCCGTAGCGGGCCTGGCTGAGACAGCTTAGCGGGAACTTGAGGCCGTCGGAGCCGGGGAGGAGGTTGGCGGCGGGGACGCGGACGTTTTGCAGCGAGAGGCCGGAGGTGACCGAGGCGCGGAGAGACCACTTGCCGTGAACGTCCTGCGCGGAGAAGCCGGGGCGGTCGGTTTCCACCAAGAATCCTCGGATTCTTGGTTCCTGCGCCGCGTCGGCGTTGGGGTCTTCTACTTTGGCCCAGATGACGGCTACATCCGCGATGCTGCCCGAGGTGATCCACATCTTTTCGCCGTTGAGGAGGTAGTCGTCGCCGTCTTTGCGGGCGCGGGTGCGCATGCCGCTGGGGTTGGAGCCGAAGTCAGGTTCGGTGAGGCCGAAGCAGCCTAACTTTTCTCCGGTGGCTAGCTTGGGGAGCCAGTGTTGTTTTTGCTCGGGCGAGCCGAAGGTGTGGATGGGGTACATGACGAGCGCAGACTGCACGGAGACGAAGCTGCGGATGCCGGAGTCGCCGCGTTCGAGCTCCTGGTAGAGGAGGCCGGCTTCTACGTTGTTCATTCCGGCGCAGCCGTAGTCGGGGAGCGTGGCGCCGAAGAAGCCTAGTTCGCCCATGGGACGGATGAGTTCTTTGGGGAAGCGGCCGTCGCGGTTGCAGGACTCGATGATGGGGACGAGTTTGTCTTCGATGAAGGAGCGGGTGTTGGTGCGGACGAGGATCTCGTCTTCGGAGAGGAGGGTGTCGAAGTCGATGAAGTTGGTGCCTTGAAACTTGAATGCCATAGCTTGGCCATTTTAGATGAGTGAGGTCGAACGGCGTGGGCGATTACCAGACGTGGCGTGGCGCGCGGTCGGCGATATGGATCGGGCTTACAGCCCTTGGGTTTGTTGTGGGCCGTGACCTGGGGCTTCGCCCCAGGCTGTGATGTTGGCGGGCCGTCGGCCCTCCGGCGCTCTGCTGGCCCTCCGGCGCTCTGCTGGCCCTCCGGCGCTCTGCTGGCTCGCCGTTGGCGCTGTGAGGACGTTGACCGATCCAGTCGTACGCGCCGCTTACCAGACGTAGGTGCCTACGTTGCCGGCAGGTAGGGTGGAAGTGAAGGTTTTGGCTCCGGTGTGGACGTCGAAGGTTTGGGGGGCGTCGGTGATGTTGGAGACTACGAGGACTTTTTTGCCGTCGGGGGTGCGGAAGGCTACGTTGGGGAGGGTGTCGAGGTTGTTGGAGTCGATGCGGACGGAGTTGGGCGGGACGAATTTGGAGACCTGCGCGACGGTGTAGAAGGCTACGTTGCGGCGGACGTTGTCGCCGTCGATGGTGAGGGCGCCGGAGCAGCCGGTGCAGCCG
>CAVTSJ010000003.1:0-67474 GCA_963737325.1 uncultured Acidobacteriaceae bacterium
TTCTTCGTCGTAGCGGAGGATTGCGTCGGCTGTGTTCGATGTTGGTTAGTTTGTGGAGGAGGGGTTGCTTATCGTCTTTGACGCCGTGGTCGTGCTTCCACTGGAGGAAGCCGATCCAGACGACGATGCTGGCGATCTCGTGGGCGTAGAAGTCGGTCTCGATGCCGAAGAGCTGGCTGGGGTTGGGGATGGGATCGAGGGTGAGGGTGAGTCCGTGCTTGATGGCGAAGACGCGGGCGTCGTGCCAGAGATCGAGGAGGCGCTTGAGGGCGACGTAGAGAAAGTTGCCTGAGCCGCAGGCGGGGTCGAGGATGCGGACGCCGGAGAGCTCGGCGGCCCAGTCCTGGAGGAGTGTGAGTGCGGGGCGGTTGAGGCGCAGATGAACTGGAACCTTGGAGACCTTTGCGTCGGCCTCCTCTTCGGCGAGAGCTGCGAGGACGGAGGCCTGGACGGACTGCCAGCGGCGCTGGAGCGGAGCGATGACGACGGGCTCGACGAGCAGGAGGATATCGTCGGTGGAGGTGTAGTGGGCGCCGATCATGGAGCGCTTGGCGGCGTCGAGGGAGCGCTCAAAGAGGGTGCCGAAGATGGCGGGCTCGATGTGCGACCAGTCGTGCTGGGAGGCGGAGTAGAGGATGCCAAGGTCGGCGTGATTGAGCTCGATGGTGGAGTTGTCGGAGAAGAGTCCGCCGTTGAAGTAAGGGATGTCGTCGGCACCGAAGAATCCGTGTTCCTCGCTCATGGCTGCGAAGAGCACGGGCAGGATGCGATTGAAGCCGCTGGGGGAGTGGCGCTGGTTGGTGACGAGCTTGCGGAAGGCATGGTTGGGGAGGAGCTCGACGGAGTCTGCGAAGAGGCAGAAGACGAGGCGCATGAGGAAGTGCGCGATCTGCTCCTTGGAGGGGCGCTCGCGAGCGATCGCCTTTTCGAGTTCGAGTTCCTTCGCGAGGCGAAGGAAGTCTGAGGCCGCAGCCTCGGTGACACGGGCTGATGCGACGCCGGGACGGAGCTGATTGATGTCCCCGAAGACGTGGCGGAGGACTTCGATGGGTGGAAGAGCGCAGGTGGCGGTGTCGCGGTCGTTGAGAAGGTCGTCGAGGGTGAAGGCGTAGACGCGCGAGGGAAGGTTTTCAAATTTGGTATGGACTTCAAAGCGGACGAAGTCGCAGACGATAAGGAGGGGCGGATTTTCGAGCGCCTCGTGATATTCGTTGAGCTGCGCGTAGGCCTTTTTTAGGTCGCCACCTTTTGACTTGTACTCCCAGGCAAACCATTTGCGCTTCCAAACGTCTGCGTAGCCGGGTTCTCCGGTGCCTGCTTTGGTGACGCGCTTCTCATAGGTGTAGCTAGCCCCTGTGACGTCCTCTTCCGTGGGGTGGGGGACCCCGAGCGCGTCGCAAAGGTCACGAAAGTGTTGAGGGGCTGCAGAGCGCTCAGTGAGTTGACTGGCGTTCCATTTTCGGACGAAAGAGACGATATCCTGCGACATGGGGTTCTGGCTTATTGTGACAGATGAGGAACGATGGCGCGGAGGAAGAAGCAGATCCCTACGGGATGACAGCCAGAAAGGCAAAGGCGAAAGCAGAGACAGAGCAACAGGAGGGGTGACGGGGATCTGTTGGTTGGCTATGAGGATGGGGTGATGACTTAAATCGCTTTAATTTGGGGTGGGTGGGTATAATTCCGGTTCGACCTGCGGTCGTGTGGAGATGCGCGTGAATGTTCGGGGAGTGTTGGCTGCCGGGTTGGTGGGCATAGGTTTGGGGATTGCGTCGCAGGGGATGGCGCAGGGTGGGAATCAGGCGGCGGTGCAGGCTCCGGTGCAGGCGCCGTTCAAGACGGCGGTTTATATCCCGGTGAGCGTGGTGCTGAAGATGCGCGATCGGGCCTGGCTGGAGAGTAGCTGGGCGCAGATTTCGGGGCAGGTGCATGTCGATAAGGTTTACATCGAGACGTACCGGAGCCGGGTGGTGGCGGATGGGCCGCTGATTGAGGCGGTGAAGGCGTTCTTCAAGTCAAAGGGAGTGGAGGTGGCGGGGGGAATTTGCTACTCGGATAGCGATAATGGGCAGTTTGTTTCGTTCACGTACTCGAAGGCGGCGGACAGGGCGTATGTGAAGAAGGTGTCGGAGTTTACGGCGCAGCACTTTGATGAGGTGATTCTGGATGACTTCTTCTTTGCGAATACGAAGAGCGCGTCGGATATTGTGGCGAAGGGGAAGGAGGACTGGACGGATTTTCGGCTGCGGGAGATGGATGGTGTGTCGCGCGAGCTGGTGGTGGGTGCGATGCGCGCGGTGAATCCAAAGGTAAAGGTGATTATTAAATTTCCGAACTGGTATGAGCACTTTGCGGCGAATGGGTATGACTTGAAGGAAGAGCCGAAGATCTTTGACGGGATTTATGCGGGGACGGAGACGCGCGATCCGGAGGAGACGGATCAGAATCTGCAGCAGTATGAGGGGTATGAGATTGTGCAGTACTTCGAGCACGTGGACCCGGGCAAGTTGGGTGGGGGATGGGTGGATACGTATGACGTGGGGTATGTGGATCGCTACTCGGAGCAGTTGTGGCTGACGGTGTTTGGGAAGGCGAAGGAGATGACGCTGTTCAATTACATCGACCTGCTGAAGGAGGCGAAGGCGGGAGACAGGCCGTGGGCGAGCGAGGGCGGCGACGTTTCGTGGAAGCGGATTGTGGAGCGGGCGAACGGTGGAGGGTTAGCGGCTCCTACGTTTGCTACGGTGGCGGGCGATGCGCTGGACCAGGTGAAACCGTTTGTCGGCAAGCTGGGAAAGCCGATGGGGATTGCGAGCTATCGGCCGTATCACGCGGTGGGCGAGGATTACCTGCACAACTTTCTGGGGATGATTGGGATTCCGATCGATCTGTCGCCGGTATTTCCAAAAGCGGCGCCGGTGGTGTTGCTGACCGAGGCGGCGAAGAGCGATCCGCGAATTGTGGAGGAGATGAAGGCGCAGTTGACGGCGGGGAAGACGGTGGTGATGACGTCGGGATTGCTGCAGGCGCTGGAGGGTAAGGGGATTGAGGACATTGTCGGGCTGCGGTACAGCTCGGCGCCGGTGGCGGTGACGAAGTTTATTGGAGCGTATGGGCCGGGGGCGGGAACTCCACTGGGGGATGCGGAGAAACCGATACTGATTCCGCAGGTGCGGTTTTTTACCAATGACGCTTGGCCGGTGATTCGCGGGATTGCGGATGGCAATGGTTTTCCGATGGTGCTGATGGATGAGTATGGCAAGGGCAAGTTGTATGTGCTGACGGTTCCGGATAATTTTGCGGATTTGTATGAGCTGCCGGAGGGCGAGCTGAATGCGCTGCGGAGTTATGTGATGGGAGATTTTCCGGTGAGGATTGATGCGCCAGCGAAGGTGAGTCTGTTTGCTTATGACAACGGGACGATGGTGGTGGAGTCGTTCCGGGATGATGCGGTCGAGGTTACGGTGCGGGTGAAGGGGAGCGTGGCGCGGCTGGAGAATTTGCAGACGGGCGCGGTCGTGGACGTGGTGATGGCGGGGGCGCAGGGGGGGAGGCATTCGGCGTCGGCGCCGATGGTGCGGGAGGAGATGGAATTTAGGGTGATGGTGCCGGCGCACAGTTATGTGGCGTTGAAGGGGGTGGAGTGAGGGAGCTTTAGCTTCTAGCTAAAGACAAGGGCAGATGCAAAAGAAGAGGCAGATCCCTGCGGGATGACAGCCAGAAAAGCAAAGGCAACTGCGACGTTATAAAGATCTGCGTTAGGGGAGGAACATTTCTTCTACGGCTAGCCAGTTGTCTACGCGGCGGTAGTTGGTGATGTGGATGTTGGCGGGGCTGGTGTAGAGGATGCCCTCTCTTGCGATCTGGCCGTCCTGGTGATCCTGGAAGAGTTTAAGTTGGCGGGGGTTGTCGTCGATGAGGTAGTCGGCGCGGAGGATGGATTTGTCGCCGCAGAAGACGATGTGGGAGGTGGGGATGAAGGGGAAGTGTTCGGCGAGCCAGTCGTATTTGGCGACGAAGCTGGTGGGGACTTCCATGGCGGCGGAGGCGATGAAGATTTCGTAGCGGGACTGGAGGCGTTTGAGGACGCGCTGGGCGTTGGGCATGACGCCGAGGACGCGGAAGAAGTCGTCCTGGCGGAGGTAGTTGTCGATGGTGGGGTGGAGGTGGGCGGGGGCGACCTGCCAGAGGCGGCGGCCGCGGAGGTCGTCGAGGGTGATGGCGGCGTTGTGGTCGGTGGCGAAGTCGCGGTTGTAGCGGTTGAGGTGTTCTCCGAGGGCGTCGGCGATAACTTCATCCATGTCGACGGCGATGACTTTACGTTCGTGCTGGGGGTGAGACATGCGGTGAGAAAGGCTCCGGTAGTTTGATGCGGCGGGAGAGGCCCCATGTCTCAGAAGCGAGACCTGGGGCACCCATTGTGGTGGCGGTCAGTTGGTGGCGGCGGCTAGTTTTTCGCCGGGGGTCCAGCGGCCGGGGGCGTCGCGGCGAGGGTCGTAGAAGAGCATGCGGCCGCAGGTTTCGCAGGTGAAGATTTCGTCTTCGTGATCGCGGCCGGTGAGGTCGTTCCAGCGCTGAGGGCGGACCATCATCTGGCAGGCGGTGCATTTGTGGTCGAGGGCTTCGGAGACACCGGTGCCCTTGGCTTTGGAGATGCGGTCGTAGACGGAGAGGCGAGCTTCGTCGATGAGCGCGCGGGTGGCGGCGCGTTCGGTTTCGATGGAGGCGATGGAGGCGGTGTTGCGGGTGGCGATGGCGGCGGCGCGGGTGCGGACTGCGGCGAGCGCGGCGGTGGTGACTTCGAGGGTGAGGGTGGCTTTGGCGCGGGCGAGGTCGAAGCTGTCGGTGCGCTCGAGGGAGGCTAGCTCTTCGTCTTCCAGCTTGGCGATGGTTTGCTCGGAGAAGGAGATTTCGTGCTCGAGGGCGGTGATTTGGGCGGCGGAGGTGGCAGTCTCCATCTGCTTGCGGAGGCGCGAGATTTTGCCCTGGCGGTCTTTCACCTCGAGCTCTTGGGCGCGGCGGAGGGTTTCTTCCTTGGCGAGGGCCTTGGTGGCTTCGGCGAGGGCGACTTCGGCGTGGGCGCGCGCGGTTTGCGCGGCGGCGACCTGGATGGGGGCGTCGGCCAGCTCGGCGCGGAGGCGGCGGAGCTCGAGATCCTGGGCCTGGAGGATGATGAGGTGTTCGAGGTCAGCATTCATACGGCAGGAGGGTAGAGTGTAGAGGGTAGAGTGTAGAGCGTAGAGGGTGAAGAGAGGCGGCTCACGGCGGGCTCTCCTTTCGTTAATGGCTTATGAAAGGCTAACACTTGTCCTGCGGGGACGGCGGGAGTGGGCGGGGGGCCGAGCTTCTAGCTTCGGGGTTGAGGTTCGTAGGGATTGGTTGCAATTTATTTTTATGGGGGACTTGTCGTGGGGCGAAGGATGAAGTGCGCATGAATTGGGCGGATTTGTGAATCGCTGGGGGGTGGTGGTGCGTCTGAATAGGACCCAATGGCAGCAGCTGCAACAATGGAACTTGAGGTCGAAGCTACTCGTGTAGCTGTCGAGAAGCCGTGGCGGCCGCGGGTGAATCCGTGGATTGTGGCGTTGACGGTGACGCTGGCTACGTTCATGGAGGTGCTGGACAGCTCGATTGCGAATGTGGCGCTGCCGCATATTGCGGGCGGTCTGGGGGCTACGCAGGATGAAGCTACCTGGGTTTTGACGGCTTATCTTGTGGCGAACGCTGTGATTCTGCCGGCGGGCGCGTACATGACCACGTTCATTGGGCGGAAGAAGTTTTACATGATCTGCGTGGCGCTGTTTGGGATCAGCTCTGCGCTGTGCGGGCTGGCGCCGACTTTGCCGCTGCTGGTGTTCTGCCGGATTCTGCAAGGGATTGGCGGAGGTGGCCTGGCTCCTAGTGAGCAGGCGATTCTGGCGGACACGTTTGAGCCATCGAAGCGCGGGCAGGCGTTCGCGTTGTATGGGCTGGCGGTGGTGTGCGCGCCCGCGATTGGTCCTACGCTGGGCGGGTATATTACGGACAACTTTAATTGGCGATGGATCTTTTTTCTGAACGTGCCGATTTGCCTGTTGAGTTTGTTTTTGACGTCGAGGATTGTAGAGGATCCTCCGTATGTGAAGGAGCAGGTGCGGAAGACGCAGAGTGGCGGGCTGCGGCTGGACTTGATTGGGTTTGCGCTGCTGGGGCTTACGTTCGGGAGTCTGGAGTTTGTGCTGGACAAGGGCCAGGAAGACGACTGGTTCGGGTCGAAGATCATCACGTTCTTTGTGATGATGATGGTGGTCGCGTTTGTGACGATGATCTGGTGGGAGCTGAAGGAGCTGCGCGAGGGGCGGCGGCCGATTTTGAATCTCACGCTGTTTGGGCGGAGAGTTTTCTCGATCAGCTTTGGGCTGATGTTTGTGCTGGGTTTTGCGCTGTATGCGACGACGCTGCTGATACCGCAGTTTGTGCAGACGCTGCTGGGATACACGGCGGAGTTGGCGGGGCTGGTGCTGTCGCCGGCCGGGTTCATGATGATGTGCATGATGCCGGTGGTGGGTGTGCTGAGCGGGAGGGTTGATCCGCGCAAGCTGATCGGGTATGGGTTTGTGATGCTGACGCTGAGCCTGGCGTGGATGGCGAATCTTAATCTGCAACTGAGTTATGGGCAGCTGGTGTTTATGCGATGCTTCCAGGCTTCGGGGCTGGCGTTTCTGTTTATTCCGATTAATACGATTGCGTACATCGGGGTGAAGCAGAGCGAGAACAATGATGTGTCGGGGTTGACGAACCTGGCGAGGAATATTGGCGCGAGCTGCGGCACGGCGTTTGTGGCTACGATGCTGACGCGGCGCACGGCGGCGCACGAGAACTCGGCGATACGGAATCTGGCTGCAGGGTTGCCGGCGTTTGATCGTGAAGTGACGCGGAGGGCTGGAGCGTACAAGGCGGGTAATGGAGCGGGTGTGCACAACGGAGCGTTCGGCGGAGCGAGTTGGGGCGCGATTCATAAAGCGCAGGCTTCGATTTATCAGCAACTGCATGCGCAGGCGGCTACGCTGGCGTATGTGGATATCATTCGATACCTGACGATCTTCTGCGCCTGCATGATTCCGCTACTGTTCTTCATCCCGAAGGCTCCGAAGAATATGAGCGTGGGACATTAGAGTTGTCAGTTCTTAGTTCTTAGTTGTCAGTTGGGTAAGCTGTGCACAGCTTGAGCCTCAACTGAGAACGAATCGCTGAGAACTCCGGCGTCAGGTTACGGGTGGGCGGTGGATGGCGAGGTTGGTGGGGTTTCGAGGCGGATGGGGGGCAGGCCTACGATGTCGTAGGTGCTGGAGGCGATGCCGATGTGGGCGGCTTCGAGGGCGGAGAGGATTTCGCGGCTAATGGCGTCTTTGAGGCCACGGATGTCGTGAGTGTTGCAGAGGAAGCGGATGGAGAGCTCGACCCAGTTGTCGGTAATGCGGAGGTAGACGCGTGGGTGGAGGTCGGCGGACTCGATGAAGTAGCGCTGCTTGAGGCGGTCGAGTTCGGGCTGGGCGAGGTTGGCGATGTCCTGGGTGTGGCGGGTGACGGCGTCGAGCATGATTTGTTCGGCGCGGTGGCGATCGTCTTTGAAGGAGATGGGGAGCAGCATCTCCTCCCAGATGTAGGGGAAGTCGCGGGTGTAGTTGTAAACGGGCTGGTTGAAGATTTCGGCGTTGGAGATGGTGACGATGCGGCCGGAGTACTGGCGGCTGCGGACCCACATGCCGGGGTCGTCGGACTGGACGGAGGGAGGCTGGCCCATTTCCATGATGATGGTCTGGATGAAGTTGAGGGCGATGACGTCGCCGCGGACACCGCCCATGGAGATGCGGTCGCCGATGTTGAAGGTTTCGCCGCGGAGGATGACGAAGTAGCCGGCGAAGCTGGTGATGACCTTCTGCATGGCGAAGGCGAGGCCGGCACCGACGAGGCCGACGCCCGTGGCGAGGCGGGTGGGGTTGTCAAACCAGATGGAGAGCAGGCCGAGGACGGCGACGAGGAAGAGGACGAGATTGATGGTCTGGCGGGCGAGGAAGGAGCGCTTCTGGAGATGGCCGCTGATGCTGTTCGCGATGAGCCGGAGAAGGTGGCTGAGGAGATAGAGGACGGCGAAGAAGATGACGGTGAAGAGCAGCTTGCGGGCGCTATCGGTGTTGACGCCGACGAGGCGGATGCCGTCGATCTGCAGGCTGTGGTGGGGGCCGACGAATTGGATGAAGGGACCGGCCATGGTGGTGAGATGCAGCGTGGGAAGATGGGAGATGCGAGATCCTGGAGGTGAGAGGGAAGGGCTGGATGCGCCGGGCCCCGCCAGGCGGAGATGTCAGGTCGCGGGCGCGGGTTGTTGTGCCGAGCTTCCGCGTATGCTGATTCTCCTGAACGTTCTGCTGATTGGTTGGGTTGGAGAGAGGCTTTCAGGGGTTAAGAAGGCTGCTTAGGTGGAGGGCGTTCGCGGTGGCGTGGCCGAGGGCGGTGTTGTCGAAGATGACCCAGAGGCTGGTAGTTGGTGGTGTGGCGCGGAGGGTGTGGGCGAGGTTGGTGAGATCGGCGCCGGTGTAGTTGGAGTAGTAGGTGTGTGGGGCGCCGTGCAGACGGTAGTAGTGGAGGTGCTTCGCGCCGGCAGGAGTGGCTGCCTGGGGGCTGCCCTTGGGTGGGTTGGCGGCTACGCGGGCGAGGGAGAAGCTGCGCAGGAGTTGGTTGGCGGCGGGAGTGAACCAGGAGGCGTGGCGAGGCTCTAGTGCGGCGAGATTTTCTGTGGGTGCGGTGGCGGGGTGGAGTTCGCGGAAGGTGGTGAGGAAGTCGCGGGCGAGGGGTTCGTCGAAGGCTAGGGAGGGTGGGAGTTGGATGAGGAGTGGGCCGAGTTTTTCGCCGAGGCCGGTGGCTTGATCGAGGAAGGTTTGAAGTGCGGCACCGCAGTTGTACAGCTTGGCTTCGTGGGTGATGGTGCGGGGGAGTTTGACGGAGAAGCGGAAGTTGGGCGGTGTGGTGGCGGCCCAACGCTCCCAGGTTTTGCGCATGTGCGGGCGGTGGAAGCTGGAGTTGATTTCGACGCAGTGGAGGCGGTGGGCGTAGCGCTGAAGGTGGGTGAGTTTTGCGTCGCCGGGCGGAGGGAAAGCGGCGGCGTGGTCTTTGGGGAGGGTCCAGGCGGCGGTGCCGATGTGGATGTTGCTGAGCGGCGGCGAGTTGGGCGGGGTGGATTTCATGAGAAAACTTGAACAGACGTGTGAAGGATAAGACGCATCTTATTGAGTGCCGCAACCTGCGGTGAGATGGCTTGGATGTTGGGCCAGAGGAGTTGTAATGGAAAAGAATTTAAAGGGAAAGCGGGTCGCGATTTTGGCGGCGAATGGATTCGAGCAGAGTGAGTTGCTGGAGCCCAGGAAGAATCTGGAAGACGCGGGCGCCATGGTGACGGTGTTGTCGTTGAAGGCGGGAGAGATCAAGGGTTGGAATCACACGGACTGGGGCAAGAGTGTGAAGGTGGAAGGGCTGGTGAAGGATGCGAAGCCGGGCCAGTATGATGCGCTGGTGTTGCCGGGAGGGGTGATGAATCCTGATGTGTTGCGCACGGATGGCGATGCGGTGACGTTTGTGCAGACGTTTGTGGAGAGCGGAAAGCCGGTGGCGGCTATCTGTCATGGACCGTGGACGCTGATTGAAGCGGACGTGGTGCGCGACAGGACGATGACGTCGTGGCCTTCGCTGCGCACGGACTTGAAAAACGCGGGCGCGCACTGGGTGGATGAGCCGGTGATTGTGGATGGCAACCTGATTACCAGCCGCAAGCCGGATGATATTCTCGCATTTTCGCAGGCGATTGCGGAGGCGTTGAGCCCGCGGAAGCGTGCGGCGGCCTAGAGAAAGGTTTGTTGTCGGCGATAGATTTCGTCGACGATATGGGAGAGGGCAGGGCTTCGGCCCTGCCCTTTTTTTGCGCCAAGTTCGCTTGACAGCGGGAGATGCGGGGCGCAGACTTCGAGTGCAGTCGCAGAGCTTAGACATTTCCCCTGTAGCCGTTTTCCCGGCCCCCTGAAACAACCTTGAAGCCCCCGTTGCCGCTGAATTTAATTGCGTGCGGCGGGATTGTCCGTGGTGGCCGCTGTGCGGCTGCTTCTGCATTTATGCGAGGTGATTAGCCTGAGGAGGCTGTGAAGATGAAGAGTTCATGGATGGCGAAACTGGTGGTGGCGGCGGTGGTTGTGGGTACGATGGGCGTCGTGCCGCTGGTGGTGAGGGCGCAGGACGACGGAGTGAATGGGCCGCCGAAGGTGCTGGTGGTGATCCGAGAGATGGTGAAGCCGGGCAGGGAAGGGATGATGCATGCGAAGACGGAGGGTGAGTTTGCGCAGTTGCTGCGGGAGAATCATGTGGACTTTCACTACGTGGCGATGACGTCGCTGAGCGGATTACACAGGGCGCTGTTTTTCAGCGGATACTCGTCGATGGCGGAGTGGGAGGCGGCGGACAAGCGGATGAACTTGAGCTGGCGGCGGCGGCGATGGACCGGGTGAATGCGGAGGATGGCGATATGCTGTCGGAGTCCGGGGCGAGCGTGTGGATACACGATCCAGAGTTGAGCATGAATGAGCACAATCTGAAGGGCGACCGGTACATGCAGCTTACGCAGTACTTTGTGAAGCCGGGGCGCACGGCGGAGTGGGAAGAGTTAGTGAAGATGGTGAAGGAGGGCTATGCGAAGGGCGTTCCAGAGGCGTCGTGGTCGATGTTTGAGCAGAGGTATGGGCCGTCGGGTGGCGCGTACCTCATCGTCACGCCGATGAAGTCGCTGGGCGATGTGGATGGGATGCTGGGGTCGGGCAAGGCGTTTGCGGATGCGATGGGCGAAGGCGGCATGAAGAAGATGGCGGACCTGGAGGCCGATTGCGTGGAGTCGTACCAGATGAACCTGTTTGCGTTCGCTCCGAAGATGAGCAATCCGCCAGCGCAGTGGGTGACCGATGAGCCAGACTATTGGGGTCCGAGCAAGGCAATGATGCCGATGAAGAAAGGCGAGAACAAAGGGATGGAGTAGAAGGCGACCTTGGCTGCATGGCTGTGTTTTCGACGTAGCTTTTGACGCGCGAGAGATGAAGGATATGGAGATGCGCGGTGATGCTGCGTGGAATCGCTTGACAATGGGGGGAGGAGCATTGAGGATGACTCTGTATCTCCCCCCTGTATTTGCTGATGCGGCTCCTGTAGCGGTTTTATCGGCCCCCTTTCCAAAACATATTGATGCCCCTGTTGCGATTGGGTTGTCGTGGGCGCAACGGGATCAACCGCATTGGCTGCTGCTGCGCGGCTGTTGCTGACGTTTGAACGAAGTGACAGCCAAGGAGGCTGGCCCTATGAGACTGAGTGCGAATTGTAGAACGATGATGCTGCCAGCTGTGTTGTGCGTTGTGGGTGTTGCGCCGTTGGCGGTGCAGGCGCAGGGGGGTCCCTCGGATGGGCCGCCGAAGGTGCTGTATACGCAGCGGGAGTTTGTGAAGCCGGGCAAGGGTGTGGCGCACATGAAGAGTGAGGCGGCGATGGCGTCGGCGATGGCTGCGGCGAAGAGCTCGTTGTATTCGCTGGCGTTGGCATCGATTACAGGGCAGCCGCGGGTGGTATTCCTGAGTGGCTATGACAATATGGCGGATGTGGAGAATACGTACATGGCGGCGATGAAGCTGCCGGGGCTGGAGGCGAAGCTGGACGCGATGAGCGAGACGGACGGCGCGATGGTAGATAGTGAGGCATCGGCGATCTGGCGGCTGCGCGAGGACCTGAGCAGCACGACGAAGTTGAATGTCGCGGACATGAGGATGATGCAGCTGGTGCAGGTTGAGATGAAGCCTGGGCATGGAGTCGATTTCGAGACCGTTGCGAAGCGCGTGGTCGCGGCCTGGGCGAAGACGGATCCGAGCTACAGTATTGCCATTTATGAGATGGCCTATGGACATTCCACGGGCCCTATCTTTTTGGTAATTCTTCCGATGAAGTCGATGGCATTCCTGGACAAGCTGCATGATGAGCACGATGCGTACATAAAGGCTCTGGGCGACGAGGACATGAAGGGTGATCGGGAGATTGCGAGAGACGACTATCTTGCGAGCCAGTCGAATTTGTTCGTGTTCAGCCCGCGGATGAGCTATATGCCGGAAAGCTGGGTGAAGGCGGATCCTGCGTTCTGGAATCCAAAGCCGAAGGCGATGGCGATGCCGAAGAAGGCGGTGGAAGGGCAGTAAGAGTTGAGTCAAAGGGAACGGGCGACGCTTATGGCGTCGCCCGTTTTGCCGAGCAAATTTATTAGACCTTGGTTCGAGCCCACAAGGGCAAGTTCTGCCATCTGACCGGAAAGCCCATGTGCCTGAGAGAGATGTGAGGAGATTCAGGAATCGTGTCCAAATGAGAATGCAATCTATCGCCCCATGTGCTTGAGGGATGGACGAAGCGCATCAAGTATTGCAAGACTGCGGCGACCGCGTATAGACGCCGTTGTGCGAATTCGTCTCTCGCGAGATGTTCAAGAGCACGAACTTCTCCTGGGCTCGAAGGGCTGGGCTGTTGAACGAGGGGACGATTCCAGAGTCTTCCATGATGAGCGCAGATATTCCTGACGAAGTTAATGCTTTGCGCCCAGCTTAAGAGGAAACGTCTCTTGGGTAGGTCGTACAAAAATGAAAGCTTATCTAGATCGGTTGATTTCATTCCGCTAAGAACGGTAGCGAGCGTGCCGAAGTCCCACAACTCGATGGACATCCAAATCGGAAGGTCCGATGAATACTTCAACCGAAAGTGTTCTGCGAATTCCTCCCTTGATCGGCGATAGGCCTCATCTAATTTCTGAATAAACTTCGTATGCGGCGTAATCGCATCTAGACAAGATGTTGAGAAATAACGATTGAATGTGTCGGGATCACGATAAGAGAAGGCACCGCGGGTTCCCAAAATCAAAGCGACTTCGACTCTGAGGCTTACCTCCACACGCTCAATAGCGTCAAGGAACAACAACCGAAGTCGCTTGTCGAAAACATACAATCCCATAATCGCGGAGAAATCCGTGTAAGGACGGAATGTCTCATAAAGATGTTCGGCTTCCGAGCCGTCCAAGTTCTTCCTAATTTCGCGGTGTCGGAAAGGATAGGCATATCCGCTTAATCTGTAATACCCGATTCTGTGGAGGCAAGCTTCAGCTCGTGGTGTGTCTGAAATAAGCATCCCTCGGCTACGCAACAGCTCTACTTGCTGGGCCACGGAAAGATAAGGTTTTGAATATTCGCTAACGCTCAACGTGGTCTTTCCAATAAAGAAGGCTGGCCCGTGCGCAATCGCGCAGTGGAGCCAGCCGTATAACAATATGATGCTCCACATGGTCCTCAGTGTCCATAAAAAACGGCATCATCGGGTCAAGATGAACCAGAATGGAACAGATACCCCGTGCACAAGTAGTTGTTGGGCTATGAGCCGTGGATTTGTTTGGTGGGGAAGGGATTGCGTTCGTCGAACTGGACCTGGTGCCAGTAGGGGTAGGCGAGCGGGAGGGCGCTGGCGGCGTCTAGTTTGGCTACTTGTTCGGGGGTGAGGTTCCAGCCGGTGGAGGCTAAGTTGGCACGGAGTTGTTTTTCGTCGCGGGCTCCGATGATGAGGGTGCTGATGGTGGGGCGCTGGAGGAGCCAGTTGAGGGCTAGCTGCGGGACGGTCTTGTTGGTCTCTTTGGCTAGCTCGTCGAGGGCGTCGACTACTTTATAGACGTGTTCCCAGTCGGGGAGGGGGCCGGCGTCGGTGACGGATTGGTTTTGCAGGCGGGAGGTTTCGGGGAGTGGTTGGCCGCGGCGGATTTTGCCAGTGAGGCGGCCCCAGCCTAGCGGGCTCCAGACAAGAGCGCCTACGCCTTGGTCGAGGGCCAGGGGCATGAGCTCCCACTCGTAGTCGCGGCCTACGAGGGAGTAGTAGACCTGGTGGCCGATGTAGCGGGCCCAGCTGTGTTGCTCGGAGAGGGAGAGGGACTTCATGAGGTGCCAGCCGGAGAAGTTGGAGCAGGCGATGTAGCGGACTTTGCCTTCGCGGACCATCTTGTCGAGGGTGTTGAGGGTCTCTTCGACGGGGGTGGTGGCGTCGAAGGCGTGGAGGTGGTAGACGTCGACGTAGTCGGTGTTGAGGCGCTTGAGAGAATTGTCGAGGGCCTGGATGAGGTGATAGCGGGAGGAGCCGACGTTGTTGGGGCCGAGGTTGGAGCCGCGGAAGGTGGCCTTGGTGGAGAGCAGGACGTCTTGTCTGGGCAGGTGCGCGATCGCTTTGCCGAGGACGGTTTCGCTGTGGCCGTCGGAGTAGATGTCTGCGGTGTCGAAGAAGTTGCAGCCGGCTTCCATGCAGATGTCGATGAGGTGGGCGGCTTCTTTGTCCTGGGTGGAGCCCCAGGATTTGAAGAATTCATTGGCGCCGCCAAAGGTGCCGGTGCCGAAGCAGAGCTCGGGGACTTTGAGGCCGGAGCGGCCGAGGGTGCGGTAGTTCATAGGGACCTCGAGTGGGTAGTGAGTAGTGTTGTCAGTTGTTAGTTCTCAGTTGTCAGAAAATGCAAAGGAGCGCCGTAACTGAGAACTGGCAACTAAGAACTGAGAACGCTTCTCTCGGTTGGATGCCTTGGGGCGGGGGAAGGTAGCAGGTTTGGTGGCGCCGCGAAAATTGGTACGTTGGGACGGTTGGTTCGGGTAGACTGCTGAGCATACCGAAAAATTTCTTACGCAGCCGGGCCACTTCGTCTGAACGATTTATTCCAGGAGCTGATGATGGCCGATCTTGCTGTGGCGCCTTTGCGCGTGAGTGGGCATAAACCTAGCCGGACCGCGGACCGTATTTTCTTTTCCGTGATGCCGTTCGTGATGCTGGCGATGGTGTTGTATGGATTTGCGCGGACGTATTTTCTGGTGGGTATGGTGGCGGCTCCGCTGCCGAATAAGCTAATTCATATTCATGGCGCGGCGTTTACGTCGTGGATGATTTTGCTGATTGTGCAGACCGCGCTGGTTTCTACCAAGCACGTGAAATGGCATATGACGCTGGGGCTGTATGGGTTTGGGCTGGCGGCGGCGATGCTGGTGCTGGGCACGCTGGCGGCAGTGGATGCGCTGCGGCGGGGTGAGGCCGTGCTGGGCCTGGATGCGCAGACGTTTTTTATCGTTCCTATCTCGGGGATGCTGCTGTTTGGGGTGCTGGTGTTTTTTGCGTACAAGCTGCGGCGGAATACGGAGGCGCACAAGCGGCTAATTCTTATTGCGACAATGGCGCTGATGGATGCGGCGATTGGGCGGTGGCAGCATCCGGCGATTTTGCAGCGGATTCCGCCTACGCAGGATTTGGTGATGCTGGCGCTGCTGTTGACGCTGGTGGTGTTTGATCTGTTCAATCTGCGCCGGGTGAGCAAGTACACGCTGTGGGGCGCGTTGTTTGTGATGGCGGTGCGGCTGGTGAGGGTGCCGATCGGGTTGACGCCGGCGTGGCATGCGATGGTGCGGCACTTGATCTAGTTGCAGTTGCGGGCTGTGGAACCCGGGTCTCAGAAGCGAGACCTGGGGCACCCGTCTTGTCGTCGGCAATTTAATTCGTGGGGGCTGACGGGGCGGTGAGCTTGAGGCCTTGCTTTGTTGCGGCGGCGTCGAGGGCGGACTGGGTGCGGGGGAAGAGTTGGCGGGGGTTGGAGTTGGGGTAGAAGCGGATGAGGATTTCGGGGTGGGTGACGGAGTCGTCGATACCGTTGGTGAAGGGGTAGCCGAGGGATTGCAGGAGGTGGAGGGAGCCTTCGTTGCCGGAGGGGTTGCCGTCGTCGCCGATGATGGCGAAGACGGTGCGGTGGGTGCGGAGGGAGGTGACGGTGACGAAGTCTCCGAGGCGGGCGCCACGTTTGCGGGCTTCGTCGCCGAGGACGATGTAATTGATGCGGGTGGCGTCGAGGTAGCGGCGAGGGTTGCGGGGGTCTGAGATAGCGGAGTCGGTGAAGGCGGTTTGGGAGATGTAGTAACCGGGATAGGGGTCGTGGGGGCCCTGGAGGATGGGGACGTTGGGGTGGTCGTCGTCGGTGAGGTAGCCGACGATTTCGCCGTGGCGGCGACGGCGGTAGTGGGCGTCGCGGAGGTTGTCGAGCGTGGGGAGGTTGGGGGGGCCGTAGGCGTTGGGGGCGCCGTCGACGTCTACGTCCATGCGGCGAGTGAGGAGGGTGAAGTCCTGCGCCGACGGCGAGGGGTTCTGCGCGCCGAGGGCGGGGCAGACGAGGAGGGGGATGGAGAGCACGAGGATCGTTAGGGGATTCAGCAAGCGAGGTGGGTCTCCTTCCCCGATGTTAGACGCGGGAGGCTGATGGAGACTGCGGCGTTCTGCGAACCCATGTCTCAAAAGCGAGACATGGGGCACCCGGCCTACCCACTACTCACTACTGTCTGGATATATTGTGCAGGCGGCCCGTAAGCCGAATTCTGTTTTAGACGATCATTCCTCTAGGCGACGCCTTGCGGCAACGCTCAAGCAACCTACCCGCAGGTTTCGGCTCATGCTTGCGCATGTCTCTTCGCCTGGGCGTGACGGGCCGTCGCGCGCTCGCTGTCTGAAGAGGGACGGCGAGACTCCCTGCCTATTTGGTCTTGCTCCGTGTGGGGTTTACCATGCCGTCCGCATTACTGCGAACGCGGTGGGCTCTTACCCCGCCGTTTCACCCTTACCGCAGATTGCTTGCATGGGCTTGCATCTCCGGAGGGAGAACCCAATAACCTGAGGCGGTTTGTTTTCTGTTGCACTGGCCGTCCAGCGAACTTGCGCTCGCCGTCCCGGACGTTATCCGGCACACTGCCCTGCGGAGTTCGGACTTTCCTCCCCCTTCCGACGCCTGACGGCGCGGAAGGCAGCGATCATCCAGCCGCCTGCACAGGGTTAAGTGTAGCAGTACGGCAGAGTATAGAGGGTAGAGTGTAGAGCGTAGAGAGGGCGCGGTTGCGCGTTGAGGCTCGGCGGTGAAAGGATTTGCGGATGGTGATGACGCGGCGGGAGTTTGTGGAGCGGGGTTTGGCGGTGGCGGCGGTTGCGATGCCGGCGTTTGGGCAGGGGGCGAGCTCCGCGGTTTCGATTCGGGCGGCTGGGGCGGGGCGCGGGATATTGGCCGGGTGTGCGGTGAATGTGCGGGCGCTGCGGACGGATGCGGCGTATAAGAAACTGCTCGAGGAGCAGGTGGGGATTGTGGTGGCTGAGTCGTCGTTTAAGTTTGGGCCGCTGCGGCCTACGCCGACTACGTTCTTCTTTGATGACGCGGATTATCTTGCGGCGTTCGCCGAGGCGAATGGGATGAAGCTGCGAGGGCATAATTTTGTGTGGCATCGGCAGCTGCCGAAGTGGTTTGACAGCTATGTGACCAAGGAGAATGCGAAGCAGGTGCTGGTGGGACATATCGAGACGGTGGGTGGGCGGTATGCGGGGAAGATCCATAGCTGGGATGTGGTGAACGAGGCGATCCAGGTGAGCGACGGGTTGCCGGGTGGGTTCAGGAGTTCGCCTTGGCAGAAGGTGCTGGGCGGGGATGGGCCGGTGCCGGAGTACATCGAGATTGCATATCGGACGGCGCGGCGGGTGGATCCGAAGGCGTTGCTGGTCTACAACGATTATGGGATTGAGGGTGAGGACGAGGGGTCTGAGAAGAAGCGCACGGCGGTGCTGGGGCTGCTGCGGGAGATGCAGCGGCAGAAGATACCGCTGGATGCGCTGGGGGTGCAGTCGCATATTTCGGCGTTGGGTAAGGATGGGCTCGTGCCGGTTTATGGTGCTGGGTTGATGCGGATGATTGCCGAGGTGCGGAACATGGGGCTGAAGGTGCTGGTGACCGAGATGGATGTGAATGACCGGTACGTGGCGGCGGAGATCGGGCCGCGGGATGCCGCGGTGGCGCGGATGTATGGGAGCTATCTGGGGATGGTGCTGCGGGATACGGCCGTAATTGCGGTGCTGACGTGGGGGATCACGGATAAATACACGTGGCTTGACCGAGAGGATTCGCGGGCGGATGGGCAGCCGGAGCGGCCGCTGCCGTTCGATGCGGATATGAAGCCGGTGGCGGCGTTTGCGGCCGAAGTGAAGGCGCTGGAGGGGGCGCCGCGGCGGGATTAGCCGGAATTGCAGGCGCCGGGGAACTATTGGGCGGGCGCGCGCGTAGAAGACTTCGCAGAGTTGTGCCTGTATCAATGGATGGGCGCGCGGTAGACTTGAAGCAGATTAGGCGGCGAGTTTGTGATGGAGATCTGGATTTTCTGATGGAAATTAAGGAGGCATTTCGGATTGCACTGCAGTCGCTGTGGGCGAACAAGCTGCGCAGCGTGCTGACGCTGCTGGGCGTGGTGATCGCTGTGGCGAGCGTGATCGCGGTGGTGACGCTGATCAACGGGGCGAATGTGTATGTGGCGACGAAGGTCAATAACCAGGGCGCGGATGTGTTTACGATTTCGCAGCAGCCGGCGTTCACGACCAGCTACAAAGAGTATCTGAAGTATCAGAAGCGCAAGGTGATCTCGATGGATGAGTACCGCGCGGTGCAGAAGGAGTGCACGGCGTGTGCGGAGGTGGGAGCGTTCCAGAGCACGACGGGCGGGATTGTATACAAGACGCAGTCGAGCACGGATACACAAATTCGCGGGTATTCGGCGTTGATGCCAGACATGCAGAATTTGAACATTGTGGAGGGTCGAGGGTTTACGCAGGCGGACGAAGACCATGCGGCCCCGGTGGCGTTGATCGGCGCGGACATTGAGGACAACCTGCTGAAGGGCGAGGATCCGATTGGCAAGGAGATCCGCGTGGATGGCGTGCCGTACACGATTGTGGGGCTGGGGGAGAAGCAGGGAAAGACGCTGGGGCAGAGCCAGGACAACTGGGTGGGCGTGCCGTTGACGTCGTATCAGAAGACGTACGGAACGATGAAGTCGGTAACGATTTATATGAAGGCGCCGAGCGGAGCGGAAGGGATGGAAGCTGCGAGCGACCAGGCGCGGGTGATTATGCGGGACATGCGGCATGATCGGCCCGGCGAGGAAGACAGCTTTACACTGGAGACGAGCGACACGCTGGCGGGATTGCTTTCGCAGATCATCAACAGCATTGGCGGCGTGGCGATTGCGATTGCGGCGATTTCGCTGGTGGTGGGCGGCGTGGTGATTATGAATATCATGCTGGTGAGCGTGACAGAGCGGACCCGCGAGATTGGGGTGCGCAAGGCGCTGGGGGCGAAGCGGCATGATCTGCTGATCCAGTTCTTGATGGAGTCGGGAACGCTGTCGCTGATTGGCGGGGCGATCGGCGTGGTGTTCGGGGTGCTGGTGGCGAAGGGTGTGGCTATCATTGCTGGATTTCCTGCGGCGATTGCGTTGTGGAGTGTTGCCGCGGGGCTGGTGGTGGCACTGTCGGTGGGGATATTCTTTGGGGTGTATCCGGCGCGGAAGGCCGCAGATCTGGATCCGATTGTGGCGCTGAGGAGCGAGTTCTGAAGAGCAGACGGTAGACAGATAGACAGTAGACAGGTAAGGCAGGGAGTAGACAGCTAGGGTCAAGGCAGCGGGTCTGCAGGTAGGACAAAGGGGCGGTAGAGAGGGCGTAGAGCAGATGATGTTATCCGCAGAGAACGGTGCGCTTTATCGCAAATCCATTGCATGGCAGAAGGCGATGGAACTGACTGCGTTGGTTTATCAGGTGACGCGCGAATTTCCGGCTGAGGAGCGATTTGGACTTACGAACCAGTTGCGGCGGGCTTCGGTTTCTGTGCCGAGCAATATTGCGGAAGGGAAAGGGCGAATCAGTACGGGAGAGCTGGTGCAATTTCTTGGCATAGCGCGAGGGTCGGTGCTCGAAGTGCAGACGCAACTCGAGATTGCAGTGATGCTGGGTTTTGGAGATGAAGCGGAGATCGATCGTGCGCATCGCCTGGCATCGGAGGTGCTCCGCATCCTTAATGCATCTCTGCTGACGATGCGCGAAAAGCTGACGGCGAAGCGGCGAAGATAACGATGCGGACGTTCTATCTGTCTACTGTGTACCTGTCTACTGTCAATGTTTCTGAGTTGTACTGTTCGAGGTTCCTATGAGAGCGAGCGATCAACGCGAATCGGTGAAGATGGCGTTGGATACGCTGCGCGCGAACAAGATGCGGTCGGGGTTGACGATCCTGGGTATCGTGATTGGCGTGATGACCGTGATTACGATTTCGTCGGTGATCAATGGGCTGAACACTTCCGTGTCGAATATGGTGGCGCAATTTGGGACGAACGTGTTGTGGATGTTCCGGTTTCCGGTGATCGGGGTTCGACCGACAGCGGAGATGCTGGCGCGCAAGCAGTTGACCTATGATGACATGCTGGCAATTGCCCAGTTGCCGCACGTGGTGGCGGCATCGGCTTCGCTGCAATATACAAATTATCAATTCAACGCAGGCTCAGTGGTGGCGAAGTTCGGGCAGCGGAAGGCGGACAATGTTTCGCTGGAAGGGGATACGCCGTCGGATGCTGTGGTGTATGACACTCCGCTGAGTGCGGGACGTTTCTTCACACAGACCGACATGGATCGCGCGGCGGATGTGACGGTGCTGGGGAGCGACGTGGCCGAGGAGCTCTTTGGGAACGTCGATCCTATTGGGCAACAGGTGGTGATTGCCGGGCGAACGTTTACGGTGATTGGCGTGTTTGAGAAGCAGAAGACGGCGTTTGGGGGCGGGAAAAATCCGGCAGATAGTTATGCGCACTTCACGATCCCGACGTTTCGCAAGCTGCATCCGGAGATTCTTGATTACTGGATCAGCGCCAAGTTTGATGATCAAAAGAACAAGGAGCTGGTGACGGATGAGATACGAGAACTGCTGCGGCGGCGGCGCAAGGTGCGCAATGAGCAGCCGGATAATTTCGCGATTTTTAGTTCGGATTCGATTACGAAGCTTTGGAACCAGATTACGGGGAGTTTGTTCCTGCTGATGTTCGGGTTGAGCGCGGTGGGGTTGATGGTGGGCGGCGTGGGCGTGATGAACATCATGCTGGTGAGTGTGACAGAGCGAACGCGCGAGATTGGGGTGCGCAAGGCGATTGGCGCGACCAGGCAGACGATTCTGCTGCAGTTTACGCTGGAGGCGATTGTGCTGTGCGCGGTGGGCGGGGTGATTGGGATCCTGGCGGGGGCGGCGATTGCGCTGGTGCTGAAGTTCTGGATTCCGAGCCAGGTGAGCTTGCTGTGGGTGCTGGCGGCATTTTGTGCTCGTGCGGGATTGGGTTGGTGTTTGGGATCTATCCGGCGTGGAAGGCGGCGAATCTGAATCCGATTGAGGCGCTGCGCTATGAGTAGTGGGTAGTGGGTAAGTGGGAAGTGGGAAGTGGGAAGTGGGTAGTGGGAAGTGGGAAGTTCATCTATTGTGCTATCACGTTTTGTGCCGTTTGGGGATGCGTGATTGCAGGGTGGCGATTGATGCGTTGAGCAGCTTTAAGACGTCGATGGATAGAGCTTGCACTGCCGCCAAATCCCGAGGGTTGCCGTAACCGAGCCGCAGGGATAGTTCGAGCTGGGTTTGGACTTCCAAGGTTGATCCGCGTGCTATGCCCAGGAACTGAAGGAATTCGCCGGTGGAAAGGCGGCCGGTGCCTTCTGCGATGTTGCTTGGGATGGAGACGGAAGCGCGGCGAAGTTGATTGGTTAGGCCAAAAATCTCTTCTCTTGGAAAATTGCTGGTTGCCGTGTAGGTCGACGTCGACAGGGACATCACCTTTTGCCACATGATGGAATCGCGGAACGCTGACTGGGCCATTGCCTACTCCTCTGGATGCCGATGGCTTTGGTGTTAGCTCCAGTGTACGCATATCACTACACTGGAGGGATGGAATGGCTTTGGGTGGTTGTGCAGGGCGTGGTGGCTTTGCTTACGCTTTGTGGGGTGGCGTATGGGCTGATTGCGCTTTGGAGTGCTCGGGACTTTGAGCTGGGGTGCGCGGGTGGGTGGTGTGGGTGCGGGAGTGGCGCCAGGGGTTTCGATTCTGAAGCCGGTGAAGGGTGTGGATGCGCGGATGTATGCGGGGTTGGTGAGCCATTGCGTGCAGGAGTATGCGGGGGAGTTTGAGTTGGTATTTGGGGTGAGCTCGCTGGAGGATGAGGCCGTGCGTGAGGTGGCGCGGCTGCGGGTGGAGTTTCCTGCGGTGAGTATTCGGCTGGTGGAGTGCAAGGAGCGGCTGGGGGCTAGCGGGAAGATGTCGAACCTGGTGCAGATGCTGCCGGAGGCTCGGTTTGAACATGTGATTGTGAATGATAGCGACATACGCGTGTCGCCCAAGTATCTGGAGCGAGTGATGGCGGGGTTTGTGGATGAGCGCGTGGGTTTGGTTACGGTGCCGTATGTTGGGATCGCGGAAGGAGGGCTGTGGTCGCGGCTAGAGGCGCTGGGGATAGCTACAGATTTTATGGTGGGGGTGCTGGTGGCTCGGAAGCTGGAGGGAGGGATTCGGTTTGGGCTGGGGTCGACGCTGGCTACTACGAAGACGGCGCTGAAGAAGATAGGCGGGTTTGAGGGAATGGTGGATCAGCTGGCCGATGACTATGAGCTGGGTGCGCGATTGAGTGCGGCGGGATACAAGGTGGCGTTGGTGCGGGAGGTGGTAGAGACTACGGTGCCGGCGTATACGCTGCGCGGATTTTGCGAGCATCAGTTGCGGTGGGCGCGGAGTACGCGGGATTCTCGGCGGTGGGGGTATTTGGGGTTGGGGGTGACGTATGTGCTGCCGTGGTCGCTGGCGGCGATGGTGGCTAGCGGGTTTGCGCTGTGGTCGTTTTCGCTGTTCAGTATGGCGCTGCTGGTGCGGGTGAGCGTGGCGCTGACGGTGGGGGTGGGGATTTTGCGCGATGGGCAGGTGCTGAGAGATATTGTTTGGCTGCCGGTGCGGGATTGCTTTGGGTTGTTCTTCTGGGCGTGGAGTTATGCGGGGGATACGATTGTTTGGCGGGGGGAGAGGTTTCGTTTGAAGAGGGGTGTGTTGAAGAAGGTGTAGACAGCTAATTACTGTGGCAGCCGCAAAGATGCGCTATTCCGACTAAACAGAAGGCCGTGCCGATCCCGACAAATAATAAGCGCCCTGCCCAGCGGGATATCTTCTTATCCGAAAGTGCGCCGTACATTCCTTTCGCAGCGTAGAACTGCTTTATGGTTACTCCGAGAACGATCATTCCGAGGCCGATGATGATCGCGATGGTTGCAGATGTATCGGTCATCTTGATATTCCACCGCTCTGCGGATTGGTGGGGGTTTGGACGTGGTCGTGGACGTCGGCTACCAGGTCCGTTAGGTAGTGGAGCTTGCGGCTTAGGGCCTGGATTTCGGCTTCGGCGCGGCGGTTGACATCGAAGTCGAGTTCGCTGCGGACGCGGTCTTTGTGGTCCTGGCGGTTCTGGCTCATCATGATGACCGGCGCCTGGATGGCCGCGAGCATGGAGAGGAAGAGATTGAGCAGGATGAAGGGATAGGGGTCCCAGGATTTGCCGTGGAGGGCGACCAGGACAACGCTGAGGATGACGTATCCGGTCATCGGCGGTGAGGAAGGAGATGATGAAGGTCCAGGAGCCGCCGAAGCTGGCGACGTGATCGGCGATGCGTTCGCCGAAGGTCTCCTGCTCGTCGATGAGGTCGTTGGCATTGCGGTAGGCGCGGCCGGAGATGACTTTCTGGGCGTTATGGATTTCGCCGGCGAGGACGGTGAGCATGTCGAGACCGGCCTGCGGTTTGGTGGCGAGCAGGACGCTGATGTCGTGGCGATCGACTTCGATGCAGGTGGTGGGTTCTACGGCGACCGCGGAGGTGTGGTGGGGGAGTTGCTGGAGCATGGAGGCGAAGCCGAAGAGGTCGCCGTGGCGGGGCTCGGAGAAGATGACTTCCTGGCCGTCCTCGTCGAGGAGGGTGACGGAGACTTCGCCTTCGAGCATGACGTAGGCGGGGCCGTTGGGGTCGCCGGCTTTGTAGATGCGTTGCTTGGCGGCGAAGGAGCGGAGCTCAACCTGGGCGGCGAGGACGCAGAGTTCGTCGTCGTCGAGGAGACTGAAGAGCGGGATCTGGCGGAGTTCGTTGGGGTCGCAGGGCATAAGGGCAGAGTGTAGAGGATAGAGTGTAGAGCGTAGAGAGAAGCAAAGGCCAAGGCTACTGCTACAGATTAGCGGTTGGGTTGGTTGCTTACGATCTCTTTGCCTCCGGATTTTACGAGAATGTAAACCGGGCCGGGAAGGGCGGGGAGTTGGTCGGGCGGGTCGGTTAGGGATTGCCAGAGAAAGATGCGTTGGGGGCCTTGCCATTTGGCGGCGATGGAGGCCGGGGTTTCGAAGATGGGCGGGGCGTCTGGGAAGAAGCTGCCGTACCAGAGGTTGGAGCTGCGGCCTTCGAGGATGTGGATGAACTGGCTGTCCGGAGCAGGCGCGGTGCCCGAGCCCCAATGCTCCAAGATGGCGTAGGTGCTGGGGCGTTGGAGGTAGAAGGCCAGAGTGCTGCCGGCTTCGTATTCGCCGTGGATGACGATGAGGTCTTGCGGGTGGACTTCGGGGGCGATGGCGTCTGCTAGTTGGGCCGAGGAGAGGACGGGGGCGAAGGTCTGGAGGCCGAGGTGGGCGGCGAGGAGAAAGCCGAAGGCTCCGGCGGCCAGGGCGAGGTTGGCCGTGTGGGGTCGGGCTTGCTTGCGCAGGATATAAGCGGCGAGCGGGCCGAGGAAGAGGCTTAGCGCGGCGAGGGTCAGGGGAAGGCGGAAGAGGCCGAGGGCTCGGGTGTCGAGGTCTAGGAAGTGGCCCATGCTTAGGGCGTAGTCGGAGGGGTGCTCGGTGAGGAGGGTGGCTAGATCGGTGTGGGGTGGTGGGGTGTGGGCGTGGAGAAGGATGCAGGTTGCGGCGACGGCGAAGATGGAGCCGAGGACGAGGAGGACGAGAGTGCAACGTTGCGCGGCGCGGGTGGTGGTGGGAACCCACGTCTCAGAAGCGAGACGTGGGGCACCCGGGGTGGTGGCGGCTGGAGAGCTTAAGAGAGAGTCATGGGCGAGCCAGGCGGCGATTAGGATGGCGAGGGCGGGGAGGGCGGGGAGGACGTAGTACTCCTGGCGTGTGGAGAAGGCGAAGAAGAGGAGGACGAAGGCGGCCCAGACGAGGAGGAGGATGGCGCCGCGGCGCTGTTGGGGGAGATCGTGGCGGCGGAGCTGGCTGCGGAAGGTTTGGGTCTGGGAGGAGTTGCCGAAGAGGGGCGCGGCCCAGGAGGTGGCTTTGAAGACGAAGGATGACCAGGGCATGAGCCAGATGAGGCAGAGGCCCCAGAAGAGCCAGAGGGGGCTGGTGTCGTAGTCGTGGGGGATGCGGAGGTTGAGGTAGCGGAGGAGGTGCTCGTTCATGAAGTAGAACCAGAACCAGCCGTGGACGTTGCCGTTGGTGGGAAGGGGGATTTGCCAGTGGCCGTGTGCGAAGTGGAACGCTGCGGGATGGCCTTGCGTGGGGTTGGCGAGGCCGGCGAGGATGTGCCAGGGGGCGGCGATCGCGAGGAAGACTAGGGTTGAGGTGAAGGGGTGGAGTTGGCGGAGGCGGGTGATGGCGGGGGTCAGGCCCTGGGTGATGAGGAGGTAGAGAAGGACAATGACGATGGGAAAGACGACGCCGATGAGGCCTTTGGAGAGGACGTTGAGGGCGCAGGCGGCGGCGAAGCTGTAGCAGCAGATACGGAGGCGGTCCTGGAAAAACCCATGTCTCAAAGGCGAGACATGGGGCACCCGGGTTTGTGGGCGGGATTGGGGCTGATTGTTGAGTTCTTCGGTGCGCCAGAAGAAGAAGAGGGCGAGGGTGGTCCAGAGGCAGACGTCGGCGTCGGGGAGGAGGATGCGGGTGAAGATGAAGATGCCGAAGCTGGAGAGGATGATTAGTGCGGCGTAGAGGCCGGCTCTTGCGGAGTGGAAGAGGTGGCGTGCGAAGGCTTCGACGAGGAGAGCCAGGGCTAGGACCGTGAGCGAGAGCGGGATGCGCGCGGCTATGGTGAGGGCTCGGGGCGAGGTCGCGCCGAAGAGTTGGGAGACGCGCATGGAGATGGCCATCGACCAGTAGAGGAGCGGGGCTTTCTCGAGGTAGCGGATGCCGTTGGCGTAGAGGGTGACGTAGTCGTGGCGGAGGAGCATCTCGCGGGCGACTTCGGCGTGGACGCTGTCGGCGTCGTCCAGGAGTTGGGGAGTGAAGAGGGTGAAACTGGCGTAGAAGGCGATCCAGAGGAGGACGATGGTAAGGAGCGTGGAGCGCGGACGTGGGGGCGTTGCGGCAGGCATTGGGATAAGTGTATGCGCGGGGTGTTGAGCCTCCTGCAAACCCATGTCTCAGAAGCGAGACATGGGGCACCCAGATTGGTGGCGTCACGTACACTGGCTGCGATGGCAAAGATGAAGCCCATGAAGGCGGCGGTGCAGGAGAGCCTGGTGCAGCTGGCTGGTGGTGGACCGCCGGCGGAGATGGTGTTTGGGGACTGGTATCCGGCGCTGCGTGCGGAGGGATTGAAGCGTGGCGATACGGCGGTTGCGACGCTATTGGGGATTCCGATGCTGGTGGGGCGCAAGAGTGATGGTGCGTTGTTTGCGATGCGGGATCTTTGTCCGCATCGGGGGATTCCTCTGTCGGTGGGTTGGTTTGATGGAGAGACGGTGCAGTGCAAGTATCACGGGTGGCGGTTTGAGCCTTGCTCGGGGCGTTGCGAGGAGATTCCTTCGCTGACGTCGTTTGATCATTTGGTGCCGGCGAAGATTTTTGCGAATGCGTTTCCGGTGGAGGAGAAGGATGGATATGCGTGGGTGTATGTACCCGCGGCTGGTGCAGGGCGGGTGGAGGATTTGAGTGCGTTGCCACCGGTGCCGGAGCTGCCGAAGTTTGGGACGCGATATCGGAGTGCGCACCTGACGGCGGAGCTGCCTTGCAATGTGGATCACGGGATTATCGGGCTGATGGATCCGGCGCATGGGCCGTTTGTGCATCGGGCGTGGTGGTGGCGGAGCGCGGCTAGCATTCATGAGAAGACGAAGCGGTTTGAACCGCTGGAGGATAGCGAGCATGGTGGGCGGAATGCGGGGTTCCGGATGTCGGCGCATGCGCCTTCGTCGAACTCGGCGCCGTATAAGCTGCTGGGGAAGCCGGTGACTACGATTGATTTTGTGCTGCCGAATCGGCGATACGAGACGATTCGGGCAGTGAATGCGAAGGGGAGAGAACGGTGGTTTGCGTCGCTGACTACGGTGACTCCGGTGACGGCGACGTCGTGCCGGATTGATGTGCTGGCGGCGTGGGATATTGCGTATTGGGTGCCGTTGGTGACGCCGATTGCGACTTATTTTGGGGCGAAGTTCGTGGCGCAGGATCAGCAGACGATGGTGGAGCAGGCGCGGGGGCTAAGGTCGAACCCGGGGCTGATGCTGATTGACGATGCGGACATGCCGGCGAAGTGGTACTTCGCGCTGAAGCAGCGGCGGCTGACGGGCGAGGGGGAGCATCCGCTGAAAGGGCCGGTGGAGCTGCACTGGCGGAGCTAAGCGAGACGCGGTGTGGATGGTCTCGAAGCGTTCTTTGAACTTGAGGATGGGGCGTTCGAAGAAGTGGTAGGAGAGAGCGGCGGTTGCGATGGTGAGACTCAGAGCGATGAGGACTCCGAGTGGCTTGTGCTGGTGGAAGTAGATCATGCGCGGCCAGATGTAGGACGAATCGAAGATAAGCCAGATGGAAAAGAGATGAAAGAGATACAGGCCGTAAGAGATTTTGCCGAGGTAGACGAGCGGCTGGGGTATGTGGATTTGAATGTCCAGTATGGAGATGAAGATCAGGAAGGTACCGACAAGGATGAGTAGATAGGCGCTGACGAGCGGCAGCGGTCTTGCGGCTGCGAGCGTATGCAGAGGAAAGAGCTTGCCGCCCTGAAACCAGCAGGCCAATCCGGCGATTGCGACTGCGGCTCTTTGGACAAGAGATCAGGAGAACGGGCCGGCCGTAGAACCAGAGGGCCATGAGACCGCCGGCTGCGAAGAATTGGAATTGCACGAAGCTGTTGACCCAGATGACGCGGCTCGGGGCGCCGTTGAATCCTAGACGAAGCAGGACGATGTAGGCGAACGAGATGGCGGCGATGCCGATGGTGATGATGCCGCGGCGGCCGCCGAGTCGGACGATGGCCGGGATCGCGAGGTAAAACTGCTCTTCGACGGATAAGCTCCAGAGCGGGTCGACGGGGCCTAGCCATCCATAGTGGAGGGTGTAGAGGTTGCCGATCAGGAACGAGAAGTAGAGGACGGCGCGACCGGGGACCGTGGCGCTGCCGTGGACGTAGTGCCCGAGGGCATAGGCTCCGAAGAGGACGAGGAAGTACAGAGGCCAGATGCGCAGGATGCGGCGGATGGCAAAGGCGCGAAGGTTTACGGTTCCTGCGGTTTCTTTTTCGCGCAGGAGGATGGTGATGATGAGGTAGGCGCTGAGCATGAAGAACATGCACATGCCGAAGGCGCCGGCTTCGCATATCGGCTGAAACCAGCGGGCTTTGATGATGGTGAGGTGATCACAGAAGACGCAGGCGAAGGCGAAGAAGCGAAGGGCGTCTAGTTCCGGCCGGTAGTAGCGCTTCGCCATAGGTCGATTTAGTTTACCGTGGTGCGGAATGAAGCGCGGACCGGCGGTTGGAAGCGCCGGCGTTCTACACTAGTAGAGTGGCTGGAGTTACCAAGTCGAAGACGCGGATGCAGGCGATTCTTAAGGGGTCGCTGGTGCTTACGGCGCTGTATATTGCGGCGACGCTTTTCTTTGGGTTGCGGGCGCATTCGCTGGCGCTGATTTCTGAGGCTGGGCACAATGTGTCGGATTTTCTGGCGCTGGGGTTGAGCTTTGTGGCGGTGTGGCTGCAGATGCGGCCTGCTACCGACGAAAGGACTTTCGGGTATCAGCGGGCGGGCGTGCTGGCGGGGTTTGTGAATGCGCTGAGTTTGATGGTGCTGGCTGGATGGATTGCTGTGGCGGCGGTGGGCAGGTTCTTTCATCCAGTGACGGTGGAAGCGCACCTGATGATGTATGTGGCCGCGGCTGGTGTGGTGATGAATGGGTTGATTGCCGGGCTGCTGTGGAAGTTTTCGGGGGACGTGAATATTCGCAGCGTGTTTCTGCACATGCTGGGCGATACGGTGTCGACTGCGGCGGTGATTGTGGGTGGGTTTGCGATTACGCTGACGGGGCAGCAGTGGATTGATCCGCTTTTGAGCTTGATTATTGCTGCGATGATCCTGGCTAGCTCGTGGAGTATTGTGCGGGAGACGCTGCATATTCTGCTGGAAGGGACGCCGCGGAGCGTGGACCTGGCGGAGATTCGCGGAGCGATGCAGAGCATTGAGGGCGTGGTGAATGTGCACGATCTGCATGTGTGGAGTTTGACGTCGCAGAGCCATGCGATGGCTTGCCATGTGCAGGTGGTAGAGATGCAGCTGGCGGAGTGTGAAGAGGTGGTGGCGCGGATCAATCACCAGCTGAAGGACCACTTCGGGATTGCGCACGCGACGATCCAGATTGAGGTGACGGAGTGCGCTACGGTGGATGGGTGCTGCTCGCCGCCGGAGGTCGCGGAGGTGGATGGGCACTCGCATCATCACCATGGGCCGGGCGGGCATGATCATGCGCATGCGCATTGAGGCAGAGGGTAGAGTGTAGAGTGTAGAGAGAACGGAGCCCGCGCTGGTGGCGGGCTTTGGTGCGTTGGTGGGGAGAGATTATCTGGGGTGGGTGAAGTTGTAGACCGCGGTTAGGTCGGGTGGATGGTTACGGTTAGGGTGGCGGGTGGTTTGCGCGAGCGCGAGAGCGGAGATCAAGATCGCGGCGAGGGTCAGGGCGATGATGCGGAGCGATTTTTGGGCGAGCGGGGTCATTGGAATCTCGGGGTGGAGTTGTTTGAGGGGCGAGGGGTGGGATTATTCTTCGCGGGATGGATGGAAGCGGTAGGTTAGGCCGATGACGGGCTCGTTGCTGAGGGTCAGGTTGCCGGGATTGGACGGGGACGGCGACTCCGTAGCTGGTGCCGTAATAGGACGTGGGAGCTTTGTAGAGCAGGGCGCGGTAGCCGGCGTGGAGAGCGAGGTGTCGGGTAAGCGCCAGTTCGCCGGAAATTCCAACGACAGCCTCGGGGCGATACGCATTGAGCAGGGGGGGATTGCCTATATTTGTGCCTGGCGGCAGGAAGGCGAGGAGGCCGATGCCGGCCTCGGCTGAGGTGGAGATGCGCCGATAGCGCGGACCCTTGACGACGTAGGTTCCGGCGACTTCGTATACGTGTTCGTAGACAGTGTTACCGGCGGTTGTCGTCACAGGGGCGTTGGCGTAGGGCGTTGGGACTTGATAGCCGTAGAGGAAGGTGGGTTCGGAGTGGGTTGCGATGATGCGGTAGCCAAGCCAGGGGCGGAACTGCTGATGGAACGATGCGAGCACTCCGATGGCCGGGGTAGTTGACTGCGTGTAGGTGGCGGTGCCGGAGGTGGAAGCATTGGAGAGTGTGAGGTTGCCGAGGACGGCCAGGGTGATGTCGGTGGTGTGGTCGTGATGGGGGCGGGGGACTGGCCGCGTGGTGCTGGGTTCGTTGGGGGCGGGCTGGGCGATGGAGTTGGGCTGTTGGTTGGCGGCGATGCTGGTGTTGGCTGCCGAGGCTGAGGTTGGTGAGGGCGCCGTGGTGGGTTGACTGGATGTGGGTTGGGCCTGGGATGAGTTCGTTGGAACGAAGGGGTTGGTTTGAGGTGGTCGGCTGTGTGGGTGAAGAAGCGATGCTGAGTGAGACGGAGGGTATGGATGAATGGCGGGTACAGAATTTGAGGGAGATATGGCGCTTAATGGGGGTAAGGGGTTGGGAGTCGTTGTGGCCGTGGGTGGAGTCGAGGTGGCGACGGTGGTGGGGGTGGGCTGGGGAGCGCGATGGAGGGTTAGGATCAGGGCGGCGGTGGCGAGGATGGCGGCGGCGGCGGTGGGGAGTGCCCAGCGCATTGCGGGGAGTTTGAAGAGGGCGAAGGGGGTGGGGGTTGGAGGGATGTAGGCGGTGAGGGAGGGGCGGAGGGCTTGCCAGTGGCGGTCGAGGGCGGCGGCGTCGAGGGGGAGCGGGGCTTCGTGCTTGGGGAAGGCACGGAGGGTGGAGGCGATGGCGATGGATTCGGATTGGAGGGCCGGGTTGGTGTGAAGGACGCGGTGGACGGCGCGCTCCTGGGGCGAGGAGAGTTCGTGGAGGTGGAAGGCGATGAGGTCGTCCTGGTTGAGGTTGTGGCCGGCGTCGTTTTCGAGATCGGGGTGGAAGGGGGTCATTGAGGATCCTTGTTGCGCTTGGTGGAGGCGAACGCGATGGAGGTTGCGGGGAGCTTGGGAGCGAGTTCGCGGCGGAGCTTGGCGACGGCTCGGAAGATGGCTTGCTTGGCGGAATTTCCCGGGACGCCGAGAGCTTCGGCGATGACCTGGATGGACTGGTCTTCCATGTGGCGAAGGATGAAGGCGGTGCGTTCCATGGGGGTGAGGGTGAGCATGGCGCGTTCGCGGCGGCGGAGGGCTTCGCGCTGGAGGAGAGAGGCTTCGGGCGTAAGGCCGGGGGAGACGGCGATGTTTTCGGTGGGTGAGCCGGGCTCGATGGTGACGGCGTTCCAGGCGACGTTGCGGGCGCGGCGTTCGACGAGATTGAGGGAGCAGTTCATGGCGATGCGGTAGACCCAGGTGCCGAAGGCGGATTGTTCGCGGAAGCTGGAGAGCTTTTTGTAGGCGAGGAGGAAGGCTTCCTGGGCTGCCTCCTCGGCGTCGACGGCGTTGCCGGTGACGCGGTAGGTCATGCGAAGAACGGTGGGGAGGTGACGGTCCATGAGCACGCGAAAGGCGTCTCGATCGCCGGCGAGGACACGCCGGATCGCGTCTTGCTCCACATTTGCCATTCGCGAGGTTAGACAAGCGGAAGGGGGAACGGTTAGGTTGGGCGGGGAAAATAGTGAATAGTGAATAGTGAGTAGTGAGTAGTGAAGGCAAAGCGAAAGCCCGCCTGGCGGCGGGCTTTGGTGTGCATTGGTGGTGGGATGGGATTAGGTTAGGGTGGCATCGAGGGTGATCTCGGCGGATCTTAAGAGGCGGGAGATGGGGCAGCCGTCCTTGGCTTTCTTGGCTAGCTCGTCGAACATGGATTTTTCGATGCCGGGGATGGTGGCGTGGGTGCTTAGGTGGATTTTGGTGATGGTGGGGCCGTCGTCGGTGGTTTCCATGGTGACGGTGGCGGTGGTTTCGATGGTGCTGGGCGGGTGCTCGGCGGAGGTGAGCTGGGAGCTTAGGGCCATGGTGAAGCAGCCGGCGTGGGCGGCGGCGATGAGCTCTTCGGGGTTGGTGCCGGCGGCGTCTTCGAAGCGAGTATGGAAGCTGTACGGGGTGTTGTTGAGGACGTGGCTTTGGGTGGTGAGGGAGCCGTTGCCGCCCTTGAGGTCGCCATGCCAAATTGCCGATGCGCTGCGTTCCATCGTGAATCTCCTTGAGGATTCAGATTCGAGATGCGACAGTACGAGATGTAAGATGCGAGATGTGGGGTTGGGGGGAGCGAAAAGGCGCGGACTGAAGTCCGCGCCCTTTTTTCTTTCTTCGTCTTGTGTGGCCTGGCTGAAGCCATGCCCTTCCGTTCGTGCTGCGCGCGCTGAGGGGTAGGACCTGGAATTACCGCGAAAGGGTTTTGGTTCGAAGGGGGTTGCTACAGCATGGATCAGTAGAATCCCAGGTCTCAAAAGCGAGACCTGGGGCACCCAGAGTGTCGGTACTAGAGGAGGGTGGCGTCGAGGGTGATTTCGGCGGCGGCTAGTAGGCGGGAGATGGGGCAGTTGGCCTTGGCGCCGGCGGCTACTTCGTCGAACCTGGCTTTGTCGATGCCGGGGACTTCGGACTTGTTTACGAGGTGGATCCTGGTGACGGTGGGGCCGGTGGGCAGCATCTCGAGGGTGACGACGGCGTCGGTGGCGACGGAGGTTGCGGTGTGGCCGGCCTTGGCGAGTTCGTTGGCGAAGGCCATGGTGAAGCAGCCGGCGTGGGCGGCGGCGATGAGCTCTTCGGGGTTGGTGCCGGTGCCGTCTTCGAAGCGCGAGTGGAAGCTGTACGGGGTGTCGTGGAGGGTGTTGCTCTGCGTGCTGATGGTGCCCTTGCCGGTTTTGAGGTCGCCACTCCAGAGGGCGGATGCTTTGCGGTCCATGATGATTCTCCTTGCAGGTTGAGATGTGGGTTTGGGGTGGGAGGGTTCAGGGGGAGAGTAAAGGCTTTGACGCAAAGGTCGCAAAGAAAGGCGCCACGTTTCGCGAAGGAAGGCAAAGCGAGGCGCAAGTGGGCTGCGATTGTGAGGATACATCAGGTGGCGCGGAGATAGATGAAGCGACCGAGAAAGAGGAGGGCGAGGAGGTAGAGCATCCAGTGCTGGCGGCGGCCGCGGCCGGTGGCGAGCTCGAGGATGGCAAAGCTGATGAGGCCGAAGGAGAGGCCGGTGGCGATGGAGTAGGTGAGCGGGATGGTGATGAGGGTGAGGAAGGCGGGGATGGCGATGCGGGGCTCGATCCAATCGATGGAGGAGACACCGGCGAGCATGAGGGCGCCGACGAGGATGAGGGCGGGGGCGGTGGCGAAGTCGGGGATGGCGCCGACTAGAGGCGCTATAAAAATTGCGGCTAGGAAGAGGATGCCGGTGGTGATGGCGGTGACGCCGGTGCGGCCTCCGGCGGCGACTCCGGCGGAGGACTCGATGTAGGAGGTGACGGTGGAGGTGCCGGCCAGGGCTCCGACGACGGTGGAGGTGGCGTCGGCGAAGAAGATGCGGTCGAGGCGGGGGATGGTGTGGTCGGCGGCGATGAGGCCGGCGCGTTCGGTTACGGCTACGAGGGTGCCGATGTTGTCGAAGAGGTCGACGAAGAGGAAGACGAAGATGATCTCGAAGGCGTTGAGGTGGAGGGCGCCGCGGATGTCGAGGTGGAAGGCTGTGGCGCGGATGGCGAGGGGGTTGAAGGTGGAGGGCTGATACTTGACCTGATGGAGGAGGATGCCGAGGGCCAGGGTGCCGAGGACTCCGATGAGCATGGAGGCTTTGACTTTGTAGGCCTGCAGGATGGCGATGAGGAGGATGCCGAAGATGGCGAGTTGCGTGGCGTGATTGTGGAGGTCGCCGAGGGTGACGGTGGTGGCGTTGCTGCGGACGATGATGCCGGAGTTTACGAGGCCGATGAAGGCGATGAAGAGGCCGATGCCTCCTGCTACTGCGGCGTGGAGCTCGTGGGGGATGGCGGCGACTAAGCGCTGGCGGATGCCTCCGATGGTGAGAAGGAGGAAGATGATGCCGGAGAGGAAGACGGCGCCGAGAGCGGTTTGCCAGGGGACGCCCATGCCTTTGACGACGGTGTAGGTGAAGTAGGCGTTGAGGCCCATGCCGGGCGCGAGGGCTAGCGGGTAGTTGGCGAGGGCTCCCATCATGATGGAGCCGAAGGCGGCGCAGAGGCAGGTGCTGGTGGTGACGGCGGCGAGGGGCATGCCGGTTTGGGAGAGGATGGCGGGGTTCACGAAGATGATGTAGGCCATCGTGATGAAGGTGGTGAGGCCGGCGAGGAGCTCGGTGCGCCAGGTGGTCTGGTGCTCGGCGAATTTGAAGTGCTGTTCGAGTCTGGCTTTCATGCGCAGAGGAAGGCCCTTCGTGGTGCGGGGGATTTTGGGTGGTGAGGACAGGATACCTGAGGGGAAGCGCAGGGGCTTGAGTTGTCCTATGATCAGTTGCATGGAGACGAGGACGGAAGGCGCGTCGTTGCTGGCTCCGCGGAAGCTGAGCCATGACGGCGCGCGGATGGAGCAACGTCTCTATTGGAGCCGGAAGAGTATTGCGGAACGGCTGGCGGCCGCGACGGAGTTGACCAGAAGGATGTACCGGATGCGGGGGATCGATATCGATGAACGAAAAGCAGATTTCACTCCTAGCCGCGTTCGCCGCAGCCAAGGTTGAATACGCGGTGGTGGGGGGCATCGCGGTGAACGCACATGGGTATGTGCGTGCTACGCATGACCTCGATATTTTCATCCGGCCTACGGAGGAGAACGCTCGGGCGGCTTTCGCGGCGTTGGTGGCGCTGGGCGTGCCGCTGGAAGGACTGGAGCCGGGTGATCTGCTGAACGATGAGGAGAACCTTCGGTTCGGGCCGGAGGAGGACCACATCGACATTCTTGCGTCGATAGGGGCGATGGGGTTCGATCAGGTGTGGCGTAACCGCGTGGAGACTGAGGTGGAAGGGGTGGCTGTTCCGTTTATCTCGAAGGCGGATTTGATTGAGAATAAGCGGCAGGTGGGAAGGCTGCGGGATTTGGCGGATGTGGAGGAGTTAGCACAGATTCCCGATCAGGATTGATTCTGGATGCACCGATGGTGGCGATGTGGATGAAGAAGTCGCGCCAGGTGTGGGCGGCGTGGGTGGGAGGATGGACGTCTAGCATGGGGGGCTCCGTGATGGCTCAGTGGGTGCGGGGTTCATGGGACTGCAGGCCGGACTCTGCGGGAAAGGCGAGGTAGTCCTGCATCGACCCGCGGGCAAAGCGGATCAACATGCGGTAGCTGTCGATCTGGCCGTTGGTCTGGAGGGTGGCTTCGAGGAGCTGATCGCGGGCCTGGGGAGAGAGCTGACCGATGGTTGGGGCGCTGTGAGCGCTGGCTGCGGCGATGTTGTTCTGCTGCAGCCAGGACATGGCGAAGTGTTCGGCGAGGTCGAGGTCGCCGTAGATGTAGTCGGTTTCGGCGCGCTCGCTGGTGGTCATGTAGTTGACGGCGCCGCTGGCTTTGGCATCCTGCCAGGCGCTGGAGCGCGGGTAGGGTATGCCCCAGGGGTATGCGAGCGCCGACGGGGGTGATTTGTCTTCGGCGGCGGCCTGGAGCAGCTGGGTGTCGCGCTCGAGGGCAGTCTGCGCGGCTTGCGTGTCGGAGAGGACCTCGTCGAGCATCTGGAGATTGACTTCCATCTCGGTGTGGATGGCTTCGCGGGCTTCGTACAACTGGTGACGGTGGTGGATAAACTCGACGGCTTGCTCGAGGCCGACCGCGATGATGAGGCCTACGACGATGGTGGCGATGTGGATGAAGAAGTCTGTCCAGGTGTGGGCGGCGTGTTCGGGAGGATGGACGTCTAGCATGGGGGCTCCGTGAGTGGGATTCGGCGCGTGTGGGTTGGGGCTAGTCTTTGGTTCTGCTGAGCGTGGTCTCGGCTCGCTGCATGACGCGGAGGGAGTGAGCGGCGGCCTCTTCGTAGTTGCTGAGGGCGAGGAGGAAGGCGTCCTGCTCGGAGGGGGTGAGCTGGGCGAGGGTGGGGTGGAGGTGGACGAGGGCGAGGACGCGGTACTCGGCGTCGAAGGCCTGGTGAGCGGTTTCGACGGTGGTGGAGCTGCTGAAATCGAGGCGGGAGAGATGGCGGGCCTGTTCGGCGGGGATGAGGCTGAGGGTTCCGTTGTCGCGGGCGGCGGCCCAGACGGCGTTGGTGGGGAAGAGCCATTGGCTGGCGGGGTCGAAGTCGATGAAGGTGAGGCTGGTGTGGGCGGAGCGGGCTTGCTCGAGCGAAGACTTGTTCTGCTCGGTGACGTCGACGACGCGCTGCATGATGGCGATGTCTTGTTGGAGGAGGCCGAGGTTTCTTTGTGACTCGGCCTGGAGTGCTTCTTCGAGTTGGTGGCGCTGGTGATGGTGGTGGAAGAGTTCGACGGTTTGTTCGAGGGCGATGGCGATGAGCAGGCCGATCACGATGGTGGCGATGTGGATGAAGAAGTCGCGCCAGGAGTGGGCGGCGTGAGTGGGTGGGTGGACGTCGAGCATGGTGTGGTTCCTCAGAAGGTTGGTCTTATCGCTGCGGACCGAGCGAATTCACAGCCTGGTCCTGGTAGGGATACATCTGCTCGAGCGTGTGGGCGTTGGCGACGACGGCCTCGCTCGCGCCGGACAGGATGGCGAGCCGGAAAGCAAAGATCTTTGCAGCCTCACCTACTTCGTCGTACGCAACCAGGAGGTCGTCGCGCTGAGCCGTGGTCAGGTGGATGGGACCGGCGGCCCGGGCAGGAAGATGAGCCTTCAATACGGCCGTCCCCAACCGCATGAGCTTCTGACTCAGGTCGTCCTCCGCGTCCTTTTCAAACTGCGCGGTGAGGTCCACTCGCGCATATACCTTTGCTAGCTCCGGTGGCACCAACGCAATGGTGCCTGCAGCGGTTGCGACTGTCCATGTGCCGCGTGACGGCGAGATGAGGATGGGAATGTAAGGGACAGACGGCGAGTTCGTCGCAAACGTGACTTGCACGCCCTCTCCATCCGCCCGTGCATCTTCGAGGGCCTTCTCGCGGTCGAGGACGAACGCGCTTAACTGCCGGTAATATTCGATTTGCGGCTTCATTACCGCCAGGTTTTCCGCAGCCTCGTGCAACATCTGCTCTTCGAGGAACTCGCGCTGATGGTGGTGATGGATGGCCTCGACGGATTGCTCGAGGGCGATGGCGATGAGGAGGCCGACGCAGATGGTGGCGATGTGGATGAGGAAGTCGGTCCAGGAGTGGGTGGTTTCGTGGGGGGCGTGGACGTCAAGCATTGCGAAGGCACCTGTGTGGTTGGGAGTGACGTACAGGGCCCGAGGATTGGGAATATCGTATCGCTGCGTTTAGATCGGAGTGGTGGGAGGAGGTGGAGGCGGAGCGGTATCGGTAGGGGATTTGGTGTGGGTATCGCGGCGGCCTGCTGTTTGCGGGCGCGGCGTCGGCGCAGGAAGAGATCCACGATCTGCTGGAGGCCGAAGGCGATGATCAGGCCGATGCAGATGGTGATGAGGTGAAGGAACATGTGATCGGAATCGAGCATGTAGGCGTGGGGCAATGGTATCGCAGATGTACGAGGGCACGGGTTATGGGTTGGTCAGGCGCTTTTCCAAGGCTAGCCGCTCCTGCTGCAGGTAGGGGAGAAAGTCGTCGCGGTCGTGGACGCCAGCGTCAACAGCTCTGGATGCGCCGAGATAGAAGGCGTCGCGTTGAGCGTCTGCATAGGCTGCGGCGATGGTGTCGGCGAGGGCTTGCGTGATTGCCGGAAGCTCCGTCGCAGGGAGCTCGATGGTGGCGGCGGAGTCGAGACGGAGGTTCAGGCGGATGGCCTGGCTTTGCAAGGCGGTCAAGGCAATGTTCTGCCGGTCTTCAGATAAGGATTCACCTTGTGCCTCGGTGTCGAGGCGGTCGTAGATTTCGGCGTCGCGCTCTGAGAGCAGAGCGACCTTGCCGTTGGTCTTGGCTACTGACCAGACGGCGCGCGAGGGAGAGATCTGGGGAAGGAAGGGTTCGTGGGTGGGCAACATCGAGGTGACCACGCCGTTGTGAGGGGGGGCGGCCTGGAGAGCGTTCATGATGGCGCGATGCCAGCTTGCCTTTTCAAGATCACGATCAATGTCGGTGCGAAGGAGGACGATGTTGCGCTGGGCCTCGGCGCGCATCTCCTGCACCAGGACTTCTCGCTGATGACGATGGTGGATGGCCTCGACGGCTTGTTCGAGAGCAATGGCGATGAGGAGGCCTACGCAGATGGTGGCGATGTGGATGAAGAAGTCGCGCCAGGTGCGGACGGACTCGTGGGGCGTGTGGACGTCGAGCATGGGAGGGTCCTTTGCGGCGATGGGAGGTTGCGGCGCAGAGATCAATGAGAGTGGCCGACGGATGTTGGTTTGAGGATGAGTGTATCGCGAGGACGCGAGGAGTGGGTGGCTTAGGATGAAGCCATGACTGCTGACGAGGTGAAGAAGGTTTTAGGGTTGGTGAAGCATCCGCGCGAGGGCGGGTGGTATGTGCGGACGTGGGAGTCAGAGGAGTTTGTTGCGGCGGCGTGCTTCGAAGAAGGGCGATATGAGGGAGCGCGGCGGACTTCGACGGCGATCTATTATTTGCTTGAGCCGGGGACGTTCAGCGAGATGCATGTGCTGAAGAGTGATGAGATTTTTCATCACTACCTGGGTGGCGCGGTGGAGATGCTGCAGCTTTTTGCGGATGGGAGCAGCGAGCGGGTGGTGATTGGGAAGGATCTGGAGGCAGGGGAACGGCCGCAGCATGTGGTGCGGGCGGGGGTGTGGCAGGGGTCAAGATTGTTAGTGGCGGAGGGGTGGGCGCTGTTAGGGTGTACGGTGAGTCCGGGGTTTGAGTTTGAGGATTATGAGGATGCGAGCGCGGAGGAGCTGGTGGCGAAGTGGCCGGGTGAGGCGGAGATGATTCGGGGGCTGACGAATCGGTAGGAAGAACGGGCGCGCTGCGCGCGAGAAGCAGGTTCCTCGCTGCGCTCGGAATGACAACCAGAAAGGCAAGAGCAGGGCAAACGTTAATCGACGCCGATGTCTTCGTTCCAGATGGCGGGGTTGGCGGCGATGTAGTCGCGCATCATGGTGATGCAGGCGGGGTCGGCGAGGTCGATGATTTGGATGCCGAGTTCGCGGAGCCATTGCTCGCCGCCGGAGAAGTTGACGCTTTCGCCGATGACGACGGTCTGGAAGCCAAACTGGCGGATGAGGCCGGAACAGTACCAGCAGGGGGCTAGGGTGGTGACCATGATGAGGTCGCGGTAGGAGCGCTGGCGGCCGGCGTTGCGGAAGGCGTCGGTTTCGCCGTGGAGGCTGGGGTCGCCGAGCTGGATGCGGCGGTTGTGGCCGCGGCTGACGAGCGTGCCGGTTGGTGTGCCGTCGGGGCGGAAGATGGCGGCGCCGATGGGGAGGCCACCTTCGGCGAGGCCGGTGCGGGCTTCTTCGAGGGCGATGCGGAGCATGGCGGGGTAGTCGGGCTGCGGTGAAGGGCATGGCTTGGTCAGGATACAGGGGCGTTGAGGGGTGCGCCGGAACCCTGCGAACCCACATCTCAAAGGCGAGATGCGGGGCACCCGGATTATCGCGGCTCTGCCAAGTAAACGATTTCTGGGATAGAATTTCGGCGTTGGTGTTTCCCTAATTCAATCGTGAGTGAACTCCCCGCTATGCGTTACTTTCCTTGTGCTGCTATCTCGCGCGTTTTCCTGTGTTGCCGCTTCTCGTGTTGTTGGTGTGCTGCTTGCTGTTGGGCTGGGTGGCTGCATTGCGGCCTCAGCGCAGATTCACCATGCTGCGGCGAGCCATGCTGCTGCAGCGTCGCAGCCTGTGGCGCATTTGGAAGTTGACACTGGCACGATTGCCAAGCCAGCCAGCAAGGGGTTGTATGGGTTGATGACCGAAGAGATCAACCACGCGTATGAGGGTGGGCTTTATGCGGAGCTGGTGAACAATGGCACGTTTCGCGGGAACTGGATGGGCGTGGATAGCTGGACGGAGGTGGCGCGCGGAAATTCGGCGGTCACGGCGTCGATCGACCGCGGGGAGGGGCCGAGCTCGGCGTTACATAACAGCCTGGAGCTAAAGATTGCGGCGGCCTCGGCCGGGAATGAAGCGGGGTTGAGCAACTCTGGTTATTGGGGAATCCCGGTGCGGGCGAACACGACGTACACGGGTACGTTTTATGCGAAGGTGGATGGCGATATGGGGCCGCTGACGGTGCGGCTGATCAACAACCAGACGGGCGCGGTGGCAGCGTCGACCAGCGTGGAGATGAGCGGGAGTGGGTGGACGCGCTATGAGTACACGCTGAAGACGGGCGAGGTGAAGGCGTCGGCGAACAACAATCTGGAGCTGACGGTGGCGAAGCCGGGCACGCTGCATCTGCAGCTGGTGAGTTTGTTTCCGCCGACGTATGAGAATGCGCCGGATGGGAATCGCGCAGATTTGATTGAGAAGATGGCGGCGATGCATCCGAACTTCATCCGGCTGCCGGGCGGGAATTACCTGGAAGGCGACACGCTGAAGGATTGGTACAACTGGAAGGAGACGATTGGGCCGCTGGTGGATCGGCCGGGGCACATGGCGCCGTGGACGTACTGGTCGACGGACGGGTTTGGGTTCATGGAGTTTTTGAAGTGGACGGAAGAGTTGCATGTGGAGCCGGTGCTGGCGGTTTATGCCGGCTACTCGCTGCGTGGGGAGCATGTGAAGCCCGGGAAAGACCTGGAGCCTTATGTGCAGAGTGCGCTGGACGAGGTGGAGTATGTGACGGGCGATGTCTCGACGAAGTGGGGTGCGGAGCGGGCGAAAGATGGGCATGCTGCGCCGTTCCCCTTGCACTATATCGAGATTGGGAATGAGGACTGGTTCGATAAGAGTGGAAGCTACGACGAGCGGTTTGGGCAGTTCGCCGAGGCGCTGCGCAAGAAGTATCCGCAGTACAAGCTGATTGCGACTACGCCGGTGAAGGAGAAGGCGGGCAATGAGCCGGACCTGGTGGATGACCACTATTACAAGTCGCCGGCGGATATGTTTGCGCTGGTGCATCACTACGACGATGCTCCACGGACGGGGCCGAAGGTGTTTGTGGGGGAGTGGGCGACGCGGTCGGGGACGCCGACGCCTAACTTTGGCGATGCGCTCGGGGATGCGGCGTTTATGACTTCGATGGAGCGGAACAGCGATCTGATCAAAATTGCGAGCTATGCGCCGCTACTGGTGAATGTGAATCCGGGAGCGATGCAGTGGCCTACGGATTTGATTGGGTATGATGCGCTGACGAGTTATGGCTCGCCGAGCTATTACGCGCAGTGTATGTTTGGTGCGCATATGGGCGATGGGCAGCCGCAGAGTTCGATTACTGGTGTTGATGCGAATGCGCGGTTCTATTATTCGGTGACGGAGTCGTCGGATACGAAGGTGCTGCATTTGAAGCTGGTGAATGCGACGACGATGGATCAGCCGCTGGAGATTGCGCTGAAGGGGTTAGGCGCGGGCGCGCATGAGGCGAAGGTGATTTCGCTGCATGGAGCGACGTTCCAGGCTACGAACACGATCACGGATCCGATGGCGATTCATCCGGTGGATAGCGTGGTACGGTTTACGGGAGCGATGCTGAAGCATACCGTGCCGGCGTACACGATTGAGGTTGTGGATGTGGCGGTGAAGTAGCGAAGTTAGCTGGCGCCGAGCAGCCAGATAACGCCGCCGGCTGCGACTGCCGCGGAGAGCGCCAGTTGAATCCAGCGGGAGTAGGAGCGCTGGTGGAGCTCTTCGGGAACTGCTGCGGCGGATGCGTCCAGGGAGGCCTGGCTGAAGATGCTGATCGGGCCGTTAGTGTTTAGAGAGGCCTTGGTGACGGTTGCGCGTATGTCGGAGAGCTCGACGTAGGGGCGCAGTCCACGGCGATACCAGCCGCGGACCGTGACTTGCTCGCCGATGAAGCGGTAGGCGTCGGTGAGGGCGAAGAAGAGACGGCCAAAGGGCACGGACGATCGATAGAGGACGAACATCTGGCCAGTTTCATCCTGCAGGACGAGATCCGGGCTCCAGAAGACACCGGGCACGCCGTTGCCGATGATCACGCCACGCAGTTCGACCGCGCGCGGCGTCATCTGGGAGACTTCCAAGTCTTCCAGCAGGGTTTGAATCTTCGCGTCCTTGAACTTACCGCGGTAGCGAAATGCAATCCGGATAGCCCAGGTGACGCCGGTTGCGATCAACAACCAAGACATGAAGGATTCGGGTAGTTCTATGCCTCGCTGCGCGAGGGTGGTACGCAGGAAGCCCTGAAAGACGAGAGCGGCGATGCAGAGGAACGGTGCGATCCACAGGAAAAATTCGACAGGGAAATTACCCCAGCGGATGCGGCGCGCCGCCGGGCCGTCGGGTAAGGGATAGGCGACGGGCAACTGCATCTGATCAGCCGTCTCGTTGAGCGCGCGGACGCGGAGCGCGGTGAGGGGATGGGTGGAACTGAGTTCGTAGACGCGTGCCCACGGGTTGACGAGATCCCAACGCATAACCTCTCCGGCCTGCTGTGGATTCGCCATGGCGAGGGCGAGGGACATACCGGAGTTGAGGTTGGCGATGCCCATGAGAGCCATGGCGCCGCCGAACTGCCGTTCGCGGGTGGAGAGCTTCTTCTGCTCGGCTGAACCGGACTTGAGGGTCTCGCGGAATTCGCCGTCCTGCTTGACCATGCCATAGGCGATCTTGACGAGTGCGGAGGACAGGTCGCCGGGCGCGTGGGTGCATTCCGCGGAGTAGTGGTCGGCCCGGTATTCGCGGGTGCGGTTGAGGGTGAGGACGAGAAACTGGCCGATGATGTAGGCGAAGTAGGCGCACCACGCGATGGCGCGGAGGTTCTTGACGCGGTTGCCAAAGACGTACATCTGGTAAAGGACGAGCGGCGCTGCGGCGGCGAGCGTCATGACGGCGAAGTCGTAGTGCTCGATGTGGCCGATCTCGTGGGCGAGGACGGCGTTGGCTTCGTCGACGGTGAGGATGTTGAGGAGGCCATCGGTGATGACGACGCGTGCGTCCTTGCGAAAGCGGCCGAAGGAGAAGGCATTGGGTGTGCCGCTGTGGATGACGCCAAAGCGCAGCGGGGGAAGGCCGCGCCGCTGACACAGTTCTGTGACGAACAGCCGGTTCGCGGCGGGGAGAGCGGACTCATCCCAATCGATGGAGAAGACCCACTCGATGAGCCAGGGAGAGAGAGTGAACTGGGCGACGACGAAGGCGATCACGAACGCGACGGCAAGCCACATGGGTGCGTTCTCGTGCATCAGGAACGCGTCGCCGATGGCGAAGACGAGGCCATAGAGCGCAAGAAGGACAAGGCCAGAGCGGACCACAAAGTTCATGCGAACAGCCCTCCGCGGAAAGTGTGGCCATTCTATCTACACGACAAACAATCCTACAAACTGGTCGACGGGGGTGGATTCGAGGTTGGCCTGGTTTAGGGAGGCTTGGAGGATGCGATCGCGGACTTCGGGAGAGAAGCGGCGGTCGAGGTTGGTCTTGAATTTCTCGAGGAGGAGAGGGATGCCGTCTGCGCGGCGGAGGCGGTGGCCGATGGGGTACTCGACGATGACTTCGGGGAGGGTGGTACCGTCTTTGAGACGGACGGTGAGAGCGTTGGCGATGGAGCGCTTGGTGGGGTCGTGGTAGTCGGCGGTGAAGCGCGGGTCTTCGACGCAGTGGATGGTGGCGCGGAGCTTGTCGATCTGCGGGCCCGTGATGGGATCGCGGGCGATGGCGTCGTCGTAGTCTTCGGCAGTGAGGCGGCCGAAGATGAGAGGGACGGCGACCATGTACTGGATGCAGTGGTCGCGGTCGGCGGGGTTGTTGAGCGGGCCCTGCTTGTCGATGATGCGCATGCAGGCTTCGTGGGTGCGGATGGTTACGCTGGCTATATCCGCGGCGGTCTTGCCGAGCTCGGCCAGCTGGGTGTGGAGGGTGACGGCGGCTTCTACGGCGGTCTGGGAGTGGAACTCTGCGGGGAAGGAGATTTTGAAGAGGACGTTCTCCATGACGTAGCTGCCGTAGGGACGTTGGAATTTGAAGGGCTGGCCGCGGAAGCTGACGTCGTAGAAGCCCCAGGTCTTGGCGGAGAGGACGGAGGGGTAGCCCATCTCTCCGGTTTGGGCGATGAGGGCGAGGCGGACGGCGCGGGAGGTGGCATCGCCGGCGGCCCAGGATTTGCGCGAGCCGGTGTTGGGCGCGTGGCGGTAGGTGCGGAGGGACTGACCATCGACGAAGGCTAGCGAGACGGCGTTGAGGGTTTGGTCGCGCGTGAGGCCGAGCATCTGCGAGACGACGGCGGTGGAGGCTACTTTGACGAGGATGACGTGGTCGAGGCCGACCTTGTTGAAGGAGTTCTCGAGGGCGATGCAGCCCTGGATCTCGTGGGCCTTTATCATGGCGGTGAGGACGTCGTGGATGGTGAGAGGGTGGCCATTGCGGGTGAGCCAGTCGGCGACGGCGAGGATGGCGCCGAGGTTGTCGGAGGGGTGGCCCCACTCGGCGGCGAGCCAGGTGTCGTTGTAGTCGAGCCAGCGGATCATGGTGCCGATGTTGAAGGCGGCCTGGACGGGGTCGAGGCGGTAGGAGGTGCCGGGGACGCGGGCGCCGTGGTGCATGGTGAGGCCCGGGACGAGTGGGCCGAGGAGCTTGGTGCAGGCGGGGAAGTCGAGGGCCTGGAGGCCGCAGCCGAGGGTGTCGAGGAGGCAGTAGCGTGCGGTCTCGTAGGCTAGCGGAGATTCGATTTTGTAGTTGAGGGCGTAGTCGACGATGTCGATTAGGGGCTGGTCGAAGGGCGGACGGACGTTGGAGATGGGTGCGGACATTGGAGCTTCTAGCCTCTAGCTTTTAGCTTCTAGCTAAGAGCGGGTCGGTGGGGCGTTGGGGTCGTGGGAGGAAGAAGTGATGGCCAGGTGGGTTGGTCCAGGCGGACGGAGGGGACGTCTTTGGCCGGTGCAGTCGGCTATGCGACGTGAAGCTCGAGGCGTTTGCCGAGTGCGTGCAGGGCCTTCGCCGTCGTGTCAATTTTCGTGTTGTGTCGCCAGTCGAGCATGCGCGTTACTTCCTGACGCGGAATACCGAGCCGATTCGCGAGATCGACTGGGCGCACCTTCTGGCGAACCATCTCATTGTGAAGAAGGATTTTGGCGGCAACGCTGGGCGGCAGCTCGATTAATTTGTGGCTTGGCTTTGCGGCGGATGGTAAGGGAATGGACCGCCCTTCTTCAAAGTAGAAGTCGAGTGCGGTTTCGAAGGCGTCGAGGGCCTGGCGTCGGGCGTCGGCCGTGCTGTCGCCCTGCGTGATCGCTTCTGGGATGTCAGGAAACGTGACGACGATGACACCATCGCTGCGCCTGAACCGTGCTGGATAACGCATAGTCTCTCCTTGATCGATTACTTGAGTCCGAGCTGTCTTTTGATTGCATTGACGGTTCCCGTGGCCAATTCCTTGCTGGGATGCATGGGAAGTACGGTGCTCCTGCCGTGCATGTAGACCTTCAAGTGAGAGCCTTTCTGTTCGCCGAACTGCGCGCCTTGTTTTGCGAGCCAGCGCTTCATCTCAGAACTGGTCATGATTCTACTCCACGGTAAGCAAATTTGCTTACATACTCTGCGTGTGGACGAAAAGGTTTGCTAGCTGCGTTGGTCGATAGGGACGAAAGGGACGTCTTCAGGGCCTGTGTAGTTGGCGGAGGGGCGGATGATTTTGCCGTCGGCGCGTTGCTCCATGACGTGGGCGGACCAGCCGCTGGTGCGGGCGATGGCGAAGATGGGGGTGAACATCGCGGTCGGGATGCCCATGGTGTGGTAGGCGGAGGCGGAGAACCAGTCGAGGTTGGGGAACATGCGTTTGACTTCGTGCATGACGGCTTCGAGGCGGTCGGCGATGTTGTAGATGCTGAGGTCGCCGGCGGTTTCGGCGAGGTCGTGCGAGACCTTCTTGATGACGGCGTTGCGGGGGTCGGAGATGGTGTAGACGGGGTGGCCGAACCCGATGATCACTTCCTTGGCTTCGATGCGGCGGCGGATATCGGCCTCGGCTTCGTCGGGGTTGGCGTAGCGCTGCTGGATTTCGAGGGCCACTTCGTTGGCTCCGCCGTGCTTGGGGCCTTTGAGCGCGCCAATGGCTCCGGCGATGCAGGAGTGGAGGTCGGAGCCGGTGCCGGCGATGACGCGGGCGGTGAAGGTGGAGGCGTTGAACTCGTGCTCGGCGTAGAGGATGAGGGAGGTGTGCATGGCCTGGATCCACTCGTGGGTTGCGGGCTTGCCGTGGAGGAGATGGAGGAAATGGGCGCCGATGCTGTCGTCGTCTGTTTCGGTGGCGATGCGATGGGCGTTGTTGGCGAAGTGGTACCAGTAGAGGAGGATGCTGCCGAGCGAGGCCGTGAGGCGGTCGGCGATGTAGAGGGCGGAGTGGTTGGTGTGGGGCTCGGGTTCAGGCTCTACGGTGGCGAGCATGGAGACGCCAACGCGGAGGACGTCCATGGGATGCGCGGTGGAGGGAACTTGCTCGAGGGCGACTTTGACGGGTTGGGGGAGGCCGCGAAGGCTGCGGAGACGCTGCTTGTAGTGAGCTAGCTCGGCGGTGGTGGGGAGATGGCCGTAGAGGAGGAGGTGGGCTACCTCTTCGAACTCGCAGTTGGCGGCGAGTTGGAGGATATCGTAGCCGCGGTAGTGGAGGTCGTTGCCGTTGCGGCCGACGGTGCAGAGGGCGGTGTTGCCGGCCGGGACTCCGGAGAGGGCTACGGATTTTTTGGGCTTGAAGGTGTAGTGGGCGGTGTCGGTGCTCATGTTCATCCTTGGTGGGGGCGTTCAAACCTACCTCAGCGGCTGAAGCCGCCGGGTGAGTTAGCGATTTATGGCACGGCTGAAGCCGTGCCCCTTCGAGATTGTGGATGCTTTGCAGTCCGATTTCATGATTTGTCTTTGGCGAAGAGTTGGTCGAGCTTTTGTTCGTAGGCGTGGTAGTCGAGGTAGTCGTAGAGGTCGGCGCGGGTTTGCATGGTGTTGAGAACTTGCTGTTGGGTGCCGTCGGTGCGGAGGTGCTGGTAGACGTTGAGGGCGGCGGCGTTGGCGGCGCGGAAGGCGGAGAGGGGATAGAGGGCGATGGAGACGTTGGCGCTGCGGAGTTCGTCGACGGTGAAGAGGGGGGTGGTGCCGAACTCGGTGATGTTGGCGAGGATGGGGACGTTGAGTTTGGCGAAGGCGCGGTATTGGTCGAGGGTGGTGACGGCTTCGGGGAAGAGCATGTCGGCGCCGGCTTCTACGCAGGCGGCTGCGCGGGCTAGAGCGGCTTCGAGGCCTTCGGAGGCGAGGGCGTCCGTGCGAGCCATGATGACGAAGGCGGGGTCGGTGCGGGCGTCGACTGCGGCCTTGATGCGGTCGGTCATTTCGTCGGCGTGGACGATCTGTTTGTTGGGGCGATGGCCGCAGCGCTTGGCCTGGACCTGGTCTTCGATGTGGCAGCCGGCGGCTCCGGCCTTGATGAGGGAGCGGACGGAGCGGGCGAGGTTGAAGGCGCCGCCGAAGCCGGTGTCGGCGTCGACGAGAAGAGGGAGGGAGCAGACGTCGGTGATGCGGCGGACGTCGGTGAGGACGTCGTCGATGGTGGAGATGCCGAGGTCGGGGATGCCGAGGGAGCCTGCGGCTACGCCGCCGCCGGAGAGGTAGATGGCGCGGTAGCCGGTGCGCTCGGCCATGAGTGCGTGGTAGGCGTTGATGGCGCCGGGGATCTGCAGTGGATGCTCGGCGGTGATGGCGGCGCGCAGCTTTGCTCCGGGTGTGATCGTACCTCCGGAGGGCGTAGCGGGAGGGGTTGTGCTCATGCTTTGCGATACCTCTTGCGAGAAGAACCAAGGTGGCAGGGTGGGCCCACGATTGGCAGTGACTGCTGTCACCTTCGGACTTTCATCGTCTGGCGGGGTGAGGACGAAAGTCAAATAAGCGGGGTGGGTTGCGCGTTTACCGGTGATCTGGTGCGGATGGGTTAGGGCGTTGAGGTAGCGGGGCAGGCGCAGGAGCGGAAGGCTGCGGCGTCGGTGTGGGTGATGGCGCAGGCGTAGGCGGGCCAGACGAGCTTCACGGCGGCGGCGTTCTTGATGGCCTTGATGCCCTTGGATGCACCGGGGTCGCCGACGAAGAAGAATTCCTGGTAGGAGTGGCTGGCGTCGGCGCTGCCGGATTTGTCGTCGATGAAGGAGGCGGTGAGGTTCTGGAGTGAGGCTCCGGAGAGGTCGGGCAGATGGTAGGTGGTGGAGTAGCGGTACTCTTCAGTCCAGGCCGTGTCGATGCCGGTTTGATTGCTGGCGCTGTAGACGGTGTAGTCCTTGAGGGTGGCAGTGGAGGGGTTGATCTCGGCGACGGTGAAGGCGGGATCATTGCCGTTGACCGGGGTGACGGAGGGGACGAGCTTGACGGGGATGGTGCCGTCGGGGGTGGTGATGGTGCGGAACTCGTCCATGTGGGTGTGGCCGAAGAGAGCGAGGCGGATGACATCGGGGAAGTCGGCGAGGGTGGTGGCGAGGGCATCGGAGGCGAGGAACATTACGGGTGGCTGGCCGGTGCAGACGTTGAGGTGTGCGGTGAAGGTGGAGTAGGCGTCGATGCCGGGCGGGATGTGGGCCATGAGCCAGACGTGTGCGTGAGCGGCGCGGGCGGCGGTGAGCTGGGCGCGGAGCCAGTCGATCTGCTGGGTGGTTGCGTCGCTGGCTGAGGTGCCGCTGCAGGTGGTGTAACGCCGGGACTCGAAGATGTCCTGAAGGATGATGAGGCGGGCATTGCGGATGGGCGCGGGGAGGGTAACGGTGTAGTCGCCTAGATGGGGGAACTCGTGGAGGATGGCGGAACGGTTGGTGCGGGAGAGGACGCCGGCGGAGAAGTTGGCGGCGTTGGCGTGGAGGAAGTCGCTGCCGGGGTCTTCGCGGTAGTCGTCGCAGCCGGAGTCGTTGTTGCCGAGGGCGAAGTAGATGGGGGTGTGGGGGAAGGCTTCGCGGAGTTGGAGAGCGATGAAGGCGACGGTTTTGGAGGCGAAGGCGGAGTATTCGGCTTCGCTGGCGTTGGGGGTGAGGTTGTGGAAGCGGCAGTCGAACTGGTGGACGAGGAGGTCGCCGGATATGGTGACGAAGAGCGGGTGAGGTTGCTGCTGGCGTGCGGCGTGCAGGGCGGAGACTAGGAGTGCGGGGGGTGTGTCGATGCCTCTTGCGGTGCAGGCTTGCTGGAGGTGAGCGAAGTCGGCTGGCTGAGTGGGGGAGTCGGGGCCGTAGAGGATTGAGGCCCAGCCGGTGGCGGGGGCGGCGATGAGGGCGGGGAGTTTGGCGGGGTCGTGGAAGGGGTCGAGGTGAATGTCCGAGAGGAGGAGCGCGGGCACGGTGGCTGGGTGGTGCGAGGAGGCCTGGGCAGGGGTGGAGAGAGTGACGATTGGAAGCAGGGCAAGGAGGGGCAGGAGGCGGGTGGACTTCACGGAAAGTGACCTCGGGTGGACCGGTTGTTTGCGCAGATGGAATCGATTGATGATTTAAGCGCGCGTACTCCTGAGAGTGTATCGCCGATGTGTAGACTGGATGGCACAGACGACCATGGGGAGCAAGGGAACCTATGAGGCGCGTAGCGTATGCGGAGCTGCAGGCACGTATTGAGCTCGTACTGCTGGCGTTGGGGGTAGCGCCCGCGCGGGCGGCGTTAGGTGCGCGGCTGACTGCAGAGACGGATCGTGATGGAGTGCGGACGCACGGGATCGCGCGGCTGCCGCGGTTTGCGCAGTGGGTGCGCAGTGGATTGATCGATCCGCGTGCGGGGCCGCAGAAGCTGGCGGGATTCGGAGCGATTGAGCGGTGGACGGGACGGCGCGGGCCGGGAAACCTGGCGGCATATGGGGCGATGCAGCGTGCGATGGAGCTGGCGCGCGAGCATGGGCTGGGATGCGTTGCGCTTGCAGACACGTCGCACTGGATGCGTGCGGGGACGTATGGATGGCAGGCGGCGGACGCGGGGTTTGCGGCGATGTGCTGGACGAACACGCTGCCGAATCTGCCGCCGTGGGGCGCGAGTTCGGTGGCGCTGGGAAATAATCCGCTGGTGGTGGCGATTCCGCGGCGAGTGATCTCGAAGGGCGCTGGTGAGGGCGAGTCGGCACCGATTGTGCTGGATATGGCGATGAGCCAGTTTTCGTATGGGACGCTGGAGGCGTATCGGCAGCGGGGAGACACGCTGCCGGTGCCCGGAGGCTACGATGAGTTGGGCCAGTTGACGAACGACCCTGCCTCCATTGAGCACACCCACCGAGCGTTGCCGATTGGGTTCTGGAAGGGGTCGGGCTTGTCGTTCGTGCTGGATGTGCTGGCGGCGATGTTGACGGGTGGGATGGCGACGCATGAGTTCAGCACGGATCCGGCGAAGGAGGTTGGGCAGTCGCAGGTGTTTCTGGCGATTGCGCCGGCGTCGGTGGAGACGATTGAGGAGTTGAGCCGATTTGCGCAGGGGGCGAGCGTGGCGCAGAAGGCCATCGATGCGCTGCATGCGGCGACGCCGATTCAGCCGGAGAAGCCGGTGCGTTATCCGGGTGAAGGAGCGCTGCGGTGCCGGAAAGAAAGTATGGAGCTGGGGGTCGCGGTGGAAGAGGCGGCTTGGGAGGCGTTTGTGAGGCTGGAGCTCGAGCTGTCGCACGTGTAGAGAGGGTCCAGGGTTGAGGGCCCAGGGTAAGAGCGGGATCCAGGTCTCAAAGGCGAGACCTGGGGCACCCGTTGTGGTGGAGAGCCTACATGTTGGTGTGGCCGTGGCGCATGTCTTCGTTGAAGGTGGGCTTGATGAAGGCGAGGGCTTCGTCGACCTGGGCGCGGTAGGCGTCTTCCTGGTTGTGCAGGGTGTCAGTGGCGATGGACCAGTTGCCGGTTGGGTCGAGCAGGATGAGGCCGTCGGTGACGAGGGCGGCGGCGGTGGTCTTGAGGTCGGCGACCGTGGTGTTGAGGTACTGGGCGTCGCGGGGGTCGGTGATCCAGATGGGCTGGACTTGACCGGATGGCGCACTGCTGCCGAGGATGTGGCTCAACCAGAAAGTTTTGGCAGCGAGGTAGGCGCGGCGCTGGGTCTCGGTGGTGTCGTTGAAGATGAAGACTTGCTGCTTCATGGAGTAGTAACGGGTGGTGACGGGGACGGGCTGGCGGTTGCCGGACTGAACGAGCTCGAGCTGGCCCTGATCGAGGGTCTTGCGGACGGCGTTGTAGATGAAGCCTTCAGCGAAGGGCTGCTCGAGGGCCGGGATGACGGTGGCGAAGGTCTGGGTCATGGAGGCGGAGACCTTGGCGTGGAGCTGGCTGCCGCGGCCGTCCTCGAGACGGACTTCGCCGTGGACGATGTAGGTGTCGGCGCCGGAGGTGGAGCTGTGGAAGGGCCACGCAAACTTGCCGAAGCTGAGAGGGAGGCCGTGCAGCGAGACATAGACGTCCGGGCGCGGATTGCGCAGACGCTGCGCGGCCTCGCGGAAGTAGATGGCAAGGGCGGCGGCGAACTTGGGATCGGCCGCGTCGAAGGTCTGGCTGAGTTCGAGGAGCTGCCGGCGCGCGGGGTCGGCTGCGAGGGTGACCATGGCGCGGGTCGTGGGAGCGCCGGTAAAGTCGATGCCGGGTTCGGCGGCGGTGAGGTTGAGGCCGGCGTTGTGGGCGGCGGCTTCGAGCGCTGGGGAGGGTGCTTGGATGGCTGTGCTCATGGGGTTTCCTTGGTGCGTAAGGTGCACACTCTATTTTAGCGGTTCTGCTGCTAGATCTGCTTTCCCCAGTCCTCGCTCAAGTCTGCCCACGCTGGATTTGTTGTCTTGATCAAGGTGATTTTCTTTGTGCGCGACCATCGCTGTAGTTGCTTTTCGCGAGCGATTGCGGTTGTTGCGTTCTGAAAGTGCTCGAAATAGACGAGGCGATGGCATTGGTAGGTTTTCGAAAAGCCATCCATTTCGTCGTTCTTGTGCTGGGTGGTGCGGAGTTGGAGGTTTGAGGTGAAGCCGATGTAGAGCGTCAAGCTGCGGCTCGCCATGATGTAGACGTAGAAGTGGTACTCACGCATGGTGGCTCCGGTGAGAAACTGCAGGTCTCTCCACTCCGGCTGCGCCTCCGGTCGAGATGACAGAGTTAAGGGGTGGCGGGAATCGGTTGAGGGAGCTTGTCTGCCTAGGGTTTGAGGGTGCGCTGGAAGAAGGCGGCGGTGGCCTGGTAGGCGGTTAGCCAGTCCTTGTGGAGGAGGAAGCCGTGTACTTCGTCGGGGAAGATGAGTTCGTCGACGGGGACGTGGCGGGCGCGGAGAGCTTCAGCGAGGATCGGGGTCTGCGCGTAGGCGACGTCGGGGTCGTTGTCGCCGTGGATCAGGAGGACGGGCGAGCGCCATTGGTCGATGGAGGCGATGGGCGAGCTGAGGCGAGCCTTGGTGGCGATGGCGTCCTGCTGGGCGAAGGAGCTCTGCTGCGCGCCGGAGCCTAGCTTCCAGTCGGCGGCGTTGTCTTCGAGGTTCCAGTCGTGCACGCCGTGGAAGTCGACGCCGGCGGCGAAGAGATTGGAGTTGCGCGCGAGGGCGAGGGCGGTGAGATAGCCGCCGTAGCTCCCACCCCAGACGCCGATACGCTTGGGATCGACGCCGGGAAGAGAGCGAAGGTATTTTGCGGCGGCAAGGACATCGTTATATTCCGAGCCGCCGTCCGCGCCTGTGTGTTTGCACTCGCGGAAGTCGAGACCATAGCCAATGCCGCAACGGTAGTTGACGGAGAGCACGATGAAACCCAGGTTCGTTAGGTATTGATTCATCGCGTAGGCATTGGAATAGTAGCCCATGGCCGGGTAGCCGAGAAGCATCTGGCGATTGGGACCGCCGTGAAAGAAGAGGATGGCGGCGCGCGAGAGATGCGCGGGCTTTGCAACGCCAGGGAGGAAGAGCTGACCGTGGAGGTGCAGGCCATCGACGGTGGGGAAGAGGACCTGGTGGGGAGTGACGAGGGTTGTGGGATAGTTGGCGGCCGAGACGTTGGACTGTACCGGGATGATCCTGCCGTTGTTGTCAATGAAGGCAGGATGCATGGGAACGTGCGCGTCTGAGACGAGGGCGGCGATGACTCCATCGGCGGCGACCTGCGGGTGGGTTTCGATGCCTTCGCCGTGGGTGATTTCGACGGGGAGATCGAGGCGAGCGAGATCAATGCGCCAGAGGTGGCGGCGGTCCTGATCGAGAGAGGGCGAGTCGAGCCAGCGCTGGCCTGTCAGATGCGGGTCGCTGGCTGACACCTGGTTGGAGCTGTAGACCAGGAAGCGACCGTCGCTGCTGAGGGTGGCGTCTTCGACTTCGAAGGAGCCGGGGGTGAGCCAGTCGACGCAGGGATCGCCGTAGGTATGGATCTGGTAGAGGTGGACCCAGCCGTCGGCCTCGCTATAGAACTGGACGGAGGTGTTGGTGGCGAAGAAGAGGCGTGCGGCTCCGTCGGCGAGATGGGGAAGGACGCTGCCGGGCTTGTTGGCCGGGGGAGAAAAGAGGGTGCGGGTGTGGCCCGTGGTGAGGTCGGCCAACTGGATGGACCAGGGGTTGGACGAGGTGCGGGTGGCGGAGAACTCGCGGGGTTGGACGAAGGGTGAGCGCAGCCAGGCGATCTGGTTGCCGCCGGGTGAGAAGACGGGAGCGGAGTCGTCGCTGGTGGAGGGGTCGAGGAAGCGGAGCTTGTGGGCTTGGAGATCGTAGAGGGCGAGGAAGCTGTGGGGTGGCTCGTTGGCTTCGCTGCGATGGCTGATGAAGGCGAGGAGATGGCCGTCGGGCGAGAAGGTGAGGGAGCTGGCCGAGCCGGGGTCGAAGACAAGCTGGTGCGCGGAGGAGGGGTCGCTCGGGTCGGCGCTCCAGATCTTACCGTCGCGGACGAAGAAAAGCGTGTGACCGTCAGGAGTGAAGATGGGCTCGTGGCCATCGCCGATGAGGATGGGCTGAGCACCCGCGGTGAGCGGCTGGATGAGGACTTCGAGAGGGGTGGGGCGCTGGAGGTGGGCCGGGTTGGCGGGCTTGCCGTTGGCTCCGTACTCGGCACCGTAGGTGTAGGCGATGGCGGAGGCGTCGGGGGCCCAGGCGAGCTGGGCGATGTCCTGCGCATCGTCCTGGGTGTTGTGGGTGAGCTGGCGGGGGAGCTGGTCTGGTCCCGAGACCCAGAGATTGTGGTGGCCTTCAGCGTCTTCTACCCAGGCGAAGAGATCGCCTCGCGGCGCGGCCGTGAGTGAGGTGGAATATGGCGCACTGAGAACCTGTTGCAGCGTGAACGGCTTTGCGTCTGACGGGCGCTGGGCTGTCGCGGCCAATGAAGCCATTAGTAACGTCGTTACGAACACCATTGGGTGAGAATATCGCATCCGAAGGTCTATAGCTGTGATTTGGGGCATAGTGTCACCAGATAGGGAAGAGTAACGCATCTTACAACGCAGCTGCTCCAAAGTGGTAACTGTGGGCGGGGTGAGGCAGTGCCGCGTAAATGAACGGCTATGTCTAAGAATCTAAACGAGGAATTCCGTGTCTCAGACCCATATACGGGAACAGATTGAACTGATCTCGCGGCATGAGCAGGAGTTTCTGGAGCAGCGAACCCAGGCAGAGCGGGTGATCGACGGGATAGCCGGGTTCGTCGGAAGCCTGCCGTTTGTGGTGGTGCATGTATGCATGTTTGCCGTCTGGATTGTGATGAACGTGTTGCCGGGCGCGCGGCATTTCGATCCGAAGCCGTTTGGATTGTTGCAGACGGTTGTTGCGATGGAGGCGATCCTGGTGTCGAGCTTCATTTTGATGCGGCAGACGCGGCTGGGACAGCGGTCGGATGAACGCGACCACATGATGCTGCAGATTCTGTTGCTGACGGAAAAGGAGCTGACGGCGCTGCTGGGAATGGACCGGCAGATTGCGTCGGAGATGGGGCTTTCCAAGGCGGCGAATACTCCTGAGGTGAAGGACCTGAGCCAGGAGACGTCGATTGACGATCTGGCGCAGACGATCAAGGAGAATCTGCCGGGAGGGTAGTGGCTTGTGCGGCTGCAGGTCCCTCCACTTCGCACCACAAAAGCAAAGGCGTGATGCTGCGGTCGAGATGACAGGGTTTGGGTGGGAGCTTTATGCCGCGTTGGATTCGGCTTTGAGTCTTTCCGCTGTGTCGTGGGCGATAAGGGCATCGATGGTGGGCTGGAGCATGCCTTCCATGACCATGGCGAGCTGGTGATTGGTGAGGCCGATGCGGTGGTCGGTGAGGCGGTTTTGCGGGAAGTTGTAGGTGCGGATCTTCTCGCTGCGGTCGCCAGTGCCTACCTGCTGCTTGCGTTCCTTGGCCTGTTGCTGGTGGATACGCTCGGCTTCTACTTCGTAAAGGCGGGAACGTAGAACGCGCATCGCCTTTTCGCGATTCTTGATCTGCGACTTTTCGTCCTGGCAGCTCACTACCGTGTTGGTGGGCAGGTGCGTGATGCGGATGGCCGAGTAGGTGGTGTTGACGGACTGGCCGCCGGGGCCTGAGGAGCAGAAGGTGTCGATGCGGAGATCTTTGTTCTCGATCTTGATGTCGACCTCTTCGGCTTCGGGGAGAACGGCGACGGTGATGGCCGAGGTGTGGACGCGGCCCTGGGTTTCGGTGGCGGGGACGCGCTGGACGCGGTGGACACCAGACTCGTACTTCATCTGGGAGTAGACCTTGTCGCCTTCGATGATGGCGGTGACGTCTTTGAGGCCGCCTACGCCGGACTCGGTTTCGGAGAGGATTTCGACCTTCCACTTGTGCTGCTCGGCGAAGCGGAGATACATGCGGAAGACCTCGGAGACGAAGAGCGAGGCCTCGTCGCCGCCGGTGCCGGCGCGGAGCTCGAGGACGATGTTTTTGTCGTCGTTGGGGTCTTTCGGAAGGAGGAGGACTTTCAGCTCTTCTTCGGTGGCGGCGAGTTTGGGCTCGAGGTCGTCGAGCTCAGCCTGGGCCATGTCGCGCATGTCGGCGTCAGATTCGGTGAGCATGGCCTTGGCGTCGGCGACCGAGGAGCGGAGCTTGCGGTATTCGCGAAACTTCTCGACCGTGGGCTCCATGTCGCGGTGCTGCTTGGCGACCTTGCGGTAGTTCTCCTGGTCGTTGACGATTTTGGGGTCGGAGAGCTGCAGGCCGAGCTCTTCGTAACGGGCTTCGAGTTGGTCGAGGCGGTCAAACATTGGGAGCTCCTCCTGCGGAAGGGCAGGGATTAGGAAACAGGGATTAGGGAAGGCGAAGCAGATGGGCGCAGCTAGAGGAAGTCGTGACGGAGGGTCACGCGGGGAGAGGACACCGGGTTTGCGCTGGCAAACATCATCTGCTGATTAGATGGTATCGCGAATGTCAGGGATTCGTGGAGGGGGGGCCGAGGCCGGTGACGGTGTAGGTGCGGGTGGTGCCGTCTGGCATAAGGAGATCGTAGCCGCGGTACATGTCGTAGGCGTTGGGGTTTTTAGGCGCATGAACCTTGGGGGAGATTCGGGCGGGATAGTCGCCGAGAGCGAGCACGCCAGTTGTACCAGCCTGCAGTTCGACGGATTGGTTGTCGGTGACGGTCTCCAGCGTCTGGTACGAAGCGGTGTTGGCATAGCCCACGTGCCATGCCGATGAGACGACGTGCACGGTGAGGGGAAAGTCGGCGCGGTTCGGCTTGGTGGAGGCTGCGAAAATGGTGGCCGGAAGCAGCAAGAGGGCGGCGAGGGCGAGCTTTTTCATCGTAAGGTCTCCAGTGAGAGGAACACGTGGGCAAGGATACTGTTGCGATGGTATTGAGATAAGTATCTGGTAGGTGGCTTGCGGCGCGTTGGCGCATCTGATCTCAACGAGGGTAGCGATGGCGTTGTTCGGGGAGTTGGCTGCGTTGGCGGAAGAGCTTGCCGGGGAGGCGGGCAGGCTGAAGAAGCGTGGGCTGATTGAGATTGCGCTGGCGCGGGTGGCGCGCGACTCGGTGGAGGATGCGGGGAGGTTCTGTTTGTATCTGGCGGGGCAGCCATTTGCGGAGGCTGATCCGCGGAAGTTGAATGCAGGTGGGGCGTTGTTGACGCGGGCGGTGATGGCGGTGTCGGGGTGCTCGGATGCGGAGTTGACAGCGGCGTATCGGCTGCATGGGGATTTGGGGGCGGCTGCGGCGGAGGTGTGGCCGGAGGTTTCGGCGGAGGGATTGAGGCTGGGCGATGTTGCGGAAGCGTTTGAGGTGATGGCGGGGGCGCGAACGACGGCGGTGCGGGCTGCGGCGGCGGAGGGGTTACTGCGGCGCTCGAGCGCGCTGGAGGCGAAGTATCTGCTGAAGCTGATGCTGGGGGATATGCGGATTGGGGTGAAGCAGAGTTTGATTGAAGAGGCGATCGCTGTGGCGGCGGGCGCGGATGTGGTTGCCGTCCGGCATGCGGTGATGCTGGAGGCGGACCTTGCACGGGCTGTCGAGAGGGCGTTTGGAGGAACGCTGGGCGAGGCACGGATGCGGCTGTTTCATCCGCTGGGATTTATGCTCGCGAGCCCGGTGCAGACTCCGGAGGAGGCGGTCGCGCGGTTTACTTCGAAGGATGATGTCGATGCGGGGGTGGAGGCGTTTGTTGAGGACAAGTACGACGGGATGCGCGCGCAGGTGCACTGCGGTGACCTGGAGCAGGCGGGGCGGGTAGCAGTGTACTCGCGGAACCGGGAAGATATAACGGAGAGCTTTCCGGAGATTGCGGAGGCGTTTGGTGATGTGAGCGAACCGCTGATTCTGGACGGCGAATTGTTGGGGTGGAACGTGACCGAGAACAAGGCGCTGCCGTTTTCTGTATTGGGGCAACGCATCGGGCGCAAGCGCGTGGATGGGGCTATGCGGCGGCAGGTGCCGGTGGTGTTCATGGCTTTCGATCTGCTGTTCGAGGGTGGGGAGTTGTTGCTTCCGTTGCCGCTGCGTGAGCGTCGAGGAAGGCTGGAGGGGGTGGTGCGGCGGTTGCGTGCGGTGACGCTTGCGGGGTGGGATCCGCCGGTGAAGGCGCAGGCGCAGGCTGGGTTGTTCAAGCAGGACGAGGTCGCGAGCGAGGCGCCGTTGCAGCGGTTGATGCTGTCGCCAGCAAAGCTGGTGGAGAGTGTTGAGGCGATTGAGCAGGCCTATGTCGATGCGCGCGCACAGGCGAATGAGGGTGTGATGTTGAAGGCGGCGGGGTCGGCGTACTTACCGGGTCGGCGGGGGTTGGCGTGGGTGAAGTTGAAGCGCGAGCTGGGTACGTTGGACGTGGTGATTACAGGAGCGGAGTTTGGGCACGGGCGACGGGCGGGGTTGCTGAGCGACTACACGTTCGCGGTGCGTGGGAACGATGGAAAGCTGCTGAATGTGGGGAAGGCCTACTCGGGTGTGACGGACGCGGAGATTGCCGAACTGACGGAGTGGATGAAGACGCATACGTTGGAGGATTATGGGCACTTTCGGACGGTTGAGCCGCTGCGCGTTCTTGAGGTGGCGTTCAACAACGTAATGCGGTCGGAAAGGCACGCTAGCGGATTTGCGCTGCGGTTTCCGCGGATTTTGAGGCTGCGGGAGGATAAGCCTCTGGAGGAGATCGACACGCTGGAGCGGGTGGAGGAGATCTATGAGGGGCAGCCGGACAAGCCGCCTGCAGAAGTGAAGGAGTGAGTTGGGTTGCCCTGGGAGAACCAAGTTTACAAAGGGATTACACCCCCTGGGGACTGTGGGAAGAAACTAAAGGGTAAGATTGAGAGACCGAACGGCGGGGTGCGAATGGGATTCGCGATTGGCCATTCGTTGCTCGGAATTTCTCTTGGGAGATCGACCTTGATTCTTCGTGGCGCTGAGTTGTCTTCCCCACTTTTGAAGAAGACGTTCGTGAGGGGATACGCCTGGGCTGGGCTTACCGCCGGGGCGCTTCTGGCGATGGCGACTGCGGGGAATGCTCGTGGGCCGCACGTTCACTTGCATGCGCGGCTGTCGCCGACGAAGATGGTGCATGCGGCACTGCTGGAACCGGGAGTTCTCCCGACGGATGAAGCGGCGATACCCGATGACGGGAAGAAGTATGAGCTGAGGTTGCATCACCTGCATTCGGGCGAGAGCATCGATGTGGTGTATCGGATTGGGGACACTTACATTCCTGCGGCGATGGAGAAACTTGATTATTTTCTGCGAGATAGCCGAACTCAGGATGAGAAGGCTTATGACCCGCGGGAGTTTGACGTGCTGCACAATGTGATGGCGCGACTGGGGCGGCCGGAGGGTGTGATTGACATCGTTTGTGGGTATCGGACGCCCTGGAGCAATAACTTTTTGCGGACGCGGGGCCGGAATACCGGCGTAGCGAAGAACTCGCAACATGTTCAAGCTAAAGCCATTGACATTCGGGTTCCGGGGGTGCGGACGCGGACGTTGCGGGATGTGGCGATGAGTCTGGATGAGGGTGGGGTGGGATATTATCCGCGCAGCCAGTTTGTGCATGTGGACGTTGGGCCGGTGCGGCGGTGGACATTTACCGGGCGGGGCGAGGATTAGGCGAGGATTAATCGTCGGAGTTATGTTGTACAAAAGGAGCGACTTATGGTCGCTCCTTTTGTTTTGCACGGGTGGTTGTGGTTGGGAGGTGATAATGGGTGAGTGAAGAGTTGGGTTGAGATTTCAAGAGAACGGCTGGTGGAGAATCTGCGCGCTGTGCAGGCGATCGCCGGTGTTGACGCGGGTGCGGAGGTACTTGGGGTCGTAAAAGCCAATGCTTATGGGCATGATGCTGCGATTGTGGCGCGGGTATTGGTGACTGCGGGTGTTCGGTGGCTGGGGGTTGCGGATGTGGAGGAGGGGTTACGGGTGCGGGGGGTGGTTGGGGACGGGGTGCGGCTGCTGGTGATGTGTGTGTTGGAAGAGGCTGATTGTAAAGAGGTTGTGGGGCGCGATCTGACACCTGTCGTTTGGACTTTGGAGCATATTGCGATGCTGGAGCGGGCGGCGGAGGCGGCGGGTAAGGTGGTTGGGGTGCACCTGGAAATCGATACCGGGATGGCGCGGCAAGGGGTTGATTGTGAAGGAGTTATGGCCGTTGCGGAGCGGCTGGCGGGGTCGAGATGGGTGCGTTGTGAGGGGGTAATGTCGCATTTGGCGGCGGCGGAGGTGGAGGGGTCGGCGGTGACGCGGAGGCAGCGGAAGAAGTTTGCTGAGGCGTTGCAAGTAGTTGTGGCAAAGGGAGTTAGGGTGGAATGGGTTCACCTGGGGGCGTCTTCGGCAGTGGATGAGGGGTCGACGCTGGGGTGGATGAGGGAGCTGGCGGCCGGGGTGGGGGCGCGGGTGATGGCGCGGCCGGGGATCGCGCTGTATGGTTATTGTTCTGCGCTAACTGCTGCAAATGAAGGAGATAACTGTAGGATCGGGCCGTTGGGGAAGCTGTTGAAGCCGGTTTTGACTTGGAAGACGCGGGTGATTGGGTTGCGGGAGATTGGGGTGGGGGACACGGTGGGCTATGGAGCGACGTTTACGGCTAAGTCATTGATGATATTGGGTTTGTTGCCGGTTGGGTATGCGGATGGGTTTCGGCGGGCGGCGTCTTCGGGGGTGGGGGATGGGTGGGTGTTGATTGGAGGGCAGCGAGCGGCGGTGGTGGGGAGGGTGTCGATGAACCTGATTACCGTGGATGTGACTGATATCGAAGGGGTTGCGGTGGGGGACGAGGTGGTGTTGCTGGGTGAGGGCGTGACGGCGGACGATCATGCGCGGTGGAGTGGGACGATTTCGTACGAAATTTTGTGCGGGATTCGGGCGAAGTTTGTTGAAAGTTGAGTGGGTATAGCCCGGTTTCGGGTTGCGCGACGGCAGTCATAGCTGGGTTTCGGGACGCACCGTCGAGGGGTGTCCGGCTGTCGATGGAGATGGGGTTCCTCGGAGCGCTGGCTCCTAGTCTGGTCGTGAACTCGAGAGCCCAGGGCGCTTGAGAGAAGCGACTTCCGGTTACAGATCCAGCCTTGCTTGGAATGCTGTCACTTCTGACAGTAGTCAGCGCCGGGGAGGGGGCGGTACCGTGCCAGTGAGACGACCCGGACGGATGCCTATGCGGAGGATCGCGGGCAAGCGAACCTGGTGTCTTGAACGCCGTCCCTTTTAGTCAGGTATGGTTCCGGTTCTGACCAGCGAGTGCTTCCTAGTCAGTGGGCCTTAGATTCTTCCCCCCAATTTTTACTGAAGTCAGGAGAGCAAAATGTACTTCACCGACGATTCACTGTTACCCGAAAATCAAGCGCCACTGATGATCACCGCCGCACCCTATGGGCCCGTGTGGATGCCCGTGGACTGTACTCCAGAACAGCATCTTCCAGTCACCTGGGACGAACAGGTGCAGGCCGCGGTGGACTGCTTCAACGCCGGCGCGACGCTGTTGCACATTCATGTGCGAGATCCCGAGACTGGCCACATCTCGAAAAACTTTAACCAATACAACGACCAGATCGCGCGTTTACGCAAAGCTGTGCCGAAGATGATTTTGCAGCTGGGCGGGTCGATCTCGTTTGCTCCCGAGCCGGGGGAGGAGGCGCAGTTCCAGAGCTACGACTCTCGCCATAAGCTGGCGGAGATCGATCCCAAACCGGATCAGGTCACGGTCACCTGTGGTACCTCCCTGTACGACCTCACGGCGTTACATCCCGTCGAAGTGTTTGAAGGAACACGACTTCACCAACCCGGCGATGCTGCACGCGATGGCCAACCTGGTGGCGGACTCTACGCCGGACTTCTATCTCGAAAACATCAAGCGCCTGGTGCAGCACGGCATCCAGCCGTACTTCGCGCTGGGCCACGTGCACAGCCTCGAATTGGTTGAACGCCTCATTCGCAAGGGCTACTACATGGGGCCGATGAACGGGTTCTTTAGCATTGGCGGAGGAGGAATTTGCGGCGCAAATCCCTTCGACCTGATGGAGTTGATCCGTCGCACACCGCACGGCTCCTTCTTCACCTACCAGACCACGTTTCGACTGACCCACCCATTCGCGGCGCTCTGTATCGCGCTCGGGCAACACACCCGCGCCGGCATCGAAGACAACCTGTGGAACACCACCAAGGGCGTGCGCATGTCGACGATCGAAATGATCGAGCGTCATGTCCGCATGGCCAAGGAACTGGGAAGGGCGATCGCCACACCTGAACAGGCGCGCGAGATGCTGAAGCTTGGAGTCACGTACTCCTCTACAGCAGAAACCCTCGCCAATCTGGGCCTGCCGCCGAACCGCCGCCCCGGCAACATGGGGTTCATGGTGCATGAAACAGACGGAAAGTTCCGCCCGGCGGCCCAGGGCGGATGCGGGCATATCCATGCTGGTGAATGGGAAGAAATGGTGGACATTCCGATTAAGGTTGGAGCGCGCAGCTAAGTTGCCAGTCCGCAGTGTGGAGCATAGGCACGTCCCCTCCCTGCATCAAGGGAGGGGACCAACCCTCCGGACGATCCTGACTTTCTCCCAATCACCACGCTGAAACTGCAGGCTAAGCCCATGGCGGAGTTCATCGAAGCAACAGGTCTTGAGCAGATTCGCCCCGGTACCGGCTCACGGTTGACTATCGCGGGCAAGGACGTCGCCATTTTCAATGTCGACGGGAACATCTGCGCCATCTCCGACATCTGTCCTCACGCGGGCGGCTCCTTAGGACTCGGAAAACTGGACGGCACCATCGTTACCTGTCCGGTGCATGGAATGAAGTTCGATGTCACCAGCGGATGCTTTGCGGGCACGTCGGACTTCGGTGTTGCGGCTTACCCAGCGGAGATCGTGGACGGGAAGATCATGGTGTCAATTTCTTGAATGAATCGCAGAAATCAGAAAGGGTGAAGCATGGCGACAAATGACGTAACGACGAAGCCTTCTACAGCAGAGCCTTGGGGGTCGTCTTTGGACAAGCTCAAGGAATGGGATCCCAAAGGGGCGGCGCTGCTCTTGCGGGTTGGAACGAATCCGTGGGTTAGCGGCGTTCTGCCGCGCAAGGAGGTGGAGCTGATCTACCTCGGGCTGAATTGCTCTTGCACGACGCTTGACGAAGAAGGCACGCGCCGCCAGATTCGCGCGGCGCTCGATGCGGGAGCAACGCGCGATGAGGTTCTGCTGGTGCTCAAGTGCGGCGTTGGGTTGGCGGTCCATTCCTGCAGCCTGGGCGCGCCGATTTTGCTTGAGGAGATGAAGGCGGCAGGAGTGAAGGCCGCAGGAGGGCCGAAGCCGGAGACTCCAGCGTGCGATGCGATGCGCGCAATCGGCCAATGGAACACCGCGTGGGATCCCTTCTTCGAGCTATCTCCCGCCTGGACCGACGAATTCTTTGGCTTCGGAGCCAGCGTCTACAAGAGCGGTATCTTCACACCAAGGTTCATGGAGCTGATCAGCATCGCTTTCGATGCCTCCATCACGCACATGTATGCCCCCGGCGTACGACGGCACATCCAGGGAGCACTGAAGGCGGGGGCGACGCCGGAGGAGATCATGGCCGTGCTGCAGATTTGCGTTTCGCTCGGCGTTGAAGCCTGCGCTAAAGGCGTGCCGATCCTGGACGAGGAATTGAAACGCAAGGCAGCCAGCTAAGAGGCTTCGCAGCGAGCGGAAGGTGCTGGATAGCGGACTCTTCATCGGCGCGATGCGATGTGGCAAGCGGTGGGGGATGGAAGTCGTCGATGCGCTGGAGGAGATTAATTCTTGCGGGGGAGTTTTAGGGGTTTGCAGGTGTGGGAGCCTGGTTGCCAGAGGGCTCCTCCAGCGATGCGGAGGCGCGCGACGGAGATTTCGACCGCATGGCGGTCGGCGGCGGGGTAGTCGATCCTGATCCAGGAAACGGTGCTGGGGTAGAAGATGCCGGTTTCGACATGGCAGGCGCCGTTGGGGAGGGTGGTGTGGGCCGGGGGCGAGCAGGTGAGACTGAGTTGCTCGATGGGGACTTTGCCCTTGTTCCTGAACTCCAGCTGGATATAGTCTTTTTCGGCCTTGGCGGTCACCAGGGCGACCGGGCAGGGCCCCTGACCATAGAGGTGAGGACAGGACGCAAAGAGGGAGAGTATCAGGGCGAGGACGTTGCGTCCGATACCGGAGTGGCCTTTCATGCGACCGAGGATAGCACTAGTCCGGGTGTCTAATCCTGGCGTTTAAGCGCGAAATCTTTGCCGTCGGCGTGCAGCACCATCTTCTGGGCGGCGCTTCCGTCGGCTGGCGTGAAGGTGTATTCGTCGCTGGAGGTTGCGGGGTGGAAGTGCTGCGGGTGTCGGGGCGGGTGGCGTTGAGTTGGGAGCGCTTAAGAAGTTGCGAGCAGGAAGCAGGCGGCTGCTGTGAGGATGATGGCGGCGATGAGGGTGTAGAGGCTTCTGATGTTCCTGGGAAGGGGTTGTGTTTCGCGGTGTGTGGCGGCGGAGTTCATTGCGGTCTCCTTGGGTATGTGGCATCGAAGAGCACCTGCACCCCCACTCGTGACGATAGGGCCGTCATGATTGGGGCATGCGGCTTAGGTGGATTCTGTGAGGGGTCTGGGTGGGGCGAGCGCGAGGAGGGCGATGCCGATGGCGAGGAGGATGTAGACGCCGATGAGCTCACTGTGTTCAACGATGTGAAGGGCGGCCTGGGCTCCCATGACGGCGGCGTGCGCGAGGCTGGACCAGGCGGTGAAGGCTATGAGACTGCGGTGGGGCCAGGGGTCTCGGATGGCGAGCAGGAGAAAGATGCCAAGGGTGACGTAAAGGCTGAGCATCATGGCGACGGCGGGGTCGGCGCGGAAAGTCATCCGAAGCGGGTAGGCGAGGGCGAGGAAGAGGACTCCAACGAGGGCGAGGGCGATGCGAAGAGCCAGCAGACGGTTCATGGATGTACCTCCTGCGTTTGGATCGAGCTAGAGGGGGTTGCGGTAGCGGCGGAGCTGGATGGCGGCGGCGAGGAAGACGGCGGCGAGGGCGAGGCCGGTCCAGAGGCCGGGGGTTGCGAGGAAGTGGGCTGGGGAGATCTGCATGGCCATCGAGCCCATGGTGTGGGGAGCGGTGAGGTCTGAGCCCTCGGGACCGTGGATGCGGTACTTGAGGAACTCGAAGACATAGCCGCTGTGGAGGGTGATCATCTCGAGGACACCGAGGGCGACGGGGGGAAGGATGGCCCAGAGGAGCGGAGTGCGGCGAGCCCAGGCAGAGACCATCAGGAACCAGCACCAGATGGGTGCGTACCAGAGGGCGTGGATGGCGATGAGGTGGTAGAGCAGCATCATGGAGTTCTGGGTGAGGGGCAGGCCGCTGTGCAGCGGGCCGGTGTCGATGCCGCGGGCGTGGAAGACGGTGACGTTGATGAGCAGCATGATGGACTGCGTGACGACCGTGATGCCCCAGGTGAGGAGCGGGAGAAGGACGAGGGGGATCGCGGCTTTTGAAAGGACGACGGTGAGATCGGAGATGGGGAGGGACTTCCAGAAGAGGATGCTGCGGTCGCGGCGCTCGCCGTAGAGGGCGTCGAGGCAATAGAAGATGCCGACGAGGACGGTGGTGCCCATGATGAGGGCGGCGGCGATGGTGTAGGGAAGGATGGGGTCGATGCCGTGCGAGGTGTGGGTGACGACGCCGTTGTTGTCGACGGTGGTGCTGATGAGCATGCCGGAGGGCATGCGGAGGGTGCTGTAGAAGAAGCCGAGGAGGATGAGCGCGGCGACGATGAGGGGCGCGAGGTAGATGGCGCGGTTCTCCCAGAGCTCGCGGCGGATGGACCAGAAGAGGCGGCGGGCTTCGGAGATGCGGGGGGCGGTCGGTGGCAACCCAGGTCTCAGAAGCGAGACCTGGGGCACCCGGAGTTGTACCCGGATTTGCGGTTTGGGGGACGGATTCGGGGGTCATTGGGCGGCTCCTGTGTACGAGCTTGGCGTGGAGGTGGGTGGTGGTGCGAAGGGGGAGGGCGGTTGATTGGTGTTGCCGACGAAGGCTACGAAGACGTCGGCGATGGTGGGGGTGCGGAGGTCGCCGAGGGGTGCGAGTTGTTCGCGGGGGACGCGGTCGTAGAGGAGGATGCTGCGGCCGAAGGTCTGTCGCTCCTGAATTGGCTTGAGCGCGCGGGCGGCGGGGAGCTGGCCGGGGTTCACGATGAGCTCGAGGTAGCGGGTGTCGAAGTCTTCCATGCTGCAGCCGAAGACGAGGTTGCCGCGATCGATGAAGAGGAGGTCGGTGAGGATGTACTGGATCTCATCGATTTGGTGGGTGGTGATGAGGATGGTGCGGTGGTGATCGAAGTAGTCGTTGAGCAGGGAGTCGTAGAACTGCTTGCGGTAGAGGATGTCGAGGCCGAGGGTGGGCTCGTCGAGGACAAGGAGCTTGGCGTCGATAGACATGACTAAGGCGAGGTGGAGCTGCGCGACCATGCCCTTGGAGAGCTCGCGAACCTTGCTGGTGCGCTTGATGGTGGTGCGGGCGAGGAAGGCTTCGGCCTTGGCGCGGTCGAAGCGCGGGTGGATGCCGGCGACGAAGTCGATGGCGTCGGAGACGCGCATCCAGCGGGGGAGGACGGCGACGTCGGCTACGAAGGCTACGTCGTTCATGAGCTGATCGCGCTGGGTCCAGGGATTGCGGCCGAGGACGGTGAGCTCGCCCTGGTAGGAGGTGAGGCCGAGGATGGCATTGAGCAGCGTGGTCTTGCCGGCGCCGTTGGGGCCGATGAGGCCGAGGATGCGGCCTTCGGCTACGTTGAGGTCGATGCTGTTGAGGGCGACGGAAGAACCGTAGGACTTGTGGAGGCCGCGGGCTTGGATGCAGGTCATATCAGCCCTCCTTGTGATTGGAATTGGGTGCGGTGGTAAGAAGGTCGGTGGTGGTTAGGCCTAGTCGGTGGATGGTGGCCTGGAGGTGGGGCCACTCTTCGGCGAGGAACTTCTGGCGTTCGGCCTGGAGGAGGAGGTCGCGGGCTCCGGCGGTGATGAACATGCCGCGGCCGCGACGGCTTTCGACGATGCCCTGGTCGACGAGTTCCTGGTAGCTCTTGAGGACGGTGAGGGGGTTGACGCGGTTTTCGGCGGCGACGGTACGGACGGAAGGGAGGGGTTCGCCCTCCTGGAGGAGGCCGTCGAGGATCATGGCGACGACGCGGCCGCGAAGCTGGCGGT
>CAVTSJ010000004.1:0-59357 GCA_963737325.1 uncultured Acidobacteriaceae bacterium
AGATCGGCTGGGTGTCATTGAACTCGAGGTCCATATTTTGCGCTCCGTCTTCGTATTACTGTTGTAGTTGACTATAACAGTAGAATTCTGTCAAGAGAAAATCTTGAGGGGGCGGGTGGGTGATGGGGTGGTGCTTCGCGCGCTTATCGAAATCAGCGGTTGGGCTGGGGCGGGTTAAGGTGGAGACTAATGCGAAGGGGCATTCTCCCTGGGCACGACAGGAGCCACGCGTGGACGCGCTGACGCTGCATCGAATCCAATTTGGGTTTACGATCACGTTTCACTATTTGTTTCCGCAGCTGACGATGGGGTTGGCGCTGCTGATTGTTTGCTTGAAGACGGTCGCGCTGCGCAGCGGGGATCCGGAAAAGCAGGCCCGGTATGACGTTGCGGCGCGTTTCTGGGCGAAGATTTTCGCGATTAATTTTCTGCTGGGCGTGGTGACGGGTATCCCGATGGAGTTTCAGTTCGGGACGAACTGGAGCGAGTTCTCGCGGCGGACGGGCGGGGTGATCGGGATGCCGCTGGCGATGGAGGGAATCTTCTCGTTCTTCCTGGAGTCAGCGTTCCTGGGGCTGTTTTTATTTGGCGAGAAGCGACTCTCGCGTGGGTTTCACTGGCTCTCGGCGGTGCTGGTGTTTCTCGGGTCGTGGATTTCAGGCTTCTTCATTATCGTGACGAACGCGTGGATGCAGCATCCGGTGGGGTATAGGTTTTGCCTAACGGGGTATATGCGGTCTCGAGCTTTACGCAGCTGCTGTTGAACCCGTGGGCGTGGCTTGAGTATGCGCACAATATGTGCGCGGCAGTGGTGACGGGATCCTTTGTGGTGGCTGCGGTGGGAGCGCTGTATGTGCTGCAGCGTCGGGAGGGACCGTACGGCCAGATTTTTCTGAAGCTGGGAGTGACGGCAGGAGTTATTTCCTGCGTGTTGCAAGTGTTTCCGACTGGAGACCTGCACGGCAAGTACCTGGCGAAGAACCAGCCGACGGCGATTGCGGCGATGGAGGGGCTATTCCACTCGGAAAAGGGAGCGGGGATGATTTTGATGGGACAGCCGAACTACGAGTCCCAGACGATTGACAATCCGTTGCGGGTGAACAAGGTTCTGAGCTTCCTGATCTACGGAACGACGAGCGCTGAGGTGGAGGGGCTGGATCATTTTCCGCGCGACGAGTGGCCGTCGACGCTGCCGCTGTTGTTTTACAGCTATCACATCATGGTGGGGCTGGGGACGTGGTTTGGGTTGCTGATGGGTGTCGCGGCGTTCTATCTATGGCGAAGAAAGCTGGAGTCAGCGCGCTGGATTTTGTGGTGCCTGCTGCTGAGCTGGCCACTGCCTTACATTGCGACGACGGCGGGTTGGATGACGGCGGAGATCGGGCGGCAGCCTTGGCTCGTGTTCGGGCTGATTCGGACGTCGACGGGCATCTCGAGTCATGTGAGCGCGGGCAACAGCCTGTTCACGCTGCTGGGCTTTCTTGGGATGTATACGGTGCTCTCGCTGTTGTGGATCATCCTGGTCTACAACCATGTGCAAGACGGGCCGAAGGTGCCGGGGCCGGTGCCGCACCCTCAATCTCTCACGGCTTAAGGAGCCACGCGCATGAGCACTCTCTGGTTCTGGATTGTGGCGTTGATGCTGACCGCGTACGTGGTGCTGGACGGCTTTGACCTGGGCGTGGGCGTGGTGTACCTGTTCGTGGCGCGGACGGAGCCGGAACGGGCGCAGGCGCTGCGATCCATTGGGCCGGTGTGGGATGGGAACGAGGTGTGGCTGCTGGCTGCGGGGGGAACGCTTTTCTTCGCGTTTCCGATGCTCTATGCGTCGGCGTTCAGCGGTTTTTATCTACCGCTGATCATGGTGCTGTGGCTGCTGATCCTGCGGGGGGTGAGCGTGGAGCTGCGCGGGCATTCGTCCGATCCTCTGTGGCGCACGTTCTTCGATGGACTGTTTACGTTGGCCAGTATGCTGCTGGCGATCTTTTATGGCGCGGCGCTGGGCAACGTGGTGCGGGGTGTGCCGATTGGTGCGGACGGCTATTTTTTTCTGCCGCTGTGGACGAACTGGCGGACGGGATCGAACCCGGGAATTCTGGATTGGTACACGGTGCTTGGGGGAGTGCTGGCGTTGGCAGCTTTGTCGCTGCATGGAGCGCTGTACCTGGCGCTGAAGACGGAGGGTGGACTGGAGCAGCGATCGATGGAGCTGGCGCGCCGTATCTGGGGCGGGACTGTGGTGCTCACGGCGATCGGGATTCCGGCGACGGTGCTGGCGCGACCGGCTTCGCTGAATAATTACAAGGGGCACCCGATAGCGATGCTGGTGCCGTTGGCCGTGGTGGCAAGCATAGCAATGATGCGCTGGACGATGTTCGGGAGGTCGCGGCTTCGGCCGTTTCTTGCGTCGTGCGCGTATCTTTCGAGCATGATGGTGGGCGCGGTGACGGGGTTGTTTCCTGTGCTACTGCCAGCGGTGGGTACGCAAGGCCACGATCTAACCATTGCGGAGGCGATCTCGAGCCCGCATACGCTGCGGGTGGGGCTGGCCTGGTGGTGCGTCGGGATTAGTCTTGCGCTGTTGTATTTTGGGGTCGTGTACTGGCTCTTCCGCGGCAAGGTGCCAGCGGATGCTGAGGGCTATGGGCATTAGAGCGTTGGTTGTTGCGGGAAGGTGTGGGGCTCGGCGAAAGAGGAGTGCGTTCGAACACCGGGGCGCGGGTGGGGCTGAACTGTGCAAGGATGGTGGGCAGGTTCCTGAAGACGATTGGGAGAGGTGACGGATGTTGAATCGGTTCCGGCGTGCGGTGGCCTTTGTTTCGGGATGTGGGATGGGGTTCTGCCTGGTTGCGGGTCTGGGTATGTTTGGGGGAACGGTGTCGATGGCGGAGACGCAGGGGGCGGGGAGTGTTGCGGGGGATTATGTGGGTGCGCTGGGGTCGCTGCACTTGAGGCTGCATATAAAGGCTGGGGCGGCGGGGTTTGAGGGGAGCATGGATAGCCCGGACCAGGGGGCGAATGGGATTCCTTGCAGCGATATCAAGGTGGATGGGTCGAGCTTGAGCTTTGCAGTGCCGGCGGTGCATGGGACGTGGAAGGGCACGGTGTCGGCGGACGGGAAGGCGCTGACGGGGACGTGGACCCAGGGACAGCCGATACCGCTGGTGTTTACGCGGGATACGTTCGTGGCGGCGGCGAAGCCTTCGCGGGTGGATGGGATCTGGTTGGGGACTCTGGTGGCCGGCGGTGCATCGCTGCGGACGCAGGTGCATTTGAAGAGCGACGCGGTGGGCAAGGAGTATTGCGCATTCGACAGCCTGGACCAGCATGCGATGGGGATTGAGTGCGACAACGTCGTGTTGAGTGGGGAGGATTTTTCGTTCGATCTTCCGCCGGTGAAGGGGCACTACGCAGCGAAGCTTTCTGCCGATGGGAACACGCTGACGGGGACCTGGACTCAAGGGGGTGGAGCGCCGCTGCCGCTGGTGCTGACGCGGCAGGCGAAGGAGATTGCGGCTGCGCCTGTGGCTCCGCCGAAGTTTGATGCCGCGATGGCTCCGGTGACCGCTGCGCAGCTGCAGGCGGTGATGGAGAAGGACCTTGCCGGGGCGCTGAAGGATGGAGAGTTGGCTCCGGCTACGGGTGGGGGCATCACCATTGGGGTGGTGGCGCATGGGGTTCGGCGAGTGTTCAGCTTTGGGACGGCCAAGCCGGATTCGATCTTTGAGATTGGGTCGATGACGAAGACGTTTACGGGGCTGATTCTTTCGCAGATGGTGGAGCAGGAGACGGTGCGGTTCGATGAGCCGGTGCGGGAGCTGCTGCCGCCGGGGACGGTGGCGAAGCCTGTGGGCGCGGAGATTACGCTGCTGGATTTGGCGACGCAGCACTCGGGGCTGCCGCGGATGCCGGATAACTTTCATCCTGCGGACAAGGACAATCCGTATGCGGATTATCGCGCGGCGAATCTGTATGAGTGGGTGAAGAAGAATGGCGTGGCCAAGGAGGGGACGCCGGGGTTTTTGTATAGCAACCTCGGGTTTGGGTTGCTGGGACAGGCGCTCGCGGACCGGGCGGGAATGGCGTATCCGGAGTTGTTGAAGGCGGAGGTGACAGGGCCGTTGGGGCTGACGGATACCGTGGTGTCGCTATCGCCGGAGCAGATGGGGTGGTTTATTGCCGGGCATGACGGGGATCATAAGCCGGCGCACGCGTGGGATTTGGTGGGGCTCGCGGGAGCGGGGGCGATTCGGTCAACGGGGGGCGATATGCTGACGTACCTGGAGGCGAATCTGCATCCGGATGCGGTAAAGCCGGCACATGGATATGAGGATGGGAAGACGCTGGCCGCTGCGCTGATGCAGGATCATGAGCTGCACGCAGACGCGATGGGGATGCGAATTGCGCTGGCTTGGTTCTATGTGCCCGATACAGGCAATTATTGGCATAACGGAGCTACCGGGGGGTACAGCTCGTTTGGGTTCTTCAATCCCAAGGGGGATTACGCGGCGATTGTGTTGTACAACACCAGCCTTAGCGAGCGCGGGAGTTTTGCGGATAAGGTGGGGGAACACATTAGCGAGAGGCTGGCGGGGAAGCCGGCGGTCTCGTTGGGGGATTGAGGTCCTGCGCGGACGGCGAGGGTTGAGTCGTTTGGTGGTTCGTGCGGGGTGGGATCGGGAAAGAACCCATGTCTCAGAAGCGAGGCATGGGGCACCCGGTCTAGATGGCGAGGACTATGCTGGGCCTACCGGCGGAGCAGGTTTGGCGCACGGTGGGTGCGGTCAGGCGGTTGCGAACCGGATACCCAAGATGGTGATGTCGTCTTCCTGGCCGAAGGTGAGGACCTGGTCCATGATGGCGGCTGCGGGCTGGTTGCAGATGTCGCGGGTGCGGTCAAAGCCGAAGAGTTCTTTGGCGGGGTTGGTGGCTTCGATGACGCCGTCGGTGATGAAGGTGAGGTGGTCGCCGGGGCGGAGGGTGATGGTCTGGGTGGGGTAGTCGACGTCGCCGGTGATGCCGAGGGGGAGTGAGCCTTCGAGGTCGAGGTCCTGGCCGTTGCGGTAGGGGGAGATGTGGCCGGCGTTGGCGATGCGCATGATGCCGGAGGGAGAGATTTCTGCGGCGAGGCAGGTGGCGAAGTGGCCACCGGCGCGGCCGATCATGCGGCGGTTGAGCATGGCGAGCATGAGGGAAGGGTCGGAGGTGTGTTCGGCCTGGCTGCGGATGGCGCCGACGAGAACGGCGACGAGCATAGCGGCGCTGATGCCTTTGCCGGAGACGTCGCCGATGACGAGGACGAGGGTGCCGTCGGGTTTGGAGAGGGTCTGGTAGAAGTCGCCGCCGACGGTGAGGGCGGGGCGGTACTCGGATTCGATGGAGAAGGCGGGGGAGTGGACGGTGTCGGGGACGAGGACGCGTTGCTGGAGTTGCTGTGCTTGCTCGAGGTCTTTCTTTTCGGACTGGCGGATGAGGGAGTCGCGGACCTGGTTGCGCAGGAAGCGGCGTAGCGCGAGCGCGCCGATGACGATGATCATCAGCATATTCGCGACATCCGAGACGCGGATGCCGAGGCCGAAGACGAAGAATTCGAATGGAATATGAAAGGCAGTGAGGAGGTACCCGCTAAAGGTACTGTATGCGGTGAGCAGGATAGGGACGGCGGCGGACAGAGCCTCGGCGCGGTCGCGGCGAAAGCCCGCGACAAGGATCACGATTGCCAACAACATGTAGAGAGCAGAAACCCAAAGCAGCGCGGTGTTGAACCAATGCAGGGAAGATGGTGGAAACAGATCAAAGCCGAGTGTCGGCGATTGGGAACAGAAGCCAAGCAACGTGATTACGGCTGCGAGGAGCCAGGCAGAGCGGGGAATCCAGCGCATCTCGCGCAGATCGAACCAGTACCACCAGAACATGAACCAGGTAGGCAGCGCGATGATGTCCAACCAGGCGACTTGAGTAATGGTCAAGGCATTGGCCAAGCCGGCGAGCATGTTCAATACGGTTAGGAGGATGCTCCAGATCAGCGAAGCGAAGAGCCATAACCAGGCGATTTCTTCGCGGTTATAGATCCAGGCCCACAGTGCGAGCGGCGCCATGAGGAGGAACAGGAGGGCCTCGAGACATGCGCCGAAGTCGGAGTGCATCGAGGCAGTATCCTCCGACGCCTGCAGCAGTTGCACGGTAGAGGCGAGCCCCAGGACGGGCGGCCCGTGCATTCCGCCCACGTCGGGGCTTTGGAATCTGGTGGCAGGGGTCATATAAAAGCGAATGGCGAGGTCAAGGACGCCGTCGGGGCCGGTCGCGGGAAGAGGGAAGGAGGCAGGTCTGGAGTAGTAGAGCGTGACATGCTTTGCAGAGAAGCCTCCGAACTGGCCGACGTAGCGCCCGTTCGCGAAGATCTGGTAGCTATCGTCAAAATCACTGGGCATCTTGAGCCAGATGGGCTGGGTTGGATCTTTAAGGCGCAGATGCAGGCGGTACCAAGCGTAGCCGGCGAGGTCAGGGTAGCCTCTGCGCGTCCAGCCGGGAATATAGCCGGAGGTGCCGAGCATTAGATCGACGACTGCGGCGTTGGAGGTGAGGTCCACGGGGGCCCAGTGAGCGTCGTCAAATGCGGGTTGGGCCCAGAGGGGCGCGCCGTTGACGACGGGCGAGTCGCCGGGCTGGAACTTCCAGGGGCCGGTGAGCGCGACCGCGGAGTTGCCGAGGGTGATGACTTGAGCCGCGGGAGCGGTGGCGGCCTGGGAGAAGGCCAGGGGAGAAACGGGCAGCACAGCGAGCAGCACCAACCCTATTGTTCGCATGCCTGCGAGGGTATCATCGGCGGCCGCGCTCGGGGAGAGTGGCACCACGATGGATACGGACGGAATGGGGGGAGTGTTGTGGAGTCGGACGGCGTACGGGTCACAGAATTCTGAGGTGCCAGGACGGTAGACTGGAAAGATGCTTGCACGGCTTTATGCAAAATGGATGTATGCGTGGGAGACGGCTCTTACGACGCGGGATGAGAATCGGGTAGAACGGCCGCTGGAGTGGGGGTTTGAGGCGCTGGCGGATGTTGGCGGATTGGAACTTGCGGCGCTCGTCGATCGCGGCGAGATGTCGGGGCTGGAGGCGATGATTGCGTTGAATGAGCGGATTGTCGCGGAGCCGCATGCGTTTTTTGACTACGCCACGCCTACGGATTTTCGGATTGAGCAGCATTTTCCGGCGCTGTATCCAACGAATGTGAGGCCGGAGACGCTGGAGCAGGAGCGGGAGTGGAAGCGTCAGGCTGAGGTGGGAGAGCTGCGGAAGGAACCGTTTTTGCGGTTTACGTCTCCGGTGGGGACGCCGTATCCGGAGAATGATGTGGTGAATGCGCGGTGGTATGAGGCGCCGCAGGCGCCAGGGATTAGGGAACAGGGATTAGGGATTAGGGAAGACAAGAACAACAGCAAAGGCAAAGGCGTTGGGCAAAGGCCGAGGCAGGCGATGATTGTGATGCCGCAGTGGAATGCGGATGCGTTCTCGCATAATGTGCTTTGCGAGATGTTCAATCGCTTTGGGATTTCGTGCTTGCGGTTGTCGAAGCCTTATCACGATGTTCGACGGCCGGCGGAGCTGGAGCGCAGCGACTATGCGGTGAGTGCGAATGTGGGGAGAACGATTGCGGCTTGCCGGCAGGCGGTGGTGGATATTCGGAGCTGCGTGGACTGGCTGGAGGCGCAGGGGTATGAGCAGTTTGGGGTGTTGGGGACGAGTCTGGGAAGTGCGTATGGGTTTATCGCGGCGGCAATGGATCCGCGGCTGCGGGTGTGCGCGTTTAATCACGCGAGCACGCAGTTTGGGGATGTGGTGTGGACGGGGCAGAGCACTCGGCATGTGAAGGCGGCGTTTGAGCATGCGGGGCTGACGCAGGATGAGACGCGGGCGATGTTTGCTGGGGTTAGCCCGATGAGCTTTATGGAGGAATACGCGGCGACGGGGGCGGCGCGATGGGAGGGAGATCTGCCGCGGAGGACGCTGGTGGTGTATGCGCCGTATGACCTGACGTTCGTGGTGAAGTATTCGCGGGAGGTGCTGACGAACTTCAAGGCGCACGGTGTGGATTATGTGGCGAAGGTGCTGCCTTGCGGGCACTATACGACTGGAGAGACTCCTTATAAGTTTTTGGATGGGTGGTACTTGGGGTCGTTTGTTTGGGGGGCGTTCCGGCGGCTGCGAGCTTGAAGACTCTGAGGCCTGAAGGTGCAGTCCGGACGCTATGAGGCCAGGAGTTCGGCGCGGTGGAGCGGCGGTTTGACGCGGGTGAGTTCGTCGATGAGGTGGCGATCGAGGTCGGAGACGGCTATGGCGCGCTGAAACGAAAGGTCCAGGGAGTTGTGAATAGCCACTCCCTCTGAGGCATAGGACAGCGCAGGGTGTTGCAGCGACGGTATGAGACAACCGCCTGGGGGTAACTTGGAATTGACCTGGATTCGAGAGACGGGGATTGGGACAAGACGCGACGATATAGCGAGGACGTTCTGGTTCATGAAGACGCTCCTTAGGTAGCTCTGCGTGGAGTGGGAGTTACGATCAAGCTGGCCCGCAGTTCGTTCGCTGGTGAATAGGATGCGACGTTTCGGGCCCGGGGTGGCTGGCGGAGGAGCAAGGTCGTGCCTATTTCGGTACACCGTGCGATGCTGAGAGTGGTACGCGGGGAAACCGCGGGTGGATTGGTGATGGCGGGAATCATTTGCAGTACACTCGGAGGCAGAACCCTTCCCCCCTCTTACCGACGCCGAAGATTTAGGCGCCGCTGCCGCGGCGAATGGCGAACGACGCGATGGGCAAGGGAAATTGACCGGGGCGGCTGAGAACGCGATGGGTAGGGACAACCTGACACGACGGGAGCGGTGGAGGGCATTCTGGGGACGGCGCACGCGTGTGGGCAAGATCACGCTGGTGATGTTTGCGGTGATCTTCGTGTGTACGGCGTTGCTGCTGAAGGATTGGTTTTCGACGCTGGACACGGCATTGATCACGATCTGCAGCATGGCATTGACTCCGCTTCTGGTGATCCTGTTTTTCCGGTGGTTTGCGTATCGGGTGCTGTGGAGGGTGAGGAACCGGCTGATTTTGACGTACGTGTTGATGGGTCTGACGCCGGTGGTGATGGTGGTGATTCTGGCCTTTATCGCGGCGTATTTTTTGGCGGCACAGTATGCGGTAGACATGGGGACTACGCAGCTGAACCAGGCACTGACGCGGGTGCGGGACGCGGCGGGAAGCGCTGCAATATTTGGAACGCAGGGTGCGGCGAAGGTGGTCACCGCCGCGAAGCTTCCTGCGAAGCCGAAGGGTACAGCAGATTCTGACGATACCGCCCAATCGGACGATACTGCTAAGGCGGAAAGTGAGGATGGGACGCCGCTCTCGCTGAGGGAGATGAAGGGAGATGCGTGGGTGCCTCTGGAGGGGAAGGTGGGGAAGGACAGCCAGGGGCCGCTGACGAGTGTGCCTCCGCCGGCGTGGCTGCATCCTGGTTTCCAGGGAATTGTTGAACAGAACCATCTGCTGTATTTAGCGGCAGAGGTGAGCGCGCCGCGAGATGGAAGGACGGTGGTGGTGTTGGCGAGCCGACCGCTGACGCGTCCGGAACTGGATGTGATGGCGAAGGGGCTGGGCCGGATCATTGTGTCGCAGGGGTTCTCGCATCTGACGTCGGACACGGATAATGACGGTGACGACGTGGGGCCGAACGTTCATATCCACAAGGATGGGGAGACGAACATTCATGTAGGCAACAACGTCAATGTGAATTTCGTGAGGCCGGAGGCGCTGGAGGCGGATGGGGGAGAGTTCCACTCGATCTCGAGCGGACCGCTGAAGCCGGCGAAGCATCCTTACTTTGATCCGCCGGTGGTATTTTCGGCCGAGCTACCGGTGAAGGCGTGGACGACGGGCGATGAAGTGCAGACGATGATTGCGGTGTTCTCGCGGCCTTCGTACTTGTATGCGCTGCTGTTTGCGTCGTCGGTGAAGGTGGGGAAGGTTGTGTGGGCGATCGTGATTGGGATTGGGCTTTTCTTTGCGCTGGTGGAGCTGTTTGCGCTGATGATGGCGTCGAGTTTGAGCTGGACGATTACGCGGTCGGTGTCGGACCTGTACAAGGGGACGAAGGCTATTGATGCAGGGCATTTGGAGCATCGGATTCCGGTGAGACGAAAGGACCAGCTGGCGGCGCTGGCGGTCTCGTTTAATGGAATGGCGGCGAGTGTGAGCGAGCTGCTGGTGCAGCAGCGGGAGAAAGAGCGCCTGCTGAACGAGCTGGCGATTGCGCAGGAGGTGCAGTCGACGCTGTTTCCGCAATCGCCGGCGTTTATGGGATCGCTGGAGGTGCACGGGACGTGCCTGCCGGCGCGGACAGTGGGTGGGGATTACTTTGATTTTATTTTCGGCTATGGGCCGGGGCTGGGGGCGGACGGGCAGAAGGCGGGGCATGTGACGCTGGCATTGGGGGATATCAGCGGGAAGGGGATCTCGGCGGCGCTGCTGATGAGTGCGCTGCACTCGGCGGACCGGGCGTTCAGCGCGGCGGTAAATGAGGAGGGGGTGCCGGTGTCTCCGGCGCTGCTGCTGAAGCTGCTGAATGCGCACCTGTATCGGAGCACGCAGTCGGCGCGCTATGCGACGTTGTTTCTGGCGACGTATGATCCGGCGACGCGGAGGCTGACGTATTCGAATGGAGGGCATCTGCCGCCGCTGGTGATTTCTGCGGATGGAAGGGTGCAGAAGCTCGAGGTTGGCGGCGCGGTGGTGGGATTGCTGGATGGGCTGGAGTACGAAGAGGCGACCGTGCAGCTGGAGCCGGGGGATTTGTTTATCGCATATACGGATGGGCTGACTGAGCCCGAGCGGGATGGCGAGGATTTCGGGGAGCAGCGGCTGATGGAGTTTGTGCGAGCGAGAAGGAATGAGCCGCTGACGGTGCTGGCGACCAATACGCTGCAGGTGGTGAAGGCGTGGATTGGCGATCAGGAGCAGCCGGATGACATGACGGTGGTGCTGGCGCGGCAGGGGTAGATGCAGCTTCTAGCTTCTAGCTGGTTGGCGCTGCGTGGAGGTTTGTGCTGTGGCGGGTGTCCTGAATGACCTGAATTCCAGCCGTCCGCAAAGTGCGCGTACGGATGGCCCCCGGCGAGGGTGGGAACAAGTGCGGGGAATGTTGAAGGCCAGTGGGGCTTGGTGGCAGGCGGAGTGAGCAAAGTAGGAGTTGATTCGCGCCGGTTCGCGGTGCACCTGTTATTTCTTACAGTTTACGGCGGAGGGCGCGCAGCGTATTGCTTGAGCGTGTAGATTTCCATGCTTGCCTACGGAGTGGTTGCGGAGATGCAGCCTAGCGCGCTGGCCATCGTCCAGTGAATCAACGAAAACAAGATTCGATAGAGGAGAAGTGAAATGCAGATGCAGAAGGCACTCGTAGTTCTGGCGTTGGTGGGCGGAATGTCCGTTGTTAGCAAACCGATCTTTGCACAAGCGGCCGATGCGAGCGCAACGTCTCAGACGAGTCTTGACCAGGATGTCAAGATGCTGCGCTCGGATGTTCGAGCAGCGCGGAAGACGATCACCGCGGAGAATATGAATCTGACTGCGGATGAGGCTACGAAGTTCTGGCCGATTTATGACCGGTATGCGGCGGAGGTTGCCGCGATCGGGGATGCGCGGGTGCGGCTGATTAAGGACTATGCGGCGAACTACGACACGATGACCGATGATCAGGCGAATCTATTTATACAGAGGGCGGCGAAGATCGACCAGCAGTTCACTGCCACTCGCACGAAATACGTGCCGATTTTCGAGAAGGTAATCTCGGCAAAGAAGACGGCGCTGTGGTATCAGATCGACCGGCGGCTCGACCTGCTGATCAACCTGCAGCTCGCGGAGAATATTCCGGTGGTGGATACCGGCAACTAAGAAGCGAGTTCAATTGAGGACCTGACAGACATTGGCGTGAACGTGAAGTCACCGTTGCTAAAGGCAACGGTGACTTTCTGCTGTTGGATGCTGGCAGCGTAAAATGCTGGGTATATGCCAATTGACTTGAACGCTCCCCTTGCTACGAGTGACCCCGAGATTGCCGCGCAGATTCAGAAAGAAGTGCTGCGTCAGCATGAGGGGCTGGAGATGATTGCCAGCGAGAACTTTGTTTCGCGTGCCGTGCTTGAGGCCGTTGGGACAGTGTTTACGAACAAGTATGCTGAGGGGTATCCAGGTAAGCGGTACTACGGCGGATGCGAGTTCGCGGATGTGGTGGAGAACCTGGCGCGGGATCGGGCGAAGGAGTTGTTTGGGGCCGAGCATGCGAATGTGCAGCCGCACTCGGGGTCGCAGGCGAATGCGGCGGCGTATATGACGCTGCTGGAGCCGGGGGAGACGATCCTGGGGTTGGACCTGGCGAATGGCGGACATCTGACGCATGGGCACAAGCTGAATTTTTCGGGGAAGCTGTACCGGATTGCCGGGTATAAGGTGCGGCAGGATACCGAGGTGATCGACTATGACGCGCTGGAGGCGCAGGCGATTGCTGAAGAGCCGAAGGTGATTGTGGGGGGTGGGTCGGCGTATCCGCGGCAGTTTGATTTTGTGCGGATGCGGGAGATTGCGGATAAGGTGGGCGCGAAGTTGATGATCGACATGGCGCACTTTGCAGGGCTGGTTGCGGGAGGCGTGCATCCGAGCCCGGTGCCGCATGCGGATGTGGTGACGACGACGACGCACAAGACGCTGCGGGGGCCGCGGGCTGGGATGATCTTGTGTAAGGCGGAGCTGGCGGTGTCGATTGATCGCAGTGTGTTCCCGGGGCAGCAGGGCGGGCCGCTGGTGCACGTGATTGCGGGTAAGGCAGTGGCCTTCAAAGAGGCGCTGCAGCCGGAGTTCAAGACGTATGCGGCGCAGACGGTGGCGAATGCGAAGGCGCTGGCCGAGGCGATGCAGGCTGCGGGGTATCGGGTGATTTCTGGTGGTACGGACACGCATTTGATTTTGGTGGATGTGTTTGTGAAGGGCATGTTTGGGTCCGAGGCGGAGAGTGCGCTGGGGCAGGCCGGGATTACGGTGAATAAGAATGCGATTCCTTATGATACGAATCCGCCGATGAAGCCTAGCGGGATACGGATTGGGACGCCGGCGCTGACTACGCGGGGGATGAAGGAGGGCGAGATGAAGGTGATTGCGGGATGGATTGCCGAGGCGCTGGAGCATCGGAATGATGCGGGGAAGCTGGCGGAGATTCGGGGGAAGGTTGGGGAGATGGCAGAGGCGTTTCCGCTGTATGGGTGGTTGCGGGACAGACAATAGACAGGTAGACAGGTAGACAGTAGACAGGTAGGGCGGATGGCGACTTGGCATCTGGTGGCAGGGGGGACTGGGGCGGGGAAGAGTACGGCTGCTCGGGAGATTGCGGCGCGGGTGGGTGGGGTGCGGTTTTCTGTTGATGAGTGGATGACGGCACTGTATTGGATGGATTGTCCGGAGAAGAATGATCTGGCGTGGGCGCTGGAGCGGATTGGGCGGTGTGAGGCGCAGATTGAGGTTGTGGCGGGGGAGTTGGCGCGGGTGGGCGTGGATTCGGTGATGGATTTGGGGTTTACACAGAGGGCGCAGCGGAGGGAGTGGCTGGAGCGGGCTCAGGTGGCGGGGGTTCGGTGTGAGCTGGTGGTGCTGGAGGTGGATGCGGAGGTTAGGTGGGGGAGGGTTTGTGAGCGGAATCGGGGGGAGAGTGGGACGTACGCGTTTGAGGTGACTCGGGAGATGTTCGATTTTATGGAGGAGAGGTGGGAGGCGCCTTCGGTGGAGGAGATTGCGGGGTTTGGGAGAGGCAGCTTTTAGCTTTTAGCTAGAGGCAAGAACGGGCGCGCTGCGCGCGAGAAGCAGGTTCCTCGCTGCGCTCGGAATGACAACCAGAAAGACAAGGACAAAGACAAGGACAAAGACAAGGACAAAGAGACAAAGACAAAGACAAAGACAAAGACAAAGACAAGAGAAGAAGCAGATGCCTGCGGGATGACAGCCAGAAGAGCAGGGGCAAAGGCAAGGGCAAAATAAGAAGCGGATTCCCAAGGGGAATGACAGAAAGAAAGGCAAGCGCAAAAACGACCGCAACAACAACTACAGGGGTCCTTCACTGCGTTCAGGATGACGGATTTGTGGGCGGGATGAGAGAGGGAGAGAGGGGGAGACAGAGGGTATCGATGGAGGGGGATGGAGGGAAATAGAGGGATGGGGGAAGGGTTGAGCGGGTGCAGGATTGTCGCGCGGAACCTATGGGCGTGGATTGAGGTGGGGTTGGTCGGGTAGAGTATTTGGTATGACGTTAAGACGTGTTTCTCCCGCGCTTCTTGTGATGAGCCTTTCTGTTTTGTTTAGCCTTGGCGCCGTGGCGCAGCGGCCGCATGATGGTCCGCCACCTGCTGATAAGCCTGCTGGGGATGCGGGTAAGGATGCGGCGAAGCCGGCGGAGAAGCCTGCAGATTTGAAGGCGTTGGAACTGCCTGCCGATAAGTCTGTCGAACAGACGATTACGGTGCATGGGAAGACGCTGCATTACACGGCAACGGTGGGAACGATTCGGTTGATGGATGACAAGGGCAAGCCGACCGGGGATGTGATGTACACGGCTTATACGCTCGATCATGAGAAGGGTTCGCCGGATCGGCCGGTGTTGTTTGCGGTGAATGGCGGGCCGGGGGCTTCGAGCGTCTATTTGAATTTGGGGGCGATTGGGCCGAAGCATCTTTCGTTTGCGAATGAGGGCGATTCGGCTAGCGATCCGGCGACGCTGACGGATAATCCGGGAACGTGGCTGGACTTTACCGATGAGGTGTTCATTGACCCGATCGGGACGGGATTTTCGAAGTCGCTGGTGGATGAGGCGGAGACCAAGAAGCTGTTCTATTCGCCGACTCCGGACATTCAGTATCTGTCGCTGGTGATCTACAAGTGGCTGGTGAAGAACGACCGGTTGCTGGATAAGAAGTATCTGATCGGCGAGAGCTATGGCGGGTATCGCGGGCCGAGGATGACGCACTATATGCAGTCGACGCTGGGGGTGGCGATGAATGGGCTGGTGCTGGTGAGCCCGTACCTGAATCCTTCATTTGGGGATGGGCACATTTCGCCGATTCCGTGGATGGTCACGCTGCCGTCGATTACTGCGGCTCATTTGGAGAGCGAGGGCAAGCTTACGGATGCGGCCATGCAGGATGTGATTGCGTATACGGAGGGCGAGTATGCGACGACGCTGATCAAGGGACCGAAGGACAAGGCCGCGACTGACGCGATGATTGCGAAGGTGACGGAGATGACGGGGCTGGATCCGCAGTTTGTGAAGTACTCGGGCGGGCGGCTGGAGACGGGGGCATTTCTGCGCGAGGTGCATCGGGAGAAGGGTGAGATTGGGAGTGTGTATGACTCGAATGTGACACTGCCGGATCCATTCCCTTATGCGCCGGAGCAGGAGTCGAGTGATCCGATCCTGGAGAGCATCATTGCTCCGACGACGACGGCGATGGTGGACTTTATTACGCGGACGGTGGGGTGGAAGACGGACGCTCAGTACTATGCGCTGTCATACATTGTGGGCCGGCAGTGGGACCGGTCAGGGCCGACGCTGCGGGAAGGTGCGGTGGAGGATCTGCGCGAGGCGGTGGCGGCTGATCCGAAGCTGAATGTGCTGATTGTGCATGGATGGAATGATTTGTCGTGCCCGTTCATGGGATCGCTGCTAACGCAGAATGAACTGCCGCTGAACCTGGCGGGGCAGGTGTCGGTGCATGAGTTTCCGGGGGGTCACATGTTCTATACCCGGCCGGAGAATGGTGCGGGATTGCATGCGTTTGCGGAGAAGATGGTAGAGACGCATTAGGAGCAGAGTGTAGAGGGCAGAGTGTAGAGCGTAGGGGAAGGAAGAGGGCGGGCTTGGTACTTTCATTTGTGTTGCTGGGTATGACGGTTGGGCTGCGATCGATGACGGCGATGGCGGTGCTGTGCTGGTTTGCGTGGCTGCAACTGTTGCCGCAACATGGGTGGTCGTTCTGGGTGGGGAGTTTAATCTCGGTGATCGTGTTTACGATTGCCGCGGTGGGCGAGTACGTGGTGGACACGCTGCCATCGACGCCTAGCCGGACTTCGCCGGGACCGCTGATCGCGCGGATAGTATTTGGGGGATTGGTAGGAACGTTGGCGGCGCGCGCGGTGATCGAGCCGATGGCGGGTGGTGCGATCTTTGGGATAGTGGGCGCGCTGATTGGCGCGTTTGGCGGGGTGCGGGTGCGGGGATACTGGGCGGAGGCGGTGGGGAAGGATCTGCCGGTGGCACTGCTGGAGTCTGCGTTTGCGCTGGCGCTGGCGGTGGGGACGTGCTGGGAGCTGCACGGTTCGCTGGTGAGCCTGCTCAACGCGCTGCCGATGGCCGCGAAGTAGCTGCCTTCAGATTTTCAGGAAGATGCGGCGGCGGTACATGACGTAGATGGGGAGCCAGCAGACGGCGGTGAAGAGAATGCAGAAGACCATCGAGGCCATGGGTTCGTAGGGGATGACGTGGACGATGCTCTCGTAGAACCAGCGCAGGAAATTGACGCCAGGGCGGGGATGGATCTGGTAGAGAGCTCCGGGGAGGAGCTCGGATAAGACGTAGGCGGCGATGGCGTTGGTGCCGAAGACGAGCAGGACCATGTAGCGGCGGCGGGCTTGTTCGTCAGCGGTGCGCGTGTCGGTTTTGCGGGCGCCGCGAATGTCGATGAGGTAGATGCTGAGGGCGAGTAGGAGCAGGCTCCATCCGGCGGCGTAGAGGACGTAAGAGCTGGTCCAGAGTTTCTTGTTGACGGGGAAGGTGAAGTTCCAGAGGCCGCCGGTGATGAGACCGATGCAGCCGGCGTAGGCGATGCCTTTGGCTTTGGACACGATGCTGCGGGTGGAGCGTAGCCAGATGCCGGTGAGCGTGCCGATGAGCGTGGTGGCGATGGCGGGGATGGTGCTGAGCAGGCCTTCGGGATCACGAGTGCGCTCAAAGAGGTGTGGGGCGGAGAAGATCTGGCGGTCAAGCCAGGCGGCGAGGTTGATGTTGGGGTCGAGGAGTGGGATCTGGTGGGTGGGGACGCCGTAGCCGGGGACGGGGACGAAGCGCATCAGGATCCAATAGCCGATGAGGCAGGCTGCGGCGATGACGGCTTTGTTCTTCCAGGAGGGGCTGTAGAGGTAGAGAATGCCAACGATGAGGTAGCAGAGGGCGATGCGCGGAAGGACTCCGTAGAAGCGCATGGTGGCGAGATGGAAGAAGGGAAAGCTGTTGACGATGAGGCCGAGCAGGAACAGGATGATGGCTCTGCGGAAGGTGTGGAAGAGGAGTGAGGGCTTGGTGTCACCTTTGGCGAGGCGGGCCTGCGTGGAGAAGACGGTGGAGATGCCGACGAGGAAGAGAAAGGTGGGGAAGACGAGGTCGGTGGGGGTGAAGCCGTTCCAGTCGGTGTGTTTCATGGCCCAGTAGGCTTTGTCGCCGCCGCCGTTGTTGTTGACCATGATCATGAAGGCGATGGTGAGGCCGCGGAGGACGTCGACGGAGAGCCAGCGGTGGACCTTGGGAATGGAGGCGGTGCGTTCGATGGCGGGGAGGACGGCGGAGTCGGTCATGGTGGGCCTCGGGGGTTAGGTGTCAGTTCTCAGTTGTTTGGCTTTTTTACCTTCTCGCTTCTAGCTTTTAGCTTCTAGCAAAGGCAAAGGCAAAGGCAAAGGCAAAGGCAGAGGCAAAAGGAAAAGCAGAAGCAGAAGCAGAAGGAGCTTCCCAGAGGGAATGACAGAAAGAAAAGCAACAGCGACCGCAACAGCAACTACAGGGGGTCCTTCACTTTGTTCAGGATGATGGGTTATGGTTCGGGCGGAGCCAGGTTCAGGTCGTTGGCTATGGCTGTTGCGGCAGTGTAGGGGTTGCCGGTGGGGTTAGGGTTGAAGGTGGTTTGGCTGCGGTTCCAGCGGTCGCCGAAGGCAAACCAGTCAATGGGTTTCGGTGGAGTTTGGGTTTCCATGGAGGCCTGGAGGGATTGGAAGAAGAGCTGCCAGCGGGGGGCGTAGTAGCCGGAGATGAGGCCGGCGTAGTCGCGGTTGGCGTATTCGTGGAGGCCGGCTTCCGAGGCTTTGCGATCGCCCCAGGTGGTGAGGATGGAGCGGGCGTCATAGTTGAGGAGCTTGAGCTCAGCGGGGGAGCTGGACCAGGGTGGGACGTAGCTTAGCCAGCGGCCGAGGAGGAAGTACTGGTTGGTGCGGAGGAGGTTGTCGAGTAGCTGCATGCGGTGGAGCCAATGATCGGTGAGGGCGGTGAAGGCTTCCTGGTCGTGGGATTCGTAGGCGGCCTTGATCTGCGGGAGCATGATGCGGGATTGGTTGGCCATGACCTGGCGGGCCACGTCGACGAGGTCGTACTGGTAGGTTTCGGTCGAGCGCAGAGAGGGGTCGACCTGGAGGAGCTCGGTGAGGTCGGGGTCGAGGGCGGCGAGGGGATAATGGGCGCCGTGCGGAGCCCAGGCGCCGGCGTGGGTGGTGGTGAGGTCGGGTTGGGCGTTGAAGAGGGAGCCCTGCGGAGCGTCGGCGTCACCCTCGCCCTGGGCGGTGCCGTCTCCGGCGCGATAACCGTAGGCGGTGTGGAGGAGGATCTGCCAGGCACGCTGGGCGTGGGGATCGGGGTGGTCGTCGTGGGTGGGGCTGCCGTAGCGGCGGAGGGCGTAGGCGTCGGTCCAGGTGTTGAGGTCGATGGGGTCTTTGTGCCAGGCCATTTCGGTGTAGAGGTCGAAGGCGAAGGGGTTGGTGTCGAGGCCTTCGGTGAAAAGGGCGGTGCCTACGATATGCGAGCCGGAAAGAGCGGCCATGGTGGGGAAGCGGACGGCGTAGTCGTAGAGGGGTGCGCCGAGGGTGGTGCGGCCACCGAACTCCCAGAGGCCGCCGAAGAGCCAGCTGGCGCCGTGGAATTCTTTGTCGCGATCGTTGCGGAGGATGCGGCCTTGTTCGATGTCGGCGATGAGGACGTGGCTGCTGTCGAGGGCGGAGATGATGGCGGGGAGTGGGTTTTTCTGCCAGGCCATCATGAACCAGAGAGAGTTGGGATGTGCGGCTTCGAGGGCGGTCTGGATGAGCTGCGCGGCGGGTGCCGGAGGAACGTCGCCGGTGTCGCCTCCTTCCTGGAAGATCTCCATGTCGTAGATAGAGGTGTCGCCGAAGAGCTGGCGCTGATGGTAGTAGAAGTTGGCGGCGAGTTTGGCGAAGTTGGCGTCGCGGGGGTCGATCCAACCGGGGCGGGTGAAGCCGACCCAGTCGCCTTGAGTGATGACGTGGGCGCCGGGGTGGAGGGTGGCGAAGTCGGCTGGCACGATGCCGTAGTAGCCGGGGAGGACGGGGGTGATGCCGAGGGCGCGGAGGCTGCCGATGAGCTTTTTGGCGGAGGCGGCGCGCTTGTGGAGGAGGCTGAGGGAGATGGGCTCGTCGAAGCAGCACATGTTGCCCATGAGCTGCCAGTTCTGGTGGGCGGGCTGGGTGATCCAGCGGCGGACGGCGAGGTCAGAGTAGCCAGCGTCGCGGAAGGTCTGGTAGAGGACGAGGTCGGCGCCGCGCTGGATGAGGATGGCGTTGGTGCCGGAGAGGGCGAGAATGTCGATTTCGTGCTGCCAGCGGGCGTTGGACCAGTAGGGCGAGGAGTAGCCATCGGTGTTTTCGTTGAGGGCGTAGCGGATCTTGTAGAAGGCGGGCTTGTCGATGGGGGCGGGCGGCGCGGGGAGGATGAGGTGCGGAGGTCCTAGCTGAAGGCCGTTGGTTGAGATTTGGAGATGGGCTACGTATTTGAGGTACCAGTTGACGCCGCAGAGGAGGGTGGGGATGGTGGCGGCGTCGACCTGGATGTTGCCGGCGGTGCCGGTGATGTGGAAGGCGTCGGGCTGACCGGGGTGGAGGGTGAGGTGGAACTGCGGAGCGAGGCGGGGCATGAGGCGGTGGAGGACGGCTTCGGCGGCGGTGACGGAGGGAGTGGGTTCGGCGGGTTGTGCGGGGGCCTGGGCGGCTGCGGAGAGGGAACGGACGGCGAGGAGTACCGTGGCGCAGCGGAAGAGCCTAAGGGAAAACATGTCAACACTATATCGCCGAGGGGGACGAGGGCGAGGAGGACGGCATGGTCAGGCCGCGGTGGAGTTGATGTTCATGGAGCGGGGCGTCGTTGAAGGTATCATGTTGTCGATATCAGATGGCGGTGGGTGGTGTATGCGACAGGGAATCAGGGCCGGGGTGGTGTCGGGATGCGCGGCGCTGCTCTTGATGCTGCTGGCCGGGGTGCGCGCGTGGGGGCAGGCGGGGCCTCCGTTTCAGACAGACGATCCTACGCCGGTAGATCTGGGGCACTACGAGGCCTATGTGTTTGGGCAGGCGGACGGGACGCCGGCGGAGATGGATGCTGTAGGTCCGGCGTTCGAGTTCAACTGGGGTGCAGTGCCGAACATTCAGTTGCATGCGATCCTGCCGCTGGGCGGGGTATGGCCTTCGAATAATCCGGCGTATCTGCCTGGGGGCGTGGGGGCGAGTGCGTTTGGGATTACGGATGTGGAGCTGGGATTCAAGTGGGGATTTATTAAGCAGACCAAGCATCGACCGCAGATTGGGTCCTTCACGATGTTTGAGATTCCCACGGGGAGTTATGCCAAGGGGCTGGGAGTGGGGAAGGTCTGGTACAAGCTGCCGCTGTGGGCGGAGAAGGAGTTTGGGCCGTGGAGTCTGTGTGGCGGGATGGGGTATACCGTCGTGCCGCAGACGGGGTATCAGAATTTTTTGTATGGTGGAGTGCTTTTGAAGCGCGAGATGAGCAAGCGTCTGGAGTTGTCGGTAGAGATGTTTTCGCATGCGCGGGAGGGGTTCGCTGCGGCGCAGACGGAGGCGTCGGCGATGGTGGATGCGGGAGGGTATTACCACTTCAAGGCTCCGGGGTGGCAGCTGTTGTTTGCGTATGGGCACTCGGTGGCGGGGCAGACGGAGAACTATGCGTACCTGGGGCTGTATAAGACCTGGGGGAAGGATCGGAAAGAGGCGGAGCCGGCGGGGCCGATGGTGCATGGGGGAGCGTTTTAGTTTTAAGAGCTTCTAGCTTCTAGCTTCTAGCTTCTAGCTTCTAGCAAAGGCAAAGGCAAAGGCAAGGGCAAAGACAGAGGCAAAGGCTAGGGGCGGGTGGCTAGGGCTATGCGGGGGATTTTGGCGTAGTCGTCTAGGAAGGTTAGGTCTTGCCAAGGGCCGTTGGCGGGCTTTCTCGAAGAGGGCTTTGAGGGATTCGAGTTGGCCGAAGCCGAACTCGAGGGCTAGCAGGCCCTCGGGTTTTAGGGCGGCGTGGGCGGCGGGGAGGAGGCGGCGGTAGATGTCGAGGCCCTGGGGGCCGGCGAAGAGGGCGGTGTGGGGTTCGTGCTTGAGGACTTCGTCGGGCATGGTGGCGGCTTCGTAGAGGGAGACGTAGGGAGGGTTGGAGACGATGACGTCGAAGGGCGCGAAGGACTGGAGCAGGGAAGAGGCGAGGAGGTCGGATTGGAGGAAGGCGATGTGGTGGGTGAGGCCGAGGCGGGCGGCGTTGTGCTCGGCGATGGAAAGGGGCGCGGGGTAGAGGTCGGTAGCGGTGATGCTGGCAGAGGGGAGTTTGGAGGCGAGTGCGATGGCGATGGCGCCGGAGCCGGTGCCGATGTCGAGTATGTGGGGGCTGCGGAGAGCGGGGCGGGCAGCAACCCAGTGGAGAACGGCTTCAACGAGGAGCTCGGTTTCGGGGCGGGGGATGAGGGTGTCGGGGGTGACGCGGAGGTTGAGGCCGTAGAACTCCTGGTGGCCGGTGAGGTACTGGATGGGTTCCTTGGCGGCGCGGCGGGCGATGAGGGCGCGGTAGGCGCGAAGGAGGGTGGTGGAGAGCTCGGTGTCGGAGTGGGCGATGAGCCAGGGGCGGTCGCGGAAGAGGAGGTGTGCGAGGAGGGTCTCGGCCTCGCGGCGATCGATGGTGGTGGCGGCTTCGATGAGGGCTTCGCGGAGAGTCATGAGGGCAGAGTGTAGAGGGAATAGAGCGAGAGCGTAGAGAGCTCGCTTCTGAGCCTAAGGATAGATGGTTTGCGCTAAGCTGGCGGGATGCGGTGGGAGCGGTTGAGGGCGGTGAGGTTTGCGTGGGTGTTGCCGGTGCTGTCGCTGAGGGTGTGGGCGATGGTGGTGATGGTGCCGGCCGTGCAGACGTATGGCGTGCTGCGAGCGATTGGGGCGCAGGGGAAGAATGCGACGGTGACGGTGGGGGGTTTCACGGGACGATTGTGCCGGAGAATTTTGTGCCGTTTGCGGTGAATGAGGCGGTGGTGACGCACTCGAATGCGGTTACGGCGATGGAGCTGCCGGGAGCGCTGGTGGAGATGCCGCTGACGGTTGCGCTGACGAATCCGACGCTGTGGTATCCGAAGCAGCTGGACGAGTGGACGTGGAGTCTGCTGGAGACGCCGATCTATTGTTTGCCGGCGTGGTGGCTGGTGGGGCTGGGGATGGAGGGATTGATGGGGCGGCGGAGGGTTCGGTGGCCGCTGCTGCTGCTGGGGTCGGTGGCGTGGGGGACGTTTGTGTTTATGCTGATTGAATACCTTGCGGGATGGACGCGGCAAGGGCATGCGGTGGCGGGGTGGGTGGTGGCGGGGTTTGGACTGTGGATTGTGCTGTTCGGGGTGTTGCCAGCGGCAGACCTGCGCGGACGGCGGGAGTAGGACCGTAGAGTGGTGGTGAGAGATGCATGTGGGCCCGGGCTGAACGATTTTTGCTTCGAGGTGAGTGGATGGAAGTGCATGCGCCGCAGGAGCCGTTGCATTCGTGGAAAGACTTCTGGATTCATCTGGGGACGATCACGATCGGGTTGTTGATCGCGATCTCGCTGGAGCAGAGCGTGGAGGCGCTGCATCATGTTCACGAGCGGCACCAGTTGGAGCGAGATCTGCGCGCTGAGGGTGAGCGGAATGTCGATATTATTGGGAAGGATGCCGGTGTACTTACGGCCACTCGGGCATGGGAGTTGAGCCTGCGTAGGAATGTCGACGCGATGCGCGCCAGCGGAGGCAAGGCGGGGCTAGCGTATATCGCCGATCCTGTTCCGCAGCCACCCACGGTGCCTACCGACTCGGTATGGACTACGGCGAAAGAGAGCATGTTGGTTGTGCTGCTGCCGCGGTCCGAGGCAGAAATGTACTCGCGGCTGGACCTGCAACACAAACTCTTGCAGGACAGGATTGATCATTGGCTTGAGTTGAAGACGGAAGTGAAGGAGTTTGAAGACAACTTCGATGACGCGGCGCCGGGAAGCATGCCGGATCTCAGCCGGATGAGTGCGGATGAGTTGCACAGCTATTCGATGCTGCTTACGAAGGAGATCGCGGCTCGGGATGACGTGGCGTCGCGACTCAACAGCTTTGTTCGGCTGGATCGGGCTGTGCTGGAAGGCGCGCGGACGGAGACGGAGATGATCGACAAGGCGACGAAACTGTCGGGAATTCCAGGCTCGCGGCAATAGGTCTCGAGGTCCTGCGCGGAAGGCGAGGGCTACGAGCGGCATAGGCTCCTGAACAAGGTTTCATGACCGGTTGGGGTGGGCGGGAGTCTAAGAGAGAAGTGCGATGAAGGTCGAGGCGGTTGTGGTCGACCGATTGAGCATCCGATAGCGAAGGATGAGGGGTGACTGTTTGACCGAAGTGGGTTCAGGGATTTGGAAGCAGGTGGGTTGGCGGTTGTTGCTGGTGGCGCTGGTGTTTCCGGGGGTGGTATCGCGGGGGCAGACGGCGATGGCGAGCGCGGTGCCGCCTACTCCGCTGCAGGTGGTGAATGCCATGATTGCGCATGAGGATGATACGAACGCGCATCGGGATACCTACGAGTTTTTGTCGAAGGAGCGGTCGGAACGGACGGGTGGGCAGTTGTGGACGGAGCGGGTGGTGGAGACGTCGTTTGGCCGGGTGCGGTTTTTGCTGGCGGTGGATGGGAAGCCGTTGAATGCGGAGCAGGAGGGCGCTGAGCGGGGACGGCTGGCGGCGATTGTGGCGGATCCTGAGGCGTTTATGGCGAAGGAGCGGGCGCAGAAGGATGACGAGGCGTCGGCGCGGAAGATGCTGGATTTGCTGCCGAAGGCGTTCGTGTTCAACAACGTGCGGCTGGAGGACGGGGTGTGGAAGATGGAGTTTCATCCCAATCCGGCGTACTCGGCGCACGGGATTGAGGAGAGGGTGTTGGCGGCGATGAGTGGGACGCTGGTGGTCGATGCGGCGCAGGAGCGGCTGATGCATGTGGAGGGAAGGCTGCCGCAGGATGTGTCGATTGGGTTTGGGTTGGTGGCGACGGTGAAGGCGGGGAGCCACTTCAGCAGCGAGCGGGCGGACGAGGGTGGGCATTGGCGGACGCTGCATGTGCTGACGGATGTGCAGGGGAAGGCCTTGCTTTTCAAGGCGGTGGGAAAGCACACGGAGGTGACGCGGTCGGAGTTTCGGTATCTGCAGCCGGGGATGACGGTGGCGCAGGCGGTGGCGCTGGCTGAGTGTCCTGCGGGGGATGGGTGCGGGGTTGAAGGCGCCACGGTGGCGTTCGCTAAGTAGCTGATAAGTTGAGACTTTCCAATTTGTTACGCGCGGGATGAAGATTTTGCATTCCGGGGCGGGGTTGCGCGCGTATAGGTGAATGAAGGCAATTCTCCCGCAGTGCGAACCGCTTCCGGACGCGGCCGTGGAGAATGGCTCAGGCGCGTAGATGGCTATGGAAGCGGTGGAGTTTCGGAGGCTGGTGGAGACACACCAACGCATGGTGTTCTCGCTGGCGCTGCGCGTTACGGGCGAATATGGGACGGCTGAAGAAGTGGCGCAGGATGCGTTTTTGGAGCTGTATCGGGCAGTGGAGCGGCTGGAGAGTGAGGATCATGTGCGCTTCTGGTTGCGGCGGGTGACGGTGCATCGCGCGACCGACGCGCTGCGGCGGAAAGCGGTGAGGCCGGAGGCTGCGGCTGAGGAGTGGATGGAGGAGGCGCACGGGCCGGAGGCTGGGGACGGCGCGGCGATGAATGCGGCCGTGGTGGCGAGGCTGGAGGAGTTGCTGCAGGCGCTGCCGGAGTCGATGCGAGTGGCGGTGGTTTTGAGGTACCAGGAGGAGATGTCTCCTGACGAGATTGCGAAGCTGCTGGGACAACCGGTGGCGACGGTAAAGAGTCATCTGCAGCGCGGCTTGCAGTTGTTGAGACGGAAGGCTGCGGTGACGATGAAGGAGTATGTGCGATGAGTGAACAGGAACGGATGGACGGGCCCGAGTTGGTACCGGATTTGAAGCTGGCCGAGTTTGAGTTGCAACTGGCGCGGGCGATGGCTCGCGTGGATGCGCCGGAAGGGTTCGCTTCGCGGGTGATTGCGAGTGCGGAGAGTGGCGGTGGTTCGACACAGGTCTCAGAAGCGAGACCTGTGGCACCCGGTTCTGTGGCGGCCGGAGTCACGGTGATGCGGCGACGGACGGGTTTGTGGCGGATGCAGGCTTGGATGGGCGGGGCGGTCGCGGCCGTGTTGGCTCTGGGTATCTACGGGGCAGAGCAGTTGCACCAGCGGCGTGAGCAGGCGAGGGCGGACCAGCAGTTTGCCGTCGCGATGCAGGTGACCGATCATGCGTTGGCACAGACGCGAGAACAGTTGCAGCGCGCGGGCGTGAAGTTAGGCGAGTAGGGTTGGCGAAAGCTTTTGGGATAGGACGGAAGGAGATTGAGATGAAGATGACGAGCGGATGGATGAGGGCGGGAGCTGTTGCGGCGATGATGGTGGCGGCAGGTTTGGCGGGCGCGCAGACGACGGCGGCGCATAGGCAGGCACAGTCTGCAGCGCAGCAGGTGAATGTGCGGGATCAGGCTGCGGCTCAGCGAGCCAACATTGAGGCGGAGATGGCGGGTGTTCAGGCGCATTTGCAGGCGCACGGCATCACGCTGCAGGCGAACTCGGCGGCGATGGAGGCCAGAATTGCAGCGCAGGAGGATGTGCTGCGGGCGCAGGAAGTGCGCATGCAGGCGGAGATGTATCCGATGATGGCGAAGATGGAAGTTGGGATGGTGCCGATGCAGGCGGCGCTACAGGCGCGGTCGGCGGCGATGCAGGCGCATATGATGGCGCGTGGCTTGATGCTGCAAGACGGGATGGTCACAGTCGGTGATCCGCAGGTGAAGGATGATCTGTTTGCGGGGACGGAGAAGTTTGCCAAGGGCGCGAGCGATGTGACGGATGTGAATCTTGGGCCCGACATGCTGGGGATGGTGAGCGGCAAGCATGGTGGCGACATGGCGCACAAGTTGAACTTCATGGTGGTGCGGACGTATGAGTATCCGCATGAGGGGATGTACAGCATGGCCGATGTGGACGCGTACCGGCAGAAGCTGCGGTCAGGAAACTGGAACTGCTTTGTGCATACGTATGAGAGCAAGACGGGGGAGTCGACCGATATTTGCAACCGCGCGCTGCCGAATGGTCAAGGCAACGAGATGGTGATCATGACGGTGGAGCCGAAGGAGCTGACGTTCATCCACATGAGTGGCAAGGGATCGTTAGCGGACTTGAGCAGGATGGGAAGAATGGGGGGCATGGGTGGGGCGGTGATTCCGGATCCGCCGGATCCGCCAACGCCGCCTGTGTCTCCTCACCAGTGATGCGGTGAGATTGGATGGATGATCGAGTGTTGAGACATCGCCCCTCTACAATGAGGGGCGATGTCTCTTTTGTTTGAGGTTGCAAAGACGAGCGAGAGTGGGGGGCGGCGGGCGGAGCTGGTGCTGCCGCATGGAGTGGTGCAGACACCTGTGTTTATGCCGGTGGGGACGGCGGCTACGGTCAAGGCGGTGGAGCAGGGGGTGCTGGAGCGGATTGGGACGGTCGCAAAGCCCATGTCTCAGAATCGAGACATAGGGCACCCGGAGTTTGGGTGGGGCGCTGAGATCATTCTGGCGAATACGTATCACCTTTATTTGCGGCCGGGGCATGAGCTGATTCGGCGGATGGGGGGTGTGCATCGGTTCATGAGTTGGGAGCGGCCGATGCTGACGGATTCGGGTGGGTTCCAGGTGTTCTCGCTGGCGAAGCTGAGGAAGATTACGCGGGAGGGGGTGGACTTCCGGTCGCACCTGGATGGGAGCAAGCATTTCTTTTCGCCGGAGCATTCGATGGAGGTGCAGATTGCGCTCGGGGCCGATGTGATGATGGTGTTCGATGAGTGCGTGGAGACGCCAGCGAGTTGGGAGCGGACGCGGGATTCGATGGCGCTGACGCATGCCTGGGCGGAGCGGTCGAAGAGGTATTGGGCGGAGCATCGGCATGAAGTGCCGTGGCGGCCCCAGGTCTCAGAAGCGAGACCTGGGGCACCCGGTTCTGTGGCTCATTTTGAGGGGAAGCATCAGGCGCTGTTTGGGATTGTGCAGGGGGGGATGTATGCGGACTTGCGGCGGGAGTCGGCGCTGCGGCTGGTGGAGATGGATCTGCCGGGGTATGCGATTGGGGGGTTGGCGGTGGGCGAGCCTCGCGAGGTGACGCGGGAGATGATTGCGCGCACGCTGGAAGTTCTGCCGAAGGACAAGCCGCGGTATGTGATGGGGGTGGGGTATCCAGATGAGATTGAGGAGTATGCGCGGGTGGGCGTGGACATGATGGATTGCGTGCTGCCAACGCGCGCAGGGCGGCATGGGCTGGTGTTTGTACGGTCGGATCCCAAGGACCGGCGGAGCGCGGTGGTTCGGTTGAACGTTAAGAAGCTGGAGAATGCTGAAGATCAGCGGCCGCTGGATGAAGGATGTAAGTGCATGGTGTGCCAGCGGTACACCCGCGCGTATTTGCGGCACCTGGTGTCGAGTGGGGAGCAGTTGGGGGCTACGCTGAACTCTATTCATAATTTGGCGTTTTACTTGGAGACGATGGAGAGAGTGCGGGGGGAGCTGGCGGGGAACGCAGCTTCTAGCTCTTAGCTTCTAGCTTTTAGCTGAAGGCAAGGACGGGCGCTCGCCGCGCGAGCGAGAAGCAGGTTCCTCGCTGCGCTCGGAATGACAGACAGAAAGGCAAGAGCAAAAGCAAGGGCAAGAGCAAGAGCAAAAGCAGATCCCCGCGGGATGACAGCCAGAAAAGCAAAAGCAAAAACATAGAGTCGAAGCCAGAGCAGAGGCTTAGGTTACAAGGCGGAGAGTTTTTGGTGGACGGTGGCTAGCCATTTGTCGCGGGCGTCGGGGTCCATGGTGTTGATGGTGGCGATGGCGCGGTTGTAGGCGGCGCGGGCGGCGTCTTTGTTGTTGGCGGCGGCTTCGGTGTCGCCGAGGACTATTTCTGGCTGCACAGCGTTGGGTGCGAGGGATTCTGCGACCAGGGCTTCCTTGAGCGCGGCGGGGTTGTTGTGGGCGTTGGCGAGGACCCAGGCGTGGCCTACGTGGGGAAGGGCGGCTGCGAGGGGGAGGTTGATGCGGCCGTTGAAGACGAGGATGCCGTCCTGGATGAAGGCGGTGGGGTGTGCGTCCATGAGGGACTGGTAGGGGTTGAGGACGGAGGAGCCGGACTCGAAGTAGTTGAGGTCGCCGGCGCTGATGAGGATGGGGCCGTCGGTGGCGGTGGCGATGGTGGCGGGGACGTTCGGTAGATCGATGAGGCCGAGGGAGTCGGGCGTGGTGAGGTAGGTGCAAGGGATGCCGTAGTCGGTGGGAAGGACGAAGGGAGTTACGAAGTATGCGAAGTAGCAGTGGGTGATGTGGTGGGTGCGGAGGTAGGCGGAGGTTGCGAGGAGTTGCTGGCCCCAGTCGGTGTTGGAGTCGGAGAGGTAGTGGTAGGTGTGGGTGGGGCCTCCCCAGGCTTCGTTGGAGTAGGCGATGTAGTTGGGGCTGGCGTGGTGGGTGGTGGCGATCTGGAAGAGGAGGATCGCGGCTGTGGGGTAGAGCCAGCGATGGTTGTGCTGGATGAGTGCGGAGAGGCCGGCACCGGCGAGGACGCAGCAGAAGACCCAGATGGGCAGGATGTGGCGAGCGCCGATGTTAAGGTGCGAGGACATGGCTACGGCGAAATAGAGAGCCGGTGGCGCGATGAGGAACCAGAGGGCTCGGGGATTGCGGAGGTAGCCGCGGGCGATAGCTAAGACTGTGAGGGCTAGCGCGGCCAGGAGGGCGAGAGTGGATTTGATGAGGAAGACTACGGGGAAGTAGTACCAGATGCCGTGCTCATAGACGTGGCCGAAGAAGAAGCTGGGCATGTCGTTGGCCATCTTGCGGACGTCGGCGAGGCCGTAGAGGTAGCTTTCGGGGAGGAGATGGAAGTGGGCGGCGAAGAGCAGGCCGCGGGCCTGAATGCCTGCGAGGGGGCCGACGTAGTCGGCGAGTGAGGGAGAGAGATGGAGGCCGGCGGGACGAGCGTTGTAGCGGAAGTCGTAGAAGGCCCAGAGGACGATGACTCCGATGAAGGTGATGACGGCGAAGGCGGCGGCGTAGTGGAGCGCTCGGCGGGCTATTGAGACTTGTGAGGCTTGGTGGAAACCCATGTCTGAAGATCCAGATATGGGGCACCCGGATTTTCGGGAGGGACGGAGTTTGGCTAACCAGGGGGCGGCCAGTTCGCCGAGGAGTACGAGGACGAGCATGGGGGCGAGGAGCACGGTGGAGTGCTTGGAAGCGAGCGCGAGGCCGGCGGCGATGCCGGTGACGAGGAGGCGCGCGGGCGTGGGACGCTGGAGGTATCGCCAGAGGGCGTAGATGGTGGCAAAGATGGTGCAGGCGGCGGCCATGTCGGTGGTGACGTAGGCGCCGAAGGCGAGGAGTGTGGGGTCAAAGCAGAAGAGGGTGAGGGCGATGAGGCCGGCGGTGAGGTTGAACATCTCGCGCGCGGCAAAGAAGACGAGCAGAGCGGCGGCGATGGCGAAGAGGAGGGTTGGGAGGCGGGCGCGGAAGACGAGGGTTTCGGCGGTGTAGTGACCGCCGTCGGCTGGGCCGTTGTGGAAGAGGAGTTGGCGGCCGTCCATGTAGGACTCGAGTTTGAACCCGCGGTTTTGAAGGGGTGGAACATTGAGATTGAGCGGGAGCAGCGGGAGAGTGGCGAGGTATTTGACGAGGGGTGGATGCTCGGGATTGAGGCCAAAGTCCTGGGTCTTCCAGCTCTCGTAGCCGGCGAAGATGTGGTCGTCTTCATCCCAGGTAAGGGACTGGCCGTGAATGGCGTGGATGACTTGCGCGGAGAGGATGAGGAGAAGAAAGACGACCGCTGCGGCGACCCAGCGTTTGGTGCGAGTGGTTGGGGTAGCGGGGTTCAGGGGCATCGGGGGTGGGGCCATGATATTGCAGGGGGACAGGGAACGTCACAACTTTGCAGGATTCGGCGTGGCATGCGCGTGAGGACTATGGTCCCGAGCGCTCGGGAGGCTCGTGCTAGCCGGAAGCGTGGAGGATGGGGGCAACGAGGCGCTGGATCGTGGGAGCGATCTCTTCGGACGGGGCATGGTTGGGGGTTTGGACCCATTCGCGGGCGGCGCCGTAGATGGCCCAGGCGGCGGTGGCGGCGAGTAGCTCGGGAGAGGTTGGCGGCCGGGTTGGATTTTGCGGCAGATTATTGCGGACGCCGTCGAGCAGCATGCCGCGGACCACGGCTACGATGGCGGTCTCCATGTGCGGGGGGAGTTGGGCGGCCGAGGGGCAGTCGGTGGGGGCGTGGGTGAGGGACTGGGAGAGGAAGTCGCATACGCCGAGGACGATGCCGGTGATGGCGTTGGTGCAGGTGCCGTCGAATACGACGCCGCGCCCGGCGAGGAGAGCGTGGAAGCGGCCGGCTACCATGCACTCGAGGAGGGCGAACTTGTCGGGGTAGTGGGCGTAGAAGGTTGCGCGGTTGACGCCGGCGGCGTCGGTGATCTCCTGGACGGAGAGTTTGTCGAAGTCGCGGGTGCGGAGGAGGGTGGCCAGAGCTTGTTGGAGCAGCTGGCGGGTGCGGCGGATGCGGGGATCTTGGGATTCCACGGCCAACGGCGCGGATTTCTGGGGTAACGGCTCCGGTGTCATTGATTCCAAAGGGGTAGACGCCAGGTCCGCGTTGAATTCGGATGGGGTGATGGGGTCTGCGGAGATGGCCGGGGGGAGTGCCATGGGATGAGAGTACTAAAAATTCCTCGAAATTAATTATGAAAACGACAGATGTCGTGTTTTCCTTGAATCGACATCTGTTGTTTAGACATCAACTGTTGCAAAGGAGATTCAGCCATGGCCACATTACTTCGTATTGATTCGAGTCCGATGGGAGCGGCGTCGGTTTCGCGCCACATGTCGGGGACGTTTGTAGACAGCTGGAAGAAGGCGCACCCGGGCGGCACAGTGGTGACGCGCGACCTGACGAAGAGCGGGTTGGTGTCCATCAACGCGGAATGGGTTGCGGCGGCGTATACGCCAGCGGAGTCGCGGACGGCGGAACAGAAGGCGGTACTGGCGATGTCGGATGAACTGCTGGCGGAGATTGAGGCGGCCGATGAGCTGGCGATTGGCGTGTCGATGCACAACTTCAATATTCCTAGCGTGCTGAAGCTTTGGCTGGACCAGGTGGTGCGGGTGAATCGCGCATTCAGCTATGCGGACGGCAAGCCGAAGGGATTGCTTGTCGGTAAGAAAGCAACTTTTCTGGTGGCGACGGGTGGAGCGTATGGGCCGGGTTCGGGAATGGAGTCGTTGAACTTCATTGAGCCTTACTTGAAGACGCTGTTTGGGTTTATCGGAGTGACGGATGTGACGTTCCATACGGCTGGCGGAGCGGCGGCGCTCAACTATGGCGCGAATCGCGAGGAGTTTCTGCAGCCGCATGATGAGGCGGTTGCGGCGCTGGCTGCCGCGCACGCGTGAGTCGTCGCAGGACGGATCGGGCCGGATAGTGACTGGGCAGGTGATTTTTATTTCGAGAGGACGAAAGCGATGAGAGTTGCTGGTTTGATTGCGCGGTATCTGTTGGGCCTGATCTTTGTGGTGTTCGGAGCGAACGGGTTTCTCCACTTTATTCCGATGCCGCCACCGCCGGGAGTTGCGGGGCAGTTCATGGGCGCGCTGTTTGTGTCGCATGTGCTGGTGGTGATTTTTCTGCTGCAACTGATTGGCGGTCTCCTGCTGCTGGTGGGGCGATATGTTCCGCTGGCGCTGGTGTTGCTGGGACCGGTGATCGTGAACATCATGCTGTTTCACGCGTTCATGGCGCCGAGTGGATTGCCGCTGGCCACGGTGGTGGTGATTCTTTGGCTGCTGACGGCTTGGAGTGTTCGCCCGGCGTTTGAGGGAATCTTCAAGAGCAGGGGATAGGGGAGAGTGTAGAGGACAGAGAAGGCTGGGCCCCCGAAGATTCCTTCGGGGCCCTTTGCTTTTGGTGGGACGTGCGGCTGGGTGGTAGGCTCACGCTGATGAGTCTTGATGGGCAGTTGGAGAAGCTTGGCGCGCTCTATGCAGAGAAGAGCGATAGGGAGCTGCTGGATTTATACGAGCGGCGCGATGGGTTGACGGAGATGGCGCAGCAGGCACTGACGGGCGAGATGCGGCAACGGCGTTTGACGCCGGATGGCGCGGGCGCTGAGGTGGTGGCTGAGGCTCGGGGCGAAGAGGTGGAGGATCGCGTGGAAGCGGGTGAGGTGCTGGCGTACCTGTTTCACGACGCGTTTGAGGCGCGCGAGGCGATTCGGACGATGACGGAGGCGGGGATTGCGCACCGGATGCTGGACTGGCACGTGGTGAATCCGGAGATGACGGTGTCGCAGACGGGCGTTGACCTGGGGCTGGTGGTGAGCCGCCAGGATGTGCCGAAGACGCTGAGGGTGCTGAAGGAGAATCTCGGGCTGTTTCCGGAGCCGGAGGAGATTACGCAGGAGGCGGGCGAGGCGCTGGCGGTGCTCTCGATGTTTGAGCGCGGAGAGGCGCTGGTGGCGGCGCGTGCCTTGGGTGAGGCGGGGATAACGTATCTATGGCGCGACGGGCGCGATCATCCGGGCGAGATGCCGGATGAGGAGACGGTTGCGATCGAGGTGAAGGCTTCCGATGTGGAGCGTGCGGGGCGATTGGTCGAGGATGCGCTGGCGGAGTTGGGCTGATTCAGGACGTGGAGAGTCGATAGGACGACATGGGATTGTTTGGGAAGAAGCTGAAGCAGGAACACAAGGTGATGCTGCAGGCGGAGCGGGCCGGGGGCAAGCTGCTGCCGGAGTATCACCGGGCTACGCCGGAGTGTCCCAAGCCGGAGCGGTGGAGCATGTACGACTCGATGACTGCGGAGGCGGAGGTGCTGGAGTTTCTGCGCACGCTGGTAACGACGGTGAAGCCGGAGCTGGTGGTGGAGACCGGGGCGTTTCTGGGTGTGTCGACGTTGTGGATGGCGGAGGGGATGAAGGCTAACGGGTTTGGGAAGATTGTGTCGTGCGAGTATGACCCGAAGGTGTATACGGCGGTGAAGGAGAAGATTGAGGCGCATGCGCTGGCGCCGTGGATTGAGTTGAGGAATGAGTCGTCGCTGGAGATGGAGGTGGAGGGGACGATTGATATTTTGTTCGTGGATTCAGACCCGGACATTCGCGAGGCAGAGGTGCGGAGGTTTCTGCCGCAGGTGCGGCCGACGGGGTTGGTGTTGATGCATGATGCTAGTTCGCATATGAAGACGGTGCGGGGGGCCGCGTTCAAGTTGGAGGCGGAGGGGTTGTTGTCGTGCGTGTTTCTGCCTACGCCGCGGGGGATGGTGATTGCGCAGCGGCGCGAGGGGCGGGCGTAGTCCTGCGCGGACGGCGAGGGTTGTGTACGCCGTCCATCGGCGGCCCGCGGGGTGGTATGCTTTGGAACATTCGCACGTACAGAGCTGGTGGGCCTGTCTGACGTTTCCTACTCCCTGCAATGGAAAGGCGCGCTATGGCGGCGTCCGGGTCTACAGAACTTCCATCTCCTGATAGCACAGAGCTGATTGGAAAGTCGGCGCTGCGCAAGGCCAGCTGGCGGATGATTCCGCTGCTGGGGCTGGGGTACGGCATTGCGTACATGGACCGGATCAACATCAGCTTTGCTTCGCTGCAGATGAATCGGGATCTGCACTTCAGTGCGACGGTGTATGGGTTTGGGGCGGGGTTGTTCTTCCTGGCGTATGCGGTGTGCGAGGTGCCGTCGAACTTACTGCTGTACCGGTTTGGAGCTCGGCGGTGGCTGGCGCGGATCATGCTGACGTGGGGGTTGCTGGCGATGGGGATGATGTTTGTCCGGACGCCGATGCAGTTTTATGTGGTGCGATTTCTGCTGGGGATGGCGGAGGCGGGATTTTTTCCAGGCGTGATCTTTTATCTGTCGGAGTGGTTTCCGGCGAATATGCGGGCGCGGGTGGTGAGCCGGTTTTATATCGCGTATCCGCTGGCTTCGACGTTGATGGGAGCGGTGGCGAGTCCGCTGCTGAAGCTACAGGGACGGTGGGGATTGGCGGGATGGCAGTGGTTGTTTTTGGTGGAGGGATTGCCAGCGGTGCTGTTCAGCGTGGTGTTCTGGAGATGCCTGGCCGACAAGCCGAAGGATGCGACGTGGTTGAGCGGGCCGGAGCGGGATTGGCTGGTGCGGGAGATGGCGAATCAGACGGTGGATCGCGGCCATGGAGATGAGGTCGGGAAGATGTTGCGCGATCCTCGGGTGTGGCAGATTGGGGGGATCTTTTTGTGCATGCTGACGATGAACTACGCGTACCAGCTTTCGGCGCCATCGATTCTGCAAGCGGCCACGGGGCTGGGGGTGTCGGGAGTGGGATGGGTGGTGGCGGGGGGCGGGCTGCTGGGAGCGGCGGCGATGCTGGGGAACGGGGCGCACTCGGATAGGACGGGCGAGCGGCGATGGCATGTGGCGGTGCCGTTCATGGTGATAGCGGTGATGTTTTTAGCGAGCGGGCTGCTGAAGGTTCCGTGGGTGGTGGCGGGGGCGCTGACGGTGGTGTCGGGATGTATGGCGGGGCTGCAGTCGCCGCTGCTGGCGCTGCCGCCGACGTTCCTGCGGGGGAAGTCGATGGCGGCGGGGATTGCGGCGATGAATACGCTGGGGATGATGGGAGGGTTTATCGGGCCGTGGGCGATGGGCGTGGTGAAAGATCACACCGGGGAGTATCGGCTGGGGTTGGTGGCGCTGGTGGTGCCGAGCCTGGTGGGAGCTGCGTTGGTGTTGACGCTGAGGACGGGGGAGAGGGTGCGGGTGACGGAGAGGGTGGGGATGTTGGCGGAGGGGTCTTAGGTGTTAGTTCTCGGTTCTCAGCTTCTAGCTTCTAGCTTCTAGCTTCTAGCTTCTAGGTGAGACAAGGGTATGGGTTGAGTTGCTTTGGGCGCGCGGGATTTTCTAGAGGGTTAGGGTTTGGGTGGTGCGGCGCCAGAAATAGCACATGGCGAAGGCTCCGCAGGTCAGGGCGATGAGGAGGCCCCACCATAGGCCGGCGGCTCCTAGCTTTTCGTGGAAGCCGAGCAGGATGCCGAGGGGCATGCCGATGATCCAGTAGGCGATGAGCTGGGTGATGAAGGGGGCGTGGGTGTTGCCGGCTCCTCGAAGGGCGCCGGTGGCGGTGATCTGGACGCCGTCGAAGAACTGGAAGCCGGCGGCGATGAGGAGTAGAGGGACGGCGGCGGCGATTACGCCGCGGTCGGGGGTGAAGAGATGGGCGATCTGTCTGGGGATGGAGAGCAACAGTACGGAAGCACAGAGCATGAAGGCGGCTCCGGTGCCGATGCCGCTCCAGCCGGCGGCGGTGACGTTGGCGGCGGTGCCGAGGCCGATGCGCAGGCGTCCGATGGCGTGGCCGACGCGGACCGAGGTGGCCGCGGAGATGGCGAACGGGACCATGAAGGTGGTGCTGGCGCACTGCAGGGCGACTTCGTGGCCGGCGAGGGGGAGGCGGCCGAAGGTGGCGATGAGCGAGGTGACCAGGGCGAAGATGGCGATCTCGACGAAGATGGAGGCGCCGGCGGGGGCGCCGAGGAGGAAGAGTTTGCGGAGGTGCTGGTACTCGATGCGCCCTATCCACCAAGTGCGCTGGTCGGGGAGCAGCCGGGCGCGTTGGCGGAGGCTGGTGAGGAGGCCGTAGTGGTGGTTGCGGTCGGCGCGCCAGACGGCAATGACGAGGACGGCCATGAGGTAGAGGCGGGCGAAGCTGGTGGACCAGGAGGAGCCGGTGACGCCGAAGGCCGGGATGCCGTAGGTGTGCGCGGCGAGGTGGAAGCGGTGGCCGAAGATTAAGAGCCAGTCGCCGGCGGCGTTCACGAGGTTGGCGGAGATGAGGGCGAAAGCGATGGGGCGGCCGTGATGGTGGGCCTGCAGGTAGCGGCGGAAGGTGAAGTAGAGGAGCAGGGGGAGGGTGCCGTAGTTGAGGCCCTGCATGGCGGGGACGGCCTGGGCGAGGATGGCGCGGTCGACGGGAAGGTGGAGGAGAAGGGCAGGGGTGACGGCGAAGAGGGCAATAAGGAGCGCGGAGAGAGCGACCGCCATGACGAGGCCGTGGAGGAGCCAGCGATTGGCTTCGTGCTGCTGTTTGGCGCCAAGGGCCTGGGAGATGAGGGTATCGAGGCCGAGGAGGACGCCGCCTACGCCGAAGCAGAAGGTGTTGAAGAGAACCTGCGCGAGGGCGGCGGCGGACATGGCCAGGGCCGAGTCGGGGAGGTGGCCGAGCATGATGGTATCGACCAGCGACATGGAGACCCAGCCGAGCTCGCCCGCGATGAGGGGTAGGGCCAGGTGGACGAGCGGGGGCAGCTCGCTGCGTATGTCGGCTAGCTTGATGCTCATAGGTAAGGGTATCGTGTGCGAGCGTTTGGTGGGTGTGGATGCGATTTAGAGAGGGGGGATGAGCGCGCAGAGGATGGCTCCGGCGAGGACGATGGCCCAGGAGGGGGCTTTGGCGAAGCGGAGGAGCGCGAGGGCCGCGACGGCGAAGAGGATATCGGGGATGGAGCGGAGGGCGGTGGTGGCGAGCGGGCGGATGAGCGCGGCGAAGAGCACTCCGACAACGCTGGCGTTGATACCGCGGAGGGCGGAGCGGAGGTTGGGCCGGGTACGGAGGGTGCTCCAGAAAGGGAGGATGGCGGTGATCAGGAGCAGGCCGGGGAGGAAGATGCCGATGAGGGCGGCGAGGCTGTAGGGCACGGCGTGGTGAGCGGGGATGCCAATGGCCGCGCCGAGGTAGGAGCTAAAGGTGAATAGCGGGCCGGGAACGGCCTGGGCTGCGCCGTAGCCGGCGAGGAAGGTAGGTTGGGTGATCCAGCCGGGAGAGACGACGGCGGTTTCGAGGAGCGGAAGAACGACGTGGCCGCCCCCGAAGACTAGGGCTCCGCTGCGATAGAAGGCAGCGGCCAGGCCGGGGAGGGTGATGAGATGGGCGCGGGCTGGGAGTTCGGAGGCGATGAGGAGAACGGCGAAGAGGGTGGCGGCGAAGAGGCCAGTGCGGCGGGAGATCGGAGAGGGCGGGGCCTCGACGGCTTGGGAGGGGTCGGGTGTGCGGCAGAATAGAAGGCCGGCGAAGAGGCCTGTGGCGATCGCGATCAAGGTGGCGAAGGGTATGGGCAGGAAGAGTGTGATGGCGGCCGCGGTGATCGCGATGGCGATGCGGATAAGGTTGGGGGCGAGTGAGCGCTGCATGGAGAGGACGGCTTGGGCGACGATGGCGACGGCGACCAGCTCGAGGCCGTGGAGAGCGCGGAGGGCGATGGCGTTGGTGAAGGCGCTGTGGCCGTATGCGAAGGCAAACATGAGCAGCGCCGAGGGGAGCGTGAAGCCTAGCCAGGCGGCAAGTCCGCCGGGAAGTCCGCCGCGCAGGAGGCCGAGGGCGAAGCCGGTCTGGCTGCTGGCGGGGCCGGGGAGGGATTGGGCGAGCGCGATGATTTCGGCGTAGGTTTCCTTGCTGCACCAGGCGCGGTTTTCGATGAGCTCGCGCTGGAAGTAGCCGAGGTGGGCGATGGGGCCGCCGAAGCTGGTGCAGCCGAGACGCAGAAAGATTGGGAAGACTTCTCTCCAGGCGCGCGCGGGTCGGGGCGGGGGCATGGAGGGAGGGTAACGCACGAACGTGAAGAGAGTATGCGGTGCTACCAGCCTTGGGTGCCGGTGGGGCCTTTGAAAGGGCCGATGATGTTAGAGGTAATCCAGCCGCCGTAGTAGTCGCCGGGTTGAGGCTTGACGCGTTCGCCGTCGACGGTGCATTCGTCGACGCGGTTGGCGTAGAAGGCGACGTGGTTACGCAGCTCGGCGAAGGCGGGGGTGGGCTGAACGTAGCTCCAGGCGGCGTCGGTGCTGACGGCGCAGGGCGAGTCGGCGAGATTGAGGAGCGGATCGAGGGTGAGGTCTACGTCCCAGTAAGTGGCGAGGCCTTTGAACTCACACAAGCTGCCGTGGCGCGCGGAGGGCTTGAGGAGGTGCATGGCGATGTTGGCGTGGGGGATGTAGTAGACCGGGGGGTGGCTGGTCTCGAGGACGCGGATGGAGCGTGCTGTCTCGGCGAGCAGGATGCCGCAATGGACGACGCGGATGTAGTTGTGAACGAGCTCCAGGCGAGGCGGTCGCGGGTAGTCCCATACCGACTCGGTAGTGGCGGAGCTGATGGGTGTTGCCATGAGAACCTTCCTGGCCGGATTTGACGAACTATTTTTGGGTTAGACGGGGGTTTTGCGAGGGGATATTCAGAAAAATTCAACTTCATGAAAAAAAGCGTGAAGAAAAGCGGGCCGGCGACGTAAACCGCTGCTAAACCATGGCGTTGCGAGCCGTTGCGGGTGGACGGTACTGCGAACAATCCCGTCGGGGGAAGCGACAAATTACGGAATGGTCGACAGTGCGCTTGCTGCCCGAACCATATTCTTGGAGGGCTATTTGCTTCTTGGGCGTATGCATGGGAAATGACCGATCGAATGCGCGGGCTGGCGGGGTTATCGTGCTGGCGGTCACGATCCTTGGGTCGAGTATGGCGTTCGTTGACGGAACGGTAGTCAACGTTGCGCTTCCCGCGCTGCAGAGTGCGTTTCACGCCTCCATTTCGGACGTGCAGTGGGTGGTGGAATCGTACGCGTTGATGTTGGCGGCACTGCTGTTGGCAGGCGGCTCGCTGGGGGATATTTTTGGCCGGCGAAAGATCTATGTGTTGGGGGTTGCGGTCTTTGCGGTCGCGTCGGCGGGCTGCGGCGCGGCGCCGAATATTGAAACGCTGATCTGGCTTCGCTCGATCCAGGGGGTGGGGGCGGCGTTACTGGTCCCGGGAAGTCTCGCACTCATCACGGCGTTCTTCCCTGAAGATACGAGAGGACGCGCGATCGGCACCTGGTCGGGATTTACGGCGATTGCCGCTGCGATTGGGCCGGTCATCGGCGGATGGTTGATCGAGTACTCGACGTGGCGGTGGGTTTTCTTCCTTAATCTTCCGCTGGCCTTAGCGGTCATTCTGCTTGCAGGGAAAGTGCCGGAAAGCCGCAACGAAAGTGCGTCGCGCCATCTGGACTGGCCTGGGGCTCTGCTGGTGACTCTGGGACTTGGAGGCGTAACGTACGCGCTGATCGAGTGGCCGTCCCGGGAGGGTCATGGCGGCGATTTTCTGGCGATTGCGGCCGCATTGGGTGTGGCGGCTCTCGCTGGATTCGTGGCGGTGGAGCATTGGTCGGTTGTGCCAATGGTTTCGTTGAAGCTGTTTCGTTCGAAAAATTTCAGTGGCGCGAATCTGCTGACACTCTTTCTGTATGCATCGCTTGGCGGGTTGATGTTTTTCTTTCCGATGGACTTGATCCAGATTCAGCACTACACGACGACGGAGGCTGGGGCGGCGTTTCTGCCGTTTGTCGCGATCATGTTTGGACTCTCAAGCTGGGCGGGTGGACTGGTGGCGCGCTATGGATCGCGCATGCCGCTCACGGCCGGGCCCCTGGTGGCAGCGTTCGGGATTGCGCTCTTCGCGATTGTGCCGCAAGGCGGGAGCTACTGGACTACGTTCTTTCCTGCGGTGGTGGTGATGGGCCTGGGTATGGTGATCAGTGTGGCTCCACTGACGACGACCGTGATGAATGCTGTCCCTGAATCAGAGTCGGGAGTCGCGTCGGGGATCAATAATGCGATGTCGCGGTTGGCCTCGCTGCTGGCGGTCGCGGTTTTTGGTGCGATCCTGGTGACGGTTTTCAATCACTCGCTGGATCGAGCACTGAGCGAAGTGGCGCTGACCCACGCCGTTCGCGCTCAGGTGGATGCGGCTCGACCACTGCTTGCGGCCGCGCACAATCCTGATCCCCTGGTTGAGCGTGCGATCACGGAATCGTTTGTGCGCGGCTATCGATTCGTGATCTGGATTGCTGCGGGCCTGGCCGCTTTGAGTTCCATTAGTGCCTGGCTGGTGATTGAACCGGGTGCATCTGCGCATGCGGAACGGGCTTAGGCAGGAAGGTGTGGTTTGTTGAGGGATGGGTCGAAGCGGCGGCGGGGGGCGGAATTTCCGGAAACCTGGGTGATTTCGGCGAACGGACGAACTCCGAAACCGGCGATTTCCTTGACATCACGCGGTCATTCCGCGATGCTTAACCCTCAGGTGTGATTGGCTGGCTTTCGTGGGCGTGTGTCTGGGGATATCCGGGTGCACCGCACAGTTCCAGTGCTTGCTGAATGGGCGAGCGAAGATCCCCAAATTTCCAAGGAAGACGCGACCGGCGAAGAGTTTCGTGCGTTCGGCGCGCAAGCAGGATGTAGCAGTGAACGCTTTGGGTTTTGCAATTCTGGCTGCCCCCGGATCAATTTTTGGTCAGTTTGGCGGGCTTCCGCTGCTGCTGCTGATGTTTGTCGCGATGTATTTTCTGCTGATAGCGCCGAACCAGCGGAAGCAGAAGACGTGGGCGGCGATGCTGGCGGGATTGAAGCCGGGCGATCGCGTGACCACGAACGGCGGCATTCGCGGCGTGATCGTGAGCGTGAAGGACGATTTGCTGGTGGTCCGCACGGCTCCTGATGGCGTGAAGCTGGAGATTGTGAAGAGCGCTGTGGCGGCGGTTACCACGGAAGAAGACAACAGCAAGGCGTCGTAAAGCAGACGCCCGGGACGAACACACCCTCTCGATACAGGTATTGAAGGAAACAAGAGAACAATGGGCAAGAATCTGGCCAGTAGAACAGGCTTTATCGTCGTGGTGCTGTTGATCGCCACGTTTGGAATTTTTGGTATTCCTCATGGTGGATTGGTGCAGTCACTCAAGAACCGTATCAACCTGGGCCTTGATCTCAAGGGCGGAACGCACCTGGTGCTGCAGGTGCACGTGGCCGAGGCCGTGAACTCGTCGACTGACCGCGACGTGCAGGCGCTGAACACGGCGCTGGCGACAACGGGAGCGACGGCGGCGAAGCTGGATCCGGCACATCCGGAGGTGATCACAATCTCGGGCGGATCGCCGACGCAGCAGAGCGCGATACACGACATTCTGACTGGAACTGAGTATGCGGGCTACGACGTGACGTCGACTGGCAACGGCGGATACAAGATGACGCTGAAGCTGGCGGAGATCCGGACGATTGAGGAGCGCGCGCTGGATACTTCGATCGATACGATCCGCGAGCGTGTGAATACGCTGGGTGTGAGCGAGCCAGTGATCGAGAAGTATGGCCTGGGTGACAACGAGATCCTGGTGCAGCTGCCGGGCGTGTCGGATCCGGGCCGGGTGGAGAACATTATCCAGTCAACCGCGAAGCTGGAGATTCACGCGGTGGTGGGAACCTATGGCAGCGAGGCCGAGGCGCAACAGGCGAATCCTGGCGGAATTCCTGCCGAAGATGAACTGTTGAAGGGATCGAATGGCGCGGGCGGCCCAGACGAGTATTACCTGCTGAAGCGGCTAGCGATTGTTTCGGGAACGGACTTCCGCGACGCGCAGCCTTCGACCGATGAGAACGGGCGGCCGGATATTACGTTCGACCTGACGACTGAGGCGGGCGATCGCTTCTACAAGTACACGGACGCGAACAAGGGCACGGGCTCGATGGCGATTGTGCTGGATGGCCAGGTGAAGGAAGTGGCGGGAATCGAAGGCGCGATCCGCGATCAGGGAATGATTCACGGCGGCTTCACCCAGGACCAGGCGAACGACCTCAGCCTGATGCTCCGGACGGGTTCACTGCCAGCGTCGATCTCGTATCTGGAGACGCGGACGGTAGGGCCTACGCTGGGCGCGGCAAGCATTCATCAGGGCGTGGTGGCGTCGATTGCCGGGCTGGTGGTGGTGCTGATCTTCATGCTGATCTATTACAAGGGCGCGGGGATTAACGCGGACCTGGCGTTGATTTTGAACCTGCTGATCCTGCTGGGATTCATGGGTTACTCGGGCGCTACGCTGACGCTGCCGGGCATTGCGGGTGTGATCCTGACCATTGGTATGGGCGTGGATTCGAACGTGCTGATCTTCGAGCGCATTCGTGAAGAACTGCGGCTGGGCAAGACGGCTGCCGCGGCGGTGCAGGATGGATTCGCGCATGCGTGGACGACGATCTTTGATACGCACGTTACGACCGTGGTTTCGGCGGCGATCCTGTTCCTGTTCGGAACGGGGCCGGTGAAGGGCTTCGCGGTGACGCTCACGATCGGTTTGATTGCGAACATCTTTACGGCGGTTTTTGTGTCGCGCACGATCTTCGACTACCTGCTGACCAAGAAGGCGCGCGGGACGGCAGAGCTTTCTATTTAGGAACAGTGAGTAGTGTGTAACGAGTAGTGAGTAGTGGACGGGCCGGAAGTTCTGGCTGGCGAAAGATTCAGCGGCTTGCATGGCAAGCGAAGGAAAGAAAACGTGGAACTGTTTCGAAGCGCAAATATCGACTGGCTGGGGAAGAAATGGTACTTCCTGGGCTTCAGCTTGATCTTCTCGGTTGCCGGGCTGATCAGCATTTTCTTCTGGCATGGAATTCCGACGGGCGTGGACTTCAAGGGCGGAACGGCAATCACTGTTCAGTTCGACAAAGCGCCGAATGAGGATGACATCCGGAAGGCACTGGCTGCGGCCAACATCAAGGATGTGACGGTGCAGCGCATCTCGGATGTGGGCGGCGGAGCGCTAGGCAACAAGGAGATTATTTCGCTGCCGATATCGACGTCGCAGGACACGGCGCATGATGCAGGCCGGTCGGCTGTAGAGAGCGCGCTAAGCGCGGGATATCACGACTCCGGTTTCACGGTGCAGCAGGTGGACATTGTGGGGCCGACGGCGGGCAAGCAGCTTACGCATGAAGCTGAGCTTGCGACGTTGTATTCGCTGCTGGGGATGTTGATTTACTTATGGTTCCGGTTTGAGCTGATCTATGGCGTGGCGGCGGTGGTGGCGGTATTTCATGACACGCTGATCACGATTGGGTTCTTCTCGCTGACTAACCAGGAGATTACGCTGACGGTGGTGGCGGCGATCCTCACGCTGGTGGGCTACTCGATGAACGACACGATTGTTGTGTTCGATCGCATTCGGGAGAACCTGGCGTTGAATCGGCGCGACAAGCTCGCCGATCTGGTGAATCGCAGCATCAACCAGACGCTGAGTCGAACGGTGATTGCTTCGGGGCTAACTTTTCTGACCGTGCTTTGCTTGTTTGTGTTTGGCGGCGAGGTGCTGCGTGGCTTCTCATTCGCGCTGGTGGTGGGCATCACGATCGGAACGTACTCGTCGATTGCGGTGGCGGCACCGATGCTGGTGGCGTACCAGGATTGGCGGGCGAAGAAGGCGCCAGCGGGCAAGCGAGTCGCGCTTCCTGCGGCGAAAGTGGTACGGCGCTAGATCAACAGCGATGCACCATTTTCCGGGCATTTTCTCATTCCGGGGGATTTGAGATAGGATGAGCTGCAAGGCGCAGCATCTTAAACCCCCGGATCAATTCATCCGAAACAGTGGCGGGCACTCGACGCCAGACGTGCAGTTTATTCGAGAAATAAACTGCAGCCGGGAACAATTTGAGTTAACGCGGTGTCTAAGGTTCTTATGCTTTCCCCTTAGGGGAAGGAGGTCGCTGAAATGTTCGAAGACGCTCTGATGGAATCTGGCGGTAAGCTCAAGACCAGGTCGAAGTATTGGATGATCGCCACGTTTGTATTCAACGGGCTGATCGTTGGACTCATGATCTTGATTCCGCTCCTGTATCCGGAGGCTTTACCGCACAACTCGCTGACGGCATCGCTGACGGCTCCGCCACCACCGCCACCGCCGCCTCCGCCGCCTCCGCCGCCTGCGGTGAAGGTGATCAAGGTGGTGACCGTGGACAACGGTCTACATGCGCCGACCAAGATTCCCAAAGACATCAAGATGATCAAGGAAGACGCGCCACCGCCTCCGGCTGGAGCTGGCGTAGCCGGTATGGAAGGCATGGCCGGTGGAGCGCCGGGCGGTGTGTTTGGCGGCATCACTGGCGGAACGGGGCCGGCGATTCACGTAGCACCGCCGAAGCCAACGGGACCGGCACGGATTTCAGGCGGCGTGATTGCGGGTAACCGTATTGCGTTCGTCGAGCCGCAGTATCCGCCGATTGCAAAGATCGCTCACATGAGCGGAACAGTTGTGTTGCACGCGATCATCTCGAAAAATGGCTCTGTACAGCGGCTGTCGGTTGCCAGCAGCACGAACCCGATGTTTAACAACTACGCATTGCAAGCAGTGCAGCAGTGGAGATACAGGCCGTATTTGCTGAATGGCGAGCCGACCGAAGTGGATACCACGATCACAGTGAACTTCGCATTGAACGGCGGAGATTAGACCTCAAGAGCAGCGTGGCGCGGACATCTGTTGATTATTAACCCGTTGATCAATAGCGCGCCACGGGGCTCAACCTGAGTTATGGTAATAATCTCGACGACATCCTCGGCGAGAACAGGCGAAGCCTCCTGTTCGAACCGGTTAGCTCCCCTGATCAAGCTTCACGGCGCGATCCAAACCTTGGCTCAGTAAGTACCCGCAGTAACCAGTTCTCAGCACGTCCATCCACCAGGAGGAAAGACTTCGTGATTCTCGTTCATCTCGCAAACTTCGCTCACGCACCCGCCGCACTCGCAACATTTTTCCAAGACGCACCTGCCGAAGTCGGCTTCGGTCCCGCGGCCCTTTGGGCCCAGATGGGCGTTCCTGCCAAGCTCGTAGTTATTCTGCTGTTCATCATGTCGATCTGGTCGCTGGCGGTGATGATCGACCGCGCCCTGTACTTCTCGGCAGCGCGCAAGCAGTCGCGCGAGTTTGCACCGAAGGTAGCGGGAGCGCTGAAGGAAGGCCGTCTGGACGAGGCGATCAAGGTTGCCGATCGTTCCAAGAAGTCGCACCTTGCTGAGGTTGTGACGGCTGGTTTGACCGAGTTCCGTTCGTTCGGTTCGGGCGGCGCGATCTCGGAGGAGCAGATCGAGAGCTCCAAGCGCGCACTCGAGCGCTCTGAGGCGATCGTTCACGCCAAGCTGAAGAAGGGCCTGGGCGGTCTGGCGACCATCGGATCGACGGCACCGTTCATCGGGCTGTTCGGAACGGTCGTCGGTATTCTTAACGCCTTCAAGGCGATCGCAACCACCAAGAGCCAGGGTCTGGCGGCAGTCGCCGGCGGTATTTCGGAAGCCTTGGTGACGACGGCGTTCGGCCTGCTAGTGGCTATCCCAGCCGTTATGACGTTCAACTATTTCACTGGCAAGGTTGAGTCGTTCGACGTGGAGATGGACAACAGCTCGTCGGAGCTGGTGGACTACTTCATCAAGCAGTCGCACCGCTAACCTGCTGGCTGGCTCCGACGGAGCCGGTTTGTAGTTGGCTAGTTTTAGTAATTACGCACGACCTTGCGAGAATCATGCTGGAGATGCACCGGACGCCGAAGCGAACGGCGTCCGGGCACTCAGCCTCCTCGCAACAACAGCCAGGGCAGGTAGCCGCAGGCGGCGACCACGACCCGAACGGAGTGGATTTTTATGTCGATAGCAAAGCGGGACGAGGGCAAGAAGGTCAACTCGAACATCAACGTGACGCCCATGGTGGACGTGATGCTCGTGCTGTTGATCATCTTTATGGTCATCACTCCGATGCTGGGGGACAAGATCACGGTTGATCTTCCCAAGGTGAGCGCTGCGGTCATTCTGGATGCAGCCAACAAGGAAGACGCGATTACCGTGGCAGTAACGCGGGATGGATCCATGTTTGTGCGCGGTGACAAGGTTTCGTCGACGGGCGATCTGACCCAGCGGGTACAAGCCTTAGAGGCGCTGAAGACTAACCCGGGCGACGACAAATCGGTGTATCTGAGTGCCGATCAGCGGGCGAACTTTGGCAAAGTTGAGGACGCGATTGACGCGTTGCGCGCTGCCAGCGTGAATACGCTGAATCTAATGACGGACAAGACTTATAACGCGCAGCCGCAGTAACGCGAGTGCAGGCGGTTGTTGCCAGGGTCATGGGCCGATATGACTGGCGGCGGGCGCGCAAGGACCTAAGGAAGTAACAAAAGGAGTTTCACTATGGCAATGGGTGGTGGTTCAACAGGTGGTGCAGTTTCGGACATGAACGTCACGCCGTTGATCGACGTTCTCTTGGTGCTTCTGATCATCTTCATGGTGATCCAGCCGACCACGCCGAAGGGCCTGGACACGGTGGTGCCGCAGCCGCCGAAGGACAAGAACCAGACGCAGACGGATGAGAAGGTGATCGTTGTCTCGGTGCTGAACACGGGCGCCATACCGACGTACCAGATCAATAATCAGACATTCCCCAAGGACCAGATGGCGACCGAGTTGACGAAGATCTTCGAGACGCGGAACGAGAAGATCATGTTCATCAAGGGCGATCCGGGTCTGAACTTTGGCGCCGTTGCTGACGCAGTTGGCTTTGGCAAACAGGCCGACGTGACGAACATCGCGATTATCACGCCGGGTGTCGAGAACGGCAGCTAGTCACGATCCATCGCTGTCAGCGACAACAGGTTTTAGACATAAGGCGCTCCATCCTTCGGCAAGTATTGCTTTGGGCTGGAGCGCTTTTCATTGCTTCGAGGACCACGGTGCAGGGGGCAAGGGCGCGTCGCACAGGCTGCGCCTGATGCGTGGAGGTAGCCGGTGGCGGTCGGCGCGGGGTGGATGCTAGAGGCTGGCCTCAGCCTCTGCTACCGACGCGAAGCGGGGGAAGAACTGATCGACACGTGTAGAGGTGAACAGTGCCCAGACGCGGTCGGAGATACCAACGAGCGCAACTTTGCCACCCTTGTTGGACTGCGAGACGTAGAAGTTGACGAGGACGCCGAGACCTGCTGAGTCCATGTACTCGAGGCCTGTGCAGTCGACGACAAGGAGATCGGCGTCGACGGCTTGCAGCTGGGGCTGCAGGGTGAAGATATGGCCCAGAGTGAGTGCTCCCTTGAGGGTGAGAACGGTGCAGCGGGGATTCGCAGAGGTCTGAAACGAGTAGTCGAGTTGGTCCTGGGGCATCCCCTAAGCATAGAAATTCCGGTGGGGGCTTAGGTTAACATTGCGTGAAAGAAAGGCAGATGGGGAGCGTGTCCGCGGAGAAATGTGAGGCGTGTACAAAGCAGAAGGCCTCCTGTGCGGGAGGCCTTCTGCGATGCAAGTTGAGTGACGGGTATAGCCATCACAGTTGACGTTACTGTGGAGCGATGCCGCCGTGTGCGGCGATCTTTTCCTTGGCGGCCTCGTTGGCCTTGCGGGCACCCATGCCACGCTGCACCCACTCATCAGCTTTGGCGAGGTCGGCCTTGCGGGCGGCATCATCGCCGCACTCCAGGTCAGCCTTACGACGCCAGGTGAGGTTCAGGATCGACATTGCGTTGTCGTAGGTGGGATTGATCTGGACTGCGCGTTCGAGATACTTCTGCGCGTCATTGACGAGGTCTGTGTTGGCGGCGACGAGTTTCTCGCAGACCGCTTTAGACTTCTTGACATTGCCCAGGCCGTCATCCTGCAGACCGGCGGCAGCGAGGATGTCGGTGGCGTTCTTGTAGGATTCGGTCCAGTCAATGTAACCGATGGTGTAGTTCGCTTCGGCATCGTTGGGATCGAGCTGGATGATCTTCAACTCAGTTGCCTTGGCCTGGTCATACCGGTGGATGTTGCGATCGATCGAAGCGATCTGGCGAAGGGCGTCGAGATCGTTGGGGTTCTGGGCGAGAACTGTATTGAAGCCGTCGATGGCCTTTTGCGCGAGGGCCAGATTCTCGGGCGTGGTGAGATCTGGGACGACCTGATAGCTGAGAGCAGTAGCGAGATAGAGGTGGCCGTTCGGATTGGTCGGATCAAGCGCGATCGACTTCTGGAAGTAATCGACTGCTTCCTCATACTTGCCAGACTTGAAGGCCTGGATGCCCCGGACGAGTTGGTCCTTAGCCTTGAGTTTGGTACATCCCACTGTGCCTGCCAGCGTTAGTAGCAGCACTGCACTTGCGGTCATTCGTGCACTAAGTTTCATCAGTGAACCCTTCCCAATTATTTAACGAAATCGCCCTCGGCCCACAAAAGGGCTCAGCAACCAAAATACTACGCGGACAACAAGCCCCTTTGATTGTAAAGGCAGTGAGGCAGGTTTACCAGCGGCTTGAAATTGGTCCAGCCAGCTTACCACCTAAGTGGTTTGATGCAGCGGAAGCGGGAGCCTGAAGGGCTAAACGCGGGCTGATAGGATCGGGGGGAAGCCGGCGCAGGGCCGGCTTTTGAGGAGGCAGCAGCATGGCAACAGGAAAGTGGACCGCGGAACAGATGCCCCCGCAGGCAGGCAAGACGGCGCTGATTACGGGCGCAAACAGCGGGATTGGCTACCAGGCAGGGTTGCAACTCGCGCGCCAGGGGGCGCATGTGTTGCTGGGATGCCGCAATGAAGCCAAGGGACGCGGGGCGCTTGACAGGCTGCTGCGCCAGGCGCCGGGAGCGAGCGCGGAGGTGGTGAACCTGGACATGGCTTCCCTGGCTTCAATCCGCGCCTTTGCGGCGGCATTTCTCGGGCGAGGCATCGCGTTGGATCTGCTGATCAACAATGCTGGCGTGATGGCGCTGCCAGAGCGCGAGCTGACAGAAGACGGCTTTGAACGCCAGTTCGGAACCAACCACCTGGGCCACTTCGCGTTGACGGGATTGCTGCTGCCGGCGCTGCTAGCGTCGCCGGCGCCGCGCGTGGTGACGGTGGCGTCGCTGGCGCACCGCACGGGCAAGATCGAATTCGACAACCTGCAGAGTGAGCGCAGCTACAAGGGGAAGGGTTGGGAGGCGTATAACGCTTCGAAGCTGGCAAACATTTTGTTTGCGAAAGAGCTGGATCGACGGGCACGGGCAGCGCATAGCTGTCTGCTCAGCCTGGCGGTGCATCCGGGGGTTTCGACGACGAGCATCTTTGCGAATGGGCCGGGGGAGATGTCGCTGAAGGCGATTGCGGTGAAGGTGCTGGCACCGGTGTTGATGCAAAATGACGAAGCGGGCGCGCTGCCGACGCTGTATGCGGCGACGTCTCCGGATGCGCATGGCGGCGAGTACATTGGGCCGGATGGTTTTGGGGAGCTGAAGGGATCGCCGGTGGTGGTACAGCCGCGGCCGCAAGCTCTGGATGTGGCGATAGGTGAGCGGTTGTGGGCGGTGTCGGAGGAGCTGACGGGGGTGAAGTATCCGGCGCTTGGGTGACAATCCGCGGGGTAAGGTAGCAGGCTAAGGTGGAGAGAATAGCAACCCATGTCTCAGCAACGAGACATGGGGCACCCGCCCAGTAGCTGGTGATACCTGCTAGCGCTTGCGCTTCTTGGTGGCGACCTTCTTGCGAGCGACGGGGGTCTTGGCGGGAGACTTCTTAGTGGGCAGCCGTTTGGCTGCGGACTTCTTTGCGGGAGCTACTGTGTGGGTGGAGGTGGCGGGGGCTGCGGGCGCGGCGGCGCTGTTGGCGAGACGCTGCAGCTTGGCTGCATGAGTGTCCAGGAGCTTCTCAATCTGGCGGATGAGGATGCTCGTCTGCATGGGCTTGACGAGCATTTTGTCGGCGCCGATGTCGGCCCAGTCGTCGTCGGGGAATGCGGTGAGCAGGGCAACTGCGGGGTGATAGGCAGCGGTGCGGGCGGCCTGGATGACGTCACGGCCGGCCGCGTCGCTCTCCATGCGCATATCGGTGATGACCATCTGGTACTCGCGCAGTTTAATTTTGGAGCGAGCTTCGCGTGCGCTGGCAGCCGTATCCACATCAAACCCGCTGATCTCGAGGACGGCTTTGAGGGTCAGCAGAACAGTGACTTCATCGTCGACAAGCAGAACACGGCGCTTAGCCAAGGGATCTCTCCTGGGTCCTGCGCGTACGGCGAGCGTTAGAAGCCGACGTGTGGCGCGCTAGGGTAGTGCTACAGCATAAACAACGTACAGACTAACCCAGCTATCGTCGCAGCTTAGCGAGGGGCATGCAAGGGCAAGCCACAGGATGCATTATTGGGCTGGGTTGGATTGGTTCACTATGAACCGCGGGTGAGACTTGGATAGGGTCCGCGCCGCGCGATGAACTTTTTTCCGCATCCGGTTTCTGGGAGAGAAGTGGTCGATTACGCAGGCTTTGGTGACGGTCGGGGACATCGACGCAAGGCAGCGACGGCTGTTTCTGTAAGTCATTTTGCTGCAATAGATCTGGATCAGCGCTGTATGATTGAGTGTAGCGATTATAGACCTCGATCGATGCGGGAATGTTGGTTCGTGCCTGCGTGTCCTTTGGCACAATCAAGCGCATTGGGCGAATGCTATACTCGCGAGTGCTTCGGTTTCTGTTGTAAGCGATCGGAAATCCAAACCAATCCCTAAAAACATGGCCGCAGAGAGTGCGAGCCGTGGAGGCTGAATATTCCACCATTAGATAAACGCTCCGCAAAATCCTTTATCCGCACCAACGAACGTATCCGCGCGCGCGAGGTCCGCGTGATTGATGAAAACGGCGAACAACTCGGCGTGATGGCTCCGTTCGAGGCATTGAAGATGGCCCGCGAGCGTTCGCTGGACCTGGTGGAGATATCGCCCAATGCTGTGCCGCCGGTATGCAAGATCCAGGATTACGGCAAGTATCTTTACGAGAAGGACAAGAGCGATCGCGCTGCGCGCAAGAAGCAGAAGGTGATCGTGATCAAGGAAGTTAAGTTCTCGGTTACGGTCGATGAGCATGACTACCAGACAAAGAAGAACCAGGCAGTGCGGTTTCTTGGCGACGGCGACAAGGTGAAGGCGAGTCTGCGGTTCAAGGGCCGGCAGATGGCGCATCGCGATCTCGGATACAAGATCATCAACCGGCTGATTATGGACATTGGCGATGCGGGGACTGTGGAGTTCATGCCGCGCATGGAAGGCACGACGCTGCATGCGATCCTGGCTCCGGCGAAGAAGGCTGAGGTTCAGCAGCCACCGGCGGCGGCAAAGGTGAAAGCACCCGTGGAAGCGCCTACGGCATAAAAGTCGAGCGAAGAAAGCAACGCCCGCGAGATGGATCTCGCGGGCGCTGCTGTTTGCAGTGGAGGTTTGCGATTCTAGCGTTCGAGGCCCCACTCATTGACGAAGTGGAAGCCACGGTCTTCGAGCGGGTAGTGAGAGGGCAGAGGGACGCGGACGAGGGTTAGGACGCCGTCGCCTTTTGTGTCCTTGCCGGTGGGGGTGAGGACCATGTGAGTGGGATCGGGTTTGACGACGGCGTAGGTGGGTGGTGGACCGTCGTGGCCTTCGCAGAAGAGTTGCAGGGTGTGCTTTTTGTCGTCGGAGCGGGAGCCGCCTCGCCAGAGGACGCCGTCGGAGGACTGGTACATGACGCGGCCGGTGGGCTCGAAGATGATGTTGGCCAAGGGCACGCCGTCGCCGGTGAGGAAGGGTTTGGATGCGGAGGCGAGATGCCATTGCCCAGTGAGCGGTGGCGGGTTGCGCCGGCTGGCGCGCTGCTTTGCGTAGATCTGATTCATCTGGAGGGCGTTGGGCAGGACGGCCAGAAGGAGCACGATGATGACAGTGATGGTTTCGATGCGGAGGCCGTAGCGGCGGGCGGGTTTGACCCAGCCGTCGATGGGCTTGGCGGGGCGGTGGAGGTAGAAGAAGTTGAAGAGGCTGGGCATGTCGGGAATGATGAGCGCGATGGACATGAGGAGGAGGTGTGCGGCGTACAACTTGACGGGGACGTCGAAGCAGAAGTTGTAGAGGACGATGTTGGTGGCGAGGAAGGCGGTGACGAGTTCGCCGAGGAGGCCGGTGCGGCGAAAGAGGATGAGGATGCCGGCGGAGACTTCGGCGGCTCCGCAGATCATTTCGTAGACCGGGTTGAGGCCGATGAGGGTCCAGAGCATCGTCATCGGCGAGGTGTTCCCGAGAGGCTCGTTGAGGACCGCGAGCGAGGGGGGAGACATTTGTAGCGGGAAGAGCTTGGCGAGGCCGTAGCCGAGCATGGCGACGCCGAGGGTCAGGCGGATTATGAGACGGAACCAGAAGAAGAGGCGCGGGTAGGCGAGGGCTCGGCGAGAGGGGGAGCGGAGTTCGGCGAATGCGGTCCAGATAAGAGTGAGGAGAATGGCGACGGCGAGCATGATGCCGACAGCGATCCAGTTGAGGATGGTATCGCCGGAGCCGGTGCCGTGGAGCTTGGCGCCGACGCCGGTGAGATGAAACATGCACTGGCCGAGCCACTGCGCGCCGTGGAAGAACGGCCACGACGTCCAGTCGCTGAGGTGCTCGCCGACGTGGAAGGGAATGACCTCCCAGAGGGTCGCGTTGCCGCAGCCGAGCGCGTAGATCATGAGGTAGCAGAAGGCGAAGCGGAAGGCGAGGCGGGTGCCGAAGGACCAGCGCCGGGGCGTGGGAACAATCGGCATGTCGCTGGTTTCAGCGGGCTGGAAAGAGGGGTCGGGGATCGGGTCGTGGGAAAAGTCTGGAGACAGATCTGGGGAAGCGTCGGAAGTCAACTCGGACAAGGGTCTGCCTTTCGTGCTGCGGGGAAGTTGGGGTGGAACGATTGTTGCTTGCGGCGGGGGAGCCGTCAACGGCTAAGTGCGTGGCCCGAGGTCGTGCCAGGTAGCGAGTGCGGCGAGATGGCCGCACATGCCGTGAACTCCTCCACCCGGAGGTGTGGAGGAGCTGCAGAGATAGACGTTGGGGTTGCTGGTGCGATAGCCGTGGGAGGTGGGGCGGAATAGAAGTTGCGAGAGGGTCATTGCGCCGCCGGAGATGTCGCCGCCGATGAGGTTAGGGTTCCAGGCCGCGAGGTCCTGTGCGTTGCTGGCGCGGCGGGCGAGGATGGTGTCCTGGAAGCTGGGAGCGTAGCGAGCGATTTGCGCTTCGATGACGGCTGTGCGGTCGACGATGGAGCCGGAAGGGACGTGGCAGTAAGCCCATGCGGTGTGCTTGCCTTCGGGGGCGCGCGTGGGATCGAAGAGGCTGGGCTGGACTACGAGGACGAAGGGGCGGTCGTTGAGGCGGCCGTAGAAGGCGTCGTGCTCGGACTGTGAGATTTCGGCGAGCGTGCCGCCTAGGTGCACGGTGGCGGCGCGGGCGCACTGGGGGGAACGCCAGGGGACGGGCTGGCTGAGGGCGAAATCGAGCTTGAAGATACCCGGGCCGGGGCGGAACTTGGTGAGCTCGTGGACGTAGGCGGGCGCGAGTGCCGGGCCGGCGATGCGAATGAGTGAGGAGACGCTGGTATCGAAGAGGGTGGCGCTTGCGGCGGGGAGGTCGGAGAGGTTCTGGATGTCGGCGTTGAGGACAATGCGGCCTCCGAGCGAATGCAGATAGCTGGCGAGAGCGTTGGTGATGGACTGGCCGCCGCCTGCGGCGATGGGCCAGCCTGTAGTGTGACCGGCTGCGGTGAGGACGAGGCCAGTGGCCGAGCTGGCGACGCGGGTGAGCGGGAGGACCGAGTGCGCGGCGATGCCAGCGAAGAGGGCGCGAGCGCGTTCATCCTGAAAGAGGGTGGTGGCGAGCATCTGCGCCGGCATAAGCGCCGCGGGGCCGAAGATTGCCATGTCTACGGGATGGCTGGGGAAGCGCAGTAGGGGCTGAGTGAAGTCTTCGACGAGCTGAGGCCAATTGCGAATGGTGGGGCCGAGAAGTGAGCGCCATGCGTTGCCATCGTGCGGGGTGAGTTGGGCTGCAGTGGCTTCAAGGCTGTGTTCGAGGGTAACGGCGGTGGCGTCGTCGAGTGGGTGGGCAACGGGGCTGGGCGGTTCGATCCAGCGCAGGCCATAGTCGGCGAGCGGAAGGCTGCGAAAGAAGGGGCTGGCGATGCCGAGGGGGTAGCAGGAGGAGCCGAGATCGTGATGGAAGCCGGGGAGGGTGACTTCGGCGGTGGAGCAGGCGCCGCCGAGGTTGGCATTGCGCTCGTAGACGGTGACAACGACGCCGCGCTGCGCGAGCGTGATGGCGGCGGCAAGACCGTTGGGACCCGAGCCGATGATGTTGGCGGTCTGGAGCGGCATGTCAACTGTGATGCTACCGCGAAGAGGGCTGTCGGGGACGTGGGTGGGATGGTTCGCGGCTAGATTGGCTGCTTGACCAGTTCGAGGGCGAGGTCAGGGGCGACGCCGTCGAAGTTGCCCTGGAGTTCGCGGACGCGGGCGAGGGCAGCCTGCACGTTGGGGAGGACGTTTTCGGGGGTTACGTGCTTGAGGAAGTCGGAGTTGGCAATGATGTTGCGGGGTTGATCGCGCGCGCCGCACAGAAGGAGGGTTCTTCCGGTTCGCTGGAGGCGCCCAAGAAATTGTTCCATGGCGTGGATGCCGGTGGCGTCGATTGCGGTCATGTTGCGTAAACGGAGGATGACGATGTCGCCGAAGGTGTTGAGGTCGCGTGTGGCTTCGGCAAGCTTCTCGGTAGTGCCGAAGAGGAAGGGGCCGTGGATACGGAGGATGGTTACGTTGGCGGGAATTTCCTTGTCCTGAAGAATATGTGCCTGGCCGTCCTGCAAGTACTCGCGGGTGACCGGAGCGACGGTGGTGGTGGCGGCGACGCGGTAGATGTAGAGAAGCGCGGCGAGGGACATGCCGACGCCGACAGCTACGGTGAGGTCTGCGAAGACGGTGAGGGAGAAGGTGGTGAACCAGACCGCGATGTCTGTTTTCGAGAGGCGGAAGATGGTGGCAATCTCTCGCCACTCGCCCATGTTGTAGGCCACGACGAAGAGTACTGCGGCGAGCGTGGCAAGGGGGACGTAGCCGGCCAGGGGCGCTGCCACGAGAAGGATGACGAGCAGTGTGAGCGCGTGGATCATGCCGGCGATGGGGGTGTGGGCTCCGGAGCGGATGTTGGTGGCCGTGCGGGCGATGGCTCCGGTGGCGGGCATGCCGCCGAAGAGCGGTGCGGCGATGTTGGCGAAGCCCTGGGCGATGAGTTCCATATTGGAGTCGTGGTGATCACCGCTCATGCCGTCTGCAACTACTGCGGAGAGAAGACTTTCCACGGCCGCGAGCATGGCTACGGTGAAGGCTGAGGGTAGGAGCGGGACGACGCTGACTCCGCGAAAGCTGGGTAGGGCGAAGTGAGGGAAGCCCCGGGGGATTCCACCAAACTTTGTGCCGATCGTTTGGATATGGACGTGGAGCACCGTAGCGGCGGCGGTGGCGACGACCACGGCGATGATGGCTCCGGGAATGCGGCGGGTGATTCGGGGCCAGAGAAGGATGATGGCTAGTGACGAGGCGCCGACGGCTACGGTCTGCCAGCGCGCGGTGGAGGCGTACCGGACGAGGATTTCGATCCGGGTGAGGAAGTCGCCGGGGATGGGAGGGGTGTTAAGTCCAAGGAAGTCTTTGACTTGCGTGGAGGCGATGAGCAGGGCGATGCCGTTGGTGAAGCCGATGGTGACCGGGCGGGGGATGTATTTGACCGCGGAGCCCAAGCCGGTGATGCCCATGATGAGGAGGAGGACGCCCGCCATGAGGCCAACGAGGGCGAGGCCGGCCATGCCGAATTTCACTACGATTCCGGCGACGATGATGACGAAGGCGCCAGTGGGGCCGCCGATCTGGACGCGGGAGCCGCCCAGGGCGGAGATAAGGAAGCCGGCGATAACTGATGTGTAAAGACCAACTTGCGGCGGAACGCCGGAGGCGATGGCGAAGGCCATGGCCATGGGGAGGGCTACGAGGCCTACGGTTAGGCCGGCGATGAGGTCGTGGGTGAGGTCGTTGAGGGTGTAGCCGCGCAGGCAGGTGATGGAGCGCGGCAGCCACTGGCGTGAGGGGTACTCGGTGGGGGTGGTCAAGGGGTGCTCTCGATCGGATTTTCCATCTCGCCGAGCATGCTGAGGGACTCTTTGAGGTGGGCGTGAAAGTAAGTGCGCATCAGGGAAAGGACCTGGTTGATGAGGGGGTCTCGCACGGAGTAGAAGACCTGGTTGCCGGATTTTCTGTTGATAACAAGGTGTTTAGCGCGGAGGACGGCGAGGTGTTGGGAGACGTTGGCCTGCTCCATGTTGAGCTTGTCGATGAGGGAGCCGGCGGAGAGTTCGCCGTCGGCGAGGAGCTCGAGGATGGCGATGCGAGTGGGGTGGGCGAGGGCCTGGAAGATGTCGGCTTTGAAGCGGCGGAGGGCATCCTGCATAGATGAATATTAGCAGATACGAATATAGATTGGATGAATTCGGGTAAAAGTTATGTCGGTCTAGCCTAGTTTCGCGTACGCGGCGATGTCTTTAGCCTAGTTTCGGGAGTCAATTCCTTTTCATGCATGAGTGACTAGACGCTCATTTAATGACTACTCTTGGGGTAGATCCGTCCGCGGAAGGGCTAGGCCTCGTGGGTGTCGAAGAAGAGGAGCTGGCTGCCGGGGGCCATGAGGGTCTGGGCGTCGGCGGCGGCTGCCTGACCTTCGGGGCTGGAGAGGGCGGCGAGGAGGGAGGGCATGTCGGGGAAGGTGAGGGTGGCGATGGCGTGGAAGGGGGAGGGGCCGGCGGGGGAGTTGATGGGGCCGGTGCTGATGTCGAACCTCTGGAGGCCGGGGAGTTTTTTGGCGAGGGGGATGTGGACGTCGGCGTAGTGCTGGTCGAAGGCGGCGGGGTTGGATGGGGTTGCGTAGAGGACGAGGACGCGGGCCATGGGAGTCTCTCCTAGTATGAGGTGATGGTACGCCCGATTTACCTTGGCATCATCCGTTGCTGAGGTCCTGGCAAGTCGGGTGTCAGCAGGACCGCTTTCAGGGCTAAAACATTCGGGCAGAAACCACGCATCGCAAAATTAGCAGTTGACATTGGCCGACAATCCACTACCCTTTGGTTGTGGATAATCTTGGTACAACCTTTACGGCTTTGTCTGATCCAACGCGCCGGGCAATGATCGAACGACTCTCCTACGGGCCGTCGTCGGTGCATGGATTGACGGAACCGTTTGCACTCTCGCAGCAGATGATTTCTAAACATATTGCCTATCTGGTGCGGGCGCGAATTGTGATCAAGACGAAGCGAGGACGAGAGAGTGTGTGCACGCTGAGGCCCGAGGCGATTAAAGCGGTCAGCGACTGGACGATCAGCTATCGCCGATTCTGGGAAGAGAGTTTCGACAAGCTGGATGTGGTTGTAAATCAAATGAAGAAAGAGGAGGCCAGAGATGGCAGAAAACATGGTTAGCGAAGTTGAGCGGATGGTCGTTACAAGAGTTTTCGATGCCCCACGCGAGTTGGTTTGGAAGGCGTGGACAGACCCAAAGTACATCATGCAGTGGTGGGGACCGAAGGGCTTCACTGCGCCCGTTTGCGAGATGGATTTTCGCGTAGGCGGAAAACTTCTCCTGTGCATGAGGACGCCGGAAGGGTACGAGGGCTGGAATGCCGTCGAATACTACGAGATTGTTCCGTACGAGAAGATCGTTTCCCTGATGTATTTTTCGGACTCGAAGGGAAACAAGCTTGATCCAGCAGCCTTAGGAATAGAAGATCAAGCCATCGACGGTGCGTACGACGTGACCCTCTTTGAGGATCTCGAAAACGGCAGGACGAAACTCACTTACATCGGAAATGAACCCATGAAGAGCGCGAAAGAAAGCGGGCAATTCGAGGGCTGGAACGAGACACTCGATAAAGTTGCTGCAGTTGTTGCGGGGATGGCGCAGGCGAAGTAGGAAGCGGAAGGTTTGATTCGCGAAACTCAATCATGGAGAAGGAAATGAAGAGACTACCGTTGATCGCTATCGTCCTTGTGGCATTCGCACTTGCTGCCCATGCCCAGGACGCGATGAAGAAAGATGCAGCCAAGCCTGCCGAGCCGGAGGTGAAGGTCGTGCTCGATTCCTGGAACGAGATTGGCCGCAAGCTGACGGTGATGGCCGAAGATTTTCCCGAGGATAAGTATGACTTCAAGCCGACACCCGCGCAGCGAAGCTTCGCCGAGCAGTTGCTGCACGCGGCGGGTTCCTGCTACTACTTCACGAATACGGTGATGGGGGAGAAGCTCCCCGTGGGAGATCCGAAGCGCGACCAATACAAAACCAAGGCCGACGTCGTTGGGTTCGTCAAGAAAGCCTTCGCCGATGGCGCAGCCGCCATCCAGGCGCAAGGCGAAAAAGGCATGACGAGGGAAGTTGAGTATTTCCCTGGGCAGAAATCGCGCGTTCTCGACATCGCCTACGGGATCATCGAACATAGCGGGGAACACTACGGCCAGCTCGTTGTGTACTACCGCCTCGAAGGTCTTGTGCCGCCGGAGTCGCGGCCCAAGAAGTAAAGCTCATGAGACCAGGTACCCGTCCTTCGCGGACCCTTTGCGCGATCTATCGCAGCAGATGATTTCAAACCATATTGCGTACCTGGTGCGGGCCCGGATTGTGATCAAGACGAAGCGTAGACGGGAGAGCGCGAGGAATAGTGGTCAACTGGAGGGCTGGGGGCAGATCCTCGATAAGGTTGAGGCGGTTGTGGCGGAGATGGTGCAGGCGAAGTAGGTGTGGGCTCTTGATGATCCTGCCGTCCCAGACACAACTGAGGCTGGCGGCGGTTCAGGTCGTGATGGGTGGGGACTGTGCTGCCCCACTCATCACGCTGAGACCGTGATGGGTGGGGCGGGGGTCTTGCCGGGGGACGCGAAAAGCTTTGACGCTAAGTGCGCCAAGAAGAGCGCGAAGTTTCGCCAAGGAGTTCGGGTTAGGTGGTCCAGTGGATGCGGACGGATTTTTTGCCGAGGCGGAGGGTGGGGGTTTCCCCGAGGGTCTCCGATGTGACGGTAATGGATGAGGTCTTCTCGCCATTCACGCTGACTGCGTTTTCTTTGAGTTTGCGCTGTGCTTCGCCCTTTGAGCTTGCCAGCCCAGCGAGAACCAGCAGGGTTGGCAGATGGAACGGTTGCTGATCGAGAGGCATGGTAGTGACTGCGTCCGTGGTGAAGTTGGATCGAGCTTCGTTCCGTCCGATGGTGACTTCGGGGGCGTC
>CAVTSJ010000005.1:0-167410 GCA_963737325.1 uncultured Acidobacteriaceae bacterium
AAGATCGTTCAGGGCGTGCAATAGAGGATGTTTACCTTCACGGGCCGGTGAGTTCCGTTTTCACGTCGATAGATCGCAACTTCAACTCCTCATCAAAGTGAAACGTATAAAGCACGGACTTCTCGATGGGAAAGCTGCTTCCTCTGACACCCCTCACGATGGAAGAAACGCTGTGAGAAGATGCTTCAAAACTGAACTCCATTTTCCGCCTTCTGAGAGAATCTTCGACTACAGCGAGTGGACTTCCCATCGGCAGTTCTGAGCGAAGACTATGTTCTACAGCATCAGAATCAATCCGGTGTCTGTTGTAGAAATAATCGGCGATCTGCCCCAGCAGAATCACTGCTGTTACGATGGCGATTGCGGAAATGGCCCACCATCTCAATTTTCTCGATAACTTCATAGCAACCCCTCAGCCTTCACCTCAAGATACTTACTCACCGCCCGCATCCCCACCTCCGCCGCAGTCGTCTCCACAATCAACACCCCCTGCCGCTCCAGCTGCGCAATCGTCTCCCGCCGCCGCTCCAGCATCTCCTGCGCCGCCGCCGAGTGAAACATCTCATCCTTCGTCTTCGGCTCCCGCGCCGCCAACTCCTCCAGCTCCGGATGCTTCAGCACCACCAACACCACCAGATGCCTCCGCACCAACTCCGACGGCAGCAACCACCAGCTCCGGTTTCCCCACGCTATCCACCAACTCCGTAATCCAGACAATCAACCCCCGCCGCCGCTGCGCCGACTTCAGCCGCGCCACCGCATTCAGATGATCCGCCTCCGCCGCCTCCGACCGCGTCTGGCTCAGCAAATCAATCAGCAGCCGCACATGCGCCACGCCCGCACCCGGAGGCAGCAACTGCTGCACCTCCCGCCCATACGCCATCATCGCGAACTTATCGCCCGACCCCTGGATCACCTGCGCCAGCATCGTAGCCGCCGTCGCCGCCTGGTCCAGCTGCGTCACCGTCAGCACATGCGCCGCCTCACGCTCCGCACTCGTCTCGTGCAAATCTCTCCACCCCACCCCGCCGCAACTCAAACGCCGTCCGCGACAGCCGACCCGCATCCAGCATCATCCAAACCTGCTGCGACCGCTCCACCGTAAACTGCCGCGTCACCAACCTCCCGCGCCGCGCCGTAGCCGTCCACGAAATCTTCCTTAGCTCATCCCCCGGCTGATAATCCCGCAGACTCTCAAACTCCCGCCCCACCCCGCGCAACTGCAGCTTGCGTTTCTCCAACTCAATCTGCCGCGCCCGCAGCAAATAAAACTGCGTACTCTCCCGGCTATCCTCATGCGCCGGAAACACCCGCACCCGTCTGCTGTCCGCCCACCGCAAATACCGGGTGCCCCATGTCTCGCTTTTGAGACATGGGTTTCCGGCGCCGCTCCACGATCCACCGCCACCACCGGCTCCGCAACAGCCCACCGCTCCACCAATCGCAGCGCCCCGCGATACCGCAAATACACCCGCCCCAACCCAAAATCCCCACGCTCCCGCGGATAAATCGTCGACACACTCACCACATCCTCACGCGGAAACGCCTCCACCCGCTGCACCACCGGCATCGCCACCAGCGCCGGATGCAGATCATCCACCATCCGCACATCCACCACACGCATCCGCCTCCACGCCGCACCCCCAACTCCACCCGAGTAGCCTGCCCCAACTGCGGCGAATCCAAAAACGTCCGAGTCACCACAAACTGCTCAGGGCGGGGAAGCCGCACCGCATCGAATACCACCAGCAGCGCAACCAACCCATCCCACCCCAGCATGAAATAAATCTGCCGAGCATGAAAGAACGCCGGCACCGCCATCACCAACCCCACCGCAAACAACCCCAGCGCCAGCGGCGTAAGCCCAAACCCCAGCCACCGCCCAGCCTTACCCAGCGGCTTCGCCCTCGCACTAGCGGATTGTGGAATCAATGTCTGCATAAGCAGGTAAAGCCAGGCGCTTCAGGAAGCAATGAGGAAGTCAATTAGCAAGTAGCAAGGTTCTTCTAATCCCTAATCCCTGTTCCCTAATCCCTGCTTTTTCACTTCGGCACCTGCGTAGCCGCCAGCACATCCCGCACCACGCGATCCGTATCCAACCCTTCCAACTCCGCCTCCGGCCGCAACACCAGCCGATGCCGCAGCACCGGCAGCGCCGCCTCCTTCACATCATCCGGAATCACAAAGTCCCTCTGCTCCCGCGCCGCAAACGCCTTCGCCACCAGCAACAACCCAGTGCTAGCCCGAGGACTAGCCCCCAGCGCAATCGTCGGCCACGCCCTCGTCCTGCCGAACCACCGCCAGCAAGTAATCAAAGATCGCCGGCTCCACCCGAACCGCCCGAACCTCCCGCCGCGCCGCCGCCAGCAACTCAAACGGACACCGCCTCAATCTCCGTCTCCGCCAACCCCGCGCCATCCAGCGCCGCATGATGCCGCTCCAGCACCACCCGCTCCTCCGCCACATCCGGATACTCCATCCGAATCTTCAGCAGAAACCGATCCAGCTGCGCCTCCGGCAGCGGATACGTCCCCTCAAACTCCACCGGATTCTGCGTAGCAAACACCGTAAAGAAATCATCCAGCACATGCCGCTCGCCATCCGCCGTAACCTGCCGTTCTTCCATCGACTCCAGCAGCGCCGCCTGCGTCCGCGGAGGCATCCGATTGATCTCATCCGTCAGCAGAAACTGCGTAAACACCGGCCCCTTGTGAAACGAGAACTCACCCGTCTTCGGCGAGAACACACTCGTCCCCAAAATATCCGCAGGCATCATGTCCGGCGTTCCCGACACGCGCCGAAACTCCAGCCCCAGAAACCTCGCCAGCGTCTTCACCGCCAGCGTCTTCGCCACGCCCGGCACGCCTTCAATCAGCGCATGCCCGCCGCACAGCGTCGTCAGCAGCGCCTGCGCAATCACCTCCTGCTGCCCCGCAATCACGCGCCCAATCTGCTCCTGCCCTCGCGCGAAACAACTCGCTCGCCGCCGCCACTCCCAAACTCTCTTCGCTCACACTCTCTCCTCATCCACGCTTCTTTGCCTGTCTACTGTCTACTCTCTACTGTCTGACGCAGCTCCAGGTGCGTCCTCACCCTCTTCGCATCCTCGCTCAACGCGCGCACCAGCGCCAGCGCACTCCGCATCGCAATCGACTCATGCTGCGCCCGCTTCGCCTCCTGCAGATGCTCACTCACCAACGCCCAATCCCCACCCAACCTCGCGCTGCAGCGCCTCCGCAATCGCCTCCGGCCCTTCCTCCACCGTTCCCTGCGCCACGCCCGCCTCGCGCGTCACCACCCGCAGCAATCTCCGCTTCGCCGCCTCGGTAGCCGCACTACTCGCCGCGGCCTTCTCATACAAATCGCCCATCGACACAGCAAACTCCACCGGCGAACTCCGCGGCAACCGCACCGGCGCTCTCACCGGCCCGCGCCTCCGGCTGAAGCTCACCACCAGCAGCGCAAACAGCAGCGCCGCCTGCAGCGCCAGCCACTGCAGCGGCAGCCCCTTCGCCTCATCCCAAAGCGACTTCACCGCCCCATGCAGCGACTCGCCAAACACCACATCCCGCCCGGCGTCTCGCGCCAATCCGGGGCCCGCCCCCACGCTCGCCAGCAGCAACCTCAAACTCGCATCGTTCTTCAGCCCCGCATTCTCCATCGGCGTAGCCGAGCTCCACCACACCGCCTCACCCTTGCCCACCGAATATCTCACCACCACAGCATCCTTGCCGCAGCGCTGCTCCACCACATACCGCGGCCCGTCCTTCGACCACTGCGCCGCATTCATCATCTCCACTCGCCCCGCGCGCGCCAGCGCCCCCGGCCCTTCCGGCGTCGTGTGGCACGCACCACTCGCCAGCATCCCTGCCGGCGACACCTCGCCCCCCGGCAGCAACCGCGCGCCCGACGCCCCCGTCGCCAACACCCGCCCTCCGCGCTCCAGAAACCGATTCACCGCCCCCGCCAAATCCTTCTCCTGCGTCGCGTCATACTGCGGCTCCGCCAGGATCAGCGTCGTGCGCGCTACCTGCGCATCACTCAAATCCGCATTCAGCTCCGCCAGCGGATGCTCCCACGCCGAAGTCCTCACCCCCAGCGCCGTCAGCGTCAGGAACGCCGCCTTCGCTCCACGCGGCCCAACATTCGTGATCGTCGGCCGCGGATCATTCTCCTGCGTCGACGGCGCCACCACGCACACCACCACGATCATCACCACCATCACGCCGCAAAGAATCAGCAGCCGCCCCCGATCGCCCAACCGCCCACCTGCCCGCGCTCACGCCAGACCTCCAGCCGCCACCGTCTCACTCGCCCCACCCACTCCCTCAGCCGCACCCGCCGCCACCCGCTCATACAGCGCGCGAGCCTCCGCATACTCCCCCTCATCCGCATCCCGCAGCCCATACCAAACGCGCTCAAAGATCTGCGTCAGCCTCCGCAGCCCCTGCTGTTGCGCAGACCCCGGCTTCAGCAGCCGCACATACTCCCTCGGCGTCCGCGTAGGATTATGCCGCCACGCCCGCCGCGACTCCAGCAGCACAATCGCCGCCCAGTACAAACAGTGCACCGCCTCGCGCCACTCGCCCGCCTCCGCATGCTCCGCCGCCCACTTCGCCCAGTCATCGGCCTCGCTCTCCCACGCCGACTTCTGCACCGCCTCGCCCCCCAGCTCCACCCTCAACCGTTGCCGAGCCACATTCCGCAGCAGAAAAAACAGCAGCCCCACCGCCGCTCCCACAAAGCACAACCACTCCAGCAGCGTTCCCAGCCACGGTGCCGCAGTCCCCACCCGCACCACGCCCTCAAACATCCGCTGCACCCACTCAAAAAATCTTCATCTTCGCTCGGTCCCACCACGTCAATCCCACCGCCCCCTGGAACTGCGGCTCCGCGAGCACTGCATTCGCCACTGCCCGCGCCCGCGCAAACCCACTCTCCGCCGCCCCGCCCGCACTCTCTTGCCCCATCGCCTCCAGCCGCGCTCCCGCCTCGCGCATCAGCTTCGCGCGCTCCCCATCCTTCGCCGTCTTCGCATCCTTCAGCGCGCCGCGCAGCCAATCCCAATGCTCCTCGAACCCACCCTTCGCCACATCCCCCACGCGCACATCGTCTCCCACCGCATCCGCATTACACCCGCCGCTGAACTCGCACAAGCCGCCACCACCCCCTGCAGCCTTACGACCTCCGCACCAAACCCATCCCGCGAAATATCCTTCAACCCCGCCGCATGCGCCGCCGGCGTCATCCCCACCACCAGCATCGCGCACGCCGCCGCGACCCATCGCCCACCCCGCCCCACCCCCGAGCCTCCGCCTCGCCTTTCAGAGCTGTCCATCACTCCCCACAGCCTCGTCCTCACCCTGGACCCTGAACCCTGGACCCTGGACCCTGGACCTCAGCACCCTGGACCCTCTCTTCACCCGCACCACCCAGCATCATCACCAGGTCAAACGCCTCCATCCGCACCCGCTGATCGAAGTACACCAGCGTCAACCCAATCAACGCCACCGGCGACACCAGCGTTCGCGCCACAAATCCAATCAGCAGTACCGCCGACTGCGCAATCACATGTTCCTTGAACGGCGTCCGCGCAATCAGAAACATCATCGGCGACTCAATCGCTCCCGCCACCATATACAACGCAACCGCAATCAGCAGCACCACAAAGATGCGCCCCTTTGTATCCGTCGCCAGCGTCTTGCTCCGCCGCATCGACGCCCGCACCCCCGTCTGCTCCATCAGCGCCGCCGGAATCGCCAGCGAGTTCCGTATGTACGCAATCACGCCATACACCCCGCCGCCCGCCACACCCACAAACACCATGAAACCCCCCAGCGCCACCATCCCCACCCCTCTCGCGCGCCAATCCCCATCACCACCGCCCCCGGCACCACCACGATCAGCATCACCCACACCGCGCTCCATCCCTGCCACAACGCGATCCCCACATACCGCAGCCAGCGTCCAATCGTCGCCTGCAACGCCTCCTTCGCTGTAGTCCTTCGCCCCAGGTAAACCTCGCACAGCGCATACACCGACGCCGCATACACCACCGCCTCCACCGGCAGCATCAGAATCGCAATCACTCCGCCCGCTATCTGCGTCACCAGTCCCGCAATCCGAATCCCATGCTGCAGCAACACCATATGGTGCACCACCAGCTGAATCGCATTCAGCACCAGGCTGAACGCACCCGCCAGCGCTGCCAGTCCCGCAAACAGCCAGAAGTGCGCGCGATAGATCGCAAACACCCGGTCCAGCACCTCTCCCGTGCTCAGCGGCCGTAGCGCATACGCCGCTGCCGGCTCCGCACCCCCATACACCGCCCCACCCTCTGCCGCATCCAATCTCTCCGGCGACTCCCAATCCTGTGGCGTCATCTTCCCATTCTCCTCAGCAGCCGCAGGCCTTCCCTCCGCCCACGCCGCCAGACTTCTCTCTGCATCGATTTGGGGAAGAATAGCACCAACCCTCTCGCCGCCCCTCGCCGCCTCCCGTCATGCCCTTCACACGATCGTTAGCAGCACGCAGCTATAATCCCGCTCAGCAAACCAAACGCCCCACAACCTTCTTTCTCTGAGTACCAACCCACCTTCGCCTCGGCAATCCAGCGAGTCACTTGTTTTCCACTCCACGCCCTCATTCGAGAGCCTTTCTCTTGGAACGTATCCACTATGGTTCTTTCCCCCAGACCACTTCCTCATGCATGGTGGAAACACCCGTTTCTGTTCTGGACTGTTTACCTTCCACGCTCAATGGGCTGTAACCTCCCGAAGTAATTGTGGATTGCAACTTTCGAGATGGTATTCTTGGCGCGTTACCTCAAGTTTTTACCCAATGGTTTCACCTGCGGAGAATTGTGCGGAGTTGCTGAATCTATTACGGGTAGGAGATTGGCCTTCGTCCGGTTTGGGGTGCACGCGCCCACTCCCTCCGACCTCAACCTTCTATCGATCCGGGGAACCTGCTTGTTCTGTGCTCTGTCGGCCCTTGTTGGAGGAATGATGACTGTCTCGCTGCGCGAAGCTCACTCGAGCAAGCACCGAATCTCGCTCGCGGCAGTACGCTCCACTTTCCTGCTCATTCTGTTTGTGCTCGCCCTCTGCGCGCCTTCCGCCTTCGCCCAGGGCCTCCAGCCAGCCACCACCTACGCATTTCTCCGACGACCCACCTCGGCACCACAGGCCCCCACACCTCAGCCTTCACCGGCCCCGCCGGCGGTGTCACCATCCAGCCATCCGCGTCGTCACCGACGGCGCTGCCGCTGAAGACTTCAACCGTTACCTCCTCCACCATGCACCGGCACCATCGCCTACCCCGACCCCTGCACCATCATCTCGGCTTCACCCCGAGCAGATTGGCCTCCGCCTCGGCGCGATCCTCATCACCAACACCCGGCGTGGTCGTCAACACAATCTATATCTCCGGCGTCGGCGTGGCCCGCAGTTTGTCTTCCCGCCAACCACCGCGCACCGCCCTCGCTACCGCTTACCCCCTCGCCGCCTTTACCGCAGGCGGCTGCCGTCGGATGCCAGCGGCAACATCTTCTTCACCGACGTCGCCAATGGCCGCATCCTGGAAGGCTCCACCGCCGGTCCCCCGCCGTCTTCTCCGTCGTCTACCCAGGCGCCCCGCTCGCCCTCACCAACACCTCCGGCCTTGCCCTCGACGGCGTGGGTAACCTCTATGTCTCCTCCGGCGCCAACGTCTACTCCTCCCCCTGGTGGCCCCCCCTCACCCCACTGGCCTCACTCTCCAACGTCACGCTGACAACCCCGCCGGCCTCGCCGTCGATGAGTTCGGCGACCTCTACATCGCCGACTCCGTCCAATGACAAAATCTATCAGGTCCCCCCAGATGGCACGACCGCTCGCACCCTGGCCTTTACCCAGCCCCGGCGCCGCCCTCAACGGCCCGACCGGCCTCGCCATCGACGACAATAGCAATCCTCTACATCGCCGACTCCGGCAACAATCAGATCGTAGAGCATCCGCTCGGCTCCGCCCCGTCACCACTGTTTTCCCCCTCACCAGCATCGCCCTGAGCAACCCCACCGGCGTCGCAGTCGACCCCGCCGGCACCCTCTACATCGCCGACACCGGCAACCACCAGATCGTCGAAGCCACCGTCTCCGGCGACCAGTTCGTCCTCACCACCTCCCCGCCTTCACCCTCTCCACCCCCACCAGTGTCCTCATCCTCGAAAGCACGGCGACCTGCTCGTCAGCGACACCACCCTCGGCCTCGTCACCTCCGCTCGCACCAACGCCACCGTCAACTTCCCCACGCCCACCGAAGTCGGCACCTCGATACCACTGACGATCCCAAGACCCTCACCGTCCAGGGGACCGGCAACATCGTCAGCACCCTGACCAACGGCCCCAGCTTCACCGGCGCCAACCCCGCTGCCTTCCTGCTCGCCCCCTACGCAGCGCCTGCCCCACCGCCCGGCGGCACCTTCCCCATCGGCGACGTTTGCGTCTATAACCTCAACTTCCAGCCCACCATCGTCGGCCCCAACACCGCCAACCTCGTCTTCACCACCACCGCTGCCGGCGGTCTCACCACCAGTAACACTGCCTCACCTCACCGGCATCGGCCTCTCCACCCTCAACTACTTCACGCTCGTTGCCATCAGCCCCCGCCCACAACCCCACCACCGTCACATCAACGGCTCGTCGAGCTCGTCCTCACGGCCTAGAACTCCAACAACACCGTCGCCAAGGACTACATCGGCACCATCACCTTCACCACCACCGACGACCACCGGCAAACCAGCGCATGGCACTACTCGGTGGCACCGACGCCAACACCAGCACCTATACCTACACCGCCGACAACGGCGTGCTCACCATCCCCGCCCCCACTCCGGCCTGCAACTCAATCAGTACGGCATCTGGACCGCCACCGCCACCGGGCCAACCTCCCTCCCGCCCGGCCCGTTATTCCCCACCGCCGTCAGCAACCACATCCACGTCATCGAGCCCGCGACCCTGAGCCTCACCAGTTCGGTCAATCCCTCGCTCGTCAACCAGACCACCACCTTCACCCTCACCATCACCACCACCGGCACCATCACTCCCGCCGGCACCGTCGACTTCTACAACGGTGCCACCCTCATCGGCACCGCCACCGTGTCCGGCACAGGCAAGGTGGGCACCGCCAGCATCCCCGACAGCTTCCCAACCCCCGGCTCCTATCCCATCACGGCCACCTACACCCCCACCTCCTACACCCAGGGCGGCCAGGCCACCCTCACCCAGGTCGTCGGCAACGCCACCTCCCTCACCCTCACCAGCTCCATCAATCCCTCGCTCGTCGGCCAGTCCACCAACCTCACCGCGACCATCGTTTCGGCGCCCGCCTTCGGTACCGCCACCGGCACCGTCCAGTTCTTCGACGGCGGCGTCGCCATCGGCGCACCCGTGGTCGTCTCCGGCTCCGCCGCCACGCTGCCCTATAGCTTCACCACCGCCGGCAACCACACCCTCACCGCGGTCTACACCAGCACCAACCCCAATCTCACCGGCGCGACCTCCGGCCCCTACATCCAGCACGTTCTTAACCTCGCGACCCTCGTCCTCACCAGCTCCGTCAATCCCTCCACGCCCGGCCAATCCACCACCCTCACCGCCACACTCACCACCCTCACCACCAACCCCGGCGGCACCATCAAGTTCTACGACGGCACCACCCTCATCGGCACCGTCACCCTTCCCGCCAACTCCATCTCCGTCTCCTTCACCACGCCCGGCAACCACATCCTCACCGCGGTCTACTCCGGCGACGCGAACACCGAGACCATCACCTCGCCGCCTCTCACCCAGGTCGTCCTCTACGCCACCACCGCTACGCTCACCAGCTCGGTCAATCCCGTAGACGTCAACGCCAACACCACCCTCACCGCGACCGTCCACTCCACCAGCGGCACGCCCACCGGCACCGTCACCTTCAAGAGACGGCGTCACCATCGGAACGGGAACCATCAACGGCGGTGTCGCCACCCTCATCACCAGCTTCAAGCTCCCCGGCACCTACACCCTCGTCGCCACCTATGGCGGTGATGCCAACAACCAGCCCGCGACCACCAACACCGTCCTCGAGACCGTGCTCAACGTCGTCAACATCGCGCTCACCAGCACGAACAATCCCGTCTTCCTCAACAACCCCACCGTCCTCACCGCGACCCTCACCACCGCTGCCGCCGGCATCCCGCCCACCGGCACCGTGAACTTCTTTGACGGCACCACACCCATCGGCTCCGGCACCATCGTCAACGGCATGGTCAGCATCACCGCCAGCTTCGTCTACGCCGGCCCCCACTCCATCACCGCGGTCTACTCCGGTGACGCCGTCAACGCCCCCGCCACCTCGCCCGTCTTCACCCAGACCGTCGCTGACTTCTCCATCGGCGTAGCCTCCGGCAGCTCGAGCAACGTCTCCACCATCGCCGGCGGCACCGCCAACTTCAACCTCGTCGTCACGCCGATCATCACCAGCACCTTCCCCGGACCCATCACCCTCACCTTCTCCGGCCTGCCCGCCAGCGTCACCGGAACCATCACCCCCACCACCATCGCCGCCGGCTCCGGCGCCACGCCCGTAACCCTCTCGGCCACCGCCGCCAATCTCCTCCAGACGACCGCCCACCTCCGGCGTCCGCCCGCGCCTCGCTCGCCGCTGCGCTACGCGCCCATCACCCTCGCGCTGCTCGCGCTTCCGCTCGCGTGGTTCCGCCGCCGCAAGCGCTTCGCCTCGCTCTTCGCGTCCATCTTCTTCTGCTCTTCGCAATTACCGCCGGTCTCTCCGGCTGCATCTCCGCTGCAGACACCGGCTACTACGGCGAAACTCCGACGTCCTATAACCTAACGGTGACCGCTACCTCCGGAAATCTCTCGCGGTCCACCTACCTCACGCTCACCGTCCAGTAACCAGGAGTGTCCTTCGGCATGCGTCAGACCGCTTCACCAATCCGGAACGCAACTCACCGCCCGTCAGCGCCCGCAGCTTCATGGACGTCGCCTGCGGCAAACGCCCTGCGCCGGATCGCGACACTGCTTCTCCTCCTCCTGCCTTTTGCCGCCTTCCTTCCCTCGGCCCACGCCCAGACCCCCATGGATCTCGGCCTCACCTACACCCAGCAGCGCACCAAGTTCGTCGGCGGCAGCGCCTCCGACTTCTTCTACATGCGCGGCGCCACCGTCGACTTCGCTGCCTCGCTCTTCCACGGCATCGGCCCCGTCGTCTCCCTCAACGGCATGGCCGTCACCAACCTCCGCAGCGAGATCGACATCCACCAGTCCAGCTACCTCTTCGGCGGCCGCTACACCTACAACTTCGGCCACATCTCGCCCACCGTCTGGAGCCGCCGCGCCAGCATCTTCGGCGAAGGCCTCTTCGGCATCACCCACGCCACCTCCGGCCTCTATCCCACCGGCCCCTTGGGTCCCAAAACCAACACCCTCACCAACACCGCCACCGGCTTCACCTACTCCCTCGGCGGCGGCATTAACTACAACATCTATCACCGCTTCGAAATCCGCCTCATGTCCCACTACTTCGTCACCGAACTCCCCAACGGCGGCACCAATCAGCAGCGAGACATCCAGGTCAGCGCCGGCGTAAACTGGCACCTCGGCAACTAGCTCTGCCAGCTTCTGTCACTCGGAAACTCCAGTCCATTCAGGACTTCCACATCATCAACGTCCAGGGCCCCGTTTTTTGTCCGAATAACGGAACGCCGGCGAGCCAGGCGCTCCGATCAGGGCCCCTCATACGGCTGAACCTGCTCGCTTTGCATCCAAACAGATCGATGGGATCCGACTCCACAAAAGCCTTTTCGCCCGACGGCTCACAGAACGAGAAGCGTCTCCGCCTCCTCGTGGAGACGGGCATCCTGCTCGCCTCCGAGCGCTCCCTCGACGTCATCGTCCAGGCAGCCCTCGACGCCGGTCTGCATCTCTGCAGCGCCCGCTACGGCGCGTTCTTCTACAACAACATCGGCAACGACGACACCTCCTACAGCCTCTACAAGGAAGCGGGCCCCGACCTCAACATCTTCTCCTCCTTCCCCGAACCCCGCTGCACCGAAATCCCCAAGGACAGCTTCCTCAACCAGCTCATCGTTCGCTCACCCGACATCACCCTCGACCCCCGCTTCAGCGAAGACCTCCCCTTCGCCGGCCTCTCATCCCACCACGCTCCCGTCCGCAGCTATCTCTCCGTCCCCGTTCGCAGCCGCGCCGGCCAAAGCCTCGGCTGCCTCATCTACGGCCATCCCGACGTCGACGCCTTCACCGCCGCCAGCGAAGACCTCGTCGCCACCATCGCCTCCCAGGCCGCCGTCGCCATGGACAACCTCCGCCTCTCCGACAGCCTCACCCACGAGATCGCCCACGTCGACGCCGCCCGCGCCCTCCAGCGCCAAACCGCCGACCGCCTCCGCCAGGCCCTCGACGCCGCCCAGCTAGGCACCTGGACCTGGGATCGCGCCTCCGACCTCCTCGACCTCGACGACCGCGCCGCCCGCCTCTTCCACGCCCAGCCCCACGTCCCCGTCACCCGCACCGCCCTCCGCAAACGCGTAGTCGCCATCGAAGATCAGGCCTACACCAGCGAGACCCTGGAGAAGTTCCTCCAGTCCGGCGGCATCTACAGCGCCGAGTATCGCGTCGAGTCCGAAGACGGCATCCAGACCTGGCTCTCCGCCAGCGGCAATGCCACTTTCGCTCCCGGCACCACCGACATCATCGGCATGGTCGGCACCGTGCAGGACATCACCTCCCGCAAAACCCAGGAGACCGCCCTCCGCCAAAGCGAAAAACTCGCCGCCACCGGCCGCCTCGCCGCCACCATCGCCCACGAGATCAACAACCCGCTCGAAGCCGTCACCAACCTCATCTACCTCTCCCGCACCGATCCCGAAGTCCCCGCGCCGGTTCAGTCTCTGCTCGAAACCGCCGACGCCGAACTCGCGCGCGTAGCTCAAATCGCCCAGCAAACTCTCGGCTTCTACCGCGACACCACCCGCCCCATCGAGATCGATCTCAACGAACTCCTGCAAAGTGTCGTCGACCTCTTCGCCCGCAAGATGGTCTCGCGCAAGATCACCTGCACCCTCGACCTCGAGCCCGACCTCTGCATCAACGGCCTCCAGGGCGAAATCCGCCAGGTCTTCTCCAACCTCATCGTCAACGCCATCGACGCCTTCACCTTCTCGCCCGTCCTCAGGCCCGGCCGCATCCACATCCGCGGCCGTCACATCCGTCGCCACGGTCACAACGCAGCCGTCTCCATCCTCGTCTGCGACGAAGGCACCGGCATCTCTCCCACCGCGCGCGCCCGCATCTTCTCCCCCTTCTTCACCACCAAGCTCTCCGTCGGCACCGGCCTCGGTCTCTGGGTCACGCGCGGCTTCGTAGAAAAGCAAGGCGGCAGCATCAACTTCCGCACCCGCACCGGCGACCACTCCGGAACCATCTTCCGCGTCGTCCTTCCCGTCCACATGCTCCACCCCAATCAAAGCTCCGACCCGGCCCCTCCCCGCCTCTCCGCCTGAAACTGTCCCTCCGGTAAATCACGTATTTTCTATCGCCTATCGATAGAAAATTTGCGCCCCTGTTTTGTGTTTGACAGACAGACTCCGCTACACTCAAGCCAACGATTAGCGAACAGTACAGGGCCCCTATGAACTCAGGTTTCTCTTCCACCGACTCGCGCGAAGAACTGCTTCCGACCGCGTCTCATGCAGACGGCGATGGCATCGGCGCGTCTGCTCTCACCCGCATCCTCGTCGTAGACGACGAACCTCTCATCGCCGACACCATCGTCCAAATCCTCAACCGCAACGGCTTCTCCGCACAGGCCGCCTACGGTGGCAGGGAAGCCATCGACGCGGCCCGCCTCACCAACCCCGAGCTCATCCTCTCCGACGTCCTCATGCCTCACATCGACGGCGTCGAAGCGGCTATCGCCATCCAGAAGTTTCTCCCCGACACCCGCATCGTCCTCTTCAGCGGGCAGGCAGCCACGGTAGAGATTCTAGCCCGCGCCCGCAAGCGCGGCTACCACTTCGAGCTGCTGGCCAAGCCCCTCCACCCCACCCAGCTAATCAAGCACCTCCGCCAGGAAGAAACCCAGAATAGGAAGTAGGAAGCAGGAAGGGGAAGCACCAACCAGGGTGCCCCATCTTCGGCGCGCGTCTGCGCCTAGGTGGGTCTCGCCGCAGAATCCGGGTGCCCATTCATACCGACGGCCCCTCGTTGGCATGAGCGGGGTAACAACATACTTCGAAGCCGCAACACCCTCCCGCAAATAAAAGTTCGTAACTTAGCGCGCTCTCTTAACGTCTTATCCTGTAACTCCATGCCGACGACAAACACCACCCTCCCCATCGCCATCTACTACGAACAGCCCCACTGGTTCAAACCCCTCTTCGCCGAGCTCGACCGCCGCGGAACCCCCTACGTGAAGCTCTACGCCCCCGACCACTTCTTCGCCCCCGAAGACCACCCCGAAGAAAAATATTCGCTGGTCTTCAACCGCATGAGCCCGAGCGCGTGGAACCGCGACCATGGCGACCAGATCTTCTACACCCTAAGCTTCCTGGAGCACCTCGAGTCCCGCGGCGTAAAAGTCATCAATGGCCACAAAGCCTTCAGTTCAGAGCTCAGCAAAGCCGGCCAGCTAGTCCTCATGGACAAGCTGAACATCCCCTACCCGAAAGCCCGCGTCATCCACAGAGCCGCCCAAGCCGAAGAAGCGGTAGTAGGGCTCCGCTGGCCAATCGTAGTCAAACCAAACATCGGAGGAACCGGCGCAGGCGTCAAGCGCTTCGACGGCCTCTCGCAACTCCAGGCCGCGATCGCGCAAGACCCCGGCTCCCCCGAAGCCCTACAGTTCGGTTTGGACTCTACGGCTCTGGTACAGGAATTCATCCCAGCAGAAGGCGCGCACATCGTTCGCGTAGAAGTCCTCAACGGCAAATACCTCTACGCCATCAAGGTCCACATCACGGGCGAAACCTTCGACCTCTGCCCCGCCGACATCTGCCGAACAACCACCGGCACAGATCTAGCCCGCGGCGCCTGCGCCATCGACGCCCCCAAGTCCGGCATCACGGTAGAAGCCTTCACCCCACCCGCAGACGCCATCGCAGACGTAGAACTCCTCATGCGCCACAGCGGCATCCACATCGGCGGCATCGAATACATCACCGACCAGCCGCGACGGCCAACGCTACTACTACGACGTAAACGCCCTAAGCAACTTCGTAGCCGACGGCCCCAACGTCCTCGGCTTCGACCCCTTCGCCAAACTAGCCGACTGGCTGGAACAAGAAGCCAACATCACCACCACCGTGTAGGTGAAATGACACGCCCAATCTCCAATTCGATTGGCATCTTCGCCGTCTGCTATTCATTCGCGCTCTGGCCCGTCTTCTTGATGAGTCCAATCCAAATGGCTGACTTTGTTTATGTGGCTCTCCTTCTCGTCGCCGTCGTCCTTCCGCCTCTCGCCGCATGGAAATCGTCGAAGCTCTGGCTTCTCACGCTGATCATCCCTGCGGCACTCTACATACAGCAGCTGTTAGATCACGCGGTTTAGCCAAACACCGAACGCTCACATATCGGCCTGGCAACTTCGCTCTCTACACTCCACCCTCTATCCTCTACACTCTGTACTTATGCGCTACGGCTTCTGGCTCCCCGTCTTCGGCGGCTGGCTTCGCAACATCGACGACGAACAAATGCCCGCCACCTGGGACTACGTCTCGGACCTGACTCTCCGCGCCGAAGCTCTCGGCTACGACCTCACTCTCATCGCCGAGCTCAACCTCAACGACATCAAGGGCACTGAAGCCGACTCGCTCGACGCCTGGTCCACCGCCGCCGCCTTAGCCGCCATCACCAAACAATTAGAGCTAATGGTTGCCGTCCGCCCCACCTTCCACAACCCCGCGCTCCTTGCCAAGCAAGCCGCCAACATCGACCGCATCAGCAACGGCCGCCTCACCCTCAACGTAGTCAGCAGCTGGTGGCGCGACGAAGCCACCAAGTACGGCATCCCCTTCGACGAGCACGACGACCGCTACGCCCGCACCAACGAATGGCTAGAGGTCCTCACCAGCACCTGGCGCCAACAACACACCACCCACCACGGCCGCTACTACACCGTAGAAGACAACATCCTCAGCCCCAAACCCCACCCCACGCGCACCTACTCCGGCATCGAAACCCTATCCTCTACCCCCTATCCCCTAATCCCTGCCTTCCCCACTCTCTACGCCGGCGGCGAATCCGAAACCGCCAAGAACCTCATCGCCGCCAAGTGCGACGCCTACCTCATGCACGGCGACAACCCCACCACCATCGCCACCAAAATCGCCGACATGCGCGCCCGCCGCGCTCAGCACCCCCACCTCCCCGAAATGATCTTCGGCGTAACCGGCTACTGCATCGTCCGCGACAGCGAGTCCGAAGCCAACAGGGAAGTAGACCGCATCTGCCAGCAGCCCGACCCCACCAAATCCCCCGAAGGCTTCGCCAACTTCCAGCAATGGATCACTGGCTCCCAGCTCGAAAAGAAAATCTCTCTCCGCGACTACTCCGTCTCCAACCGAGGCCTCCAGTCCGGCCTTATCGGCACCCCTGAAACCGTCCGCCAGCGCCTAGCCGACTTCGAAGCCGCCGGCTGCTCCCTCGTCCTCCTCCAATCCTCCCCCCAGCACACCGAAATGGCCCGCTTCGCCGCCCAGATAATGACGCCAAAGTAATCCCCTCCTAGTAACGACTTCGTACCTTCCCCATCTCGCCACTCACGCACGATTACCTTTTATTTCGGCCCAATCCCTTCCCATGCTTTAGGATTATCCCCAAGGGGCATCACACTAGACCCCATGTGCACCAGGTCCCATGGAAAACGACCTTGTACCATCTGATCCTCCGCAACAAAATCTCCCAGCACATACGAGTGACCCGCTGATTCGCTATAGCGTCTTCGCCGCTCTGGGATGCGCGGGCTTGTGCATGGTCTTCACCATCCTCTACATCTTCAGCTACTCCCTCGACACCACCCTCTCCTTCGAGCGCCACTTCGACTCCTACCTCGCACCCGGCAACGCCGGCAATCTCTCCACCGTCCTCGGCCTCCACATGGCCCAGAACCGCATGTTCCTGCAGTCCTGCGGCATGGTCGCCGGCATCTTCTTTGCCTTCGTCGGCCTCGCGCTCTTCCTCCTCGGCATCCAGGGCACCGTCGACGCCAACGGCCAAATCAGGGACTACTCCGCCAGCGCCCGGCGCCTCCTTCCTGGCGGCGTCATCCTGGTCGCCTCCATGATCTTCGTCGGCGTCTCCGCCATGCATCCCATCGACTTCGTCCTCGGCCCCAACGCCCCCGCGGCCACCGCCATCGCGCCCACCGCCACCGAGGCTCCCACGCAGCAGCCCACCACTCCAGCAACAACCCAGCCCGCAACGCAGTCACAGACCCAGCCCGCGCAGCAGCAGCCCGCGCACCTCGCCCCGCAATCCGCGCCCATCCCCGCGCAAGGCACCCTCCTGCCTAAGCCCCTAACCGCATCGCAGCCTGCCACCGAGCCGACCCAGGCCACGGCCCCGCCCAGCGCCGCCCCACGCGCGTCGTCCTGGCCCGCATCAAGCAACCCGCCCCCCCGCCGTCAACGCAACACCGCTTCCAGCCCTAATCCCCCCGGATCCGCGCGCCCCACATCTTGATTTTGAGATGTGGGTGTATCGCCGCCAAGCTCCATGGCGCGAGCCATCGTCGAGCAGTCTCAGACACCCCCATCGCCGAGCAAGCCCCAATCCCCAATCGTCGAGCCGCGCATCACGCTATCCTGATTCTCTTATGGAAGGGCCAAAGGCCCGTGTCTCATCACAGCATGGGGCGCAGCCCCAGGTAAGCTTGGAAGCCAGAAGCTAGCGGCTCCGCGCGCGCGTTTGCCAGTTTCCACCCGCCGCCCGTACCCTTGCATCCATGAAGAGCATGGACCGTCGCCGTTTCCTCCTAGCCACCGCCGCCACCGCCGCCCTCCCCACCCTCAACTCCCTCGCTCAAGCCACCACGCCCACCGCGACCCTCAAACTCCACTCCGGCGAAGCCGGCCCGCGCATCCCCGACAACTTCATCGGCCTCTCCTACGAGACCAACGAGCTCACCAACCCCGGCTTCTTCTCCATCGAGAACACCGGCCTCATCGAAAAATTCCGCACCCTCTCCACCAACGGAGTCCTCCGCATCGGCGGCAACACCTCCGACATCGGCTATTGGAAGCCCACACCCACCACCCCCGCGCCCGCCATCCACGTCGGCGGCACAGGCGTTGGCGAACCCACCTCCTCGCTCGCCTTCTCCATCACCCCGGAAGCCATCCACAACCTCCGCGGCTTCCTCGACCGCACCGGCTGGACCTGCATCTACGGCATCAACCTCGGCACCAACACCCCCGGCCGCGCCGCCATGGAAGCCGACTACGTCGCCCGCACCCTCGGCTTCACTCACCAGAAAGGCAAGCTCGAATACTTCCAGCTAGGCAACGAGCCCGACCTCTTCCGCACCCACCTCCGCGATCCCAAAACCTGGGGCCCCGACCTCTACATGGACGAGTGGCTCGACGAAGCCAACGCCATCCGCGCCATCGTTCCCAGCGCCCGCTTCGGTCTCCCCGACACCGCCGGCAACCCCGACTGGTACGCCGCCATCGTCACCCGCCTCCTCTCTCTCACCGACCCGCCCACCATCGCCGCCCTCACGCACCACTACTACATCGGCGGCCCTCCCTCCAACCCCAACATGAACATCAACTACATCCTCTCTCCCAACCCGCGCGTGCCCCAACTCGCGCATGACATCCGCGAAGCGGCAGCGCGTCTCTCTGCAGGCGAACACAAGACCGTCCCCTACCGCATGACCGAAGGCAACACCTGCTACCGCGGCGGCAAGCCCGGCGTCTCCGACGTCTTCGCCGCCAGCCTCTGGGCGGCCGACTACCTCCTCAACCTCGCCTCCAACGGCTACGCAGGAGTCAACCTCCACGGCGGCAACGGCAAATACGTCGGCAACTCCCTCGGCGGCCACCTCCCCGGCGACGACCTCGTACTCGCCGAGCACGGCGACCCCACCAAGCACCCCCATCCCTACTACACCCCCATCGCCAGCATGGGCGACAACTACGTCATCGAGCCCGTAGCCTACGGCATGCTCTTCGCCAACCACTTCGCCGGCGCCACCAGCTTCCCCATCGACTTCAACCCCGGCCCGGTCAACGCCACCGCCTACGCGGCGACACTCCCGACAGGTCAGCGCATCGTAGCCATCATCAACAAGGACGCACACCAACCCCTCATCCTCAACCTCCCCGAATACCGCCAGGGCCCGACCCTAACCGCCCCCGCACTCGACTCCACCCAAGTAACCCTCGCCGAACCCTCCGGCGACCACGAACTCTCCACCCTCCCCCCAGCCACCGCCGTCCTCCTCTACGCCGCCCGCCCTTAAGACTGCTGTTGTTCTCAACGCCCGCCGTCCCGCAAAGCCGGGTGCCCCATGTCTCGCACTTGAGACATGGGCCGCCACAGCTCCACGCGCGCCTCACAGCCGGGTGCCCCATCTTCGCCGACGGCACTATCGTCGGCTAAGGTGGGCTGCCACAACCTCCGCCTGCACCCGGAGTATTAACTCCCGCCGTCCGCGCAGGACCTTTTCCTCTACGCTCTACCCCCTATCCTCTACACTCTGTAGTTATGTGTGGAATCGTCGGATACATCGGCCCCAAAGCCTGCGTCCCCGTCATCATGGAAGGCCTCGCCCGCCTCGAATACCGCGGCTATGACTCCGCCGGCATCGCCGTCGCCGGCGGCGGCCACCCTCTCCAGCTCCGCCGCGCCCCCGGCAAGCTCCGCAACCTCGCCGACATCCTGGCCAAGGACCCCGTCCAAGGCACCTACGGCATCGGCCACACCCGCTGGGCCACCCACGGCCGCCCCACCGAAGAAAACGCCCACCCCCACCGCGACGGCACCGGCACCCTCGTCGTCGTCCACAACGGCATCGTCGAAAACTATCTCCCGCTAAAGACCGCCCTCATCGCCAAGGGCCACACCTTCGTCTCCGAAACCGACACCGAAATCATCGCCCACGTAATCCAGGACGAACTAGAGCTAGCCGCCGCCACTTCGCCCGCCACCACCTCCGCGTCATCCTCCGCCGCTTCACCCGGATTAGCAGCGGGCTTTAGCCCGCTGAATCAACCCGCCACCAAACCGGGCTTTAGCCCTGGCCCCGCAACCACCGTCGAAGCCAACGAGTCCGAAGCCGTCCTCGAAGTCCCTACTTCCTACTCCCTACTTCCTACTTCCTCGTCTCTCCCCCTCGAAGAAGCCGTCCGCCGCGCCGTCGACCGCCTCACCGGAGCCTTCGCCATCGGCGTCCTCTCCGCCAACGAGCCCGACAAGCTCGTCGCCGCCCGCATGGGCCCGCCCGCCGTCCTCGGCATCGGCGACGGCGAATTCTTCCTCGCCTCCGACGTCCCCGGCATCCTCCACCACACCCGCAACATCCACTTCCTCCAGGACGGCGAAGTCGCCACCCTCACCCCCGCCGGCATCACCCTCACCGACTTCCACGGCAACCCCCGCACCCTCCTCCCACAGCGCATCACCTGGGACCCCATCCAGGCCGAAAAGGCCGGCTACAAGCACTTCATGCTCAAGGAAATCAACGAGCAGCCCCGCGCCGTCCGCGACACCACCCTCGGCCGCGTCTCCCTCGACACCGGCCACGTCTTCCTCCCCGACATGACAGATCACCCCCGCCGAGTTCAAGGCCGCCACCGGCATCACCATCGCCGCCTGCGGCACCAGCTGGCACGCAGGCCTCGCCGGCAAATTCATGATCGAGCGCCTCGCCCGCCTCCCCGTCGACGTCGACTACGCCAGCGAGTACCGCTACCGCGACCCCATCCCCAACCCCACCGACCTCGGCCTCCTCATCACCCAGTCCGGCGAAACCGCCGACACCATCGCCGCCCAGCACGAGCTCATCGCCAAAGGCTCCAAGACCCTCGCCATCTGCAACGTAGTCGGCGCCGCCGTCACCCGCCTCGCGGCCGGCACCATCACCACCAACGCCGGCCCCGAGATCGGCGTCGCCAGCACCAAGGCCTTCACCGCCCAGCTCACCGCGCTCTTCACCCTCGCCCTCTACCTCGCGCAGGTCCGCAGCACCGTCACCTTCGAGCACTCCCTCTACCTCGTCACCGAGCTCTCCAAGATCCCCGCAAAGCTCGAAGAAGTTCTCCGCACCGTAGACGACCAGTGCCACGAGCTAGCCAAGTCCTTCTCCACCTGCAGCGACTTCCTCTTCCTCGGCCGCGGCATCCACTACCCCATCGCCCTCGAAGGCGCCCTCAAGCTCAAGGAGATCTCCTACATCCACGCCGAAGGCTACCCCGCCGGCGAGATGAAGCACGGCCCCAACGCCCTCATCGACGAAACCCTCCCCGTAGTCTGCATCGCCACCCAGGACCCCAACGACCCCAGCTCCGTCCTCAAGTACGAAAAGACCCTCAGCAACATCCAGGAAGTCACCGCCCGCTCCGGCCGCGTCATCGCCATCGCCATCGAAGGCGACACCCACATCGCCCAGCTAGTCGAGCACGTCATCCACATCCCCCAGACCCACGAGCTCCTCCTCCCCATCCTCGAAGTAGTCCCCCTCCAACTCCTCGCCTACCACATAGCCGTCCGCAGAGGCTGCGACGTAGACCAACCCAGAAACCTCGCCAAGAGCGTTACGGTGGAGTGACGTAATCGCGAACGCAAATGCTAGAACGACGCTGCTTTCAGTGCAGAGAAGAGGCTCGTCAAGATCAGACTTACTGCGGTAAGTGTGGGTCGCCGCTTGTTCTCAGCGAATTCGTCGCACGGAACGTTCAAGAGCAGCTGTCAGCCTCCCTAAGAGATCGAAAACTAATCGAAACAGAAAGTGCCATTAGAGTCTTCGAGCGCGCGTGGGGCTGGGTAAAGATCGTCGGTGGAATCATTGGATTCATACTGGTTCTAAGCGGCGCTCTTCTGACGTGGCGGGTACACGATTTAAACTCAGCCGTGACAAATGCGAAAGATTCTGTCGACAGCACGAGCAACCAAGCACGAGACAAGATTCAAGAGAATTCATCGAAGGCCCTCAGCTCAATTAACCAGATGTCCCAAAAGGCTGAAGAAGCAAGCAGCCAAACTACCCGAATTGCGGAACAAAAATCTGAAGACATTCGGAGACAGGGTGCGAAGGCAAGCGCACAATTCGACGGTGAAGCGGCATCGATTAAGAAAGAAGTTGATGTAGCGCGAAGCCAGATTAGAAGCGCAAGCGAACTTCAGCCGCAGATGAAGACCATGCAGAATCAGCTCGGCGAAGCCCGCGACCAGTTGCAGGCACAACAGAAAGTTCTGTCATCATCAGAGACTTTCATAAAACATGTTTTCAGCTCCCACGCTATAGCAGTAATCAATCTCAACAATATGGCGTCCGATCAGTATGTGGTGGTGCCGCCACCTTCGTCGCAGATAAAAAACACGGTCTTATACGTATTACTTCCCGCTTCACCGATCCCGGGAACAATTCAACTCCAGTATCGATTCTCCATACAGCCGCCCAATAGCTATTTCTCGCTTCACAATTTATTGATTTTCTTTTGGGGCGATCCGCCGGAGGCGCTAAAGGCTAGTGAACTCACTGCGTCTTATTTTCCGGACTCAGAAGATCGTGATTCAATACATAAACTGATCTACAAAGATGGCAGAGTATTCGCTGACGGAGAAGCACTGCCCAAGTTTGGGCAGCCAGACATAGATTTCAAGGGCAGCAAATGGATTCCAATGGTCACCCTGCCACCCCCCACAGTTACTCCAAAAGTTAAGAAATAGGACACTCTTCTAAAAACGGGCGGGTGGCCCACTCATAAACCCAGCCATTCCCATAATGGGTGCCCCATTCATACGCGCTTTTGCGGATGGGTGGGGTAGAGGGTGCCAGCAGCTACGATAAGACATGCCGAGCCACCTGAAGCGCTACCAAACGGAAGGCCGGGTGCCCCATTCATACGCGTTCTTTGCGGATGAGTGGGGTCGAGGGTCTCAGACCGTTACGATACCCTTATGCCCGGCCACCTGAAGCGCTACCCACGCCACCGGCCATTTCATTACTGCGCATCCGTAAGCTGCGCCGCCAGCAAATCACTCAGGTATTCAGCAAGCTCACTCACATCAAAGTGGCCAGCGTCCCAAGCCTTATCCGCCGACTGCAACGCCTGATAATACCGATCTCGATTATCCCGAATCCGCTCCGGAACGATCTTAATCCCCGGCAGCAAACGCCCTTGCTTTAAACAGAGCAGATAGTAGCAAGCAGCCCGTGCCGTCCGGCCGTTCCCCTCGACAAAAGGATGAATCCAGTTCATCCGCCACAGCGCATAGGCCGCCAGCCACGTCGGGTGGTCGACGATAGTCCAGTTCTCATGGATCATCGAGAAGAACCGATCCATCAGATCCGGCACATCCTGAAAGCGTGGCGGAATATGGTTCCCGACGTAAATCGGTTCTTCTCTAAATCGTCCGCCGAACTGAGCAATATTCGACACAGCCGCCGCATTCAAAGACCAAAGCGTATATTTGTCGAACGCCTCAATCCCCTTGGCAAGACCAATCTCGATGCAGTTCAGCAGCAGGTCATACTGCCGAAGAAGATTCTTATCCTCAACGTCATCAAAAAGCGCTGGATCGTCTTTCCGGCGTACAGACACAGACCTAAGCTCTCAATCGCATGGAGCGCGACGCCTGCCGAACGCTTTCCTTTGTCACATCCCGCGAGTGAGGCAAGTTCCCGAACGCAAAACTAACCCGCTGTTCGCGAAGCATCTCATCGCTCACCACTACATCCTTCGTCTCTTCCAGCAACCGCACAAGCTTCGGATCAGCCGGATTCAATCCCAAAAATTGCTTACGATCCGCCATATCAAACTCCCTCATCCATTATCGCGCTTGATCTCTTCGTCCGCCTCGATGATCATCTCCATCGTCACGCGGTCATTCGCAATCTTCGCGTTGCCATAGGCAAAACTGCGCCGCTGCGCCTCACGCTCTTTTTCGGGGAACGGGCGAAGACGCGCGGCCTCAACCAACCTAGTCAATTCGTCCGTCATACGACATTCCCTGAGCCAGCCCGTTAACGCCAGCCCCTTGTTTACGCTACCACTTATGTAAGCTGTGCACGCGCTCAATGCGGAAACTAGAGCTTTAGACGTAAACCCCACCTCCATTACCGCCATCTACGACGACCAACTCCCGCCGTCCGCGCAGGACCCCGCAGGACCACATTTCAGCCCTCGTCACAAACCGTCACCCCCGCGCACCAAACTCCGGGCATAAGATCACCCCATCGCCCTCCCGGAGACTGCCATGAAGAAACCCATCCTCGCCGCCACCTTCCTCCTGCTGCTAGGCGTAGCGCAAGCCGCCGACTTCCCCAACATGCCTCCTCTCAAAGAAGGCCTCTGGAAGATCCACACCGCCGACACCACCGCCGGCCAGAAACCCACCGAATCCACCATCTCCCTCTGCCGCAACCACGCCTACGACCAACAGGTCCTCAAGGAAGCCAACAAGTTCCTCACCGCCTGCTCCACCACCACCGACACCGCCTCCGGCAACACTCGCACCGTCGTCACCTCCTGCAAGATCGCCAACAGCACCGTCGTCACCCACAGCACCATCACCACCCTCAGCGACACCCACTACCACACCGAATCCCTCGCCACCTACACTCCTCCCCTCTACGGCCAGTCCCGCTCCACCATGGTCCAGGACCAGACCTACCTCGGCGCCTGCCCCGCCAACATGCAGCCCGGCGACCGCCAACTCCCCGACGGCACCATCCAGCACCACTAACCCACCCGGAAACCCTCACCGCCCGCGCAGGACCAAAACCTGTCAACCCCCCACAACTCCCCAAAACCCACAAAACCCGCGCCCCCATTGCCGATTTCTTTTTCCAAAACCTGGCATAGTTACCCCCACCAACCCGCTACAATAGAAGTAGCCCCCCAAATACCCAAATCCCCCACGCGAACCCTCCCGACGCCCGCCCACCCCTAACCCCAATGCTTGCCCAACTTTACCCGTAAAGTGTCTGCTTGCCAGTCTTTACAGCCAAAAAGGGGCTCAGCGGAGGGGGATACTTTGCCCCTTAACCCATGTCGCTGCCAGACTCTAGCGCAAATACACCCCGGCAGTGGGGGGAGGGGGGGTGCAACCCCGCGCTCGCTACCCGCACAGGACCTTAACGCAGCGAATGGCGCGGGAACACCCGCACCATCCGCCAAACGTTGATCCAGGGAGAAGGCAAGCAGTAAGCCATCGAAGCCGGTGGCAATCACCTGTACCCAAAAGGGACGGAAGAAGGCAGCCGCCAGCGCGTCGCTATCTCGTCGACGCTACGCAGTGCGGTGATATCCGCTGTAACCCAGCAAACTGATTGCAGCCAGCCCCAGACCAAGCAGGGAAATCGTTCCCGGCTCCGGCGTTGGAGAGGTGGTTACACCTGCACCGCCATACAGTGCCAGGCCGATGCTGTCATCAGTTACCTCGAAATCCACGCTCGTGATGTCCGTGCCAGCGACAGTCAGAAACGGGACGATCCCTTGATACAACGGGTTTGCATCGTCGACGTAATTAAAGGAAGTGGCAATAGCAGTAGCAACCAGCGTCGTCCCCGAATAGGCCAAAGCCGTCTCCGTGTACGCGCCATAAGCATTCGCCTGACCAGCCAAGGTCAGCGAATCGATTCCAGTAGCAAACGTAAGAACGACTGCCCCAGGGCCATACCCATCAAACAAAATGGGAGCGGTCAGCGGGAAAATTCCGTTCCAGTCGTTTCCTTCTTGCAGTATTTCAAATGAGCCATTAGGACTGGTTATGGTTACCCCGACACCGCCGGTGGTAACGCCTACAAGTGGTGATCCAAGACTGGTGCCGTCCGCTCCAAACTGGGAGAAGTTGATCGTATCGGCTTTCGCCAGTGCGCTTCCTCCAATTAGGAATGTTAAAGCCGACACCGCAAGGAATGTTGACAACGTGCGATTCCTAGTCATTGCCGTTCTCCATTTCGCGTCAAATTTGTTCGCGTAAAGTTGGGCCGAAGACATTACATGGAACGTCGTTTGTACTCTGCGTATCAACTTTGGCCGCAATCCGATTGCCATCATTTTCTTGCCTGGAATCAGTCACTTACGAGGCCAACGAAACTCCCCTGCGCAAAACATTGCGCAATAGTGGCAGAAATGTAGGAAGTCCTTTTCTCTCAATCACTTTCCATCTCGGATTACGACAATTCTGGCCGCCTCTCTCGTCCCCAGGCGTCCACGCTCAGCATGCTAGACTCACGCTGTCCTCATGCATCTCATGGACAAATCCGCGTTGCGATACTCTGATCACCTGAATCACGCAATCCCAGGAGAGACCCTCATGTCCCACAGCATCCTCGGCTGGATCGTCATCGGCATCGTTGCAGGCTGGCTCACAGGCAAGATCATGAAGGGCGGAGGCTACGGCTGGTTCCTCGACATGGTCCTCGGCCTCGTCGGAGCCGTCATCGGCGGATACATCTTCAGCGCCCTCGGCTACGGCGGCACTGGCGAGCACGGCATCATCGTCAGCATCATCATCGCCACCATCGGCGCCGTGATCCTGACCTTCCTCATCCACCTCTTCACCGGCCGACGACCCATCCGATAACCCTCGCCGCCCGCGCAGAACTACGCCGGAAGCCCCGCGTCCATCCACGCCTTGAACTTCGCCACCGTCTCCTTCGGCCAGGGCGCATCCGGAGGCATCTTCCCCGCGGCCACCTCGCCATACACCAGCTGCGCATTCGCCGGCACGCACATCCACGCCGCCTCATCCAGCTCAATCCCCGCATGCTTCATGCACGCAATGTCACCTGCTCGAAACAGCGGCCGAATATCCGTAGCAAAGCTCAAAGCCATAACCTCACCTCCTGAATTCCCCCACTCTACTCCAACCAGCCAAAACCCTCCAAACCCGGCGCAAGCCCAATGAATGCAAGAGTTACAGCAGAAAAACGCCGTCTCCAGCAGCCATTCACCGGAAATTCACTAGACCCGAGTCCTCCGCTCAGTCATCCTTAACAGAGCAACACAAGGGTCTTTTTATGTTCCACAAAAACGCAGTTAGCTTCGAAAATCCAACCTCCGCCTCAACCCCCAACAACCTCCGCCTGATGCCTTCGGTCGCAGCCGACCGCTCCGTCCGTTCCGCGACGCGTCTCTCCGACCTCGTGATCATCACCGCTCGCCGCTGCTCCGCCTTCTTCGCCGAAGCAGCCGTGCTCGTCTTGGTCTTCGGCCTCCTCGACTACTTCATGCTCAAGGGCCGCATCGAGCTCGCCTGGATTCTCCTCGCCATCGGCGCCTCGCTCAGCCTCCTGGCCGCGAGCATCGCCACGGACTTCGCCGCCCATCACTGGGTCAAAGCCCATCCCTAGCAGCCCCACCGAAATCCCCCCAGAAGTTTCACCGGACGAGATCCAGCCCTAACCGCCGCGATCTCTCCGCTCCCATCACCCTGTGCGCGCACAGGCAGGAAAGCCCTGTGTCTTAACCCTCGCCGTCCGCGCAGGACTCAATGAAAATCATGCGACCGCATCTCCATCGCACGATCCCCCAACATCTCCAACCGGCTAGCCTTGATATGCACCACGCCATCCTGATTCTGCAACGCCCCTTCCACCAGCAGAAACTTACTCCGCACCACCACCAACCGCTCCCGCTCATACAAGTCAGGAGTCACAATCACATTCGCAATCCCCGTCTCATCCTCCATCGAGATGAAGATGAACCCCATCGCAGTCCCCGGCCGCTGCCGAGCAATCACGCACCCCGCAGCCTTCACCCACTCTCCATCGCGTCTCTCCCGCAACTCCGCCGCCGACAACACATCGCTCCCCCTCAACTCCTCCCGCAAATAGTGCATCGGATGCCGCCCCACGGTCAGCCCAGTCCCCGCATAATCCGCCACCAATCGCTCCTCCGTACTCATCATCACCAGCGGCTGCGCCTTGAAATCCTCAGCCTGCACAGCAAACTCCTCCCCCAACGCAGTCCGCAACAACGGCCCCTCCATCTTCCCCGCCCTCTCCACCTGCCACAGCGCATCCCGCCGATGCTCCACTCCCTCCACCCAGTTCAGCGCCCCAATCTGCGCCAGCAGCGTCAGCTCCTTCCGATTCAACTCCGGCACCCGCAGCGCCAAATCCTCCGCACTCCGAAACGCCCCATCCCGCACCCGACTCTCCACCAGCGCCTCAGCCGACACCTTCCTCAACCCCTTCGCATACCCCAACCCCATCCGCACCGACAACCCACTCGCACCATCGCCCTCCACCGCGCATTCCCATCTCGACACCTGCACATCCACCGGCCTCACCCTCAACCCATGCCGCTGCGCATCCTTCACCAGCACCGCGGGCATATAAAACCCCATCGGCTGGTTATTCAAAATCGCACAAGTAAACGCCGCCAGGTACTTCACCTTAAAGTAAGCCGAAGCATACGCAATCAGCGCAAAGCTAGCTGCATGCGACTCCGGAAATCCATACAGCGCAAACGAGCTGATGTTCTGAATAATCTCCTCCTGCACCTTGGGCGAAATCCCATTCACCGTCATCCCCGCGCGCAGCTTGCCCTCCAGGTTCTTCATCCGCTCCCACGACCGCCGCATCCCCACCGCACGCCGCAACTCCTCAGCCTCCGCGCCAGAAAAGTTCGCCACCGTCATCGCAATCCTCAGCAGCTGCTCCTGAAACAACGGCACCCCCAACGTCCGCTTCAACACCGGCTCCAGCGACGGATGCGGATACGTCACCGCCTCCTTCTTCTGCCTTCTCCGCATATACGGATGCATCATCTTGCCCACTATCGGTCCCGGCCGAATAATCGCCACCTGCACCACCAGGTCATAAAACCGCGTCGGCATATTCCTCGGTAGCGACGCCATCTGCGCCCGGCTCTCCACCTGGAACATCCCCACCGTATCCGCAGCCTGCAGCACCCGATACACCTCGTCATCCTCCGGCAACTGCGCCAGATCCACGCGCTCTCCATAGTGCGCCGGAATCAATTCCAGACAATCCTTCAACACCGCCATCATCCCCAGCCCCAGCAAGTCCACCTTGATGATCCCCAGGTCCGCGCAGTCTTCCTTGTCCCACTGCACCACGGTCCGCCCCGCCATCGACGCTCTCTCCAGCGGCACCACCCCGCTCAACAACCCCTCGCAAATCACCATGCCTCCCGAGTGCTGTCCCAGGTGCCGAGGCAGATCCTGCAGCCGCATACACAGCTCCAGGTACTTCGCAATCCGCGGATGCTGCAAATCAAACCCCGCATGCTGGAACGAGTGCGCCATCGTGTCCGTCTTCCCCTTCCACTCAAACTGGCTCACCAATCCACTCAGTCTCCCCAACGACTCCGCATCGAACCCCAGCACCTTCCCCACCTCCCTCGCCGCCGACTTCCCCCGATACGTAATCACGTTCGCCGTCATCGCCGCCCCCAGCTCCCCATACCTCCGATACACATACTGAATCGCCTGCTCGCGCTTCTCCTCCGACGGCAAATCCAGATCAATATCCGGCCACTCCCCGCGGCTCTCGCTCAAAAATCTCTCGAACAACAACTCCATCCCCACCGGATCAATCGCCGTAATCTCCAGCGCATAACAGACCGCCGAGTTCGCCGCACTCCCTCGCCCTGGATCAAAATCCCATTCGCCTTGCAGAAGCAGACAATGTCCCACACGATCAGAAAATATCCCTCGAACCCCAGCCGCGCAATCAGCTCCAGCTCATGCAGCACCTGCTTCTTCGCCCGCTCCATCAGCCCCGCATCGCGCTTCGGCCCATACCTCTTTTCCACGCCCTCGGCCACGCGCTTGCGCAGAAAGCTATCCATCGTCTCGCCCTCCGGCACGGGATACCGAGGAAACGCATACCCCAAATCCCCCAGCTGAAACTTCAACCTTCCCGATAGCTCCACCGTCTCTTCCACCGCTCCCTTCACATCGCGAAACAGCCCAGCCATCTCCCGAGCCGGCCGCAGATGCCGCCGATTATTCAGCGCCAGCAATCTCCCCGCATGATCCAGATCCGTGTGGTGACGTATCGCCGTGAACACATCCAGCACCTCACGGTCATACGCCCGCGCATACCGCACCCCATTGGTCGCCACCACTGGCAGCTTCAACGTCTCCGCAATCCGCAGCGCCGCCTGGTTCCTCCACTCCTCCTCCCGCTCCCGATGCCGCTGCACCTCCACATACACATTGCCTCTCCCAAAAATCCGCACCAACTCCTCAACGCTCTGCCGCCCCGCCTCTTCGCCTCCCCGCATCAACGCCGCAGCCAGCGGCCCTTCCTCGCCGCCAGTCAAACAAACCAACCCCGCCGCATACATCTCTAAATCCGCAACCGTAGCAGCACCCTCGCACTTCACGCTCTCGCGCATCTTGAACCGCGTAATCATCTGGCACAAATTCCGATACCCCGTCTGCGACTCACACAGCAGCGCCACCCGCGCCGCCTCTTTTGGAAACTGATGCGGCAGCCACGCAGCCGGCCTCAACCGCTCTCCAAAACTCGACACCGCAGTCTCCGCTCCCACATGCGCCTGCACCTCATTCCTTTTCGCGCTCGTATGAAACCGCGCCGACCCATACACCCCATTCCGATCCATCAACCCCACCGCCGGCATCCCCAACTCCACCGCGCGCTCAATCAACTCCTCAGGCTGCGAAGCGCCTTCCAGAAAGCTGAAGGCGCTCGCACAATGCAACTCAACATAGCGCTCAGTCATACAGCGTCACCATCTGCCACACGCCGGCCACCGAACCGGGTGCCCCACATCTCGCTTCTGAGATGTGGGTCTGCGGCCCCACCGTCGTCCCCGGCGCCGTCTTGCGATCATTCACCACGCAACAACAAAGCACCGCGCCGCGCTCATCCCGCGCAATCAAATCCCACTGCTCCACCGCCCACTCCACGCCGCTCCACCAATCCCCCTCCGCCAGCCACGGCCCATACGCTCGCTCCACCACATACCGCGTCTCACGAAACACAAAGCCAACCGGCCTTCGATCCCATAGCGACACCCTCACTCTCTCCGGCGGCCGCAACTGTCGCATCGCCGTAGGCGACACCGACGCCGCAAACAACGAACCCTGCATCCCCACCTTAAGAATCCTCCATCCGAAATCCATCCGCCTGGTGCGTATCCTTCAGCACCGGACTCCCCACGCACTCCTCGCCCACCACCGCACGAATCCGCGCCAGCGTTACATCCAGCCGCATCGGCTCCGGCAGCTGCGGCGAAAACAATCCCAGCTGCACCTTGCTCGTACTCCCCGGCTCCGCCTCCAGCGTCACCGCCACCACCGCAGCCCCCGGCGCATGCGCCTCCAAATCCAGATGCAGCAGCTTCAGCCACACCCCGCGATCATTCGTAGGCAGCGCTGGCCGCACCCTCCGCACATGCGTCCCTCCTCCCTCCAACCCCAGCGTCAACGTCACCGAAGCCAGCGCCAACACCCTCGCCGACGCCCTTACAATCACCTGCTCGAGCATCATCCCCACCCCAAACAGCAACGACTCCATCGCCTCCACCGGCGCGTCCAGCTCCATCCGTTCCTGCAGCACAAACCCCGCCTCGTGCGGAACAAAATGATGCGGCCACTCTCCCCTCGCCATCATCCGCAGCCGCTTTCCCTCCTGCCCCATCCGCGCAATCAACTGCGTCTCCGGCAGCGCAGCCAGCGCCCCCAGCGTGCGAATCCCCCACACCCCAAACGTCTCCGCCTGCCCCTCCGACATCTCCAGCATCCGCAGCGGCAACCCACTCAACGCCGCCGCCTCTTCTCCCGCCGCAACCAGCCGCACTCTCGCCGACGTCCCCCGCACGCAACAAACCGCCGCCTCAAAATTCCTGCTCACCGCCACCGACGCACTCACCCCCAGCCGCTGCACCCTCCGCAACAACTCCTTCGCCAGCACCTCCGGCCGTCCCAGCAGTCGCTCCGTCCCCGCAATATCCAGCACGCACAAAAACGCATTCCCCTCACTCCGCTCCTCCACCCGCGGCGTAAACCCTCCCGCGCACTCCATCATCGCCGACCGCGCCGAAGCCTCTTCCACCTTCGACCTCTTCATCACCCGCAGCCCCTCAAACGTCTCCAGCTCCACCCGCGTCATCTCCCGCGCAACCCCCAACCTCCGCGCCCGCATATTCAGAGAGCACACCGTCTCCAGCGGAGCCTCACCCTCCACCACCGCCACCGCCCCCTCCCTCAACTCCGGCCGCAGCCGCAACACCGCCTGCGCCGGAAACTCCCGCGCATACAAGCACGCATACATCTCTCGCTGAGTCTTTGTCGTGATATCCAAGCCGCTCATCCCCGCACCCCCGCCCACGCCGTCCTGCTCATCCACTCCGCCCCATTCACCCTCTGCTGCGGCTTCTTCAACTCCACAACCTTCTTCGCCTCAACCAACCTCTGCCGCGACACCTCCACGCGACACCTCAACCCACCCAGCACCGTCCCCACTCCCTCCGCCTCGCCAGCGTGCAACCGCAGCACCAGCCCCGCGCTGCTCTTCGAGCACCCATGCTGCGTCAGCACCACCACACTCGCCCGGCTCCTCTCCGCCGCCGCCGCATACCGAAACCACGTCGCCAGCGGAATCCGCGAAACCTGCTCCGGCGCCAGGCTCCCCATGTCCAGCACAATCGCGCTGAACCCCCCAGCCTGCAGCAATAGATCCGTCACCCGCATCGCCTGCTCCATCCGCCCCCACACACTCACTCCCCCAGCCCGCACCTCATCCCGCGCACCCCAACCACCCGGCGCCTCCACCCTCTCCTTCTCTCGCGACACTCGCCGCTGCGGCTCAGCACACCGCGGCGCATACGGACGCAGCAACTCCCCCACGCCCTCCGGCATCCCCTTCACCTCCATCCGCGGATGCGGCCCACACCCTCCTCCATGCAGCCCCTTCATCACCACCGGCGGAGCAAAGTACTTCTCCGCCAACTTAAACTTCCCCTGCGACGAACCCACCCCCACCTTCCGCTCCACCACCCCACACCGCACCCAAAGCATCCGCTTCAACTCCACCCCCGCCGCCGCCGCCGACTCCGGACTCAGCGCATCCGACACATCCACCCACGCACAAACCCTCTCCGCCCGCGTCACCCCCGCCACAAACGACAGCGCCAGCGCCGTCCGCCCCGAGCACTCCGCCCCAATCATCTCCGTCACCGCCCCCACCGGCAGCCCCCCGTCCAGCACCTCGTCCACCGCCGCCACCCCCGTCGCCATCACCTCCCGAATCGTCTTCGCCACCGGCGTCAGCGCACCCGGAATCCGCTCCGCCAAAGCAGCCTCAACCTGCGCCCGAACTGTAGCAGCGGAACTCATCATCTTCGCTTTATATTCGCCTACCAAGGCCGCCCTGTACAGACCCTGTTTGCAGCCCAAACGGTGCAACAGGCCAGCAACAAATTGAAAATAAGGTATTTATTTATTTGCAAAGTTCGACTGCCCACTGTAGGCACCACGTCCAGCCGCACTTCCTCATCTCCCACGTCAGCTAACCGCTAAACATTAAAAAGCTAGAAGCTAAGAGCTAGAAGCTGCACTTGCACTTCGCCACAACTCCAACGCCGCCCAGCATGCTCTTATGGAGAGATGCCGCCCTCCGCTCCCCCGAGCGCAATCCCCAAACCGCCCGGCCACTCCGTAGCCAGCAAGCGCCTCCTCCCCTGGCTCGTCGCCGTCGCCTTCTTCATGGAGTCGCTCGACACCACCATCCTCAACACCGCCGTCCCCGCCATCTCCTCCGCACTCCACGTCGGCCCCCTCAGCATGAAGGCCGTGCTCGCCAGCTACACCCTCGCGCTCGCCGTCTTCATCCCCATCAGCGGCTGGGTAGCCGACCGCTTCGGAACCCGCCGCGTCTTCGCCACCGCCATCGGCCTCTTCACCCTCGGCTCGCTTCTCTGCGGACTCTCCTCCAACATCCACATCCTCGTAGCCTGCCGCATCCTCCAAGGCATGGGCGGCTCCATGATGGTCCCGGTAGGCCGCCTCACTCTCGTCCGCACCTTCGACAAAGCCGAGCTCCTTCGCGCCATGAGCTTCGTCTCCATCCCCGCCCTCGTCGCGCCCATGCTCGGCCCCATCGCCGGCGGCCTCATCGTCGACTACCTCCACTGGCGCGTCATCTTCTTCCTCAACATCCCCATCGGCCTCCTCGGCCTCATCATGGTCTACCTCCACCTACCCGACTACCACGAAGAAACCCATCCCCTCGACACCGTAGGCCTCATCCTCTTCGGCTCCGGCATCGCTCTCCTCTCCTACGTCCTCGAAGTCTTCGGCGAACACACCCTAAGCCCCGCCGAAATCACCGCCCTCACCGTCCTCTCACTGTCTCTCCTCGCTGGCTACTGGCTGCACGCCAAAGAGCTCACCTACCCGCTCCTCGATCTAGCTCTCTTCAAGATCCGAACCTTCCGCGCCGCCGTCAGCGGCAGCTTCTTCACCCGCATCGGCATCGGCGGCGTCCCCTTCCTCCTGCCTCTCCTCTATCAAGTCGGCTTAGGCTTCAGCCCCGTCCAATCGGGCCTGCTCATCATGCCCCAGGCCATCGCCGCCATGAGCATGAAAGCCCTCATGCCGCGCCTGCTCGCAGCCATCGGCTATCGCTGGGTTCTCATCTCCAACACCTTCATCCTCGGCGTTATGCTGGTGCTCTTCGCCACCATTGGCCTCCACACCCCCATCTGGAAGATCATCCTCCTCGCCTTCTTCTACGGAGCCTTCACCAGCCTCCAATACACCAGCATGAACACCCTGGTCTACGCCGACACCACCGAGCAGCAATCCAGCGCCGCCAGTTCCATCGCCAGCACCATGCAACAAATGTCCATCAGCTTTGGAGTAGCCACCGCCGGCCTCGCCACCGCCTTCTTCGTCCCCACCGGCCACGTCAGCGGCCCCACCGCCTCAGCCGAAATGATCCACGGCATCCACAAGGCCCTCATCGCCCTGGGCATCCTCACCATGATCTCCACCATCGTCTTCCACACCCTAAGGCAAGGCGACGGCGACGCCGTAAGCAACCAGAAAATCCTCCACCCCAACGGCTAACCAACCCAGCAGGGAAGCGCTTACCGTCGGCGCGTGACCCGGGTGCCCCATGTCTCGATTTTGAGACATGGGTTCGCACGATCCCCAGCCGTGCCAACATTCATGCAGCTTGGTGTCGTGACAATGGAAAGTTCGGGTGCCCCATTCATGGCAGCTTCACGTCATGAGTAGGAAAACAAACCCCAAGCGCCACCACAACCCGTCTCAATCTAAAACGGAGAACGGAGAACGGAGAACGGACAACTAACCCCCGCTCCCATACAGCGCCCACCCACAAGCCAGATCCTGCACCACATGCCCCAGCGACTTATAAACCGTAATCTCCTCCGCCGAAGTTCTCCCCACCACATCCCCCGCCAACACCTGCCCAATCTCCGCAACGATATGCCCATCCCCCACCACCCCCGCAGCCTTCGCGCGTAGAAACTCGGCACCCTGCGCCATCACCCCCTCGCGGCTATCCACAAAAAACCGTGACCGCCTTACCAGCTCGTTATCCACCTCCGCCGGCCCCGCAAAGCTCGACCCCACCACATTCACATGCGTCCCCGCCCGCACCCACTCGCCCAACAAAATCGGCTCCGCAGCCGACGTCACCGTGCACACCACGTCCGCCTCCGCCACAGCCTCCCGAGCCGTCTGCACCGCCCGCACCGCCACCCCAAGCTCCGCCGACATCGCAACAGCAAACGCCCGCGCCCGCTCCACCGACCGACCCCACACCACAATCTCCTCCAGCTTCCTTACCCGAGCAATCGCTCGAGCATGTGTCCCCGCCTGCTCTCCATACCCCAGCAGCGCCAGCCTCTTCGCATCCTTCCTCGCCAGCGCATCTGTAGCGACAGCGCTAGCCGCGGCCGTCCGTATCGCCGTAATCTCCCCCGCATGCACCAAACAAACCGGAGCCCCACTCTCCGGATCGAACAGCACCACCACCCCCTGGTGCGACTGCACGCCCTTAGCAAAATTCTCCGGAAACACGCTGATCAGCTTCGCCCCAAAGCAAGCCTTAGACCCCATCGCCCCCGGCATCGCCCCAAACATCCGTCCCTCACCCAGTGGCAAGATCGACCGCAGCAGTTGCAGCGTCTCACCCTTCGAGAACGCAATCATAGCCTCCCGCACAATCGGCAAACACCGCTCATACGTAAGCCGCTCCGCCACTTCCTCCCGATCAATCCACCGCATCCCACGCTCCTCGACCGCTACCCCTTCACCATACGCCGGATGCCATGTTCCCCATCATGACGGGCTACAGGTCATGAGCCCGGGTGCCCCATTCATGACGGCTCCATGTCATGAGTGGGAAAGCCAACGCCAGCACCACCAAGACTCATCCCACCTAAAAGCTAGAACTTAAGCGAACCAACCCCGCCGTCCGCGCAGGACCTACTCTTTCCCCGACGACTTCTTCACCAGCGCCGAACACATCCCAATCCCCTGCGACCCCGAAGTAAACGTCCCCTGAACCGTATAGCAAAGCTGCCCGGTCTTCGTATCGAGCGCCAGCGCCCCCGCAGGAATATCCTTCGATATCCCCGAAGGATCGGCGACCAGCACAAACCGCTGACCCTCGATTGTCGGCTGACGACGCCGCACACCCTGTAAGCACCAAAACCAATGCCAACCCGAGACGTTTCATGCCGCCATCCTAACAAACCTCACCCACGTATTTCACCGCCCCACCCTGGTCGACCACGCCATCCAACCGCGGTTCCATGCCATCAACGCCTCCCCCTCGCCAGCCACCCAGAAAAAATCTCTCGCCGTCCGCACAGGACGGAACTAACACCCAAACTCCCGCGTATCTCCTCTCGCAACCGAAACCCGAAGGAGACCTCCATGCGTCTGTCCGCCTTAACCACCTGCGCCGCCCTCCTCGCCGTCCTCCCCCTCAGCGCCCAGAACTTCTCCACGCACCCCTGCCCCTCCGACGACGACCACGGCGGCATGATCTCTCGCTGGTTCAACGGCGAGCAGGCCTGCGAAGTCCGCACCACCACCTTCCCCCTCGTCAGCGGTCACCTCAACGTCAACAGCATGAACGGCGGCATTGAAGTCATCGGCGAAGACCGCACCGACGTCGCCCTCGAAGCCCGAGTCAGCGCCCACGCCGGCACCCAGTCCGAAGCCGAAGCCATCCTCAAGGAAATTTCCATCTCCACCGGCGGCACCGTCGAAGCCCACGGCCCCACCCACTCCGGCCAGCGCAACTGGTCGGTCGGCTACAAGCTCCTCGTCCCCCATCTGCTCGCCGGCAAATTCCACACCATGAACGGCGGCCTCTCCCTCGCCTCCATCCACGGCGATATCACCGGTGAAACCACCAACGGCGGCCTGCACATCGAGAACCTCGGCGGCAACGTCAACGTCACCACCACCAACGGCGGCATCAAGGCCAATCTCGACGGCAACACCTGGCAGGGAAGCAGCCTTACCGCCTCCACCACCAATGGGGGCGTTCACGTCCAGCTCCCCTCCAACTACTCTGCCCACCTCGTCGCCAACACCACCAACGGCGGCGTCGCGCTCAACGTCCCCAACGCCAACCCAGGCGGCGTCCATCGCCACTCCATCGACACCAACCTCGGCTCCGGCGGCCCCACCATCAGCTTCGAAACCACCAACGGTGGCGTCTCCATCGATTGAAATTAAATTAGCTGTCCCGCTAATAAGTTAGCTTTCCTCCAGGGTGCAGCGCGGGAGCCGGACTTGAGCACGGCCCCCGACGCTTTACCGGACTCCACCAACAGGAAAGCTGCTCCAAAGAGAGCTTCCTCCGCCCCCTCAAATGAATTTCAGCCTGCAAAGTTTCGCGGTCTGCAATTCGTGGATCAAGGGGGCGCATTTTTTTTGCCCCCGCCCAAGTCGGGTGCCCCAGGTCTCGCTTTTGAGACCTGGGTTCGCACGAACCCGGCAAGCAGGCAAGCAACCCGCAAAGCTCCGCCAACCTCGCACAGCAAGAAGCAAGAAGCAAGAAGCAGAAGCTAGAAGCTGAAACTCTAGATACCCGCCCGCATTTTCGCCCCGACGCTAAGCCGACCCATGCAATCCTGCCTAATGCGCTCTCTCGCCCTTCTCATCCTGTCGACCACCCTCGCCGCCCAAACACCCCTCCACGCCCGCCTCCTCGAGCTAGCCCAGCCAGCGCATGGCAAAGTCTACGTCGCCTGTTCACTGCCCGGCGTTCCACTCGACTGCGACCTAAATCCGCACGGCCACCCGCCCATGCAGTCAACCTTCAAATTTCCACTCACCCTCGCTGTCCTCCATCAGGTGGAGCTAGGCAAGCTGCAACTCGATCAGCCCATCCGCTTCCTCAAGTCTGATCGCTACCCCACCTACAGCCCCTTGCAGGACAAGTACCCCAACGCCGACGTCGAAATTCCTCTGTGTCAACTCCTCAAGCTCACCGCCACCGAGTCCGACAACATCGCCTCCAACCTCCTGCTGCGCGCCATCGGTGGCCCCACCGTCCTCCAGCAATATCTCGACTCCCTCGGCTTCAGCACCACCATTCATGTGCAGGACAGCGAGCAGACCCTCTACGGCGACCAGCATCTGCAATATCGTAACGACGCCGAGCCCGCCGCCATGGTCGCCCTCCTCCGCCTCTTCGCCGACCACTCGCCTCTCAACCCCGAACACACAGCTCTCCTCAACCAATGGATGCTCGAAACCACCACCGGCCCCAACCGCATCAAGGGCCTGCTCCCTCCCGGCACTCCCGTAGCCCACAAGACCGGCTCCTCCGGCGTAGAGTGGGGCTTCATCCCCGCCACAAACGACGTCGGTCTCATCACCCTGCCCAACGGCCACCGCCTGGCCCTCGCCGTCTTCGTCACCGACGCCCACTCCGATCAGGACACCGCCGAACACGTCATCGCCACTATCGCCCAGGCAATCTACAACGAAGCTCTCACCCAACAGAAATAGCTATCAGCAAGCGCCTCCACCAAGTCGGGTGCCCCGCCGTCATCGGAGCCGTCCTCCTAACCTTCCTCATCCGCCTCATCACCGGCGCCAGAAACCGCCTCTGAAGCAACGCGCAACCCGAAACCAGGCTATAGACGTCGATTTGCAACCCGAAACTCGGCTAAGTCGTACGTAAAATCAACGAAAACACTCCGATTCTTCGTTCCGCGACCCAACTCGCGAAAATTTGCCCCCACCCTCCCTGCACGGGTCTATACTCGACTTCGCAAGTGAATGCACAATCCGAGGTCTCCCAATGAAAAAACTCCTTGCCGTATCCATCGTAGGCCTTTCATTCCTCTCAGTGAGCGCGATGGCCGAAACCTTCCACGGCGTCGTCTCCGACGCCATGTGCGCCAAGAACAACATCGCCAAAGCCTCCTCCCCCGCTCACGCCGACTGCGCCAAGAAGTGCATCGGCATGGGCTCCCCCGCCGTCCTCATCGTTGGTACAAAGATTTACAACGTCTCTAACCCGCAGAAACTAGACGCTTTCGCAGGCAAGTCCGTCACAGTCGACGGCTCCGTATCCGGTGACACCATCACCGTAGCCTCCGTAAAGTAAACCCCCTCTAGTCCTGCCGCCCCAGCGGCAGGACCACCGCCTTACCCGTCTGCGCCGATCGCCGCGCAGCATCAAGAATCTCTGTCACCGTCACATTCGTCTTCAGCGAAGACAAGCTGTCCCCCTCATCCAATCCCCCCAGCACCGCCTCCAGGTAGTGCAGCGGATCATCGAACGGCGCTCGCTGCGCCGGTGCAATCTCCTTCTTTTCAGTTTCATCCCGCTCCATCCGCACTACCACCTGGCTGCCATCGATCGTCTTGGCATACCCCGTCCGCCCATACACATCCATCTGTTTCACCGCAAACGGCCAGTCCCACGACGCCTGCACAATCACCACCGCCCCCTTGTAATTCAGCATCAGATCCGCCTCATCATCCACCAGCGGATACAGCTCCGGCTGCAGCCGCTTCGTCACCGCCATCACCGACAGCGGCGCCTCCCCACGCAGCATGCCCGTCACCAGATCCGGCCCATAACACCCAAAATCCGTCAGCGCTCCATCCCCATCCTGCTTCGGATCCACTAGCCACTTGAGAAACTCCGGCTGCACTCCGATCTTCGCCGGCCCTTGATGCCCATCCCTCACCACCACCTTCACCAGACGGCCCTAAGTCACTCCCGGTAAGCAGTCGCGCGGCCATCGCATTGCTGCCATACCAGCTCGTCTCATAGTCCACAAGCACATGAATCTTCCCGCGCTTCGCCGCCCGCTCCATCGCCAGCGCGTCGTCGTACCGGAACGCCAGCGGCTTCTCCATCATCACGCTCACTCCCAGCCCGGCACACTCCTCCACAATCCGCCGATGCTCACTGGGCGCCGTGAACACCAGCACCGCCGCCGGATGCGCGTGGGCCACCATCTCCGCAATGCTCGCGAAATGCAAACTCGGCGCCAGATGAAACTTCTTTGCATACGAATCAAACAGCGCCTGGTCCGGTTCCACGATCCCCACCAGCTCCACATCCGGCCGCTTCAGGATCGCCCCCGCCGGTACCATCGCTCCCCCACCCAGAAACGCCGCCACATGCCCATGCACCAGTCCCACAATCCCTACCTTCAATGGAGCCGCTGCCCACGCAAATCCACCTCCCCAGCCAAACACCACAACCAACGCCAGCACCAGAGCCTTCTTCATGCATCACCTCGTCCAGAGAAAATATCGCGGTACGACAATACGCTCATCCTACCAACAACCTTTCCCCACACTCCCATAGACACCCTTCGCCGCTTGCCAGAGTCAAACGTCCTGAAACAGACCCGGCAAGCATCGCGTCCCGTTTCGGTATCTGATGCAATCAAGCGAGCTTAGCGCTGCTACTCTCGCTTGCAAATCTGCCGATCCCCACAGAGTGGTACCTAAGTGCACTCCCGCGCAACTTTCCCCATCTAAACCTTTGAATTCGGCTAGGATAATCTTCGAGTGAGCCTAGCCACCAAGGAGTCCGATTGAAGACCGCTTTTCGCGCCCTCACACTGCTTTGCTTTGGACTCGTTCCCTGCTCCCTGGTTCATGCCCAGGCCATGCCGGCCGCCTCCAGACCCTTTACCCTCTCTGCATTTGGCGCCGCCACAGGCACCTTCACCGGCCTCGACGGCGGCAAAAACCTCGGCATCACCGCCGGCGGCGACATCGGCTTCAAGCCCTACCACTACTTCTACCCCTCGGTCGAAGTTCGCGGTACCTACCCCATCGACGATGGCCAGATCGACTCCCAGAAAAACATCCTCTTCGGTGGCAAGCTGCAGCGCTTCTTCGGCTACTTCGGCCCCTACGTGGATTTCCTCTACGGCCGCGGCAAGATTGACTACCTCAATGGTGGTTATCCCAATCCCGCCGGCACACTGCTGTATCTTGACTCCATCTCCAACGTCTACGGCCCGGGCGGCGGCCTCGACTTCACCCTCAGCGACCACTTCGCCCTCAAGATTGACGCCCAGTATCAGCACTACGGCTCGCCCGTCACCACCAGCGGCAGCCTCTGGTCCACCCCCGTCAGCGTCGGCGTTGTCTATCGCTTCGGCGCCCCGCAATTCCCCAGCAAAGCTGTGATTCACTAGTAGTGCTTCACCACCTCGCGATGCCGCTCCACCCACCAGCAGGGTTCACTGCCCTCCTGCGGGTAGATGGACTTCGTGCATGGCATGGACACCGTCCCATTCGCGAAATAGTCTTCCTTCCCCCCCTTTAGGTCCGCGACCGTATACAGGTCCACGTTCACTGACCCCATGCCACCGCCGCGCGCGACACGTATCCGCCATACCGCCCAGTCCAGCGGATACAGCAACGCCGCAATCAGCAGGACAATCCCCACCCCTCGCAGCACCATCTTGAAGGCAAACTTCTCGATGACGAAATCTTCTGCCATTCACTCCTCGCGCTCTCCCGCAGACTAGCAGAAGGCCGTCATCCCTCTCCCCGAATTGCAATCCCGATTGAGTGCCCGCATATGTACGTTCCCGGTATTACTTTTGTGCAGTTCCGAGCCTTTCGAGCGCGTCTATGGGAAAATAGAGGTAGGTAAACCCATCATCGTGTCGAAAAAAACCGCGTCGTTCTTTGTAATTTCTGCAGTCTTTGCAACTTTCACTCTCGCGGCCCCTCTAGTCGCTCAAGAACTCGTTGCCGCAGCTAGCAATTCTGTCACCTTGCCGGATGCTCCCACTCCCCAGCTCCGCGTCTCCGACCCCAGCTCGTCCCCCGACGCTTTCAGCTCCTCTCAGACTTCCGACCAGCAGCAGACCGCCACGCCTCCGCAAACCACCACGCCTCCGCAGGAAGAAACGCCCGAGCAGCGCAAAGCCCGCGCCGCCGCCGAGCTCAAATTGGAAACGAAGCAGCGCATGGCCGGAGTGATCCCAAACTTCAACACCGTCAACAGCGGCAAGGCAGCACCGCTCAGCCCTGGCCAGAAATTCCATCTCTTCTTCAAGGGTGCCTTTGACCCCTACCAGTTCGTACTCGCCGGCATCGACGCGGGCATCGGTCAGGCTGAAAACGAGAACCCCGGCTACGGCCAGGGCTTCCAGGGCTACGCCAAGCGCTACGGCGCCAACTATGCCGATAACTTCAGCGGCAACTTCTTCGGCAACGCTGTCCTGCCGACTGTTCTCCACCAGGATCCGCGCTACTTCCGCCTGGGCCATGGATCCATCCTCCATCGCGCCCTGTATTCCATCTCCACAACCTTCCGCACCTACGGCGATAACGGCAAGTGGCAGCCCGCGTATTCGAACCTGACCGGCAATTTCATCGGTGCCTCCATCTCAAACCTCTACTATCCCGAAGGCGATCGCGGCATCCAGCCCACCCTTCGGCGTGCCCTCAGCGTCACCTACCAGGGCACCATCGGCGGGATGTTGCAGGAGTTCTATCCCGACATCGCTGACAAATACAAACGACACAGAGCCCGGGTAGCCGCAGCCAAAGCAGCCGCCGATGGCGCCACTACCCCTGCCCCCACGCCTAATCCCTAATCCCTGTTCCCTAATCCCTGCTCTTACAAATTAAACAGCTCCCGCAGCCGCTTCGTCTGCGACCGGCTAACCGGCACCTCTGTCTGCTTGCGATCATCCATACGCAGCTGGTAGCTCGACTTGAACCAAGGCACCACCTCGCGAATGTGCTGAATGTTCACCACAAACGACCGGTGCACTCGCCAGAACTGCTCCGGATCCAATTGATCGGTCAGTTCCTCCAGCGTCCGGCAATTGGAATCCCCTTCCAGCGCCTTGGTCACCACCGAAATGCGCCCCTCCTCGATCGTGGCAAAACACAGGTCCTTCTGATCCACCAGCAGCAGCCGGCTCTGTGCCCGCACCACCACTTTGCCTGACCGTCCCGCCCCCACAACCGCCGCCGGCGCAGCCGCAGCCGCCGCAATCCCCGTCCGCTCTTCCACCATGCGCAACAGCGCATCCAGCTTCGCCTCCGCCCCCGCCACCCGGCTCGCCACGCGTCCATCGCCCGCACCGGCACTCGCCGCCAGACTCCCCGGGCTCTCCGCCACCATCTCCGTGGAGCCCATTCGCCCGCGAACCTTCTCCAGCGTCCGATGCACCCGCTTGCTGTCGAACGGCTTCAGCAGATAATCCACCGCGTTCACCTCGAACGCCTTCACCGCGTACTGATCGAACGCCGTCGCGAACACCACCTGCGGCAGCTTCATCTTCTTGTCCTGCGCCAGCACTTTTTTCAGCACCGCAAACCCGTCCAGCCCCGGCATCCGGACATCCAGAAAAATCACATCCGGCTTATGGGTTCGAATCAGCTCAACGGCCTCAATGCCGTTAGTCCCCTGCGCCACCACCGACACATCCCCCGCAGCATCCAGCAGGTACTGCAACTCCTGCCGAGCCAGCGGCTCGTCGTCAATAATCAAGGCTGTCAGCGGACTTGCCATGCTGCGAATAGTGTACGCGCCCACGCGAGAAGATCGTCTTCTCTACCCTGTACACTCCACCCACTACCCACTGCCTTAATCGCTGTAGGCGCGCAGCCGCGCAGGAGCCCCATCCTGCGCCAGGTCATGCCCGCAGCACACGCAGAACACATCCGTAAGCTTCACCCCTCGATGGCACTCGCCGCACACAGGAGCCATCTGGAACTGGCACTGCGGGCAGTAGTGGTAGCTCGCCGCCAGCGTCGTCGAGCAGTTCGGGCACTTCGACAGAATCGGTTGCCGCAGCAGGAAGTACACCACCGCGCCAATCCCGCCCGGCAGCAGTACGCACACCAGCATCCACAATCCCGCCGACATCCCCCGCCGCTTCACATCGCAGCTCACATAGCCCAGCAGCAGCGCATAGCTCGCAAACAGCGACCCCCACGCATACCCCATCATCAGCCGCAGCGGCAGCAGCTCATGCTTGTGGTGCGGCATCACCACGTGGAAGATGTACTGCATCCCCGCGAACAACACCACGGCCAGCGCCATCGACCAGCGCGGAATCATCCGCAGCTCTTCATCTCCCGCAGTCGCCGCATCCTTCGCGCTCGATCCCGTCCCCATCCACTTCGGCATCATGGCTGCGCCTCGCTATCGGAGCGGTTGCGTGCCCGCTTGAACCACACCATCCCCAATATCGCCGCCGTTACCGGCAACGACCACAGCAGCAAGATCATCAGCTGGTCGCTCGCATCCGGCACCCCATTCGGCGTCAGATCATATCCATCCAGCATGCCCCAGATCGCGTAGCAGATCGCCACCATCAGGATCGAAGAGATCGTCAGCGGCACCCACAGGCTCCGCGATCTGCTCTTCTGCTCCCGCAAGGTCAGCGCCTGCTCGCGCACCACGCGATGCGTCCGGTTCACCACCACGCTGCGCGCTCCGGCCGCCATCATCGCTCCGCGAAACGCCTGTCGTACTTCACTGTCCTGATTCTCTGAGTGACGTGAATTCAAACGTCCACCTCCGCGCCGCGATCGCTTCCACGACCACCGCCTGCACGCAGCTTCAGCACCTCGGGCTTCAGCGCTGCCAGCCCACGATACAACCGCGACTTCACCGTCGACAACGGCGCCCGCGTAACCGTAGCAATCTCTTCCAGCGACATCTCCTCATGGAACCGCAGCGTCAGCACCTCACGATACGCCGGCTCCAGCGTCAGCAGCACCGCAGCAACCTCCGACGCATTCTCGCGATACTGAAACTGCTCCAGCGGCGACGGCCCTTCCTGCACAATCTCAAACGGCCGCGCATCCAAATCCTCACCACCCTCGCGCATCTCGTCCAGCGACGCCATCGTCCGCTTACGCGAAAGATCGATCACCAGGTTGCGCGCAATCGTGAAAATCCAGGTGTCGAACCGCGCCTTCCCGTTGTACTGCGAACCCCGCCGCAGCACCCGTATCCAGACCTCCTGGAACAGGTCCTCGGCCACCTCGCGCTTGCTCGTCAGAAACATCAGGTACCGCATCAGCCGATGCTGGTACGTCTCAATCAGTTGATCCAGCAGCTCCGGATCCTGCCGCTTCAGCCCGCGCGCAATCGCCGCGTTCTCGCGTTCAACCTGCTTCGCCGCCTCGGCCGTCAGTACAATCGGAGTTCTCACGCTGATATGGACGCTGTTTTGTTACGGAAAGTCTCGGTAACGGTAATCTATATTCTACTTCCCCCCGCCGCTCTCACGCGGGGAAAAGTCACTAAACCGCTACTCCCTCGTATTTCACAACGGCGCACCCGGAACTTCTCCGGTACCCTCGGGTTAGCAAAAAATGCAGAACTGTTTCCGAATCTCTCGAACGCGAAATCCCTTTGGCGCATCCCACTGTACATCAGGTCCTGCGCCCAGCCGGCCCAAGTCCTCAAAGTTGATAAACCCATGAGTCTCATCGTTCCTGCAGCGCTTCTCTTCTTGCTCGTGGCTCTCTACTTCTATTTCTGGCGTTCCAGTCAGCAGGCCCTCAAGTACGCCCGCGAATACCAGAACCGAGGTGGCTTGCTCATCGACGTGCGCAGTCCCGCTGAATTCAAATCCGGCCACCTCCCCCGCGCCATCAACCTCCCGCTGAATGAGCTGGATACCTACATCCCGCGCCTCGCTCAGAACAAGGATCAGATCCTCCTCGTCCACTGCAAGACTGGCCTCCGCAGCGAGCTGGCCGCCCAGCGCCTCAAGCGCCAGGGCTACGTCAGGGCCTTCAACCTGGGCTCCTACAGCCGCGCCGCCCGCCTCATCCTGCGCAACCGGGACATCCCCGCCTCCTAACCCAAGTACACTGAAACAATGGATGTTTTGTACGGCCTGCACCCGGTCGAGGAGGCCCTCCGCGCCGGCACTCGACCCCTCGACCACCTCTCCGTCGCCCGCGAACGAGAAGCCCGCCGCGACCCCCGCATCGACGCCATCCTCGAGCTCGCCCGCGCCAAAGGCATTCGTGTCTCCACCGAGCCCCGCGACCAGCTCACCCGCCACTGCAAAACCGACACCCACCAGGGCATCGTAGCCTTCGTCCGCGAACGCAAATTCCTTGCCCTCGAAGACCTCCTGGAATCAGCCTCCCCCAACAAGTTCTTCCTCGCCCTCGACGGCGTAGAAGACCCCCACAACCTCGGCGCCCTCCTCCGCTCCGCCGACGGCGCCGGCATCGACGGCGTCATCCTCCCCGAACGCCGCTCCGCCCCCCTCTCCGCGGTGACCGCCAAATCCTCCGCCGGCGCCAGCGAGCACGTCCGCATCGCCCAGGTCGCCAACATCACCCGCGCCCTCGAGGCCATGAAGAAGCACAACATCTGGATCGTAGGCCTCGACGAGCGCGGCACCCCCGACTACACCAACTTCGACTTCCGCCAGGACGTCTGCCTCGTCTTAGGCAGCGAAGGCAGCGGCCTCCACGACCTCGTCAAGCGCACCTGCGACCACCTCCTCCGCATCCCCATGGCCGGCAGCGTAAGCTCCCTCAACGTCTCAGTAGCCGGCGCCGTAGTCATGTACGAAGCCATGCGCCAGCGCCGGGCAGGCCCCACATCCGGCCCCAGCACCCAACCACCGCCCGCAGAGTCTAAACCACCAAAGCCCCGCAAAGGCCTCGGCTCCTGATTCCCACGAACCCCCGTCATCCTGAGCGCAGCGAAGGACCCCTGTAGTTGCTTTTGCCTTTGCTGTTGCTGTTGCTGTTGCTTTTGCCTTTGCTTTTGCCTTTGCTTTTGCTTTTGCCTTTGCTTTTGCTTTTGCCTTTGCTTTTGCCTTTGCTTTTGCCTTTGCTTTTGCTTTTGCCTTTGCTTTTGCCGTTGCTGTTGCTTTTGCCGTTGCTGTTGCTTTTGCCTTTGCTGTTGCTTTTGCCTTTGCTGCTGCATTTGTTTTTCTGGCTGTCATCCCGTAGGGATCTGCTGTTGTCTTTGTCGTTGCCTTTGGCTGGAAGCTAGAGCGCCTTTGCCTTGCCAGGAACCTGCTATCGCATTTGTCTTTACTGAGAACTGAGAACTGAGAACGAAGAACTAACAACCAAGAACCGGAGCCCCACCCCCTTGCAATCCCCGCACAAAACGCGCCTCCTCCCCCTCGCCCTCCTCCTCGCGAGCCTGACGGCGCAAGCCCAAACCACCCCACCCCCGCAACAACCGCCCCCACCCCCCAAGGGCCAGGTCCTCTTCCAAAGCCACGGCACCCCACCCCCCACCCCCGACGACGACGTCACCCCCGAGCCGCAAGCCACACCTCCCGGCCAGGTCCCCACCGGCCCCATCCTCACCGACGAGCAGCGCTCCGCCATCCTCTTCACCGCCTACGATCTCGACGCCCGCATGGCCCCCGCCACCGGCCATCTCACCCTGCGCGCCCGCGTCACCCTCCGCAACATCACCACCCAGCCACTCTCCCGAGTCGCCCTGCAGATCTCCTCCACCCTCCATTGGGACTCCGCAGCCCTCGTCACCCCCACCGGCACCACTCCGTTCCGTGTCACCCAGCACCTCATCGACACCGACGCCGACCACACCGGCAAATCCAACGAAGTCGTCCTCGACCTCCCCACCCCCCTCGCCCCCGGCGCCACCCTCACCCTCGATACCCTCTACTCCGGCAACCTCTCCGCCGACACCTCCCGCCTCGAGCGCCTCGGCGCCTCCGTCTCCCAGGCCCTCACCACCGACTGGGACGCCATCGGTTCCGCCTCACCCAACAGCTCCAGTTCGAGCAGCTCCAGCGACGCCTCGCCCGCCCCCTCCGACCTCATCGTCGCCCTCCGCGGCTTCGGCAACGTTCTCTGGTATCCCGTCGCCTCGCCCCAGCTCTTCCTCGGCGACGGCGCCAAGCTCTTCCAGGCCATCGGCCAGCAACGCCTCGCCGAGCGCGCCGCCACCATCCACCTCCGCCTCGCCGTCGAATACCGCGGCGCGCCCCCCGTCGCCGCCTACTTCTGCAGCCGCCGCCAGCCCCTCATCGCCCATCCCGACGACCCCGCCGCCCCTCCAGCCACCGCCACCGGCATCGCCACCGCCGACTTCCCTTCCCACCCCATCGGCTTCCGCCAGCCCAGCCTCTTCGTAATCCAGCAACCCGAAACCTCCATAGCCCCCCTCCCCGAACCCATCTCCACCACCTCTGTGACCCCCACCGAATCAGGCTCCTCCAGCACCACCGAACCGCCTACCTCGTCTTCGTCCTCCACAGAACCGGGTGCCCCGGGTCCCGCTTCTGGGACCCGGCTTGCTACGGAACCCAACACCACCGCCCCCCCCATGCTCTCTGTAGCCACCACCGACCCCTCCACCCTCCCCGCCCTGGCCAACTCCGCCGAACGCATCGCCCCGCTCCTCCAAACCTGGTTCGGCCCCCGACCCCTCGGCCCCCTCACCATCCTCGACAACCCCGGCGACCCCTTCGAGGACGACGCCCTCCTCGTAGCCCCCATCAACAAGCTGGCCTCCGTCAGCTCCAGCCCAGCCCTCGCCCACTCCCTCACCCATGCGTGGATTCACACCGGCCAGCCCTGGTTCGATGAAGGCCTCGCCCAGTTCACCAGCCTCCTCTGGATCGAGCAGGACCAAGGCCGCCCCGCCGCCATCCTCGCCCTCAACAACCTCATGCAGCCCGTCAACATCGCCGAGGTAAGCTTCGACACCCAACAGCAAGCCGACGCCCCCTCCGCCCCCACCGGCCAGCCCCTCGTCTCAGCCACCGACGAGCTCTACTACCGCCGCAAAGCCGCCGCCGTCTGGTGGATGCTCCGCAGCATCGCCGGCGACAAGCCCCTCCAGCAAGCCCTCACCCAATGGCGCAATGAGCCCTTCACCTCCGACGGCGCCACCGTTCAGGCCATCGCCTTCGAGAAGCTCCTCGAAAAAACCAGCGGCAAAGATCTCGGCTGGTTCTTCGCCGACTGGGTCCTCCGTGATCGCGGCCTCCCCGATCTCTCCATCGTCGACGTCGAACCCCGCCTCCTCCCCGCCGGCAAAGGCCACGACGCCGGCTGGCTGGTCTCCGTCACCGTCCACAACGACGGCGCCCCCGCCGTCGACGTCCCCCTCAACGTCCTCTCCGGAGCCTTCACCACCAATACCCGCATCCACATCAACGGCTTCTCCAACGCCACCACCCGCGTCATCGTCAACGCCCCACCCACCGAGGTCATCCTCAACGACGGCAGCACCCCCGAAGTCCGAGCCGCCACCCACACCCGCGAAGTAGTCCTCCAGCCCGCCACCCCCACCCCCTAACGTTCGTCATCCTTCGCCAAAGGCGGAGGACCTGCTTCTGCCCTTGCCCTTGCTTTTCTTTCTGTCATTCCTCCGGGAATCTGCTTCTGCTGTTGCCCTTGCCGTTGCCCGTTTCACCGGATTAGCAGGGGGCTTCAGCCCCCTGAAAGAGCCAGAAAACAAGAAAGGGCTTTAGCCCTGTGCCTTTCCTCGCCCAAGAGAGCGCAACCCCTGCCGCCGTCTCCGCTTCGGAGCCGCCGCCGCACTCGCCACACACGTCTGCCCCCCACCCCATGCGCGCGAACAAGTAGCATCCACCTTCATCACCCGAACCGCCTCCCCCTTCGCAGCCCCGCCAACCCCATCCGGCTTCACCACCTCCTGCAGCCCATCCCCCAGCGGCGGAGCCAGCGCCCGCAGTCCCCGCAGTTGCGCCTCCGTCGCCGTCCCGACAAATTTCAGCGTGTAGCCAGCCTCCGTAGCCTTCCCACTCATCACCAGCGCCGGCGTCCTCCCCGGCGGCGTCAAGTTCACCGGCATCAGCACGAACCCGTCATCACTAGCTTTGCTCGTCACTGTAAATGGATGCACCAGGTACACGCTCTCCGCCTCTTTCATCCAAGGCAGCAGCCCAACCAGGTCTCCGCGAAACTCACCCTCCCACCACGCCGGCTGCCCCGCGCGCGCATGGCTCATCAACACGCTCCCGGCCACCGTTCCCTCCGGATGCTCGCCCGCCGGAACCCGCTGTGAAAACAGCCGCGCCCAATCCAGCAGCCACGCATCCGGAACATTCGTCATCCCCACGCGCAGCCCCTCCGCCTCCTGCGTCGCCAAATCCACGCGATCCGCAATCGCCACCAGCCTCCCCGCGGCCTTCGCCCCATCGGCCCTCGGCGTCGTCATCGAGCAGTCCGGGTCATTCACCACGGCCGCCGTCGCATCCAGCGTCCCCGCACACTCCGCCCGCACATCCATCGTCTGCACCGGCACAAACTCTGACCGCCGCAGGTCCTCCATCCGAATCGTCGTCGTCAGCTTCGCTGCCCCCAGCGTCCCCACCACCGACGCCTCCACAATCAGATTCCCGCGCCACCCCGCATCCTGCCCGCTCAGCATCTTCGTCGCCTCGCCCATCGGCGCCCCACTCCAGCTCGCCGTCAAGTCCACCGGAACCTCTGCCATCGTCCCCGCGCGCTTCAACGACCCCTCCACCTTCACCGTCCCCGGGTCCGTAATATTCGTGTCCGTCCGCGTCGGCGTTCCCTTCGCCCTCACCCTCCACTCATTCGGCGACGTCAGCCACAGCGCAAAGTCCGCATCCGTCAGCGAGAACGGCTTCTTCTCCTCGCCCAGCTTCACATTCACCCGCGCGCCCGTCGCCTCGATATACGGAAACCGCGGCTCCGGCCCGGCCTTCCGCTGCGCCGTCGGAGCCGTATTCACGCTCGCCGCATGCATTAGCAAGCTCTGCACATTCCACTCGCCCGCCGCATTGCGCACCAGGTTCAAACTCGGCGCCTCAAACGTCATCGACGAGAACTCCACATGCCGCCGCCACAACGAGCTCGGTCGCAGCGTCACATCCACCACATTCGCGCGAATAATCGGCTCCGACCCAAACGCCGGATCCTCGCTCACCACAAAATTCTGCAGCGTGAATCCCGGCACCGGCAGCAGATGCATCGTCACGCCGTCCAGTTCCACCGGCCGCCCCAAACTCTGGCTGATGCTCGTAGCAATCCGCCGCTTCAGCCGATTCACATTCACCAGCGGAGGCGTAAACAACAGCAGCAGCACCACCAGCACCACGCACAGCACCACCACCCACCGCCGCCGCCACCGCGACGGACGCTCGATCTCCACGTCCTCGTCTGTAAGTTCGATGCTCAAGTCGTCCGCAGCTGAGTACTTCCTAATCCCTAATCCCTGTTCCCTAATCCCTGCCCTACCGAATCACATGGAACGTCCGCGTCCATCGCGTGTCCGTGAAGATGTGCGTCACAATGTGGAACATAAAACTGATGCGATCGCCAATCGACGTCTTGTCCTCTTGATCGGCCGGCGTCTTGAACGACCAATACACAAACAGCGGCCGCCCCAGAATGTTCTGCTGCGGCACAAACCCCCAGTAGCGCCCATCCAGGCTCTCGGTCCGGTTGTCGCCCATCGCAAACACATACCCCGGTGGCACCACCAGATCATCGCCCTGGATATGCTCCGGCAGCTCCTCGCGCCAAACCTCCGTCACCTGCTCATCCGGCCCCGGCGTCACCGACGGAAAGTCATCCCGATACGGCTGGTACGCACTCTGCAGACTCCCATCATCCGTCGGCTGGATCGCGTATGGCTCGTTCTGCGCCACGCCATTCAAATACACCACGCCATGCCGCAGATGAATTCTGTCTCCCGCAATCCCAATCGTCCGCTTCACCAGGATCAAATCCGGCGACTCAGGGTTCGGCTTGTAAAAAACAATCACGTCGCCCCGCTTCACCGGCCGATAATGCACAAACGGTGCCCACTTGGTCGGCGGCGACAGCGTAATCCGGTCCACCACCACATGATCGCCAATCAGCAGCGTGTTTAGCATCGACCCCGACGGAATCTCAAAGTTCTGAAAGATGAACCCGAAGACAAACAAGCCAATCGCCAGAATCGTGCAAATGGAGGCCAGCGCCTCCAGCGGCGTCTCCGCCACTTCGTCCTTTACCTTCACCGGCACAGCTGGCCCGGCAACAGCGCTCTCCGCCTGCAACGGTCTTTGGCTACTCAACGAAACTGTCTCCTAACGAATTCGCTTCCAGTTCTTCCGGATGAGCAGGGAAATGGGTCGGTACCTGTTCGGCCGGATTAGCAGGGGGCTTCAGCCCCCTGAAAAACCGCCACCCCCCAAAGGGGCTTTAGCCCTGGGTTTGTTCCCCAGTCACAGCACACCTAGTGTACCCCGCCACCGAACCCGCCCTCTCTACGCTCTACACTCTATCCTCTATCCCCTATCTTCTATCCCCTACCCACTACTCACTGCTTCTACCGCGTCACATGAAACGTCCGCGCCCACCGCGTCGCGCTAAAGAAGTGCGTCGCCTCAAACAACAAAAACCGTAGCTTGTCCCCCGCCGACGTCTTGTCCTCCTCGTTATCCGGCGTCTTGAACGACCAATACACAAACAGCGGCCGCCCCAGGATATTCTGCTGCGGCACAAACCCCCAGAACCGCCCATCCAGGCTGTTGGTCCGGTTATCTCCCATGGCGAACACCATCCCCGGCGGCACCACCAAATCATCGCCCTGGATATACTTCGGCAGCTCATCGGCCCAATCCATCATCCGGTTGTCGATCACCTCCGACTCCACGCATTCCCGGTCCTGGCAATCCCCGCGCGCCGCCAGATCATCGGTTGCCGACCGTTTCAGCCCTACCAGGTCGGAAGGGAAATCATCCCGATACGAGATCAGGTTCGCGTCCGTCGGCTGGATCGCATACGGCTCCGTCTGCGCCGCGCCATTCAGATACACCACGCCCTTGCGCAGATGAATCCGGTCTCCCGGAATCCCGATCGCCCGCTTCACCAAAATCATATCGGGCACTTCCGTATGCGGCTTCATGAACACGATAATGTCGCCCCGCTCGACCGGCCGGTAATGCACAAACGGCGCCCACTTCGTCGCCGGACCCAGCGTCGTCCGATCCACCAGCACATGATCGCCCACCAGCAGCGTATTCAGCATCGACGGCGACGGAATCTCGAAGTTCTGAAACATGAACCCGATCACAAACAGGTACACCGCCATCATCGCGCACAGCGAAGCCAGCGCCTCCAGCGGAGTCTCCGACACCTCTGCCTTCGCCGCCGTCGTCGCCGTCACCGCACCCACCCGCTCCTCACCCACCACCCGCGCAGAACCCAAACCATCCTCCCAAACCCAACCAACCCAACCCAAAACGCCCTGCCAGTGTACCCCGCGTCAGGACCACCGCAGACCCGGGTGCCCCACATCCCGATTTTGAGATGTGGGTGTCGAGCGTCGAGCGCGACCGCTCCCGCCACCTCGCGGCTGCCCCAAACCGCCCATCCCTTGTCATCCTTCGCCACAGGCGGTGGATCTGCTTCCGCCTTTGCCGTTGCGGTTGCCATTGCCAGAAGCTAGAAGCTAAAAGCTAAAACCGCGCCCACCAAAAATAAATCCCGCAATCCACCCCAAAAACAGCCCAAAATCCGCATGTCAACCCCCCACCCCCACCAACCCACCACAAAACCCGCGCCACCACTACCGATTTCTCATTCCAGCCGTTGGCATACTTACCCCCACCAACCCTCTACAATGGAATTAGCCCCAATCACCCACGAGCCAGCCCCATTCGGCTCAATCAGTGAACCAGCCCAATCATTCGGCAAACGCCCCACAGGGCCAACGGCCCGAAACATCATAGCCTGGGCCGAAGGCCCAGGTCAGCATCCCCCACGCACAAAGGGCCAACGGCCCGACATACACCAGCGCAGGCCAAAGGCCCAGCTCACAGCTCCAGCACCCCTAAAGTCTTTGCCTGCCCTACTTTGCCCGTAACCCACCTGATTGCCCTACTTTACGCCAAAAAGACACTCCCGCGAGGGGGGATACTTTGCCACTTAACCCGTCTGAATAGACTACTTTGAACCAAAAAGACCCTAGAAAGGGGGGAGGGGGGTACCCTACCGCAGCACCCGCCAACTGCGCACGCCAGCCCGAAACACCTCCCGAACCCGCGCCAGCACCGACCGTCCATGGATCTCCTCAACCGGCGGCAGCGTGAAGTACACCAGCAGCGGCCGCCCCACAATCGCGCTCCGCGGCACAAACCCCCAATAGCGGCTGTCCTCGCTATCGTTGCGATTGTCGCCCAGCACAAAATATTCGTCGGGCGGCACAATCACATCCCGATCCACCACCGAGCTTCGCAGCCGGATCCACCACCGCAGATCCACATTCGGGTCCGCCTCCAGCAGAGAGGGGAAGTCGTCCCGAAACCCATTCGGCCGGCTCGGCGTGTAGTACGCATACGGCTCATCGATCACCTTGCCATTCACCAGCAAGCGCCCGCCGCGCATCCGTATCCGCTCGCCCGGCAGCCCAACCACCCGCTTCACCAGGTGCAGCTTCGGATCCACCGGATAGTGAAACACCACCAGGTCCCCGCGCTTCACCCGCGCCGGCGGCATCACCAGCCGATCCAGCCCTCCCTCAGGCGCATACGACTGCTTGTCCACCAGCAAAAAATCGCCCACCCGCAGCGTCGGATCCATCGACCCCGAAGGAATCCGGAACGGCTGCACAATGAACGTCACAATGAAGATCGCGAAGATAACAATCTCCAGCACCGACTTCAGCGCCGTCAGCGGACTATCCTTCTCCACCGTCGCATGATGCGCTGAACTCAACGCTCCAGGCCCTCATTCCAATGCAGCAACGCCAGCTCCGCCGCTCGCTGCTGCGCCTCCTTCTTGCTCGACCCGTCAGCCGAAGCCAGCACTCGCTCGCCAGCCTCGTTCTCCAGCCTCGCCTCCACCGAAAACACCCGGTCATGCGGAGGCCCGTTCTGCGCCGTGTCGATGTACCTTAGCTTGCCCGCGCCCTCAGCCTGCACCCGCTCCTGCAGCAGCGTCTTATGGTCGCGCATCGCACCGCGTCCAGCGCCATCAGCCAGCGCCGCGCGCATCGCTTCCATCTCCGGCTGCACCAAATAGCGTTCTGCAATCGCCCGCAGCGCCTGCAACCCGTCTTCGCCCGCATCCAGATACACCGCGGCCAACACCGCCTCCGAAGCATTCGCCAGCAGCGCAGGCTTCTTCCGCCCGCCATTCTGCTCCGCGCTCTTGCCCATCAGCAGCGCGTCGCCCAACCCCAGCTCAACGCCCATATCGGCCATCCGCTTGCGGCTCACTAGGTTCGACCGCAACCGCGTCAGCTCGCCTTCGCTGCAATGCGGAAACTCCCGAAACAGCGCCTCGGTCACCACCAGCCCGAGCACCGCATCGCCCAGAAACTCCAGCTGCTCATTGTCCGTTCCCGGAGCATTCCGCTGGTCCCGCTGCTCCGGATGCGCAGGCAGAATCACCGCCGGAACTCCATGCCGAGCTTCGTACGTGTACGACCGATGCGTCAGCGCCAAACTCAGCAGCTCCGGCCGCCGAAACCGATGCCCGAGCTTGGTCTCCAGCTCGCGCCATTCGGCCCTCATCTCGGGTGCTTCAGCAGCTGGTGGTTTCTTCGCCCTCTGCTTCCTGCGCGCCGTCGTCATCGCCCTTCATCCTCAGAACCGAACCTGTAGGTCCTGACCTCTACTCTACTCGGGCGTTCGCACCCTTCCCGCGCAGGCGAACCTAATGCGGAACACCACCGCAACCTACTGAGGATTCGACGGCTTATACGCTTCCTTCTCTGCCTTGCCCGTAGGATCGAACGGCTGATCGTCATCCGCCGGCTTGGCCCGCTGCGGCAACAGGAACGGCCGCGCAATCCCGCTTTCGGCCGCCTGCTTGGTATCCGGCCGGCCATCCCGCGTCACCAGCGCCGCCTCGTACTCTGCGAGAGCCTTCGCCCGATCTGGAGGAGTCATCGTGTCATACAGTCGTCCCAAATAGATGTGGCTCCACGCCAGCGTCCTCGGATCCTTGCTCAGCGTCAGCGTCTGCTCAAAACCCTTCGACGCCTTCTCCGGATCGCCCTCCATCAGGTCGATCCGCGCCAGCAGGTACGTAGCGTCCGCATGATCTCCGCCAGGATCAGCCAGTGCCTTCTCGGCGATGTCAGCTGCATCGTCCTTATCGCCCTTCATCAGGTCGAGCTCTGCCAGCTCCATCCCCTCGATCTTGTGCGGCTGCACCGCAGGCCGCAGCGGATCCGCCGGAACGCTCTTCACGAACAGAATCTGCGAGGCCGCTTTCTTCTCCCGCTGCACATCCATGCCGTAGATCATGGGCGCCATCTCGTCCCGCAGGCCATCCCCATTGTGCTGCATGTTCGTCAGCCCGAGGTAGAAGTACCGTGTCAACACCCATCCCTGCCGCTCATCCAGGGTCACCAGGTTGTCGCGCGCCACGTTCGTCTTGGCATCGTAAGCAGCCTTCTCGATGTCGTAATTTGCATCTTCCTCGCGAGACCGCGTCCCTCCGAACTTCTTCGGTGCAGGATCGGGAATCACGTACATGTGCGCCTCAATCGCCTTGATCACGCACTCCGTCATGAGCGCCACAATATCGCTCTTATAGAAGAACTCCAGCGGAGCGTCCTGAACCGTCTCCAGCAGCGGTTGCATGCGTTCCATTGCCGAGCCGCGGCTGTACACCAGTGGCTCAACAACGTAGTGCAGGTAGACGTGCCGAATCTGCGCCATGCTCACCGGATCGCCAGTCTTACTGTTGTCCGGCGACATCACAATGATGTAATCCGTGCCATACACGCGCGCATTCGTAAGATTCGGCGAGAACATCGGCTCCAGCAACACCAGGAACCGCCGCCCATCGAAGGTGCTTACCGGCTGATGCAGGAACAGATTGGTATCCAGGATCATGTCGGTCATCGGATCATGCACACGCGCCGTCAGCGCCTCATACTCTGGACGGTGCTTCAGCCATAGGTAATGCAGCTGAATGTCTTCCGCAAAGGTGCGCAACAGCGGCAACACATTCACTACCGCAGCGGCTTGCGGTGGCAGCTGCGTCAGATCGACATTCGGCGTCAGCTCCGGTGGCGGCGACAGGTAAAGCGCCAGCGATACATACTGGCCAACATCCAACCCCTGGTCGTTCAGATGATGCTTGGAGATGTAAGCGCACAATTGGTCCCGGCTGTTTCGCGCCTCCTCCGATGCCGCCAGCGCAGCATTCACGTCGGCCCGCACCTCCGCGCGCACCGGCGCAGACTTATCCAGGTCCGCATCATATCCACACGCATTCAGCGCGACCGCAACCTGAAACAGGGGCTCGCTTACTTCCAGCGTGACCGCCGCGCCGCCGCGCTCAATCTTGGCCACCGCCGGACGGTTCGCAGGGTTGATATCAATCTGGTGACTCGCAGTCGCCTGCGGCTGATCGGGCGCGGTCGCCGGCGCAGTCGACGAGGAAGAGGAGGACGAGGAGGACGAGGAACTCTGCGCCTGCGCACGTCCGCAAAGCAGCGCTGCAATACCTAGCAACAGGAATCCGGACGCGCGCAACCGCTTCCGCACCGTCTGCTCAGGAACGGATGGGGCTGTCGGGCAAGGGCGAAAGGAGGGCGAGAGTTTCACGATACTGGTTCGACGCACTGCTACAGTCTATGGAAGCCGATAGAGCCTGCGCAATCCGCCACTGCGCGCAGCTCGCCTAGCCTCGTACCGAAACCCCGGTATAGGTGATCACAACATGGCCGCGTACCGGAACGCCAAATACTGTTGCAGGTGCGAAAACGCTGCTCAGCAGGTTGTTTTCAACCCGAACAATCACCGCGCTGTCAGTCGAACCTTCGAGGATCGTGTAACTGTACACGCGGCCGCTGCTATCGACCATCGCATCTACGACAATCGGCACGTCTCGCTTCGTGCTAATCGGCTCCGGCGGCACTTGCGAGTACAGATAATGTGGCGCCACCAGGTGCGCCATCGCATCATCATTCGCGAGTACGGCCATAGGAGCTCCGAACATCCAGAACAAGCCGCCCGCCAGCACGACGCTCATCGCGAGACCGCCACTCAATCGCAGCGCAAGCGGCGCAATCGAGCTCCGCCAGATCAAAAGCATTCGCTGGAAGAACGGCAGGTGCGCCCCCCGCTCCCGTTCCGCAGCGATGGCCGCCCGCAAACGAGCCTGCAGCCTCGCCGGCGGTGCTTGGGGCCCTAAATCCCCCAACGATCGCTGGACTTGGCGCCAGACATTGAAGTCCTTCGCGCAATCATCGCAATCTTTCAAATGACGAGAGATTGCCGCCATCTCTATGCCGCTCACCGCGCCATCCAAATACGCGGAGAACCCGGACCGCACAGCCGAACATTCGGCGACAGGAACCTCCGCCGCGCGCGACAACGACCGCTGCGAATTCTGAGTTGGCCATTTCATCGTGTCACCAATTTCGCCGGTTCTGCCTTGCGAGATCCCGCAGCTTTCGCCGCGTCTGCGTCTTCACGCAAAGCTTCGCGAAGAGCAGCTCTTCCTCGCATCAACCGGCTCTTCACCGTGCCGAGATGTACGTTGAGCATCTCGGCAATCTCCTCATAGCCAAACCCTTCAATCTCTCTCAGCACCACAACCTCGCGGTACGCCTCTGGGAGATTACGCAAAGCCGCGACAACTCGTTCCCCAAGCTGCGCATGAGCCGCGCACTCAAACGGTGACGCGTCGCGTGCAGCCAGCCCATCGGCCATGCAAAAGGTCTCGCCTTCCTCATTCTCCAGTGGCGCGTCGATGGTTAGTTCCTGCCGTTTGTGCCGGCTCCACCAGCGGCGCTGATTGCTCGCCTCATGCAGCGCGATCCGGTAAATCCAGGTCCGCAGGCTCGCTTCGCCGTGGAAGCTCGAGATGTTGCGAAACACCTTAACGAATACTTCCTGCGTCACATCGGCAGCATCAGCCGGGTCGCGCAGGCTGCGTGCCATCAACGAATAGATTGGATGACTGTATTGGGCCAGTAAAAGCGCAAACGCCTGCTCGGATCCAGCCTTCAGCTCAGCGACGAGCTCCTGCTCCTCTGCACGGATTCCGATCGCGCTTGCCAGATCGCTCATCGCTGTCCCCAACGGCGGAGGGAAGATTCCCCATCCGCGAATGCTATTAAAGTAGGCGCTGGCCGCGTCATCTGTCCAGCTTTGCCAGCCTATATAGACGCGCCCCGCAGCCAATTCGTGAGATCCGCAAACTTCACCCTGTAGTTCCATGCCAGACCCACCACCTTAGACACCGCGCCGAACCCCTTTGTTCCTTGCAGTGGTTTGACTTGCCAGCGCCCATCCGCGAGAATAAGAAGGTCCTCTCAATGAGTGGGCCTGTGGCGCAGCTGGGAGCGCGCTTCCATGGCATGGAAGAGGTCATCGGTTCGATCCCGATCAGGTCCACCAAACAACCTATCTGACATCCAAAGACCGACAGCAGTCCTCCAATCCGGGAGGGCTTTCGTGTCTTAGTGACAAAACCCTCCCAATTGCTTTCAAATGAACGACAAGCTACCCATCAAGGTTGAGCATAAGCACTTCCTGGAATGCAACGAAACATGCGACCACCCCGTTCCCGCAACGAAACTTCGCCTGAGGCTCCCTCCCCTTCGAATCGCCGCCAGCCAATCTGCTCGCAAATCGGGTGCATTCACCGTGTGACGCTGTTCGTCGGGCTTATCTGCGGCGCCGCAAGCCTGAACGCGCAGCAAGCCTCCCCATCGAATCCGCCCGCCTTGATGTCTGACCTGCATCAGGCCATTGCTCTTGCCCAGCACGGTGACGAAACCCAAGCCTTGGCACTCACCCGCGACCTCCTCGCGCGCCACCCGAACTTCGAGCCCGCACTCAAGTTTCAGGGCGCCCTCCTGGAAGACCTCGGCAATGAATCGGACGCCATCGCCTCTTTCCAGGCGGCGCTCAAGCTTGCCCCAACCGATCCCGAGCTGCTCTTCAAGGTCGGAGTTTATCAGCTCCAGACAGGCCACAATACAGAGGCCATCCATCTCCTCGTTCGCGCGCTCAAGTACACGCCTCGCGATCGCGACACGCTCTACTATCTCGCACAGGCCTACCACCTCAACGGCGACAATGACCTCGCGCTCAAGACCATTCAGCAGTGCCTCAAAGTCGATCCCGACAATGCATCCGTGTGGCAGAAGTACGGCGAGCTGCTCTGCAGCTCTGGAGACAACCAGGGTGCGATGCAATGGCTCCTCAAAGCGCAGCAATCCGATCCGACCCTTGACCGCATCGACTTCGATCTAGGCGTTGCGAGTTTCAGAGCCATGAACCTCGACCAGGCTTTGCAATACTCCACGCAGGCCGCTCAACGGAGACCGAACGACCTGACCGTGCAAGCGCTCCTCGCCGCCGTCTACCTGAAACTCGGTAAGTGGCAGGACGCCGCGCCAATCTTTCAAGCGATCCTTCAGGCAAAGCCCGACGACGCTCCCTCACTTCTCGGCCTGGGCCAATGCGAACTCGAGCTCAAGAACTATCAGCAAGCCGCAACCCTGCTCGAGCAGCTCCTCCGTCAGGATCCCACCCAGGTCCTCGCGCATTTCTATCTCTCCCGCGCCTATGCGGGTCTTGGCAGAACCGCGGACGCAAAGTATGAGGCGGACCTTCATCGCACCATGCTGGAACAAGCCTCCGCCTCCGGTCCGCAGGCGGATGCCGACAAGCAGAATAAAGTCTGGGACCAGGCTCGCCAGCTGCTGCTCGATAACAAGGAGTCGGCGGCGCTGCAACTATTTCGCGATCAGTCCACCGGCCCGTTCGCCACACCCGCAGGCTCCTATGTCCTTACGGGAACCCTCTATTCATCAATGGACCGCCCCAACGATGCGGAGCGCTGTCTTCACAAGGCGCTGGAACTCGACCCCAACGTTCGCGGCGCCCACACCTCGCTCGGTATCCTGGCACTCCAGCAGGGTAATCCCGACAAAGCGGAGAGCGAATTCAAAGCCGAGCTTGCGCTTCATCCCAACGACCAATCTGCGCTCGCCGAACTTGGCGCGGTTCGCTATCACCAGGGCCGCTGGTCGGACGCCGCAAATCTGCTCTCCAAGTCCAGAACCACCGATCCATCCCTCTTGTTCATCCTCTGCGATTCCTACTTCCACCTCGGCGACGTAAAAAACGCGGACCTCACGGCCGAACTGCTAGTCGCATACTCCAAGAATCAACCAGAAGTAATCCAAGGTGTCATCGATCTGCTGAATCGCAACCAGCAACAAGACCTGGCCCGAAAATTGCAGCAAGGCCAGCACTCCTGATCCGCTAACGTCGCCGCTCATTGGGAATTTTGCGATGCCTCGCGTATGGTCAGCACCTGGTCGGCCTTTACGTCGCGAAGAACCTGCTTGATGCCCGTAGGCCACGAAAGCTCAATCCGATCAATAACCTTATCCTCGCCCAGCCCGAAGTGCACGCGTTTATCGCTGGATGAGTTATAGCTGAGAGCCGTCGTCGCCTCGTTGTACTGGCTCCCATGGGCCGTCGTAATCTTCACCTTCGTCCCCAGCCCATCGCGATTGTCCTTCACGCCCACCAGCTTCAGAATGATCCAGTGATTCCCGCTCTGCGTCCGATTCATAAGAATCTCAGGTGGCCCATTCATTACCGTGACCACCACATCCACCCTGCCATCGTTGTTCAAGTCCCCAAACGCAGCTCCGCGATGCGCCGCAGCAACAGCAAAGTCCGCCCCAGCCGCACCGCTTACATCCTCGAATCGAAAGTCCCCCCTATTCCGGAGAATCCTGTTCGCCAGACGATACGGCCTATGCTCCACGTCCTCGGCATTATCAAGAATCGCGGCATCCGCAGTGAACAAATCCTTCCATCCATCATTGTCAAAGTCATACGCGCCCACCCCCCACGCAGTCAGACTTGCAGTGGCAGCGGCCAGTCCTGACGAGCTGGTGACATCGCTGAATTGCCCCTTCCCCTCATTCTTGTAGAGCGGAAACGTATCGCCGAACATCGCCGTATGAAAGATGTCGGGCAGCCCATCGTTATTCAGATCGCGAAAATCCGCTCCCATGCCTGCAACCGTCTTGCCCGTATCGTTGTACGCAACGCCCGCGTCCGACGCCTCATCCGTAAACGTGCCGTCCCCGTTGTTATGCAGGAGAAAATTCGGGTACGTGTCGTTCGAGATGAAGATGTCCGTAAAGCCATCGCCATCATAATCTGCGAACGCCACGCCCATCCCCTTGCCTACGTACTGCCCAATGTGCGACGCAGCCGAAACATCGGTAAACGTCCCATCTCCATTGTTGCGATAAAGGATGTTGGGCGTCCCCGGAAAATCATTCGGCGAGCAGTACGTAGGCAGCTTTCCCACGGTGCAGGCAGCGGCAGTCTTCAGGTCATAGTTCAGGTAGTTGACCACCAGCAAGTCAAGCAATCCATCATGGTTGTAGTCGAACCAACCAGCCGCCACGGCCCACGCCTTTCCAATCCCAGGCACAACCCCCGTGACCCCAGCCTTCCCCGTAACATCGGTAAACGTCCCGTCGCCGTTGTTATGAAATAGCTGATTACGATTCACGCCGGTTACGTAGAGATCAACAAACCCATCATTGTCGTAATCCCCCGCAGCAACCCCCATCGAATATCCAATACCAGCCAGGCCAGCCTTCTCCGTAACGTCCGTAAACGTCCCATCCCCATTGTTATGAAACAGCCGATTCGAATAGCTCGCGTCCGTCTTCTCCAGCGAAGGAATAGCCGCGCCATTCGTGAAGAAGATATCCAGAAGCCCGTCGTTGTCGTAGTCAAACAGAGCCACGCCGCCAGTCATCGTCTCGATCGAGTAGCGATGAGGACTCACACTGTTCTTCAACGTGAAGGCGATCCTCGACTTCTTGAGGACATTCTCGAAAACAATCGCCGCACCCTTCGACGATGTACTCGGAGAAGGCGACTTCTGAGTCATTTGCGCCCGCAACCCAGCGCCGCTGCCCCAACAGCAGAGTGCCGTACAGGCTACGATGATTGCGCGGGAAATCGTCACAGGATCAACAAGCGGCTACAACCGTGGTTGAAAAGAAATCGTCCATCAAGAGCATCTAATCGTATCCTACGATCCAACACCCCTTTATATTCCGCTCGCCCTGGAGTCGTCGAATGATTTCGTTGTCGAATAGTTCAGACGATCGACCGCACGCTACTCGCAGCGGATCGCTCTCCCGAATCCTCGGCGTAGGTTTCGGAATCGCCGTGATCTTCGGCGGCACAGTAGGCGTCGGCATACTCCGCCTTCCAGGCACGATCGCAGGCGAGCTGGGCAGCTTCTGGCCCATCCTTCTGATCTGGCTCATCGGAGGCGCCTATGCCTTGTTAGGCGCCGTCTCCATCGCCGAGCTCGGAACCGCCATGCCCCAGGCCGGCGGCTTCTACGTTTATTCGCAGACGCGCCTTCGGACCCGCCGCCGGCTTCGCGATGGGCTGGGCTGACTGGCTCAACAATTGCGCCGTCGTCGCCTTCGGATCGGTCGCCGCTGCGGAATACCTCGCAGCCCTCTTCCCCCGGCTCCTTCACCTCCAGACACCCGTCGCGCTCGCGATCTTACTCTTCTTCTGCGGCCTTCAATGGAACAGCCTTCGCATCGGCAGCTCCGTCCAGCAAATCGCAAGTTCCATCACCGCAATCACATTCGTCTTCCTGGCAATCGCCTGCCTCCTGCATCCCGGCCTCCCAGCCCACCACGCCGCCGGACCCACGAACCCGCACCACGTCACAAGCTTCTTCCAAAGCATCATTCCAGTCGTCGCCGCCATTCGCGCCGTCGTAGTCACCTACGACGGATGGTACGAAGCAATCTACTTCACCGAAGAAGACACCGACGCCGCCCGGCATCTTCCCCGCGCAATGATCGGCGGCGTCCTCATCGTCCTCTCCCTCTATCTCCTGATGAATCTCGCTTTCCTCCATGTGTTGTCCATACCAGCGCTCGCCGCCTCCAATCTCCCCGCCGCCGACGCCGCAAGGATAGTCCTTCCCGCCTGGAGCGGAACCTTCGTCACCGTGCTCTCCCTCCTTACGTTGCTAGGCCTCATCAATGCAGTCCTGCTCGGTGCACCCCGCATCCTCTTCGCAATTGGCCGCGACGGACTCTTCAGCACGCGCGCCGCGCAAGTCGCCCCGGGCGGCACACCGAGAGTCGCGCTGGCACTCTCAGCCGGTGTAGTCGCGCTCTTCATCGTCAGCGGTAAGTTTGAAGACATCATTGCCGTCGCCGCCATCCTTATCGCCGTCATGTACTGCGTCAACTACATCGCAGTCTTCGTCCTCCGCGTCCGCGAGCCCCACATGAACCGCCCCTTCCGCGCCTGGGGATATCCATTCAAGACCAGCCTCGTCCTCGCTGCCTCCCTCGTCTTCCTCATCGCCGACATCCACGACGATCCGCACGGCGCCATCCGAGCCGCCGCGCTTCTCGTCATCGCTCTTCCAACCTACGCGTGGATGCGCTGGCGCAGCCGCACAATCGACCCTCCCCCAGCCACAATCCCGGCAAGCGCCCCTGCCTGTGAGACCATCATCCCGGGAGATCCCAAACTTGTTCAAGAACGCAATCGTCCGCACACCGGGAACTAACTTCGCCCACGGCCTCACCACCGTTGACCTCGGCGCACCGCACTTCGACAAGGTGCTGGAACAACACGCTCTCTATTGCGAAGCCCTCAAGCACTGCGGTCTACAGATAACTACCCTCGACCCCGACCTCCAATTTCCCGACTCCACCTTTGTCGAAGACACCGCCGTTCTGATTTCTCACAGCGCCGTCCTGACAAATCCAGGCGCGCGCAGCCGCGAAGGAGAAGTTGCCGCCATCGCCCCAGCTTTGGCCAACTTTTTCTCATCCATGCCAAAGATCAAATCTCCCGGAACGCTCGATGGCGGCGATATCTGCGAAGCCGAAGACCACTTCTTCATCGGCCTCTCCCATCGCACCAATGAAGAAGGCGCGCGGCAACTGGCAGCCTTTCTCGCGAACGAAGGCTACACATCGTCACGGATCGATGTGCGAGCCATGACCACCATCCTCCACCTCAAGAGCGGCATCTCCTACATAGGCGACAACACCCTCGTTGTCATGGAAGAGCTGGCGGCGCACGACCAATTCTCGCGCTACAACCGCATCCGGGTGCCCGTCGAAGAAACCTATGCCGCCAACTGTATCCGTGTGAACGATCGCGTTCTGTTTGCCGCAGGCTACCCGCGCACCGCCGAACAGTTGACAGCCAATGGCTTCCACCCGCTGCTGCTTGACATGTCCGAGTTCCAAAAGATGGACGGCGGCCTCAGCTGTCTTTCGCTTCGCTTCTAGCCCCAACGCCGCGCACCAGCCACTGATCCAACATCGCAGCGACTGCAATCGCCAGCCAATAAGCCACGATATTCTTCAACGAAAAATAGCGCCCCAGAAGAATCCGGCCAGCAACCGTCAATCGGAAGGCATCCACAGCCGGCACATGCCACAACCGGCTGAACTCGACCACAGCCGCCACAATCGCAGCGATACAGGCCAGCCCTAAAACGCTGCGTCGCGGAAGGCACATCGCAATCAGCCAGTACAACGCCATCGCCCACAGCGCCGATCCACCATACTTAAACCAGAACGGCGAGAGACCCAGCGGCGCCATCCGCCACGCAAGTCCCAGCGGAATCGTTACAAGCAGGAGCAGCGCATAGGTTGAACGGCGTCGCGATGTCTTCATCTGAGCTTCTCGTTGCTTTGCAGGAGATATCATTCGTCTGAGGTAAGCTTCCTCTCAGCGCTTAAGTGCCGCCTCTTTCAGAACCACATTGCTTGGGGTTTACCTTGAGCATAGATGCAACAGGAGAATCAAACCACATGAAATCGTTTGGCTACGCCGCGCAGACCAAAACCTCGCCGCTCACCCCGTTCCACTTCGACCGCCGCGAACCGGGCCCCACCGACGTCGTCGTTGCAATCGACTATTGCGGCATCTGCCACTCCGACATCCACCAGGTCCGCGACGAGTGGGGCGGCTCCATGTACCCCATGGTTCCCGGCCACGAGATCGTCGGGCGCGTCACAGCCGTCGGCGCTTCCGTCACAAAGTTCAAGCCCGGCGATCTCGCCGGCGTAGGCGTCACCGTCGAAACCTGCATGGCTTGCGAGAACTGCAAAGCCGGCGCCGAGCCCTACTGCGTCAAAGGCATGGTCGGCACCTACAACGCCAAAACCTACGAAGGTGACATGACCTACGGCGGCTACTCCGACACCATCGTCGCCCCCGAGCACTACGTCTACACCATCTCCCCGAAGCTCAATCTCGCCGCCGTCGCGCCCCTGCTCTGCGCCGGCATCACCACCTGGTCGCCCCTGCGCCACTGGGGCGTCGGCCCCAACAAGAAAGTCGGAGTCGTAGGACTCGGCGGCCTCGGTCACATGGGCCTCAAATTCGCGCACTCCCTCGGCGCGCACGTCGTCCAGTTCACCACCTCCGAGAGCAAGATCGAAGACGCCAAAAAGCTAGGCGCCGACGAGGTCGTCATCAGCAAAGACCCAGCCGCCATGGCCAGGCACGCCGGCTCCTTCGACTTCGTCCTCGACTGCGTCTCCGCCCCCCACGACATCAACGCCTACCTCGGCCTCCTCCGTCTCGACGGCGCCCTCTGCCTCGTCGGCCTCCCCGATCAGCCCGTCGCAACTTCGCCCTTCGCGCTCGTCACCAACCGCCGCTCGCTCTCCGGCTCCATGATCGGCGGCATGAAAGAGACCCAGCACATGCTCGACTACTGCGCCGAAAAGAACATCGTCTCCGACATCGAACTCATCGGCTACGACCGCCTCGAGGAGGCCTACACCCGCGTCGTCAAAGGCGACGTAAAATATCGCTTCGTCCTCGACGGCAAAACCCTAAAAGCATAACGCCAGCCGACTAGATCCCGAAGCGCTTCGCCTCACTCTGCTCTCGATAGCAGCCTGACGCGAAGCGCTTCGTCCTTCTGCAAATATCCCTTCCGCCGAAACCAGTCTTCCATCGAATCGCGCAGCCGATCCAGCGGCACCCGATTCCCAATCTCCATCACACCTTCGGCAGTTGGCAGCGTGTCATCGAAGACCGCATCATTCGTGAAGTTGCGCATGGCAAAGTTGTCCAGCCACTTGATGGGGCAGGGCGCCGCAGCACCTTCGCCGCTTCCATATTCCACCGTCACCTTGCGTTGAAACATAGAGTTGTCCCTAGACGAACTGCACAAACATAGGCGTATCGACCGCAAACGATTTCGGTGTCTCCGCCAGCCGCCCTGTCGCAGGATCGTGCGCAAACACCGTCACCGTCGACGTCCCCTGGTTCGCGCACAGCAGCCACCGCCGCGAGGGATCAAACGCAAAGTGCCGCGTCACGCCACCACCACTGAACACCCGCTGCTGCTCCGTCAGCAAACCCGTCGACGCATTCACCCGGTACACCACCAGCGAATTCTCCCCGCGCGTATTGCCGTACACAAACCGGCCATCCGGACTCACTGCAATCTCGCAGCCGGTACTTCCCGGCAGCGCAGCACGCGATGCCAGCGTCGACACGACGCTCTCCTTCCGCAACACCGGAACAGGTACCCCATTGTTCACGTTCCAGTCATACAGATCGATCGTGCAGTCCAGCTCGTGAATGCAGTAGAGCCACAGTCCGTTGGGATGAAACGCAAGATGCCGAGGCCCGGATCCAGCCCGCGCCGCAATCCGCACCGGAGCCTCCATCGGCTTCGCCGCCCCCGGATGAATGCGAAAGACCTCGATCGCATCCTCTCCCAGGTTGCACGCCAGCACAAACCGGTTGTCCGGCGAGAGCACAGCGCAGTGCAGATGCGCCGCATCCTGCCGAGCCCTGTTTGGCCCCACCGCACCACAAGCCGCGTTCCCGCGGCAATCAAATAGCCCGGCACTACTAAGGCCGCCCCCGCCCTCGAGCCCGAACGCCGCAAAGCTTCCTCCACCATAATTCGCCACGAATGCATTTTGCCCCGTCGCGTCAACCGATACGTAGCACGGTCCATTGCCTTCGCTGCTCACCCGCTCCACCGGAGTCAGCGCAGCGCTCCTCGCATCCAGCCGAAAGCTGCACAGCGCCCCATCCCCGGCTGGGTCTTCATTCACCGCATAAAGAATCGGAAGCCGCGGATGCATCGCCAGATAGCTCGGGTGCTGCGTCACAGCAGCGACTTCGATTCCACTAAGCTCGCCGCTCTCAACATTCCACCCAGCGCGATAAACGCCCTTATCCGTCCCCGTCCCCAGCAAAACCCACCGCGGATTGCTCGCTACCGGACTCGCCAGCGCCCGCAGCGCAAAAGGAAAAGACACCGCCGACGCAATAAATTGCCGCCGGCTGCTCAAATACTTGTTGGTGGGCCGAGGTCCCATCGGGCCTAAGCGGACTCGGCGACCGTCTGCGGCTCGCCGGGCAATTTGAAGTCGAACTCCCCAGGATAAGCATCGCGGGCAACCACCGGCAGGCTGGGCAGGTTGGCGGTATGGCCCGCCTCCTCCATCACCCCGTTCACCTCGCGCAGAACCTCATCCACCGTCATCGTGTACATCTCGCGGCCATTGTCGTACCCGCTCTCGATCGCCTGTTTCAAGTAGCGTCCTGCTGCCTGTGCCGCCAGATAATCGGTGATCACCTTGCCGCTGCGGCGCTTATGCTCGACCCACGCCAAGTTAGGCATCGCAATCCACAGCGGTTTGCCGTTGACTGCGAATCGGATGTCGGTCGCATCAGCATGGCGAGTCGCGATCGCCACGACCGTGCCCTTCCAGACGCAATGCAACTTCTCTGAGGTCCAACGGTCGGTCGCTACGAAATCTTCATACATGGCACCTTCAGATTATTCGCACCATGACATCGAAGCAAGCGACACCTGCATCAAACTTCGTTCGCCAGCCTGTTATTTTTGCCAGCTTCTGCTAACCCTTCATCATTTACCCTAGTCAGTAGGAAAGTCCCGAGCAAACCTGGCGCCAAAAGCCTTCAGAAGGTTCACCGACCCGATTCAAAGGACATAATCGTGCGTAGACAATCCCCCCTACTCCTCCTTTCCTTTTTTGCCCTCGTCCCGTTCGCTTACCCTCAGGCCCCTGCAGCCAAACCCGCCGCTGCTCCGCCGTCGGATGTCCTGATCTTTGCCAACGGTGACCGCCTGACCGGCAAGCTCGACAGCGTGACGAATGGAAATGTCATCTTCAAGAGCGATATGGCCGGGACCGTCACCATCTCCATCGACAAGATCAAGGAGTTGAAGTCGGGCGCTGAATTCGCCCTGCTCCGCAAGGGCGTCGTCGCAGACAAAACGCGCGTGCCCGAAGGCTCCGTCGAGGTCGCAGGCGGCAATCTCACTGTGACTCCGGCTGCCAATGAGCCACCGGCGGTCGTCCCCGCCGCGGATGTCAATTACCTCATCGATCGCAAATCCTTCGATCTACAGATGAGTCATCACGCCGGCTTCCTCACCGGATGGGGTGGAAAGATTACCGGTGGCGCCAATATCGAGCGCTCCACAACCACCGGTACCACTCTCTATGCAGGCCTCGCGTTGGTGCGCGCCATCCCCACCGTGCCCTGGATGCCTCCTCGCAATCGCACCATCTTGAATGTCAACGAAAGCTACGGGAAGCTCTCCACTCCCGTTATCCCTCCCACCACCCCGCCAACCCCCGCGAGTGTGGTCATCACCAACATCTTCCATGCCGACGCTGAACGCGACCAGTACTTCAGCCCGCGGCTTTACGCCCTCGCAGATGCTTCCTTCGACCACAACTTCGGACAAGGTCTCCAGCTCCAGCAGGTCTACGGAGGCGGCATCGGCTACACCGCCATCAAGACCCCGAAGCAGGAACTTGATCTCAAGGCAGACGTCCACTTCGAGAGACAGCAATACATCTCCACCACGGTCGATGGCGTCGTTACCACCACACCGGCCGTCAACCTCATCGGCACCACCTTCTTCGAGGGCTACACCCGCAATTTGCCGCACAAGGTCGTCTTCACCGAGTCCGCCAACGTCCTTCCGGCATGGAATAACACCAATGCCTATTCTGCCAATCTGAACGCAGCCCTCGTCTTGCCCGTCTGGAAACGCCTCGCCGCCACCATTTCCGTTGCGGACAACTACCTCAACGACCCGGCGGAGTACTACAAGAAGAACTCCTTCCAGTTCATCGCGGGCGTCACCTACGTGCTTCCATAAGGCGCCTTTTGAGCGCCTTATGGGCTCGTGGAATGCCCTCGGGATGTTCTAATGGATAGATGCGGGTCAAACGGCGCGCCAGTGTGTGTTTAGGAGTTCGGATTTGATGTGTGATGTGCGGAAATTGGCAGTACGTTTGGTTCTCTCAGGAATGGCAGTTGGTTTGCTCGCCGGAGCAATCGCCCCAGCAAACGCCCAGACTGTGACCCAGACCCAGTCGAAGAAAAGAAAGCAAGAGTCCCACGCCCGCCACGAGACCAATGCAACCCGTCTCGCGCGCATTGCTCGTACCACCGAGGAGACCTACTCGCACCGCTATGAGATATTTGGCGGCGGTGGCTATCTCCGTTTTCGGAGCGGCGAGTACCTCCGCAAGAACAACGAAATCAGCTGGGCGACGGCCTTCAACTATTACTTCACGCGCAAGTTTGCAGTGGTCGGCGATGCCCGCGGCTCGTTCGGCAATGCCCACGCCATCACCAATAACGAGTACGGCGTCTACAACCCTCAGATCAACGAGTACACCTTCATGGGTGGCGTGAGCTATCGGTTCGTGATGAAGGAAAAATTCGCCGTAAGCGCCCAGGCCCTCGCGGGCACTGGCTGGGGTATCTTCTCCGGCGGCAGTAAGGGCATTCCGGGAACAGATCTAGGCTTGTGGGAGAGCGGCTTACGCCCCGCGTATTCGCTCGGCGTCAGCGCGGACTACAACCTCTATCCCAATCTCGCGATCAGGTTCACTCCAACCTGGGTCGGCACCAACTTCATTGGACCCAACGGCAGCACGATTCAGGACAATATCGGTTTCAACCTCGGTATTCTCTATCGTTTTGGCCACCAATAGGATTCTGCCGCCCAAAATCCAACCCCCCACGCCTGCGGCCTCAAGCGTAAGATAGATATATGTCGAAAGGTTGGGAATCCAAGAGCGTCGAAGAGCAGCAGGCCGAGGCCGCGACCCCGAAGCCTTCCAGCTCCGAGGTAACTCCCGAGGCCGTACGGGCCGAAGCCGACCGCAAGCGTCGCTTGCAGGCCCTCGAAATGCAGCGGGAGCGCGTCCTCTCCGAGCGCACCTCAAGCCCTCACCGCCGCAGCGCCCTCGAGCTCGCACTCGCCACCATCGAGCGCGAACTCGAACAGCTCGGTTGGTCCATCAAGCTCTAGCTGCTCGCCTGGCTCCTTCGCGTGAGCACAAACGGATTGGCCTGGGCCGTAGGCGTCAGCACAACGCTCTGAATGCATACATGCGCCGGTCGCGTCGCAGCCCACACGATCGCATCCGCAATGTCCTCCGCCTGCAACGGATCCACATTCTGATACGTCTTCGCCGCCCGCTCCTCATCCCCCCGAAAACGAATCTTGCTGAAGTCCGTCTCCACCATCCCTGGATCGATCGACGTCACCCGCACCGCCGTCCCATTCACATCAATCCGCAATCCGTCTGAGATAAATCGCTCCGCTGCCTTGGTCGCGCAATACACGCCCCCATTCGCGTACGCCATGTGTCCCGCGATCGACCCAAGATTGATCACGTGCCCCCGATTGCGCTCCACCATTCCCGGCACAATCGCGCGCGTCACATACAGCAGCCCCTTCACGTTCGTATCGATCATCTCTTCCCAATTCTCAATATCGTCCTCATAGAGCTTCGTAAGTCCGCGACTCAGCCCCGCATTATTCACCAGCACATCCACCGCCCGCCACGCCTCCGGCAACTCGTCAAGAACCCGCTTCACTCCTGCGTGATCGCGCACATCCAGTTCCAGCAATAGCAGGTCTGCCGCGCCCGCATCCCGCAGCTCCGCATCCATCGCCTGCAACCGCTCCAGCCGGCGAGCGCATAACAGCAGCTTCGCTCCATTGCGCGCGAACTCCATCGCCGTCGCCGCTCCGATCCCCGAGCTCGCTCCCGTAACAAAAACAATCTTGCCCTTCATCGACGTACTCATACAATCCTCCGCTACTCCGATTATCTATTCTTGCCCGCCTGGAAGCACGAAGACCGCGAGATGTTCGCGGTCTTCGTTTGTTACCGAATTAGACAACAGCTACTGAGGATTCGTAGCAGGTGGCTCCGTGATCACGGGCTGCGTCGTCTGCACGCCGATCGCCGCGCCCGAAACGACCATGTTCACCCGTCGATTCTGCCGCCGCCCATCCGCCGTAGCATTCGAAGCAACCGGATCAGCCTTTCCATAGCCAACTGACGTAACGTTGCCCGCGGGCACGCCATTCTGGATTAGAAAATCGTGCACAGCATTCGCGCGGTTCTCGCTCAGCTTCTGGTTATAGGCATCGCTGCCCACAGAATCCGTATACCCCTCAACTTGCACCTTCAGATCCGGATAAAGCGTCAGAATCGTCGCCACCTTCGCCAACGCAATCTGCGCATTCGGCTTCAATGTATACCGGCCAGTGTCAAACAGCACATCACCCAGGTTAATCACCAGGCCGCGTGCGGTCTCAGTGGTCTGCAGTATCGCGTTCAATTGCGCACGCAGCTTCTCGCGCGTCGCCGCCGCCTCCCGCTTGGCATCCTCAACCTTCTGCTCCGCCTCGGCCGCCTCAAGATTTGCATTCACAGTGGCAGCATCCGCCTTTGCCCTTGCCGCCTCCGCCTGCGCCTGCGCCGCCGCCGCCGCATCCGCTTGCGCCTGCGCCTTGGCCGCTTCCATCTGCGACTGCTGAGCCTGCAGTGCCGACTGTTGTGCTTCCTGCTGCGCCTTCAGCTTCGCAGCCTCAGCCTCTTGCTGACGCTGCTGTGCTTGCTTGCGCAAGGTCAGGATGCGCGCGTCTTCTGCCCGCTCCGTTGCAGACCGCGCATACGTGAACTCCATCTTTACGTCGCGATGCTTGCTCGACTGAATATCCTGGGCATTCTGAATGTCGGTCGCAACCTCCTTCATGATGTCCGGAGCATACTCATCTGCGCCCACAGATTTCGCAATGCGCTGCGCGTTATAGGCCTCGTACAGAGCCAGTGGCGTGTGCTCCCGGTCGGTAATGGGGAACTCCACCGTCTTCGATCCTGACGTAGGAGCGTACAGCCCCTTCGGCAGCAGATGATAATGAATGTTCACGTGCTGCAACACGCCGTTCGTGTTGTCCGTAAAGACATTCTGCAGCACCACCACATCGCTTGGTTCCGATACCGCGTAATACGGCTCGGCCGTTACGATCAAGCCAAATGCCTGGAACGACGTCGTCACATTCAGGCTCGCCTTATTGCCCGCCAGCTCCAGCTCTCCGAGATTCTGTGGCCGCCCATCCGAAGAGATCGCCCACAGAACGTACGTCAGATACTCTGGACCGAATCCGTTCGCCGGCGTCAAACCTTCAAAGTGCGCGGAAATCTCTGTCTTTCCCGTCACCGAATTCACCTTGGCGTCGCCACGCGCACCGGGCAACAGGTTGGTGCCCACAAAGCCAACGTGCGTCGGCCCGCTCCGGTTGAGGTAGTTCACCGCATCCAGCTGCCGCTCCACCACATTCACGTGGTAGACGTAAATTCCATTCGGCCCTTGCGCAATCACCTCGCCCGTCTTGGCTCCCGGAGCCACCGTGGTCGGGTTCGGCTCCTGCGCCGTCGCAACCAGTCCGAATCCACTCAACAATAAAGCCATCGCTGGTGCCGCTGCCGCCATCTTTTTCGTCCACGTGCCTGACATCGTATCGTTCTCCTTAGACAGTCGCCGTTCCCCTGCGGGCGCGGCACTCTGTTAGTGCTTTAGAAAGTCGGATGCCCAGCTACTCGCAAAAGGTGTCCCTCGTTAAATCTTCTTGGCAGGCAACCTATTCTCCGCATTGCAATTACATGAATTCTGCCGCTGGCCTCGCCGAGGAACAGGCTGCAGGCCATCCTGGCAACCGCGTGTTGGTCAGCTCTCGTTGCTTCGAAATATCTCGTCTCCGAAACTCCACGCGTCGCCAATCGTCCCTATAATCTAGCTGTTGAGAGAGCCCACGCGTGAGTGAATCGATCGTCGAAATCCTAGGGTTGCGCAAGGTCTACAGCGGCAAGAATCCTGTGACGGCGGTCGATGGCATCGACCTCCATGTGCCCGCTGGATTGATCTACGGTTTGCTCGGCCCCAACGGAGCCGGCAAGACCACCACCATCTCGATTGCCACAACCCGCGCAATTCCAACGGCTGGCTCAGTCAAGATCGCGGGCATCGACGTCGTCGCGCACCCCGCCCTCGCGCGCTGCGTCATCGGCGTCGTTCCGCAATACAACACCCTGGATCGTTCCTGCACCGTCTCGGAAAATATCTACTTCCACTGCCGATACTTCGGTATGACGAAAGATGTTGCCGCGCAGCGCACTGCTCAGCTCCTCGATCAGTTTCGCCTCAGCGATCGCGCCGCAGCCTTCCCCCAGGCACTCAGTGGCGGCCTCGCCCAGCGCCTCCAGATCGCGCGCGCCATCGCCCATCATCCCAAGGTCCTCTTCCTCGACGAGCCCAGCGCCGGCCTCGACCCCCAGAGCCGCATCGCCATGTGGGACGCCGTCCAGGCTCTGCGCGAAGAAGGCATCACCGTTGTCCTCACCACGCACTACATGGAAGAGGCTGATGCGCTCTGCGACCGTCTCGCCATCATCGACCACGGAAAAATCCTCATCGAAGACACCCCCTCGGCTCTCAAAGCCAGCGTTGGCGGAGACATCATCTACGACCTCCGCATGCGCGGTGTGCGCGATAGCGGCAATCTCGAGCGACAGCTCGCCACCATCGAAGGCGTAACCCGCGTTGACGTCATCGAGGGTGGCCTCCGCGTCCTCGCCCGCGTGCAGGACGGCCTCCTCGCCAAGGTAGTCACCGACGCCAACCAGTACGGCTTGCGAGACATCACCACCACCGAGCCCACCCTCGAAACCGTCTTCATCCGTCTCACCGGAAGAGACCTTCGTGAGTAGCATGGAGAACGCGAATAGCGTGCAGAACAGGATCCGGCCATGAGCGAAGCGATCGCCAACAGCGGCAACACAAAAATGGTGACCTACACACGCGCCTTCTTCGGCTTGATGCAGCGCGACTTCCGCGTGCTCACGCGCGAGATCCTCCCCTTCCTCATTCGCGTCGCCATGAACCCGCTGCTCTTCCTCTTCGTCTTCACCTATGTAATGCCTCACATGATCGGCGGCTCCAAATTGAGCCCCGTAGCTGGCATGGGCTCAGCCGGCGGCGGCGGATTCGGCACCATCCTCCTCCCCGGCCTCATGGCCGTTGCCATCATGTTCTCCGGCATCGCCGCCGTCGCCCTTCCCCTCGCGCAGGAGTTCGGCATCACCCGCGAAATCGACGACCGCGTCATGTGCCCCCTCCCCATCGGCGCCGTCGCTATCGAAAAGATTGTCTTCTCCGCAATCCAAAGCCTCGTTGCCGCTGCCGTCGTCTTCCCCCTGGCCTACTTCATCCCCAGCACGCCAGTCCTCGCCCACGTCTCAAGTTGGTTCTTCCTCATCGCCGTGCTGATCCTCGCCAGCCTGTTAGCAGGAGCTCTCGGCCTCACCATCGGCACCTTCGTCCAACCCAAGCAGATCGGCCTCATCTTCGGCGTAGTGATCGTCCCCATCACCTTCCTCGGCTGCGTCTACTATCCGTGGGCCGCACTTCAGAGCATCCGCTGGCTGCAGATCGGCGTCCTCATCAACCCCATCGTCTACATGAGCGAAGGCCTTCGCGCCGCCCTCACACCCACCACCGGCCACATGCCCGCAGCCATGATTCTCGCCATGCTGCTCTTCTTTCTCGTCGTGCTAACCCTCATGGGCCTCCGCGGCTTCGCCAACCGCGTCGTCAGCTAGCCCAACTAACAACTGAGAACTGAGAACGGACAACTCCGTCCTACCGCCCCATCTTCGCCGCCAAATCCTTCGCTATCAAATCCCCATGGAAGCGCCCATTCTCAATAAAAATCTCATTCGTCCGCTCACCCGCCACCACCACCCCCGCCACATAAATTCCCGCCACATTCGACTCCAGCGTCGCCGGATCGCAAACCGGGCACCGCGCATTCGCATCATCCAGCTTCACCCCCATCGACTCAAGAAACGCAAAGTCCGGATGATACCCCGTCAGCGCAAAACAGAACTGGTTTGGAATCACCTTCGGCCCACCCGGCGTCAGCAGCGTCACGGCATCCTCGGTAATCTCGCTCACCTCCGTCCGAAAATGCGCCACCACCTCGCCATTCTTGATCCGGTTCTCAATGTCCGGCTTGATCCAGTACTTGATATGCCGATGCAGTTCCGCCCCGCGATGCACCAGCGTCACTCGCGCCCCATGCCGCCACAAATCCAGCGCCGCAATCGCAGCCGAGTTCTTCCCGCCAATCACCACCACATCCTGCCCAAAATAAGGATGCGGCTCATGATAGTAATGCATCACCTTCGGCAAATCCTCGCCCGGAATATCCTAAATAATTCGGCAGATCATAATATCCCGTCGACACAATCAGCTTCCGCGCCTTATGCATCAGCTTGCGCCCAAACTTGTCCAAAGCATGCACGACGAAAGCCCCATCCGACCCCGTCACCTGCTCCACCGTTTTCATACTGCCGAACGTCCAGCTTGTAATACTCCGCGACCTTCCGGTAATACTCCAGCGCCTCCGACCGCGTAGGCTTCTGGTTCGGAGACGAGAACGGCATATCCCCAATCTCCAGCAGCTCCGGCGTCGTAAAGAACGTCATATGCGCCGGATAATGAAACAACGAATTCGTCAGGCAGCCCTTATCCACCAGCACCACGCGCAACCCAACCCGCTGCGCCGCAATCGCGCAGGCCAGCCCCGTCGGCCCCGCCCCAATCACCAGAACATCATGCGCCCGATCTTCACTCATACCTAGATTGTACGGATGCGCCATTCACGCCCGCGCCCCGAAAGGGTAAAGTTACCCCATGGGGAAGCAGCCTCGTCCACAGCAAGCCTTCATCCGCCGCACCCGCGAGGCGACCGCTTGAAGTCTTCCCTCTCCATCCTGGCCGCGCTCCTTCTCCAGGCCGGCACCTTCCCCTCCATCAGCAGCGCCCCCGCTCCGCTCGCCGACCCGCAGCACCTCCGCTACGTCCGCACCCTCACCCTCCCACCCAACGCTTCCGGCGTAGCCTGCACCGTACTCGACGCCAGCGTCTACGCCCACACCGCCAGCTCCTCCGCCGACGACCTCCGCGTCTTCCGCCTCACCCCCCACACCAGGCCACAAGAGATCCCCTTCGTCGTCAGCTACAGCGAAGCCCAGCCCACCGACGCCCAGACCGCCACCGTCCGCAACGTCATCGCCCACAACGACACTCTCTCCTTCGATCTCGTCATGCCCCCGCGCCCCTACACCGAAGTCGACCTCAACCTCGCCGCGCATAACTTCCTCGCCACCGCCGAGGTCTCAGGCTCGAACAGCGGCCCCGCCAAACCTCTCGGCACCTTCACCCTCTTCGATCTCACCCAGCGCCATCTCGCTCGTTCCACCACCTTCGCCCTGCAGGAATCCACCTTCCCGCATCTCCACATCCTCCTGCATCTCCGCACCCTCGACGGCAAGCCTCTCCCGCACATCAATCCTTCCATCATTCAAGGCGCAGCCGTCCCCGCCAGCCGCGAAGCCCAAACCCTTTACACCGTCGTCGCCTCCGCCAACACCATCACGCAGCAAGGCCCATCGTCCTTCGCGCAGCTCGACATATCCGCCCACATCCCCATCGAGCGCGTGCAATTTGTTCTCACCCCTGCCTTCAAATCTGACTTCCTGCGCAACATCGCCATCACCGCCGAGGCCGACACCCACCAGCCCGACCAGCCGGAAGAAGTCATCGACGGCCAGATCTGGCGCGTGACCCGACCGCCCGACGCCGCCGACGGAGCGCCCGCCATCACCTCCGCGCAGCTCTCACTCCCCGCCGTCATCGCCTCCAACCTGCACGACCCCGCCACCATCCGCGTCACCATCGCCAACGCAGCCCAGCCTGCGCTCCCCCTTCGCGCCGTCCAGCTCGAAATGCGCCAGCGCACCCTCTGCTTCGACGCCATCCCCAATGCAACCTACACCCTCCGCTATGGTGACAACGACCTCCGCGCATCCGTCTATGACCTTGGAGATCTTGCAACCCTGCCAGCCCACCCGCTCATCGCAACCCTGGGATTGGAACAGCTAAACCCCGGCTTCATCCAGCGTCACGTCGCCAGCACGTACGACCAGCGCAACCCAAACCTCTTCTGGATCGCCCTGCTGGCCGCGATCGCAGTCCTCGGAAGCTTCGTCAGCCGGCGCGCAATGCGGCAGGGAAGGCGCAGATAAAACGTGACACGTAACCGCAAAGCACCCACCGCTGCCATCATCCTCTTCGCACTCATCGCAACCTGCGCGGCGCAGCGGCCCATACCCTCTGAACTTCTTCCCGCCCGCAAAGCCCTCGAAGACAAGCACTATCAGCAAGCCGAAGACCTCTTCGCCGCCTACCTGAAAACTCATCCCGGAGACATCGACGCGGAAGAAGGCATCGGTGACGCCGAATTAGGTCTCCACGAGTACGAAGCCGCCGAGCTCCAATACCGCGCCGTCGTAGCCCAGCAGCCAGAGTTCTGGATCGCCCACAAGAACCTCGTCATCGTCGAAGCCGCCCTCGGCCGCTGGGAGGAGTTCGACCGCGAGCGCGCCGTCCTCCGCGGCGCCCGCGAGCGTGGCGCCCCCAACATCAGCACCCGCGAGAGCGATGTCATCGACGCCTTCGACGTCCACGGCGAGCACTGGATCGTCCGCGAATACTACGAGCCCGTCGGCCGCTCGCTCACCCGCTACAACTTCGAATACTTCGGCCCCGATGGACGCGCCCGCGAATACGTCTCGCTCGAATCGGCAGACGCCGCACGCTCCGCGCTCACTCCCAGCCCCAACGTCCTCATCGGCGTCGATCCCCACACCGCACCGGTCATCAAAGACTTCGCCCTCAACTTCTACACCGGCAAATCCCACGGCACCATCAAGCTCTACCCCAAAGGCGAGCCCACCTACGAGCGCGTCCGCGCCGACCTCCGCCACTGGCTGCTAACCAAACCCGCTCCCTCCGGTACCCCCGCCGCAAAATAATCCGCTCCCTCCGGGTGGCCCATCCTCGGATGGCGGTCTTGACCGCCAGACCGGGTGGGATATCGCCGGGTGCCCCATCCATGACAGCTCCATCGTCATGCGTGGGGGTTGCGGTGGGACGACCGACCGCTCCCGCCCACCTCAAATCCATCACCAACCCGCCTCCACCAAAAACCTGTCAACCCCCCAACCCCCTCCAAAATCGCCAAACCCCTATAAACATTGCCTATTTATATTTTCAAAACCTGGCATAGTTACCCCCTCCAACTAGCTACAATTTAACTAGGCCATCTTAAACCAGGCCATTCCCAGGGCCAACGGCCCGATAGATCACAGCCTGGGGCAAAGCCCCAGGGTCACACCCCACCAGGGCGCCCAGGGCCAACGGCCCGACATAACCCCCGAGCCGGTCAGACCAGCCCATAAAGTGTCTGCTTGCCCTACTTTACCCGTAACCCTATTGCCTGCCCTACTTTGCAGGCAAAAGACCCTCGGCCCAAGGGGGATACTTTGCCACTTAACCCGCTTGCAAAGACTACTTTATCGGAAAAATGGCCCGGAAAGGGGGGGGCACCCCCTCTGTCGGGCGGACGTGGACTTGTGACGGCCAATGTCTCAAGTGCGAGACATGCGGGACCCGGCCCTGCGAGGACGGCGCGCGTTGAGAACAACAGCAGTGTTAAGGGCGGGCGTCGTATAGGAGGACCGCGGTGGATGGGGCGAGGGTGGAGAGTTCGTGGTCGCCGGAGGGTTCGGCGAGGGTTACCTGGGTGGAGTCGAGTGCGGGGGCGCTTAGGGTCGGACCCTGGCGGTATTCGGGGAGGTTGAGGATGAGGGGTTGGTGGGCGTCCTTGTTGATGATCGCTACGATGCGCTGACCTGTCGGGAGTGTCGCCGCGTAGGCGGTGGCGTTGACCGGGCCGGGGTTGAAGTCGATGGGGAAGCTGGTGGCGCCGGCGAAGTGGTTGGCGAAGAGCATGCCGTAGGCTACGGGCTCGATGACGTAGTTGTCGCCCATGCTGGCAATGGGGGTGTAGTAGGGATGGGGGTGCTTGGTGGGGTCGCCGTGCTCGGCGAGCACGAGGTCGTCGCCGGGGAGGTGGCCGCCGAGGGAGTTGCCGACGTATTTGCCGTTGCCGCCGTGGAGGTTGACTCCTGCGTACCCGTTGGAGGCGAGGTTGAGGAGGTAGTCGGCCGCCCAGAGGCTGGCGGCGAAGACGTCGGATACGCCGGGCTTGCCGCCGCGGTAGCAGGTGTTGCCTTCGGTCATGCGGTAGGGGACGGTCTTGTGCTCGCCGGCGCTGAGACGTGCTGCGGCTTCGCGGATGTCGTGCGCCAGTTGGGGCACGCGCGCGTTGGGGGAGAGGATGTAGTTGATGGTCATCTCGGGGTTGGAGGGAGGGCCGCCGATGTAGTAGTGGTGCGTGAGCGCGGCGATGGTGGGTGGGTCGGTGAGAGAGAGGAGGCGGGTGACGATGGCGGCGTACCAGTCGGGGTTGCCGGCGGTGTCGGGGAGACCGAAGCGGGCGCTGGGGACGATGGCGCGGATGGCGTTGGCTTCGTCGAGCCACTCGTCCATGTAGAGCTCGGGGCCCCAGGTTTTGGGATCGCGGAGGTGGTTCTTGAAGAGGTCGGGCTCGTTGCCTAGCTGGAAGTATTCGAGCTTGCCTTTCTGGTGCGTGAAGCCGAGGGTGCGGGCGACGTAGTCGGCTTCCATGGCGGCGCGGCCGGGGGTGTTGGTGCCTAAGTTAATTCCATAGATGCAGGTCCAGCCAGTGCGATCCAGGAAGCCGCGCAGGTTGTGGATGGCTTCCGGGGTGATGGAGAAGGCGAGCGAGGAGGTGGGTTCGCCAACGCCACTGCCGCCCACGTGGATGGCGGGCGCGGGCGTGGTCGGCGTGGGCTTCCAATAGCCGATGTCGGAGGTGTTGCCGCCGATGCGAAGGACTCCGTTGGTGGAGAGGGTGCGGAATTTTTCGATGAGGCCGGTGTTCTCGATGGAGAAGAAGCCGGGGTTGGTGAGCTCGTTGGTCTCGTAGGAGAGGCCGATGAAGTTGTCGGGGATGCGCGGGCCGGCTTCACCGGAGTGGAGTTTGAGGGTCGCGGTGGGCGTGGTGGCTTGAGCGAGGGAGTTGAGGGTGGGGAGGGCGGCGGTGGCGGCGGTGGCTAGGAGGAAACGGCGACGGTCCATGCTCTTCATGGATGCAAGGGTACGGGCGGCGGGTGGAAACTGGCAAACGCGCGCGCGGAGCCGCTAGCTTCTGGCTTCCAAGCTTACCTGGGGCTGCGCCCCATGCTGTGATGAGACACGGGCCTTTGGCCCTTCCATAAGGGGATCAGGATAGGGTGATGCCCGGCTCGACGATTGGGGATTGGGGCTTGCTCGGCGATGGGGGTGTCTGAGACTGCTCGACGATGGCTCGCGCCATGGAGCTTGGCGGCGATACACCCACATCTCAAAATCAAGATGTGGGGCGCCCGGATCCGGGGGGATTAGGGCTGGAAGCGGTGTTGCGTTGACGGCGGGGGGGCGGGTTGCTTGATGCGGGCCAGGACTACGCGCGTGGGGCGGTGCTGGCTCGGGGCTGTGGCCTGGGTCGGCTCGGTGGCAGGCTGCGATGCGGTGAGGGGCTTAGGCAGGAGGGTGCCTTGCGCAGGGATGGGCGCCGACTGCGGGGCGAGGTGCGCGGGCTGCTGCTGCGCGGGCTGAGACTGGGACTGCGTTGCGGGCTGGGTCGTTGCTGGAGTGGTGGGCTGCTGCGTGGGAGCCTCGGTGGCGGTGGGCGCGATGGCGGTGGCCGCGGGGGCGTTGGGGCCGAGGACGAAGTCGATGGGATGCATGGCGGACACGCCGACGAAGATCATGGAGGCGACCAGGATGACGCCGCCAGGAAGGAGGCGCCGGGCGCTGGCGGAGTAGTCCCTGATTTGGCCGTTGGCGTCGACGGTGCCCTGGATGCCGAGGAGGAAGAGCGCGAGGCCGACGAAGGCAAAGAAGATGCCGGCGACCATGCCGCAGGACTGCAGGAACATGCGGTTCTGGGCCATGTGGAGGCCGAGGACGGTGGAGAGATTGCCGGCGTTGCCGGGTGCGAGGTAGGAGTCGAAGTGGCGCTCGAAGGAGAGCGTGGTGTCGAGCGAGTAGCTGAAGATGTAGAGGATGGTGAAGACCATGCACAAGCCCGCGCATCCCAGAGCGGCGAAGACGCTATAGCGAATCAGCGGGTCACTCGTATGTGCTGGGAGATTTTGTTGCGGAGGATCAGATGGTACAAGGTCGTTTTCCATGGGACCTGGTGCACATGGGGTCTAGTGTGATGCCCCTTGGGGATAATCCTAAAGCATGGGAAGGGATTGGGCCGAAATAAAAGGTAATCGTGCGTGAGTGGCGAGATGGGGAAGGTACGAAGTCGTTACTAGGAGGGGATTACTTTGGCGTCATTATCTGGGCGGCGAAGCGGGCCATTTCGGTGTGCTGGGGGGAGGATTGGAGGAGGACGAGGGAGCAGCCGGCGGCTTCGAAGTCGGCTAGGCGCTGGCGGACGGTTTCAGGGGTGCCGATAAGGCCGGACTGGAGGCCTCGGTTGGAGACGGAGTAGTCGCGGAGAGAGATTTTCTTTTCGAGCTGGGAGCCAGTGATCCATTGCTGGAAGTTGGCGAAGCCTTCGGGGGATTTGGTGGGGTCGGGCTGCTGGCAGATGCGGTCTACTTCCCTGTTGGCTTCGGACTCGCTGTCGCGGACGATGCAGTAGCCGGTAACGCCGAAGATCATTTCGGGGAGGTGGGGGTGCTGAGCGCGGCGGGCGCGCATGTCGGCGATTTTGGTGGCGATGGTGGTGGGGTTGTCGCCGTGCATGAGGTAGGCGTCGCACTTGGCGGCGATGAGGTTCTTGGCGGTTTCGGATTCGCCGCCGGCGTAGAGAGTGGGGAAGGCAGGGATTAGGGGATAGGGGGTAGAGGATAGGGTTTCGATGCCGGAGTAGGTGCGCGTGGGGTGGGGTTTGGGGCTGAGGATGTTGTCTTCTACGGTGTAGTAGCGGCCGTGGTGGGTGGTGTGTTGTTGGCGCCAGGTGCTGGTGAGGACCTCTAGCCATTCGTTGGTGCGCGCGTAGCGGTCGTCGTGCTCGTCGAAGGGGATGCCGTACTTGGTGGCTTCGTCGCGCCACCAGCTGCTTACAACGTTGAGGGTGAGACGGCCGTTGCTGATGCGGTCGATGTTGGCGGCTTGCTTGGCAAGGAGCGCGGGGTTGTGGAAGGTGGGGCGGACGGCAACCATTAGCTCTAATTTTTTGGTGATGGCGGCTAAGGCGGCGGCGGTGGACCAGGCGTCGAGCGAGTCGGCTTCAGTGCCCTTGATGTCGTTGAGGTTGAGCTCGGCGATGAGAGTGAGGTCGTAGCCGAGAGCTTCGGCGCGGAGAGTCAGGTCCGAGACGTAGTCCCAGGTGGCGGGCATTTGTTCATCGTCAATGTTGCGAAGCCAGCCGCCGAAGACGGGGAGCCAGAAGCCGTAGCGCATAAGTACAGAGTGTAGAGGATAGAGGGTGGAGTGTAGAGAGCGAAGTTGCCAGGCCGATATGTGAGCGTTCGGTGTTTGGCTAAACCGCGTGATCTAACAGCTGCTGTATGTAGAGTGCCGCAGGGATGATCAGCGTGAGAAGCCAGAGCTTCGACGATTTCCATGCGGCGAGAGGCGGAAGGACGACGGCGACGAGAAGGAGAGCCACATAAACAAAGTCAGCCATTTGGATTGGACTCATCAAGAAGACGGGCCAGAGCGCGAATGAATAGCAGACGGCGAAGATGCCAATCGAATTGGAGATTGGGCGTGTCATTTCACCTACACGGTGGTGGTGATGTTGGCTTCTTGTTCGAGCCAGTCGGCTAGTTTGGCGAAGGGGTCGAAGCCGAGGACGTTGGGGCCGTCGGCTACGAAGTTGCTTAGGGCGTTTACGTCGTAGTAGTAGCGTTGGCCGTCGCGCTGGTCGGTGATGTATTCGATGCCGCCGATGTGGATGCCGCTGTGGCGCATGAGGAGTTCTACGTCTGCGATGGCGTCTGCGGGTGGGGTGAAGGCTTCTACCGTGATGCCGGACTTGGGGGCGTCGATGGCGCAGGCGCCGCGGGCTAGATCTGTGCCGGTGGTTGTTCGGCAGATGTCGGCGGGGCAGAGGTCGAAGGTTTCGCCCGTGATGTGGACCTTGATGGCGTAGAGGTATTTGCCGTTGAGGACTTCTACGCGAACGATGTGCGCGCCTTCTGCTGGGATGAATTCCTGTACCAGAGCCGTAGAATCCAAACCGAACTGTAGGGCTTCGGGGGAGCCGGGGTCTTGCGCGATCGCGGCCTGGAGTTGCGAGAGGCCGTCGAAGCGCTTGACACCTGCGCCGGATCCTCCGATGTTTGGTTTGACTACGATTGGCCAGCGGAGCCCTACTACCGCTTCTTCGGCTTGGGCGGCTCTGTGGATGACGCGGGCTTTCGGGTAGGGGATGTTCAGCTTGTCCATGAGGACTAGCTGGCCGGCTTTGGAGAGCTCTGAACTGAAGGCTTTGTGGCCATTGATGACTTTTACGCCGCGGGACTCGAGGTGTTCCAGGAAGCTTAGGGTGTAGAAGATCTGGTCGCCATGGTCGCGGTTCCACGCGCTCGGGCTCATGCGGTTGAAGACCAGCGAATATTTTTCTTCGGGGTGGTCTTCAGGCGCGAAGAAGTGGTCGGGGGCGTAGAGCTTCACGTAGGGGGTTCCGCGGCGGTCGAGCTCGGCGAAGAGAGGTTTGAACCAGTGGGGCTGTTCATAGTAGATGGCGATGGGGAGGGTGGTGTTTGTCGTCGGCATGGAGTTACAGGATAAGACGTTAAGAGAGCGCGCTAAGTTACGAACTTTTATTTGCGGGAGGGTGTTGCGGCTTCGAAGTATGTTGTTACCCCGCTCATGCCAACGAGGGGCCGTCGGTATGAATGGGCACCCGGATTCTGCGGCGAGACCCACCTTAGGCGCAGACGCGCGCCGAAGATGGGGCACCCTGGTTGGTGCTTCCCCTTCCTGCTTCCTACTTCCTATTCTGGGTTTCTTCCTGGCGGAGGTGCTTGATTAGCTGGGTGGGGTGGAGGGGCTTGGCTAGCAGCTCGAAGTGGTAGCCGCGCTTGCGGGCGCGCGCTAAAATCTCTACCGTGGCTGCCTGCCCGCTGAAGAGGACGATGCGGGTGTCGGGGAGAAACTTCTGGATGGCGATAGCCGCTTCGACGCCGTCGATGTGAGGCATGAGGACGTCGGAGAGGATGAGCTCTGGGTTGGTGAGGCGGGCCGCGTCGATGGCTTCCCTGCCACCGTAGGCGGCCTGTGCGGAGAAGCCGTTGCGGTTGAGGATTTGGACGATGGTGTCGGCGATGAGAGGTTCGTCGTCTACGACGAGGATGCGGGTGAGAGCAGACGCGCCGATGCCATCGCCGTCTGCATGAGACGCGGTCGGAAGCAGTTCTTCGCGCGAGTCGGTGGAAGAGAAACCTGAGTTCATAGGGGCCCTGTACTGTTCGCTAATCGTTGGCTTGAGTGTAGCGGAGTCTGTCTGTCAAACACAAAACAGGGGCGCAAATTTTCTATCGATAGGCGATAGAAAATACGTGATTTACCGGAGGGACAGTTTCAGGCGGAGAGGCGGGGAGGGGCCGGGTCGGAGCTTTGATTGGGGTGGAGCATGTGGACGGGAAGGACGACGCGGAAGATGGTTCCGGAGTGGTCGCCGGTGCGGGTGCGGAAGTTGATGCTGCCGCCTTGCTTTTCTACGAAGCCGCGCGTGACCCAGAGACCGAGGCCGGTGCCGACGGAGAGCTTGGTGGTGAAGAAGGGGGAGAAGATGCGGGCGCGCGCGGTGGGAGAGATGCCGGTGCCTTCGTCGCAGACGAGGATGGAGACGGCTGCGTTGTGACCGTGGCGACGGATGTGACGGCCGCGGATGTGGATGCGGCCGGGCCTGAGGACGGGCGAGAAGGTGAAGGCGTCGATGGCGTTAACGATGAGGTTGGAGAAGACCTGGCGAATTTCGCCCTGGAGGCCGTTGATGCAGAGGTCGGGCTCGAGGTCGAGGGTGCAGGTGATCTTGCGCGAGACCATCTTGCGGGCGAAGAGGTCGACGACACTTTGCAGGAGTTCGTTGAGATCGATCTCGATGGGGCGGGTGGTGTCGCGGTAGAAGCCGAGAGTTTGCTGCGCGATTTGAGCTACGCGCGCGAGTTCGGCGTCGGCGGTTTCGAGCAGAGACTGAACCGGCGCGGGGACTTCGGGATCGGTGCGCGAGAGGTAGATGAGGTTGGTCACGGCTTCGAGCGGGTTGTTGATCTCGTGAGCAATGGTCGCGGCGAGGCGGCCGGTGGCGGCGAGTTTTTCGCTTTGGCGGAGGGCGGTCTCCTGGGTTTTGCGGGAGGTGATGTCCTGCACGGTGCCGACCATGCCGATGATGTCGGTGGTGCCGGGAGCGAAAGTGGCATTGCCGCTCGCGGAGAGCCAGGTCTGGATGCCGTCTTCGGACTCGACGCGATACTCGGCGCTGTAGATGCCGCCGGACTGGAGGAACTTCTCCAGGGACTCGCTGGCGTAGGCCTGATCTTCGATGGCGACTACGCGTTTGCGGAGGGCGGTGCGGGTGACGGGCACGTGGGGCTGGGCGTGGAAGAGGCGCGCGGCGCGGTCGTCGAGGTCGAGGAGGTCGGAGGCGCGATCCCAGGTCCAGGTGCCTAGCTGGGCAGCGTCGAGGGCCTGGCGGAGGCGGTCGGCGGTTTGGCGCTGGAGGGCGCGGGCGGCGTCGACGTGGGCGATCTCGTGGGTGAGGCTGTCGGAGAGGCGCAGGTTGTCCATGGCGACGGCGGCCTGGGAGGCGATGGTGGCGACGAGGTCTTCGCTGGCGGCGGTGAAGGCATCGACGTCGGGATGGCCGTAGATGAGGCAGCCGAGGCTTTGGCCGGCGCGGCTGCGAACGGGGACGGAGAGATAGCTGCGGACGGGAGCGTGGTGGGATGAGAGGCCGGCGAAGGGGAGGTCTTCGCTGAAGCGGGGGTCGAGGGTGATGTCGGGTGAGCGAACGATGAGCTGGTTGAGGAAGCTGTCCTTGGGGATCTCGGTGCAGCGGGGTTCGGGGAAGGAGGAGAAGATGTTGAGGTCGGGGCCCGCTTCCTTGTAGAGGCTGTAGGAGGTGTCGTGGTTGCCGATGTTGTTGTAGAAGAACGCGCCGTAGCGGGCGCTGCAGAGATGCAGACCAGCGTCGAGGGCTGCCTGGACGATGACGTCGAGGGAGCGCTCGGAGGCGAGCAGGATGCCCGTCTCCACGAGGAGGCGGAGACGCTTTTCGTTCTGTGAGCCGTCGGGCAAAAAGGCTTTCGTGGAGTGGGATCCCATCGATCTATTTGGATGCAAAGCGAGCAGGTTCAGCCGTATGAGGGGCCCTGATCGGAGCGCCTGGCTCGCCGGCGTTCCGTTATTCGGACAAAAAACGGAGCCCTGGACGTTGATGATATGGAAGTCCTGAATGGACTGGAGTTTCCGAGTGACAGAAGCTGGCAGAGCTAGTTGCCGAGGTGCCAGTTTACGCCGGCGCTGACCTGGATGTCTCGCTGCTGATTGGTGCCGCCGTTGGGAAGCTCGGTGACGAAGTAGTGGGACATGAGGCGGATTTCGAAGCGGTGATAGATGTTGTAGTTAATCCCGCCGCCGAGGGAGTAGGTGAAGCCGGTGGCGGTGTTGGTGAGGGTGTTGGTTTTGGGACCCAATGGGCCGGTGGGATAGAGGCCGGAGGTGGCGTGGGTGATGCCGAAGAGGCCTTCTCCGAAGATGCTGGCGTGGCGGCTCCAGACGGTGGGCGAGATGTGGCCGAAGTTGTAGGTATAGCGGCCGCCGAAGAGGTAGCTGGACTGGTGGATGTCGATCTCGCTGCGGAGGTTGGTGACGGACATGCCGTTGAGGGAGACGACGGGGCCGATGCCGTGGAAGAGCGAGGCAGCGAAGTCGACGGTGGCGCCGCGCATATAGAAGAAATCAGAGGCGCTGCTGCCGACGAACTTGGTTCGCTGCTGGGTGTAGGTGAGGCCGAGATCCATGGGGGTCTGGGCATGGGCCGAGGGAAGGAAGGCGGCAAAAGGCAGGAGGAGGAGAAGCAGTGTCGCGATCCGGCGCAGGGTGATTGCCGCAGGCGACGTCCATGATGCTGAGGGCGCTGACGGGCGGTGAGTTGCGTTCCGGATTGGTGAAGCGGACTGACGCATGCCGAAGGACACTCCTGGTTACTGGACGGTGAGCGTGAGGTAGGTGGACCGTGAGAGATTTCCGGAGGTAGCGGTCACCGTTAGGTTATAGGACGTCGGAGTTTCGCCGTAGTAGCCGGTGTCTGCGGCGGAGATGCAGCCGGAGAGACCCGCGGTAAGTGCGAAGAGCAGAAGGATGGAAGCCAAGAGCGAGGCGAAGCGCTTGCGGCGGCGGAACCACGCGAGGGGAAGTGTGAGCAGCGCGAGGGCGATGGGCGCGCGGCGCAGCGGCGAGCGAGGCGCGGGCGGACGCCGGAGGTGGGCGGTCGTCTGGAGGAGATTGGCGGCGGTGGCCGAGAGGGTTACAGGCGTGGCGCCGGAGCCGGCGGCGATGGACGTGGGGGTGATGGTTGCCGTGACGCTGGCGGGCAGGCCGGAGAAGGTGAGGGTGATGGGTCCGGGGAAGGTGCTGGTGATGATCGGCGTGACGACGAGGTTGAAGTTGGCGGCGCCGCCGGCGATGGTGGAGACGTTGCTCGAGCTGCCGGAGGCTACGCCGATGGAGAAGTCAGCGACGGTCTGGGTAAAGACAGGCGAGGAGGCGGGGGCGGAGGCGGCGTCACCGGCGTAGACCGCGGTGATGGAGTGGGGGCCGGCGTAGACGAAGCTGGCGGTGATGCTGACCATGCCGTTGACGATGGTGCCGGAGCCGATGGGTGTGGTGCCGTCAAGAAAGTTCACCATGCCGGTGGGCGGGATGCCGGCGGCTGCGGTGGTGAGGGTCGCGGTAAGGACGGTGGGGTTGTTGAGGAACACGGGATTGTTGGTGCTGGTGAGCGCGATGGTGACGAGGTTGAGCACGGTCTCGAGGACGGTGTTGGTGGTCGCGGGCTGATTGCTGGCGTCGCCACCATACTTGGCGACGAGGGTGTAGGTGCCGGGGAGCGTGAAGCTGGTGACCAGGGTGGCGACGCCGCCGTTGAGGGTTCCCGTGCCGATGAGGGTGGCGCCACTGTAGAAGGTGACGGTGCCGGTGGGGGTGCCGCTGGTGGAGTGGACGGTCGCCGTGAGCGTGGTGTTGGCGTTGACGTTTACGGGATTGATCGAGCTGGTGAGCGTGGCGGTGGTGACGTAGAGAACGACCTGGGTGAGGGGCGGCGAGGTGATGGTCTCGGTGTTCGCGTCACCGGAGTAGACGGCGGTGAGGGTGTGGTTGCCGGGCGTGGTGAAGGAGACGGAGATGGAGTCGGCGGGAAGGGTGACGGTGCCGATGAGGGTGGTGCCGTCGTAGAACTTGATGGTGCCGCCGGGGTTGGTAGTGAGGGTGGTGAGCGTGGCGGTGAGGGTGGTGGACTGGCCGGGTGTGGAAGGATTGATGGAGCTGGTGAGGACCAGGGTCGCGAGGTTAAGAACGTGCTGAATGTAGGGGCCGGAGGTTGCGCCGGTGAGATTGGGGTTGGTGCTGGTGTAGACCGCGGTGAGGGTGTGGCTACCGGCGGTGGTGAAGCTGTAGGGCAGCGTGGCGGCGGAGCCGGCGACGACTACGGGTGCGCCGATGGCAACGCCGCCGTCGTAGAACTGGACGGTGCCGGTGGCCGTGCCGAAGGCGGGGGCCGAAACGATGGTCGCGGTGAGGTTGGTGGACTGGCCTACGAGCGACGGGTTGACGGAGCTGGTCAGCGTAAGGGACGTGGCATTGCCAACGACCTGGGTGAGGGTGGACTGGCCATCCTGCGTGTAGGAGTTGCTGGTGTAGACGGCCTTGATCGGATAGGTGCCGGCGGTTGCGAAGCTGTCGTTGATGCTGGCCGTGCCAACTTTGCCGGTGCCGGATACGGTCGCGGTGCCTATGAGGGTGGCGCCGTTATAGAAGCTGACCGTGCCGCCGGGGGTGGTCGTGCCGGTGGTGGTGATGGTGAGGGTGAAGGTGGTGGTCTGGTTGACGAGCGAGGGGTTGACCGAACTGGTGAGGGTGAAGGTGGCGGGCTCGACGACGATGATGTTGTTGCTGTTGACGGTGGGGACTACGCCGGGCTGCAGGTAGGTTGATTGCACGGTAGCCGTGGCGTTGTAGGTGCCGTACGCGTTGAGCTGAAGGCCGGTGGCGGCGGGGATGGTGAGCACGCCGTTGGTCATGGTGTAGGTGGTGGTGCCGGTGCCCGCGCCGGTGCCGCCGAGATAGACGCCGTTGGCGCTGGTGCCGGTGGTCTGGTCGGTGTAGGTGAAGGTGACGGTGCCGGTGTAGTCAGTGGCTACGGTGCCATTGGAGTGATAGGCGGTGAGGATGAGCTCGACGGATTGGGTGGGATTGATGATGTTCGGGATGGCGACGAGCGTGAAGTAGTCGACAGTGGAGAGGCCGATGCCGGTGAGCGGTGAGGCAGTAAGCGCGACGGAAGCGAGACCGCCAGCCGTTGTGGTGTTCAAGACAAAGTTTGCGGTGTTGGGGCCGACGACGGTGGGCTTGAAGTTGAGGTCATAGACGCAGACGTTGCCGATGGTGAAGCTGCCGCCGGCGGTGGGGCAGGTGCTGCCCGTGGGGGCGACCAGGAAGGCGGTGGGATTGGTGCCGGTGAAGCTGGGGTCGTTCGCGCCGAGTGAGCTGACGATATTGCCGGTGCCCTGGATGGTGAGGGTCTCGGGATCGTCGGTGGCATCGAGGTCGCCGACGATGGTGGGGGTGGGGAACTTTACGGTGGCATTGGTGCGAACGCAGGTGACGAGGCCGAGAGTAGTGTCGCTGACGACGATGTCGCCACTGCTTTCGTCGATGAGGATGCCGGTGGGGTTATCGAGGGTGAAGGCCGGGACGGTGGCGAGGACGAACTGGTCGCCGGGGACGGTGGCCTCGACGATCTGGCGGTTGCCGGTGTCGGCGATATAGACGGTGCCGGCGGGGTCGACTGCGACGCCGGTGGGGTTATTGAGGGTGATGCTGGTGAGGGCGAGAACGGTGGCGACGGGGACGGGGGCGGTAAGAGGTCGCTCGACGATGCGATTATTGCCGGAGTCGGCGATGTAGAGGACGCTGTTGTCGTCGACGGCGAGGCCGGTGGGTTTCGAGAGAGCGGGCGCGGGGAGGCTGGGTAAGGTGAGGGCGACAGCAGCGCTGCCGTCTAGCGGAACCTGATAGACGACATTTGCACTGGAGTCGGCGATGTAGAGATCGCCGAATGCGTCGACGGCAAGGCCGGCGGGCTTGGTGAGCGTGACTCCGGGAGTGGCCAGTGTGGTGAGTGAGGTGCCACCAGGCGCGAGGACGTAGACGTTGGCGCCGGAGGAGATGTAGAGGTTGCCGACGCCATCCATGGCAATGCCGGTGGTGCTGGTGAGGGCGAGCGGGGCGCCTGTGTATACGACGGAGAAGGTGGGGGTGGGACCGGGGGTGGATTCTTCGAGGATGCGGTTATTGGCGACGTCGGTAAAGAAGATATCGCCGCTGGCATCTTCGACGGCGTCGCCGGCGGTAAAGGCGCCAACGCCGGTACCGGTAGCGAGGGCGGTCGCGGTGGCCGGCTGGAAGACGAACTGCGGAGCTTCTCCTACACCAGAAATATAGATCGTGTTAACGACCTGGTTACTGGTGTTGGTGATGATGATGGCGCCGAGGCGGAGGCCAATCTGCTCAGGGGTGAAGCTGATGGTGATGGTGCAGGGCACCAGGTAGTCCACGGTGCCGGCGCACTGCGTGGGAGAGGGCACGAGGTTGAAGTCTTTGGAGGCGGCGCCGTCGGTGACGACCTGGATGGACTGGATGGAAACCCCACCGACGGGGCCATTAAGGCTGAGGGTGTGGGAGGCGGTGGTGCCGAGGGGGGTCGGCGGAGTGAATGCGTAGTTGGTGGCAGGCTGGAGGCCCTGGGCGAAGCCGGAAGGCGCGCAGAAAGCGAACAATCCGAAGAGAATGAGCAGAAAAGTGGAGCGTACTGCCGCGAGCGAGATTCGGTGCTTGCTCGAGTGAGCTTCGCGCAGCGAGACAGTCATCATTCCTCCAACAAGGGCCGACAGAGCACAGAACAAGCAGGTTCCCCGGATCGATAGAAGGTTGAGGTCGGAGGGAGTGGGCGCGTACACCCCAAACCGGACGATTGCCAATCTCCTACCTGTAATAGATTCAGCAACTCAGCACAATTCTCGCAGGTGAAACTACTAGGTAAAAACTTGAGGTAACGCGCCAAGAATACCATCTCGAAAGTTCCAATCCACAATTACTTCGGGAGGTTACAGCCCATTGAGCGTGGAAGGTAAACAGTCCAGAAACAGAAACCGGTGTTTCCACCTTGCATGAGGAAGCGGCCTGGGGGAAAGAACCATAGTGGATACGTTCCGAGAGAAAGGCTCTCGAATAAGGGTGTGCAGTTGAAAACGGTCGAGTCGCTGAATTGTTTGAGGCGAAGGCTATGTGGGTTCTTGGAGAAAGAAAGTTGTGGAGCGTTTGGTTTGCTGAGCGGGATTATAGCTGCGCCGTATTAACGATTGTGTGAAGGGCGTCACGGGAGGGCGGCGAAAGGGCGACGCGGGTTGGTGCTATTCTTCCCCAAATCGTTGCAGAGAAAAGTTTGGCGGTAGGGGCAGAGGGCAGGCCTGCGGCTGCTGAGGAGAATGGGAAGATGACGCCACAGGATTGGGAGTCCCCGGAGAGATTGCCTGCTGCGGAGGGTGGGGAGACGTATGGGGGTGCGGAGCCGGCAGAGGCGTATGCGCTGCGGCCGCTGAGCACAGGAGAGGTGCTGGATCGGGCGTTTGCGATCTATCGCGCGCACTTCTGGCTGTTTGCGGGGCTGGCAGCGCTGGCGGGAGCGTTCAGCCTGGTGCTGAATGCGATTCAGCTTTTGGTGCACCACTACGTGTTGCTGCAGTATGGGATTCGGATTGCGGGATTGGTGACGCAGATGGCGGGCGGGGTGATTGCGATTCTGATCCTGCCGGTGGAGGCGGTGGTGTATGCGGCGTCGGTTTATGCGCTGTGCGAGGTTTATCTAGGGAGAAGGACGACGGCGAAGCAGGCCTTGCAGGCGACGATTGGGCGCTGGCTGCGGTATGTGGGGATTGCGTTGTGGCAGGGGTGGAGCGCGGTTTGGGTGGCTTTGATTGTGGTGGTGCCTGGGGCAATTCTGCTGGCGATGGGAGCAAGAGCGGCGGGGCTTGCAGTGGTGGGGGGATTCATCGTGTTTTTCGGGCTGACGGGTGGCGTGGTGTACGGCGTGATCGCTTACATTCGCAACTCGCTGGCGATTCCGGCGGCGCTGATGGAGCAGACTGGGGTGCGGGCGTCGATGCGGCGGAGCAAGACGCTGGCGGCGGGGACGAAGGGGCGCATCTTTGTGGTGCTGCTGATTGCACTTGCGTTGTATATGGTGGCGGGAGCGATTGAGTCGCCGATGATCTTTCTGATTGCGCGGACACCGTTCAAGGAACATGTGATTGCGCAGTCTGCGATATTGCTGATCGGATTTGTGGCGCGAACGCTGGTTTCGCCGGTGGCGTTGATTGGGTTGACGCTGGTGTACTTTGATCAGCGGGTGCGGATGGAGGCGTTTGACCTGATGATGATGCTGGGTGGAGCGGGTGAAGAGAGGGTCGAGGGTGCAGAGTCAAGGGTTCAGGGTCCAGTGCCCAGGGTCCAGGGTGAGGACGAGGCAGTGGGGAGTGATGGACAGCTCTGAAAGGCTAGGCGGAGGCTCGGGGGTGGGGCGGAGTGCGTGCTGGGTTGCGGCGGCGTGCGTGATGCTGGTGGTAGGAATGGTGCCGGCGGCGCGCGCGGCGGGGTTGAAGGAGATTTCGCGGGATGGGTTTGGAGCGGAGGTCGTAAGGCTGCAGGGGGTGGTGGTGGCTTGTGCGACTTCGGGGGCGGCGTGCAATGCGGATGCGGTGGGCGACGATGTGCGCGTGGGGGATGTGGAGAAAGGTGGTTTCGAGGAGCATTGGGATTGGCTGCGCGGCGCTCTGAAGGATGCGAAGACGGCGAAGGACGGTGAGCGCGCTACGCTGATGCGCGAGGCGGGAGCGCGGCTGGATGCGATGGGCCAAGAGAGTGCGGGCGGGGCGGCGGAGAGTGGGTTTGCGCATGCGCGGGCGGTATCGAATGCGGTGCTTGCGGAGCCGCAGTTCCAGGGTGCGGTGGGATTGACGTGGTGGGACCGGTTGAAGATGAGATTTTTTGAGGGGCTGCAGCGGCTGTTTGATGGCGCGGTGCGGGTGGGGACTGCAGCACCGTGGCTGGGAACGCTGCTGGAGTGGCTGTGCTTTGTGGGAGCGTCGGTTGGGCTGCTGTTTTTTTTGTTGCGCAACCTGGCTCGGCAACGGTTGAGGGTGAAGCTGGGGGGTGAGGCGGTGCAGAAGTCGGCGTGGGAGAGTGAGGCCGATGACTGGGCGAAGTGGGCGGCGGAGCATGCGGAGGCGGGCGAGTGGCGCGAGGCGGTGCACTGTTTGTACTGGGCGGCAATTGTGCTGCTGGAGTCGCGGCGGGCGTGGCGGCATAATCCTACGCGGACGCCGCGGGAGTATGTGCGGCTGTTGAATCCGGGGTCTGCGCAGCGGGAGGGGTTGAGGGGGTTGACGCAGATCTTTGAGCGCGTTTGGTATGGGCTGCGCGATGCGGATGAGAGCGAGTATGCGGAGGCTCGCGCTTTGTATGAGCGGGTGGCGGCTGGTGGGGCTGAGGGATCGGGTGCGGTGAGTGAGATTGCGGCAGGAGGTGTTGCGTGAGCCGCGAAGGTGGGTTGGGCGGGCGGTTGGGCGATCGGGGGCGGCTGCTGAGTCTTTGCGGCGTGATGGTGGTGATGATCGTGGTGGTGTGCGTGGTGGCGCCGTCGACGCAGGAGAATGATCCGCGGCCGACGATCACGAATGTTGGGCCGCGTGGAGCGAAGGCGGCGTTCCTGACGCTGACGGCGCTGGGGGTGAGGACTTCGGCGTGGGAGCATCCGCTGCCGGAGCTGAATGCGGATTTGAATGATGCGCAGGTGGCGCGCACTACGCTGATCCTGGCGGAGCCGCGGTATGACGCGACACAGGAGAAGGATTTGGCGGGGGCAGTGAATCAGTTTCTGGAGCGCGGAGGGCGGGTGCTCGCGACGGGGGCGTCGGGCGCGCGCTTGCTGCCGGGTGGCGAGGTGTCGCCGGCGGGAATGCTGGCGAGTGGTGCATGCAAGACGATGCCGGAAGGACCGGGGGCGCTGGCGCGCGCGGGGCGCGTGGAGATGATGAATGTGGCACAGTGGTCGAAGGACGGGCCGCGGTATGTGGTGGAGCAGCGCTGCGGCAAGGATGCTGTGGTGGTGAGATTTTCGGTGGGGAAGGGTGAGGCGGTGTGGTGGAGCTCGGCTACACCGATGGAGAATGCGGGACTGAAGGACGATGCTAGTTTGAGATTGTTGCTGGCGAGCGTGGGGGCTGGCCCCGGATTGGGGGGAGACGCCGGGCGGGATGTAGTGTTTGGGGAGTCGCTGTATGGGGTGGTGAAGACGCTTTGGGATGAGGCGAAGGGCTTGCCGCTGCATTGGCTGGCGTTGCAGGCGGCGCTGCTGTTTGCGCTGCTGGTGGTGAGCTTCAGCCGTCGGCGCGGGCCGGTGAGAGCGCCGGTGAGGTTGCCGCGGAGTTCGCCGGTGGAGTTTGCTGTGTCGATGGGGGATTTGTACGAGAAGGCCGCGGCGAGTAGTGCGGCTACCGAAGCTGCGAAGCGGAGATTGCTGCGGGTGGTGGTGCGCGAGGCGGGCGTGGCGCAGGGAACGGTGGAGGAGGGTCCGGAGGCGATTGCGGAGGCTCTGAGCGCGAGGTTGGGTGGGGACTGGTCGTTGGTGAGCGAACATCTGCAGGAGGCGAAGCGGGCGCAGCATGAGTCGATCGCGATGCGGAGCGCGCTGGCGTTGGTGCGCGCATTGAGCGAGGATGCGAAGAGGGTGAGGACGCACCTGGAGGTGCGTCAGACAGTAGAGAGTAGACAGTAGACAGGCAAAGAAGCGTGGATGAGGAGAGAGTGTGAGCGAAGAGAGTTTGGAAGTGGCTGCGGCGACTGAGTTGTTTCGGCGAGGGCAGGAGCAGATTGGGCGCGTGATTGCGGGGCAGCAGGAGGTGATTGCGCAGGCGCTGCTGACGATGCTGTGCGGTGGTCATGCGCTGATTGAAGGCGTGCCAGGCGTGGCGAAGACTCTGGCAGTGAAGACGCTGGCGAGATTTCTTGGGCTGGAGTTTCGGAGGGTGTCGGGAACGCCGGACATGATGCCTGCGGATATTTTGGGGACGAGCGTGTTCTCGCCGGGGACGGGCGAGTCCAGCTTTGGCGGCTTTTCCTTTCACAAGGGGCCGGTGTTTACGCAGTTTCTGCTGACGGATGAGATCAATCGGATGCCTCCGCGGACGCAGGCGGCGCTGCTGGAGTCGATGGAAGAGCGGCAGGTGACGGCGGATGGCGAGCGGCATGTGCTGGATGATTTTTTTACCGTGTTTGCTACGCAGAATCCGGTGGAGTTTGAGGGGACGTATCCACTGCCGGAGGCGCAGCTGGACCGGTTTCTGCTGAAGATTCGGATGGAGTATCCGGAGCTGGAGGAGGAGAAGCTGGTGCTGGAACGGCATCACGCGGCGTTGGCTGGAGCGGGGCTGGCGGAGACGGAGATTGAGGCGGTGCCGTTTGAGTTGCTGACGGCTGCTCGGAGAGAGGTGAGGGCGGTGAGGGTGGAGCCGGCGATGTTTGATTATCTGCTGGCAGTGGTGCGGCGGACGCGGGCGTGGCCAACGATTGCGCTGGGGGCTAGTCCTCGGGCAAGCACTGGCTTGCTGCTGGTGGCGAAGGCGTTTGCGGCGAGGGAGCAGAGGGACTTTGTGATTCCCGATGATGTGAAGGAGGCTGCGTTGCCGGTATTGAGGCACCGGCTGGTGTTGCGGCCGGAGGCGGAGTTGGAGGGGATGGATACGGATCGCGTAGTAAGGGATGTGCTGGACGCTACGGCTTTACCAAAATGATGCTTGAGGGGCTCCACATGTCGATCCGAAGGAAGCTGTTGACTGCTGTGCTGATCCACGTTGGGATATGTTGCCCTAGCTGTCATCCTCAAACCAGCAGAGCTACCACGATTCAAATACTTGTCCTCAATGCAAAGAACGGTCGACCCGTGCCAAACGAAGGTGTAAACGTCATGTTCAAGGGCGCACGCGGCGTTCCCGCATTCAAGACTGATGCGAACGGAATAGTTACTGTGGAGGTCAAGCCGGAAGACCAGATATGGGTCGCGACGAACTGGTGGGTCACTTGCCGCAAGATACCGCCTCCGGCAGAAGTAGACTACGTGCCGGTTGAGAGCCTCCTTCGAGAGGGTTTAGTTGTCCAGAACACCTGCGGGAAAGCCAAGAGTGCAACATTCAAAGGAAAGCTCGTTATCTTCGCTCGGAAGAGAACCCTGTGGGAAGCATTCCGCGATTAAATGCAGACATTGATTCCTCAATCCGCTACGGGACGGGCTAAGCCTTTGGGGAAGGCTGGGCGGTGGCTGGGGTTTGGGCTTACGCCGCTGGCGCTGGGTTTGTTTGGGGTGGGGCTGGTGATGGCCGTGCCGGCGTTCTTTCATGCTCGGCAGATTTATTTCATGTTGGGGTGGGATGGGTTGATTGCGTTGCTGGTGGTGGTGGATGCGGTGCGGCTTCCACGGCCGGAACGGTTTTTGGTGACGCGGAGGCTTCTGGATTCGCCGCAGCTGGGAACGGCTACTCGGGTGGAGTTGGGCTTGCGGATGGACGCGGATGCGGTGGTGGATGTTCGGCTGGCGGATGATCTGCATCCGGCGCTGGTGGCGATGCCTGTGGAGCAGCGGGTGGAGGCGTTTCCTCGTGAGGAAGTGGTGGGTGTGGCGACGGTTTATCCGCGGGAACGGGGGGACTTTGAGTTGCGGAGGGTGTATCTGCGGTATCGCGGGGCGCTGCGGTTGGTGGAGCGTTGGGCGGTTGCGGAGCCGGTGGTCGAGACGGCGAATCGTGAGGACACGGCGCGGCGGCAGAGGGTGCGGGTGTTTCCGGCGCATGAGGATAGCCGGGAGAGTACGCAGTTTTATTTGCTGCGGGCTCGGCAGATTGAGTTGGAGAAGCGCAAGCTGCAGTTGCGCGGGGTGGGTCGTGAGTTTGAGAGCCTGCGGGATTATCAGCCTGGGGATGAGCTGCGGAAGATTTCGTGGACGGCTACGGCGCGGCGGGGGCGGCTGGTGACGCGGCAGTTTACGGTGGAGCGGTCGCAGCAGGTTTGGATGATGCTGGATGCGGGACGGCTGTCGCGGACGGCGTTTGAGTTGCGACGGGGTCGCGTTGGCAAGCTGAATGAGACGAGTGCCGAGCGGGAGGCGGCGCATGTGCTGACGGTGACGCAGCTGGACCAGGCGGCGACGGCGGCGACGATGCTGGCGCAGGTGATCCAGGGGTCGGGCGATAAGTTCGCGATGATGGCGTATGGGCGGGAGGTGCAGCAGATGCTGCCGCCGGGTGCGGGCGCGGCGCATGTGCGGCTGCTGATTGATCTGCTGAGCCAGACGCGGTCGGAGGCGGCGGAGGCGGATCACTCTGAATGCCGTGGCTCGGCTGAAGACGGCGCAGCGGCGGCGGGGGTTGATTGTCTGGATTACGGAGCTGACGGATAGCGTGGGGAAGCCGGAGCTGGTGGTCGCAGCGTCGGAGTTGGTGAGGAGACATCTTGTGGTGTTGGTGCTGCTGAAGCATCCGGAGCTGGAGGAGCTGGCGGCGCGGGAGCCGAAGACGAAGGATGAGATGTTCCACTCGGCGGCGGCGCAGGAGATGCTGGAGCGGCGGCGGGAGATGATGGCGCAGCTGGAGCGGCAGGGGGTTTTGATTGTGGAGACGACTGCGGCGGAGGTGGGGGTGCGGGCGGTGAGTAAGTATCTTGAGGTGAAGGCGGAAGGGCTTCTGTAGGGCAGACAGTAGACAGTTAGGTTGTAGAGCAGACAGTAGACAGTTAGACAGTAGACAGGTAAAACGAGTTCTGCGGTGAGGTGGGGTTTGGTTTCTGCGCTCTTTACTGTCTAGCTGTCTACTTGTCTACTGTCTGCTGTTTTGCGGCCGCCTTCGGTTAGCCATAGGGTTAGGCCGGCGAAGAGGATGGCGCCTACGGCGAACTTTAGGGCAATGGGGGCGTGGGTTGGGGCAGAGGAAGGCTTCTAATGTGCCGGCGACGATGAGTAGCGGGATGGTGGCGGAGACTAGCTGGACGGCTTCGAGGCCGGCCTGGGCCAGGGCTGCGCGGCGGGTTAGCATTCCGGGGAAGAGGATGCCGGCGGCGAGGCGGAGCCCGGCGGCTCCCGAGATCATGATGCTGGGGATCTCGAGGGCGCCGTGGGCGGCTACGAAGCTCCAGAGGCTGAGGGCCATGTGGTGCTGGCGGCAGACTACTGCGATGGCTCCTAACATGAGGCCGTTGTTGAAGAGGGCGTAGAGGGTGAAGAGGCCTGCGGCGATGCCTCCGGCGAAGGTGAGGAAGCAGACGGTGATGTTGTTGGTCATGATGCCGGAGGCGGCCTGGGGTTTGATGCTGAGGACGCTGTCGGTCCACATCTTGTGGTGGTCGAGGTCGGCTACGCGCTGAGCGCCGAGAAACATTACGCCGAAGTCTGGACGAAGCATGACGATGAGGGCGCCGAGGAGGCCGGCGGCGACGCTGATGAGGGTGGCGGCGAGGAGATAGCCGGACATGCGGCGCAAGAGGCGCGGGTAGCCGTGGGCGAAGAATTGCCAGAGGCTTGCGAGGGAGATGCGGTGGCCGGAGTAGACGTAGTTGTGGGCTCGGGAGACGAGGCGGTTGAGATATTGGGCCAGGGCCTGGGAGGAGCGGTCGGCGCGGACAGCGGAGAGATCGGCGGCGGCCTGGCGGTAGAGGAGGCCGAGGTCGCGGAGGTCGGCGGGGGAGAGGGATTTGACGCCGGTCGATTCGACCTGGTGGACGAGCGTGTCGAGGCGGTTCCAGTTATGCTTGCGAGTGTCGATCCAGAGGTTGGAGAGCATAGGGCAGACAGTAGAGGGTAGACAGTAGAGAGTAGAGAAGACCTATGTCGAGTTTTGAGCAACGTGACTGCACGGGTGAAGCGAAGGTGGGGCAGGCTGAGACGCATACTATCGACACGCCGGAGCAGGTGGGGCTGGAGTACAGTGTAGCGGGTGTGGGGAGCCGGTTTGTTGCGGCGCTGCTGGACTCGCTGATACTCAGTGCGTTCTTCTTCGCTGAGTTGATGGTGATGGTGATGATTGGGGCGGCGAGCTCGGTTTCTCATGCGGCTGGAGGTTGGTCGGATACTGCGGGGAAATGGTTTGTTGCGTTTGTGGTGTTTGTTAACTTCGCGATTGTTTGGGGATACTTTGCGTTGTTTGAGGCTTACTGGCATGGGCAGACGCCGGGTAAGCGCTCGATGAAGCTGAGGGTGATCAAGGATTCGGGGCGGCAGATTACGCTGTTTGAAGCGATGGCGAGGAACCTGTTGCGGGTGGTGGACTACCTGCCGAGTCTGTACCTGGTGGGTGTGATTACGATGCTTTGCAACAAGCAGAATCAGCGGCTGGGTGATTTGGCGGCGGGAACGATCGTGGTGCATGAGCGGCTGGATGAGCCGTCGCTGCTGTACCAGACGAGCACTACACTGGTGGCGCCGGTGGGGTTTCATGCACAGCCGTTGGGGCAGGAGGCGGTGTTGCCGTGGGGGCAGCCGGTGCGGGCGATGTTTCCTGCGGATGCGGTGGCGAAGTTGAATGCGCAGGACCTGGTGGTGATTGAGACGTTCTTCTCGCGGATGCTGGATTTGCCGCTGCAGACGCGGGCGGCGGTGGCCTACCAGATGGTGACGCAGATGACGGCAAAGATGGGGGTGGGGGTGCCAGAGGGAAATCCGGAGCGGGCGCTGGAGTCGATGGCATACCAGATGAGGAGTGGTGGGCGAAGGGTTTAGTAGTTCCAACTTGCACCCGTATCCCATGTCCCCAAATGCGAGGGACATGGGGGCACCCGGCGCATTGAACGCCAGCGGGTTTGAACGCATCTGAGGGAGCAAAGAGGAAATGCTTCCGTGCGCGCCACTGATCACAGGCTCACCGCGATTGACCCGCTGGCTCAGCAGATATGGGACTTCGTGGCGCGATCGCCTTTGCACGATCTGTGGGACTTCCAGGGGGTGAGCGCCTGGTTAGTGTGGAAACGCACCTTTCGAGCGGTGCTGGGCGATGATTTGCTCTCGCGCGCGGCAGAGATGGGGTACTACTTTCTGTTCGCGCTGTTTCCAACGCTGGTGTCGGCTAGCGCGATCCTGGGGTTGGCGGCGCAGCAGGCGTCGCACATTTTCGACAACTTGCTGCACTACATGGCGCTGGTGGTGCCGGGCGGGGCGTACGAGATGGTGATTGAGACGTTCAATCAAACCGTGGAGCACGCGACGACGGGAAAGATCACGATTGGCTTGGTGGCAGCAATCTGGTCGGCGTCGGTGGGGTTTGCGGCGATCCAGGATGGGATGAACACGGTGTACAAAGTGCGGGAGTCGCGGCCATACTGGAAGGCGCGCGGGCAGGCGATCCTGGTGACGCTGTTGCTGTCGCTGATGGTGACGTTGAACCTGGGGGTGCTGCTGGGTGGAGATTTATTTGCGAAGCTGATGTACGTGGAGATCTGGCATCCCAGGCTGGCGTTCAGTGCGGCGCTGTTGGTTCATGTTGTGCAGTGGACTGCGGCGAGCGCGTTGCTGATGCTACAGTTCAGCACCATCTATTACTTTGCTCCTGATCTGAAGGTGAAGCGCTGGCATTGGATGACGCCGGGAGCGGTGATCGGGCTGGTGGGGTGGGTGATCTGCTCGATGGGGCTGCGGGTTTATCTGCATTTCTTCGACAGCTTTTCCCTCACCTACGGGTCGCTGGGCGGGGTGATTATTCTGCTGACGTGGTTTTACATTACGGGGTTGATGCTGCTGCTGGGCGCGGAGGTGAACAGCGAGATCCAGGGGGCGGTGGCGGAGAAGAAGCTGAAGGACAGCGGGGCTTTGCCGCGGGATGTTGATCCGGAACCTAAGTTGATGGTGGGGTGAGGCGCCGAGATCCCAGGTCTCAGAAGCGAGACCTGGGGCACCCGGATTGCTGGCCGGTTACTTGGTGAGGGGATCGAGGATGTCGTCGAGGCGGTCGGGGGTGTTGTCGACGCGTTCGAGTTGGGGATAGCGTTCGCCATCGTGGTAGTTGAGGGTGATGAGCTTGAAGTAGCCAGTGTTCTCGACGATGAGGTTGATGGCGGGGCCGCTGCCCTTGGCTGCGTCGATGGCTGCGCGGAGGATGGTTGGGGTGAAGGCGCGACCGTTGACGGCGATGATCTGGAAGCCGGGAGCGAGGCCGTCGTTGTAGCCGATGCTGTTGATGATGACGTCGCCGACGGTGCCGGTGGAGCCCACGGTGAAGCCTAGCGAGTAGATTGCATTGAGGCCGTCGCCTTCGTTGAGCGTCGACCAGTAGTTGGGCTTCCCGGTGAAGATGAGGTGGTAGCCGGAGAGGTTGTTGATGCCGGCGATCTCAGGAGCGTGGAACTCGTTGGAGTCGAGGCGGGTGCGGAGGAAGGTGGCCCAGTCGTTGGGGACTACGGCGTTGAGGCCGGAGACGATGTCTTCAAAGGTGTAGGGCACGACGCGCGGTGGAGTGTTGCCGCCGAGGCCTTCGAAGGCAGCGAGGAAGTTGTTGAGGCTTTTCTTGCCGTTGGTCTTTTCGCGGATGGTCTCGTCGATTTCGAGCCAGAGGAGGTCACCTTCGGCGTAGTAGTCGGTGTCACGGCGCCAGTTGTCGTAGGGGCCGCCTGCGTTGTAGAGGATCTGGGCGGCGGTGGCGGTGTCCTGCAAATCCCGCCAGGTGCGGCCGGGGCGAGCGTCGTTGAGGTCGGCAGCTACGGTGGCGAGGAAGTCGCGATAGACTTCCGGGCTCCAGATTCCGGAGCGGGCGGCGAGGACTCCGCCGAGGTAGTTGGTGAGGCCTTCGTAGACCCAGAGGAGATTGCCCTTCATGGGCTCCTGGTAGTTCTGGGTAGCGAGGCCGGCGGGGCGGCGGTATTTGCCATTCCAGGAGTGGGTGAACTCGTGGGGGAGGAGATCGCCTTCTTCGGTGAAGGAGCCTTCGTCGATGAAGGTTTTTTCGGGGACGCGGTCGTCGGAGGACTGGTGGTGCTCGAGGCCAAAGTGGGCTACCTGGTCAGAGAGCGTGACGAGGAAATGGTAGGAGCCGTAATGGCGCGATTTGTAGAGGGCGCCGGTTTCGCGAACGAGCTTGGAGAACTGGTCGATGTGGGTCTGGTTGAGGGCGATGTCTTCTGGGCCGTCACCGGCGAGGTCGAGGTAGTGTTTGGGGGAGACTTCGGGTGCGAGGTCAATCTCGCGGAACCAGCGGCCGGCGAGGACGGGCGAGTCGATGAGTTGCTCAAGGGAGACGGTCTGGAAGGAGGCGTGGGCAGAGGCTTCCGTAGCGCCGCCGGTGGGCTGGAGCGCGGTGCCGAAGTGCCAGCCTTCGGGGATGGTGATGCTGGGGGTGACCATGATGTCGGAGACTTTGGTGTCGGCGATGCTGCCGGGCTGCGGGCCGCCAAGGGGATAGACGAGGAGGGTGTTCCAGCTGAGGAGCGCGAGGTTGGCGCTGGTGGAGCCGCCTTCGGTGAAGTTGGCGCCGCCGGTGGCGAGGAAGTCCATCTTGATGTTGAGCTGCGTGACGCCCTCGGGAACAGTGATGTGGTAGCTGTACATGTCAACGAGGTCGCGCTCCCACTTGACGGGTGCGCCGGTGGGCGTGGTGATGACGAAGCCGGCCTGGTTGATGATGGGGCCTGAGGGCATGTGCTCACCGGGTATCCACTCGGGATAGACGAGGGTAAGGGGGCCGGGCTGGACAGGGATGGTCTCGGTGGCGTGGAGGATTTTGCGCGGGGCGTCGGTTAGGTCGACGGAGAGGGTGATGGGGGAAGTTTGGGCACTGGAGGCGAGCGTGGCGGCGCAGAGGGCGGCCATGGGGATTAGGCGGGACAACGACATGTAGGGAGCTCCTGACAGCAGGTACTTCGATGGATAGTTTACGCGTGGGGGCCGGAGATAGACTCCATGTCCGATAGAATTGGCGAACGCATGCTCCTATACGCAATTGTTCTTGGCATTATCGTCGTGACACTGCTTGGCGTGTCGTTGGCCCGGCTGGGCAGTGTGAAGACCAAGGCAGACTACCTGGTTGCCGGGCGGTCGCTGCCGGCGTTTGTGCTGGTGTTTACGCTGCTTTCGAGCTGGATCGGATCGGGCTCGCTGCTGGGCGGGGCGGAGAACGCGTACAAGCATGGGTTCGCGGCGCTGTGGCAGGCGGGTGGTGGATGGGCAGGGCTGCTGCTGATTTACTTCATTGCGCCGAGGGCGAGGAAGTTTGCGCAATTCACGATTCCGGATCTGCTGGAGTCCCGGTACAACCAGACGGCGAGGGTGCTGGGCGTGATTGCGGTGCTGTTTACGTATACCGCGATTACGAGCTACCAATTTATTGGCGGCGGAGACATTCTGCATCTGATCTTCCCGCAGATTTCGGCGGTGCATGGGCAGTTGATCCTGGCGGGGTTCGTGATCCTGTTTACGATGATCGCGGGAATGGGCTCGGTCGCGTATATGGATGTGGTGATTGGGCTGCTGGCGACGGGCACGTTGATCGCGGCATTGCCGGTGTTGCTGCACATGGCGGGCGGATGGAGCGGGGTTCGTGCGGTGCTGCCGGCGAGTCACTTTAAATGGTTTGGAGATATACGGCCGTTCACGAGTTATTACGTTGGGCCGGTGATGGCGGACGGGTCGCGGGAGAAGGTGCAATCAGCGTTTGAGATCTTTCTGCCGACGTGCCTGCTGATGCTGGGTAACCAGTCGATGTATCAGAAGTTTTTCTCGGCGAAGTCGGAGAAGGATGCGACGCGGGCGGTGGGCGGATGGCTGGTGGGCACGGTGATCCTGGAGTCGATTATTGTGGCGATCGCGGTGGTGGGGTCGGCGCTGTATCGGACGGGCGAGGTGGCTGCGCGGCCGCGGGAGATTCTGGCGTACACGGCGACGCATGCGTTTGGGCAATACGTGGATAGCTCGGGGATCGGCGCAAAGGCATTGAGCGTGCTGGGCGCGCTGCTGGTGGGAGCGATCTTTGCGAAGGTGGTGTCGACTGCGAACAACTATCTTTTTTCACCCGCGACGAATTTGGTGAACGATGTATTTCTGCGCTACATCAAGCCGGACGCGAAGAACTGGGTGGTGTTGCTGGTGAGCCGCGGCATGGTGGTGGGGCTGGGGTTGTGGGCGCTGTATCAGTCGCTGGGGACGACGTCGGTGCTGAAGAAGTCGTTGTATGCGTACACGATTTATTCGGCGGCGCTGACTCCGGTGATTTTGGCGGCATTTTTCTGGCGGCGCGCGACGGCCAAGGGAGCCGTGGCGAGCATTGCTGCGGGCACGGCGATTACGATCAGCTGGGACTGGCTGACACCGCACCTGCCTGCGGCGATCGCGGCGATGGATGCCATTGTTCCGGCACTGGCGGGATCGCTGCTGTGCCTGCTGATTGTGAGTCTGGCGACAGAAGCGCCCAGCGAGAGCCACCTGCGACCGTTTGAGGAAGGGTGATTCGGGCGCGCTTGACAGGGTTCGTTGGCGAGGCATTGAAATAGGCGAACGGCATTTGTTTCGAGTATGCGCGGATAGATTTCCCGCATCTAACCGCGCAGGCAAGTGATCCGGAAGGACGACGCATCGACAAAGGAGATAGTCCCGTGGCTACGAAGAAGAATCCGATAGCAACCGATAGTGCGGCCGAGTTGCATGATCTGGTCGGCGATGATGCGACTGCGACGTTCGAGAGCGATCCAAACTTTGTGGACTCGAACCCAACGGATGATGCGTCCAGCGAACATGTGGAGCTGCGCGATACGGACGATATGGCCGACAGTGACGAGGAAGAAGAGGAGGCGGCCCTGGAGGATGAGGACGACGAAGAGGAGGATGAGGATGAGGACGAGGATGATGATGATGGGGAATACGAGGATGATGAGGACGACGATGCCGATGTACTGAGGACGGCGCAACCTACCGACGTGCATGGACATGGCAAGCGCTCGCGGAAAGACATTGAAAAGGAACTGGAGGAAATGGAGGACGAGGTTGGGGAAAAGAATGCTGAAGATGCCCCTGAAGCTGAGAAAGAGGAAGAAGAGGGCAAGGATAAGGGGCATACCGATCGCGCGATCGATAAGGCCCTGCGGATGAGCGCGTGGGTAATCAGCGGGCTGGATGGCAGCGCGGGTATTGCGAGTTTGGAGTAAGTTGGGTGACGAGGAGATAGCCGCGTGAGTGAGAAGAAAGCAGGACGTTCGCTGGTAAAGGGTCTGGTGGCAGGACTGGTGGCAGGAGTTGTGGCTACGGCTGCGAAGTCGTGCGTTGAGGTGATGTTTCCTCCGCGTTTGCATGGAGAGCCGGATCCGCCGGAGGCGCTGGCGGAGAGAGTTGCCGGGCATCGCCTGGATCGCAAGACGAGGAGTGCGGCGGGTACGGCGATCCACTGGGGATTTGGCGCGGCGGTGGGAGCGGCGTATGGCGTCGTGGCGGAGTATTATCCGGCGGCGACCGATCGACAGGGTGCGACGTTTGGGCTGGCGCTGATGTCGTTCACGCACAAGACGTCTTTGCCGGCGATGGAGTTGGCCGTGCCCGTGGAAGAACAAAGCTTTCGGGAGCGGAGCAGCGAAGCGACGAGTCACCTGGTGTATGGCGTGGTGGCGGAGACGGCGCGGGGTGTTGTGCGAAGGATGCTTTAGCGTCGTTGCGCGATGCTTTGACTTAGGAGCTGCGACGACTGTCTGAGGACCTGGGCGGCATATACTTGATTGGCGGCGGGACTCGCCTGGGTTCGACGTCTTCGGAGCTTGCGATGAAAGATGACATGATGCAGGTTGCGTCGTGAAGGCTGTGACGGAAGAGCTACAGAGCGCGCGGGTGGTTGGTGGGGCTTCGTGCCCTCTGAGCTCAGGGGCGTGCGGAATCACGACGGACGTTTCGCCGGAGGCGGGGCTGGCTCGATGGGTCAGCATGCCGGTGCGGGCGCGGCTGCGAGTGTTGCGTGCTGCTCGGCACCTGATGGCGGCTCGAGCAGAGGAGTTTGCCGCTGCAATTTCGCCTCGACTGACTCGTACGAAGGCGGACACGCTGGCGACTGAAGTATTGCCGCTGCTGGCGGGATGCAAGTTTTTGGAGCGCGAGGCGGAAAGAATATTGGCGCCGCACAGGCTGGGTATGGAAGGGCGGCCGCTTTGGATGACGGGGGTTGCGGCGGAGATCCATCGCGTGGCGCTGGGACATGTGCTGGTGATTGGGCCGTCGAACTTCCCGCTGTTTATTCCGGGCTCGCATGTGCTGCAGGCGCTGGCTGCTGGAAACCGGGTGACGTGGAAGCCGGGCGCGGGCGGCGGAGCGGTGGCGCAACTGATGGCTCGGATGCTGGTGGAGGCCGGGTTGCCGGCGAGCGCGCTGACTATTACGGATGAGAGCGTGGAGGCGGCGCGCGAGGCGTTGGCTGCGAGGCCGGACAAAGTTATCTTTACGGGGTCGACGAAGACGAGTAAGAGTTTGCTTGCGGAGTTGGCCGAGTCGACGACGCCAGCGGTGCTGGAGCTATCCGGCGCGGACGCGATCGTGGTTACGCCAACGGCAGATCTTCAAGCAGTCGCGAAGGCTGTTGCGTTCGGATTGCGGTTGAATGGCGGGGCGGTGTGCATGTCGCCGCGGCGGTTGTTTGCTACGCCTTCGACGATGACGGCGTTGCGGCCGCTGTTGCATGCAGAGCTTGCGAAGGTGCCGCCGGCGGGGCTGGATGCGGGAACGTCGGTGCGCCTGCGGACGATGCTGGATGAGGCGGCTGATGGAGGCGCAGAGGTGCAAGGGACGTTTGCGCCGGATGCGCAGCGCCCTTTGCTGGTCGATCACGCGACGGCGAACATGGCGATTGCGGGGAGCGACATTTTTGCGCCGGTGCTTTCGCTGATTGAGGCAGAGTCGATGCTGCATGTGCCGGCACTTTACGCGCAGTGCTCGTATGGGCTGACCGTGGCGATCTTCTGTGAGCGCAGTAAGGAACGGAAGGCACGCATGCTGGGCGAGATGCTGAATGCCGGGACGCTGCTGATCAATGACATCATTGCGCCGACTGCTGATCCGCGCGTGCCGTTTGGCGGGCGCGGGGCAAGTGGCTATGGAGTGACGCGGGGCGCTGAGGGTTTGCTGGAGATGACGGCGGTGAAGACTGTGCTGATACGGCGCGGCGGGGTGATGCTTCATCTTGATCCGACTACCGATCGGGATGCGCCGATGTTTGCCGGGATGATCCGCGTGATGCACGGCAAGGGATTGGCGATGCGGTGGACGGCGTTGAAGCAGATGGTTAAGGGAATGCGGCTTAGAGGCCCGTCGTCCTTGCGCTAGACGCCCTTCTTGCGGGGCTCCCAGATGAACTTGTGGATCTGGAGGCTGAGGCGGGCGGGGAGGCCGTCGGCTAGCATCCACTCGACGACGAGGCGGGGGTCGAGGGCGGCGTTGTCGGTGGAGCGCTGGTCGGTGGGGTTTTTGAGGAAGGCGGGCGAGAGGAGGATTTCGCCACAGCGGACGGCGAGGCCGTGGGTGTTGATGAAGTCGCGGGCGAACTCGTAGTCGGCGCGGTTGGAGAGGACGAACTTTACCTCGTCGTTGAGGGTGAGGGCTTCGAGGTTTTCGAGGCGGAAGGAGTTGGCGGCGGAGCCGGCGCCGGGGCATTTGACGTCGACGATTTTGTGGACGGCGCGGGGCACGTTTACTAATGGTTGCTCGCCGCTGGTCTCGATCATGAGGGTGTAGTTGCTGGCGAGGAGGCGCTCCATGAAGGGACGGAGTTCGCGGGATTGCAACATGGGTTCGCCGCCGGTGAATTCGATTAGGCGGCAGGGGGCGAGGGCTTCGATCTGGGCGAGGATCTCGTCGGCGGTGAAGGGCTTGCCGCCAGTGAAGGTATATTCGGAGTCGCACCAGGAGCAGCGGAGGTTGCAGCCGGCGAGGCGGACGAAGATGCAGGGGAGGCCGGCGAAGGAGCTTTCGCCCTGAACGGATTTGTAGAGTTCGATGAGGTGCATTGCTTCCCTGCTCTACTTTGCGGCTTCGGGCTCGTAGTAGCGCGCGAAGCTGGTATCGGTCTCGTAGAGGGTGCAGTCTTTTACGCGGACGCGGCCGTTGGTCATTTCGTGGAGCTGGGTTGCGGTTTTCTCGAAGAAGTAACGGGCGAGATTTTCGGCGGACGGGTTGAGGGTGGTGAAGGGATCGAGGTCGTTGATCATCTGGTGGTCTAGGTACTCGACTGTGGGGCGGAGGACTTGCTTGAGGAGCTTGAAGTCGAGGAGGAGGCCGGCTTCGTCGAGGTCTTCGCCGATGAGGGTGACGAGCACGCGGTAGTTGTGGCCGTGCGGGTTTTCGCACTTGCCCTGGTAGTTGCGGAGGTAGTGGCCTGAGGAGAAACCGGCCTGTACCGTAACTTCGAACATGGTGGGGAGAGCTCCAATCGGCGAGTGTTTGCGCCATCTCCCATTCTATCGGGAATTGCTAAGCGGGATGTTATTCCGGGCGGTTGCGGCGCTTGTGCTGGCGGTCGGCGTCGTGGCGACGCTCGGCTTGTTCGAATAGGGAGCTGAGGACGCCAAGCAGGGTGACGATGAGGGCGACGCAGAGGAGGGCGATGCTGGTCATGCGCCAGAGGGAGGCGTCGCCGGGTGAGCCGGGCTGCTGGGCGATGTTGGTGAAGGAGAGCACGATGGAGACGAGCGCGAGGGCTGCGAGGGTGGCGGCGAGGATGTAGAGGTTACGTCCCATGGTGCTGAGTTGAGGATACTAGAGCGGTCGGACGAGGGACTTGGGGGGTTGTTTGGGTTCGCGTTTACCGTGTTATCCGCGGCGGAGCGGAGAACCGAGGTCTCAGAAACGGGACCTGGGGCACCCATTATTGTGTCGGTCCTGGTGCGCTGGAGAGATCGAAGAAGCGTTCGACCTCGGTGATGTCGTCGGTGCGGGCATAGGGGGGGAGGCTGTCGAGGAAGGTGGCGCCGTAGCGGGTGGTGCGGATGCGGGGGTCGAGGAGCATGAGGACGCCGCGGTCCGAGAGGGAGCGGATGAGGCGGCCGAAGCCTTGCTTGAGGGCGATGACGGCTTGCGGGACCTGGAGGTCGTTGAAGGCGTTGCCGCCGGCCGCGGTGATGGCGTCGGTGCGGGCTTTCATGATGGGGTCGGAGGGGACGGCGAAAGGGAGCTTGTCGATGATGACGCAGCTGAGTTGCTCGCCTTGCACGTCGATGCCCTGCCAGAAGCTGGAGGTGCCGAAGAGGACGGCGTTGGGGGTCTCGCGGAATTGTTGCAGCAGGATGTGGCGCGGGGCGGACCCCTGCATGAGGAGTGGGTAGGGGAGCTGGGTGAGGAGGCGGTCGTGGAGCTCGCGCATTTGGGCGTGGGAGGTGAAGAGGCAGAAGGCGCGGCCTCGGGTGATCTCTAAAACACGACGGATTTTTTCTGTGGCCTGGGGGAGGAAGTTGGGGTCGCGGGGTGCGGGCATGCCGGGCGGGAGATAGAGGAGCGCTTGGCGGGCGTAGTCGAAGTGGCTGGGGACGACTAGCTCTTTGGGGAACGGGATGCCGAGGCGGCGCTTGAGGTGGTCGAAGGCTGGGGTGCCGTCGGATGAGGCGACGGCGAGGGTGGCGGAGGTGAGGATGACGCTGGGGTAGTGGGTGAAGAGGGTGTCGGCGAGGAGGGTGGAGACGTCGATGGGGGTGGCGAGGAGGTGGGTGCTGAAGGCGAAGGGGGTTGAGGTTGGGGCGCCGGCGCGGGCGGCGTTGCGGAGGCCGCTGGTGGCGCGGCGTTCGATCCAAAAGACGGTGTTGGGGTCGGTGGATTCGAGGAGGAACTTGAGGTGGTTGCGGATGTCGGCGGCGCGCTTGCGGAGGCCTGCGGCTTCGTCGACTTCGCGGAGGCGTTCGAGCTCGCCTTCGAGGCGCTGGAGAGAGTTGAGGGCGCCGAGGTAGGCGTCGCCGCGGGCTTCGAGGAAGTCTGCACGGTCGGTGAACTCGAGGCGGCCGAGGTCGGAGGAGCCGACGGGGAGCGAGGCGAAGAAGAGCTTGGAACGTTCGCGGATGGTTTGGGTGGCGCTCTCGATGGCGGAGGTGCTGACGGCTTTGGCGCGGAGGAGGGATTCGGTGTCGCGGGCGAGCTCGTCGAAGCGGGCGTTGGAGAGGGCGATGCCGAAGTACTGGCTGGCGATGTCTTCGAGCTCGTGGGCTTCGTCGAAGATGACGGCTGCGGCTTCGGGGAGGATGCCGGCGTCGGGTGCGCCTGCGGCCTGCTGCTTGATGGAGAGGTCGGCGAAGAAGAGGTGGTGGTTGACGATGACGATGTCGGACTCGAGAGCCTTGCGGCGCATCTGGGTGATGAAGCAGTTCTCCCAGTTGGGGCAGGTTTGGCCGAGGCAGACTTCGCTGCGGGCATCGAGCTTATGCCAGAGGGAGGAGCTTTCGGGGAGATCGTTGACCTCGGCGCGATCGCCGGTTTCGGTGGAGCGCTCCCACTGCAGGATGGAGTGGAACTGCGAGACTTCTTCGAGGCCGGTGAGGAGCGGGTTGTCGCGCAGGGCGTAGAGCTTTTGCTTGCAGATGTAGTTGGCGCGGCCCTTCATGTAGCAGACGCGGAGGGGGCCGAGGAGGGATTCGAGGAAGGGGACGTCTTTGAAGAAGAGCTGTTCCTGGAGGTTTTTGGTGCCGGTGGAGATGATGATGCGCTGCTTGTGCTCGCGAGCGCGGCGCAGGGCCGGGAGGAGGTAGGCGAGGGTTTTGCCGGTGCCGGTGCCGGCTTCGACGATGAGGTGGCGGCGGTCGGCGAAGGACTGCTCGATCTCCTTGGCCATGAGGTACTGGCCGGCGCGGTGCTCGAAGGCGAGGGATGAGTTGGCGAGGATGCCGCCGGGGTGGAAGAAGTCGTGGAGGGATGGGAGCTTCTGGTCGGGGCGCGCGGAAGAGGAGGCTGTCGAGGAAGGTGGCGCCGTAGCGGGTGGTGCGGATGCGGGGGTCGAGCAGCATCAGGACGCCGCGATCGGAGAGGGAGCGGATGAGGCGGCCAAAGCCTTGCTTGAGGGCGATGACGGCCTGGGGGACTTGCAGGTCGTTGAAGGCGTTGCCTCCGGCCGCGGTGATGGCGTCGGTGCGGGCTTTCATGATGGGGTCGGAGGGGACGGCGAAGGGGAGTTTGTCGATGATGACGCAGCTGAGTTGCTCGCCCTGGACGTCGATGCCCTGCCAAAAACTCGATGTCCCGAAGAGGACGGCGTTCGGTGTGTCGCGGAATTGTTGCAGGAGGATGTGGCGGGGGGCGGAGCCTTGCATGAGCAGCGGGTAGGGGAGCTGAGTGAGGAGGCGGTCGTGGAGCTCGCGCATTTGGGCGTGCGAGGTGAAGAGGCAGAAGGCGCGGCCGCGGGTGATCTCTAAGACGCGACGGATGCGTTCGGTGGCTTGCGGGAGGAAGTTTGGGTCGCGGGGTGGAGGCATGCCGGGCGGGAGGTAGAGGAGCGCTTGCTTGGCGTAGTCGAAGTGGCTGGGGACGACGAGCTCTTTGGGAAAGGGGATGCCGAGGCGGCGCTTGAGGTGCTCGAAGCCGGGCGCGCCATCCTGGGTGAGGCGACGGCGAGGGTGGCGGAGGTGAGGATGACGCTGGGGTAGTGGGTGAAGAGGGTGTCGGCGAGCAGGGTGGAGATGTCGATGGGGGTGGCGAGGAGGTGGGTGCTGAAGGGCTGACGGGGCGTTGAGGGGGTCGCCGTTGCGGGCGGCGTTGCGGAGGCCGCTGGCGGCGCGGCGCTCGATCCAGAAGACGGTGTTAGGGTCGGTGGATTCGAGGAGAAACTTCAGGTGATTGCGAATGTCGGCGGTGCGCTTTCTCAGGCCGGCGGCTTCGTCGACTTCGCGCAGGCGCTCGAGTTCGCCTTCGAGGCGCTGCAGGGCGTTGAGGGCGCCGAGGTAGGCGTCGCCGCGGGCTTCGAGAAAATCGGCGCGGTCGATGAATTCCAGGCGGCCGAGGTCGGAGGGGCCGACGGGGAGAGAGGCGAAGAAGAGCTTGGAGCGCTCGCGGATGGTCTGGGTGGCGCTTTCGATAGCAGTGGTGGTCACGCCCTTGGCGCGGAGGAGGGATCTCGGTGTCGCGGGCGAGTTCGTCGAAGCGGGCGTTGGAGAGGGCGATGCCGAAGTACTGGCTGGCGATGTCTTCGAGCTCGTGGGCTTCGTCGAAGATGACGGCTGCGGCTTCGGGGAGGATGCCGGCGTCGGGTGCGCCTGCGGCCTGCTGCTTGATGGAGAGGTCGGCGAAGAAGAGGTGGTGGTTGACGATGACGATGTCGGACTCGAGAGCCTTGCGGCGCATCTGGGTGATGAAGCAGTTCTCCCAGTTGGGGCAGGTTTGGCCGAGGCAGACTTCGCTGCGGGCATCGAGCTTATGCCAGAGGGAGGAGCTTTCGGGGAGATCGTTGACCTCGGCGCGATCGCCGGTTTCGGTGGAGCGCTCCCACTGCAGGATGGAGTGGAACTGCGAGACTTCTTCGAGGCCGGTGAGGAGCGGGTTGTCGCGCAGGGCGTAGAGCTTTTGCTTGCAGATGTAGTTGGCGCGGCCCTTCATGTAGCAGACGCGGAGGGGGCCGAGGAGGGATTCGAGGAAGGGGACGTCTTTGAAGAAGAGCTGTTCCTGGAGGTTTTTGGTGCCGGTGGAGATGATGATGCGCTGCTTGTGCTCGCGAGCGCGGCGCAGGGCCGGGAGGAGGTAGGCGAGGGTTTTGCCGGTGCCGGTGCCGGCTTCGACGATGAGGTGGCGGCGGTCGGCGAAGGACTGCTCGATCTCCTTGGCCATGAGGTACTGGCCGGCGCGGTGCTCGAAGGCGAGGGATGAGTTGGCGAGGATGCCGCCGGGGTGGAAGAAGTCGTGGAGGGATGGGAGCTTCTGGTCGGGGCGCGCGGAGTCGATGTTGGTGAGCGGCGGAAGTGGGGTGGCGGAAGGCATGCGCTGTCACGATGATAATCGCCGTTTCTTCGCCGCGCTGGTTGAGGAGGTGACGCTGCCGGGACGAGAGCAAATCGCATCTGACGGAGAGACGTGGGAACTGAACATGAAACGGACACGGAAGTGGATCGAGGACAATGGGCTGTTGTTGGTGTTCTGCGGGCTGTTTATAGTCTTTTTGGCAGGACAGGCTTTGTGCGGGAACGTTGCGTATAACGCGACGCGCGCGGGGGCGAGGCTGCCGGCGGTCGGGCACTGGAAGTATTTCCTTACGGGAAATTTTCTTGAAGGGGTCTTTGAGAACTGGCAGGCAGCGATTCTGCAGCTGGGGTCATTGATCTTATTTGGGATTTTTTTGCGGCAGCGGGGTGCGCCGCACTCGCGCAAGAACGTGCACCGCCGGCGTGGCACGTTGAAGAACTGGCTGTATGGAAACTCGTTGACGATTGCGTTTGCGGTGCTGTTTTTGGTGGCCTTTGCAATGCACTTGTATGCGGGCACCCTGCAGGCGAATGAGCAGAGAGTAATACTGCACCAGGCGCGGGTTTCGATGGGGCAGTTTCTGGGGTCGGCGCAATTCTGGTTTACGACGTTCCAGACGTGGGAGGCGGAGTACATGGCGATCGCGCTGTACTTCTTCTTGTCAATCTTTTTGAGGCAGGAAGGGTCGCCGGAGTCGAAGCCGACATGGGCGGCGAATTCGGATACAGGGGATGTGAATCACTAAACGGACGGCACGCGGTTTATTCCTCCACTACCATTGAGATACGAGGGAAAGCATGGCTCCGCGGCGCGAGACGAAGAAACGACTGGGTAAGAAGCATCGGCAGGCGAGCACGCGGCCGAAGATGGGGAAGACGGCGCCGCGGGGGACGGCGACTACGGGGGCGGTGTCGCCGAAGATGCGCAAGGAGTTGGCGGCGAAGAAGGCTGCCGCGGTGAAGCTGGCAAAGACGCCGACAAAGAGTCCGGACCGCGAGCATAAAGTGGTGCTGCGGAATCGCGAGGAGGCGGGGACGCGCGGGTATGGCGGGGACTTCGACGACGAGCGCGAGGCTCGGGCGGCGCGAACGCTGGGTAAGCGGAACAAGAGCTCGGTTGCGGGTGGGGCGGGAAGTGGGCATGAGGAACGCGACTGGAAAGAAGCGGAGAAGATCGCCTCGGCACTGACGCTGGCGACCAGCGGCGAACGCCATGAGACGACACGGTTGCCGCTGGTGGCGATCTGCGGGCGGCCGAATGTTGGGAAGTCGACGCTGTTCAATCGGCTAACGGAGACGCGGCGATCGATTGTCGGGGATGAGCCGGGAATCACGCGCGATCGCATTTATGGCGAGGTGGAGTGGGCGGGGCGCGATGTGCGGCTGGTGGATACGGGCGGCGTGGTTCCGGATGATGAGGCGCTGATTCCGTCGGAGATCTTTCGGCAGGCGAAGGTGGGGTTGGAAGAGGCGGACGTGATCATCATGGTGGTGGATGGACGGACGGAGTTGGCCGCGCCGGATGTTGAGCTGGCTCGGTTGTTGCTGCGCGGGGGTAAGCCGATTTTTCTTGCGGTGAACAAGATGGACTCGGCGGATATGTATGCGGCGGCGGAGAACTTTCGGCGGCTGGGGTTCAAGAACGTTTGCCCGATCTCGGCGGAGCATGGCTCGGGGATTGGAGATTTGCTGGATGAGGTTTGGGCGGCGCTGCCTCCGGAGTTCGTGGCGGAGGAGCCAAGCGAGAACATGCTTGGAATTGACGAAGAGATCGAAGAGGATATGGATGGCCCGTACGACGATGACGGCGAACTGGTGACGACGGAAGGCACTGGGCGGCGGTTGCGGTCGCATGGTGAGCATGTTTCGCGGGAGACGAAGATTGCGATCATCGGGCGGCCGAATGTTGGGAAGAGCACGCTGCTGAATGCGCTGACGAATAGCGATCGCGCTATCGTGTCGCCGATCGCGGGGACGACGCGCGATGCGGTGGATGAGGTGGTGGAGCGGGATGGGCACAGTTTCCGGTTCATCGATACAGCGGGGATTCGGCGCAAGGGCAAAACGAAGTTGATGGCGGAGAAGCTGTCGGTGATTATGAGCCGGAAGCATTTGGAGGCGGCAGATGTGTCGCTGCTGGTGATTGATGCGACGGAGGGCGTGGCAGCGGCGGATGCGAACATTGGCGGCTATGCGCATGAGAGCGGGCGCAGCGTGATCATCGTCGTGAACAAGTGGGATTTGGTGACGAAGGTGGGAGCAGATGGGAAGACGCTGTTTGATGGCAGTGCGCCGGCGGATAAGAAGCTGTATGAGCAGCAGGTGCGGGATTCGCTGAAATATCTGGACTATGCGCCGCTGTTGTTTGTGTCGGCGTCAGATGGCAAAGGGATTGACGAGGTGTTCAAGAAGGTGGAGCTGGTGGCGCGGGAGCGGCGGAAGCGCGTGTCTACGGGCGCGATGAACCGGTTCCTGGACAAGATTGACTTTCAGCGCGCTAGCGTGCCGATGAACAAGCGCGTGAAGATCTATTACATGACGCAGGCGGCTGTGGCTCCGCCCACCTTTGTGCTGTTCACCGATCGCGACGTGAAGCTGCACTTCAGCTATGAGCGGTTTCTGGCAAATGAGATTCGGGATACGTTCAAATTTATTGGCAGCCCGATCTGGTTCAAGGTGAAGGCTCGGAATAAGAAGAAGGCTGAGTAGGTTGGCCTGATCTTCGGCTAACTCACTGCAGGCGGCGGTGCGGGCGGCTGACCTGCGTCGGGGAAACCGGAGTAGGGATAGGGTGGCGGTAGAAAAGGCTCAAGGTAGGCGCCTACGAGTGGATAGCGGCCGCCGAGGAAATAGAGCGCGAACGCCTTGAGGAAGGTGTATACGAAGCCGAAGAGGGTGATGCCGGCGAGCACCAGCAGAACCAGCAACACCACGCCAAGAACAACCCATGCAGCGATCATCGTGATGTGACCTGCGAGCCCGGCGTGGCGGAGGGAAAACCATGCTATCAATCCGACTCCGACGAAGGGGGTGGAGGCGATGAGGGCGCCCATCACGAAGATGAAGTCGGCGGCGAGCGAACCGGCCAGGGTGAGCAGGAAGCGCATGAGCACATACAACGCAACCGGGCCGGGTTCATTGCGCACGAGATTCCAGACGCAACGCACGGTCTCGGGGATCGGCGTGCTTTCGAGTGCCATGAAGGGCAGGCCGAAGTCGCATAAGAGGGTGTAGCCAACGCTGATGAGGACGATGATGAAGAAGATGGCGCCGATAAAGCTGAGAATGGCGACAATCAGTGCGACGGGATCCTGGGGAGTAATGCCGTGGAAGGAGGGACCTATCGCGCGGATGAAGTGGATGAGGATTGGAACAAGTACAGGTGCGGCACAAACGATTGCGACAAGGAAGTACAGGATTTTCAGACCCATCCAGTGCCACGTGGCGTTGCCATAACGTCTCCAGATAGGCGCGAGGGTGGTGTCGCTGCGCAGCACAACCTCGAAGAAGACAAACTGCAGGCGGGAGCTGAGATAGAAGAAGGCGAGCGCGATGACTAGGCCGACAATGAAAAGGAGAAGGGCCAGTGCGACGACTGCTGCGACAAGAGTCGGCGGGGCGGCGGGGACGTGATGGCCGGGGTAGTTGTATGAGCCATTGCAGCCGCCCACCTGGGCAAAGAAGGCGACGGCGCCAATCTTAAGCGCAAGCCGCCAGTTGCGTGGAGCCACGAGCATGCGGGAGGTGTGATTCCAGGCGGGGCCGATGGCGTCAATCGCGGAGAGCAGACGCATGCTTCACCTCCATGAGAACGTCTTTGCAGGAAGCGTACCGTAGTCTGCCGGGAATCGCAGGATTTATTTTGCGCGCCACGCATCCCATGCGTCGAGCGCCCGATCACATTGGATTTTGTGGCGTTCTTTCTTGTCGCGGATCTTTTTGCGGAGGTCTTCTTCGAGGGGTGGCAGGAGGTCGAAGGTGATGTTGGCTGGCTGGAATTTTTTCTGGTCGGCGTGGGTGATGTAGTGGGTTAGCGAGCCGTTGGCCGTGATGCGCGGGGCTGGCGTCGGGGCGAGGTCGCGCGCGAGGGCAGCGGCATAGCGGCCGGCGAGGAGGCCGCTGGCGATGGACTCGGTGTAGCCTTCGACGCCGGACAATTGACCGGCGATCAAGATGCTGGGGTGGGCGCGGAGCTGGAGGGTTTCAGTGAGGAGCGAGGGGGCGTGGATGTAGGTGTTGCGGTGGATCTGGCCGTAGCGCAGGAAGGTGGCGTGCTCGAGGCCAGGGATGAGGCGGAGGACGCGGGCCTGCTCGCCGAACTTGAGGTGGTTCTGAAAGCCGACAAGGTTGTAGCTGTCGGCGCGGAGATTTTCCTGGCGAAGTTGAACGGCGGCGTAGGGCCAGCGGCCGGTCTTCGGGTTGGTGAGGCCGGCGGGCTTCATGGGGCCGAAGCGGAGGGTGTCGCGGCCGCGGCGGGCGGTCTCTTCGATGGGGAGACAGCCTTCGAAGTAGTTCATGGTTGGAGGCGCGGCGGTGACTGCGCCGCCTGCCGGAAGGGCCTCCCAACTTTTCGCTTCGACGGTTTCAGCGGCAGTGAGGGCGTCGAGGAAGGCTTCGTACTGTTCCTTGGTGAAGGGGCAGTTGATGTAGTCGGCGGTGCCTTTGTCCCAGCGGGCGGCGAAGTAGACTTTGTCCATGTCGATGGTGGTGGCGTCGACGATGGGGGAGATGCTGTCGTAGAAGGCTAGCTGCTCGGAGCCGGTGAGGCGCTGGAGGTCGGCGGCTAGGGGCGAGCTGGTGAGTGGGCCGCTGGCGAGGATGGTGATGGTGTTGGGATCGTGTTCGTTGAGGGCTGTGACTTCTTCGCGGCGGACTTCGATGTTGGGGTTGGCGGCGATGAGGTCGGCTACGCGGCGGGAGAACTCGATGCGGTCGACGGCGAGGGCGTGGCCGGCGGGAACGGCGCTGGCGTCCGCGGCTTGCAGAAGGAAACAGTTGGCGCGGCGCATCTCCTGTTTGAGCAGCCAGGGCGCGGTGTTTTCACTTTCGCTCTTGAGGGAGTTGGAGCAGACGAGCTCGGCGAAGTCGGAGGTCTGGTGGGCTTCGGTGGAGCGGATGGGACGCATCTCGGAGAGGATGACGTGGCAGCCTAGGCTGGCGGCTTGCAGTGCGGCTTCGGGGCCGGCGAGGCCGCCGCCAATTACGTGGATCTTTTTCATCTGGTTTTAGGATACGTGGTCAGAAGTGTCGGCGGCTGCGAGTGCAGCTAGCGGCTCGTCGGCGAGGCGCATGATGCGCCACGCCGTTAAGACGTTGGCGCCGACGCGATGGTAGACGGCGATGGCGGGTTCGTTCCACGCGAGGACGTCCCACTCCAGGCGAGGGCAGCCCTGGTCTACGGCGATGCGGGCGAGGCGCGCGAGAAGCGCCCTGCCGATGCCATGGCCGCGCAGGGAGGGCGTGACGTAGAGGTCTTCGAGGCGGATGCCGTGATGGCCGCGCCAGGTGGAGTAGGTGGTGAAGTAGAGCGCGAAGCCTGCGGGGGCGCCGTTGTAGTCGGCGATGATGGCGGTGAAGCGCGCGGGGGTGCCCCAGCCATCGCGGAGGAGGTCGGCTTCGGTGGCGCGGACGGCGTCGGGCTCACGCTCGTACTCAGCTAGCTCGCGGATGAAGCGAAGGATGGTGGGGATATCGTGGGGCGTGGCAGGGCGTATGTTCAGGCTGGAATTGTTCATAGGTGAGTGCTTGTCGTTCTATTCGATTATCCTCTTCAGGATGCTGGGAAAACAAAACACGGCGCTGGGAGAGGCGTGACGATGCTGGTCTACAGCGCGCTGCTGACGCTCGGGCTCGTGCTGAGTTCGCCGTGGTGGCTGCTGCGGATGGCGACTACGCAGCGGTATCGCGAAGGGTTGCGGCAGAGGCTTGGCGCCGTGCCCCGGCAGTTGGTGCCGACACTTCATGGCAGACGAGCGGTTTGGGTTCATGCGGTGAGCGTGGGCGAGGTGCTGGCTGCTTCGCGGTTGGTAGGGGAGTTGGAGGCGGCGCTTGGGGAGGGGTATCGCGTGGTGATTTCGACGACCACGCGCACGGGACAGGCTCTGGCGCGGGAACGGTTTGGTGCGGCGCGCGTGTTTTATATGCCGCTGGATTTTGCATTTGCTGTGCGGGCGTATTTGCGCGCGTTGAAGCCTGTCGCGCTGATTTTGATGGAGAGCGAGCTTTGGCCGCGCATGCTGCACGAGTGTGGGCTTGCGGGTGTTCCGGTGGTGGTTGCGAATGCGCGTATGAGCGACCGGTCGTTTGCGCGGGCGCAGCGGATGCAGTGGATCTGGGGAGGGATCATGCGCAAGCCTGCGCTGTGGCTGGCGCAGAGCGAACAGGACGCGCTGCGGCTGGTGATTGCGGGCGTTCGTACGGAGAACGTGCAGGTGGCGGGGAACACGAAGTTTGACATACGGGCGCCGAAGGAACGCCGCGTGCCGGAGTGGATTCGCTCGGTGGCGGGAGAGCGTGCGATCTTTGTGGCGGGGAGCACGGTGGATGGGGCGCCGGCGGAAGAGGAATTGGTCATGGGAGCCTGGCAGAGGTCGCTACGCGGTAAGGCGAATGTGCTGCTGGTGGTGGCTCCGCGACATCCGGAGAGGTTTGCGGGTGTGGAGGCTCTGCTGCGATCGATGCGCTATGTGAAGGCGAGCGAACATCTCGGGGCGGGTGATGAAGAGATCTCATCGCTCGGGATCGAGGTGGTGCTGCTCGACACGATTGGAGACCTGGCGGCGGTGTATAGGGTTGCGGATGCGGCGTTTCTTGGCGGCAGCCTGGTTCGGAGGGGCGGTCATAATCCACTTGAGCCGGCGCAGTTTGGCGTGCCGGTGGTAATGGGTCCGTCGTATGAAAACTTCCGTGACGTAGTTGCGAAGTTGACGGAGGCAGGCGGGATTCGCATTGTGCATGACGAGGTAGAGCTGGGCGGGATGGTTGCCGAACTGCTGGCGAATCGCGAAGAGGCAAAGGCGATTGGCGAGGCGGGGCGGAGGGTTTTCGAAGAGCAACAGGGCGCGACGGAGCGGTCGGTGAAGGCAATCGTTTCGGTGATTTCGCAGGAGGCGGCATGAGCGCGAGGCGGCCATGGGCGCGGCCGCTGGTTCCCTTGTATGCAGCGGCAATTCGGCTGAAGGACGGTTTGCGAAGCGCGGGGTTGGGACGAACGCGCACGCTGGATTGGCCTGTGGTCAGTGTTGGCAGTTTGTCGGCGGGTGGCGCGGGCAAGACGCCGGTGGTGATTGCGCTGGCGAAGCTGTTGCGGGAGGGGGGATGGACCGTGGATGTGCTCTCGCGGGGATATGGGCGGGAGGGGCGTGTTGTCGAGAAGGTGCGGTTGGAGGTTGAGAACGCGGCGCGGCGATTTGGCGATGAGCCTGTGTTGATTGCTGAGCTGGCGGGCGTGCCGGTGTGGGTGGGCGCCGATCGGTATGTTGCGGGAAAGCTTGCGGAGGAACAGACTGAAGGCAGTGTGCGAGGTGTGCATCTGCTGGATGATGGATTTCAGCATCGCCAACTTGGACGGAACGTGGATATCGTCCTGGTGACGTCAGAGGACCTTGAGGATACGTTGCTGCCGGCGGGTAATCTGCGCGAGGGTTTGTCTGCGCTGCAGCGCGCGGATGTGCTGCTGGTGCGGCAGAACGAGGTTGATGCGGATATCGATGCAGGAGTCGCGTCGGTGAACAGGCGCGCGTGGGCGATGCTGCGCGAACGGGGGCAGATGTGGATTGTGCGCAGGAAACTGGTCTTCCCTGCCCCGCTGCGGGTGTTTGGAGCGGGGCTGCGGCCGGTTGCGTTCTGCGCGATCGCCCGGCCGGAAGACTTCGCCGCTATGTTGCAGAATGCCGGGTGCGGAGTGGTGGAGACAGTCGCGTTCCCCGATCATCATCGCTACACGGCAGCGGATTTGGAGCGAGTGATCGAGGTGGCGAAGAGCCTGAACGGATCGGGTTTCGTTACGACGGAGAAAGATGCGGTGAAGCTTTCGGAGGCGATGCGGCGGCGACTGGAAGAGCAGGGACCGCTGATGGTGGTCGCGCTGGAGGCAGAGTTTGCCGATCCTGCGACGGTGTTGCGCGCGCTCGAAGCAAAGCTGATGCATGCAGGGGCGGAGGTCTGATGAAGATCCTGGTTATCCGCGTAGGTGCGATGGGCGATGTGCTGCATGCGTTGCCGGCAGTGAGTGCGCTGAGAGCGGCGCGGCCGGATTGGGAGATTGATTGGGTTGTGACACCACACTGGTCTCCGCTGCTGGTGGATGGGACGGGAAAAGGGCCGGTGGTGAGGCGCGTGCATCTGGCGGAGACGAAGCAGTGGTCGAAGGCTCCGGCGTCGCCTGCAACGTTGCGGTCGATCTTTGAATTGCGGCGGGCGCTGCGGAGCGAGCACTACGATCTTGCGGTCGATATGCAGGGGACGTTGCGGTCGGCGGTAATTGGGCGGATGTCGGGCTCGGGGCAGCTGGTGGGGTATAGCGATCCGCGCGAGTCTATGGCTGCGAAGTTTTACAAAACGAAGCTCGAGCGCTGGGGTACGCACGTGATTGAGCAGGGTGCGGCGCTGCTGGGTGAGGCTTGCGGAGTTGCGCTGGAGCCAGGTGGCGTGGAGTTGCCGCATGAGGAGTGGGCGGATAACTGGGCTGAGGAGGTGGGCGATCGGCGGACATGCCTGCTGACTGTGAGTGCCGGATGGCGGGCGAAGTGTTGGGCGGTGGAGAAGTATGGCGCGCTGGCTGTTGCGTTGAAGGCTATGGGGATGGATGTGGTGGTGAATGCTCCGCGGAAGGATGATGCGGGGGCCGCAGCGGTGGTGGAGGCTAGTAGAGGCGCGGCGCGGGTTGTCGTCTGCAATGTGAGTGGGCTGATTGCGTTGATGCGGCGCATGACGGTGCTGGTGGGCGGCGATTCGGGGCCTACGCACTTGGCGGCGGCGCTGGGTGTTCCGCTGGTGGCGCTGTTCGGGCCGACCGATCCGGCGAGGAATGGGCCGCGGGGGCCGGGGGCGAAGGTGGTGTTGCGGGATCCTGCATCGGTGACGAGCTATAAGCGCGCGAACGCGGAGGACGCTGGTTTGGCGAAGATCTCGGTCAGCGCGGTTCTGGAGGCGGTTCACGGCCTGCTGTGAGGTATCGGCGAGATCATTTGAGAGAATGGTGGGATGGGTTCGGCGACCGTGACAAAAGCTGGTGGCAAGACGGGTTGGCAGAGGATCGCGCGCAGGGTGCGAGTGCCGCTGGGATTTGTGGTGGCGGCGATCTTCCTGGTGTTCGCGCGGCCTAGTTGGCACACGCTGGCGTGGAGCCTCTTGCTGGTAGTGCCCGGACTGTGGCTGCGCGGCTATGCGGCGGGATATGTGAAGAAGAATGCGGAACTCACGCGTACGGGGCCGTATGCGTATACGCGGAATCCGCTGTATTTAGGGTCGATGGGGATTGCGGCGGGGTTTGCTGTGGCGGCTGGAAGATGGTGGCTGGTGGTGTTGCTGGTCGGGATGTTTCTGGCAATTTATGTACCGACCATTCTTTCGGAGGAGGCGTTTTTGCGGGGCGCATTTCCGTCGTTCGATGAGTATGCGCGGAAGGTTCCACGGCTGTTGCCGAGGGTGACGGCTGCGCGATTTGGGGATACGAAGGGTGCGGTCGGACGGTTTTCGCTGGAGCGCTACCGGCATCATCACGAGTACAATGCACTTATGGGCGCAGTCGCGATTTATGCGGCCCTGGCGCTGCGAATGGTAGTTTGGCACTAGGGTTCGCAGGTGCGTCTAACCCACGGGAGATGCTGATTTGAAGGCCGTTTGGATGGCCCGTTTGCGGGTCTGGAGAGACTCGCCGGCAGTGGTCATCGGGAGATCAGCGTGCGCGCTGGCCGTCCTGATGAGCTTTGGGCAGCCGATGAGGATGAAGGGGCAGTTGTTCTCGAAGGCGGAGGCGCCGATTGCGCAACGGCCGATTCCGGTACTGCAGCCGCCCGCTCCCAGCTTTGACTATCCTCCGCACCAAACCCTAACCTACAGCGTGGATTGGCGGGTGTTTACGGCGGGAACTGCGGTGTTTCATCTGGACCAGGTGGGAAGCCTGCTGAAGATCACGGCTACGGCGGATACTGTGGGTGCGGTGAATATGCTGTTCCCTGTGGTGGATGGTTTTCAGTCTGCCTTTGATTTGAAGACCGGATGCTCGACGCATTTCGATAAGCAGACGCAGGAGGGTCGCAGGAAGATCGCGAGCGATCTTACGTTCGATTATGCGCATGGGAAGCAGACGCGCAACGAGCGGAACCTGGTGAAGGGCACGGCGACGCACAATGTCACCAATATTCCGGCTTGCGTAACGGACTCGTTGTCGGCGATGTTTTACACGCAATCGCAGCCGATGGCGCCTGGGCAGACGGTGGATTTCCCGCTGGCCGATGCCATGCATACCGTAAGTGTGGTCATGAAAGTCGAGGGTCGCGAGGAGATCAAGACACCCGCTGGGACGTTTCAGACCATCAAAGTGCAAGCGACCGCAGATGAAGGGGTCGTAAAGAATCGCGGCAGCATCTGGATCTGGTACACCGACGATCCTCGGCATCTGCCGGTGCAGATGCAGGCTCGGCTGTTCTGGGGCACGATAACTTTCCATCTGCAATCGGTTGAATTCAAGTAGCCGAAGCGCCGAGAATGAAGACACCGCGCAAGCGGAGACAGTGAGACGAAGACGATGAGCAACGAAGAGAACTTGAATCCGCAGGACGAGTTGGTAACGATAGCGACCTTCCCGGAACCGATGGAGGCCAACATGGCGCGGTCAGCGCTGGAAGCTTCGGGAATTCCCGTATTCATGGTGGGAGAGACGGCGAACAGCCTGATCCCGGTGGCGTTCGAGTCGCAGCTGCAGGTAAAGGCCGAGGATGAAGCGGCGGCGCGCAGTTTGCTGGAAAAGATGAACGATGACCCTGAATCATTGGAGTCGGTCACCGCGGCAGAGATTGCAGCGGAGGATTCGTCCAGATGAGTCGGGCAAGGGCGGTGGTCTGCCTCTCCGGGGGCATGGATTCCACTGTCTGCGCGACACTGGCAGCGCGAGATTATGACAGCTTCGGTCTGCACTTCAGTTACGGTCAGCGCACGCAGGCGCGTGAACTGCAGGCGGCGCGCGAGGTGGCACGAGCCGTTGGGTTGAAGGAATTGATGGAGCTGGACACGGATCTGTTTCGGCGGATCGGCGGATCGGCGCTGACGGACGCGAGAATTGCGGTGCCGGAAGCTACGGATGAGGCGATCGAGAGCGCTTCGTCGCGCGCGGGAGAAGACGTGCCGGTGACCTATGTTCCGTTTCGCAACGCGCATTTCCTGAGCGCGGCGGTGAGCTGGGCGGAGGTTCTGGGAGCGACGACGGTGTTCATGGGGGCGGTCGAGCAGGATAGTTCGGGGTATCCGGACTGCCGGCCAGCGTATTACGAGGCGTTCAATGAGCTGATCCGTCGAGGGACGAAAGAGGGCGAGATCAAGGTGGTGACGCCGCTGATCAAGCTAAGAAAGCATGAGATTGTGACGCTTGGAGTTGAATTGGGCGCTCCGTTGCATGTAAGTTGGTCGTGCTACTCAGGTGAAACCGAGGCCTGCGGAGTATGCGAAAGTTGCGATTTGCGGTTGCGAGCATTTTCCGCAGCCGGTTTAGCCGACCCAATCCGCTATGCAGTGAGCGGAACGGCACGAGATTATACGAACGCCCGGTAGCTGATCGAGGCTTTGGGCTGAATCGAAAGAAGGCGACGAAATGATGAAAACGTATAGAGGTTCTTTATTTGCCAAGCTTGCAGGCGTTGTAGGCGTGGCAATCTTCGCGATGGCTCCAGCGCTTGCTCAGAAACCTGGGGCGACAGTACACGGTCACGTCTCCAACGCGGCGGGGATGGATCTGCCCAGCGGTGATGTGAAGTTCACGACCGATCAATCGGTGCCGTACAAGGATGCAAAGTTTACTGCAACGGCAACGATCGACGCCCAAGGAAATTACAAGGCGACGAATGTTACTCCGGGCGATTACTTCGTTTACTTTGTGCAGGGCGACAAGATCCTTGATCGGCTGGAGTTGAAGGTGAAGTCTGAGGACACGGACCTGACGCTGAACGATGACATGTCCCGGCCTGAGTACATCAAGCAGATGACTCCCGAGCAGCAGAAGGAGCTGGAAGAGTACAAGAAGAAAAATGCCGAGGTAACCTCGGCGAACAAGGTTATCGCAAAGTTGAATGCGACGCTGAAGACGGTGCGTGCGGACCTTGCGGCAGCTGCGCCAAACAAGGATGACGTGAGCAAGGACGTCGCGATGATGAAGGAAGCGGTTGCGGCGAAGCCCGATACCGGCTTGCTGTGGCTAACGTACGGCGACACGTTGCTGGCGCAGGGACGGCACCTGGCGGAAGCAGATAAGAAATCCGGCACAACCGCGAGCTCGGATGCGGCAGTGAACCAGGCTTACGGCGATGCGGTGGATGCCTACAAGAAGGCTGTGGCGCTGGATTCAGCGGAAGCCAAGCCGAATGTTGCGGGGCTGGCAGCTGACTATAACCAGCTTGGCAATGCACTGACCGCGCAGGGCAAGACCGATGAGGCGATCCCGGCATTCGACAATGCAGCGAAGACAGATCCTGCCAAGGCGGGTGTCTATTACAAGAATGCAGCGGCTGTTCTGTACAACGCTGGGCAGATGGATGCGGCCCTGGATGCGGCGAACAAGGCGATTGCAGCTAATCCGAACGAAGCAGACGCTTACTTCATCAAGGGACAGGCGTTGGTGACGAAGTCGGTGGTGGATCCGAAGACGAATAAGCTGACGGCGCCTCCGGGATGCGTTGAGGCATACCAGAAGTTCCTGGCGCTGGTTCCGAATGATCCGAAGGTGCCGCAGGTGAAGCAGGTGCTGGCGAGCCTTGGCGAGACGATCGACACCTCGTACAAGGCGGGCAAGAAGCACTAACGAGCATGCAGCGAGGAGAGCCCCGGTCGGGAGTTGTTGACCGGGGCTTTCGCGTCTTTGAACGGGAGATGGACGATGAGCGAGAGGGTGCTGCCGTTCGATGAGGCGTTGGAGGAGGTGCTGGGGCAGGCGCGCCTGGTTGCGGCGCGCGGGGTGGAGACGGTGGAGTTGTTGGCGGGTTCGGGGAGAGTGTTGGCTGCGGCGGTGGTGGCGGATCGGGATCAGCCGGCGTTCGACCGGAGCACGCGGGACGGATATGCGGTTCGGGCAGGGGATGTTGGTGGGGCGTTGCGGGTTGTGGGGTCGGTGCGGGCTGGCGAGCGTTGGAAGGGCGCAGAGCTGGGCGAGGGTGAGGCGATTGAGATCATGACGGGAGCTCCTTTGCCTGCGGGGGCCGATGCGGTGGTGATGGTCGAGCATGTCGTGGTTGAGGGCGACGTGCTGCGGGTTGAGCGAGCGTTGAGGCTTGGGGAGAATGTGGTTCCGCGCGGCGCGGAGACGTTGGCGGGGAATGTGGTGCTGCCTGCGGGGCGAGTGCTGGGCGCGGCGGAGATAAGTGTTGCGGCGAGTTGCGGGTTGGCAAAGGTGACGGTGTTTGCGCGGCCTCATGTCGCTATCATTGCTACGGGTGATGAGTTGGTGGAGGTGGATGAGCCGATGGAGGCCTGGCAGATTCGGAACTCGAATAGCTACTCACTCGCTGCGCTGGTCAGCGGAGCGGGGGGAATCGCCGAGCGGCTGGCAATTGCGCGGGACGAGCTGGGCGAGTTGCGGGCGCAGGTTGCGGAGGGTCGCGAGGCGGATTTGCTGGTACTTTCGGGTGGGGTTTCGATGGGGAAGTACGATCTGGTGGAGCAGGTGCTGCGGGAGTTTCGGGCGGAGTTCTTCTTTACCGGTGCATTGATTCAGCCGGGGAAACCGATTGTGTTTGGGCGGTTGCCGTCGGACAAGGGATGGACGTACTTCTTTGGGTTGCCGGGAAATCCTGTGTCGGCGCAGGTTTGCTTTGCTTTGTTTGTGGCTCCGATGCTGCGTGCGCTGGAGGGGAGAACGGAGATTGCTCCGGTGTTTGTGGAGGCGACGCTGGCGGATGAGGTGAAGGGTGGGGCGCGGGTGACTCGGTTTCTGCCAGCGGAGGTTAGCGGCGGTTGGGATGGGGTTGAGGTGAAGGTTGTTGGTTGGCAGGGTTCGGGGGATGTGGTGGCGAATGCTCGCGGGAATGGGTATGTGGTGTTGCCTGCGGGGGTTGAGCACTTCCCTGCTGGGCTGACGGTGCGCGTGTTGCTGCGGTAGGATTGCCGCTATGGATACGGTGCAGTGTGAGAAGGCCCCATCGTCGCGGTGGGTCCTGGATGTCGCGTTAGTCCTTGGCATAGGGGCGAATTGGGCGTTGATCGTCTTCGATCTTTGCACTGGAAGGCGACCACTGCGCGTCTTGGATGGGCTCTTTCTTTTCGTGGGTCCGATCCTGGTTTGGCAATCCTCCTGGCGTCTTATGGTTATTTGGAAAGCGCGCAGGGACGGAGCACGATCGCTGGGCTGACGGTGCGCGTGTTGCTGCGGTAGGATCGAGCCGTGAGTGATCGACGAGAGAAGCTATTGCTGAGCGGCGGCGTTCTGGTTGGCTTTGGCATGGGTCTGTGCGTTGGCGTCGGATTACTGTTTGTCGGCGTCGCCTTTCTGCTCCATCACATGTTCATTATGGGGATCCAGTGGCCAAGATTTCTGCTGTTCGCTGTTCTGCCGCTTATTGCGATTGCGGCAGGCGGCATCATTCTGCGGATTGCGAGAAGGGTTGAGAAATGAGTGAGAAGCTGTCGCACTTTGATGAGAGTGGTTCGGCTCGGATGGTGGATGTTTCGGCTAAGGTGGAGGCGCGGCGGGAGGCTGTGGCTTCTGCGTTTGTGGAGTTGAATGAGGCGGTGTTGGCGGCGCTGCCGCAGAATCCTAAGGGGAATCCTTTGGAGGTGGCTCGGTTTGCCGGGATCCAGGCGGCGAAGCGGACTTCCGAGTTGATTCCGATGTGTCATCCGCTGGCGCTTACGTTTGTCGATGTGCAGGCGACCGTCGTTGCGGGCGGGGTGGAGATTTTAGCTACTGCGGCTACCGTGGCGGGGACGGGAGTTGAGATGGAGGCGATGACGGCTGCGGCCGTGGCGGCGCTGACCGTGTATGACATGACCAAGGCGCTGGATAAGGGGATTCGGATTCGGGAGGTTGTGCTGCTGTCGAAGACTGGCGGCAAGAGTGGAACGTATACCCGGGAGGTGTAGGGTACCCCCCTCCCCCCTCCTAGTACGACCATTTGGCGTAAAGTGCTCTCGGCGTTGGGGTTAGGGGCCAAAGTATCCTTGGTACTTTTGCGCTAAAGTAGGGCAAACAAAAGACTTTAGGGGTAAAGTAGGGCAGGCATTGGAGTTAGGGACTGTTTTGGGGCGGATGGTGCGGCGCTGCCGGTGAGTCAGGCGCTGGAGCTGGTTTGTGGGAGGGTCTAGTTCTATTTTAGTGGTTGGACAGGGGTAAGTATGCCAAGTGGGTTGGAGAGAAATCGGCAATAGGGACGGGGGGTTTGTGGGTTTTGGGGGTCCGTGGGGGCTTGACATGCGGATTTTGGGCTGTTTTCGGGGGTGGTTGGGCTGGATTTATTTTTAGTGGCGTTGCGGAACCGTCATGCATGGGCACCCGGGGGGCTGGTGTCAGGCTGGAGATGGGCAGGAGCGGTCGCGCTACTCGCGCGATGCCCACATCTCAGAATCGAGATATGGGGCACCCGGCGACATGCCATCCCACTCATGACGATGAGACTGTCATGAATGGGGCACCCGACTTTTCGGATGAGATGGGGCTTTCGCTAGAGGGTGTGGGCGAGGGTTAGGGCGAAGCTGTGGGTGGGGTCGTGGAAGGTGCGGGTGGGGGTGAAGCCGGCGCGGGTGAGGAGGTTGTTCAGGGCCTGGTCGGTGAACTTGTAGCTGTTCTCGGTGTGGATGGTTTCGCCGGCGAGAAGGGGATGCTGTGTATGCGGCCGTCGAGGGGATGTGGACGGTCTGGGGGATGAGGCTTTCGAGGTGCATCTCGATGCGGCTTTCAGTTGGCGTTCCAGCGGGCGCGGTGGGCGAAGGCGTCGAGGTTGAAGTCGGCGTCGAGGTCGCGGTTGAGGCGGGTGAGGATGTTGAGGTTGAAGTCGGCGGTGACACCGGCGGCGTCGTCGTAGGCGGCCAGGATGGTGGAGATGGGTTTGTGGGCGCTGGGGGCGAGGTCGGCGCCGAGGAGGAGGGCGTCGCCGGGCTGGAGGTGGGAGCGGAGGCGGCGGAGGATGGCGTTGGCGTCGTCGGGGGAGAAGTTGCCGATGCTGGAGCCGATGTAGAGGGCGAGGACGCGGCTGCGGGGGGTGTGGTGGTGTGTCGAAACCGATGAACCCACCTTAGGCGACGATGAAACTGTACCACCCAAACGAGCAAAGACCGCTCGCTCGGGGCCTGGGGTCGCCGAAGAGGGGGCGCCCTTCGAATCCCAGGTCTCAGAAGCGAGACCCAGGGCACCCATGGTTGAGGCGGGGTGCTGGAGGGTGTAGGGCTCGGTGACGTAGTTGGCTACCTGGGAGTGGACGCGGAGGCCGGGGATGGTGGCGGCCAGGTTGTCGGCGGCGTCGAGGGCGGAGGCGCTGACGTCGATGGGCTGGTAGAGGAGGTGGGGCTGGAGGCGGGTTGCGGCCTGGAGGAGGAGGCCAGTCTTGGTGGCGGAGCCGGCGCCCAGCTCGGCGATGGTGAAGGGGTCTGGGGGCAGAAAGGATTGGGTGGCAGGGGCGCCTGGGGTGAGGAACTCGCGGAGGATGTCGTCGGCGTAGGCGGCGAAGAGAGCGCGCTCAGTGCGGGTGAGGTAGTACTCGGGGAGGCTGGTGATGTCTTCAAAGAGCTGCGAGCCGCGCTCGTCGTAGAAGAGCCACGGGGAGAGGGTCTTCTGCGCGGCGGCGGTGAGGCCGGAGAGAGCTTCGTACAGGACTGCCTCGCTGGGAGATACGGGGGTCGCGGTGGTCAAGAGGGCCTCGTGGGAGTGCAAGGTGCGAACGAGTAACTTCGGGCTTGGATGCAGGATGGGGGGGTTGGGGTTCAGGAATAAGGCGGGATGGATTTGGTCTCAGGTGCTGGCTGCTGGCTTTAGCTCCTAGCTTAAGGCGATGTTGGGGTGATGCTGACTGTTGCTTCCCCACCCGTCCGCAAAAGCGCGTACGAATGGGGCACCCGCGAACATGGGCGCGGGGATTGAAACGTGAGTCTATCGCCCCGACAATGCGGGGTTCCTTCGGCTGCGCCTCAGGATGACGGCGAAAAACGGCAACGACAAGGGAACAGCAAGAGCAAAGAAGAAGCAGATTCCCAAAGGGAATGACAGAAAGAAAAGCAAGGGCAACGGCAAAAGCAAAGACAACTACAGGGGTCCTTCGCTGCGCTCAGGATGACGGACTTGGGGTGGTAAGTGCTACGAGGGGATCAGGCGCCGTCGCGGGCCAGGCGGAGGCCGCTGAACTGCCAGCGGGTGGAGGGGGAGAAGAAGTTGCGGTAGGTGGCTCGGATGTGGGTCTCGGGGGTTACGCAGGAGCCGCCGCGAAGGACCATCTGCGAGCTCATGAACTTGCCGTTGTACTCGCCGAGGGCGCCGGGGAGCGGCTTGTAGCCTGGGTAGCCGGTGTAGGGGGACTGGGTCCACTCCCAGACATCGCCGTAGAGCTGCTGGGGGGTGGGGGCGGAGGCGGTGCCGGCCTGAGGGTGGAGGGCTCCGGATTCGAGCATGTTCGCGGTTGCGCCGGGGCTAAAGCCCTGGTTCTGCGAAGGATTATTCAGCGGGCTAAAGCCCGCTGCTAATCCGGTTGCGGCGGCCTCGGTTCCGGGTGCGGCGGGCTGGGTTGCGGAAGGAGCGGCGTGGGTTCCGGGAGGAGCGGCGTGGGTTCCGGGACCAGCTGCCTGGGTTGGGTAGACGGCGGCCGAGCTTCCGGGAGCGGCGGCATAGGATCCAGGAGCGCTCGCTTGCGTTGGGTGGGGGGTTTGGGCGGCCACGAACTCCCACTCGAATTCTGTGGGGAGGCGGTTGCCGGACCAGCGCGCGAAGGCATCGGCCTCGAAGAAGCTGACGTGGCAGACGGGGGTTTCGGAGAGTTCGCCGAGGGGGCGGAAGCCGTTGAGGGTGAAGATGCTCCAGCCGGAGGGGGTGTGGGAGTCGCGAACCCAGTAGAGAGGACACTGCCAGCCTTCGGCGCGGAGGGTGTCCCAGCCTTCGGAGAGCCAGAGCTCGGGGCGGGAGTAGCCGTCGTCTTCGATGAAGGCGAGGTACTCGGCGCAGGTGACAAGGCGGGAGGCGAGGTGGAAGGGCGGGAGATAGATGGGGTGGCGGGGGGTCTCGTTGTCGAAGGCGAAGGCGTGGATGTCGTTGGGGTCGGGGGTGGTGCCGATGCCGACGATGCCAGGGCGGGTGGAGGTGCCGGGGGTAAAGCTGATCCAGTTGAGCGGCGGGGCGATGGTGTCGGCGCCGGCAGCGAGCTGATTTTGCGTGGGAGGTGCGGGGCGGTAGGCGGGGTGAAGAGGGTTGGTGAAGAAGGCGTGCTTGATGTCGGTGGCGGCGAGCTCGAGGTGCTGCTGTTCGTGCTCGAGGCCGAGGACGATGCGGCGCTGGGATTCGTCTTCGGGATGACAGGAGAGGAGGCGCTCGATGGCTGCGTCGACGTGGCGGCGGTAGGCGAGGATCTGGTCGAGAGGCGGTCGGGAGAAGGAGGCGCGGAGTTTCTTTTCCGGCATCTCGCCGAGGGCGCGGTAGTAGGAGTTGAAGAGCCAGCGGAAGTTGGGATCGAAGGGCTGGTAGCCGGCGACGAATTCGGAGAGGACGAAGGTCTCGAAGAACCAGGAGGTGTGGGCGAGATGCCACTTGACGGGCGAGGCTTCGGCGCAGGACTGCACCATCATGTCTTCGGGAGACAGGGGACTACAGAAAGCCATGGTCGCGGCACGCACGGTGCGGAAGCGATCGAGTAGGTCCGCGCTGCGCGAGTGTTTGGGGGCGAGGTGTGTCGGCTGCGTCAGCATGATGCACTCCAGTGGACATTCGATGCTTCTCGCGCTTGGATGCTTCACAAAGCGAGGCTGTTGCTCTGAAACTGCTTCAGAGGGGATGCTTTGGTATTGGGTCTCAGAGGGGGAGCGAGGGGCCGTGGTTTGACGGTAAACCCAAGCGCGAAGAAAGACAATGGTGGATGGCTTGGTGCGGTGGAGAACAAAGTGAATTATTCGGCGGTGTGGCCGCGTCTTCCGCGTGGGGATGCCGTCTTTGTTTGTAGCGGATTCAGGTGGGCGAAGGAGTTGAGTATGCGTCGGATGGCGAAGTTGGCGGTTGTGTTGGCGGCGGTGATGGTGAGTGGGATGGCGGCAGGGGCGCAGGGCGCGGGCGGCCAGGAGGCGGGGCAGCAGGGTGGGCGCGGGCAGTTTGCGGGGATGCAGCGGGTGGGGGGCGAGGTGACGGCCGTGTCCGGAACGACGCTGACGGTGAAGACGGAGGATGGGGCGTCGATGCAGATTGTGACAACCGACAACACACGCGTGATGAAGGGCCGCGGGAACACGGTGAAGATTTCGGATCTGAAGGTGGGGGATGGGGTGATGGCGGCGGGGATTCTGGATGCTCCGAATAAGACGCTGCATGCGGCGGTGGTGTTCGCTACCGACGCGGCGCAGGTGGCGGAGATGAAGGCGAATTTGGGGAAGACGTACATTGTGGGGCGGGTGACGGCGATCGATCTGGATAACGCGAAGATGACGGTGGAGCGGCCGGACCATGTGGCGCAGACGATTGGGTTCGATGAGGGGACGTCGTTCCGGTTGGGCGGGCGGGGACGGATGGGCGGCGGGATGGGCGGGGCGCAGGGAGCGGGTGGCGCGCCGGCGGAGGGTGGGGAGAGTATTACGCTGGCCGATATCAAGGTGGGGGAGAGTGTGCGCGGGACGGGATCGGTGAAGGGCGGGGTGTTTGTGCCGACGGAGTTGGTGGTGATGCAGCGGGGACCGCGGGCGAGCGGGGATGCGGCTTCGGGCGGGAATGCGCGGCCCGGTGTGAACCCGAATCCGCAGTAGGGTGAGGCGGAGCTGATTGGATTGAGTTGGAGAGATTGAGGGAGAGGTGTACGTGGAGGGTCGGGCGGTAAGGCGGACGATGTGGGTGATGGTTGCGATGCTGTGCGGCGGTTCGTTGATGGCGCAGGCGCCTGTGGCGGCGACCGGTGGCGCGCCGGCGGCGCAGGTTACGGCGGCGGCGCAGGGTGGGACGATTGAGGGGCGAGTGGTTGCGGGTGTGGGGGGCAAGGGTGGGGTGCCGCTGCCGGGGGTTGCGATTACGGCGATGAATTCGCTGACGGGGAGGAAGTACGCGACGACGACGGATATTGACGGCAAGTATGCGATGGCGATTCCTCGTAATGGGCGGTACGTGGTGCGGGCGCAGCTGACGGGGTTTGCCGAGGTGACGCAGGAGGTGGTGCTGAATGGGGTGCAAGCGCGAGCGGCGAATCAGGGGATCACCATTGTGCCGAAGGCTACGGACTTTGGATTGCAGTTGGCGAGCCGGGTGGCTGCGGAGGAGGCGCAACAGGCACAGGGCGCGGGCGCTGGGTTGGGAATGCAGGGGGGCGGGATGCAGGGGTTGAGTTTGAATGCGGGCGAGAGTGCGCTGGATGCTACGACGGGGGCGCGCAATGCGGGGGCGGCGCTGCCGACGTTGTCGGGGATGGGGGATGAGACGGCTGACTCGGTGACGGTGACGGGCGAGACGGGAGCGACGAACGGGCTGGCGAATTTTAGCGAGGATGAGATTCGGCAGCGGGTGGAGGATGCAGTGGCGCGGGCGCGGGCGAACGGGATGCTGCCGCAGGGTGGGGGCGATCCGACCAATGCGATTGTGGGGGCGCTGGGTGGGATGATGGGCGGTGGTGGGTTTGGCGGGGGCGGTCGTGGAGGGCGCGGCGGGCGGGGTGGATTTGGGAGTGGGGCGTTTCGGAACTTCAATCCGTCGCAGCCGCACGGAAGCATTTATTACCAGGTGAGCAATGGGGCGCTGGATTCGGCGCAGTGGTCGCCGACACTGTTGCCGCAGGTGAAGCCTTCGTCGTATACGAACAAGTATGGACTGACGTTTGCGGAGTCGCCGTATATTCCGGGGCTGACGAAACCGAATCCGAAGCAGTTTCTGTTTTTCAATCTGGCGGGGCAGAAGAACCTGAATGGGTTTCTGGGCGGTCCGACGCGGGTGCCTACGACGCTGGAGCGCGAGGGAGACTTTTCGCAGTCGACGCAGGTGGTGAATGGCGTGACGATGCCTGTGACGATCTATGATCCGGCGACGGGGCTGGCGGTGAATGGGGATAAGCTGGCGAATGCTACGACGCCGATTTCGCCGCAGGCGCTGGCGCTGCTGCAGTATTATCCGGCGCCGAATATTGCTACCAATGCGCAGGGGTATAACTACGAGACGATTTCGAATGCGGGCAATAACGTGGTCGCGGTGAATACGCGGTATGTGCGGACGCTGGGGGGGAATGCGGGGTCGCCGTTTGCGATGTTTGGCGGCGGGCGACGCGGCGGCGCGAGCAACGGGCCGGCTACGCTGCAGCAGAACATCAACATTGGATACAACTACTCGCACCAGGCAGCGGACCAGCGGAATATCTTTCTGCCGCTGGGTGGAGCGAGTGAGAGCGATGGCAATGCGCTGAGCGTGGGATATACGGTTTCGTATGGGAGGCTTTCGAACCATGCGACGCTGACGTGGAACCGATTGAATACGGAGCAGCGAAACTACTTCACGAACACGGCGAATGATCCTACGACGGCGGCGGGGATCACGATTCCGAATGAGAGTGGAGGATTTGCTGATCCTAACTTTTATAACGGGCTGCCGTCGCTGAATATCAGCAACTTTGCGGGGCTGACGAATGCTACTCCGAGCCAGTTGATTAACCAGACGATCAGCTTTTCTGATTTTGTGGCGTACCGGCATGCGAAGCACAATGTTCGATTGGGGATGGATATTCGGCGGGTGCATGCCGATTCGATTGGCGGGAATGATCCGCTGGGGCAGTTTACGTTTACGGGGTATGCGACGGAGAGCCCGGCGGACAAGAGCGTAGGAAGCGCGGCGACTACGGGTTCGGGGTTTGCGGATTTTCTGCTGGGGCTGCCGCAGAGTACCGCGATCCAGGCGGGGCTTTACAAGATTTATCTGCGCGAGAATGTGTTTGATTGGTATGCGAATGATGATTTTCGATTGGCAGCGAACTGGACGCTGAATTTCGGGCTGCGGTACGAGTACTTCGCGCCGTATACGGAGAAAAACAATCGGCTGGTGAACCTGGATCACAACGCGGATTTTAGCGAGGTGGATCCAGTGCAGCCGGGGCAGACGGGAGAGTTTCAGGGGAAGTTTCCGAGCGGGTTGATCGACCCGGACCGGGCGATGGTTGCGCCGCGTTTTGGATTGGCGTGGAGGCCGAAGTCGGAGTCGAAGTGGATGAAGCAGACTGTAGTGCGCGCGGGGTATGGGATCAACTACAACACGGGGCAGTTTGCGACGATGGCGAAGTCGCTGTCGTTTCAGCCGCCGTTTGCGGAGACGCAGACGAATGTGTTGCCGGTGGCGAGCGCGTCGAATCCGAATCCGACGCCTACGGGGTGCGTGACGACAACGCCTGACTCGATGGCAAACATGACGTTGGCGAATGGGTTTGGGTGCTCGACGGAAGAGACGATTCAGAATAACTATTCGGTGAACAAGGGTTATCGGCTGGGGATGGTGCAGGCGTACAACGTGAATATCCAGCGGACGTTTCCGATGGGGATCGTATTCAACATTGGGTATAGCGGGGCGAAGGGCAGCAATCTGGATGTGGTGGGGTCGCCGAACAGTACGCCGGCGGGAGTGAGTACACCGGGGGTGGCGCCGTTTTTGTATGAGACTTCGGTGGCGGGATCGCATGCGAACACGCTGGTGGTGAGCGTGCAGAAGCGGCAGCAGAAGGGCATCGCGCTGGGGATTACGTATACGTACGGACACTCGATTGACAATGCTTCGTCGGTTGGCGGGGCGAGCGCGATGTATCCGCAGAACTTCCGGCGGCTGGATCTGGAGGAGGGAAATTCTTCATTTGATGTGCGGCAGAGCGCGACGGGCAACTGGCTGCTGGAGCTTCCGTTCGGGCCGAATCGCGCGTACTTCAACAAGGGTGGATTCTGGTCGCATGCGTTGGATGATTTTTCGTTGAGTGGGACGTTCACGTTCTCGACAGGCAGCTACTTTACGCCGTCGTACTCGGGAAGCCAGGAGCAGGCTTCGTCGGGCAACTTGTTTACGCTGCGGCCGGATCGCGTGTTCACGCAGCCGATCAAAGGTGCCGGCACGATCAATGACTTCTTCAACAAGGCGGCGTTTGTGGTGCCGGCTGGCGAGTATGGGACGGCGTCGCGGAATTCGATTGAGGGGCCGGGACAGGTGCTGGTGAGTGCGTCGCTCTCGCGGACGTTTGAGTTTGGCGGGACGCGGTCGTTTGAGGCTCGTGTGACGGCAAACAATGTGTTCAACACGGTGCAGTACAGCGGGATTAATGCGACGGAGAACTCGGCGAACTTTGGCGAGGTGACTAGCGCGGCGGCGATGCGGTCGCTGTTGATGCAGGCACGGTACAGGTTCTAAGGGCAGGGATTAGGGATCAGGGAACAGGGATTAGGAGTTTGAACGATGCGGCGGATAGTGGCGGCGGTGATGGCTGGAGTTGTCGGGATGGGCGGGCCGGTTGGGGCCGCGCAGACGGCTGGGCCGGTGTCGCAGGATAGTGGGGTGCAGGCTGTGCGGGCAGCGGGTCAGGGGACGTATCGGCTGAATTTGAATGCGAATATTGTGCTGACGAATGTGGTGGTGCGGGATAGGAAGACGGGCGCGGTAGTGAAGGGGTTGAAGGCGTCCGATTTTACGATCTATGAGGACAAGAAGCCGCAGAAGATTATCAGCTTCGACTACCAGAATGTGGATGAGGCGGCGGTGCTGGCGGAAAAGTCGACGGCTTCGGGGAAGGCGTCGGTTGCGGACTTGCTGAATGGGAGCTTTGCGGCTAGTCCGAAGGAGTTGAAGGATCATCGGCTGATTGTGATTTTTTTCGATTTGAGTTCGATGCAGGATGAGGACATTGATCGCGCGGTGGATGCGGCGGAGAAATATGTGAAGACGCAGATGCAGCCGGCGGATCTGGTAGCGCTGGTGAGCATGTCGACGGGGCTGACGATGGACCAGGATTTCACGTCGAACAAAGAGGCGCTGTTGCGCGGGTTGGCGAGGTATAACGGCACGGACGAGACAGGGTTTGCGAATGGAACTACGGGGTCGACGAGCGGGACGCCGGATGACACGAGCGCGTTTGCTGCGGACGATACCGAGTACAACAGTCTGAATACGGACCGCGAGCTGCTGGCGATTCGGACGATTGCGAAGAGTCTGGAGCGGGTGGATCAGCGGAAGTCGATGCTGTATTTTTCTGGCGGGCTGACGCGGAATGGAATTGAGAATGAGGCGAGTTTGCGGGCCGCAACGAATGAGGCGGCGAAGGCGAATATGGCGATCTACTCTGTGGACTCGCGCGGGCTGCAGGCACTGCCGCCGGTGGGCGATGCTACGCAGGGGAGCCTGCGCGGGAATTCGGCTTATAGCGGAGGGGCGGCGACGGCGCAGTTCAGTGCGAACGCTGGATCGCAGGAGACGCTGGATACGCTGAGCATGGATACGGGCGGGAAGGCGTTCTTCGACTCGAATGATTTTGCGCCGGCGTTTCAGCAGGTGCAGCATGACACGGAGGCTTATTACATCCTGGGATTCAAGTCGACGAACCAGCGGCAGGATGGGTCGTATCGACACTTGACGGTGAAGGTGGATCGCGACGATGTGAAGTTGGAGTATCGGCCGGGGTATTACGCGGCGGCGGACTTTCAGCACCAGAAGACGGAGGATCGCGAGGAGGCGCTGAACGAACAGATGCGCAGCGATCTGCCGGCGACGGATGTGGCCGTTTATCTGCAGGCACTGTACTTCATGAGCAGCCGCGGCTTGTACTTTATTCCGGTTAGTTTGATTGTGCCGGGATCGCAGATTCCGTTTGTGAAAGGCGGGGATCGGGACAAGGCGACGCTGGATATTATGGGGCAGGTGAAGGACGCGCAGGGGATCGTGGTGGGGAACGTGCGGCAGACGGTGAAGCTGGCGGTGGATGCAGCGCAGCAAGTGCAGCGGAAGAACATTCAATATTCGACAGGCTTTACGCTGGCGCCGGGACGCTATCACCTGAAGTTCGTGGTGCGGGAAAACCAGACGGGCAACATGGGTAGTTTTGAGACGGACATCCAGGTGCCGGATTTGAAGAAGGCTCCGCTGAAGATGAGCTCGGTGGTGGTGGCGAGCCAGCGGGTGCCGGATACGGACAAGCATGCGGCGGGCGCGGATGGGAGTCCGCTGGTGCGCGATGGGCTGGAGTGGGTGCCGAATGTGGCGCATGTGTTTCGGCAGGGGCAGCATTTGTATTTTCTATATGAGGTGTATGACGCGGCTCGGGAGAAGGGCGTGAAAGGCTCTCCCGTGAAGGTGATGACGAGCATCGAGTTCATGAACAACGGGACGAAGGTGTATGAGACGCCGCAGGTAACGGCCACGGCGGTGAATGATCCGGAGCACGATGCGGTGGTGTTTCAGTTCGATGTGCCGGTGACGCAGTTGAAGCCGGGAACGTATATCTGCCAGGTGAATGTCATTGATGATGCGGGTGGGAGTTTCATGTTTCCGCGATTGGCGCTGAAGGTGGACGCGGCGGTGGCAGCGGCGGCGCCTGCGTCGGCCGGGGCGCGCTGACGATATCTCAGACCAAGGTGATTCGTTGAGGGCGTGGATCGCGTCCTAGTAGTTGTAGGCTGCTGGACGAGTCAACTGCCTGGTGTCCCTCACGGTGCGGGGACACGGGGGGCTTATGTCTGTTGGCAAGGAGGGACCTCGATGTCCATGAAGCGGTGTTGCGTTGTGGCAGGAAGTTTGTTGGGGCTCGTGATGGTTCCGACGGGAAGTGTGTGTGCCCAACAGAAGGCGGGGCAGAGTGGAGCGCCGGGAACGATTCAACTGGATGTAGCGGTGACGGCGGCCAAAGGCAAAGGCGGCCCGGTGGGAGGCTTGAGCGAGAAGGATTTTACGGTGCTGGACAACAAGCGCCCGAGCGCGATTGCGTCGTTCACACCGGTGGAGGGCAAGGACGCACGCGTCGAGGTGGTGATTGTGATCGACTCTGTGAACACGCCGTATACGTATCTGGGGTATCAGCGCGGCCAGATTGCGAATTATCTGCGGAGCAACGGCGGGGCGCTCCCCTATCCGACGACCTTTGCTGTGCTAACCGACACAAGTTTTCAGCTGGGCAACGTGGCAACCAAGGATGGCAATGCGCTGGCGGATAGGCTCGAACATACAGAGATAGGCCTGCGGGAGGACAACCGGAGCCAGGGGTTCTGGGGTGCGGCTGACAGGATGACGCTCTCGCTGAATGCACTGCGGAGTTTGACGGTGGCGGAAGAGAGGCAGCCGGGACGCAAGCTGGTGCTGTGGGTGTCGCCGGGCTGGCCGCTGCTCTCGGGCCCGGAGGTGCAACTGGACGGGAACGAGGCGGACGAGGTGTATCACAACGCGATTGTGTTCTCGAGGGAGCTGCGCAAGGCGGATATTACGTTGTACAGCATCAATAGCTGGGGTGTGAGCGAGTCGGTGGGCCAGGAGTTCTACTACGAGAGCTTTCTGAACGGGTTGAAGGGACCGAGCGATGCGGAGTGGGGCAACCTATCGCTACAGGTGCTGGCGACACAGAGTGGAGGGTTGGTGCTGAGCTCCAGCGATGTGGTTGCGATGATGAAGCAGTGCGTCGCGGATGCCAATGCGTATTACCGGATCGTGGTGAACGCTGCGCCTGTCGAGAAGCCGAACACGTATCACGCGATAGAGGTGAAGGTGGCGCAGGCCGGCCTGGTGGCGCGAACGCGGACCGGCTATTACGCGCAGCCGTGAGCGTGATGTTGGAACGGGCTATTTGTAGGGGCAGTGGCGGCAGTTGGAGTTGCAGCAGGTGCCGCGGCGGAGATGGTAGGCGGCGGTGAAGACGAGGTAGGGGCCTTCCATGTAGAAGTCTTCGGGGCGCAGGGGTTCGCGGGTGGAGGCAGCTTCGCCCGGTGTGGCGTGCGAGGGTTCGGCGGGTTTGGTTTCGCTCATGAGAAGAGGCCGGGAGAGCGTGCGGGCTGAGGGGTGCGGGGGTTGAGGGCTTCGGCACGGAGCATGTCGGAGATGCTGCCGGTGCGGGCGGCGCGTCGACCTGCAGGTCTCTCCGCTGCGACTGCGCCTTCGGTCGAGAGGCCAACGTTGTTGGTGGAGGGATTCTGGTCGACCGTGACGCCGTTGAGGAAGCTGACGGTGCGGCCGGGGATGGCGGGGATGCGGTCGCCGGGGACGAGGATGCCGGCTAGGTTCAATGGGTCGGCGGCGGAGACGGTGATGGCGGGGTCGTTGGCGCGAGAGGCGGCTTGGGTGCGGGCCTTGGGGAGGGAGTCGGCGGCTTCGGGGAGGGCGTACTGCTCGCCGAAGGGGCCGGAGACGAAGCGGCCGCCGCGGATTTCGCCGCGGGCTTCGAGACGGCGGAGGATGGGGAGGAGGTCGCGCCACTTGGGGGCGTTGGCTTCGCGGGCGAGGAGCTCGCGGAAGAGGACGCCGTAGCGGCAGAGGAGGATGCGGGCGTGGGCGTCGAGGGCGGCGTCGAGTTGGCGGGCGGCGGCGATGGCGGCGGCCTGGGCGGATTTGGTGGGGTTGTGCGAAACCCACGTCTCAGAATCGAGACGTGGGGCACCCGGTGTGGTGGCGGCAAGGAGGGACCAGCGGCCGGCGGTGGTGCGGGCGGCGGCTCGTTTGCGGAGGCTGGTGGCCGGTGCGATGGTGGCGGATTTCCGGCGGGGGTCCATCATGGAGCGGAGCTGGTCGAAGCCGTCGGCGGAGGCGAGGCCGGCGGTGGCTAGCTCCCAGAGGGCGGTGGTGGTCTGGAGCTTGGTGAGGTTGCTGAGGCGCTGGAGGTCGGCGGTGAAGGCGGCGCCTTGCGTGGCGAGGAGCGCGCGGATGGTTCGGGCTTCGGGGGAGAGAGATTGGGTGAGGATGGACTCGTCGATGGACTTGGAGGCGAGGGCGTGGTGGAGGAAGTCGGTGGAGTCGCGGAGGTAGAAGGTGATGGGGGCGGCGGTGGTGGGGATGACGCGGCGGGGGGAACTTCCCTCCCCCGCAGTCCATGCCGGGTGCGGGGAGATGCGGCCCCAGGCGAGGACGCCGGCGAGGCAGAGGTTGTCGAGCCACTGGGGCTGGTAGTTGGCGACGCGGGCGGGGAGGAGAGTGCGCTCCCACTCGATGGCCGGGGCTTCGAAGCCTTCTAGCTGCTCGATGGCCGCGAGGACGGCTTCTTCGCCGGTGAGTTGCGTGTTGGGGGCGAGGTGGTGCCAGTCGAGGAGCCAGCGCATGAAGATGGCGGGGGTGACGGGCTCGACCTGCTTGCGGAGGGTGCCGAGGGTGAGGCGGTGGATGCGCTGGAGGATGCGGCGCTCGCACCATTCTGTTTCGTGAGGCGCGTCGGAGGGTGGGGTCGGGTGTTCGAAGACGCCGCGCAGGGCGAGGCCTTGCATCTCCATGGTGAGGAAGGACTGGTGGATGTCCGATGGTTGGAGGTGGGCGAGGGCGGCGAGGTGGGTGGAGGTGGTGGGGCCAAGGAGTTGGAGGTAGCCCTGGGTGAGAGTGAGGGCGGCGGTGGCGCGGGTGGAGGTCGCGGTTGCGGGCACAGAAGCAGGTCCTTCGCTGCGCTCAGGATGACAATTCATTTCTTGATTCTGAACAGGCCGCGTGGCGGCGATGAAGGGCCAGAGGGCGGTGGCTTCGGGGAGGCGTTCGGTGGCGATCCAGGTGGGGGAACCGTCGAGGTCGATGCAGTGGGCGCGGCCTTGTTGGGCGAGGCGGTCGAAGAAGAGGGGCCAGTGTTGGGTGCCCTTCCCGGCTGCGGCCGGGAGAAGGCCCAGGGCTAAAGCCCTTTCTTGTGGGGTGATTGATTCCGTGGGCTGAAGCCCACTGCTAATCCGGGAGGCGCTTGTCTGGGCGGCGCTTTGCATAAAGGCGCTTGCTGATATTGAGGCAGCGATACCTCCCATATGGGATGTACTTCCCGCGTTCTCTGTATAGCTGGAGCGGGCTGTAGAGCGGAAATGGCTGGTTGCATCCGATAAGGCGAACGCTTGCACGGGGAGGGCGATGAGTTGGAGGAGGAGTTCGTGGAGCTCGTGCTCGTCGCGGAGGTCGGGCCAGAGCTGCTGGCGGACGGTGGCGATGGCGGCGGGGTCGAGGCGGCCGGGGGATTCGGGGAGGCGCGAGGGGAGGTTGCCGCGGGTGGCGACGGCGCGGGTGCGGCGAGCGGCGGCGTCCTCGGGGTCGAGGAAGGCGTAGGGCATGGCGTTGATGAGCTCGTGGGCGAAGACGGACGGCACGGGCGTGTCGACGGCGATGCAGCGGATGGTGCCGTCGGCGATGCCTGCGAGGACTTCCAGGAGGCCTTCGATGTCCATGGCCTCGGTGAGGGTGTCCTTCATGACTTCGCGGACCAGGGGGTGGTCGGGGATTTCTATGTCGCCGGTCATGGTCTCGGGACAGGCGGAGGCGTGGGGGAAGACGCTGGCGAGGAGGTCGTCGGAGCGGGTGCGCTGGATTTGCGGGGCTACGCGCTTGCCCTTCTGCATGCGGAGGAGTTGGAGGCTGCGGCCCGCGGCCCAGCGCCAGCGGTTCTTGAAGAGCGGCGAAGGGATGCTGGCTTGCTCGAGGAGCTCGCGGGCGGTGAGGGTGGTGAGGAAGTGGAAGACGTCGGCCAGGGGGAAGCTGTGTTGCTCGGCGAGGGAGATGTTGATGCCGTTGTCGGTGGCGGCGGCCTGGAGTTCGAAGTTGAATCCTCTGCAGAAGCGCTTGCGGAGAGCGAGGCCCCAGGCCTTGTTCAGGCGGCCGCCGAAGGGGGCGTGGAGGATGAGTTGCTGGCCTCCGCCTTCGTCGAAGAAGCGCTCGGCGATGAGGGTGGTTTTGGTGGGGACGGCGCCGAGGACGGCGCGGCCGTGGACGATGTAGGTGATGAGTTGGAGGGCGGCGGAGTGGTTGAGATAGCACTCGCGGCGGAGGAAGGCGATGGTGGAGAGGAGTTGCGACTGGGGGGCGGCGGCGGAGAGCCCAGGGCTAAAGCCCGCTTCGTTGGAGGGCTGGGACAGCGGGCTGAAGCCCCCTTCTAATCCGGTAGAGCCAGAACCGGAGAGGTGGTGGTCCGAACTGCAGGTCTCTCCACTGCGCATGACGGTGAGACTGTCATGCTCCGGTCGAGATGACAGAGCTTGGGAGGGTGCGGAGATGGAGTAAAGGAGGTGTTGCGGAGTGAGGTTGATGGTGCGTTGGTCGATCTCTTGGCGGAGGTCGGAGACGCCGTCGCTGAGGACGCTGGTGCGTTGGGGGGCTTCGCCTTCCCAGAAGGGGATGCTGGGAGGGGCGCCGTGCGCGTCTTCAACGAGGACCTTGCCGTTGGGGTCGACGCGCTGGATGCGCCAGCTGGTGTTGCCGAGGAGGATGACGTCGCCGGGAGAGGAGTCTACGGCGAAGTGCTCGTCGAGCGTGGCGATCTGGACGTTCTCGGGCTGGAGCATCACCGCGAAGATGGAGGTGTCGGGGATGGCTCCGCCGTTGGAGATGGCGATGCTGCGGGAGCCGCGGCGGGCGTGGAGATGGCCCTGGACGCGGTCGCGGAGGATGTAGGCGCCGTAGCGGCCGCGGGAGTTCTCGATGCCGTTGTGGAGGAGGGCGAGGACCTCTTCGTATTGGGCGCGGGTTAGGTTGCGGTAGGGCCAGGCGCGGCGGAGGACTTGGTAGAGGTCGTCTTCGCGCCAGGACTCGGCGCCGATGGTGGCGACGATCTGCTGCATGAGGACGTCGATGGGAGCTTCGGGGATCTCTAGGAGGTCGAGCTCGCCGGCGACCATCTTGCGGAGGAGGGCGGCCTGCTCGAAGAGGTCGTCGCGGGTGGTGGCGAAGAAGCGGCCTTTGGGGATGGCGCCGCGCCAGTGGCCGGCTCGGCCTACGCGCTGCATTGCTACCGCGACTGCTCGGGTTGTGGCGATCTGGCAGACGAGGTCGACCGTGCCGATGTCGATGCCTAGTTCGAGGGATGCTGTCGCGATGAGGATCTTGCACTGGCCGGACTTGAGGCGCTGCTCGGCGTCGAGGCGGAGGGTGCGGGAGAGGCTGCCGTGATGCGCGGCTACTGCGTCTTCACCGAGACGGTTGGAGAGCTCGAAGGAGATCTTCTCTACCAGCTTGCGGGTGTTGACGAAGACGAGCGTGCTGCGGTGTTGCTCGGCGAGCGCGGCTAGCTTGTCGTAGATCTCTTCCCACATCGCGATGGAGGTGATGGAGGAGAGTTCGGCTGAGGGGACTTCGATGGCGAGGTCGAGGGTGCGGCGTTGGCCTACCTGGATGATCGTGGCGGGAGAGCGCGTGTTGGCCAGGGAGACTTGTGGCAGAGGCTCCAGGGCTAAAGCCCCTTCATCAGAAGAGCCATATTCAGTGGGCTGAAGCCCACTGCTAATCCGGGTTGAGTCGCTGCTATGTGACGATTCGACGCCGGTTAGGAAGTTGGCTACCAGCTCGATGGGGTTTTGGGTGGCGGAAAGGCCTATGCGCTGCGGCGCGCCGGAGTTGGTGGGAACCCACGTCTCAGAAGCGAGATGTGCGGCACCCGACTCGTTCGAGTATGAGCTTCGGCCGGTTAGGAATGCGCCGGGAGAGAGGCGGTTCTCGCCGCAGACTAGCGCGTCGAGGCGTTCGAGGGTGAGCGCGAGATGCGCGCCTCGCTTGTCGTCGGCGATGGCGTGGATCTCGTCGACGATGACGGTTTGGACGCGGGTTAGGTTCTGGCGCGACTTCCCTGCTGTTAGCAGGATGTAGAGCGACTCGGGTGTGGTGACGAGGATGTGCGGTGGATGCTTGAGCATCGCGAGGCGGTGCTTGGTGAGCGTGTCTCCGGTGCGGACGCCGGTGCGGATTTCGGGACACAGGTAGCCGCGCGCGATGGCTAGCTGCTGGATCTCGGCTAATGGGCCGTCGAGGTTCTTCTGGATGTCGTTGGAGAGCGCTTTGAGGGGCGAGATGTAGACGACGTGGGTGTGCGGCGCGAGGCGGCCCTCGATGGCTGCGCGCAGAAGTTTGTCGATGCAGACGAGAAACGCTGACAGGGTTTTGCCGGAGCCTGTGGGCGCGGAGATCAGGGTTGGGTCGCCGCGGAGGATGGCGGGCCAGCCGGCGATTTGGGGTTCGGTGGGCGAGCCGAACCTGGTGAGGAACCACTCCTGCACGATGGGGTGAGCCCAGGCGAGGGCTTCGAGCGCGGGATCGGTTGGGAGGGCTGCGATCGCCATGAGGTATTGTAGCCGTTCGCGGTTTGTTCGCTTGTGGAGGAGAGCAAGAACAGGCAACAACAGAAGCAGATTCCCGGAGGGAATGACAGAAAGAAAGGCAACAGCAAAGGCTTTGACGCAAAGGTCGCGAAGTTAGCCACGTTTCGCGAAGGAGAACAGGCAACGACTGGGACTAGTGGGAGGATTGGTTGTATTGGTCGTCGGTGACGTGTTCTAACCAGTCGACTACTTTGTTGTTGAGGCGTTCCTGGATGGCGATGTGGGTGAGGGCGGTGGTGGGGGTTGCGCCGTGCCAGTGTTTTTCGTTGGGGGCGAACCAGACTACGTCGCCGGGATGGATGGGTTCGATGGGGCCGTTCCAGCGCTGGGCGTAGCCGCGGCCGGCGGTGACGATGAGGGTCTGGCCTAGTGGATGGGTGTGCCAGGCGGTGCGGGCGCCGGGCTCGAAGGTGACGCTTGCGCCCTGGACGAGGGCGGGATCTGGGGCCTGGAAGAGGGGGTCGATGCGGACGCTGCCGGTGAACCATTCTGCGGGGCCAGTGCCGGAGGGTTTGGTTCCGACGCGTTGGATTTCCATGATGTGTCTCCTTACATGTTGCCGGCGCCGATGTCGGCGGATTTGGCCTCGGCGCTGGTGGGGTCGAGGTAGCGCTCGATGGTCTGGTCGAGGATGCCTCTTGCGTTGAGGATGAAGTCGATGGCATCGCGGCCGGCGCCGTCGCCGCCGCGGTTGGGGGTGACGTAGTGCGCGGCGGATTTGGCTTGCGGGCGCGCGTTGGCTGTGGCTATTGCGAAGCCTACTTTGCGCATGACGGGGAGGTCGATGATGTCGTCGCCTACGTAGGCGATTTCGTCGAGCGTGCAGGATTCGGCGGCGATGATTTTGTTGAGCGCGTCAACCTTGTTGGATTGGCCTTGATAGACGTGATCGATCTTGAGGTCGCGGGCGCGGATGGCTACTACCTGCGAGTTGCGCTTGGTGACGAAGCCGATTTTCAGGCCTGCGAGGCGGGCGATGCTGATGCCCATGCCGTCGTGGGCGGAGAAGGCTTTGATCTCGGTGGCGCGGCCTTCGGGGTTGCCGTCGAGGGGAGGGATGATGGTGATGTCGCCGTTGGTGAGGACGCCGTCGACGTCGTAGAGGAGGACTTTGACGCGGCGGGCGCGGTCTTCGGGGGTCAAGGGTGCGGACATGTGTTGATGATAGTTGAGTGAGGAGTGGTTAATGGCCTGAGCCTGATGCAGGATAGATCGGGCTTTCAGCCCTCAATCCCTGATGCAGACCTCAACCTGGGGCTGCGCCCCAGGTTGAGATCAAGCAGGCCTTCGGCCTTTAGCGATTGCAACGAACGTTGGACTCACCATGCTCTTGGTTCGTCGTCACGAACCACTTACCACTCTTGACTAACCGCTGTTGTTAGCGGCGCCAGTGGCCGGCGATCCAGACGTAGCCGTTGGGGCCACTACGCCAGTGACCGGGGACCCAGACGGCACCGCCATAGGGCGGGCTGACCCAGACGCCTCCGACCCAAACGTAGCGGCCGCCGTACCAGCGATAGTAGCCGGGCTGGTAGACATAGCCGCGATGGGGTGCGGGCCCGACGACTATGCCGCGCGGCGGCGGGGGAGGACCGACGCGGATCACGGTCTGGGCTGGTGCAGTGAGCGATGCCGAGAGGATGAGGCCTCCGGCGAAAGCTAGCAGGATGTTCTTCGATTTCGTCATTTAAGCTCCTTGCAAGATCTTGCTTCCTTGGTGATGAAACCAGAGTGGGACAAAGAAAGTTGCGGCGAACGGAGTGAAATTCTACAGGGGAGATTCGCGCGGCGGGCTGGCAGTTGCCCGCGGCTTGAATAATACCTGCTCGGCGCACGGGGTTGGATTACAGCGGAGGAAGAGGGAGGGCGGCGGGCTTGACGGTGGCGGCGGCTTCGGCTTCGGTTTTGAGGCGCTCCTTTTCTCTGTCCTCGGCCTGGAGCATCTCCCAGTAGCGCGTGGCAGAGCCCTTGCGCTCGTAGTCCTGGGATTCGTCGGGGTCTTCGGGATCGCCTTCGGGAGCGATGAGGTTGCCGTTGGCCTCGTCGCGGATGGTCAGGCTGACCTTGGCGGGATTGCGTTTGGGGACGGGGTTGAGCTTGTGGGCGTTGGTGCTGGCGACCTGGAGGCCGTAGAAGAGCAGCGCGGCGAGCTTGGGGTCGATGCGATGCTGCGCGAGGGCGGTGATGACCAGGGAGAGAGCGACCTGGATGGAGTGACGGTCTTCGAGCTCTGGGAGATCGAGCGGAGGGAAGGGTTCGGCGAGGATGGGCTCGCGTTGCGAACCGTCCTGCAGGGACATGGGGTGGAGAACGGTAACGGCGCGATCGCGCAGAGGGGTGCAGCGGCGATGGCGGCGCTTGAGCTCGACGTGGTAGTAGCAGAAGAGCTCGTTGCGGAGGGCGGGCGAGCCGCAGCGCTCTCCGTTGATCTTGATGTGGCGACAGTACTGTATGGACATGAGGTTCCTTATGCGGCGCCCCGGTGGGCACCCCCCCTCCCCCCTTCTCTGGGTCTTTTTGCTGCAAAGTCGTCCAGAGACGGGGGTTAGGGGGCAAAGTATGGGTCTCGGTTTGGGGCATTTTTCGCTGTAAAGTAGCCTATTCAGAGGCTTTACGGGCAAAGTAGGCCAAACAAAGACTTTGGGGGATGGTGGTTACTCGTGGTGGGTGATGGGTGTGGCGCCGTGGTTGAAGACTTGGTCGTTCGGCGAGGGTTGGGGTGTGTCGCGCGGCTGTGGGAGGTGGACGACGCCGGGGAGGGTGGTGACGCTCCGCTTGCGGTTGCGGCGGGCGTTTAGCTCGTGCGGTGGCAGGACTCGGTTGATCTTGATTGGTTCAAACATGTTTTTTCTCCTAGGTTGGGCCGTTAAATGGAGCCGGGGCTGCGAGTGGCTTTCGCCGGCTCGCAGCCCCTGGGTTTCCAGAAAGATGGCTTGTTTTAATTGTAAGCTTTTGAGTGGGGGTAACTATGCCAACTCTATTTGGTTTCATTTGTTGGGGTTAGGGGGTTTGGGGGCTTGACAAGATTTGGGGAGGGCGATCACCTTGGGTAGGTGACTGGGCTTCGCGTCTCTAGTTCCAATGCGGGCGCATCGAGGCAGGGCGGACTGAAACCCGTAGAGGGTCCGGGAGGAGCTAGCGGGTCGCGTGGGCGGAAGGCGCGGAGCGTTAGCGGCTGGGTGGCGGGACCTTCGGCTGCGCTGCGCTTCGCCCAGGATGACAGAGTTTGGGCAGGGGCGGTCGCGCTCGTCGCGCGATACCCACTCATGACGATGAGGCCGTCATGAATGGGGCACCCGATCTTCGGGGGATCAGCCGAGCCACTTGGGGTTGGCGGCGGTGCCGTCGAAGTGGGGGGTGGTTTTGAAGAGCTCGAATTTGCCGGTGAGGGCGGCTTGCTGGGTGCGGGCCAGGATGGCTTTTTGCTGGGCTTCGGTGAGGGGCTTGAAGGTGCGGGCGGCTTGCAGGGCCTGGCCTAGGATGGGCAGCGAGTCACAGCCGGTGATGACTACGGAGACGGGTTGGGTTAGGCCGTAGTGGAGGGCTTCGATGGGGTCGACGGTTTTGCTTTCGAGGATGAAGTGGTCGCCGAAGGTCTTCATGGCGAGGATGCCGATTCCCTGCTGGATGGCGACGGGCATTACTTGATGCGTGAAAGAACGGAAGTGGGCGTCCATGACGTTGATGGGCATCTGGATGGTGTCGAAGTGGAAGTTATTTTGCCGGGCGATCTCGAGCATGCGGAGATGGACGGCGGGGTCTTTGTGTCCGGTGAAGCCGATGTAGCGGAGCTTGCCGGCCTGGCGGGCGGCTAGCGCGGCGTGGATGGCGCCGTTGTCGGCGAAGATGCGGTCGGGATCTTCCATGCGGATGATCTCGTGGAACTGGACGAGGTCGATGGTGGGGGTGCGGAGGCGGGCGAGCGATTGTTCGAGCTGCTTGTTGTATTCGGTGGCGGTGCGGCCGTCCATTTTGGTCATGAGGAAGACTTTGTCGCGGTAGCCGTTCTGGAGGGCTTCGCCCATGCGGAGTTCGGAGGTGCCGTCGTTGTAGTCCCAGGCGTTGTCCATGAAGGTGATGCCGTGGTCGATGGCGGTGTGGATGATCTTGATGCTGTCTTTGGGGTCGGCCTGATGGCCGAGGTGGAAGCCGCCGAGGCCGATGGCGGAGACGGTTTCGCCGGTGGTGCCTAGCTGGCGGTAGATCATGTCGGGGGATTGCGGGCGGGAGCCGGTGGGCGTGGAGGTGCTGGTGAGCGCAGGGGTTTGAGCGAGGGCGTTGGTGGCGGCTACGCTGGCCGCGGCGGCGGTCTTGAGGAAGTCTCGGCGTTCCATGGGCATCTCCTTGGCGGGTGCGGGGGTGCGTATGCATGGTGAGATGCGGAATGGCGCGAGGCGGTGGCGAGGGCAACGGCAACGGCTTTGACGCAAAGGGCGCGAAGTTGGCAACGTTTCGCTACGGACGCTGCGGTGAGCGATGCCACGTTCGGCTGCCGAGGGAGCCTCACCCCCACTCATCCGCAAAGAGCGCGTATGAATGGGGCACCCGTTGGTTGTCGGTGGCACCTTACTCCGCTCGGGTTATTTGCCGATGACGATGAGGCTGAAGGTGTTGGGGATCATTGGGGGGCGGACGCGCTGGCCGGGGGCCGCTGCGGGGGCGGGGCCGAAGTCGGCGGTGGCGGTGAAGATGTGGCCGGTGGTGGGATCGAAGGTGAGGGTGCGGGCGCCGCGTTTGGTGGCGAGGGTTTGCTCGACGGCGAAGTCGGATGGCGGGGGCGGCGAGCCGGCGGTTGAGGACTCTTTGATGATGGTGAGGGTGCCGTCGCCCTGGGTGCTATAGACCTCCTGCGTGGCGGGGTTGAAGTGGGCGCCGTCGCAGCCTACGCCGATGGGGAGGGTGGTGAGGATGTGCCCGTTGTCGGAGCGGAGGATGATCATGTTGTTCTTGTCGCGGCAGGCGGCGAAGAGGATGCCGTGGGCGCGGTCGATGGCGAGGCCGGCGCAGCCTCCGCCTACGGAGGAGATGTCGTAGTTGGTGGTGAGCTTGAGGGTGGAGGTGTCGACGACGGCGATGCGGTTCATGTTTTCGACGTCGAGGAAGAGATGGCCGTGGTCGTCGAGGACGGACTGTTCGGGTTCGCCGCCGAGGTTGAGGGTGCCGAGGATGGAGCCGTCGCGGGTGTCGAGGACGGTGACGTTGGGCTCGGCGTGGGAGAGGATGTAGACGCGGTGGGTGGCGGGGTCGGCGAGATAGCCGTCGGGATGGCCGCCGGTGTTGATGGTCTTGATGACGTTGAGGGAGCGGGTGTCGAACATGGTGACGGGATTGCTGGTGGCAAAGCCGTGGTGGTTGGAGTCGTCGATGGCTGCGCCGTGGGCGGTGCCGGTGGGGACTTCGCCGATGGGGGCGAGGGTGTCGAGGTTATAGACGTGGAGGTTGCCGGTGGGGCCGGAGCGGGCGATGAAGAGCTGGCGGGTGGCGGCATCGGCTGCGAGGTAGTCCCAGCCACCGTCGCCGCCGAGCTTCTGGATGGTGAGGATTTTGTAGGGGCCGGATTGGGCGGAGAGTGCGGGGGTGAGGGTGGCGGCGAGGAGGGCGGCGGAGAGGAGGAACGAGAGGCGGCGAGCGGAGGTCATGGTGCGGTCGAGTATACGACGGCTAGCTGAAGGCAAGCTGAAGATTGGTGGCGGCCCGGCTTAGGCGCGCGATACGCGCCGAAGATGGGGCACCCGCGCACAATACGCAGGGCGCACAAAACGCGCCGAAGATGGGGCGGCCGAACGTGGGGTGTAGCTGAGCGGCTACTCGGTCTGCATCTGGTGGGACATGATGCGGCCCCAGATGAGGCGGGTGATGAGGTTGCCGGGGGCTTTGCTGCGGCGTTCGAGCTGGCCGGGCTGGACATCGATCTCGAAGCCGGTGAAGAGGTCGGTGATGCATTTGTCGGAGAAGCCGCGCTGGCGCAGGATCTGAATCTCGCCTTCGAGCAGGGAGATGACTTGGGCGCCGGTGTAGCGCTCTTCTTCGGCGCCGGCGGCCTCGCGGAGTTCGCGGGCAGCGGTGGCGATCTGATTCATGGTGTAGGTCTTCGGGTTGGCAGACATGGGACTCCTCCTGATTTGCGAAGCGCGGAGGTCGGCGGGGGAGAGGCATTGAAGCGCCGACAACCGTCCGTGGAGGTCTTATCGGCAGGAGGAGCGGATTCCATTCGTTGTTCTGTGTTGGGACAGGAGAACTTTTCGTTCTCCGTTCTCAGTTCTCAGTTCTCAGTTCTCAGTTGTTGAGGTTGGTTGGCGGGTCGAGGGGGCGGCGGTGCCGATTTGGGAATCATATTTGGGGACGGGGGCGATGTTTGTTCTCGCTAATGGACTGACGACCTGATACAAGGAGTGATACGATTCCGGGCCAGAGCTCCAATGCGAGATGGAGGGATTGTCTATGGCAGAGGATGGAAGCTCGAGAGACCCGGACCGGCACGGGGTTCCACTTGGCGTGGGTCGGCCCGGCATTCCGAGCGGACCGCGGAGGGCGGTGTCGCGGGGCGGGCCGAACTCGCGCTGGCCACAGTATGTTCAGTTCCTGGTGGTGGTGACGTTGACGTTGCTGTTTCTGGTGCTGGCGATCAGCATGGAGCGGCATCATTTTATGAATGGCGAGTTTTACGACCGGAGCCATCCGACGGAACAGTAGGCAGGACGCGGACGAGGCTGGGTCGCGAAGGGCGGGAGCGCTGGTCTGGAGTTCTTGCGTGGAATCTTAGTCCAGGTGGATGGGGCGAGGGAGGGCTTTGCCCCAGATGAGGCGGATCAACTGATCGTTGACGGGGACGTTCCAGCGGACGCCGGAGGATTCGGGGCGGGCGTCGATATTGAAGCCGCTGAAGAGGCCGTGGATGCACTCGTCGGTGAGGCCGCGTTCGCGCAGGATACGAATCTCTTCGTTGAGGAGGGAGTCAGCCTGGGCGGCGGTAATGGGGGCCGGGTTGTTGAGTTCGGGCCCGGGGACGAGAGTCGGATCTGCGGGGTTGGGTTGGGGATGCGTCATCAGATTCCGTCCTTCTGGTTCCGTGCTGCGGGTTCCGTGCTGCTGGTCCGTGCTGCTGGGGTGCTGGCCGCGACATTCTGCCGGCGGCCTGAGGAGATTATCGGCACGTCGACCGATCTCATGAGCGGATGGTCTGCCATGGGATAGAACCTCATAGTAGGGGAAGGCGGGGGAATCAAGCGTGGTTCGGGGCGGTTTATTTGGGGGGCACCCAGAGAGTCAATAGTGGATTGAGCACTCTTAAGTGCTGCGTTATGTTCGCTTAACGACCAATGCGATCCATGAGATTGCGATCTTCGGGGGGAAGCGCGTTGAGCCAATCGGTCTCGGTACCGGGCTGGGGGAGGGTGCGGCCGAACTCGATCATGTGGTCGGCGGAGAGCTCACTGAGGTAGATCCAGACGGCGTTTTTGGGGATAGCGGCGGCTTCGGCGAGGGCGGCGACGAACTGGAGGAGGAGACTCTTTTTCTGCTCAAGGTCGCGGCCGGCGCGGACGGTGCCTTGAAGGAAGAGGAAGTCGTGCTGAAGGGGCTTGCCGCCGACGAAGTGGTTGGCTGGGTCGATGTCGGCGAAGAGGACCTGGACGAAACAGGCGGGGGCGCCGGTGATGGCTTTGTGGATGCGCGTGAGGTCCTGGGCGATGCGGGTCTTCTGGCGGGGGGTGAGGCGGTTGGCATCGGTGGTGACGGTGTAGGTGGGCATCGAGGACCTCCCGGATCAGGGATTAGGGATTAGGGATTAGGGCGCTGATTGGATGGTGTTAGTGAGGGTGCCGATGTCTTCGATGGTGACGGTGACGGTGTCACCTGCTTGCATGAACAGGGGCGGTTCGCGGGTGAAGCCAACGCCGCCGGGCGTGCCGGTGGCGATGACGTCGCCGGGGTTGAGGGGGGTGAAGGCGGTGATGTAGGCGATGACCTGGGCGACGGAGAAGATCATGTTGCCGAGGTGGGCGTCCTGGACGAGCTTGCCGTTGAGGTGGGTCTGGATGGATTTCTCGGGGAGGGTGCCGGCTTCTTCCTGGGTGACGAGGGTGGGGCCGAAGCCTGCGGTGGCGGGGAAGTTTTTGCCGGGGGTGTACTGGTTGGTGTGGCGCTGCCAGTCGCGGATGGAGCCGTCGTTGAAGATGGAGTAGCCGGCGACGATGTCGAGGGCGCGATCTTCCGGGACATGGAAGCCGTGCTTGCCGATGATGACGGCGAGCTCGCCTTCGTAGTCGAAGGAGGTGGAGCTGGCGGGGAGGAGCATGGGGGTGTGGTGGCCGGTGAGGGTGTCGGCGAAGCGGGTGAAGATGGTGGGGTAGTCCATTTTCTTGCGGCCGGTTTCGAGGCGATGATCTTCGTAGTTGAGGCCGACGCAGAGGATCTTGGAGGGGTTGGGGATGATGGGGAGGTAGGTGAACTGGTCGGTGGCGTAGTCGGTGGTGAGGGGCTCGGGTAGCGAGGCGATGAGGCCGTGGGATTGGGCGGTGAGGAAGGAGCGGAGGTCAGGGAAGGCGGCGCCGATGTGGCGGCCGAGGTCGAAGACGCCGTCGTGACGGGCGATGCCGTAGGTGCGGCGGCCTTCTGCGATGAAGCTTACGAATGCCATGGTGTTCCCCGCTCTTTTGGTTTGGACGCGCGCGACCTGATTGTGTTGATGGTAAAGCATGCGCGGCGAACGGGCAGTTTTGCGTGAGTTGCGTGGGGATGGCCGCTGTGCGAGGTTGGATGCGGGAGAAACAAGGGATGATGGGCGTGCCGGGATTGCGGGGAGTGGTTGTTCTGGTTGCGGCGGGGCTTGCGGGTGCGTCGGCGATGGCGCAGAGGGCGCCGGTGGATTGGGTGAATGTGCGGATTGGGACGGGGAGCGGGGCGATTGGGTATGGCGGGAGTATGCCGTTTGTGGTGCCGCCGTTCGGGATGACGGACTGGACGGCGCAGACTCGGCAGAACAAGCTGGGCGTGGTTTCGTACAAGTATGACGATGCGAAGATTTCTGGATTTATGGGGACACATCAGCCGGCGATCTGGATGGGCGACTACGGGTATGTGACGCTGATGCCGGAGGTGGATGGGCTGAAGACGACGCCTGAGGAGCGGGCGCTTAAGTTTAAACATGCGGATGAGGTGGCGCGGCCGGATTACTACTCGGTTCGGATGGATGCGGGGCTGGGGCGCGCGATACGCACGGAGATGACGGCGACCAGCCGTTGTGCGCTGATGCGGTTTACGTTTCCGGCGGGGGCGTCGGGGTTGGTGGTGGTGGAGGCTTCGCGGCCGGGCGTGAAGGGATTTGCGGGGGTGGATGTGGGGCGGCGGGAGATCAGCGGGTATAACCCGGATCGCACGGATGCGAATCTTGGGCCTTTCGCGCTGCCGCACTTCAAGGGATATTTTGTGGTGGAGTTTCGTGAGGGGTTTGCGGAGTCGGGAATGTATGGAGGTGAGGGTGGGGCCGGGATCTCCGCGAGGGGGGCGTGGGCTCGGTTTAAGGCGGGGGCGGGTGAGGTGGTGGAGGCGCGGGTGGGGACTTCGTTTCTTAGCGTGGAGCAGGCTCGGAAGAATTTGAGAGAGGAGATTCCGGGGTGGGACTTTGCGCGGGTGCAGCGGGAGACGGCGGCGAAGTGGAATGCGAAGTTGGGAGAGGTTAGGGTGGAGGGCGCGTCGGATGATCAGCGGGCGGAGGTGTATACCGCGCTGTATCACGCGTTGCTGTATCCGCGGGAGTTTTCGGAGGATGGGCGGTACTACAGTGCGTTCGATGATGCGGTGCATGCGGGTGCTTCGTATACGGCGTATTCGATCTGGGACACGTTTCGCGCGGAGTTCAGTTTGCAGACGCTGCTGGCGCCGGAGCGGATCGATGGGATGATTACGGCGCTGCTGCAGGATTACAAAGAGGGCGGGTGGATGCCGAAGTGGCCGAATCCTTCGTACACGAACATCATGATTGGGACCCATGCGGATTCGCTGGTGGCGGAGGCTATGGGCAAGGGATTCCACGGCTTTGATGCGAATATGGCGTGGAATGCGGTGTATAAGGACGCGATGACGCCTCCTGAGGGAGATACGACCCGGCGATGGTATGACCGCGAGCCGCATACACCGTACGAGGCTCGGGGTGGGCTTACGTACTCGAAGGTGCTGGGATTTGTGCCGAATGACAAGACCGCGGAGTCGGCTTCGCGCACGCTGGAGGATGCGTATGACGATTGGTGCGTGGCGCAGGTGGCGAAGCGGCTGGGGAAGACGGCGGACTACGAGTTTTTTTTGAAGCGGTCGTTGAATTACGAGCATGTGTTTAATGCGAAGACTGGATTTATGCAGGCGAAGAATTCGGATGGGTCGTGGGCTGGGGAGAAGGAGGGATGGACGGAGGGCGATCACTGGGTTTATACGTTTGCGGTGCTGCACGATGAGCCGGGGTTGATGCAGTTGATGGGTGGCGCGGAGAAGTACAACGCGCTGCTGGATGAGCATTTTCGCGGCGGGCATAATGTGCACAAGAATGAGCCGAGCCATCATTACGGGTATTTGTATGACTACAGCGGCGAGCCGTGGAAGACGCAGGCGAAGGTGAGGGAGATTGCGGCGGCGGAGTATGCGAATCTGCCGGCGGGGCTGGATGGCGATGATGATTGCGGTCAGATGTCGGCGTGGTATTTGTTTACGGCGATGGGGTTTTATCCGCTGAATCCGGCGTCGGGTGAGTATGTGATTGGAAGCCCGCTGTTTGCGAAGATGACGTTGCGATTGGCAGGGGGGAAGAAGTTTTCTGTGGTGGCGGAGGGTAATTCTTCGGCGAATGTTTATATACAGAGCGCTACGCTGAATGGCGTCGCGCTGGAGGTGCCGGTGATTTCGTATGGGGAGATTTTGCGCGGGGGGACGCTGCGGTTTGTGATGGGGGCGGCGCCTTCGAGGTGGGGGGCGGGGTGGAAGGCGATGTCGATACGGGAACAGATGGGGGCGAGGTAGCGCGCTTTAGGTCGGGCTTTCAGCCCTCGCTCCTCGGTGCCATGCACACCTGGGGCTTCGCCCCAGGCTGTGATGGAGACGGGCCTTCGGCCCTGGGTGCCATGCACCCCTGGGGCTTCGCCCCAGGCTGTGATAGTAACGGGCCTTCGGCCCTTCGCGACTGTAACGATGGAGTGCCTTCTTCAGGACATGTCCGAGGATACGCTAGCGAACAGCAGATTCCCGGAGGGAATGACAGAAAGAAAAGCAAGAACAGAAGCAGATCTTCCGCCTGCGGCGAAGGATGACAGGTGTTGGTGGTGGGCAAGGATGACAGGCGGTGGTAGCTAATTCTAGGGGACGAGGTCGAAGGTGGTGTGGGTGGGGGCGGTTTCGTCGGTGCCTAGCCAGAGGTCGAAGGTGCCGGGTTCCATGGACCAGTGGTGGGTGGCGGGGCTCCAGAAGCCGAGGTCTTTGGTGTGGATGGGGAGGGTGATGGTGCGGGTTTCGTTGGGTTTGAGCGAAATGCGGAGGAAGCCTTTGAGCTCGCGGACGGGGCGGCTGGCGCTGCCGGCGCGTTGGTGGGTGTAGAGCTGGAGGACTTCGTCGCCGGCGCGGTTGCTGGTGTTTTGCACGTCGATGGAGACGTTGAGCGTGGAGCCGGCGTGGACTGTGGGTGCGGCGAGGTGGAGGTTGGAGGTGGTGAAGGTGGAGTAGCTGAGGCCGTAGCCGAAGGGATAGAGCGGGGCGCTGGAGCCGTCCCAGTAGCGGGTGTTGGGGGCTTCGGGGATTTGGGTTAAGTTGCGCGCGTAGTTGATGGGGATCTGGCCGATGGTGAGGGGCCAGGCTACGGGGAGCTTGCCGCCGGGGTTGGCGTCGCCGGAGAGGAGGTCGGCAATGGCGTTGCCGCCTTCGGTGCCGGGATACCAGGCTTCGAGGATGGCGGGAACGTGGGTGGAGGCCCAGGTGATGTTGAGGGGGCGCGCGTTGAGTAGGACGAGCACGATGGGTTTGCCGGTGGCTACTGCGGCTTCGAGGAGTTGTTCCTGTTTGCCGGGGAGGTCGAGCGAGGAGCGCGAGGCGCGTTCGCCGCTCATGCTCTGGAGCTCGCCGAGGACGAGGACGGCTACGTCGGATTGGTTGATGAGGTCGAGGGCGTGACGGAACTCGGCGTCGCGCTCGGCGTCGGTGGTGAGGGTGGGCTTGGGGCTGGAGAATTGCGGGTCGAAGATGGAGGGTTGGTCGCGTTCGATCTCAACGCCCCTGGTGTAGAGGATGTGCGACGCGCCGTAGTGATTGCGCATGCCTTCGAGTACGGTGACGGTGTCGGAGGGATGGCCGGCGAGACACCAGGAGCCCATGATGTCGGGTTTGGAGTCTGCGAGGGGGCCGATGAGGGCGATGGTTTTGTACGCGGGGTTGAGGGGGAGGAGATTATTTTGGTCGCGCAGGAGGACGGCGGTTTGCGTGGCGATGGTGCGGGCGGTGGCGCGCTGCTCGGGCGTGACCATCTGCGCGGCGGTTTGCGATGGATCGATGTAGGGGTTCCTGAAGAGACCGAGCTTGTACTTGGCGACGAGGATGTTGCGGACGGCGTTGTTGATGGTGGCTTCGGTGACGAGGCCTTGCTTGAGGGCGGAGGGGAGGTTGTCCTGGAAGTTGGTGGTGGACATTTCCATGTCGACGCCGGCGTTTACGGCGCGAGCCGCTGCGTCTTCGTCGTTCTTTGCAAAGCCGTGGGTGGTTAGGCTTTTGACGGCGGCCCAGTCGCTGACGACCATACCGTGGAAGTTCCAGTCGTCGCGGAGGACGTCGTGGAGGAGCCAGCGGTTGCCGGCGGCGGGGACTCCGTTGAGGTCCATGTAGGCAGACATGATGGAGCCGGCGCCGGCTTCGAGCGCGGCGTGGAAGGGCGGGAAGTAGACGTTCCAGAGCTGCTCGTCGGAGATATTGGACTCTTCGTAGTCGCGGCCGCCGGAGGCAGCGCCGTAGCCGGCGAAGTGCTTGACGCAGGCCATGACGTGATTGGGTGCGCCGAGGTAGGCGCCCTGGAATCCTTTGACCTGGGCTTCGGCCATGCGGGAGCCGAGGAAGGGATCTTCGCCGGCGCCTTCCATGATGCGGCCCCAGCGGGGATCACGGGCGATGTCGACCATGGGAGCGAAGGTCCACTGGATGCCGGTGGCGCGAGCTTCGCGGGCAGCCATCGATTGCGCGGTTTCGGCTGCAGAAGGATTCCAGGTGGCGGCGAGGGCGATGGGGACGGGATAGATGGTGCGGAAGCCGTGGATGACGTCGTAACCGAAGAGGAGCGGGATGTGGAGGCGGCTCTGCTCGACGGCGACGTGCTGGAGGCGGTTAATTTCTGCGGCGTCGGTGATGAAGAGGAAGGAGCCTACGGCGCCGGTGCGGGCGAGTTCTTCGGCGGGGCGAGGCGGGGGCGAGTTGAGTGGGACCTGGGTCATCTGGCCGAGCTTTTCGGCGAGGGTCATTTTGGCGATGAGTTTGTCGGCGAAGGCACGGGCTTCGGCGTCGGAGGGCGGGGTGGGGATGGGTTGGGTGACCTGGTGCGCGGAGACCGGTGTCCCTGGAGCTGAGATATAGATAGCCGTCGCGGTGAAGACAGTGGCGAGGGCAGAAAACATCAGCAGGGATGGGATAGCGCGCACACGCATTACAGATCTCCGACCAGCAAAAATTCCATCCGCCGCGTCATTTGAAATGACCGTTGTACAGAGAAAGTGCAACGTATCGACCAATAGAGTACCGACATTCTAGACAAACGTTTGTTCTTGTGTCTACAGTGAATATCCGAGGGTTTTGGATAGGCGTCCGAGGGAACACAGATGGGTACGGTAAACGTATTCAGGAGTGTACTCCGGACGGGGAGACGAGCGTGTTTCTGTTGTTATTCTGGTGAGAGTGCACGGTGACGCCTATGCGAGATGGTGAAGCGAACGATCCGGCAGCCAAAGCAAAGAGCAGTCACCTGCGGCGGGTGAGCCTGAAGGACCTGGCGGCGCACCTGAATCTGAGCCCGTCGACGATATCGTTTGTGCTGAACAACACGCCGGGGCGTTCGATTCCTGAGGCGACGCGCGAGCGGATTCGAGCGGCGGCGATCGAGTTCAATTACAAGCCGAACATGATTGCGCGATCGCTGCTGGGCAAGCCGATGCGCAGTATTGGGATTCTGCTGCCGGTGCTGGGTGAGGGGTATCACTCGCAGGTGCTGTCGGGGATTGGCGACCTGCTGATGGAAGAGGGGTACTTCTATTTCACGGTGCATCATCGGCACGTGGAGAGTTTGATTATGGAGTATCCCGCGCTGCTGCAGGCGCGGGGCGTGGATGGGATTCTGGCGATCGATACGAAGCTGACCAATCCCCTGCCCTTGCCGGCGGTGCTGATTGCGGGCCACTCGACGCTGGCGGAAGTGACGAACGTGGTGCTGGATCATGAGCACGCGGCGCGGCTGGCGTTGCGGCATTTGTACGACCTGGGGCATCGGAAGATTGTTTATATGAAGGGCCAGTCGGTGAGTACGGATACGGAGCTGCGCTGGTCGGCGACGATGCGGGTGGCGCGGGAGCTGGGACTGGCGATCGATGAGCACCTGACCATACAGCTGGCGAAGGATTCGACGTCGCCGGAGATCAGCTATCCGGGGATCCATGATCTGTTGGAGAGCAAGCAGAAGTTCACGGCGATTCTTTGCTTCAACGATATTTCAGCGATGGGCAGTATTCGCGCGCTGCACGACTATGGGTATCATGTGCCGCATGATGTTTCGATTGTGGGGTTCGATGATATTCAGTCGGCGTCGTATCACGTGCCGAGCTTGACGACGATTCGGCAGCCGCTGAAGTTGATGGGGAGTACGGCGGCGGCGGCGCTGCTGCGAAAGCTGGCGCATGAAGAGTTGCCGGCAACGATCCAGGTGGAACCGGAGCTGGTGGTGCGGGAGTCGAGCGGGGCGCCGCGGGGGAAGCATAAGGCGAAGGCTTAGGGCTTGTGGTGGGTGGGGCTTGGCGGGTCTGCGAGGACTAGCGTGCCGTTCTGCTTGAGGGAGTAGAAGTGGTCGGGCTGGACGTCGGTAAAGGTCTGCGTGGGGCCGTTGGGCCAGATAACTTCTACCTTGTCGATGATGCGCGCTTTGCCTATGCCGAAGTGCACATGCAGATCGCTTTGGGAGAGATAGCTGCCGCCGCTGCGAATCTCCTGTAACTGCTGTTGCGAGCCGATGGTGACGCGGATGCGGGCGTTGAGGGCGAGGCGATTTTTGGGTGCGCCTTCGAGGGCGAAACTTACCCAGTGATTGGCGGGGTTGGGTTTGGCTTCGAGGATCATGGGGCCGCCGACGAGGTTTTCTACGACGAGATCGAGCACGCCGCGGTGGAAGAGATCGCCTACGGCGAGGCCTCGGCTGACCTGGGGGATGAGGACAGCTTTGCCGGTGGCTGCGCCCATCTCGCGGAAGGTTCCGTTGTGCTGATTGATGTAGACGAGCTTCGGTTCCTTATAGGCGATGCCGGCCTTGGCGTCGTCGACCTGCGGGTAGACGTGGCCGTTGACGAGGAAGAAGTCCTGCCAGCCTGAGTTGTTGAGATCGACGAAGGCGTCGCCCCAGCCGACGTAGGGGACGCTGGGCTGGGCGATGCCGGCTTGATGCGAGACCTCGGTGAAGTTGAAGCCGCCGTCGTTGCGATAGAGGACGGCGTACTCTTCGCTGAAGTGAGAGATGGCGATGCTGATGCGGCCGTCGTTGAGGTAATCGCCGAGTGCGATGCCCATGTTGGCCTGCTCGAGGCCTTCGTCGCTGACGGCGACACCGCTGTCGAGGGCGATGTCTTTGAAGTGGCCGCTGCCGTCGTTGCGGTAGAGGTAGTTGGGCTCGCCATCGTTGCCGACGAAGAGGTCGAGCTTGCCGTCGTTAGCGAAGTCAGACCAGACGGCGCCGAGGCCGAAGAAGTTGTTGGAGTCGTCGACGCCTGCGGCCTTGGAGACGTCGGTGAAGGTGCCGTCGCCGTTGTTGTGGTAGAGAGAGTCGGGTGAGCCTTTGAGGCCTCGCGGGCCGCACTGCACAGGGACGTGGTGATACTGGCAGGTGACCTGCGAGCCGAACTGCGGTAGGTCGTTCATGTCGAAGTCGACGTAGTGGGGGACGAAGAGATCGGAGTTGCCGTCGGCGTCGTAGTCGCCGAAGACGGCGCCGGTGGCCCAGCCTTTGTCGATCGAGAGGCCGGCGGATTTGGTGACGTCGGTGAAGGTGCCGTCGCCGTTGTTGCGATAGAGGACGACGCCGCCGAAGCAGCTGACGATGAGGTCGGGGAGGCCATCGTTGTTGAAGTCGCCGACGGCTGCGCCCATGGCCCAGCAAGGATAGCCAACGCCTGCTTTGTCGGTGACGTCGGTGAAGGTGCCGTCGCGATTGTTGTGATAGAGGGCGCTGCGGGCTTTTTTGCCGGCGAGGGCCATGGCGACGTTGGGCGCGTTGGTGAAGTAGATGTCGGGATAGCCATCGCCGTCGTAGTCGATGAGGGCTACGCCGCCGCTCATGGATTCGACGATGTACTTCTGGTCGGAGCTGGAGAGGTGCTGGAATTGGATGTGGGTAGAGTCGGTGATGTCGACGAGCTGCGGGACTTCGATGGTGGCGGAGGCGGGCGCGGTGTGGGTTTGCGCTATGGCAGAGGAGCACGCGAGGATGCTGAGGAGCAGGCCTGCCGTGATTGCCGATGTTGGGTGACGCTGGTGCTGCAAATTATTTCACCGGGGGTTTGTCGGGAGCATCGAGGGTCTTGTAGATGCTTGTCAACTTCTCGTGCATGTCTTTGTATTTGGTGTAGGCATCGAGCTGGCGCTTGACGTCGTCGGGGCGGTGGAGCTTGCGATAGACGGTGCTGAGACGAAAGTGCGCGAGGTAGTTGGAGGGGTCGGCGGCGATTACCTGTTCGAGGAGGGGCGCTGCGGCTGCGGGGTCGCCGCGTTCGGTGAGGACGTTGGCCATGCCGATTTTGGCGTCCGCAGAGTTGGGTTGCAGCTTGAGCGCTTGCTGGTAGTTTTTCTCGCCGGCGTCGAGGTCGCCCATTTCCACTTCGATATCGCCGAGGCGGGCTGCGGCTTTGGGGTCGGTGGGATTGGTTTGGACGGCGAGCTTGTATTGATCGACGGCCTCGGCTTTGAGGCGCTGGTCGTCGGATGCGTGGAGGGCTTCGGCTAGTTCGAAGTGAATGCCGGGAAGGTTGGGATCGAGGGCGAGCGCCTGGCGAAGGTTGCGGATGGTGCCATCGAGGTCGTGGGTGCGCTGGAGTTCGTGCGCGATGGCCTGGTGAAGCTGCGCGGAGTTTGGATCTGCGAGGGAGAGGCTGAGAAGATCCTCCGCCATCATGTTGGAGTGGATGTTATAGGCGGCGTAGAGGAGCTCTGGATCAGTTGGCTTGAGGGCCAGGAGTTGGGCGATGAGGTCGGAGGCTTTGTCTAGCTCACCGGTGGCGGTGTAGCTCTCGATGAGCTGGAGGCCTACGTCGATCTTTAGCTTGGTCTCTGTGATGTGGGGGAAGGCGGTTTCGAGATCGATGCGGCCCTGGTGGTCGTCGCCGGTCTTGCGCTCGGCGATGCCGAGGAGCGATTGAATCTTCCAGAGGTCGGGCCTGGACTCGACGACGGCTTGAAGGAGTGGGCGCGCCTGATCGTACTTGCCCTGGAAGAAGAGGAGGACGCCGAGGTTGGCGCGGGTTTGGAGATTGGAGGGATCGAGGGCCAGTGCGGCCTGGAGCTCTGGAATGGCGAGGTCGGGGCGATTCTGATGCTCGTAGGTTTGCGCCTTTTGGAGGTGGGAGGCAAGCTCCTGCTGATTGGGAGCGGCTTGCGAGGAGCAGAGCGCTGCGGATAAGAGCAGAACCAATCCGGTGGAAAGACTTCTTAGCTTTGGGTACATACTATCCAGATCATATCGAGAGACAAGCGAAAGAGCTTGCCGAAAAAAGAGAGACGGCGAGAGTACTCGCCGTCTCTTCGGAGGTAGTGACGCAATTCACGTTAGAACGAGAGGCGAGCCCCCAGTTGCAGCTGTCTTCCACCAATCTGGATGCTGGTGATCTGGTTTCCGGTGACGACGCCGTTCTTGATACTTTGGTTATTGGTGAGGGTATATTCCGTTCCCGGCCCGCTATCCCCGGCGAGCGTACCGTCCGGAGGACTGAAGGTGGGATGGTTGAATACGTTGGTCGCATCGCAGCGAATGGAGAAAGCCATCCGATCCCAGGGCAAGTGGAACTCCTTGAGCGCGGACATATTTTCGGTATTGAATCCGGGTCCGACCAACTGGTTTCTTCCCGAGTTGCCGAAGTTTCCGTTTCCAGGGTTGGTGAAAGCGGCCGGGTTGAACCACTCTTTGATGCCTCTGTTTACCGGGCGCGGAGAGACTCCCGACCAGTTGGGATACTGCGAGCCGGCATTCTGGTAGGTATTCCCCGTGGTGTAGACCTGGAACGGATTTCCTGACGCTACGATGAGGATGCCAGAGATCTGCCAGCCGCCGACCGTAATGTCTTCGAACCAGTTCTTGTTGAGGTATGCCCTGCCTTTGCCGAAGGGAAGCTGGTAAATTACGAACCCTTTGAAGGAGTTGCGGGTGTCAAAGTTGGAGGGCCCGTAGTTCTTCGACGCGTAGTTTGTCGTCAAGGTACTTGCATATTGATAGGGCGTAGGACCAGCATGCGTACCCCAACCAGACGAATCCTGATCATCGAGGAAGTGCGACCAGGTGTAGTTGGCGCTGTAGCTGAATCCGTGTTGCAGGCGCTTGGTAATGGTCGCCTGCAGCGAATTGTAGTTTGAGATTGCCTGATAGAGGTTGCCGTTGATCTGCCCATACACCGGATACGGCACTGCGCAGTTGACGGTTGTTCCGGTAGCATTGCAGCCCGAGGTGTCGCTGGAAGACAGCTTGTTGAGAGGCACGGCGTTTATGTTGGTGGGGAAGGTGAGGTTGAAGCCATGGCTTCCGACATAGCTCAAGGTGCCGACCGTATTGGTGCTCAACTGCCATTGCATGCCCACGTTCCACTGCTCGATCTTCGGGATGGGGGTGTGGTAGGCGTTGTAGCCGACGCTTTGCCCATTGAACCTGGTTGGATCCTGGGAAGCGGCTGTGTACGGGAGGGGGCCTGGTGTTCCGCCGCCTAAGGGGAAGAGGTCTCCGGGCCCATCGAATTTGGTAGTTGGGTAGATTCCATTCGACTGGTCGTTGTAGCTGCCGGAGGATGCGACAGAGGCTCCCAAGCCACTGCCGTAGTTATCCGTGCTCCAGTTGTAGGAGTAGACTCCAAAACCGCCGCGCAGGGTGGTGTTGGGATGGATAAGCCAGGAGAAGCCGACCCTGGGCATGACCGTGCTGAATACGTTGGCCTGCATGGAGGTACGGCCATTGGCGTGGGTTTCACCAAACCAGTAGGCTCCGAGGGTGTTGGTGGTGGGGTTGGTAACGGTTGGGTCGAACGTGGCCATGTTGCCTTTGACCTCG
>CAVTSJ010000006.1:0-20464 GCA_963737325.1 uncultured Acidobacteriaceae bacterium
CGCGCGGAGTCGATGTTGGTGAGCGGCGGAAGTGGGGTGGCGGAAGGCATGCGCTGTCACGATGATAATCGCCGTTTCTTCGCCGCGCTGGTTGAGGAGGTGACGCTGCCGGGACGAGAGCAAATCGCATCTGACGGAGAGACGTGGGAACTGAACATGAAACGGACACGGAAGTGGATCGAGGACAATGGGCTGTTGTTGGTGTTCTGCGGGCTGTTTATAGTCTTTTTGGCAGGACAGGCTTTGTGCGGGAACGTTGCGTATAACGCGACGCGCGCGGGGGCGAGGCTGCCGGCGGTCGGGCACTGGAAGTATTTCCTTACGGGAAATTTTCTTGAAGGGGTCTTTGAGAACTGGCAGGCAGCGATTCTGCAGCTGGGGTCATTGATCTTATTTGGGATTTTTTTGCGGCAGCGGGGTGCGCCGCACTCGCGCAAGAACGTGCACCGCCGGCGTGGCACGTTGAAGAACTGGCTGTATGGAAACTCGTTGACGATTGCGTTTGCGGTGCTGTTTTTGGTGGCCTTTGCAATGCACTTGTATGCGGGCACCCTGCAGGCGAATGAGCAGAGAGTAATACTGCACCAGGCGCGGGTTTCGATGGGGCAGTTTCTGGGGTCGGCGCAATTCTGGTTTACGACGTTCCAGACGTGGGAGGCGGAGTACATGGCGATCGCGCTGTACTTCTTCTTGTCAATCTTTTTGAGGCAGGAAGGGTCGCCGGAGTCGAAGCCGACATGGGCGGCGAATTCGGATACAGGGGATGTGAATCACTAAACGGACGGCACGCGGTTTATTCCTCCACTACCATTGAGATACGAGGGAAAGCATGGCTCCGCGGCGCGAGACGAAGAAACGACTGGGTAAGAAGCATCGGCAGGCGAGCACGCGGCCGAAGATGGGGAAGACGGCGCCGCGGGGGACGGCGACTACGGGGGCGGTGTCGCCGAAGATGCGCAAGGAGTTGGCGGCGAAGAAGGCTGCCGCGGTGAAGCTGGCAAAGACGCCGACAAAGAGTCCGGACCGCGAGCATAAAGTGGTGCTGCGGAATCGCGAGGAGGCGGGGACGCGCGGGTATGGCGGGGACTTCGACGACGAGCGCGAGGCTCGGGCGGCGCGAACGCTGGGTAAGCGGAACAAGAGCTCGGTTGCGGGTGGGGCGGGAAGTGGGCATGAGGAACGCGACTGGAAAGAAGCGGAGAAGATCGCCTCGGCACTGACGCTGGCGACCAGCGGCGAACGCCATGAGACGACACGGTTGCCGCTGGTGGCGATCTGCGGGCGGCCGAATGTTGGGAAGTCGACGCTGTTCAATCGGCTAACGGAGACGCGGCGATCGATTGTCGGGGATGAGCCGGGAATCACGCGCGATCGCATTTATGGCGAGGTGGAGTGGGCGGGGCGCGATGTGCGGCTGGTGGATACGGGCGGCGTGGTTCCGGATGATGAGGCGCTGATTCCGTCGGAGATCTTTCGGCAGGCGAAGGTGGGGTTGGAAGAGGCGGACGTGATCATCATGGTGGTGGATGGACGGACGGAGTTGGCCGCGCCGGATGTTGAGCTGGCTCGGTTGTTGCTGCGCGGGGGTAAGCCGATTTTTCTTGCGGTGAACAAGATGGACTCGGCGGATATGTATGCGGCGGCGGAGAACTTTCGGCGGCTGGGGTTCAAGAACGTTTGCCCGATCTCGGCGGAGCATGGCTCGGGGATTGGAGATTTGCTGGATGAGGTTTGGGCGGCGCTGCCTCCGGAGTTCGTGGCGGAGGAGCCAAGCGAGAACATGCTTGGAATTGACGAAGAGATCGAAGAGGATATGGATGGCCCGTACGACGATGACGGCGAACTGGTGACGACGGAAGGCACTGGGCGGCGGTTGCGGTCGCATGGTGAGCATGTTTCGCGGGAGACGAAGATTGCGATCATCGGGCGGCCGAATGTTGGGAAGAGCACGCTGCTGAATGCGCTGACGAATAGCGATCGCGCTATCGTGTCGCCGATCGCGGGGACGACGCGCGATGCGGTGGATGAGGTGGTGGAGCGGGATGGGCACAGTTTCCGGTTCATCGATACAGCGGGGATTCGGCGCAAGGGCAAAACGAAGTTGATGGCGGAGAAGCTGTCGGTGATTATGAGCCGGAAGCATTTGGAGGCGGCAGATGTGTCGCTGCTGGTGATTGATGCGACGGAGGGCGTGGCAGCGGCGGATGCGAACATTGGCGGCTATGCGCATGAGAGCGGGCGCAGCGTGATCATCGTCGTGAACAAGTGGGATTTGGTGACGAAGGTGGGAGCAGATGGGAAGACGCTGTTTGATGGCAGTGCGCCGGCGGATAAGAAGCTGTATGAGCAGCAGGTGCGGGATTCGCTGAAATATCTGGACTATGCGCCGCTGTTGTTTGTGTCGGCGTCAGATGGCAAAGGGATTGACGAGGTGTTCAAGAAGGTGGAGCTGGTGGCGCGGGAGCGGCGGAAGCGCGTGTCTACGGGCGCGATGAACCGGTTCCTGGACAAGATTGACTTTCAGCGCGCTAGCGTGCCGATGAACAAGCGCGTGAAGATCTATTACATGACGCAGGCGGCTGTGGCTCCGCCCACCTTTGTGCTGTTCACCGATCGCGACGTGAAGCTGCACTTCAGCTATGAGCGGTTTCTGGCAAATGAGATTCGGGATACGTTCAAATTTATTGGCAGCCCGATCTGGTTCAAGGTGAAGGCTCGGAATAAGAAGAAGGCTGAGTAGGTTGGCCTGATCTTCGGCTAACTCACTGCAGGCGGCGGTGCGGGCGGCTGACCTGCGTCGGGGAAACCGGAGTAGGGATAGGGTGGCGGTAGAAAAGGCTCAAGGTAGGCGCCTACGAGTGGATAGCGGCCGCCGAGGAAATAGAGCGCGAACGCCTTGAGGAAGGTGTATACGAAGCCGAAGAGGGTGATGCCGGCGAGCACCAGCAGAACCAGCAACACCACGCCAAGAACAACCCATGCAGCGATCATCGTGATGTGACCTGCGAGCCCGGCGTGGCGGAGGGAAAACCATGCTATCAATCCGACTCCGACGAAGGGGGTGGAGGCGATGAGGGCGCCCATCACGAAGATGAAGTCGGCGGCGAGCGAACCGGCCAGGGTGAGCAGGAAGCGCATGAGCACATACAACGCAACCGGGCCGGGTTCATTGCGCACGAGATTCCAGACGCAACGCACGGTCTCGGGGATCGGCGTGCTTTCGAGTGCCATGAAGGGCAGGCCGAAGTCGCATAAGAGGGTGTAGCCAACGCTGATGAGGACGATGATGAAGAAGATGGCGCCGATAAAGCTGAGAATGGCGACAATCAGTGCGACGGGATCCTGGGGAGTAATGCCGTGGAAGGAGGGACCTATCGCGCGGATGAAGTGGATGAGGATTGGAACAAGTACAGGTGCGGCACAAACGATTGCGACAAGGAAGTACAGGATTTTCAGACCCATCCAGTGCCACGTGGCGTTGCCATAACGTCTCCAGATAGGCGCGAGGGTGGTGTCGCTGCGCAGCACAACCTCGAAGAAGACAAACTGCAGGCGGGAGCTGAGATAGAAGAAGGCGAGCGCGATGACTAGGCCGACAATGAAAAGGAGAAGGGCCAGTGCGACGACTGCTGCGACAAGAGTCGGCGGGGCGGCGGGGACGTGATGGCCGGGGTAGTTGTATGAGCCATTGCAGCCGCCCACCTGGGCAAAGAAGGCGACGGCGCCAATCTTAAGCGCAAGCCGCCAGTTGCGTGGAGCCACGAGCATGCGGGAGGTGTGATTCCAGGCGGGGCCGATGGCGTCAATCGCGGAGAGCAGACGCATGCTTCACCTCCATGAGAACGTCTTTGCAGGAAGCGTACCGTAGTCTGCCGGGAATCGCAGGATTTATTTTGCGCGCCACGCATCCCATGCGTCGAGCGCCCGATCACATTGGATTTTGTGGCGTTCTTTCTTGTCGCGGATCTTTTTGCGGAGGTCTTCTTCGAGGGGTGGCAGGAGGTCGAAGGTGATGTTGGCTGGCTGGAATTTTTTCTGGTCGGCGTGGGTGATGTAGTGGGTTAGCGAGCCGTTGGCCGTGATGCGCGGGGCTGGCGTCGGGGCGAGGTCGCGCGCGAGGGCAGCGGCATAGCGGCCGGCGAGGAGGCCGCTGGCGATGGACTCGGTGTAGCCTTCGACGCCGGACAATTGACCGGCGATCAAGATGCTGGGGTGGGCGCGGAGCTGGAGGGTTTCAGTGAGGAGCGAGGGGGCGTGGATGTAGGTGTTGCGGTGGATCTGGCCGTAGCGCAGGAAGGTGGCGTGCTCGAGGCCAGGGATGAGGCGGAGGACGCGGGCCTGCTCGCCGAACTTGAGGTGGTTCTGAAAGCCGACAAGGTTGTAGCTGTCGGCGCGGAGATTTTCCTGGCGAAGTTGAACGGCGGCGTAGGGCCAGCGGCCGGTCTTCGGGTTGGTGAGGCCGGCGGGCTTCATGGGGCCGAAGCGGAGGGTGTCGCGGCCGCGGCGGGCGGTCTCTTCGATGGGGAGACAGCCTTCGAAGTAGTTCATGGTTGGAGGCGCGGCGGTGACTGCGCCGCCTGCCGGAAGGGCCTCCCAACTTTTCGCTTCGACGGTTTCAGCGGCAGTGAGGGCGTCGAGGAAGGCTTCGTACTGTTCCTTGGTGAAGGGGCAGTTGATGTAGTCGGCGGTGCCTTTGTCCCAGCGGGCGGCGAAGTAGACTTTGTCCATGTCGATGGTGGTGGCGTCGACGATGGGGGAGATGCTGTCGTAGAAGGCTAGCTGCTCGGAGCCGGTGAGGCGCTGGAGGTCGGCGGCTAGGGGCGAGCTGGTGAGTGGGCCGCTGGCGAGGATGGTGATGGTGTTGGGATCGTGTTCGTTGAGGGCTGTGACTTCTTCGCGGCGGACTTCGATGTTGGGGTTGGCGGCGATGAGGTCGGCTACGCGGCGGGAGAACTCGATGCGGTCGACGGCGAGGGCGTGGCCGGCGGGAACGGCGCTGGCGTCCGCGGCTTGCAGAAGGAAACAGTTGGCGCGGCGCATCTCCTGTTTGAGCAGCCAGGGCGCGGTGTTTTCACTTTCGCTCTTGAGGGAGTTGGAGCAGACGAGCTCGGCGAAGTCGGAGGTCTGGTGGGCTTCGGTGGAGCGGATGGGACGCATCTCGGAGAGGATGACGTGGCAGCCTAGGCTGGCGGCTTGCAGTGCGGCTTCGGGGCCGGCGAGGCCGCCGCCAATTACGTGGATCTTTTTCATCTGGTTTTAGGATACGTGGTCAGAAGTGTCGGCGGCTGCGAGTGCAGCTAGCGGCTCGTCGGCGAGGCGCATGATGCGCCACGCCGTTAATACGTTGGCGCCGACGCGATGGTAGACGGCGATGGCGGGTTCGTTCCACGCGAGGACGTCCCACTCCAGGCGAGGGCAGCCCTGGTCTACGGCGATGCGGGCGAGGCGCGCGAGAAGCGCCCTGCCGATGCCATGGCCGCGCAGGGAGGGCGTGACGTAGAGGTCTTCGAGGCGGATGCCGTGATGGCCGCGCCAGGTGGAGTAGGTGGTGAAGTAGAGCGCGAAGCCTGCGGGGGCGCCGTTGTAGTCGGCGATGATGGCGGTGAAGCGCGCGGGGGTGCCCCAGCCATCGCGGAGGAGGTCGGCTTCGGTGGCGCGGACGGCGTCGGGCTCACGCTCGTACTCAGCTAGCTCGCGGATGAAGCGAAGGATGGTGGGGATATCGTGGGGCGTGGCAGGGCGTATGTTCAGGCTGGAATTGTTCATAGGTGAGTGCTTGTCGTTCTATTCGATTATCCTCTTCAGGATGCTGGGAAAACAAAACACGGCGCTGGGAGAGGCGTGACGATGCTGGTCTACAGCGCGCTGCTGACGCTCGGGCTCGTGCTGAGTTCGCCGTGGTGGCTGCTGCGGATGGCGACTACGCAGCGGTATCGCGAAGGGTTGCGGCAGAGGCTTGGCGCCGTGCCCCGGCAGTTGGTGCCGACACTTCATGGCAGACGAGCGGTTTGGGTTCATGCGGTGAGCGTGGGCGAGGTGCTGGCTGCTTCGCGGTTGGTAGGGGAGTTGGAGGCGGCGCTTGGGGAGGGGTATCGCGTGGTGATTTCGACGACCACGCGCACGGGACAGGCTCTGGCGCGGGAACGGTTTGGTGCGGCGCGCGTGTTTTATATGCCGCTGGATTTTGCATTTGCTGTGCGGGCGTATTTGCGCGCGTTGAAGCCTGTCGCGCTGATTTTGATGGAGAGCGAGCTTTGGCCGCGCATGCTGCACGAGTGTGGGCTTGCGGGTGTTCCGGTGGTGGTTGCGAATGCGCGTATGAGCGACCGGTCGTTTGCGCGGGCGCAGCGGATGCAGTGGATCTGGGGAGGGATCATGCGCAAGCCTGCGCTGTGGCTGGCGCAGAGCGAACAGGACGCGCTGCGGCTGGTGATTGCGGGCGTTCGTACGGAGAACGTGCAGGTGGCGGGGAACACGAAGTTTGACATACGGGCGCCGAAGGAACGCCGCGTGCCGGAGTGGATTCGCTCGGTGGCGGGAGAGCGTGCGATCTTTGTGGCGGGGAGCACGGTGGATGGGGCGCCGGCGGAAGAGGAATTGGTCATGGGAGCCTGGCAGAGGTCGCTACGCGGTAAGGCGAATGTGCTGCTGGTGGTGGCTCCGCGACATCCGGAGAGGTTTGCGGGTGTGGAGGCTCTGCTGCGATCGATGCGCTATGTGAAGGCGAGCGAACATCTCGGGGCGGGTGATGAAGAGATCTCATCGCTCGGGATCGAGGTGGTGCTGCTCGACACGATTGGAGACCTGGCGGCGGTGTATAGGGTTGCGGATGCGGCGTTTCTTGGCGGCAGCCTGGTTCGGAGGGGCGGTCATAATCCACTTGAGCCGGCGCAGTTTGGCGTGCCGGTGGTAATGGGTCCGTCGTATGAAAACTTCCGTGACGTAGTTGCGAAGTTGACGGAGGCAGGCGGGATTCGCATTGTGCATGACGAGGTAGAGCTGGGCGGGATGGTTGCCGAACTGCTGGCGAATCGCGAAGAGGCAAAGGCGATTGGCGAGGCGGGGCGGAGGGTTTTCGAAGAGCAACAGGGCGCGACGGAGCGGTCGGTGAAGGCAATCGTTTCGGTGATTTCGCAGGAGGCGGCATGAGCGCGAGGCGGCCATGGGCGCGGCCGCTGGTTCCCTTGTATGCAGCGGCAATTCGGCTGAAGGACGGTTTGCGAAGCGCGGGGTTGGGACGAACGCGCACGCTGGATTGGCCTGTGGTCAGTGTTGGCAGTTTGTCGGCGGGTGGCGCGGGCAAGACGCCGGTGGTGATTGCGCTGGCGAAGCTGTTGCGGGAGGGGGGATGGACCGTGGATGTGCTCTCGCGGGGATATGGGCGGGAGGGGCGTGTTGTCGAGAAGGTGCGGTTGGAGGTTGAGAACGCGGCGCGGCGATTTGGCGATGAGCCTGTGTTGATTGCTGAGCTGGCGGGCGTGCCGGTGTGGGTGGGCGCCGATCGGTATGTTGCGGGAAAGCTTGCGGAGGAACAGACTGAAGGCAGTGTGCGAGGTGTGCATCTGCTGGATGATGGATTTCAGCATCGCCAACTTGGACGGAACGTGGATATCGTCCTGGTGACGTCAGAGGACCTTGAGGATACGTTGCTGCCGGCGGGTAATCTGCGCGAGGGTTTGTCTGCGCTGCAGCGCGCGGATGTGCTGCTGGTGCGGCAGAACGAGGTTGATGCGGATATCGATGCAGGAGTCGCGTCGGTGAACAGGCGCGCGTGGGCGATGCTGCGCGAACGGGGGCAGATGTGGATTGTGCGCAGGAAACTGGTCTTCCCTGCCCCGCTGCGGGTGTTTGGAGCGGGGCTGCGGCCGGTTGCGTTCTGCGCGATCGCCCGGCCGGAAGACTTCGCCGCTATGTTGCAGAATGCCGGGTGCGGAGTGGTGGAGACAGTCGCGTTCCCCGATCATCATCGCTACACGGCAGCGGATTTGGAGCGAGTGATCGAGGTGGCGAAGAGCCTGAACGGATCGGGTTTCGTTACGACGGAGAAAGATGCGGTGAAGCTTTCGGAGGCGATGCGGCGGCGACTGGAAGAGCAGGGACCGCTGATGGTGGTCGCGCTGGAGGCAGAGTTTGCCGATCCTGCGACGGTGTTGCGCGCGCTCGAAGCAAAGCTGATGCATGCAGGGGCGGAGGTCTGATGAAGATCCTGGTTATCCGCGTAGGTGCGATGGGCGATGTGCTGCATGCGTTGCCGGCAGTGAGTGCGCTGAGAGCGGCGCGGCCGGATTGGGAGATTGATTGGGTTGTGACACCACACTGGTCTCCGCTGCTGGTGGATGGGACGGGAAAAGGGCCGGTGGTGAGGCGCGTGCATCTGGCGGAGACGAAGCAGTGGTCGAAGGCTCCGGCGTCGCCTGCAACGTTGCGGTCGATCTTTGAATTGCGGCGGGCGCTGCGGAGCGAGCACTACGATCTTGCGGTCGATATGCAGGGGACGTTGCGGTCGGCGGTAATTGGGCGGATGTCGGGCTCGGGGCAGCTGGTGGGGTATAGCGATCCGCGCGAGTCTATGGCTGCGAAGTTTTACAAAACGAAGCTCGAGCGCTGGGGTACGCACGTGATTGAGCAGGGTGCGGCGCTGCTGGGTGAGGCTTGCGGAGTTGCGCTGGAGCCAGGTGGCGTGGAGTTGCCGCATGAGGAGTGGGCGGATAACTGGGCTGAGGAGGTGGGCGATCGGCGAACGTGTTTGCTGGCTGCGAGTGCGGGCTGGCCGGCGAAGTGCTGGAACGTGAGGAAGTATGGCGCGCTGGCTGTTGAGCTAAAGGCGATGGGTATGGATGTGGTGGTGAACGCGCCGCGCAAGGATGACGCAGGGTCCGCAGCGGTGGTGGAGGCTAGCGGAGGTGCGGCGCGGGTGGTCGTGTGCAATGTGACTGGATTGATTGCGTTGATGCGCCGCATGACGGTGCTGGTGGGCGGTGATTCGGGGCCTACGCACTTGGCGGCGGCGCTGGGTGTTCCGCTGGTGGCGCTGTTTGGGCCGACCGATCCGGCGAGGAATGGGCCGCGAGGGCCAGGGGCGAAGGTGGTGTTGCGGGATCCTGCGTCGGTGACGAGCTATAAGCGTGCGAGCGCGGAGGACGCGGGTTTGGCGAAGATTTCGGTCAGCGCGGTTCTGGAGGCGGTTCACGGCCTGCTGTGAGGTATCGGCGAGATCATTTGAGAGAATGGTGGGATGGGTTCGGCGACCGTGACAAAAGCTGGTGGCAAGACGGGTTGGCAGAGGATCGCGCGCAGGGTGCGAGTGCCGCTGGGATTTGTGGTGGCGGCGATCTTCCTGGTGTTCGCGCGGCCTAGTTGGCACACGCTGGCGTGGAGCCTCTTGCTGGTAGTGCCCGGACTGTGGCTGCGCGGCTATGCGGCGGGATATGTGAAGAAGAATGCGGAACTCACGCGTACGGGGCCGTATGCGTATACGCGGAATCCGCTGTATTTAGGGTCGATGGGGATTGCGGCGGGGTTTGCTGTGGCGGCTGGAAGATGGTGGCTGGTGGTGTTGCTGGTCGGGATGTTTCTGGCAATTTATGTACCGACCATTCTTTCGGAGGAGGCGTTTTTGCGGGGCGCATTTCCGTCGTTCGATGAGTATGCGCGGAAGGTTCCACGGCTGTTGCCAAGGGTGACGGCTGCGCGATTTGGGGATACGAAGGGTGCGGTCGGACGGTTTTCGCTGGAGCGCTACCGGCATCATCACGAGTACAATGCACTTATGGGCGCAGTCGCGATTTATGCGGCCCTGGCGCTGCGAATGGTAGTTTGGCACTAGGGTTCGCAGGTGCGTCTAACCCACGGGAGATGCTGATTTGAAGGCCGTTTGGATGGCCCGTTTGCGGGTCTGGAGAGACTCGCCGGCAGTGGTCATCGGGAGATCAGCGTGCGCGCTGGCCGTCCTGATGAGCTTTGGGCAGCCGATGAGGATGAAGGGGCAGTTGTTCTCGAAGGCGGAGGCGCCGATTGCGCAACGGCCGATTCCGGTACTGCAGCCGCCCGCTCCCAGCTTTGACTATCCTCCGCACCAAACCCTAACCTACAGCGTGGATTGGCGGGTGTTTACGGCGGGAACTGCGGTGTTTCATCTGGACCAGGTGGGAAGCCTGCTGAAGATCACGGCTACGGCGGATACTGTGGGTGCGGTGAATATGCTGTTCCCTGTGGTGGATGGTTTTCAGTCTGCCTTTGATTTGAAGACCGGATGCTCGACGCATTTCGATAAGCAGACGCAGGAGGGTCGCAGGAAGATCGCGAGCGATCTTACGTTCGATTATGCGCATGGGAAGCAGACGCGCAACGAGCGGAACCTGGTGAAGGGCACGGCGACGCACAATGTCACCAATATTCCGGCTTGCGTAACGGACTCGTTGTCGGCGATGTTTTACACGCAATCGCAGCCGATGGCGCCTGGGCAGACGGTGGATTTCCCGCTGGCCGATGCCATGCATACCGTAAGTGTGGTCATGAAAGTCGAGGGTCGCGAGGAGATCAAGACACCCGCTGGGACGTTTCAGACCATCAAAGTGCAAGCGACCGCAGATGAAGGGGTCGTAAAGAATCGCGGCAGCATCTGGATCTGGTACACCGACGATCCTCGGCATCTGCCGGTGCAGATGCAGGCTCGGCTGTTCTGGGGCACGATAACTTTCCATCTGCAATCGGTTGAATTCAAGTAGCCGAAGCGCCGAGAATGAAGACACCGCGCAAGCGGAGACAGTGAGACGAAGACGATGAGCAACGAAGAGAACTTGAATCCGCAGGACGAGTTGGTAACGATAGCGACCTTCCCGGAACCGATGGAGGCCAACATGGCGCGGTCAGCGCTGGAAGCTTCGGGAATTCCCGTATTCATGGTGGGAGAGACGGCGAACAGCCTGATCCCGGTGGCGTTCGAGTCGCAGCTGCAGGTAAAGGCCGAGGATGAAGCGGCGGCGCGCAGTTTGCTGGAAAAGATGAACGATGACCCTGAATCATTGGAGTCGGTCACCGCGGCAGAGATTGCAGCGGAGGATTCGTCCAGATGAGTCGGGCAAGGGCGGTGGTCTGCCTCTCCGGGGGCATGGATTCCACTGTCTGCGCGACACTGGCAGCGCGAGATTATGACAGCTTCGGTCTGCACTTCAGTTACGGTCAGCGCACGCAGGCGCGTGAACTGCAGGCGGCGCGCGAGGTGGCACGAGCCGTTGGGTTGAAGGAATTGATGGAGCTGGACACGGATCTGTTTCGGCGGATCGGCGGATCGGCGCTGACGGACGCGAGAATTGCGGTGCCGGAAGCTACGGATGAGGCGATCGAGAGCGCTTCGTCGCGCGCGGGAGAAGACGTGCCGGTGACCTATGTTCCGTTTCGCAACGCGCATTTCCTGAGCGCGGCGGTGAGCTGGGCGGAGGTTCTGGGAGCGACGACGGTGTTCATGGGGGCGGTCGAGCAGGATAGTTCGGGGTATCCGGACTGCCGGCCAGCGTATTACGAGGCGTTCAATGAGCTGATCCGTCGAGGGACGAAAGAGGGCGAGATCAAGGTGGTGACGCCGCTGATCAAGCTAAGAAAGCATGAGATTGTGACGCTTGGAGTTGAATTGGGCGCTCCGTTGCATGTAAGTTGGTCGTGCTACTCAGGTGAAACCGAGGCCTGCGGAGTATGCGAAAGTTGCGATTTGCGGTTGCGAGCATTTTCCGCAGCCGGTTTAGCCGACCCAATCCGCTATGCAGTGAGCGGAACGGCACGAGATTATACGAACGCCCGGTAGCTGATCGAGGCTTTGGGCTGAATCGAAAGAAGGCGACGAAATGATGAAAACGTATAGAGGTTCTTTATTTGCCAAGCTTGCAGGCGTTGTAGGCGTGGCAATCTTCGCGATGGCTCCAGCGCTTGCTCAGAAACCTGGGGCGACAGTACACGGTCACGTCTCCAACGCGGCGGGGATGGATCTGCCCAGCGGTGATGTGAAGTTCACGACCGATCAATCGGTGCCGTACAAGGATGCAAAGTTTACTGCAACGGCAACGATCGACGCCCAAGGAAATTACAAGGCGACGAATGTTACTCCGGGCGATTACTTCGTTTACTTTGTGCAGGGCGACAAGATCCTTGATCGGCTGGAGTTGAAGGTGAAGTCTGAGGACACGGACCTGACGCTGAACGATGACATGTCCCGGCCTGAGTACATCAAGCAGATGACTCCCGAGCAGCAGAAGGAGCTGGAAGAGTACAAGAAGAAAAATGCCGAGGTAACCTCGGCGAACAAGGTTATCGCAAAGTTGAATGCGACGCTGAAGACGGTGCGTGCGGACCTTGCGGCAGCTGCGCCAAACAAGGATGACGTGAGCAAGGACGTCGCGATGATGAAGGAAGCGGTTGCGGCGAAGCCCGATACCGGCTTGCTGTGGCTAACGTACGGCGACACGTTGCTGGCGCAGGGACGGCACCTGGCGGAAGCAGATAAGAAATCCGGCACAACCGCGAGCTCGGATGCGGCAGTGAACCAGGCTTACGGCGATGCGGTGGATGCCTACAAGAAGGCTGTGGCGCTGGATTCAGCGGAAGCCAAGCCGAATGTTGCGGGGCTGGCAGCTGACTATAACCAGCTTGGCAATGCACTGACCGCGCAGGGCAAGACCGATGAGGCGATCCCGGCATTCGACAATGCAGCGAAGACAGATCCTGCCAAGGCGGGTGTCTATTACAAGAATGCAGCGGCTGTTCTGTACAACGCTGGGCAGATGGATGCGGCCCTGGATGCGGCGAACAAGGCGATTGCAGCTAATCCGAACGAAGCAGACGCTTACTTCATCAAGGGACAGGCGTTGGTGACGAAGTCGGTGGTGGATCCGAAGACGAATAAGCTGACGGCGCCTCCGGGATGCGTTGAGGCATACCAGAAGTTCCTGGCGCTGGTTCCGAATGATCCGAAGGTGCCGCAGGTGAAGCAGGTGCTGGCGAGCCTTGGCGAGACGATCGACACCTCGTACAAGGCGGGCAAGAAGCACTAACGAGCATGCAGCGAGGAGAGCCCCGGTCGGGAGTTGTTGACCGGGGCTTTCGCGTCTTTGAACGGGAGATGGACGATGAGCGAGAGGGTGCTGCCGTTCGATGAGGCGTTGGAGGAGGTGCTGGGGCAGGCGCGCCTGGTTGCGGCGCGCGGGGTGGAGACGGTGGAGTTGTTGGCGGGTTCGGGGAGAGTGTTGGCTGCGGCGGTGGTGGCGGATCGGGATCAGCCGGCGTTCGACCGGAGCACGCGGGACGGATATGCGGTTCGGGCAGGGGATGTTGGTGGGGCGTTGCGGGTTGTGGGGTCGGTGCGGGCTGGCGAGCGTTGGAAGGGCGCAGAGCTGGGCGAGGGTGAGGCGATTGAGATCATGACGGGAGCTCCTTTGCCTGCGGGGGCCGATGCGGTGGTGATGGTCGAGCATGTCGTGGTTGAGGGCGACGTGCTGCGGGTTGAGCGAGCGTTGAGGCTTGGGGAGAATGTGGTTCCGCGCGGCGCGGAGACGTTGGCGGGGAATGTGGTGCTGCCTGCGGGGCGAGTGCTGGGCGCGGCGGAGATAAGTGTTGCGGCGAGTTGCGGGTTGGCAAAGGTGACGGTGTTTGCGCGGCCTCATGTCGCTATCATTGCTACGGGTGATGAGTTGGTGGAGGTGGATGAGCCGATGGAGGCCTGGCAGATTCGGAACTCGAATAGCTACTCACTCGCTGCGCTGGTCAGCGGAGCGGGGGGAATCGCCGAGCGGCTGGCAATTGCGCGGGACGAGCTGGGCGAGTTGCGGGCGCAGGTTGCGGAGGGTCGCGAGGCGGATTTGCTGGTACTTTCGGGTGGGGTTTCGATGGGGAAGTACGATCTGGTGGAGCAGGTGCTGCGGGAGTTTCGGGCGGAGTTCTTCTTTACCGGTGCATTGATTCAGCCGGGGAAACCGATTGTGTTTGGGCGGTTGCCGTCGGACAAGGGATGGACGTACTTCTTTGGGTTGCCGGGAAATCCTGTGTCGGCGCAGGTTTGCTTTGCTTTGTTTGTGGCTCCGATGCTGCGTGCGCTGGAGGGGAGAACGGAGATTGCTCCGGTGTTTGTGGAGGCGACGCTGGCGGATGAGGTGAAGGGTGGGGCGCGGGTGACTCGGTTTCTGCCAGCGGAGGTTAGCGGCGGTTGGGATGGGGTTGAGGTGAAGGTTGTTGGTTGGCAGGGTTCGGGGGATGTGGTGGCGAATGCTCGCGGGAATGGGTATGTGGTGTTGCCTGCGGGGGTTGAGCACTTCCCTGCTGGGCTGACGGTGCGCGTGTTGCTGCGGTAGGATTGCCGCTATGGATACGGTGCAGTGTGAGAAGGCCCCATCGTCGCGGTGGGTCCTGGATGTCGCGTTAGTCCTTGGCATAGGGGCGAATTGGGCGTTGATCGTCTTCGATCTTTGCACTGGAAGGCGACCACTGCGCGTCTTGGATGGGCTCTTTCTTTTCGTGGGTCCGATCCTGGTTTGGCAATCCTCCTGGCGTCTTATGGTTATTTGGAAAGCGCGCAGGGACGGAGCACGATCGCTGGGCTGACGGTGCGCGTGTTGCTGCGGTAGGATCGAGCCGTGAGTGATCGACGAGAGAAGCTATTGCTGAGCGGCGGCGTTCTGGTTGGCTTTGGCATGGGTCTGTGCGTTGGCGTCGGATTACTGTTTGTCGGCGTCGCCTTTCTGCTCCATCACATGTTCATTATGGGGATCCAGTGGCCAAGATTTCTGCTGTTCGCTGTTCTGCCGCTTATTGCGATTGCGGCAGGCGGCATCATTCTGCGGATTGCGAGAAGGGTTGAGAAATGAGTGAGAAGCTGTCGCACTTTGATGAGAGTGGTTCGGCTCGGATGGTGGATGTTTCGGCTAAGGTGGAGGCGCGGCGGGAGGCTGTGGCTTCTGCGTTTGTGGAGTTGAATGAGGCGGTGTTGGCGGCGCTGCCGCAGAATCCTAAGGGGAATCCTTTGGAGGTGGCTCGGTTTGCCGGGATCCAGGCGGCGAAGCGGACTTCCGAGTTGATTCCGATGTGTCATCCGCTGGCGCTTACGTTTGTCGATGTGCAGGCGACCGTCGTTGCGGGCGGGGTGGAGATTTTAGCTACTGCGGCTACCGTGGCGGGGACGGGCGTGGAGATGGAGGCCATGACTGCGGCGGCGGTGGCGGCGCTGACCGTGTATGACATGACCAAGGCGCTGGATAAGGGGATTCGGATTCGGGAGGTTGTGCTGCTGTCGAAGACTGGCGGCAAGAGTGGAACGTATACCCGGGAGGTGTAGGGTACCCCCTCCCCCCTCCTAGTACGACCATTTGGCGTAAAGTGCTCTTGGCGTTGGGGTTAGGGGCCAAAGTATCCTTGGTACTTTTGCGCTAAAGTAGGGCAAACAAAAGACTTTAGGGGTAAAGTAGGGCAGCCATTGGAGTTAGGGACTGTTTTGGGGCGGATGGTGCGGCGCTGCCGGTGAGTCAGGCGCTGGAGCTGGTTTGTGGGAGGGTCTAGTTCTATTTTAGTGGTTGGACGGGGGTAAGTATGCCAAGTGGGTTGGAGAGAAATCGGCAATAGGGACGGGGGGTTTGTGGGTTTTGGGGGTCCGTGGGGGCTTGACATGCGGATTTTGGGCTGTTTTCGGGGGTGGTTGGGCTGGATTTATTTTTAGTGGCGTTGCGGAACCGTCATGCATGGGCACCCGGGGGGCTGGTGTCAGGCTGGAGATGGGCAGGAGCGGTCGCGCTACTCGCGCGATGCCCACATCTCAGAATCGAGATATGGGGCACCCGGCGACATGCCATCCCACTCATGACGATCAGACTGCCATGAATGGGGCACCCGACTTTTCGGATGAGATGGGGCTTTCGCTAGAGGGTGTGGGCGAGGGTTAGGGCGAAGCTGCGGGTGGGGTCGTGGAAGGTGCGGGTGGGGGTGAAGCCGGCGCGGGTGAGGAGGTTGTTCAGGGCCTGGTCGGTGAACTTGTAGCTGTTCTCGGTGTGGATGGTTTCGCCGGCGAGGAAGGGGATGCTGTGTATGCGGCCGTCGAGGGGGATGTGGACGGTCTGGGGGTGGAGGCTTTCGAGGTGCATCTCGATGCGGCTTTCAGCGGCGTTCCAGCGGGCGCGGTGGGCGAAGGCGTCGAGGTTGAAGTCGGCGTCGAGGTCGCGGTTGAGGCGGGTGAGGATGTTGAGGTTGAAGTCGGCGGTGACACCGGCGGCGTCGTCGTAGGCGGCCAGGATGGTGGAGACGGGTTTGTGGGCGCTGGGGGCGAGGTCGGCGCCGAGGAGGAGGGCGTCGCCGGGCTGGAGGTGGGAGCGGAGGCGGCGGAGGATGGTGTTGGCGTCGTCGGGGGAGAAGTTGCCGATGCTGGAGCCGATGTAGAGGGCGAGGACGCGGCTGCGGGGGGTGTGGTGGTGTGTCGAAACCGATGAACCCACCTTAGGCGACGATGAAACTGTACCACCCAAACGAGCAAAGACCGCTCGCTCGGGGCCTGGGGTCGCCGAAGAGGGGGCGCCCTTCGAATCCCAGGTCTCAGAAGCGAGACCCAGGGCACCCATGGTTGAGGCGGGGTGCTGGAGGGTGTAGGGCTCGGTGACGTAGTTGGCTACCTGGGAGTGGACGCGGAGGCCGGGGATGGTGGCGGCCAGGTTGTCGGCGGCGTCGAGGGCGGAGGCGCTGACGTCGATGGGCTGGTAGAGGAGGTGGGGCTGGAGGCGGGTTGCGGCCTGGAGGAGGAGGCCAGTCTTGGTGGCGGAGCCGGCGCCCAGCTCGGCGATGGTGAAGGGGTCTGGGGGCAGAAAGGATTGGGTGGCAGGGGCGCCTGGGGTGAGGAACTCGCGGAGGATGTCGTCGGCGTAGGCGGCGAAGAGAGCGCGCTCAGTGCGGGTGAGGTAGTACTCGGGGAGGCTGGTGATGTCTTCAAAGAGCTGCGAGCCGCGCTCGTCGTAGAAGAGCCACGGGGAGAGGGTCTTCTGCGCGGCGGCGGTGAGGCCGGAGAGAGCTTCGTACAGGACTGCCTCGCTGGGAGATACGGGGGTCGCGGTGGTCAAGAGGGCCTCGTGGGAGTGCAAGGTGCGAACGAGTAACTTCGGGCTTGGATGCAGGATGGGGGGGTTGGGGTTCAGGAATAAGGCGGGATGGATTTGGTCTCAGGTGCTGGCTGCTGGCTTTAGCTCCTAGCTTAAGGCGATGTTGGGGTGATGCTGACTGTTGCTTCCCCACCCGTCCGCAAAAGCGCGTACGAATGGGGCACCCGCGAACATGGGCGCGGGGATTGAAACGTGAGTCTATCGCCCCGACAATGCGGGGTTCCTTCGGCTGCGCCTCAGGATGACGGCGAAAAACGGCAACGACAAGGGAACAGCAAGAGCAAAGAAGAAGCAGATTCCCAAAGGGAATGACAGAAAGAAAAGCAAGGGCAACGGCAAAAGCAAAGACAACTACAGGGGTCCTTCGCTGCGCTCAGGATGACGGACTTGGGGTGGTAAGTGCTACGAGGGGATCAGGCGCCGTCGCGGGCCAGGCGGAGGCCGCTGAACTGCCAGCGGGTGGAGGGGGAGAAGAAGTTGCGGTAGGTGGCTCGGATGTGGGTCTCGGGGGTTACGCAGGAGCCGCCGCGAAGGACCATCTGCGAGCTCATGAACTTGCCGTTGTACTCGCCGAGGGCGCCGGGGAGCGGCTTGTAGCCTGGGTAGCCGGTGTAGGGGGACTGGGTCCACTCCCAGACATCGCCGTAGAGCTGCTGGGGGGTGGGGGCGGAGGCGGTGCCGGCCTGAGGGTGGAGGGCTCCGGATTCGAGCATGTTCGCGGTTGCGCCGGGGCTAAAGCCCTGGTTCTGCGAAGGATTATTCAGCGGGCTAAAGCCCGCTGCTAATCCGGTTGCGGCGGCCTCGGTTCCGGGTGCGGCGGGCTGGGTTGCGGAAGGAGCGGCGTGGGTTCCGGGAGGAGCGGCGTGGGTTCCGGGACCAGCTGCCTGGGTTGGGTAGACGGCGGCCGAGCTTCCGGGAGCGGCGGCATAGGATCCAGGAGCGCTCGCTTGCGTTGGGTGGGGGGTTTGGGCGGCCACGAACTCCCACTCGAATTCTGTGGGGAGGCGGTTGCCGGACCAGCGCGCGAAGGCATCGGCCTCGAAGAAGCTGACGTGGCAGACGGGGGTTTCGGAGAGTTCGCCGAGGGGGCGGAAGCCGTTGAGGGTGAAGATGCTCCAGCCGGAGGGGGTGTGGGAGTCGCGAACCCAGTAGAGAGGACACTGCCAGCCTTCGGCGCGGAGGGTGTCCCAGCCTTCGGAGAGCCAGAGCTCGGGGCGGGAGTAGCCGTCGTCTTCGATGAAGGCGAGGTACTCGGCGCAGGTGACAAGGCGGGAGGCGAGGTGGAAGGGCGGGAGATAGATGGGGTGGCGGGGGGTCTCGTTGTCGAAGGCGAAGGCGTGGATGTCGTTGGGGTCGGGGGTGGTGCCGATGCCGACGATGCCAGGGCGGGTGGAGGTGCCGGGGGTAAAGCTGATCCAGTTGAGCGGCGGGGCGATGGTGTCGGCGCCGGCAGCGAGCTGATTTTGCGTGGGAGGTGCGGGGCGGTAGGCGGGGTGAAGAGGGTTGGTGAAGAAGGCGTGCTTGATGTCGGTGGCGGCGAGCTCGAGGTGCTGCTGTTCGTGCTCGAGGCCGAGGACGATGCGGCGCTGGGATTCGTCTTCGGGATGACAGGAGAGGAGGCGCTCGATGGCTGCGTCGACGTGGCGGCGGTAGGCGAGGATCTGGTCGAGAGGCGGTCGGGAGAAGGAGGCGCGGAGTTTCTTTTCCGGCATCTCGCCGAGGGCGCGGTAGTAGGAGTTGAAGAGCCAGCGGAAGTTGGGATCGAAGGGCTGGTAGCCGGCGACGAATTCGGAGAGGACGAAGGTCTCGAAGAACCAGGAGGTGTGGGCGAGATGCCACTTGACGGGCGAGGCTTCGGCGCAGGACTGCACCATCATGTCTTCGGGAGACAGGGGACTACAGAAAGCCATGGTCGCGGCACGCACGGTGCGGAAGCGATCGAGTAGGTCCGCGCTGCGCGAGTGTTTGGGGGCGAGGTGTGTCGGCTGCGTCAGCATGATGCACTCCAGTGGACATTCGATGCTTCTCGCGCTTGGATGCTTCACAAAGCGAGGCTGTTGCTCTGAAACTGCTTCAGAGGGGATGCTTTGGTATTGGGTCTCAGAGGGGGAGCGAGGGGCCGTGGTTTGACGGTAAACCCAAGCGCGAAGAAAGACAATGGTGGATGGCTTGGTGCGGTGGAGAACAAAGTGAATTATTCGGCGGTGTGGCCGCGTCTTCCGCGTGGGGATGCCGTCTTTGTTTGTAGCGGATTCAGGTGGGCGAAGGAGTTGAGTATGCGTCGGATGGCGAAGTTGGCGGTTGTGTTGGCGGCGGTGATGGTGAGTGGGATGGCGGCAGGGGCGCAGGGCGCGGGCGGCCAGGAGGCGGGGCAGCAGGGTGGGCGCGGGCAGTTTGCGGGGATGCAGCGGGTGGGGGGCGAGGTGACGGCCGTGTCCGGAACGACGCTGACGGTGAAGACGGAGGATGGGGCGTCGATGCAGATTGTGACAACCGACAACACACGCGTGATGAAGGGCCGCGGGAACACGGTGAAGATTTCGGATCTGAAGGTGGGGGATGGGGTGATGGCGGCGGGGATTCTGGATGCTCCGAATAAGACGCTGCATGCGGCGGTGGTGTTCGCTACCGACGCGGCGCAGGTGGCGGAGATGAAGGCGAATTTGGGGAAGACGTACATTGTGGGGCGGGTGACGGCGATCGATCTGGATAACGCGAAGATGACGGTGGAGCGGCCGGACCATGTGGCGCAGACGATTGGGTTCGATGAGGGGACGTCGTTCCGGTTGGGCGGGCGGGGACGGATGGGCGGCGGGATGGGCGGGGCGCAGGGAGCGGGTGGCGCGCCGGCGGAGGGTGGGGAGAGTATTACGCTGGCCGATATCAAGGTGGGGGAGAGTGTGCGCGGGACGGGATCGGTGAAGGGCGGGGTGTTTGTGCCGACGGAGTTGGTGGTGATGCAGCGGGGACCGCGGGCGAGCGGGGATGCGGCTTCGGGCGGGAATGCGCGGCCCGGTGTGAACCCGAATCCGCAGTAGGGTGAGGCGGAGCTGATTGGATTGAGTTGGAGAGATTGAGGGAGAGGTGTACGTGGAGGGTCGGGCGGTAAGGCGGACGATGTGGGTGATGGTTGCGATGCTGTGCGGCGGTTCGTTGATGGCGCAGGCGCCTGTGGCGGCGACCGGTGGCGCGCCGGCGGCGCAGGTTACGGCGGCGGCGCAGGGTGGGACGATTGAGGGGCGAGTGGTTGCGGGTGTGGGGGGCAAGGGTGGGGTGCCGCTGCCGGGGGTTGCGATTACGGCGATGAATTCGCTGACGGGGAGGAAGTACGCGACGACGACGGATAT
>CAVTSJ010000007.1:0-30531 GCA_963737325.1 uncultured Acidobacteriaceae bacterium
CGGTCATCGCAGTCACCGGTCCGCCCTTAGCCACGCCCAGCGTCTTTGGCGTAAACGAGGTGTTCGCCACCCAGCCATCATGCAGTGCCTTGCGCCACGCCAGCTCCAGCGGAGTGCTCTCCGCAGCCAACCCCAGCGCAGCCTTCGCCGCCTGGTCAGGAGATACGCTCGCCGCGCTCTTCGCTGCGCCGAACGCAGCCTCAGCCGGGGTCGGTGTCTTCGTCGCACCGGCGCCGCTGCCGCCCATCAGATATGTCTTCGCGTTCGCCAGCACCGCGTTGTACGCGCTTACCGACGGATCCAGCAGAGTCTGCAATACGTCATGCGCACTCTTGCCCGCATACAGCGGCTCAATCATCGGCTGCACAATCGAGATCGTGCCGTCATACGCACGCGCGTCCGACCAGCTCTCCAGGTAATGCGCCTTGTTGATATGCCACGTTGAGTAGAAGCCGGTCTCATCCACATGCGATCCCAGGTGCACTGAGTTCGGCACCTTATTGAACGCAGTCTCAAACTCCAAATCCACCGGAGCGTTATACAGCGGGTTGACGCCCAGCATCACCAGCCACTGCACCTTGCCGGCATTCATGTCCGCAACCAATGCCTTCAAGTCCGACACATGCTCGCTCGGCATCGGCACAACCGTCTCCGTATAGAAGACTGTCTTGCCCACCGCGCCCTGCGAACCATTTAGCGTCAGCGCAGCCACTTGCGCAGCTTGCGAGCTCTGCGGTCCAACCACCACCGCAAACCGCCCGCCCGACTTCTTGATGTCGTCCAACACTGCCGACAGGAACTTCTGCGCTTCCGGATTACTTAGCGTCGAGCTTCCACCCGCCAGCGCATTCGCAAATGCATCGATCTCGCTCGGCTTAAGTGCCAACCGGTGCTCGGCTTTGAAGCCCGTCACCGTCGGCATCGTCTCCACAACGTACAGCCGGTTCATCGGCTTGTCTTTATCAAACCGGTGCCGAGCCGCCCACGCAGCCGCCATCGGCAGAAATCCCGGGAATCCAATCCCGCCCAGAAAATCCGCATCCAGCGCAAGGATCACATCCGCGTCCTCGAGCCTGTACTGCGTGTCGTAATAATCTCCAAAGGCCGCCTTCGAAGCCGCGCGTCCCGCATCCTGGTTCACCGGCTCATACTGCACCAGCTTCGCCTGCGGATACTTCGCCTGCACGGCCTTCCACTGCCCAGCGAGCGTCGGCGAGGTCACCGTCTCCGACAGGAATACCACGCCCTCACCCGTTTTCGTCCCCGCAACTGCCTTCGCAAACTGCTCCTGGAATTCGTCGAAGCTAGCTTGCTCTCCGCGGAAGCGCGGGAACTGCGACCGGTCAGGATCATACAAGTCCAGCAGCGACGCCTGCGTAAACGGGTCGGACTTGCCCTTCGCAATCGGGTGCTCCGGATTGCCCTCAAGCTTGATCGGCCGGAACGCATCCGACTTCACCAACACCGGGATCGCGCCCGTCGGGAACGGATGCGCGGTAGCAAAGAACATCGGCTTGCCGAGTACCAGATCTTCGGGCTGCTTGATGTACGGAAAGATCGGTTCGTCCGGCTGCTTGGTGCAACCTGCAAGACCCGCCAGCGCAAAGCTCGCGCCCATCACCTTCAGAAAGCTGCGGCGGCTGAACGGATCCACCCACTCGCCTGCCGAAGCCTGCCGCGGAAACTCCTCCTGCATCAACTCCTGGAACGCGGGCGTATCGGCCAGCTCATCCAGGCTCTTCCAGTAGCGCTTGCCGCTCTTGCCGTCGAGCTTCGCCCGCACTTCGGCCAGCGTCATCTTCGCCGGCGCAATCGCCGTCACCACCTGCGCCTGTTTTTCTCCTGCCATCGCCTGCTCGATTTCCATTCGTGTCTCGTTCATCGGTGGCACACCTCGCAGCTGGACAGCTCGTTGGCCGTGCGGATGTGGTACTGCTTCATCAAGTAATGTCCCAGCTCTTCCTGGCTCGTGAACTTCACATAATTGAGCGGCATGGTCACGGCCGGCGGCACATCGGCCACCGTCTGCGCCTTGTCCAAACCTGTCGGATTGTTCAGCTGCGCGAGCTGCGGGTTGCTCGCCGCCGGATCGGTCGCCACACACCCAACCTGCTGCGCCGTTGGTCCTGCCACCCCCGTGGGGGCGCACCACACCGGCTTATCGCTCGAAGGGCCTTGCCACGCCATGTTGTAGATCTCGGCCGTCGGCCGCAGATTCACCGCTGGATTGCGATGGCAGTTCAAACACCACTCCATCTGCAGCGAGTTCTGCTCATACATCAGCGGCATCTCGTCCACCCGTCCATGACAGCTTGCGCAGCCAATGCCTTTATTCACATGAATCTCATGATTGAAGTACACAAAGTCCGGTAGGTCATGCACCTTGATCCACTGGATCGACGCCCCTGTCGCCCAGCTCTGCCGCACCGGTTCCAACAACTGCGCATTCGTCCAGATCTGCGAATGGCAGTTCATACAGGTCTTCGTCGGCGGAATGCCCGCGTACGAGCTCTTCTCCACCGACACGTGACAATACTGGCACTGCAACCCCAGCCCCTCCACATGATGCTTGTGGCTGAAGGGTACTGGCTGGTCCGGACGCTGTCCCTGCCTGGTCACCCACGGCGACCGCTGCAAGCTGTTCAACGCCACCCCGAGTGCGATGACAATCAAGCCCGACAGCACCAGGCTTGCGCGAGCCAGGGCATTTGAGCTGCGGTCAAATACTTGCGCCATGAATCCGTTCCTGCTTCCTCTGCGTCAGAAAACCACTGTTGAGGTTGATGACTTCACTTTTTCGGGTGGACAACTGGGACTCAAATTCAGCCGGCTTCTTGCTCGTCGGCGGAGATGAGTTTTTTCAAAGTTTGAGTATAGCAGCCGCGAATAAAAGATGTGATCTGTGTCACTTCACCCCCATCGATACCCGCATTTTTGGTCGCTTATCGATCAGAGATTGCGTCCCATCCCAATTTTTCTTATTCTTTCTCACCCAACCGAAATTTCCTGCACCAAACTCCTAACCTCTGTTCCCCGGCCGATGGCCGTCACCAGCCCCACATCTCCCCCTTCCCCCGCAACTGCTCTCTGCGCCTATCATTGCCCTCATGCCCCGTCCCTCAGGCCGCACCCGCAAGCTTCCGTACGACCCAGCCGAGGCCGTAGCGGCACTCTCTGCTGCAGACCCCAAACTTGCCAAACTCATCGCCCGCGCCGGCCCCTTCACCGTTCGCCTCGCCACGCAACAATCCCCCTTCGAAGCCCTCACCGAATCCATCATCTATCAGCAACTACACGGCAAAGCCGCCGCCGCCATCCACGCCCGCCTGATCGCCGGCTTCCAGCCCATGCCCACGCTTTCCCCCATCCACCCGACACCCCAGCAGATCCTCGACGTCCCCACCCAGGAACTCCGCGCCGCCGGGCTCTCCGCCAACAAGACCCTCGCCCTCCGCGATCTCGCCGCCAAAACCCTCGACGGCACCGTCCCCACCCTCGCCCGCATTCGCCGCATGTCCGACCAGGCCATCATCGATCACCTCACCCAGGTCCGCGGCATCGGCAAGTGGACCGTCGAGATGATGCTCATCTTCCGCCTCGGCCGCCCAGACGTGCTCCCCACCACCGACTACGGCGTCCGCAAAGGCTTCGCCCTCACGTTTCAAGGATTGAAGCCATCGGCCAAGGTCACCCCGGATCTCCTGCCGAAGCCCGACGTCATGGAACGCCGCGCAAAAAAATGGGCGCCCTGGCGCTCTGTGGCTAGCTGGTACCTCTGGCGAGCCTGCGACCTGGCCGCCGGCAAGCATCAGCAGCCCGAGTAATGCTCGCCAGCGCACCCACCCTCCTGTTCCGCGCCCCCAGCGCGGATTTAGCCGTTTGATTTCATGCGCGATAATGGGGTGAACCTATGCAGCGAGTCGCCTCAAAAAGCCTTGTCCGCATCGCCGCGGCGTTTACCCTTTTCCTCCTGCTCATGCTCGCTGGCAGTGAGTGGTCTAAGGGTTTGGACGTGCAGGACCAGGTGGACTTTAAGGTCTACCTTACCGCTGCTCAACTGGTTCGCGAGCACAAGGGTGTCCAGATCTATAGCGACGCCGACACCGGCCAAAACCCACAGATGCGCTATGCCACCACCGGCAGTATCTTCCAGCAGACCGCCGCAAGCATTGGCATACCGGCAGTCAGGCTCTATGTTTATCCGCCGACCCTCGCCGATCTTCTCGTCCCCTTCACATTTCTCTCTGTCGAGCACGCGAGTGATGCCTGGCTCACCCTCAATTTCCTGGCCATTCTTGTGGCCGCCATGCTCGTCACCTGGATGATCTACGACACCGTGCTTCATGTCGCCTGCGTCGGTTTCTTCCTCTGCATCCTGTGCTTCCGCGCGAACTGGTGGGGCTTTGGCGAGGGTCAAATTGCAAGTGTCCTGGTCCTTCTCTGGACCGCCGGCATCGTGTGTTACGTCAAGGGGTTTACACGTACCTCAGCGGCTGTGTTTGCGCTGGCCGCCTCGATCAAACTCACGCCACTGCTCGTGCTTCTGCCCTTCCTCGTTTGGCGTGAGTGGCGCTGGGTACGCTGGTTCTTCCTTTCTCTCGCCGTCATTTGCGTCATCCTCTGTGTGGTCAACGGTCCTCAGTCGCTGCTCGACTACACACTGCACGTCATGCCGCCCATGTCTGCTGGATTTGTCTCCGACTCAAACGTCTCCCTGCCTTCGGGATTGCAGCAGCTCTACCTGGGCTTCACCGGGAAAAACTTCATGGCCGAATACGCCATCGTGCCCCACGCGGTCGTCCTCGCGTCAAAAGTCATAGCCGGTGCGGTGATGCTCACAAGCCTCGTCGGCATCTATCGGCTCGGACCTCTTCGTTGCATCATGGATCGCGCGAAGATCCTTGCGTTGATCGCACTTCTTTCGCTCTATTGTTCCCCCGTCGCCTGGCGTAGCGCCTACGGCATCGTCTTTCTGGCTGGGTTTTTTCTATGGAAGGAAACCTTCGAAGGCAGCATCTCTAAGCTTGAGTTGCTGCTGTTAGTCGTCTGTACTCTCGAATTCAGCTTTTTCTTCGACACATTCTTTCTCCGTTTCGCGCATGGCGTCCTCCTGTCCGCAACAGCGCTGCTCGCACCTGCTTCGGGATGCTTGCTGATCCTCTACACGCTCCACAAGATGAGTCGAGCCAAACATTCGCACTCCAACGACACCGTTCGCCCTCTCAGACCGCAGCTTCACGAAATCGCCTGACCACGCCAACGCAGAAGGCATCATAGGAACACACTTAATTACAGGGGGGCGCTTTGCACGTCATTCGAAGATTTCGCATTCCAGCCGTCTTCTGCGCTCTAGCGGTGCTCCTCTGCGAGTTCATCAGCCATCCATTCGCTGAAATGGGAATCTCCGACGACGGCCCCTACGTCGTAATGGCCCATACCCTCGCCACCACCGGCCACATCCTCTATACGGGCTGGGCCGCCCCCATGCTGGTGTGGCAGCTCGTCCTGGCCGCCGGCTTCATCAAGCTCTTCGGCTTCTCCTATTCAGTGGTCCGCTTGAGCACCATCCTCATTGCCAGCGTCATGGCCTTCATCCTGCAGCGCCTCCTGGTCCGGGCCAACATGTCCGAGCGCAATGCCACCGTGGGCACCCTAGCTCTCGTCCTTTCGCCTCTGTACCTGGTTCTCTCCGCGACCTTTCTCACCGACATCACCGGCCTCTTCGCCATCGTCATCTGCCTCTACGGCTGCGTCCGCGCGCTGCAATCCACCACTGATAACGGCGCCATTGCGTGGCTCTGCTTCGCCGTAATCACCAACGCCATCTTCGGCACCTCTCGCCAGATCGCTTGGCTTGGCATCCTCGTCATCGTTCCCTCGACACTCTGGCTCCTTCGCTCACGCCGCCGCGTTCTCACGATCGGATCGGCCGCCGCCCTTGCCGGTGCGATCTTCATCTTTGCTTGTCTGCAATGGCTCAAGCAACAGCCCTATTCCATTCCCGAGCGTCTGCTCCCCGAGAGCTTTCCCTTCGCGCACACCCTCGGAGAATTCGTCCACACCTTCCTCGACATTCCCTTCCTTCTTCTCCCACTCTTCGCGCTCTTCCTTCCCCGGATTCGCAAGAGCCGACCGCGCGTCCTCGCGCTCATCGCGGCCATCTCACTGGTCTATCTCCTGCTCGCCATTCACCTGAGGCACACGCACCCGGACTTCCTGCTCGAACCCACCGGCGGCGCTCGCGGCGGTTGGGTTGGCATCCACGGCATCCATGAGGGAACCGACTTACGGGGCGAGCCGCCGATCTTTCTTCACACCGGCCTCCAGATTCTGATCACGATCGTCTCAATCGGGGGTCTCCTCGGGCTCTTCGCATCCTTCGCGCAACCCCGCCAATCTGAACTCCCCTCCAGCGTCTCTCACTATCCCAGCATCACCTGGCAGCAGCTTGCGACGCTCCTTGTTCCCTACACGCTCTTCTACACACTGCTCCTCATTCCTCGCGCCACCAACCTGCTCTTCGACCGTTACATGCTGGCTCTCCTCGTCCTCATCGTTCTTTGCCTTGTCCGCTACTACCAGGAAAAGATCAACCCGCTTATACCCATCGCCGGCATCCTGCTGGTCGCCATCATGGCGGTGTTTGGAGTCGTTCTCACCCACAACACATTCGCGTTCTACCGAGCCCGTGTCGCCCTCGCCGCGGAACTCCGCGCCGACGGCATTCCCGATACCTCCGTCGACAACGGCTGGGAACACAACTTCGATGTCGAGCTTCAGCATTCCAGCCATATCAACTTCCCCACCATCGTAGTTCCCACACACGCGTACGTTCCCACGCCCCCGCCCCCGCCTTACACCTGCCAAACGTTCTGGTACGACTACACCCCGCACATCCACGCACGCTATGGCGTCTCCTTCAATCCCAACGCCTGTTACGGCCCCGCGCCGTTCGCACCCGTGCACTACTCTCGCTGGCTCGCATCCACGCCAGGCACGCTCTACGTCGTGCGCTACCCCCCACCCACCAAACCCTAGACCGCGGGGTCCGCTTGCTATCCTGTAGCCATGCAGCGGCTTCTCCACATACTGCATCTGACCTGCACGCCACTCTTCTTCGGAGGCTGATTGCAACTCGCCCACAGGTTTCGCATACCAGCCCTCGTCTGCGCCCTCTGCGTACTCGTCTGTGAACTCATCAGCCGTCCCTACGCCAACATGGGCATCTCCGACGACGGCCCGTACATTGTCATGGCGCACACCCTCGCCTCCACCGGCCGCATCGTCTACAACGGTTGGGCGGCAGCCATGATTGGCTGGCAGCTTTACATCGGCGCCGCCTTCATCAAGCTCTTCGGCTTCTCCTTCACGGCCGTGCGTATGAGCACGCTCTTCGTCGCCCTGGTAACCGCTTTTCTCCTGCAGCGCACGCTGGTCCGTTCCGGGATCACGGAACGTAACGCAACAGTAGCAACCCTCGCCCTGGTTCTCTCTCCGCTCTACCTCTTGCTCTCCGTCACCTACATGAGTGACATCTTCGGCCTGTTCGCCACCGTCATCTGCCTTTATGGATGCCTCCGCGCCGTTCAGGCGAGCACGCACCGCGCCGCAATCCTCTGGCTCTGCTTTGCTGTCGCGAGCAACGCCGTCTTCGGAACCGCGCGTCAGATCGCCTGGCTCGGTGTTCTCGTCATGGTTCCGTCCACCCTCTGGCTGCTTCGTTCCCAGCGCCGCGTCCTGATCGCAGGATCCGCAGCCACACTAGCCGGTGCACTCTTCATCCTCGCCTGCATGCAATGGCTCAAGCACCAGCCCTACGTCCTCCCGCCACAACCCCTGCCAGCTCATTTCTCCGTTAGCAGCAGCCTTCTCACGCTCACGGATTTCTTTCTCGCCATTCCCTTCCTTCTGCTTCCCATCGTGGCCCTCTTTCTTCCCAGCCTTCGCAAGAGCCGGCCTGCAGTCATTGCCCTCCTGGCACTCATGCTCCTTGGCTATCTGTTTCTCGGTATTTATCCGAGCCATTTGCGTGGAAGTTTCCCGCTCGAGCCGACTATGGGCGGCGGCGGCAATTGGATCGGCGTGCACGGAATCCACGAAGGCCATCAACTCCACGGCAATCCTCCACTGTTTCTCAACGTCCCAGCACAGGCGTTGATCACCATCGTCTGCTTCGGAGGATTGCTCGCTCTTCTCGTTTCCCTCCTCCGTTTTTACCGGCTGCATTCTCACCACACTTCGCCGTCCGCACAATCCGCTCAGGATATCTCGTGGAAGCAACTCAGCGTACTTCTTCTACCTTTCGCCCTCGCGTACACAGTTCTTCTCATTCCACGCACGGCTACTGGCTGGATCTACGATCGCTACACGTTGGAACTAGGCCTGGTCACGCTGATCGGTCTCGTCCGCTATTACCAGGAGCATATTCAACCCCGCGTTTCGCTTCTGGGCATTGCCCTGGTTGCGACAATGGCCGTCCTCGGCGTCGCCATCACGCATAACAATTTCTCGGTCTATCGCGCCCGCGTCGCGCTCTCCAACGAACTCGCCGCCGGCGGAGTTCCCGACTACTCCATCGACAAGGGCTTTGAACAGAATTTCCTGACTGAGCTCCGGTATGCAGACCACATCAACGACAAAACGATTGTCTTTCCCTCCACCGCGTACGTCCCCGCAGCTCCTCTTCCTGCAGGCACTTGCAGCATGTTCTGGCACGACAAAACCCCACACGTTATTCCCATCTACGGCATCTCCTTCGATTCCAACGCCTGCTATGGTCTCGCGCCATTTACCCCCGTCCAGTACATCCGCTGGCTCGCCTCCAGCCCCGCGACGCTTTACATCGTCCGCTATACCCCACCGGCCAAGCCTTGAATTCTGCCCAGCCCTTACTATCGTTATAGCTACGACCGCAGCCTCAGGACCATCGCAGCTCAACAACAGGAGACCGTCGTGAACAAATTACGTCTGATCGTCCCCGTCTACAACGATGGCCCATCCTTCGGTATGCTTCTGCGCGAACTTGATAACGCGGCGGCATCGCTACCGTTCCAGATGTTCGTCAGCGCCGTCGACGACGGCTCCACGGAAGACATTCTCTTCGGCGTGGGCGATCTATCCGGCTTGCGTCATCTGGTCGGAGCTGAGATCATCTCGCTCGCCGTCAACGTCGGCCACCAGCGCGCCATCGCCATCGGCCTTTGCACCGCAGCAGATGACCACAACTCGGACGCCGTCCTCATCATGGATGCTGACGGCGAAGACCCTCCGCAGTCCATTCACTCCCTGACACACCAAATCGGCGACCGCAAAGACTTTCTCTTCGTCGCCCAGCGCAAAAAACGCGTAGAGACCCTATCCTTCAAGTTCTTTTACGTCCTCTACAAGGGCTTCTTCAAAGTAGTAACTGGAAAGACCATCAACTTTGGAAATTTCTGCATAGTATCCAGCTCCTATCTTGATCGCCTTGTCATGATTGCAGACCTCTGGAACAACCTGCCCGCAGCGATCCTTCGCTCCCGCCTCCCGCTCAACCTTGTTCCCATCCATCGCGGCCGCCGATATGCCGGTAAGTCGAAGATGAACTTCACTTCTCTGATCGTTCACGGACTCAGCGGCATCTCCGTCTATGCCGACACAATATTCGTCAGGCTGTTGATTCTCTCGGTTGTCCTTGTCATCGCGAGCTTCATCCTTGTATCCGGCCTGCTCACGTTGCGAATCTTCTTCCCCGCTCACGCTACCCCAGGCTGGACCACCACCATCGCCTTCGGACTCACCATCATCATCCTGCAAGTCCTCTTCACTGCACTCTCGTCGATCCTCATGCTGCTCAACAACAGGGTGCAACGGCTGGTAGTCCCCAAGATGGATTACCTCCCCTACGTAAGGGACCGCAACCTGCTCTTCGGCCACCGGTTTTCGCCGGTGTCACAGTTGCTTGCGGCAGAAATCAACAATTAGCTCGCGTTGGACCGTGTAAGAACCACTGTCCTGCTCGTCCGTCGCCACCCGTACCGAAGCCTGCGCTTTTGCTATCCTGAGGCAGTTTCGCAACCCTTCCGCAACACCAGGCACCCACTACCTGACGATTCGGATGACAATGCAACTCGTTCATAAGTACCGCATACCAGCTCTTTTCTGCGCACTCGCTGTGCTTCTCTGCGAGCTCATCGCCCGCCCCTTCGCAGATATGGGCATCTGCGACGATGGCCCCTACATCATCATGGCGCACACTCTTGCCACGACCGGCCACATCGCCTACAACGGCTGGGCCACCGCCATGATTGGCTGGCAACTTTATCTCGGTGCCGCGTTCATCAAGCTCTTCGGCTACTCTTTTACCGCCGTCCGCTTGAGCACTTTGCTCATTGCCGTGGTCCTCGCATTCGTCCTCCAGCGAACGCTCGTCCGCTCCGGTGTCTCCGAGTACAACGCCACCCTTGGCACGCTTGCCTTCGTGCTTTCGCCCCTTTATCTTCCGCTCTCGGTCACCTTCATGACCGACATCCCGGGCCTCTTCGCCATCGTCCTCTGTCTCTACGGCTGTCTCCGCGCCCTGCAATCCCCCACGCAACGCGCTGCCATTCTCTGGCTGTGCTTCGCGGTCGCCGTCAACGCAATCTGCGGCACCTCCCGCCAGATCGCCTGGCTTGGCATTCTTGCCATCGTCCCCGCTACCCTGTGGCTACTCCGCTCTCAACGCCGCGTCCTTCTTGCCGGCGCCATCGCCAACCTCATCGGCGTCCTCTTCATCGTCGTCTGCATGCAATGGTTCAATCACCAGCCCTACTCCATTCCAGAGCACATTCTCCCACCATCAATCCTGATCCCTCTCATCTGCATGAACATGGCTCATGCGTTCCTGGAGATTCCTTTCCTCATACTTCCCGTTGTCGCACTATTCCTTCCCGCAAGTTGGAGCAACCGGCGCACGATCTCAATCGCTGCATTCATCCTTCTCGCATACATCGCGTTGGCCACCGAGCGTCGATTCCTTCCTCTCCTGCAGCCACCCATGGGCGATTGGGTCACCGTATGCGGTACTGTCACTGAGGTTGGCATCACCGGACAGCCAGCTATCCTGTTGCATACCTGGGTGCGCGTGTTAATCACCATTGCATCCTTGGGGGGTGCCGTGGGCCTGGCATTATCTTTCCTCCGACCCCGCAAGAAATCCCCACCCACAATCTCGTCAACCCTTCCCTGGAGCCAATTAGCCTTTGTTTGTGGCGCGTTTTCCGTCGCCTACGCACTTCTCCTCCTTCCACGGGCAGCCACCGTTGGACTCAGTGACCGATATGTACTGGAGTTGGCACTCCCCGCGTTATTGTTGCTGTTGCGGTATTACCAGGAATATTTTCAGCCACGACTCCCCCTCGCCGCATTGCTGTTAATCGGCATCACGGCCATCTACGGCATCATCGCCACCCACAATACGTTCGCGTTCTACCGGGCACGCGTGGCCCTGGCAGCCGAGCTTCGCGCCAACGGCGTCCCGGACACCTCCGTTGATAACGGATGGGAGTACAACCTCAATGTTGAGCTCCAACACTCCGACCACCTCAACGATCCTCGCATCGTCGTTCCCACTAATACCCATGTGCCGACACAGCCCCTCCCGGACATCCCCTGCCTGATGTACTGGGCCGACGACACGCCCCACATCCATGCCCTCTACAGCATCTCCTTCGAGCCCAACGCCTGCTATGGCTCCACGCATTTCGCTCCCGTCCATTACTCTCGCTGGCCTTTTCAAACCCCCGGCACCCTCTACGCCGTTCGCTTCACTCCAACCGCAAAGCCCTAGGCCAACGCCCTCCCTTGTTATCCTGAATAGACGATGTCAGCAACACGTAAGTCAGCCTCAACTACCGCTCCTTCGCAACGTTATCTCTGCGTCCACGGCCACTTCTACCAGCCGCCGCGCGAGAACCCCTGGCTTGAAACCGTCGAGCTCCAGGAATCCGCCGCGCCCTACCACGACTGGAACGAGCGCATCACATCTGAGTGCTACGCCCCCAACGGCGCCTCCCGCATCGTCAATAAAGAAAACCAAATCATCCGCATCGTCAACAACTATGCGCGCATGAGCTTCAACTTCGGCCCCACCCTGCTCAGCTGGCTCGAAGACTTTGCCCCCCGCACCTATCGCATGATTCAGGATGCCGACCAGGCCAGCGCCACCCTGTACTCCAACCACGGTTCCGCCCTCGCCCAGGTCTACAACCACATCATCATGCCGCTCGCCTCCGAGCGCGACGCCCGCACCCAGATCCGCTGGGGCATCGCCGACTTCGAGCACCGCTTCGGCCGCAAACCCGAAGGCATGTGGCTCGCCGAGACCGCCGTCTCCCGCGCCGTCCTCGATCTGCTCGCCCAGGAACGGATCCTGTTCACCGTCCTCGCTCCCCACCAGGCCGCCCGCGTCCGCAAGATATCCGCTGCCTCTGCCACAGAACCGGGTGCCCCGGGTCCGGATTCTCGGACCCGGGATCGTGCCACCACGGATATGTCTATCGGATCAGACTGGATCGAAACCCCCGACGCCACGGTCGATCCCACCCAACCTTACCTCGTCAAGCTCAACAACGGCCGCTCCATCACCGTCTTCTTCTACGATGGCCCGCCCTCCCGCGCCATCGCCTTCGAAGGTCTCCTCAACGATGGCGAAACCTTTGCCCGCCGTCTTGTCTCCAACTTCAACGCCGACAAGCCCGCTTCCGAACCACAGCTCGTCCACGTCGCCACCGACGGCGAGTCCTACGGCCACCACCACAAGCACGGCGAAATGGCCCTCAGCTACGCCCTCAACTACATCAAAGACAACAATCTCGCGCGCCTCACCAACTACGGCGAGTACCTCGATAAATTTCCCCCGACTTGGGAAGCCGAAGTCGTCGAGAACACCTCCTGGTCCTGCGCCCACGGCGTCGAGCGTTGGCGTTCCGACTGCGGCTGTAGCAGCCGCTCGGACTGGAACCAGCGCTGGCGCACTCCCCTGCGCCAGGCTCTCGATCTCCTTCGCGACCGCACCGCCCCCCTCGCCGAAGCCGTCGCCAAGCCTCTCCTCAAAGATCTCTGGGCCGCGCGCGACGCCTACATCCACGTCATCCTCGATCGCTCATCCGACAACCTCGACCGTTTCTTCGCAGCCCACGCCACGCGCGCCCTCACCGCCGCCGAACGCATCACCGTCTTCGAACTTCTCGAGCTCGAACGTCACACCCAGCTCATGTACACCTCCTGCGGCTGGTTCTTCGACGACATCTCCGGCATCGAAACCGTCCAGATCATCGCCTACGCCGGACGCGTCATCCAACTAGCCGCCAAACTCTTCGGAACCGCGACTGGCCCCGGTGCTCCGTACCTCGATTCTCAGTTGCGTGACTCAGCCATAACCCTCGAGGCCGACTTCCTCAAGATCCTCGCCCGCGCCGAGAGCAACGATCCCGACGCCGGCACCGGCGCCGACGTCTACCGCCGCTTCGTCAACGCCGGCCGCCTCGACCTCGAAAGCGTCGGCGCCCACTACGCCATCAGCTCCATGTTCCGCAGCTATCCCGACGCCGGCAATATCTTCTGCTTCGACGTCCACCGTCACTCCTACGACGTCATGACCTCCGGCCGCGGCCGCTTCGCCGTCGGCCGCGCCACCCTCTGTTCCCGCATCACCGAGGAGTGCGAAGACATCTGCTTCGCCGTCCTGCATCTCGGCGACCAGAACCTCTCCGCCGCCGTCAAGCGCTACACCCCGCAGGACGCCCCCGCATGGGAAACGTTCATCACCAATGCGCGCAACTCCATCCGGCACGCCAACCTTCCCGAACTCATCCGCTTCATCGACGGCTTCTTCGACAGCACTCTCTACTCCCTAACCTCGCTCTTCGCCGACGAGCAGCACCGCATTCTCCAGAGCATCCTCAACCAGACCCTCTCCGAAGTCGAAGGCTCGCTCATCCGCATCTACAACGAGCACGCCACCCTGCTCGACTTCCTCGCCGATGCCAACGTCGCCGCTCCTCCCGCCCTCGCCCTCACAGCCAGCTTCGCTATCAACGCGAGCCTGCGCCGCTTCCTCGAAGCCGATACCTTCGACTCGGCCGAGATCGCTCGCCTGCTCCGCCGCGCCGAAGTCGATCACGTCACCCTCGACAGCGACCTCCTCAGCTACACCGCGGACAAGCGTATGAAGCGCGCGATGGTTCGCCTCGAAGCCGCCGCCGAACAGCAGGCCCCGCAAAACCTCTCCGTGCTCCACGAAACCCTCGCCATCGCCGAGTCCCTCCGCACCCTTCCCATGGAGGTAAACCTCTGGCAGGCGCAAAACATCTGGAACGACCTCCTCCGCCGCTCCGACGCCACCTACTGGTCGCGCGAGTGGCGCGAAGGCTTCCGCAAAGTTGGCCTTGCCCTCAATATCTCCGTCGACGACCTCGTCGTCGACGGAAGCGTCCGCACGCTGTAAATCTCACCCGCCGCGATCTCCCCATGAGCCCCAGAGACGACACTCCGAAACCCGCACTCCTCAAGTGGCTCCTCGACTCCGACCCCGCCATCCGTTGGCAGGTCATGCGCGATCTCACCGATGCGCCCCCCGCCGATATCGCAGCCGAGCGTTCCCGCATCGCCACCGAAGGCTGGGGAGCTCAACTGCTCTCGCGCCAGTCTCCCGACGGCAGTTGGCCAGAAGGCCAGTGGGACCTCGTCACCCTCTGGAGCCTCATCGTCCTCAAAGATTTCGGCCTCGATCCCGCCAGCCCGCAAGCCCGCACCATGATTGACCGCATCGATCACCACCTCGTCTTCAAGCCGCTCAACAACCGCCCGTTCCTTCATGGCGAAACCGAGCCCTGCATCAACGGGCGCATCCTCGTCATCGGCGCCTGGATTAGCCGTCCCAACGACGCCCTCGCCCAGCTACTCGTCGACGAACAACTCGCGGACGGCGGCTGGAACTGCGAAGCCCCGCGCAGCCAAGTCTCATCCTTCCACACTACCCTCTGCGTCCTCGAAGGCCTGCTCGACCACGAACGTGCCGGCCGCAAATCCGCCGCCCTCACCCGCGCTCGAAAACGAGCCGAAAATTACCTTCTCGAACGCCATCTCTTCCGCTCTCTTCGCACCGGTAACATCATCGACAAGCGCTGGCTCCGCTTCACCTATCCCGCCTTCTGGCACTACGACGTCCTGCGCGCCCTCGACTATTTCCGCAACGCAAATACCGCCCCCGATCCCCGCATCAACGAAGCCATCGCCGTCGTTCGAAAGTGCCGCCACCAGAATGGTCGCTGGCCGCTCAACCTCCTCCACCCCGAACACATCCCACTGCAGATGGAAACCGCCGTCGGCAGTGCCAGCCGCTGGAATACTCTCCGTGCCCTGCGCGTCCTGCGCTGGTACAACAACGCGACCACTTAGCCCCTGTGTCCCCGCGACTACTCCGGATTCTGCAACACCTCGCCCAGCGCCACCGGCTTCCCAAAGTCCGGAACCCCATCCTTCCCAAACGTAAACTTCTGGATCCGCGGCGACCGCTCTCCGCCGCATCCCATCCCTGGCCCCGGGTTCGCGTGATAAATAATCCACTCCTGCTTCCCATCCGGCGACGTGAAGAACCCGTTATGGCCGGGCGAGTACGCATGCGCCGCCGCATCCGTGCTCAGCAGTGGATGATCGATCTTCGTCCAGCTCTTCGCGTCCAGCGGATCGGCATGGCTATCCGCCTCAATCGCCCCCAGCGAATAAAAATCCGTCCAGCATCCTGACGCCGAATACACAATGAACATCTTGTTGCCGTGCGCCAGAAACTCTGGCCCCTCATTCACGTTCACATGCCGCCCCGGCAGGTCGCCGTGTTTCTCCCAGACATACGTTGGCTGCGAGATCAACGTGCGCGGCGAATCAATCGTCTGCGGATCCTTCATATGCGCAATAAATAAATCCTGCTCGCCATCAACCGCTCCCTTCCATCCCGACCACACCAGGTAGTGCTCCCCCCGCAGCTCAAACAGCGTCGGATCGATCGCCCATCGGTCCGTCGCATCGCCGACCTTCCCCAGCAGTGTCCACGTCCCCTCCATCGGGTCATCATTGTCGTTCTCCACCACGAAAATCCTGTGCCCGGAATTCTCTCCCGCGTCCGCCGCAAAGTAGATGTACCACTTCTTCCCCCAACGATGCAGCTCCGGCGCCCACACCTCCTTCGACCACGCATGCCCCGGTTCCGGCGTCCACACCGCCTTCACCTCCGCATGCCGCAAATCTGTAATGTCGGCCGTCTTCCGCAACGTCAAATTCCTTCCCTCAGAGTTCGAGTAGTAGTAGAACCCCTTCCAATACACCACCCACGGATCAGGCCCCCGATCCAGCAGCGGATTCGTAAACGTATTCGCCTTGGCCGGAGCCGCCGTCTTCGTCTGCGCCAAACCAAACGACATCCCACCCAACATCGCCGCCAACACCACCCATCCCATTGTCATGCAGCAACTCCCATCGACAACATCCCGCTCTATTCTAAGGAAATCTCCCCTCAACCTAGAACCCACACCCCTCTCTAATCTTCCCCGCCACCAGTCAGGCTCAGGACCTCGCCGTCCGCGCAGGACCGGGTTTATTCTTCCCACAAGCCCGCCAACGTCCGCCGCCTGCAGCGGGAGAAGGAAGCGTCCCTTGGCCAAATCGTCACCCGGCTCGTCTCCAACCGTTCCCGCCCACCAAGCGCAGCCTCCCGCCGTCCGCGAAGGACCAAAGCCCCTCGCCGTGCGCATAGCACCCGTCCGCACACGACTCGGCCGGCACGTCTTCGGCATCGGCATCATGGCCATGGGCCTGGCATGTCTCGTCTGGGGAGACTTCATCACCGGTCAACCCGTACCCAACGACTTTCCCCACCGTATCGCCCTGGCCTACATCGTCGCCGCCTTCCTTGTCTGCATCGGGATCATCCTGCAGTGGCGCCGCTCTGCCTCCTTCGCCGCCGCCGCCCTCGCCGCGTACTACATCCTCATCGCCATCCTCGTCATGAACGGCCCCGTGCTGCTCGCCCACTTCAAGGAATACGGAGTCTACGAAGGCCTCGCCGAACAGTTCGCCATCACCGCTGCAGCCCTCATCGTCTACGCCGCAACAGCTCGCATCCCTGCTGCACTCTCCGCCCGCCTCACGCTCCTCGGCCAGGCGATCTTCGGCCTGTGCGCACTCGTATGGGGCGGCGCTCACTTCGTCTACATGAACCTCACCGCGCCACTCGTTCCCAAATGGCTGCCTCCCTCACAGGTCTTCTGGGGATATCTCACCGGCGCCGCCCTTATCGCCGCAGGTCTCGCCATTCTTTCGCGCATCCAGGCCCGCCGCGCCACCATCCTCCTCACCGCCATGCTGGCTTCTTTCACCTTTTTGGTTCACATCCGGATCTTGTTCACCGATCACAAGACCGAGTTCAACTGGACAGAACTCGCCATCAATCTCGCCATGCTCGGCGCCGCCTGGGTCGTAGCCGACTCACTCGCCGCCGCAAGCCCTCAATCCCGCCCTAACCCATCATTCCGCTAAAAGCTGTCAAGCCCTGCGGCTCGAGAATGTCCGCTAACCACCTCAAAGCAATAGCGATATAGCCTTCCTAATCTCGGCATCGTGCCCCGGGCAGCTCGTTATAATTGAAGTTGGGAATCTTCTGGAAAGACATTTAGAAATACTCCCCACCGAGCACAACGCCCGCTATTTCGAGTCATTTAGAATTTTCAGCACAATCGTGACAACCGTCACATGAACACCTATGTTCAGTTCTATACAGTCAACGAACAGACGGGCTACGCAGAGTTCTATATGCCCAAAGTCGATGCCGTCGCCAGCACTTGGGGCGGCATAGCTTTTACCCCAGCCTTCCCCCGGACCTGCAAACGGTCCCCGCCATTCGGTCGGACTGCCGCGAGCCGAAACCTAACCGCCTAGGAATGAAAAGTTTAGCCAAAAAAATGCCCCGGGGAGGGGTACCGTCCGAGTGCACCCTGCGTTGGCGCTTATCCTCTCCAGAATGTAATCACCAGGCCGCCAGTAACAATCAAACTTCCGCCCACCCAGATCGGAACAGTCGGCGATTGCTGAAATCGCACCTTCGCCGCCACCTGCGCAACCACGAAGAACAGCGCAACATACGCACCCAGCAGTTTGCCAAAGTCCCACTGCGGCAAGTTCACACTCAATCCATAGAACCCCAGCACCGCGACACCCAGTACAAGCCACATTGTCCGCTGCTCACCCGACGAACGATACAAACCCGACTGGAAGAACGAATCCCCCAGCACCTCCAGCGACGCCGCCACCACCAGCACCACAAACGCTCCCAACGGCGAAGACACCACTTGATTCAGCACGCTCTTCATCGCACGTCCCCTCACACTGCAAACAATCTGGAATGTGTCCGAGTCTACTAGACGCCTCACCCGCGAGCTCCAACGCAGCGCTCCGCGCCTGCGATCCAAATACAGATAGACTGGTGATTCATACCAATTTCAAACGCACGTCCACAGAAACATCCGTAAGTCAGAGGAGTTTTCCGTGACCGAGAGGAGCTGTCCGTGAGGTTGATCGGCTATCTGTTGATGCTCTCCGGTTGGTTGCTGACCCTCGCATCACTCTTCCTGCTCGCCCGCCTTGGACAACGCTTCACCTTCGTTGTTGCCGGCCTGCTCGTCGAGCTCCTCGGCCTCACCCTCATCGCTCTCCGCTATCGCTCCCTCCAAAGAGGGCCCGAATGACCCCTGAACTCTGCCTCGTCTGCATCATCCTCATCCCGCTCGCCGCAACTGGCCTTGCTCTCATCCATCAGGGTCTCGGCCGTTCCCGTAGCGCCGCGCACGCCATGCTCGCAACCCTGTGCTCCCTGGCCATCGCCGCCATCGTCTTCGTCCTGATCGGATACTCATGGGTGGGCTTCTCCGGAGGCCTCGCACACACCTTTCATCTAGCCGGCAAATCCATCGACTGGCTAGGCGCCGAGCCGCTCTTCGCCCGCGGACTCGCCTCCAACCTAACGCAAAGCGTCTACCCCGCGTTCGTGCTCGCCTTCGGCATCTTCGCCGTTGGCCTCGCGATCCTCATCCCAATCAGCTCTGGCAGCGATCGCTGGCGCCTTGCCGCCATCTGTGCAGCCAGCGCTCTCTTCGCCGCCATCATCTTTCCTGTCTTCGCTCACTGGGTCTGGAGCAACGGCTGGCTCGCCCAACTCACTTCGCTCTTCGGCCTGCCTGCCTTCACCGACCTGGGCGGAGCCGCAGTCCTCCAGGTACTCGGCGGCCTCGCCGCTCTCTCCGTTGCCTGGATCCTCGGTCCTCGCCAGGGCAAGTACGCCGACCGCATCGCCGCCGCCATCCCCGGACACAACATCGTTCAGGTCCTCTTCGGCTGTATCCTCGCCCTCATCGGCTGGATCGGCATCGACTGCGCCGCCGCGATCCTCTTCTACCGCATCACCTACGCCGAAATCCTGCTCACGGTCATCAACGCCGTACTCGTCGCCTCATGCGGCTGTCTAGCAGCGGCCGTCACCACCCAGCTCCGCTACCGCAAGCCGGACGCCTCCCTCAGCGCCAACGGCTGGATCGCCGGCCTCGTCGCCGGCTCTGCAGGCTGCGGACTTCTCTCTCCCCTGGCGACCATCTTCATCGGCCTCGTCGCCGGCGCCCTCGTCACCCTGCTCGTCGAAACCCTCGAACTCCGCCTCTTCATCGACGACCCCGGCGGCGCCATCTCCGTTCACCTCGGCGCAGGCCTCTGGGGACTTCTCGCCTTCGGCCTCTTCGGGCCCACCATCACCTCACGCCCAGCCCTCATCCTTACGCAACTCATTGGAATCGCAACGCTGCTCGGTGTGATGTTTCCCCTCATCCACATCCTGCACCGTCTGCTCAACGAGCTAATCCCCTTCCGTGTAGACGCCGAGGGCGACCGGCAGGGCATGGACATCCGCGAGCTGGGCGCCGGCGCCTATCCAGAATTCGTCGTCCACGCCGACGAGTTCGTTCCGCGCTGACAAACTCTCCGCCGCCCGCTCAATGGTGACGCGAGACTAACCACAGCAACCCAAACAACAACACCGGGATCAGCGCCAAGCCCGCATACAAAAGCATTCGCCGCCGCTCCGGCGATCGCCGTGTCTTCCACTGCGCAGCATCCGGCCGCGCAGCCACGCCCACTTCGTCCTGATGCAATAAATCATGCGCCATCTCGCGGGCGCTGGCATAACGGTTCTTCGGCTCCCGCTCTATCGCACGATACACAATCTCCTGCAACTGCGCCGAGATCGATGGTTCCAGTTCCCTGGGCGGCACCGGCTGATTCAGCAACCGATCATTCATCACAGCAAACGGATTCGGCCCCGTAAAGGGCACCACGCCAGTCAGCATCTCATACAACATCACTCCCAGCGCATAGATGTCGCTGCGCGCATCGCCGCGTTTGCCCCGCACCTGCTCGGGCGAAATATAGTCAGGTGTCCCCATGCTCTTCGAAAAGTGTGCGAACGTGAGCCGTCGCGCACCCGCGCTCGCAGCAATACCAAAGTCGATCAGGTGAATCCCGTCTTGATCGTCCACCATAATGTTCTCTGGTTTTAAATCTCGATGCGCCACTCCATGTGTATGAACATGTTCAAGAGCCTCGCAGATGCCGACCATCAGCTTCACTGCCCGATCCACCGGCAGCTTCTCCTTCTCATTCAACACCTGGCGCAGCAGCCGGCCATCCAGCCACTCCATCACCATGTAGACCTGCGAGCGCTCAGGATTCGCGAACACTTTCATCACGCCGGGATGATCGATGCGAGTGCCAATCTCCTCCTCGCGCCGAAAGCGATCGAACATTGTAGGATCGCTCTCCACCTCCGGATGCGACACCTTGATTGCCACCTGCAACCCGCTCTTCAAGTCGCGCGCCCGAAACACCGTCGCCATCCCGCTGGTCGCAACAATATCTTCCAGCTCATAGCCATCAAGCTTGTCGCCAGGACGAAGTGTAAGATTGGGCGCGATCATTTACAGCAACCTGTACGGCCGTCCACGATAAAGCCCCATCCGCTCCACGGCCTTCACACGAATCAACTGCACACTGACGTTATCGTTGCCACCCGCCCCATTGGCTGCCGCCACCAGCGCGTCCGCTGCCTTTTCAAGAACACTATTGCGCAGAATGATCTGGAGGATCGTCGTGTCCGGAACATATCCATATAAACCATCCGTACAAAGCAACAGAACATCTCCCGGAAGAATATTCACCGTGATGGTATCCGCAGCTACAAACAACTCGCTCCCCAGAGACCGCGTCAACACGTGCCGTCCGTCGTGCGCAGCAGCCTCTTCCTTGGTAAGAATGCCGAGCCTCACCTGCTCAGCCGCCATCGTATGATCCCGAGTCAACTGCGTTCCATTGCCATTGCGAAACAGATAGCAGCGCGAATCCCCTACATGCGACACAACCGCAGAGTCGAACCGCAACGCACAGGCAACAAACGTCGTTCCCATGCGTGCGCCGCGCAGCGCCGTCGCCGACCCCGCATCATAAACCGCGGCATTGGCCTCCTGCACCAATCGCGGTAGCACCGAGACATGCATCACGCCCTTAGGAATCTTTCGGAAACCCTCGAGCGCCGTCGCGACCGCAAGAGCTGAAGCCACCTCGCCCTGCTCGTGGCCACCCATCCCATCAGCCACCGCAAAAAACCAACCCTGCGATTGCACCTGCACAGGCCCCATGGGCAGCACATGACCAAGGGCATCTTCATTGTTTGTCCGGACCCTTCCCGGGTCGGTTCGTTCTGCGAACTCAAGATCGAGCATAAGAGAATCTTTGCACCTGGCAAGATCGAATCCTGCCTCTGCGACCTCAGTCTACGCCGAAGTCGGCCTCGATTCGATCAGGGCCGATTTACCCGCCGCTTTTCCGGTCTTAAGGAAATGGAAGCTACCATAGATTCCCCAGACCGCCGCGATACCTAGCGCCAGCAGCGGCTCCATTTTTGTGCCATAGCCCATGAACGGCCCCACAAGATAGAAGGCCATGCAAGCAAGATTGGCGCACAACCCGAACAGCGGAATCGCTAGATGCCGAACTGCATTGAACTTGGGATGCTTGTGATATGCCACCATGCACAACGTGCAGCTAAGCGCATACAAGAGGAACGTGCCAAAGTTAGAAGCAAGCGTTACAGTCAAGAGGCTGTTCGGGAGGGCGGCCATTTTGTCGTGGGTCGTATACCCGAAGCTCGAGAATATGCCATGCGGAATCGCAGCGATCGTCGATGCAGTCGGAGCACCGCTGTCTCCAAGTACCAGCACTACCGCGATGCATCCAACGACAGCTGAAATCGCAGCCAGCGTCCACACCGCGCGATGCGGCGTGAGATTGCTCTTGTGCAGCAGGCCAAAGCGATTAGAAACCTCCTGGTCTTTGCCCATCGCATACGTCACCCGCGCTCCTGTGTTCATACACGAGAGCGTCGTCCCAATCAGCGCCAGCACCACGGTCGCCGCCTCCGCAAGCATGAACGTGCGTCCGTGCCCTTGCCCGAATAGCGCGTCCCCGACCATCACCATCATGTCGCCGATTGGCGCCGCCGACCCCGTGGCGCTCTGCATCGTATATCCGCTATTCAAAAAATAATTCGCAGCAAAATATTCGAAGCAATAGAAAACAACCCCCTGCACCAGCAGCGACGTAATCACCGCGATAGGCACATCCCGCTTCGCATTCTTAGCTTCCCCTCCCATCGACGTCACCGACTCAAAGCCCACAAGGATCAGAATCGCCACCGTAGCTTGAATGAACACCCAGCTCCAGTGATGCGGACTGATCACCGACTTCGCGTCCTGATGGGTAAGAAAGCTCCCCACGGCATTATGCTCCGGATAGCTCACGCGATACGGGACCTGCTTTCCACTCGCATCCAACTGCGGCAGCGGCACCCCATTCGCGTCGCGCACAATCGTGTCCGTTGATATGCCTCCCACCATTGTCGTGGTCGTCTTGAATTCGTAGGTGTACGCTTCGCCACTCGTCGAATCAAATTGGAATGCCATCGACCCCGGAGGATGATTCATCCGATATCCCAGTGCCAGCACGCTGAAGATCATCAGCGCCGTAATCTGAATGACATTGATGCCTAAGTTGATGGCCGTGGAAACGTTCGCTCCGCGATGAGCAATGTAAGCCACAGCAAACGAGAAGACCACTGCGACGCTCATCATGAACAGCATCCCGGGATTCGACGCGCTCATGAAGTTCGGATACAACGTTCCCACTAAGTATCCGCACACGATTCCCATCGTCCCCACCATCACTCCCGGATATATCCAGTAATAAAGATGCGACGCCCACCCAACAATGAACTTCGAGATGCGCGCATACTTCCACGCGCGCTCACGATTTAGAAACGCCTGTTCCGCAAAGTAATACGAGCTCCCCGTTCCCGGATAAAGCTTCGCCATCTCCGCATAGCAAACCGCAGTGGACAGACAGAGCACCAGCGCGCCGATGACGCCCATCCACATGGACGGCGCCGTCACTCCGGTTCCCACCTGGATGAAGAAGGTCAGCCACAGAAAAGCGCCCGGCGCAATCAACGCCATCGCATTACTCGTCAGCCCTGTTAGCCCAAGCGTCTTCTTCATCTCGACTACAGGTACGTCCGCCATGAACCCTCCCCGGGTTAAATCTGCTATCAGTCCCTAGAAATTCATAGATCGCTGAAGATGTAGGGATTCCCGACAGGCAGCAAAAGCCCCTGTGGTCTCACGCTAAACGGGACAGCAATTTCTATTACCTTGCGTGGTTGAAAAACTGGACGGTCGACGCTCCACGCCGATTCGCAATGGAGGAGCCGTTACAGACTGTGCCATGGGGCAGATGAGCTAGTCTAACCCGAAATCCATCCGAAAGCCCCACAGAAAATCGCAGTGGTTCAGCGCACAGGTCCGGTCCTGCCGCGCTGACCCGCTCGGGACCAGGTCCGTTCATGCACTTCTTTGTACCGGGTGATGATCTCCTCTTGAGATTCATGTCGTTGATCTCGAAGTATGAAACGGCCGCCCACAACCACATCCCGGATCGCACACCGGCTCATCGAAAACACCAGCGTAGACAGCAGATCCTCAGCCGAGTTTCCGGCAATCGAGCTGTCTTGAAGATCGATCGTAATAAAATCCGCAAGCCGGCCCGGCGCTAGCTCTCCGGCCGGCACCGCCAACGCGCGAGCGCCATTTACCGTAGCGGAGTCAAGAAGATGAGCCGCCAATGGCCTCCCGCCAACCTGATCCAGAATTGCCCGCTTCTGCTGCAGCAGTCGCAGGTGATACTCCAACTCCCGCGCATCCTCAAGCGGATCAATCTGCGCCTGGCTGTCCGATCCCAACGCAAACCGAATCCCTGCCGCAAGCATCTCGTCCGCGCGTACAAATCCATCGCCAAGATTACGCTCCGTCGTCGGACACGAGCAGATCGTCGCCTGCGCCTTCGCCAGCATCGCAATCTCCTCCGCCGTCACGTGCACGCCATGTACCGCGGTGAAGTCCGGCCCAAGAATCTTCTCTCCGGCAAGCAAGTCAACCGGCGTCGATCCATACTCGCGAACACACGCCGCATTTTCTGCGACCTGCTCCGCAACATGCATATGTACCGGCAGCCCGCTCGCCCGGGCCCACGCAGTGATCTCATGCAGCTCACCGAGCGGCACTGCCCGAATACTGTGCGGAGCAACGCCAAGGTGGACGCGCCCTCCCTCCGTCGGAACCTCATTCACAAGTGCTGCCATATTCGTCAGGAAGGCCTTCGCCGACTCATAGAACCGCATCTGTCCTGGATCCGGAGGCAGCTCAAATCCCGCACGCAAATACGCCGTTCGTAGCAGCACAATTCGTATGCCCACCGACTCCGCAGCGGCAACCACCTGCTTTCCCAGAAGATTTGGATCGTCATAAGGTCTTCCATCCAGCGCATTGTGCAGATAATGGAATTCCCCTACCGTCGTCGTGCCCGTGAGCACCATCTCGAGGAACACCATGCGCGCAACGTCATATACCTGCTGAGGTTCGAGCTGGCTTGCCGCGTAATACATCGTTCCGCGCCACGACCAGAAGTCGCGCCCGCTCACAACCCGCGACTCCGCCTTCCCGCGAATCAATCGCTGAAACGAGTGAGAATGCGCATTCACGAATCCCGGCATCAACGCCTTGCCCGGCATCTCAACGATCGCTACTGACGAACGATCCCGATCGTCGTCACGTTTCAAGACAAACCCTTCAGGGCTGACCAGCAGTTCACCACCCGCAACAAACCTGCCGTCGACGTACAGCAGCTCTGGTCGATAAAGAGTGTTCATCCCACCACCCGTCTTCCGCCCACCCAAACTTCGCGAACGGGATTCGCCCCGAGCACATATACCAACTCGCGCCAGTCCCTGCCTTGCAGCACCACAAAATCCGCGAGACATCCAGCCTCCAGCCGTCCACGATCGTTCAAGCCCAGCGCGCACGCCGCATTCAACGTCCCCGCAACGATCGCCTCCTGCGCCGTCAACCCATTCATCCGAACCGCAAGCGCCAACGCCGCAGCACTCGAAAATAGCGGACTCGACCCCGGATTAAGATCCGTACCGACAGCTACCGCCGCACCCGCATCAATCAGTCTTCTTCCATCCGCCGCGGGAATTCCCAAATGCAGCGACACGCCTGGGACAATAGTCGCAATCGAATCGCCGGCTGCAATGGCCTTGATCTGCGCCTCACCGGCAGCCTCCAGATGATCTATGCTAAGTGCTCCCATCCCCTCTCCCAGCTCGACGCCCCCAATACCGTGGAACTGATCGCTGTGCAACTTTACAGCCAGGCCGTGCTTCTTCGCACAGACAAACATCTGCTCCGCCTCCGCAACCTGCCAGGCCTCTCGCTCAACGAAAACATCCACGGCTACTGCCAGCCTCCGCCGAGCAACCTCTGGAATCAGTTCCCTGCAAACCTGCTCAATATAGCGCGGCCGCTCCGCAACTTCAGTTGGCGGCAGATGAATCAAGAGGGTCGGAGATATCCGCGCCTGCGACTCAGCCGCCAGCATCGCGATCGCCTCCAACATTGCAATCTCAGCCCGGACCGCAAATCCGTACCCCGACTTCACCTCGATTGTCGTAGCACCCGACCGCAGCAGCGCTTCGACCCTCGGCTTCGCCAACGCGACCAGCTCCTCCATCGAGGCCGCAGCAGTCGCTCGTACCGTACTGCGAATCCCGCCACCTGCCAGAAGAATCTGCTCATACGTCGCACCCGCCACGCGCGCCTCAAAGTCGGCTAGACGATCGCCGGCCCACACCGCATGCGTATGCGGATCAATCAGCCCTGGCAAAACCGCAACATCAACCAGGTCGAGAGTCGCAGCAGCCTCGCCCGTCCAATTACCCCTCTCGCCGACCCAAACGATTCGCTCTCCGGCAATCGCCAGCACCGCATCCTTCACGACCTTGAGCTCGCTCATACTCCGGCCGTGTTTCGCCGACGCACCCTCAGCGGTAGCCAGCTGCGAGATCCCCGTGATGAGCAAATCAGTCTTCATCGCACGCTCGGCAGATCAAGACCTCGTTTCGCAGCCGTCTCTTTCGCTAATTCATAACCCGCATCAGCGTGCCGAATCACACCCATCGCCGGATCATTGGTCAGGCACATCTTCAACCGCTCATCCGCCTCATCGCTCCCATCCGCGACAGCGACAAGACCTGCATGCTGACTGTATCCCATACCAACGCCGCCTCCATGATGAAAGCTCATCCATCCAGCTCCGCTCGCAACGCCCGTCGCAAAATTCAGCAACGCCCAATCGGAAACTGCATCGGATCCGTCCAGCATCCCTTCCGTCTCGCGATAAGGACTAGCCACGGATCCGGCATCCAGATGATCGCGCCCAATCACAATCGGCGCACTCAAGCGCCCATCCCGCACCATTTGGTTGAACAGCAACCCCGCACGATCGCGCTCCCTATAACCGAGCCAGCAGATGCGCGCTGGCAGCCCTTGAAACGCAATCTGCTTCGACGCAAACGTCAGCCACTCTGTCAGCCGCTTGTCCTCTGGAAACAGCTCCAGCAGTGCTTGATCCGTCGCCGCGATATCCGCCGGATCGCCTGACAGTGCAACCCAGCGAAACGGCCCACGTCCCTCACAAAAGGAATCGCGAATAAACGCCGGCACAAATCCCGGATACGAAAACGCATCCGTCACACCCGCAATCTTCGCCTGTGTTCGCAAATTGTTCCCATAATCGAATGCCACGGCGCCTCGCCGCTGCATCTCCAGAATCGCCCGCACGTGATCCGCAATCGCGGCCTGCACCCGCAGCACGTATTCCTTCGGCTGCATCGAGCGCAATGCATTCAAGTCTTCATCTGCCTTCGCCAGCGGCAGGTATCCCCACAGCGGATCGTGTGAGCTAGTCTGGTCCGTCACTAAATCAGGGATAAATCCAAGCTCCACCATCTTCGGCAGTACTTCGGCCGCATTGCCCAACAGCCCAATGGACACGGCCTCCCGCTCGCGCTTCGCCGCTTGTGCCCATGCAATCGCCTCTTCGAGTGAGCGCGTCGCCTTGTCCAGGTAGAGAGTCTCCAGGCGCCGATCAATCCGCTTCGCATCCACCTCGACGCAAATACTCACGCCCCCCGCGAGCTTCACCGCCAGCGGCTGAGCGCCACCCATCCCGCCGAGCCCCGCCGTAACCGTAATCGTCCCCGCCAGCGTGTCGTTGAAGTGTCGCTTCGCCGCACCACGAAACGTCTCGTACGTTCCTTGCAGAATTCCTTGCGTGCCAATATAAATCCACGAGCCCGCCGTCATCTGCCCATACATCATCAGCCCCGCAGCATCCAGCTTGTCGAACTCGTCCCACGTCGCCCAATGCGGCACCAAATTCGAATTCGCTATCAACACCCTTGGCGCCAGGCGATGCGTATTCAACACCGCCACTGCCTTCCCCGACTGCACCAGCAGAGTCTGATCATTCTCCAGCCGGTCCAGCGTCTCAACAATCGTGTGAAAGCACTCCCAGTTGCGTGCCGCCTTTCCCCGCCCGCCATACACGATCAGTTCTTCCGGCTTCTCCGCAACTTCAGGATCGAGGTTATTCATCAGCATCCGCTTGGCTGCCTCTTGAATCCAGCCCTTCGCTGTCCTGCTGCTACCCCGCGCCGCACGAACCGGAGAATATCCTTCGCTCATCGAACCGCCTCCTCAATCGCCTTCCCAGCTTCCTGATCTCTCCATCCATCATCCGCTAAAAACTTGGCAGCCTCTTCCATCCACACAGAAAGCACGCAATCTTCCTGCCATGCTGGCACCCGCATCCTAAACCGTTTGCGTGCTCCCTCCAGCGCCGGAGTGCTCGTATCTCCACGAAGATCCAGCGCTCGCGCCGCCGCCAGTAACTCAATCGCAATCACCATCCTCGCCAAATCCGCCGATTGCTCCAGCTTCAGCCCGGACGTCATTCCCATGCTGACAAAATCCTCCTGGTTGCCGCTCGTCGGGATCGACCCGGTTGATGCCGGCGACGCCAGCACTCGCATCTCCGCCACCAGCGCCGCTGCCGTCACCTGCGCCATCATCATCCCCGACTCAATCCCCGGTTGCGACGCCAGGAACGCCGGCAGCCCCTCGTTCAACGTCGGATTCATCAACCGCTCCGTCCGCCGCTCAGAGATTCCTGCAAGCTGGCACACTGCGATCGCCAGGTAGTCCAGTGCCAACGCCAGCGGCGCCCCATGAAAATTGCCCCCAGAAACAATCGCGTCCTCAAACACCAGCGGATTATCCGTCGCGCTGTTCAGCTCAATCTCGAAGACACCACGTGCAAACTGCATCGTGTCCCATGCTGCACCGTGTACCTGGGGATTGCAGCGCAGGCAGTACGCATCTTGAATCCGACCGCCCTCACCATGTGTCCGCGGAATCGTGCTCCCCTCCAGCAAATCCAGGAGATGCTGCGCACTCAATACCTGCCCCGCATGCGCCCGAGCCGTATGCAGCCGCGGATCAAACGCCGCAGCCGTCCCCCGCAATGCCTCGATACTCAAAGCAGCTGTAGTCTGCGCCGCATAAAAAAGCCCCTCCAGCTCTTTCAGCCGAAGGCATCCAATCGACAGCATCGCCTGCGTCCCATTCAGCAGCGAGATCCCCTCTTTACCCTCCAGCTTCAACGGCTCGAGTCCCGCACGCTCCATGCACACCGCGACATCCAGCACCTCGCCGCCACACTCCGCTTGCCCCTCGCCAATCAGCGCCAGCGCCATATGCGCCAGCGGCGCCAGGTCACCACTTGCGCCCACACTTCCGCGCGACGGCACCACCGGCGTAATCCCGCAATTCAGCAGGTCGCATATGCGCTCCGCCACCACCGCGCGGATCCCCGACAAGCCCTTCGCCAGCACATTCGCCCGAATCAACATCATGCCCCGCACGACCTTCACTGGCAGCGGCGCTCCCACGCCGCAACAATGCGAGCGTATAAGGTTTACCTGCATCACCTCAATCTCGTGGTCCTCAAGCCGGATATTCGCCAACAACCCAACGCCTGTGTTCAGCGCATACACCGGTTTCGTTCCGCGCATCGCGCCCTCAACACGGTCCCGCGAGCGCTGCATGCGACTCAATGCCTCAACGGCAACCCCAACCTGTTCGCGGCCTTCCGCGACAGCAACAACATCTTCGATCGTCAGCGACGTCCCATCTAAAGTAATCATGTTGTAATCCTATGGAGTCGTCGAAGAGGAGTGAACCATTCTCCCGCGGTAAAATACACGTCATACCGTTGATTTGCGGGCGAATGGCGTCAATCCAGCCATAATCCACGGCTGGCCGCCTCTCCCACCTTGTTTGCCCTCGGCCCCGACCCAAGAACGTAAGGAGCGCCGCATGCTTCTCCACAATGGAATCGACCAGATCGACCGCAAAATCCTACGCGAACTTACCACCGACGCACGCCTCGCCGTGGCAGAACTGGGGCGACGCATCGGCCTCTCCCCCTCCGCCACCGCCGAGCGACTGCGCCGTCTCGAGAGCCTCGAGTTCATCCGCGGCTACCGCGCGGAAATCAACCTCCAAGCCCTCGGCTTCACCATCACCGCCTTCGTGCGCCTCACCTGCGAAGGCACGCGCTACAAGCCTTTCCTCAAGTTCCTTCCCACGCTCGACGCTGTGCAGGAGTGCCATCACCTCACCGGTAACGACGCTTTCCTCCTCAAAGTCGTCCTCGCCTCAATGACGGAGCTCGAAGACCTCATCGAGAAGCTTCTACCTTACGGCAGCCCCACAACCAGCATGGTCCTCTCTACGCCACTCGAGAGAAAGCGTCCCCTTCGCTTCTAGAAACAATATCCTCGCTTCGGCTGACCGAATCATCCGCCAGCACCTGCTCGATCTGATCGAGTCCCCAATCCAAATCCTCGCGACGGATCACCAGCGGCGGCGCAATGCGGATCACCATGTCATGCGTTTCCTTGCACAG
>CAVTSJ010000008.1:0-27907 GCA_963737325.1 uncultured Acidobacteriaceae bacterium
GGGGGAGAGAGAGGAGGATTCGGTGAGGGGTACGGAGACTGGCATTGGGACTATTGTTTCATGGGTGGGGATTTGGGATGAAGGAACTGTCGGCGCTCTGCGGCTGGTCGGATAGAATCGGTTGATTGAAAAACCATTGCAGTAGAACGTAAGGAGCCGTTGATGCGTCGGCCATTTCTAGTGTTAAGCATTTTCGGGCTTGTTGCGTTGACGGCGCTGGGGCAAGACGCGCCGGCTTTCAAGATGGATGTGCCGGTAGGCAGACTGGCGGGCGATGAGTACCGCAATGACGCTTTGGAGTTGAAGTTCACGGTGCCAGACGAGTGGGTGGGTTCGATGGCGCCGAGCGAGGCTCTGGCCCCGGATTCTAAAAGCCCGAATTCCGCAATCAATGCTTGTTCGAAGGCGTTTTTGACGATTCATCTTGCGAAACAACGTGCGGACCGATTTCCATCCATCTCCCAGATGATGGTGATCGATCCTAGCTGTTTTCCGGGAATCAAGTTTCCGGAGACACTGACGAAAGAAAACTGGAATCAGCCATTCGTGCAGGTGATGGGCAAAGCGCTTTCCCATTCGCCATTTATGTCAGCCAATGGTGCGGACATTAATGGTTTTGTTGCGGGCGGCCGACAGTTTGTCACGCTAAGCGGCAACGGCCCGGATTCCTTTGCTGGGCATCCCGTGCATGTGAACTACATGGTGGTTTTCGTGAAGAGCCACGGCTATTGGGTAGTGTGGATGACAAGGGCTGACGATAAGGCTAAGAAGGCGTTGGAAAGGTCCGGCATTCAATTTCTGGCGCCTTAGGCGGGTGCGACGTCGTCTTCGTTGGCGGAGACGATCGTGCCTTGGTGGTAGAGGATTTGCCAGCCGGTGGGGGTTCGCTGCCAGAGGGTGGAGCGGCGGGTTAGGCGGTCTTGCTGGCGGAGGCTGTAGGTGAGTAAGAAGGTGTCGGGGCCTAGCTGGCGGAGGGCGTGGCCGGTGGTACGCCAGCGGAGGGTGGCGGCGTTGGCGGGAGGGTTGTCGGCGAGGGTTTGGAGGATGAAGTCGCGGGAGTAGCGGCGGCCGGAGGCTCCTACCTCCCAGTAGTCGGGGGCGGTGCGGCGGGCGGCGTCGGCGGGGTCGAGGCCGAAGGCGGGGGTGTGGAAGATGGGTTCGAGGGGGCGGAGCTCGTCGAGGATGGGGAGGAGCGCGGGGTCGGTGGTGAAGAAGGGCTTGCGTGTGGCCATGGTTGATTGTAGGGCGGCGACGGATAGGGGCGGGGCTGCTTGGCGTGGGGCCAGGACGCGGATCGTCTGCTGTTGTGGGCGTAGCGTGGTGGGGAATGTATGAGAGGGTGACGAGGGTTTGGGGCAACCTCCGTTGGTAGGGATTCTCTGCGGTAAAAGTGCTAAGATATTGCTAGCAGGTTAGGGGGCATTGGATGATTGAAGCGACGATGTTCGAAGCGAAGACGAAGCTTTCCGAGCTGGTGAAGAAGGCTCAACGAGGGGAGAAGATTGTCTTGACGACGGGGAGGAAGAAGACTCCGGTGGCTGAGATCGTCGCTTTGAAACCGGTGAAGCGACGTGCGCTGGGAGTGTTCTATCAGCCTGGTTTCGAGATACCGGTTGACTTCGATGAGTTACCGGAAGCCGAGTTGAGGGCATGGCGGGGCGAGGGGAAGTGAGGCTCCTTATTGATACCCACTACGTACTCTGGTCGGCGGTTGATCCGCGCCGCATGGAGGCGTGGGCCAGGAGGTATCTCGAGGACCTGGATAACGAGATTTTCGTGTCGGCGATCTCTCTGTATGAGATCAGTCTTAAGGTTCGGCTGGGCAAACTTGCGATGGCGGGTCAGTTTGAGAGCGATCTTGTGCGAAACATCGAGAATGTTCTGGGATACACGATCGTTCCGCTGGGTGGGGAGAGCATGGTGAGGGCTGCATCTTTCAAGGACATCCACGGGGATCCATTTGACCGGATGATTGCTGCGCAGGCGATTGAGAGCAATCTGCCGCTGCTTAGTGCCGATGCGCGGCTGGATGCGTTTGGGGTGCGGCGGTTGAAGAAGCCGCGGCGCTGATCCGGAAGTGACGCTGGGGATGCACCGACCCGTCTGCTGGTGTGTTGGGAGAAGGATTTGCGGGTGGGGGTTTTCAAGAGCTGGGGATGGGCGTAGATTGTTGCGCATGAGCGGTGACGACTGTGTGATCGAAGCAAAGTCGGCGCGGCGCCAAGGTCGGCTGGTCGATGCGACGGCGCTGTATGTGGAAGCGGCAGAATCCTTCCTGGCAGAACAAGACATGGCACGCTGGGCGCATGCGCTGCGACACGCGGCCGAGCTGGCGATCAGGGTCGGCGACACGGCGGCGGGGTTGCGGGATGCCCAGGCGGTGGTGGCGTACTACAGGAGCTCTCCACCAACGGCGCTGGAGATGGCCAACGCGCTGCGTGTGGAGGCGATGGCGGAGGCGGCGATGGGCGCGACTGCGAACGCGAAGCAGCACTGGAGCGAGGCTCGGGCGCTGTATGTGGATGCGGGCGTTGCGGACGGGGTGGCTGAGGCTGACCGGCATGTCGCGACACTGGCGATCGCATAGGCTGGCTTGCGAGCGGATAGACTGTAAGGGTGAGCGCACTGTTTGGGATGGGGTTGGGAGAGCTGACGGAGCTGATGGCGGGGCTCGGGCAGAAGCCTTATCGTGCACGGCAGGTTTGGGAGGCGCTGTATCGGCAGCGGGTGGCGTCGGTGGCGGAGATGACGACGCTGCCTACGGTGCTGCGGGAAGAGTTGGCTGGGGCTGGATGGCAGGTGGGGCTGCCGGTGATGGCGCAGACGGCGGTTTCGGTGGACGGGACGGAACGGTATTTGATGCGGATGGGGGATGGCGAGACGGTCGAGACCGTGTGGATGCCGGATGGGGATGGCGGGGAGCGGGGGGATGGGAGTGAGGCGGCTGTCGAGGAAGAGGGTGAGGTGGAGACGGCGGAAGAGGCGGTGGCTGGGATAGAAGCAGATTCCTCCGCTGCGCTGCGGAATGACAGCCAGAAAAGCAAGGACAACAGCAACGACCAATACAGGGGTCTCTCCACTGCGGCACAAGAGCGCGCCTCCGGTCGAGATGACGGGAGTGTCGCGGTCGATGGGGGTTACTGGTCGCGGAGAGGCGTGGGGCGGGATATTCGGAACTTTGGGACGCTGGCGGAGAAGGGGTTTCGGCGGGCTACGATTTGTATTTCTTCGCAGGTGGGGTGTGCCGTGAACTGCCAGTTTTGTCTGACGGCGAAGCTGGGGATTCGGCGGAATCTTACGGCGGGAGAGATTGCGGGGCAGGTGGCGGCGGTGCTGAATCGGCATGGGATTCAGATTGGGAAGGACCGCATCAACCTGGTGTTTATGGGGATGGGCGAGCCGTTTTTGAACTATGAGGAATTCATGCGGAGCGTGAGGCTGCTGGTGGAGGGGATTGGGATTCCGGAGTCGCGGATGACGGTTTCTACCAGCGGGATTTTGCCGGGGATTGAGGCGTTTGCTAAGGAGACGGTAAGGCCGAAGCTGGCGCTGTCGTTGAACGCGAGCAACGATGGGGTGCGCGAAGAGATTATGCCGATTACGCGGAAATGGAATATCGCCGCGCTGCTGGAGGCGGTGCAGAAGATTCCGCTGCGGACGAGGGAATGGGTGACGTTTGAGTATGTGCTGCTGGGTGGGGTGAATGATCAGCCGGTGCATGCGCGCGAGGTGCTGGCACTGCTCAACCCCAGCCAGCAAGCTGGCCGGGGACCCCGTTCTGCGGGGATGCGGGCGAAGGTGAATCTGATTGTGTGGAATCCGGGGCCGGGGATTGCGTATCACCAGCCGACGCCGGAGGATGTTGCGGTGTTCCAGGGGATGCTGATTGAGGGTGGGATTGCTACGTATATCCGGCGGCCGCGGGGACGGGATATTTATGCGGCTTGCGGGCAGCTGAAGCGGACGGTGGCGGAGGAGTCGGGGGTTCAGGGGTTGGTGAAGATCGGGGTGTAGTGCCGGGAGGCGCGCTTGGCCAAATTCAGTGTTGTCTATATCGCGCTTTGCGAACTCACTTTCGGGGTGATGGTGGGCTGTCTTGCTTTTACGATTGACACTTCAGACGGCCATAGCGATCTGATTCAAGAGATATTCTTGTGCGCGCTTGCTATCGTCGCGATCAGCGTATTTTTCGGCATGGTTTGTTTAAAGAGTTGGGGCTGGTATGGTTCGTGGATCGTTGGTGTGATTGTTGTGGTGATCGGCTGCTGGATTATTCGAGCCGCGATGAGGCCGGACCCCTATGGCGATAGCGGAGCGGCGGGAATATTTGGGATGATATTCGTGCTGTTTGCGCTTCCAGGGTTGGTGTTGCTCTCGCTGCCTTCAACGCGAAAGCGGCTGCACGTTGGCAGCGTTTAGGCGCCATTTGCGAGACGGGATTGCAAGTGGGCTTTGGTGGTGGGCCAGTCTTCGCGGGTGATGCTGAACCAGACGCTGTGGCGGGGGGTGTTGTCGGGCATTAGGTAGTGGTTGCGGAAGGTGCCTTCGTAGATGGCGCCGAGCTTCTTCATGGCGTTTTGGGATTGCAGGTTCTCGTGGTGGGTCTTGAGGGCTACGCGGTTCAGGTTGAGGGTTTCGAAGGCGTAGGTGAGCTGGAGGAGCTTGGCTTCGGGGTTGATGAGGGTGCCGCGCGCGGGGGCGGCTAGCCAGGTGTGCCCGATCTCGACGGTACGGTGGGTGAGGTCGAGGTCGATGAAGCGGGTGGAGCCTACTAGCTGGTCGCCAGATTTTTTTATGGTGACCCAGGGGAACATGTTGGGGGCGGCGAGGGCGGAGGTGGCCCAGGCGCGGAGGTCTTCGGGGGTGCGGATGATGCTGAGCATGTAGCGCCAGATGCTTGGGTCGAAGGCTACGGCTTCGAGGGCGGGGAGGTGGGCGAGGGTTAGGGGTTCGAGGCGGACGTGGGCGCCTTCGAGGGTTGGGATAGGAGTCATGGTTATGGGCGCCAGGGGCGTTCTTTTCTTGGCTTTGGTGCGGGCTTGCTGCTGCCGGAGGAGGAGGCGGCGAGGAGGAGGGAAGTCCCGCTGAAGGCGAGGACTACGAAGCCGCTGGACCACTCGTCGCCGTTATGGAGGGCGTGGAGGATGCGAGGGATGTGGAGGATGACGAGCCAGCCGAAGAAGAGGATGAAGAGGCCGTAGGCGGCGTACTTGTCTTCGATGGTGGTGGCGAGAGAGAGGCCGGCGGCGATGAGGGCGAAGCCGGTTCCGATGATCCAAAGGTGATGGCCGGGGAGGTAGTGCGGGACCAGCGTGGCGAGATAGCGAACGTACAGGAAGTGCTGGATGCCGAAGACGATCATGGCGATGGCGAAGAAGAGGCGGCCGGGCATGAGCGAGTATCTGCTTCCGGAGGAGAGGCCGTGGAGGATGAGCGCGGTGCAGGAGAGGCAGAGGCACTCGAGGAAGAGGGTTCGGCCGTCGCCGTCGTAGAGGACGTAGTTGACGTGCATGAGGTACAGGGCGGCGGTGGCGAGGAAGAGAAGGCCGAGGATGAGACTGATGGTGAGGGTTCGCCAGGTGGTGAGAAGGGCGAGGCCGGCGGCGATGCAGATGGCGGCGAGTGCGTAGGAGAGGATGTGGTTGTGGGGCAGCCAGGCGGGGCTGAGGGGGAGGCCGCGGCGGAGATGTCCGTAGAGGGCGTATTGGATGCCGAAGCCGAGGATGGCGAGGGCGTAGAGGATTCGGCCCAGGGTGGTGAGGGGGGATGAGGCGGACTTGGGCATTGGGTTGATTTTACGTTGGCGGTTGAGTGGAGGGCAGTGGTTGGGAAGGTGCCCGGTGGGGTGGGTGATGTGTCGAGAGTTTTTTCGGGTGTTTAGGTAAAGGCAAGAGCAAAGGCAGGGGCAAAGGCAAAAGCAAAAGCAGAAGCAGATTCCCGGAGGGAATGACAGAAAGAAAAGCAAGGGCAAGGGCAAGGGCAACAGCAACAGCAACAGCAACAGCAACAGCAACAGCAACAGCAAAGACAACTACAGGGGTCCTTTGCTTCGTTCAGGATGACGGCGAAAAACAAACAACAGCAACAGCAACAGCAAAGGCAACGGCAACAGCAACGGCAACGGCAACAGCAACAGCAACGGCGAGGGGCAGTTACGCGGTTCGCATAGGGTGCTGGATTTGTGGGAGAGATTGCTAGGGGCGGATTACTGCTCGTCTGCCAGCGGGTGCTAGGAGGAGACCGATGCGGGGGCGTTGGTGAGGGCTAGCTGGAGGACGGTTTCGGCGAGGACGTCGTAGCTGTGGCGGAGGACTTCCCCTTCGTGGACGAAGTTGCCGGTGATGGGCTCGACGCCGAGCGAACGGATACGGTCGAGGTCGGCGAGGATGGGGGTCTGGCCTTCGCGGGCGTAGCGGTCGAGGGTTTGGGGGAGGATGGGGGCGGTGTTGATGAGGGCGTAGTCGAAGATCTGGGCGCCGGCGTGGTCGAGGATTTTTTCGATGTGCTGGGAGGCAGAGAGGCCGAGCGATTCGTTGGCCTGGGTCATGAGGTTGCAGATGTAGACGCGGGTGGCGCCGCTGCGGGCGATGGCTTCGGGGACGCCGCGGACGAGGAGGTTGGTGATGAGCGAAGTGTAGAGCGAGCCGGGGCCGAGGGTGATGAGGTCGGCGGCGGCGATGGCTTCGAGGGCCTCGGGGAGCGGGGCGGCGTCGGCAGGCGAGAGCATGAGCTCGGTAATGGAGCGCTGGGAGGCAGTGATGCTGGTTTCGCCGTCGACGATGGAGCCGTCGTCCATGCGGGCGGAGATGGTGGCGTTGGCAGTGGTGCAGGGGTAGATGCGGCCGCGGGTGGCGAGGATCTGGGAGCTGACCTGGACGGCCTGAGCGAAGTCTCCGGTGATGCCGTTGAGGGCGGCGAGGAAAAGGTTGCCGAAGCTGTGGCCTTCGAGGTCGCCGGTGGCGAAGCGGTACTGGAAGAGGCGCGAGAGGAGGTGCTCATCCTGCGAGAGGGCGACGAGGCAGTTGCGGATGTCGCCGGGGGGAAGCATGTGGAGGTCTTCGCGGAGGCGGCCGGAGGAGCCGCCGTCGTCAGTGACGGTGACGATGGCGGAGAGCTCGCGGATGAGGGCGGGGAGATTCTTGAGGGCGGGGTTGGCGAGGGGAGAGGCGCCAGCGGGCGGGGCGACGAAGGCCTTGAGTCCGCGGAGGAGGGTGGAGAGGCCGGTGCCGCCGCCGATGGCGACGACTCGAAGCTGGCGAGGGGTAATCATGCGTCCGCTCATTAGTTTAGCCGGACGGGAGGGATTGTGGCAGGGTTAGCGGCTTTTTGAAGAAAAAGGAGTCAATAGGCGGGTGGATCAGACTTCGGGATAGAGGAGCTCGGTGAAGCGGGGATCTTCGGCTACGCCGTCGAAGTCAGAGTCATTGCGGGCCTGGAGGCGGTTCTGACCGTTGAGGCGGATGGCTTCGGTGAGGTGCTCGATGCAGGTGTCGTGGTCGCCGGTAAGGGAGGCGAGCAGGGCGAGGCCGTAGAAGGCGTAGTCGGCTGACTTCTCTTCGAGGAGGATGGCCTTGAGGTGCTGGCGGGCGTCCTCGTAGTTGCCCTGGTTGAGCAGGGAGATGGCGTAGTCGTAGCGCTCTTCGTGGGTCTTGAAGTCGGTGGTGCCCTTGTGGATCTGGGCGACGCAGGCGGAGATGTACATGCGGATGCGGTCGGCGAGGTCTTGCGGCGCGGACTCGAGCATTTTGACGAAGGCTTCGTGAGCACGGTCGTACTTGCCTGCCTGCATGAGCTTGAGGGCGCTCTCGTAGAGGGTGAGCGTGGACTTGCGGGCGGCGTCGTTGGCGTGCTGTGCATTTCCGGCGAGAGTCCGCGGGGTCTTGGACGAGCTGGGCGTCCTGGTTGCTTTGTTGTCTGAGGTCGATGTTGCCGGCTTCGTTGCCATGATGTTCTCGGGTTGGATTGCTCTGGTGCTCGGGATAAAGTACGCCGACGTGTCGGGGGTTACGTATTTGGGGTTATACGAGGCTGAGTGGGTTCAGGTCAAACACGAGTGTACCGGATTGATCGTCAGACGGGGGAGCGGTTGTAGAGAACGGGGTTAAGCGTGGGGTCGTTGTACATCTTAAGTTGGCGATAGAGCTTGAATCGGCGGCGGCCGGCGAGGACGTCAGACCAGAGGGCGTCGAGGCAGGATGCGAGGTCGGTGCGCTGTTCGGTTAACACGGCGAGGCGGGATTGGTTGCGGTGCTGGTGTTCGGGGGTGGAGCGGTGAAGCTGCTCTTTGGTATGGAAGATTTTGAGGGCGAGGATGGAGAGGCGGTCGATGATGAGGCCGGGGGATTCGGAGTTGAGGGGAGAGTCGGGGATGTCGGGGGCGAGCTGCAGGAGAGCGATGTCGATCTGCTCGGCGAGGTCGTTGCGGAGCTGGTTGAGGCGATCGATGTCGTGCTTGACGTGGACGATGGTGGCGTCGGTGGCCTGGGGGTCGCGGGCTTCGTCTTCGCGGTGCCAGAGGTCGTAGTTGGCGCGGTGCTGGTCGAGGACGAGCTGATCGAAGGGTTCGAATGGCGTGGGATCTGGCGAGGAGGAGTGGTGGCCGTGCACGGTGGATTGATCTTGAAGCTCGATGATGTGCGCGGCTCGGAGCATGGGAAGTGATACCAAGGATAACGGAGGCGCGGCGGAGATGGTAGAGGTGCTGCCGGTGGTGTGGGTGCGGTTTGAAATGCGACACTGGAGGTATGGGAAAGAAGACGACGCGTCGAGTGCTGGTGTATCGGCTGGGAAGCCTGGGCGATATGTTGGTGGCGCTGCCGGCGCTGCATTTGGTGGCGAGGGCGTTTCCGGAGGCGGAGCGGAGGATGCTGACCAACGTTCCGGTGAACTCGAAGGCAGCGGCGGCGGCGGCGATTCTGGAGGGGTCGGGGCTGGTGCAGGGGTATATGCGGTACGAGGTGGGGACGCGGAGCTTGCGGGAGCTGTTGGGGGTATGGTGGGAGATTGCGCGCTGGCGGCCTGAGGTGCTGGTGTATCTGGCTGCACCGCGAGGGGTGAAGGCTGCGCAGAGGGATGAGGCGTTCTTTCGGCTGTGTGGTGTGCGAAGACTGGTGGGGGTTCCACTGACCGAGGGGATGCAACGGAATTATTACGGTGCTGCGACGGGTGGGAAAGATCATGCGATGGGCGCTGGGCACCTGGAGCCGGAGGCGGGGCGGCTGGCGCGGTGCATCGGGCAGCTGGCGGAGGCGAAGGACATTGCTGATCCGGGGAGGCTGGTCGATCCGGGTAGCTGGGATTTGCATTTGAGCGCGGAGGAGCGGGAGCGGGCGGCGCAGGCGATTGGCGCGGAGGCGCTGGGGGTGGAATCGATTGCCGTGAGCGTGGGGACGAAGGTGCAGGCGAAGGATTGGGGCAAGGAGAATTGGCGTGCTCTGCTGGGAACGATGGCGGCGGAGTTTCCGGGGCGGGCGCTGCTGCTGTTGGGAGCGGAAGAAGAGAGCGAGGCGAGTGAGTTTGCGGCGGAGGGTTGGCGGGCGAACGGGGGTGGGGTGGTGGTGAATTTGTGTGGGGTGCTGACGCCGAGGGAGAGTGCCGCGGCGATTGAGCGGGCTCGGCTGTTTGTGGGGCATGACAGCGGGCCGATGCATTTGTCGGCGGCGGTGGGGACACCGGTGGTGGCGATCTTTGCGGCGCGGAATATTCCGCGGCAGTGGTTTCCGTATGGGAAGCAGCACCAGGTGGTGTATCACCGGGTGGAGTGCTGGGGGTGTGGGCTGGAGACTTGTCTTGAGCAGCAGAAGAAGTGTTTGATGACGATTGGGGTGGATGAGGTGATGGGGGTTGTCAGTTCTCAGATGTCAGTTCTCAGTAAAGGCCCAACTGATCACTGACAACTGAGAACTGGGAACTTGTGGTGCGATGATGATGGTTGGGGAGAATTGAGACGACGATGCTGCCGGAGACACATGCGGTTCTGGGACTGTTGGAGGGTGGGTTTGGGCACCTAAAGGTTTTGGTGGTCGGGGATTTAATGTTGGATCGCTATATTCACGGCGAGGTGGACAGGATATCGCCGGAGGCTCCTGTGCCGGTGTTGCGGCATGCGCAGCACTATGAGCGCGCGGGCGGAGCTGCGAATGTGGCGATGAACCTGGCGGGATTGGGATGCCAGGCTGTGCTGGCGGGATTCTGGGGCGACGACAAGGATAAGGACGAGCTGGCGGCGCTGGTGGAGGCTGCGGGGATCGATACGGTGGGGGTGGTGACGTCGAAGCTGCCGACGATTTCGAAGACGAGGATTGTGGGGCGGCAGCAGCAGTTGTTGCGGCTGGATATTGAGAGCAAGGATGCGCCCGGTGAAGAAGACCGGCAGCGGCTGCGAGAGCGGGCCGTGCAGCTGGTGGAGAAGGTGCATGCGGTGGTGCTGTCGGATTACGCGAAGGGTGCGGTGTCGGCGGAGTTGTGCGCGGCGGTGATTGCGGCGGCGAAGGCTGCGGGGATTCCGGTGCTGGCTGATCCGAAGACGCCGGACTTCAGCAAGTATGCGGGAGCGACGATGGTGTGTCCGAACCTGCAGGAGCTTGCCATGGCGACGGGCGTGGCGTCGCATCGGATGGAAGAGCTGCTGGCTGCGGGTGAGCTGCAGCGCGCCAAGCATGGGCTGAAGTATCTGACGGTGACGATGAGCGAGAAGGGAATTCGCGTGCTGTGGGATGGGGGCATGTATCACTCGCCGGCGCGGGCGCGCGAGGTGTTTGATGTGTCGGGCGCGGGCGATACCGTGATTGCCACGCTGGCGGCGGCGCTGGCGGGTGGGTTGAAGATTGAGACGGCGGTGGAGCTGGCGAATTTAGCGGCGGGGATTGTTGTCGGGAAGATGGGCACGGTGCCGATTGCGCAGCATGAGCTGGTGGCGGCGATGACACCTTCAAGCGGGATTCGCGGCGGTGAGAAGGTGCTGGACGGAGAGCGGCTGGCGAAGCGCGTGGCGGAGTGGAGAGCGGCGGGCGAGACGATCGTGTTTACGAATGGGTGTTTCGACCTGCTGCATGTGGGGCACGTGACGCTGCTGGAGGAGTGTCACCGGTTTGGGTCGAAGCTGGTGCTGGGGTTGAATTCGGATGCAAGCGTTTGCCGGCTGAAGGGACCGACGCGGCCGGTGGTGGGCGAGAACGAACGTGCGCGAGTGATGGCGGCGCTGGCGGCGGTGGATGCCGTCGTGGTTTTCGAGGAAGACACTCCGCTGGAGATCATTCGCGCGGTGAAGCCGGATGTGCTGGTGAAGGGCGGGGACTACTCGGTTGAGACGGTGGTGGGGCACGAAGAGGTGATTGCCGCCGGAGGACGGGTGGAGATTGTGCCGACGGTGGAAGGATTTTCGACGACGAACATTGTAAGTAAGCTGAAGGCGAGCGAGTAAGAGAGCGGGGGTGTGCTCTGGCGGCCTATCGGGCTGATTTGTGGGGAGGGTGAGGTGGTGAGCGGGCTGGGGCTCGAACCCAGGACCAACGCCTTAAAAGGGCGATGCTCTACCAACTGAGCTACCCGCTCGCTCTCTATTAAGGTAGCACGAGGGGTGGGATTGGTTGCGGTGGTGGTGGAATTCGATTCGTACTTGCATGGCGCGACGAAGCCACGTATAAATCAACCACCAAATCTCTTAGGCAAGTTGGTCTCCATGAAAATGCGAGGCGGGAAACACGGAGCTGCCGCCATGCAGTCAAGAGTTGCAGTATGTCGCGGTCGATTGGGTGGTTGGCTGGGAGTTCTGTTGGTGGGTGGGATGTGGCTCGGAGGCGGGGTGGCCGCACGAGCCGGAAGCCTCTTTGGGTCGCAGCCGGTGCCGGACTGGGTGAAGACGGCGGCGCAAGAGAAGCTGCCGGAGTTTCACGGAAATCCCAAGGCGGTGGTGCTGCTGGAGGACACCACGTATACGGTCGATCAGAGTGGGCAGGCGATCGAGCACGTGCGCAGGGTGGTCAAGATTCTGAGGCCGCAGGGACGCGACTACGGGTATCCGTTTGTGACGTACGACAAGGACCAGAAGGTGCTTTCGCTGCATGTGTGGAGCATCGATGCGGCGGGACACGACTACACGGTGAAGGACAGCGAGATGTCCGATGTGGGCGAGCCGGGGGAAGCGGGAGAGCTTTATTCCGATGAGCGGGCGAAGGTTGCGGACCCACCGGGACGCGATCCCGGGGGGATCGTTGCGTACGAATACGAGAGACGGGAGCGGCCGTACCTGGCGGAAACCAACTGGGAGTTTCAGGATGAGCTGCCGCGCATCCAGCAAAGCTTCACGCTGGTTCTGCCGGCCGGCTACCACTACACGACGACCTGGGTGCACCACACGAAGGTGGACGGGGTCGACCTGGAGAATCACCAGTATCGCTGGGAGATGAATGACGAGCCGGCGATCGATCTGGATCATGTGCCGATGGCGCCGGGCGAGCGTTCCCTGGAGGCGCGGATGACGGTGCATTACACGGGGCCGGGGCTGGCCGAGCCACAGGATGGGACGTGGCAGGGGATCGGCGAGTGGTATGGCGGGCTGTCACGCGACCGGTTGGTGTCGACGCCGGACATTGCGGCGAAGTCTGCGGAGCTGACGGCGGGGAAGACGGATTTCTACGACAAGGCGGAGGCGATCGGAGATTTTGTGCAGCAGAAGATCCGGTACTTCGTGATTGAGATGGGAGTGGGCGGGTACCAGCCGCACGCGGCAGAGGACATCTTTCGCGGCCGGTACGGGGACTGCAAGGATAAGGCGACACTGCTCTCGGCGATGTTATCGAGCGTGGGGATTCATAGTGCGCTGCTGATGGTGGACACGGAACGCGGCGTGATTGATCCGGATGCGCCGTCGATCTGGGGCAATCACATGATTGCGGCGATCGAGATTCCGGAAGGGTATAACTCACCGAAGCTGCACAGCGTGGTGACGGCGAAGACCGGGAAGCGGTATCTGATCTTCGACCCGACGTGGTCTATGACGCCGTTCGGGCAGCTTGAGGACAATTTGCAGGGAAGCTATGGCGTGCTGCTTGAGGGCAAAGACAGCCAGGTAATCGAGCTGCCGGTGATGGATCCGACGCTGAATACGATTCGACGCTCGGGCAAGTTTGAGCTGAGCGCGGATGGAACGTTGACGGGATCGGTTACGGACCTGCGGTTTGGCGATCTGGCGGTGCGGCGGCGCCAGGTTTTCTCGAGCGAGGATGAAACGAAGCAGACAGAGTATATGAACCGGGTGATCGCGCAGGACTTCACGGGTGCGTCGATGACCGGGCTGAAGGTGGCGAACGTGGACGCGCTGAACAAGGATTTGACGACGACGTTTGACCTGCAGGCCAGCCATTTTGCGAGTTTCACCGGGCCGCTGCTGATGGTCCGGCCGCGGGTGCTGGGGAGCTATGAGCTGGACGTCGATCGCAAGGCGCGGCATGTGGCGATTGACCTGGAGGAGACGATGCAGGCCACCGATGAGTATGACATCGAGCTGCCGCAGGGATACGTGGTGGACGAGCTACCGGATGCGGTGAAGGTCGACGTGGGATTCGCGAGCTATGTGAGCTCGACGGAGCTGCATGGGCGAGTGCTGCACTATAGCCGGACCTACACGGTGAGGCAGATGACGGTGCCGGCGACAAAGTATGCAGACGTACAACAGCTGGCGGCAGCGATCGCTGCAGATGAAGTGAGTCAGGCAATTTTGAAGCGCGGGAATTAAACGATTACAGACTAAGAGGGAGCGGACGGCTGGCAATGACGATGCGACGGATGGTTGTGGTGGCAGGGATGGCCGCGGCAGTGAGCGCGGCAGCGTGGGCGCAGACGACGAGTTTTATGCCGCCGACACCAGAGGAACTATCGATGACCTCGTTGCCGGGGTATCCGGGAGCAGCGGCGGTGGTGCTGAATCGTGAGGAGACGACCAAGGACGATCTGCACGCGGTGTTTCACTACGAGCGGATCAAGATCCTGACCAAAGATGGGGAGAAGTACGCGAATGTGACGCTGCCCTTTGTAAGCGTGGCGCAGAGTTGGTACTCGGCGGATGGAGATGACAAGACGCTCGAAGACATTCAGGGGCGGACGATCCATGCGGATGGCAAGATCATTCCGTTCACGGGAAAGCCGTATCTGAAGGTGCTGGATAAGTCCCAGGACGTGAAGGTGCAGGAGAGAGTGTTCACGCTGCCGGATGTTGAGGTGGGAAGCATTATTGAGTACCGCTATGCAACGCGCATCGCCGATAACATTTATGAGGCGCCTGATTGGTTAATCCAGGGAGACTTGTATATCAAGCAGGCGCATTACGTCTGGTATCCGACATCAAAGGATCTTGAGGACAGTCACGGCCGAATTACGACGATTACGTGGTTTCCGATTCTTCCGGCGGATACGAAGATCGAGCGGCGCGATATTCCGCACTCCCAATTTACATCCGATCCAATCCAGGTGTTTGAGTTGACGATCAAGGATGTTCCGCCTGAGGTGAAGGAGGCTTATATGCCTCCGATTGCGAGCTTCAGCTATCGGGTTATGTTCAACTTTACGGCAGAACATACTGCGGCGGACTGGTGGAAGGATCGAGGCAAAGACTGGTCGAAGGAGATGGACTCTTTCGCCGATCCGAATTCGGATTTAAGGAAGAAGACGGCGGAGATTACTGCTGGAGCTACGACCGACGACCAGAAGCTGCAGAAGATTTATGCGACGGTAATGGGGCTGGAGAATACGCAGTACACCCGAGCTCACGACCAGCAGGAAGAAAAGGCAGAGGCCGGGCACCAGGTAAAGAATGCTGCCGATGTGTTGAATCAGAAGCGCGGCAACGAGACTCAACTCACGGGACTGTTCGTCGGAATGGCGCGAGCGGCGGGCATGAAGGCTTATCTGATGCTGGTGCCCGACAGGAGCGAGGAGCTGTTTGTTCCGGGTTGGATGAGCTTTCGCCAGTTCGACGACGTGATTGCGATTGTGAATGTGGATGGGAAGGAGATGTACTTCGATCCGGGATGCAGGTACTGCAGCTACGGTCACCTCGCATGGCAGCATACCCTGGTGCAGGGATTGCGGCAGTTCGATAAGGGCACGGAGTTTGGCGGAACTCCGGGCGACGACTTCAAGTTCAACCAAGCGACACGGGTGGCGAACCTGAAGATGGACGATGCTGGGCAGATTACGGGAACGATCGATCTCGGCTTTACGGGAGCAGACGCGGTGGAGTGGCGGCATAAGGCATTGAGTGGTGACGAGGAGGGTCTGAACCATGCACTGCGCACTCATCTGGAGGATATGGTTCCGCGGTCGCTGCAAGTGAAGGTCAACAAGATCGAAAATGTGACGGAGTATGAGCAGCCGCTGAAGGTTAGCTATGACGTAACCGGAACGCTGGGGACGCACACGGGAAAGCGGGTCATTCTGCCATCGGACATCTTCCTGACCAGTGAGTCCGCACCGTTTGCAGATGAAAAGCGGCAGCAGGCCGTCTACTTCCACTACCCCCGGTATGTGCAGGATGCACAGCGAATCAATTTGCCGGCGACGATGAGCGTGGAAGCGATTCCGACCAGCGTGCGGTTTGATCTCCCGAAGGAGGAGATCTACACTCTATCGGTCGTCGGAGATGCCAAAGGCATTACCACGCGACGGAACTACGTTCAGGCTGAGTTGCTGGTGTTGCCGAAGGACTATGACAGCCTGCGCAAGTACTATGCCCAGTTCGAGAGCAAGGACCAGGAGAGCGTGGTGTTGAAGGCGGCGCCGGCGGTGGCTGCGTCGGGCGGGAACTGAGCGCGGGCGGTATCAGGGACGCGCGGATGCGAGGCTGCAGACCTTGATGACGCCGTTGTCATAGGGACAAGGGTGCGCGGTTGGAGCTGCGGCGTGAAGGACCATCCAGGTAACGCCGAGGGGGAGTAGACGCGCGTCGCGAGTGGCGTCGATCTCGGTGGAGAGGTTGGTTTGGGCGTCGGCGCCTTGTAGCCATTGAGCGGCGAGGGAGGGTGTGATGGCTGCCTCGCCACCGTCCTTGGAGAAGTCGGGGAGGGCGCTGCGGAGAGCGATGGGGCGGAAGGTCTGGGCGTCTTCGCCGTCCTCGTTGACGTATTTCGTGTCGAGGGCGAAGAGTGCGTTGGGTGGGGTGTTGTCGCGGGCCCAGAGAAAGGCCTGAACCCAGGGGTTGGGATTCTGCTGCGCGCGCCAGGGGAACTCGAGGTGGTCGGAGGCGGGGAAGGTTTGGCGCTGCACGTAGAACATGGTTCCGGCAAGCGCTGCGATGAGGACCACGGGCAGGAATGCGAGTGCAAAGCGGGGTGCGTTCGAGTGGAGGCGCTGGCGGGCTTCGAGGGCGAGCTGGGTGAGGGTTGCTCCGAGTAAGAGCGTCATGACTGCGTAGATGAGCAGGAAGACGCGCAGAGGCTGCATGCGGGCGACGAGGTGGGAACGGCTGGCCTCGTGTGCGAAGAGGAGAACGACGAGGGTGGCGATGCAGCCGATGGCAATGCAGGCGCGGCAGAGAGTTGCAGCAGCGGTGTTGAGCGGGTCGGAGAGCTTGCGATAGCGGCCGAGCAGAGCGGCGAGGACGGCGAGCGGGCCGACGAGTCCGAGGAGTTCGTACCACTGCCATTGGGAGAGGAACCAGTAGTAGCGGGATTTCTCCGCGGCGACGATTGCGGGGGTTTCGGTGGGCGCGACGGTTTGGAGGATGGCTGCGAGCGCTAGTGCGGAGAGCGCGAGGATTGCGTAGGCGAGGTAGCGTTGTTGCAGGCGGGAGAGGCGCAGCACGAGGACGAAGGCGAAGGCGTACGCGGCCATCAGGGGATGGAAGGCCGCGGCCAGGATGAGGCAGAGTCCGGCGAAGAGGAGTGGGCGGAAGTTGGTGCGGTCGTCGAGTGCGAAGGCTACGGCTAGCAGGGAGAGCGGCGTGGAGAGGCTTCGCGCGGTGACGTAGGGGTCCATGAGGAGCAGCGAGGTGCCTGCGATGGGGAGCGTCCAGAAGGCGGCGAGCAGGCAGAGGCCGGCGAGTTGTGCGGGTTCGCTGGAGATGGTGCGTTGCAGGAGGCGGTGAGCAGCGTAGAAGGTGAGCCAGAGGCTGAAGAGATCGGTGAGCAGCAGCACCCAGGGAAGCGAGAGATGGGTGAGATGGACGATGGAGGCGAGGACGGGAGCGAAGATGGAGAAGTGGAGGTGCTCGCTGACGAAGACGGTGTAGTGAGGGAAGAGGGTTGGGTTGAGGGTGAGTTGGACGCCGGCGACGTAGAGTCCACCGTCCTCGGCGAGCGGGTGGTAGCCGTTGAGGAAAAGTGTCGCGAGGGCGAGCAGGATGAGCAGGGGAAACCAAGTGGATCGGGGCCACGGATTCGGTTGTACAGGGGAGAATGCAGTGGAACGTTTTGCAGCGGAATGCATCCGAATAGTTTAGACGTCTGAGGACGATACAATAAACATCGAATCGAAGAACAAGATTACCTCCAAAGAACAAGAGTGAATCAATGAATTTCTGGATGGCTGACGTAAACCCCTTGAGGGAGAGCCTGTGACGCGTGAAAGACGGTTGAGTCTACTGAAGACCTTGCCAGGCTTGCTCGTGAGTGGCTTCTTCATCTGGTGGACGTACATTCGTGTGGGATCGAATGGCAAGCGGGGATTTGATCCTGCGGCGTTTCATGGTCTGAGGATTGTGGCGCCGCTGTGGATTGCGGGCGTGGTCGGGTTTTGCATTGCCGGTTATACGCTGCGCTGCGTGCGTGCGTGGTGGATGCTGCGCAGTGTGCATGCACGTTTCAGCGTGTGCTCGAGGGTGTTCCTGACGTCGCTCGCGGCGAACAATGTGCTTCCGCTGCGGATCGGTGACGTGATGCGTATCTTTACGTACGCGGGCGATATGAATGCGACGCCATCGATGGTGCTGAGCACGGTGATCCTGGAGAAGCTGTTGGATGTGTTCTCACTGGCTGTGTTCTTTGTGGCGAGCCTGGAGTTTGGAGGCCGCGTGGCGCCGCACATCAAGCTGGTGGCGCAGTCCGGGCTGGCCATTTCGGTAGCGGGACTGCTGGTGATTGTGCTGGGCGCGCGGGCGCTCGAGGAGCCGTTGCGCGAGCTTTTTGCGAAGACGAAGAACAGCAAGTTGGAGAAGGTTGAGCACTGGGTGATGCTGGCGCTGGAGTGCATCAAGCAGATTGGAGTTGGCGGCACGTTGCTGCTGGTGGTGTATAGCCTTGCGGCGTGGACTTGCGAGTGCTTCATGTATATCTCGATCGCAAGGACGATTGGGATGGTGAGCGACACGATCGGGCCATGGCAGGCGATGGCGGAGGCGAATCTTTCGTTTCTGATTCCGAGCTCGCCTGGCGGCATTGGACCCTTCGAGTTGGCGTGCAAGGATGCAATGATGCGTCATGGAGCGAGCGCGGCGCAGGCTGGGCTGTATGGGATATTGGTTCATGTGTGGCTGCTGCTGGTGATTACGGCCGCGGGTGGCGGGATGTTCCTGGTGCATCGCTTCCATGAGGCGCGACGGACTCCGCTGCTGCAGGAGTTGGAGACGCTGCCAGCTGAATTGCCATAAGGGCAGGGATTAGGGAACAGGGATTAGGGATTAGGGATTAGGAAAAGGCGAGTATGTATCGGACGTTGCAGTTGCAGTTGCAGGCACGGATTGAGGCGCTGTTGATGGAGCGCTACGAGATTGCGTTGGCGAATCTTGCGGTGGAGCTGCCGCCGAAGATTGAGTTTGGGGAGATGGCGTTGCCGGTTGCGTTTGAGCTGGCCAAGCGATTGAAGAAGGCTCCGCGTGCGATTGCGCAGGAGCTGCAGGCGGAGTTGGCCGCGACTCCCGGTGTGGCGGCGGTGGAGATTGCGGGTGCGGGTTATCTGAATGTGAAGCTGGATCGTGCTGCAACGGTGAAGCGGATGGCTGCGGATGAACATGCTGAGGTTGGCGGTGGTGGATTTCGGCTGGTGGAGCATACCAGCATCAATCCGAACAAGGCTGCGCATGTGGGGCATCTGCGGAACGCGATCCTCGGCGACAGCTTTGCGCGGATGCTGAAGAAGGATGAGTACAAGCCCGGTTGGGATACTGGCGTGCAGAACTACATCGATAACACGGGTGTTCAGGTGGCCGATATTGTGGTCGCGCTCAAGCACCTGCCGCTCGACGGAATTCCCGGAATCGATCCGTCAGATGAGCACTCTCTCCAGTCGATAAAGAAAAGAATTGAGTACTACCACCAAGAATCTGGAAAAAATCCTGAGAATAGAGAGCTGCTCATTGACTATGTTTGCTGGGGGCTCTATGCCCGCGTCAGTGTTTGGTATATGGCTCTCGAGACGACTGAACAGAATCAAGAACAAGTCGCAGAGCGAAAGAAGATTCGGCTAGACACGCTGCACGAAATCGAGCGAGGAGGTAATGAGACCGCTGAGACTGCCGAGTTGATTTCCACGGCCGTCTTGCGGCGGCATTTGGAGACGATGGAACGGTTGGGGATTGAATATGACTTTCTGCCGCGTGAGAGTGAGATTCTGCACCTGCATTTCTGGGAGACCGCGCGGGCGCTGATGGTGGAGCGCGGCGTGTTGTATCTCGAGACCGAGGGCAAGAATAAAGGTTGCTGGGTGATGCGTAGAGCGATCTCTGCGGCTGCTGGTGTGGAGCTGTCGGAGAGCGGGCCTGATGAGGACGCGAAGATCATTGTGCGTTCGAATGGGACGGTTACATATGTCGGAAAAGACATTGCGTATCACCTTTGGAAGTATGGATTGCTGGGGAAAGATTTTGGGTATGCGAAGTTTCGGGAGTATGCGACGCATACTTGCTGGATTTCTACTACGCATGGAGAGAACCCACATCCTAGTTTTGGGCATGCGGATGCGATTTATAACGTGATTGATTCGCGGCAGGATGATCCGCAGACGCAGGTGAAGGAGTCGTTGCGGGCGTTGAGTTATGTGGATGAGAGTGAACGCTACACGCATTTGAACTATGCGTTTGTTGGGTTGACTGCACGCACCGCTGAAGATCTTGGCTATGTGCTGAGTGATGAAGATAAGGCTAAAAACTTTATTGAGGTGAGCGGTCGTAAAGGTTTTGGGGTGAAGGCCGATGATCTGATCGACCGCATGATTGCTGCGGCTCGGAGGGAGGTTGAGGCTCGGCATCCGGAGTTGGAGGAAGCTGAGCGCGCGGAGATTGCTGAGGCGATTGGCGTGGGTGCGCTGCGATTTTTTCTACTGCGGTTTACGCGGAATACGGTGATCGCGTTCGACTACCAGGATGCGCTGGCGTTCGATGGGGAGACAGGGCCGTATGCGCAGTATGCTGCGGTGCGTGCGGCGAATATCTTTCGCAAGGCTGGTGTGAGCGAAGAGGCAGCGCTCGCGGCTGTGGCTGATTTGGATGTGAGCGAGATGCTGCAGGGCGATGAAGGGACGAGTGTTTGGGAGGTTTGGCTGACGGCGTCGCGGCTGTCGCTGGTGCTGGAGCAGGCGATTGCTGCGGCGGAGCCGGCGATGCTGGCGCGGTATGCGTTTGCGCTGGCACAGCAGTTCAATAATTTTTATCACCGGCATCATATTTTGACCGAAGCGAATGAGGCTCGGAAGATGTTGTTGCTGGCGACGGCGGCGGTGGCTCGGCGGGAGTTGGTAAGGGTGCTGGGTTGGCTGGGGATTACTGTGCCTAGCGCGATGTAGGGAGGGGCCCCCCTACCCCCTTGCGGTGGTTTTTTGCGCTAAACGACTCATCGGAGGGACGTTAAGTCTGAAAGTATATCTTGGTGGGGGTCAATTTTCTGAGGTAACTGGTTGCATCCAAACGGTTTAGGGTACGAAGTATCCCCCCTCCATCCGGCCCGTCGTTTTGCCGCGTAACGTATTGATGGGATTGGGTTTGAGGTTAGCGTACCAGGCGTCGATTGCGGAAGGGGCATCGTAAGTGTCTGCATTCAGGGTACTTGCGGGAAGAACCGCAGCGCTGGGGAGGTCGTGCGGTGGATTTGCGGAGGGCGGCGAGTTGCTGGTCGGGGTGGTGGAAGTAGCAGAAGGCCTGGCCGCGGAGGGCGGGCGAGCCGCAGCGGTGGTGGTCGGGGAAGAGGTGGTTGCAGGTGGGGATGGGGATGGTTTGCATGGTGGCTCCGGCGCGGGAAAGGCGCAACTTGTTGAGGGAATGGGGGTAGGTCGGACTTGTGGGGGTCCGAGGTCGCCGATTCCGCGGGTTAAAAGCGAAGGCCCAACGGGTGCCGGGCTGTGGATGTTTTTGGGGTCTTACTTAATTGTAGCTAGTTGGAGGGGGTAACTATGCCAGGTTTTGAAAATATATTTGGCTAGTGTTCATGCGGGTTTTGGAGGTTTTGGGAGGTTGAGGGGGATTGACAGGGTTTTGCAGGGTTGGTGGGCGGCAGGGAGGGATTGTGGCATCGAAGTTGGTTGGGGCGGGCTTTCAGCCCTCAAGGATGTCGCATATGGTACCTGGGCCTTCGGCCCAGGCTGTGATGGGGGCGGGCCGTTGGCCCTTGCTTCGCTCGGGGCCGTGAAGCCAGGGCGTTGGCCCAGGGATTATGGTTCGGGCCGTTGGCCCTTGGGGACTCTTGGGGGCTTGGACCTGGGCCTTCGGCCCAGGCTGTGATGGAGGCGGGCCGTTGGCCCTTAGCAGCTCTGAGGCTCAGAGCGGGAGCGGTCTCGGGGGCGCGCGATGCCGACCATACCACCCCAACTGACAAAGAACGTCCGTTGGGGGCCCGGCTTAGCGACGATAAAGCCGTCGCGAAGATGGGGCACCCGGGCGAGGCCGGCTTAGCGACGCTAGGGCCGTTGCGAAGATGGGGTGCCCGGGTCTTCGTCGGGCATGAGGAAGCGGAGGGGCATGTCGGTGGCTTTGGAGATGCCTATGCGGGGGGTGGTTACGATGTGGGCTGGGCGGAAGCCGTCGTCGAGGACGCGGAGGGGGGATTTGGCGCGGGTTACGTCGATATTGTTTTCGGCGAGGGTGATGCCGAGGGCCTGGCAGAGACGGCCGGGGCCGGAGCAGAGGAGCCTGGGCTTTACGGGGACGGTGAAGCCGCGGAGGCGGGCCATGGTTGCGAGGCCTGCGACGGGTTGGAGGGCGCGGATGAGGACGCCGCCGGGTTGGCCTTCGGGCTCGCAGGAGAAGTTGAGGCAGTAGTGCATGCCGTAGATGAAGTAGACGTAGGAGAAGCCGGGCGGGCCGAAGAGCACGGCGTTGCGCGCTGTTTTGCCGATGAAGGAGTGGGAGGCTGGGTCGGCGAGGCCGAGGTAGGCTTCGATTTCGGTGATGCGGCCGGTGAGGCGCTCGCCGTGGAGGGTGCGGGTGATGAGCTTGCCGAGGAGGTTGCGCGCAACGACTTCGGGGGAGTCGAGATAGAAGCTGCGGGGGAGGATGGCGGGCGGAGCGCTGCGCGGACGGCGAGGGTCGGGGAGTGGGGAAGGGGTTGGCGTGGGGCGCTTCATGGCTGTTGGAGTTGATCGGCGATGGAACGGGTGCGCGGAGTTTGGGTGTCGCCGGTGTGTTGGGTGGTGACGGTTTCGATGAGGGCGATCCAGCATTCGTGTTCGGCGATGGGGTTGTGGAGGGTGCCGCGCGGGATGACGCAGAAGTCGCCGGTGCGGAGTTCGACGTCGGGCTGGTCCTCGATTTGGATACGCATGCTGCCTTTGAGGACCTGGAAGAGTTCGTCTTCGTGGTCGTGCTTGTGCCAGACGAACTCGCCCTGGAGTTTGGCTACTTTGATGTATTGGTCGTTGACCTGGCCGATGACTTTGGGGGACCAGAGGTCGGTGAGTTGGGAGCAGGATTGGAGGAGATTGATGGAGTTGATCATGGGGTCCTTCGGTCCTGCGCGGACGGCGGGGGTTAAGACGGCGGGGGTTAGGTTGCGGTGAGGGTAGGGAGGACTTGGGTGGCGGGGCCGAGGAGGATTTGGTCGAAGGCGTCGGCGTTGAGGGGTTCTTCGGGGCCTACGTAGAGAGTGCGGATGCGGCGCTGGTTGGCGATGTGGACGAGGCCGGCGGCGGGGTAGACGTTGCCGGAGGTTCCTACTACGAGCAGGGCGGTGGCGCGGTTGAGTTCGGCGTAGATCTCGTCCATGGCTAGCGGGATTTCGCCGAACCAGACGATGTGGGGGCGGACGGGGTGGGCACAGGTTTTGCAGGTGGGGAGGGTGGTTTCGTAGAGGGCCTGGTCGGGGAAGGGGTGGTTGCAGCGGGTGCAGCGGGATTGGAAGAGCTGGCCGTGCATGTGGTGGATGTTGAGGGAGCCGGCGCGCTCGTGGAGGTCGTCTACATTTTGGGTGCAGAGGTAGAAGCGGTTAGGCATGTTGCGCTCGAGGTGGGCGAGGGCGAGGTGGCCGGCGTTGGGATGGGCGGCGAGGGCGTCGCGGCGGCGCATGGAGTAGAAGCGCCAGACAAGGGCGGGGTCGGCGTGCCAGGCTTCGGGGGTTGCTACGTCTTCGACGCGATGGCCGTTCCAGAGGCCGCCGGATCCTCGGAAGGTGGCGAGGCCCGATTCGGCGGAGATGCCTGCGCCGGTGAGGACGAAGAGGCGGTCTTGCGCCGAGAAGGGAGCCGAGAAGGGCATGGGGTTAGTGTAGGCGGATTGCGTTACGTGTCGATGCGAATCCCACGTCTCAAAAGCGAGACGTGGGGCACCCGGATTGGATGCCAGTGAGGTTGTGGCTTCCAGGGATATTCGCATCCCACCCATCCGCAAGAGCGCGGATGGATGGGGCACCCGGCACCCGGGCAGTTATGGATGAGAGGTTGCGGCGGCGGGTGGTGGCTGGGGGTGATCGGTGTCGGGGGTGGGGACGAAGACGGTGGGCTTCGCGTTGCCGCGATGGCAGGTGCCGCAGGTGACTTTGTTGGTGGCTGGAGGGTTCTGGAGTTGGGCGATGAATTTCTCGTTGATGTCCATGCTCATGCGGATCATGAGGCGGGCGCGGTCTTTGACGGGGTTGGCGTCGGAGGCGAAGTCGAGGTGGCCGGTGGTGGGGGTTGGGTTGGGATTCTTGGCGTGGCAGTAGTCACAGTCGACGCCAAGCTGGTCTTCGAACTTGTGCATGATCGCGACGACCTGGTCGCCGGTGAGGTCCTTGGGGAGGACCTGGAGGTTGGTGGGCTTGGGGTGGGGGCGGTGGGGGCGGGGCTGCTGAGGGGCGGGCGCGTCGGCGGGCGGGGTGGTTTGGGCTTGGGCGGAGAGTGCGAGGGTCAGGGTGCAGAGAGCGGCGACAGCGCCGAGGTGGGAGAGTCGAAGGCGTTGGGACATCCGTGGTTCCTTTGGAGTGGGGATGGATGGAGCTTTGGTACTGGTGTTCCAGGTTTGCGGTTAGAGACGTGGTGAGGCGCGTCGGAGTTTCCTGTATATCACGGGCGATGATCAGATGGCGCAGGTAAAGGGTGGTATCGGTTGGGGCGGGCTTTCAGCCCTTGGTCGCGTTGCATGCTGGCCACCTAGGCCTTCGGCCCAGGCGGTTTTGTGGCACGGCTGAAGCCGTGCCCCTTCGATGGTCTTGGTGGGGTCGGTGGTCGGTGGTTGGATCGGCATTCGCACCCTACCCATGACGATAAGGCCGTCATGAATGGGGCACCCGGTGACTTGTCAGCGGTTTGCCACAATACTAGCGAGTCGCGTGTAATCGAATCCGCCCGGAGCTGAATCCAAGTAAGCTCTCCGAAGTTCGGCGCTTTTGCTTCGTGCTAGCATCGCAGCGTGCTCAACTTCCTTCTGTGCAACTACGTGACCGAAGCGTGGGTCAGATTGGAGGTTTTGGAGAGCCTGCAGAGCTTCGGGTGTCTGGTCTCGGCTGTAGGTATAGCGCATACCGGGCCGAGCAATTCGATCCAAGATTAAGACCTCGCCGGGCAATTGGGCATCGGAATATTCGGTAAAGGCAAGACTAAGATCCGTGCGCTTGCCGGCGGTTTCGATCCAAGCGTGAGATGGCATGATGTCGCTGGTCCCATCATTGACGTATCCAACGATTGGTTCAACTTGTAAGGAGTGCTGTTGCGCCAGCAACTCTGTTAGAAAGAAGGCCAAGCGATAGCACATACCTGTGGCTTGGTTTGGTACGACAAGACGGTCGAATACCTGGCTGGCCACGTCAGCAACGACCTTTTCGTCATCAGTTAAACTGTCGCGCCACTTACGCAGACTGTTTGCCTTTTTCTTAGCTTCTCCCATTCAAGCACCAATACTGAATATCTTCAGTTCTTGTTGTCCCAACCAACTACTATATCTTCCTCGACTGTAATCCTGAGCCGATATCGGTTCTTGCCATGCTGGTGATATTTCCAAATTTCACGCTTTATGGTTTTTAGCAGCTTATCGTCTACCGCAACCGGAGGACCGAGAGAATCTCTAAGCTGCTCAGTGGTCTGCCCTTTCCAAAACTCCCGGGCTATGAGCTTAGCCACTAAAGGTTCGTCTACATACTTACTTCGCAGGTAAGTTATACGTTCTTCTTGTTCACGCTTTTTGCTGCCGAGAATATCGAGCTTGCTTGCGAGCTTGCCGCCGAATTTGAACAAGAATACAAAGCCATCTAATACACTGCCTGTATTGCCCTTTCGTTTCGCCACTACGCCCTCACTTTAACTTTCGAAGTCTATCCAGCGGTCGAATCATTGGACGCCGCCCATTTGGCTCATTAGGCGTTGTTGCATTCTATCGCCGCCGATGTGGTGCTGAGCGAGAGCATACCCCAGGGGCTAAAGCCCCTTTCTTTATATTGTCCTAATGTCCGGGCTGAAGCCCGGACCTATCTCAGAAGCAAAAGCAAGTGCAAAAGCAAAAAGCAGATCCTTCGCTGCGCTCAGGATGACAACTCAAGGTGGTTCAGGATGACAATTCATGTCGCGGGATTTACTTCGTCAAGTTGACGGATTTATTTCGCATAGGAGCGGACCCATTCGGTGATGGTGCGGATGGCTATGCCGGAGGGGCCTTTGGATTGCCAGGGCTTGGGGTCGTCGAGCCAGGTGGTGCGGCTATGTCGAGGTGGATCCAGGGGATGGGGGTGCCGGGGGCTGCGGGATTGTCGCCTACGAATTCTTTGAGGAACATGGCGGCGGTGGTGGCTCCGCCGTAGCGGGTGCCGGTGCAGTTCATGATGTCGGCGATTTGGGATTTGATTTGGTCGCGGTAGTCGTCGGTGGCGGGCATCTGCCAGAATTTCTCGCCGGTGGTCCAGGCTGCAGAGAAGAACTTTCCGGTCATCTCGTCGTTGTTGGAGAAGAGGCCGGCGTTGATTTGGCCTAGCGCGGTGCCGATGGCGCCGGTGAGGGTGGCGGCGTTGAGGAGGTGGGTGGCGCCGAGGGTTTGGGCGTAGTGGAGGCCGTCGGCGAGGACGAGGCGGCCTTCGGCGTCGGTGTTCATGATCTCGATGGTCTTGCCGGACATGGCGGTGACGACGTCTCCGGGTTTGAAGGCGGCGCCGTCGGGCATGTTTTCGCAGGAGCAGACTACGCAGAGGACGCGGACGTTGGGCTTGAGCTGGGCTATCGCTCGCATGGTGGCGATCATCGAGGCGGCGCCGGCCATGTCGTACTTCATCTTGTCCATGTTGTCGGCGGGCTTGATGGAGATGCCGCCGGTGTCGAAGGTGATGCCTTTGCCTACGAGGCCGATCGTGGGGGAGTCGGCGGGAAGTTTGGTTTCGGGTTCGTAGCGGAGGACGATGAGGGCTGGGGGTTCGGGGGAGCCCTGGGTTACGGAGAGGAAGGCACCCATCTTTAGCTCGCGGATTTTTTCGGTGGAGTGGACTTCGCAGGCTAGACCGAATTCCTTCGCCATGGCGGCGGTGCGCTTGCCTAGTTCGGTGGGGGTTAGGATGTTGCCGGGCTCGTTGATGAGGGTGCGGGCGAAGTTCTGGCTCTCGGCTACGATGACGCCTTCGTGGAAGGCGGTTTGGGTTTCGGGGGTGGCGGGTTCGGGGGTTAGGACGGTTAGGGACTCGATGCTTAGGTCTTTGCGGTCGGCGCGGTAGAAGTCGATGTCGAAGTCGGCGACGATGGCGCCTTCGGCGAGGGTGCGGGCGGTGAGGGCCGTGGGGAGCGAGGGGTGTTCAGGGAAGATGAGGGCGAGGTTACGGAGAGTGCGGGGGCGGGCGAAGCGGATGGCTACGCCGGCGGCCTTGCGGAGTTCGTGGGGGGTTAGCTTCCACCCCAGCGGGCCAAGAACGCCCGCCGGGGACCCCGGCTTCTCGGCTTTGCCGGTGCCGATGAGGAGCAGGCGCTGGGCTTTGAGGCCGGTGGGGGCGGGGAGGAGGAAGGTTTCGCCGAGGGTGGCTTTGAACTCGCCGGAGGTTAGCCAGGGGGTTGCGGCGGCTTGGATAGCTGCGTTGGTGGTGAGGAGGGTGGGGGTTGCGTCTTTGCTTTGGGCTGGGGCGGTGTCGGTGGCGAAGGCTACTAGGAGGGGGGTGGCGAAGTCGGCGGGGGACTGGTCTTGCAGGTTGGTGGTCACGTTCTTATGGTAACGCCGTTGGTCCGGGGCGGACGGTTGGGGGTTTGATGGTGGTGGAGGGATGCGGGCGGGGTTCGTCTTTCCCACTCATGACGATGAGGCCGTCATGAATGGGGCACCCGGGGAGCGGAGGAGAGCCCGAGGCTAAAGCCCGGTTTGTGGGGTCTGGTTTTCAGGGGGCTAAAGCCCCCTGCCAATCCGGAAAGGCAGAAGCAGATTCCCGGAGGGAATGACAGAAAGAAAAGCAACGGCAAGGCAGGGGAAGAAGCAGGTCCTCCGGCTGCGACGAAGGATGATGAGTCGTGGAGCGTCAGTTCATGGGTGATCGGAAGACAAGTTTGGGCGGATTTAGCTGGCTACTAGTTCTCGTTGGGCTATGGGGGTGGGGGCCGGTGGTTTGGTTGAGGAGGGGTC
>CAVTSJ010000009.1:0-428270 GCA_963737325.1 uncultured Acidobacteriaceae bacterium
GCTTTCTTTCTCCCTAATGCGAAGTTGTGGGTTGCGGTCCAGCGATGATTTTCAGATAAGCGAGGACGCTATCCACGACGTCGTACTTGTAGAGGTCCCTGTCTTTGGAGCCATAGATTGCTTTCGTCTGACCTGCATCACTGACGGACCAGAGAATCACGCTTGTCCTCGGGTCGATGATTTGCAGCGTGATGGTTTGCACGACGCCGAAACCCCCGCTGTTGACGAGATTGAATTGCAGGATCAGGTCGGCGGTTCGCGGGTCGGTGACGATGGTGAAGCGGTTTTGCTGTTGGACGCCGACGTAGATCTCGTTGAAGATTTTGTCGGTATCGGCAAGCGGCGCTCCGAGATTGTTGGAGAGGAAGACGGTTCTGGCGGAGGCGATCTGCGTCGGGATGTGCGAGGGCGTTGCCTGCGCTGAGAGCGTGGGCGCAACGGCAAGAAGAAGAGCGGCAACGATGCAGAAGAAACGTGCGGCAGCAGGCCGGTAGAGGGCTCCGGTGAGGGGGTTGCTGTGGGTCTTGCCGAGGGTGCTCATGCTGATCATTTCTCAGGGGCTAAAGCCCGGTTCTGTTTGTGGTGCTGTTGGCACGGCTGAAGCCGTGCCCTTTCGATTTGTTGCTGGTCCGTTTGCGTCGGGCCTTCAGCCCTTGGTTTCCTGCTTCGGTTTGACCTAGGCCTTCGGCCTAGGCTGTGATGTTGGCGCGCCGGTGGCGCTTGGTGGTGTGGCGGTGATGTTGGTTCGTGGTGAGAGCGCGATTGGTTTTAGGCGGTGACTTTGGATTTGGGGGAGAGCCAGAATTCTTTTTGGTGTTGGGATTCGTAGGCGTTGAGTTTGTCTTCGTGTTGGAGGGTGAGGCCTATGTCGTCGAGGCCGTTTAGGAGGCAGTGCTTGCGGAAGGGGTCGATGTCGAAGTGGGCGTGGAAGCCGTCTTCGTCGGTGACGGTTTGGGCTTCGAGGTTGATGGTGATTTTGTGCTGGGGGTTGGCGGTCGAGCGCTGGATGAGGGTTTCTACTTCGGCTTCGGTGAGGGGGGCGAGGATGATGCCGTTCTTGCCGGCGTTGGAGAAGAAGATGTCGGCGAAGGAGGGGGCGATGACGGCGCGGAAGCCGTACTGGTTGATGGCCCAGGCGGCGTGCTCGCGGGAGGAGCCGCAGCCGAAGTTGCGCTCGGCGAGGAGGATCTCGGCGCCCTTGTACTCGGGCTTGTTGAGGACGAAGTCGGGGCGCTCGGAGACGTGGTCGGGCGTGTCCAGGTCGTAGCGCCAGTCGAAGAAGAGGAAGTCGCCGTAGCCGGTGCGCTCGATGCGTTTCAAGAATTGTTTGGGGATGATCTGGTCGGTGTCGATGTTGGGGAGGGGGAGCGGGGCGGCGGTGGAGGTGAGGATGTTGATGGGTCGCATGTGAGCAGCTCCTGGCTTTTAGCTTCTAGTTTTTAGCTAGAGGCGGTGGTGGCGGTGCGTTGTGTCGGGCCTTCAGCCCTCTTGCGTTTCTGCTGTGTCTACCTAGGCCTTCGGCCTAGGCTGTGATGTGTCGCGCCGTTGGCGCTTGCGTCTACCGTTCAGCTGGACTGCGTTGTGGCGGGGCTGTTCTGTGTTACGGCTACGTCTTGGAGTTGAACTTCCAGGTGCGGACGTCGGTGAAGTGGCCGGTGATGGCGGCGGCGGCGGCCATGGCGGGGGAGAGGAGGTGGGTGCGGCCGCCGCGGCCCTGGCGGCCTTCGAAGTTGCGGTTGCTGGTGGACGCACAGCGTTCACCTGGCGAGAGGATGTCGGGGTTCATACCGAGGCACATGGAGCAGCCGGGCTCGCGCCACTCGAAGCCGGCGGACTTGAAGATGCGGTCGAGGCCTTCTTGTTCGGCTTGATGCTTGACGGCCTGGGAGCCGGGGACGACCATGGCGCGGACCGTGGTGGCTACGTGGTAGCCGTCGACGACGCGGGCGGCGGCGCGGAGGTCTTCGATGCGGCCGTTGGTGCAGGAGCCGAGGAAGACGGCGTCGATCTGGATGTCCTCGATGGGGGTGCCGGGCTTGAGGTCCATGTACTCGTAGGCGCGGGTGAAGGACTTCTGGTCGGCTTCGGAGCGGGCTTCGGCGAGGGTGGGGACGGTGGCGTCGATGGTGGTGGCCATGCCGGGGGAGGTGCCCCAGGTGACGGTGGGGACTAGCTGGGTGGCGTCGATGTGGAGGGTGCGGTCGTAGGTGGCGTTGGGGTCGGTGGTGAGGGCGGACCATTGCTCTACGGCGAGGTTCCAGGTGCGGTCGTCGACGGTGGTGGTTGGAGAAGCAGATCCTCCGCCTTCGGCGAAGGATGACAATTCATTGGGGGAGGAGCTCCTGGTGCCGGGGGAGAAGCGGCGACCTTTGAGGTAGGCGAAGGTGGTGTCGTCGGGGGCGATCATGCCGGCGCGGGCACCGGCTTCGATGCTCATGTTGCAGATGGTCATGCGGCCTTCCATGGAGAGGGCGCGGATGGCGGAGCCGGCGTACTCAATCACGTATCCCGTGGCGCCGTCGGTGCCGATGCGGCCGATGATGTCGAGGATGATGTCCTTGGCGGTGACGCCGGGGGGGAGTTCGCCGTTGGGACCGCCTTCTACCTGGATGAGGAAGGTTTTGGGCTTGGATTGGGGGAGGGTTTGGGTGGCCATCACGTGCTCTACTTCGCTGGTGCCGATGCCGAAGGCTAAGGCGCCGAAGGCACCGTGGGTGCTGGTGTGGCTGTCGCCGCAGACGATGGTCATGCCGGGCTTGGTGAGGCCGAGCTCGGGGCCGATCATGTGGACGATGCCTTGCTCGGCGTCCTGGACATCGTAGAGCTCGATGCCGAAGTCGGCGCAGTTCTTGCGGAGCGCGTTGACCTGGGCGTTGGCGATCTGGTCGACGATGTGGAGGCGATCGTGGACGGAGGTGGTGGGGACGTTGTGGTCTACGGTGGCTACGTGGCGCTCGGGGTGGCGGAGCGGGCGGTTGGTGAGGCGGAGGCCTTCGAAGGCCTGCGGGCTGGTGACTTCGTGGACCAGCTGGAGGTCGATGTAGAGGATGGTGGGTTCGCCGGCGGGTTCGGTGACTACGTGCTGCTGCCAGACTTTTTCGAAGAGGGTGCGGGGAGTGGTGGTGGGCATGGGGGAGTTCTCAGTTCTCAGTTGTCAGTTCTCAGTTGAGGTGCGTGTGGTGGTGTCGGGCTGGGGGGCGATGGAGTTGGCGCCGGCTTGTTCGGGGTTGAGGGCTACGGGGGTGCCGTCGGGCGGGACTAGCAGGGCATGGGCGATGTGGGGGACGAGGCGGTGAGCGGCGGCGAGGCGGATGTTCCAGTGGGCGATGGCCTGGGTGAGCGCGAAGGGGAGGGCGTCGGGGTTGAGCGGGAGGTTGGTGAAGAGCCAGAGGTTGTAGTTGGCCTGGGGCTGGTCGGTGGTGTGGGACTGCGGATCCCAGTTGACGGCGGCGAAGACGGCGAGGGGGTGGGGGCGGCCGAGGTCGATCCAGAGGAGGCCGGAGGCGGCGCAGAAGTTGGGGACGCAGCCGTCGATGGTGATGTAGCGGTTTTCCGTGGCGGTGACGGTTCCGTATTGCGTGAGGAAGAGGGGGATGATGGTGGCGAGGGGCTCGCTGCTATTGGGTGGGCCCCACATGGATTGGGGTTGTTTGAAGGCTTCGCGGAGGAAGGATTGGAAGCGGGCGTCGAGGCGGAGGTTGGCGGCTTCACCGATGGGCGTGGGGTGTGTGTATTGCCAGAGCCACTGGAGGTTGTCGTTGGGGGTAGTGCGGTGGATGGCGGGGTTGCCGGGTGGGGGGGCGATGAGCTTGTTGGGGTCGGAGACCTGGGCGCGGAGGGTCGTCGCTGTGAGGAGGGTGAGAGCGGCGAGATGGAGAGGCTTGCGCATGATGTGAGAGCAGGAAGTAGAAAATAGGAAGTAGGTGGTGCAGGTGCAACAGCAGATCCCTGCGGGATGACAGCCAGAAAAGCAAGAGCAACTACAAAATCAAATACGGGGGTCCTTCACTGCGTTCAGGATGACGACGAAAAACGAGCAAGGACACGAGCAAGAACAAGTGCAAAGACGTAAGCAGATCCCTGCGGGATGACAGCCAGAAAAGCAGGGGCAACTGCAAGATCAACGACAAATGCAACTACAACAGCAACGGCAAGAGCAACTACAGGGGTCCTTCACTTCGTTCAGGATGACGGGCTGTTGGGGCGGGTTTCCTGACGCGGTGAAGGGGTTGGTTAGACGGCGTGGAGGGACTGGCTGCGGTCGATGGATTCGGCTAGCGCGCTGTGGACTAGCTTGCCCATCTGCGCGGTGGTGACGGTGGCTTCCTTGTTGCCACGGGCTATGTCGGCGGTGCGGTGGCCGGCTTCTAAAACTTTTTGGACGGCGGCTTCGATGGCGGCGGCTTCTTGTTCGAGACCAGCTGAGTGGCGGAGGACCATGGCGGCGGTTAGGATCGCGCCTAGCGGGTTGGCTTTGCCGGTGCCGGCGATGTCGGGGGCGGAGCCGTGGACGGGTTCGTAGAGGTTGACCTTGCCGCCGATGGTGGCCGAGGGGAGCATGCCGAGGGAGCCGGTGATGATGCCGGATTCGTCGGAGAGGATGTCGCCGAAGAGGTTTTCGGTGAGGACTACGTCGAAGTTACGGGGGATGTTCATGAGGTGCATGGCCATGGAGTCGACCAGCTGGTGCTCGACGGTGACGTCGGGGTAGTCGGGCTTGAGGCTGTCGACGGTAGCGCGCCAGAGCTGGGAACACTCGAGGACGTTGGCCTTGTCGACGGAGGTGAGTTTTTTGCGGCGGTTGGAGGCGAGATCGAAGGCGATGCGGGCTATGCGGGTGACTTCGTCGCGGGTGTAGCGCATGGTGTTGATGGCTTCGCCCGTCTCCTTGTTCCAGCTGCGGGGCTGGCCGAAGTAGAGGCCGCCGAGGAGTTCGCGGACGAAGAGGATGTCGACGCCCTTGGTGACTTCGGGGCGGAGAGGGGAGTTTTCGCTGAGGGCGGGGTAGGCGACGGAGGGGCGGAGGTTGGCGAAGCCGCCGAGGATCTGGCGGATTTGGAGGAGGCCGGATTCGGGGCGCTTGTCGGGGGGGAGGGCGTTGAACTTGTTGTCGCCGACGGCGCCGAGGAGGACGGCGTCGGAGTCTAGCGCGATGTCGATGGTCTCTTGCGGGAGAGGGGTGCCTTTGGCGGTGATGGCTACGCCGCCGAGGAGGGCTTCGGTGAAGGTGAAGTCGTGGCCGCCGGCTTCGGCGACGGCCTGGAGGATGTTGACGGCTTCGTGGGTGACTTCGGGGCCGATGCCGTCGCCGGCGAGGATTGCGATCTTGAGGTTCATGGGAGTCCGATTTAGTGAGAAGTGAGAAGTGAGAAGTGAGAAGTGAGAAGTGCGAAGTGAGAAGTGGGAAGTGGGAAGTGAAAGGCAAAGGCGCTTAGCTGCTAGCTAAAGGCAAGAGCAAGGGCAACGGCGAGAAGCAGATTCCCAAAGGGAATGACTAAAAGAAAAGCTTGGGCAAGGGCAAAGGCAAAAACCAATGCGGGGATCCTTCGCTGCGCTCAGGATTACGACGGAAAACTTGCAACAGCAACAGCAAGTACAACTACAACAGCAACTACAGGGGTCCTTCACTTCGTTCAGGATGACGGGCGTTTGCGAGGGTTGCGGGTTCAGTTGCCGGATGCAACGCTCGCTTGGGGCCGTCATGCGGTTAGGGGACGTTGGTTACCAGGGGTTCGGTGGTGGTGGGTTGGAGCAGGGCTACTATGTCCTGGTCGTAGATGTTTTTCTTGCGGTCGGCTAGTTCGATGAAGCGGTGGTAGACGACGTCGATCTGTTCGTGGGAGAGCTTGTGGCCTAGTTCGTTGAGGCGGAACTCGAGGGCGCGGCGGCCGCTGTGCTTGCCGAGGACGATGTTCTGGCCGGTGAAGCCTACGGAGGCGGGGGTCATGATCTCGTAGGTGAGGGGGTTGGAGAGGACGCCGTGCTGGTGGATGCCAGACTCGTGGGCGAAGGCGTTCTTGCCTACTACCGCTTTGTTGGGTGGGCAGGTGAAGCTGATGATCTCTCCGAGCATGCGGGAGGTGGGGTAGAGCTCGGACATGACGAGGTTGGTGGTGTAGGGGTAGCGGTCGTGGCGGGTGGCGATGTTGGCGGCGATCTCTTCGAGGGCGGCGTTGCCGGCGCGCTCGCCGATGCCGTTGATGGTGCACTCGATCTGTCTCGCTCCGCCTTCTACGCCGGCGAAGGAGTTGGCTACTGCCATGCCGAGGTCGTCGTGGCAGTGGGTGGAGTAGATGATTTTGTCCGAGCCGGGGACGCGCTGGCGGACGGTTTCGAAGAGGGCCTTGTACTCGGCGGGGGTGGTGTAGCCGACGGTGTCGGGGATGTTGATGGTGGTGGCGCCGGCTTCCACTGCAATGCTTATCATTTGGATAAGAAAGCCGAGGTCGGAGCGGGTGCCGTCTTCGGTCGAGAACTCTACGTCGTCGGCGAAGGTGCGGGCGAGGGCGACGGCGGTGCCGACGTTGTCGAGGGCCTGGGCGCGGGAGATTTTTAGCTTGGCTTCGAGGTGGAGGTCGGAGCTGGCTAGGAAGACGTGGATGCGGGATTTGTGGGCGGGCTCGACGGCACGGGCGGCGGCTTCGATGTCTTCGCGCTTGCAGCGGGCGAGGGAGGCGATGCGCGGGGAGTGCGCGGAGGTGCTGACCTCGCGGGCGATGGTTTGCACGGAGTGGAAGTCGCCGTGGGAGGCGATGGCGAAGCCGGCCTCAATGATGTCGACGCCGAGGGCGGCTAGCTGGTGGGCGAAGCGAAGTTTTTCTGCATGGTGCATGGTGCAGCCGGGAGACTGTTCGCCGTCGCGGAGGGTGGTGTCGAAGATGACTAGCTGGGTATCGGTTGCCATGAAGTAAGACCTTTCCATCTAGACAGAATCATAACGTGCTCTTATGCTCAGAGACCAGATGTATTGCGCATTCTAATGGGGCTATAGGCCAGAAGCAGTTATCTGACTTATGGGAAAGTTACTCCTGAGCACGCGGGGAAGGCAATGGTAAAGGCTTTGACGCAAAGGGCGCCAAGGGAGCGAAGTTTCGCAAAGGTGGGGTTGGATGGATCTGTTTCAGCTGGAGACGTTTGTCGCTGTCGCCGAGGAGCGGAGTTTTTCTCGAGCGGCGGCGCGGTTGCACCGTACGCAGCCAGCAGTGAGCCAGGTGATTGCGAAGCTGGAGGCGGAGCTGGGCGAGGTGCTGCTGGAACGCGGTGCGGGGCAGCCGACGGACGCGGGCAAGGTGCTGCTGGAGTATGCGCACAAGATGCTGAATCTGCGGAAGGATGCGGGGGCGGCGCTGGTGGACCTCAGGAGTTTGCATCGGGGGCGGCTGGATCTGGCGGCGAATGAGTACACGTGTTTGTATTTGTTGCCGGTGCTGGATGCGTTTCGGCGGGAGCATCCGCGGATCAAGGTGGCGGTGCAGCGGACGCTGGCGAGCCGGATTGCGGATGAGGTGCAGTCGCACTCGGTGGAGATTGGGGTGGTGAGCTTTCGGCCGGCGGACCCGCAGGTGGTGTCGACGCTGGTGTATACGGATGAGCTGGTGTGCGTGATGAGTCCGGGACATGCGCTGGCGACGGCTGGGAAGGCTACGATCGCGCGGCTGGGGACGGGAGACGTTTGTTGCGCACAATGTGCCGTCGCCGCTGCGGCAGAAGGTGATCGAGACGTTTCAGCGGCGGAAGATTCCGCTGCAGATGGAGGTAGAGCTGCCGTCGCTGGAGGCGATCAAGCGGTTTGTGCAGCGCGGGAATGGCGTGGCGCTGGTGCCGCGGCTGACGGTGGAGGGCGAGCTGGAGAGTGGGACGCTGGTGGCGGTGGAGGTTCCTGAGCTGCAGATGGAGAGGAAGCTGCGGCTGGTGTATCGGAAGGGCGCGTCGTTGAGCCATGCGGCGCGGGAGTTTCTGCGGGTGGTGCAGGCGCATGCGGCGGAGCATGGCGAGCCTTTTTGTTTTGTGGTGGAGAAGGGGTGACGCTTTTTAGCTTTTAGCTTCTAGCTTTAGCTTTTAGCAAAGGCAAAGGCAAAGGCAAAGGCAAAGGCAACCGCAACCGCAACCGCAAAGGCGACGGCGACGGCGGGTTGGGAGTCGTGGGGTTGGTTTGCGGGGCTAAAGACGCGGGTTTGGGGGGAAAGTTTCAGCGAAAGAATGTCGAAGAGGCGGCGGAACATTTTGCGCGAAATGGCGTCTGTACCGGTGATAGCAGCGCAGCAAGTTCTAAGCGCGATGCTTCGAGAGAGAGCAGGGATCAGGCGATGAAGAATCTTGAAACAAGCAGAATGTTACGTACAGCAGTCGTTGTGCTGTGTGGTGCCGGGCTAAGTTTGAGCGCGGCGGTTGCGCAACAGGAGAAGGCTCCTCCGCCTCCGCCGGATCAGCAGCAGCAGGGGCCTCCGCCAGATGGACAGATGCAGCCGGGACGGCATGGCATGGATCCGGAGCGGCGGGTGCAGATGATGCAGCAGCGGCTGAATCTGAGTGACGGCCAGACGGCGCAGGTGCGGGAGATCTTCTCGGAATCGCATGCGCAGATGGAGACGATCCGGTCGAATGCGTCACTGACGCAGGAGGATCGGAGGGCGCAGATGATGACGCTGCACCAGGGCGAGCAGTCGAGGATACGTGCGGTGTTGACGCCGGATCAGCAGGCGAAGTTCGACGCGATGCAGGCAAGGCGGCAGGAGCGTCACGCGGAGGGCGGAGGGCAGGGCGCGCCTGTGCCTCCTCCACCGTCAGGATCGCCGCAGCAGTAAGAGAGAAGAAAGCAAGCGAAGAGGCCTCGTTCCGGATGACGGAACGGGGCCTGCTTCGTCTATTGAGTGAACAAACAAAGCACGAAGCGGGGCCAGAATAGGGCGTGATGCGCGTGATGGCGTCGCGTACAGGTACAATAAGACATTAGCGCGCCGCGGTTACCGGCTGGACGACCACAGAGAGAGACATGTGGAGCCTCGGGCTGGCGGTGTGCATGCGAAGGGATTTCAGCAAGCATGAAGAAAATGATTTTGCTCGGTGCACTGATGACGTTGTGCACCGCCGCCGTGGGACACGCACAAGAGAGCCGGCAAGACGCCAGCATCAGCTTATTCGGAGTTTTTGCACCAGACGTTTATGGACTGAATATTCATCCGATGGTGACGACCAAGACCGGGGGATTTCTTGCGAGCTACCGTTATTTGCTGACACCCCGCAGCGCAGTCGAGTTGAACTACAACTTCTTCCAGAACTCGATTAAGTACAACCCGATTTCGCAGCCCAATAGCCGGGTGCATTCGCGCGGGCAGGAGATCAGCGGTGCGTATGTGTACCAGCGGACGTATAAGCGGTGGAACCCGTTCCTGGAAGGCGGCGTGGGTGTGGAGATCTTTACTCCGATCCTGGACAATGGGACGACCCAGAAAGGGCTGAAGCAGAATCTGCAGATCGGCGGTCTATTTGGCGGTGGAGTGGCGTATGAGCTTAGTCCCAGCTGGGATATTCGGACGGAGTTTCGTGGCTTCATGATGAAGGCGCCGACGTTTGACGCGACGGATGGTCTGTTCACGACGAACCGCTATTACATCCTCTTCACGCCGTCACTTGGTGTTGCCTACCACTTCTAGTCTGTGGGCGAGGACGCGAGCGGCCCGGCCTTATGGCTGGGCCGCTTTGTTTGGTGGGGACGGGACGAGATATGGTGAGGTCTACCGTAGCGGTCCGAGATGTGGGACCGGGAGGATTGGCTGCCTGCTGGATGGACAATTCGGGGGGCGGGGAGAGGGAGGAGGCGCTTAGAAATAGGAAATGCCTGGAAAGCGGGAGGTGGGTTGGATATGTGTGGGGTAAACCCATGCATATCGTCCGTCCCGGCTATCCAGGCAGATGGTGAGGATGCAGCTACTGGATCTTCTCGCTACCGGTGAAGTGATAGGACACGCCGACCTGAACCAGGAAGGGAGTCAGGCCGTTAGGGAGGTAGGTGTCGTAACCGGGACCACCGACGCCCTCTGCGCCTTTGAGGCCGCCAGTAAACCAGTCCTGATACTCAACGCCGGCGCGGATGCCGATGCGATTGGTAACGATAAAGTCGGTGCCGCCGCCAAACACGATCATGTTGTAGCTCAGAGAGCGGTTGCCTTGATAGAAGTCGGCGATGGAATCGAAGGTACCCCGACCCGCAGAGAGCTTGGCGTAGGGGCTCCAGCGACCGTAGTCTCTGTGGTAACGGGCACCATACTCAAAGGTCCACTCTTTGGCTGGGGAGTGTTGGAGGATGCTAATCGAATTGAACGAAAGTTCGGCACCCCAGTGGGGGGTAATGTCTACGTCACCGAAGATGCCATAGCCCACTGCATTTTGCGGTGTGTAGTCGGGGACCGCGTAGGTGAAGAGCCCGCCTGCCTGGATGTCAATTCTACGGGTCGCACCGGGTATCGCTTGTCCGAAAGCAAAAGAAGAGGTAGCAGCCAGCATAGCCAGGATGAGGACAATTCGTTTCAATGGATGGCCTCCATTGGCCGGGGTATGGGATCGGTTTCGACTTCAGTGTAGTTGAAGTTGTGCTGGAAATACCAGCCTTATTTGAGGATATCCTCATGCTTCCAGTAGTTTGGGCGAACCTGACGGAGACAGAAATCGTGCTTGAAAGATGCTTCTCTCAGGAGCTAAGACGCTCTTCGTGCGAAGAGGGTTGTGGTGATCCTATCGGAAAACGGCACTCACTGGAAGAGTGAGTGCCGTTGGTTGGAGTGACTGATTGGTTACCTGGCCCGGCGGAAAGGTCGTGGGGATCAGGGCTGGGTCGGAGCGGCGGGAGCGGCAGAGGGGGCCGCGCCGCCGGAGGTTGCATCTGGCTCAGCGGGCGGCTTCCAGTACGCCAGGTTTACCGAAACGGGGGTGATTTCGAAGGGCAGTTTGTCACGGGCGCTCAGGAGTGGCTCAACGGCGGCGTTGAGCTTGATGACCTGATCGGTCCAGGGATCGTTACGGAGGTAGGCATTGAGCGGCTCAGCAGCCTGCTGCTTGAGGTCGGTGTTGTTGAGCTTGGGTGCCTTGGCGACGATTGCCTGCAACCAGAAGGTTCCGTCGCTCTTGACCAGGCTGTCGCCGAGCTGCGGGGTGGTGAGGGCCTTGAGGCCTTTCAGGCGAGCCTGAAGCTGTTGAAGGTAGAGGCCGAAGTACTGTTGGCCGTCCGCGAGGTCCTTGGCGTTGAGGAGCTCGAGGGTCTTCTTGGAGGCCTCGAGATCATCGGCATCGGTGTGCTCGAGGGGAAGGCGAGCGAAGGCGGACTCGGGCGGGAAGAGGAGGCGATCGCTGAAGGCGAACTTGGTGTCAATGTGATGGCCGAGGACGATGTGAGCGACCTGGAAGGCCAACAGAGCATTGAGGTTACCCATTTGCTGGGCGCCGTCCGCGGTGACTACGGCGGTGGTATCGACCAGACCCTTGGAGATCAGGATGGTGTTACCAACAGCAACCGACTCCAGAGGCGCGGTGAGCAGGGTACGCACGCGGATGGGGCGATCGATGGGGATCTGATTGTAGGCCAGGATGTTGTTGGCCAGCAGGGCGAGCACCTTGTCGAAGTCGCTGGGAGCGTCGATGAGGCCGGCCGAGAAGAGGCGGTCGATGACGTTGTCCTCAGCCTGCTGAATCCACTGGCGCTGGGCACCGAGGGGGCTCAGGTTGCCATTCTGCTGGCTCTCGTCGGTAGCACCTTCGACTTCGATGTCCGCCTGATCTTCTTCCTTGGCGGGAACCTTCAGAGAGTAACCCCAGATCTGGTTGATGGCCTTGAACTTAAGGCTGTGCGAGGGGCTCTTGGGGTCGGTTTCTTCGATGTAGGAGGCGGTGGGGAGCCAGAGGCCATCCTGAACGTTGGTGCGGATGGAGTTGAAGTGGAAGTACTCGTTAATATTGTCCTTCTCGCCGCCGGCCAGGTCGCCGTCGTAACGGACGATGTTGCCGCCGTTGCGCTCAACCCAGATACGACCGAAGAAGCGGCCCGGAACCTTCTTGATGGGGGCAACGTCGAAGACGACGGTAGGAACGGTGCCGAGGAAGTCGTTGCGCAGGAAGGCGAACTGATAGTGCTGGCGATCGAAGCCGGTGCTATCGATGACGATCATGCGGACGAAGCCTGCTTCGTTGAAGCTGAGGCGGAGGGATTTCGAGAGGCCGGTAATGTAGCCGAGGGAGTGCTTGAAGCGGCCTTGCTTGGACTCATTGCCAGAGAGGAAGCCGTTTTCGCCGATGACCTTGCCGAAGTCGACGCGGGCCAGGTAGTGGGCGTCGCTATCGACGGTCTGGCCCATGACTGGGTCGGGGCGCATGTTCTGGATGTAGGTCTCGACGATGGGGCTGCGCTCGCGGAGGGTCTTGATGATGACGGCCTCGCGGGCAATCGCCTTGTTGACCAGCTGATCCTGGGCCGGGGTGAGCTTGCGCGCGAAGGGAGAGTCCGCATCAACCTTCTTGTGAGGGAAGGCTGCAGCGGGCAGGGCCGATGCGACCAGGATGGTGAAAGCCACGGCGGCGGTCAGTTTAGTCGGGAGGTTCATAGGATTCGGGGGCTCCTTGGCTATTGCGGCCACCACTGAGGGTGACCCTTTCTGAAATCTGGTAAAGACTAATTTCGGTTACGTACGCCTGTGGGGCTTTTATGCTGATACGACTTTAGAATATCCTGAAGTTTTAAAACCCTGGTACAAAATAGTATCGGCGGCATACCGGTTAGTTATTAATCACAAAGTGAATAATGATGTTGGTGGGGAAGTCGACCGGTTCAGCGGCCGCATTGAGGGCAGGGCGGAACCGAATACCACGGGCGGAGGCCAGGGCCGGCTCGTCGAGACCATAACCGAGGCCGCGAACGAGGCCGATGACGTCAATAGTGCCGTTCGCGCGGAAGATGACCTTGACGACGGCATCGCCCTCGATATGGTGCTCCTTGGCCTCGGCGGTGTATACCGGTTCAGGCTTGAAGGTAATCTTGGGCGGAGTCGCAGCCGAAAGGGACGAAGCGGACATTGGCGCGTGTTCGGAGGCAGCAGGGGGAGGGGTTCCAAGGGCAACGGGCTTGACCGGGGCGTAGTTCCTGGCGGTCACGGGGCCAGTGCCATAGCCGAGCGCGACGCCGCGAACAGGTTGAGCGGCATTGTCGCGGCCACCCATTTTGCCATTGGGTGAACCGGAACCGAGGTTGACCGATTCGGCGCGGGGGCCGTTGCCGGTGTTGCCCTTGTTCATGCCGGGCATGCCGGCATTGCCGAGGTTGACGTTGGAGACGGCAGGGCCTTCGAGGGACTTGAGAGGGTTGGTCGCGACACCCAGCCGGACGGCGCTGGGATGAAGGTCATGATTGGGCACCGAGGCCGCCGATGCGACGCCAAGGTTGACCTTGACGGGAGCGGGCGGGGGGGTGACGCGCTTGGGGGGCGTCGGCGGAGCGAGGACGGGTTTGGGCTGCGGGGTGGGCAGCGGCTTCATTTCGGGGGGAACCGGCATGGGCGGCGGCGGCGGCAACTTAATTTTGCGCGGCGGCGGGACCGGCATGGGTGGCGCCGGCTTGATCTTGATGGGTGGTGGCTTAGGTACTGGCTTCTCTGGCGGCGGCGGCGGGGGAAGAGTCAGGACGGCGACTTCCTTGGCGACCGTGGGGCTGGTCTTAATGACAATACCCAAGATAACCACCAGGGCCGCAAGAGTAACATTGATGATGATGGAGGCCGCGGCAGCGCCCTTGCTGCGCTGGCCGTCATTAAGGACACCGAAGTCCCGGAACTGGACACTAGGTGGATTGGGATCGTCGCTACGAAGTGGCTTAGCCATTTTAGAATTCGGTCCTCAAACTTGCACAAATAGGGGTGCAGGGGTAGCACTCATGGAAAAGAGTATCCAGAGCATAGCAGAAGAATTTCGCTAACAATCACTGCGAAGATTGAAGTTGTGGTGTATGTAGGCACTGTGCATCTTTCTTCTCATTGGCGAGTTAGCTACTAGCATGAACGCGGCTGATCCAAAAGTAACTTATCGCATACACCGAAAGATCGCGAGGCGGATAAGCAGGATATAGGTGCTCCGTGGACGGAGACTTTACTGGGCTAGCGCGTACGGGAGAAGAAATGCAGCAAATCGAACGGCGGGTCGGAGTGAATCACTGGCACGATCCCCGTCGCGGTTAGGATAGCACAAAGGTACCCGCAAATTATGCCTCGGAAGGGCCTGAAACAGGCCTGTAGCCATTGGAGATACTATCGATGCACGAGCTAATGCACACGTTGTCCCACGACATGTTTTCGATGCCGCTGCCGTTGGCGGAGAAGATTGTCCGCCCGGTCATTGTTTACCTCTTCCTGGTGGTATTTCTGAGGATCTTCGGGAAGCGGGAGCTGGCGCAGCTGAACCCATTCGATCTGGTGGTGCTGCTGAGTTTATCCAACACGGTACAGAATGCCATGATCGGGGACGATAACTCGGTTTCGGGCGGGCTTGTGGGGGCGTTTTCGCTACTGACGATCAACTGGGTGGTGGCATGGCTGATTTATCGAGCTCCAAAGGCGAATTTGCTGTTTGCCGGGAAGAAAGCGACGCTGATCACGGACGGGGTGGTGGATGAGGCGGAGCTGAAGAAGCAGTCGTTGACGCACGAGGACCTGGTTTCGGTTCTGAATAAGAATGGGTTTGACGATCCGTCGGATGTGCAGGCGTGCGTGCTGGAGCCGAATGGGACGTTCTATGTGGAGGGAAAGAAGCCGTCGAGTGACGACGTGGAGCGGCAGCAGATGATCCGGGCGCTGGCGGAGTTGACGACAGAGGTGAAGGCGCTGCGGAGGGAGGTCGCGGCGAAGGGGTAGTGGTGGCGGGCTAGTCGTTGGGCAGTTGGGTTGGGGCGTATTTGGCGCGGGCGGCCAGCAGGCGTTGGGGAGGGATGGGCAGCTGCGCGTCTTTGATGGCGGCGCGGTAGCCGCCCATAAAGATGGAGTACATGACGGCCAGAGCGCAGCCGACGCCGAAGGTGAAGCCGAGGAAGACGCCGATGAGTGCGCTGGAGAAGAAGTCCACGATGATGCCATGGTATGCCCTGTGCTGCCGGTGGGTAGGCTGATCCGTGCTAGCTGCGAAAGGTTAAGTTGTTTTCGCGGAGGTGGGAGGGACTTTTCTGGCGTAGTTTTAAGGGATGCCGGTTGCTGTGCCGAGTGTCGCGATCCTGCCCGCGATTCGGACTCTGGAAGGACTGAGACGATGCCGCAGGATATCGAGACTGTTAACGAGAACGTGTTTGAAACGCACATGCACGAGGTGCGGGTGTTCCCGCCGCCGGCGGAGTTTTCGGCGAAGGCGCGGCTAGGCAGCTTAGAGGCGTATGACGAGATGTATGCGCGCAGCGTGGAGGATCCTGAGGGGTTCTGGGGCGACGCGGCGCGGGGGCTGGAATGGTTTGCGCCGTGGGAGCGGGTGCTGGATGAGCGGGGGCCTCATGCGCAGTGGTTTACGGGTGGGAAGCTGAACCTGTCGCACAACTGTGTGGATCGGCATGCGACGGGCGCGCGCAAAGATAAGGTTGCGCTGGTGTGGGAGGGCGAGCCGTGCGCGGATGGCGGTGGTGGCGAGGTGCGGCGGCTGACGTATGGCGAGCTGCATGAGCAGGTGCAGCGGTTTGCGAACGTGCTGAAGTCGCTGGGGGTGAAGAAGGGCGACCGGGTTGCGGTGTATATGGGCATGAGCCCGGAGCTGGCGATTGCGGTGCTGGCGTGCGCGCGGGTGGGTGCGGTGCACTCGGTTGTGTTTGGCGGATTTGCGGCGCAGGCGATTGCGGACCGGGTGAAGGACGCGGATTGCCGGGTGGTGCTGACGCAGGATTTGAGCTATCGGCGGGGGGCAGAAGTTAAGTTGAAGGCGATTGTGGATGAGGCGCTGGAGAAGTGTCCGGACGTGCGGAGTGTGGTGGTGTATCAAAGAGAGCCGAAGAGTTTGGTGGCGATGAAGGCTGGGCGGGACGTGTGGTGGCATGAGGTGATGGCGGCGGCGAGTGCGGAGTGTCCGGCGGAATGGATGGATGCGGAGGATCCGCTGTTTATTCTGTATACGAGCGGGACGACGGGCAAGCCGAAGGGATTGGTGCACACGACGGGCGGGTATGCGGTGCAGACGTATCTGAGCAGCAAGTATGTGTTCGATTTGAAGGATGAGGACATGTTCTGGTGCACGGCGGATATTGGCTGGGTGACCGGGCATAGCTATGTGCTGTATGGGCCACTGCAGAACGGGGCGACGGTTTTGTTGTATGAGGGCGCGCCGAATTTTCCGGAGAAGGATCGGTTCTGGCAGATTATCGATCGCCACAAGGTGAGCATTTTTTACACGGCGCCCACGGCGATTCGGGCGTTCATCAAGTGGGGCACGGACTGGGTGCACAAGCATGATTTGAGCAGCCTGCGGTTGCTGGGCACGGTGGGAGAGCCGATTAATCCTGAAGCATGGATGTGGTATCACCGCGAGGTTGGCAAGGAGCGCTGCCCGATTGTGGATACATGGTGGCAGACAGAGACGGGAGCGATCATGCTGGCGCCGATTCCGGGAGCGGTGGCGACCAAGCCTGGGTCAGCGACGCGGCCGTTCTTTGGGGTGGTGCCGGAGATTGTGTCTATGTCCGGCAATGGAACGGGAGAGCGGGTGGAGCCGGGGCAGGGCGGCGTGTTGAGGATCACGCGGCCGTGGCCTGCGCTGGCGCGAACGATCTGGGGAGACGCGGAGAAGTATGAGCAGGCGTATTTTCCGGGAGAAAAGAATGTTTATGTGACGGGCGATGGTGCTCGTTGCGATGAGGATGGGTACTACTGGCTGATGGGCCGGGTGGATGACGTGATTAATGTGAGCGGACATCGACTGGGGACGGCGGAGATTGAGTCGGCGCTGGTGGGACATGCGGGGGTGGCCGAGGCTGCGGTGGTGGGACGGCCGGACGAAGCGAAGGGGCAGGCGATTGCCGCGTTTGTGACGCTGGAAGAAGATCACGCGCCAAGCGAGGAGTTGAAACAGGAGTTGCGGCAGTGGGTGAGCAAGGAGATTGGCCCGCTGGCTCGACCGGATGATCTGCGGTTTATTCAGCGGCTGCCAAAGACGAGGTCGGGGAAGATTATGCGGCGGTTGCTGCGGGAGCTTGCGGCTACTGGCGATGTGAAGGGCGATACGACGACGCTGGAGGACTTCAGCGTGCTGGCGCAGCTGCGGGAGAGCGACGAGTAACGCGAGGCGGGCTGGGTGGGGCAGCCTTGCGTGGCCAACTGCAAGAACATAAAGGCGCGATTCGTATCGATCTCATTCACGACATGAAGCCGTAAGGAATGGGGCGCCCGGGTGCGTGTGAAGGCATCGGGAGAACGAGTTGCGAGGTTGGGTTGGCGTGGTGGTGACGGAAGGTGAGGTGTTTTCCGTCGAAGTGGACGAAGAAGATCGCGAGGAGAAAGATCACGACCAGGGCGGCGCCAAAGAGGATGACGACGAGGAGAAAATTTGGCTGGTTGGGCGGAAGCTGTTCGATGTCCATACGTAATAGGATGCGCCGGTGGGGTAGACGTGATGCCGTTTGGTGTGGGGGGGGTGGGGATTTTGGGCTTGGAGGTGAGCGCAACCTGGCGGATGATGGATGTAGACCGCGCGATGTCGCGCAAGGAGATGGTGATGACCGTAGGAAAGCTTCGGATGGGTTTGGTTGCGGCGGGATTGGCGTTGGGGCTGAGTGTTGGAGCGCAGGCGCAGATTGTGCCGGGACACGCGCACATTTATCCGGCGGTGGAGGCTGCGCAGGCGGATATTCATGCGGCGCTGGAAGAGGCGCGGAAGACGCACAAGCGGGTGATCCTGGATTTTGGCGGGGACTGGTGCGGCGACTGCCAGGTGCTGAACATTTATTTTCACCAGAGCCCGAATGCCGAGTTGCTGGCGAAGAACTTTGTGCTGGTGGATGTAAATATTGGTCGGATGGATGCGAATCTGGACATCGCGCACAAGTATGGCGTGCCGGTGACCGGGGTTCCGGCGCTGGCGGTGCTGGATGAGCACGGCAAGTTGCTGTATGCGCAGTCGAAGGAGTTTGAGGACATGCGGAACATGGCGGCTTCGTCGGTGACCGAGTTTCTGAACAAGTGGAAGCCCTAGGCGCACGAGGTTCGGATGGCGCTACCAACAAGCGGGAGGATGGGACAGCCGTGGTGGAGCCGGTGGGTGGACGGCGTGCTGCTGTGGTCGCGGATGGTGCGTCGCGCGGCGCTGGCGGCGGTAGAGCATGACGCCCTGACGGTAGCGCAGGCAACGGCGTACTCGGCGATGGTGGCGCTGTTTCCGGCGCTGATTGTGGCGGCGGCGTTCATCAGCTTCGTTCCGGATACGGCGCCGCTGCGGCTGCAGATGGCGGGGTTCTTCAACCAGGTGTTGCCGCCGAATGTGAGCCCGCTGCTGGAGATGTATTTCTCTCCAGCGCATAAGAGCGCGCACACGGTGCGGGCGCTGCTGGGAGCGTTGGTGGTGAGCGTGACGGGCGCGTCGAGCGTGATGTCGACTTTGATGGAGGGTTTTCGGCGGGCATATGATCTGCCGTTGACGCGGCGAAGCTTCTGGCCGCGGAGAGTGCGATCGCTGGCGCTGGTGCCGGTGTCGCTGATTCCGCTGGCGGCGGCGAGTGCGCTGGTGGTGTTTGGCCATTGGATCTCGCAGTGGCTAGCGGGAGAAGTGACGCCGACACTGCGGATGCCGGTGCTGGTGATCTCGTTTGTGTTGCGGTGGACCGTTGCGTTCGCAGGGAGCGTGGGGATTATTGCGGTGATCTATCACCTGGGAACGGATTTGACCAAGCACATGCGGGAGCACCTGGAGCCGCTGCTGCGGGAGCCGTGGGGGATTCTGCGCAGGGACTGGACGTGGCGGGCGAGTTTGCCGGGAGCGGTGCTGGCGACGATGTTCTGGCTGGTGACGACGCTGCTGTTCGGGTATTACGTGACGCGGTTTGCAGATTACTCGCGGGTATATGGATCGCTGGGGGCGGCGATTGCCCTGATGGCGTGGCTGTACATCATTGCGCTGAGCGTGTTGCTGGGCGCGGAGTTCAATGCACAGCGGTCGGCGCAGGGGCCGGGGCGGAGGGATCCGGAGCTTTCGGAGTTCCTGTGGAAGCTGCCGGGACCGCATAGACGCCGGACAGGTAGAATTGCTGACTGACAGAGAGAAAACGTTTGCGGTCTGGTTCTGAGGAGTGTGATCACAGGGGCTGGACTGGAAGGATGATGCAGGAATGGATGTACGGGAAGATTTGACGTCGCCGAGCGGCGGACGCCGGGCAAAGATTGTGGCAACGCTGGGACCGGCGTCGAGCACCGAAGCGACGTTTCGCGAGCTGGTGCGGGCTGGGCTGGATGTGGCGCGACTGAATTTTTCGCACGGATCGCACGAGCAGAAGAGTGAGCTGATCGCGATGGTGCGCAAGGTAGCGAAGGAAGAAGGCAAGCCGATCTGCATTCTGGCGGACCTGCAGGGGCCGAAGATTCGGACGGGCAAGCTGGTGGACAACAAGCCCGTGCTGCTGGTGGCGGGCAAACGGCTGGTGATCACTCCTGAGATGGTTGCGGGAACTGCGGAGCGGGTGAGCACGGTGTTCACGACGCTGGCGGAGAACTTGAAGCCGGGCGATCAGATTCTGTTGTCGGATGGATTGATTGAGCTGCGGGTGTGTGAGATTGCGGGCGCGGACGTGGTGACGGAGATTGTCAACGGCGGGATGCTGGGTGAGAACAAAGGGATTAATCTGCCGGGTGTGGCGATCAAGGTGCCGTCGCTGACGGAGAAGGACGAGATTGACCTGGAGTTTTGTTTGAAGGCCGGCGCGGATACGGTGGCGGTGTCGTTTGTGCAGACGGCTGAGGATGTGTTGTATGTGAAGCGGCGGATCAAGGAGCTGGGGTCGGACGCGTGGGTGATTGCGAAGCTGGAGAAGCCGCAGGCGGTGGACCACCTCGACAGCATTCTGGATGCGGCGGATTGCATTATGGTGGCGCGCGGCGATCTGGGTGTGGAGGTTCCGCCGGAGAGGGTGCCGGCGATTCAGAAGCATATTATTCGGCGGGCGGCGGAGTTTCGGAAGCCGGTGATTACGGCGACGCAGATGCTGGAGTCGATGATTGAGAATCCGAGGCCGACGCGAGCGGAGACGTCGGATGTGGCGAATGCGATCTACGACGGAAGCGATGCGGTGATGCTGTCGGCGGAGAGCGCGGCGGGCAAGTATCCAGTGGAGTCTGTCGCGATGATGGCGAAGATTATTCTCGAGACCGAGAAGCATATGCATGCGCTGGGGCAGAGGGTGAAGCCGCGGCATGTGAGCAATGGGAAGCGAACATTCTTGACGGTGCCGGAGACGATTTGCGAGTGTATGGCGCACTCGGCGCAGGATTTGGATTTGGCGGCGATTGCGATCTTTACGGAGAGCGGGAATACGGCGCGGCTGCTTTCGAAGTACAGGCCGGATGCGCCGATCTTTGCGCTGAGTCCGTTTGAGGAAGTGGTGAATCGGGCGATGCTGTTGTGGGGTACGATCGCGATCCATTGCGAGCGGTTTGTGGGGACCGACACGCTGGTGTCGATGGCGGAAGAGATGCTGGAGGAGCGTGGGTATTTGAAGCCGCAGCAGATTGTGGGGATCGTGGCGGGAACGGCGACGAAGACGGGCGCTACGAACTTTATGCGGCTGCATCGGGCGGGGGATAGATAGGTCCTGCGCGGACGGCGAGAGGCTTCGCTTGGCGGTGGAAGGATTGGGGCGAGCACTCACCGGGCGGCGCTGACTACAATCGAGTGATGGGCAAGATCCGCGTACTTTCCGACCAGGTTGCTAACCAGATTGCTGCTGGTGAGGTGGTGGAGCGGCCGGCTTCGGTGGTGAAGGAGCTGCTGGAGAATTCGCTGGACGCGGGCGCGACGCGGATTCGGGTGGAGATTGAGGCGGGTGGGCGAAAGCTGATTCGCATCGTTGATAACGGACATGGGATGGGACGAGACGATGCGCTGCTGGCGTTTGAGCGGCATGCTACGTCGAAGCTGCGGTCGTCGGATGACTTGTTGAGTATTGCTACGCTGGGCTTTCGCGGGGAGGCGCTGCCTTCGATTGCGAGCGTGGCGCGGGTGAGTTTGGAGACGCGGGCGGCAGAGGATGAAGTGGGGACGGTGATGGAGATTGCCGGCGGGAATTTGCTGCGCGTCGAAGATGCAGGCTTGCCTGAGGGAACTACGATAGCCGTTCGGGATTTGTTTTTTAATACTCCTGCGCGGCGGAAGTTTCTGCGGGCGGAGCAGACGGAGTTGGGGCATGTGGCGGCGCTGGTGACGCATTATGCGCTGGCGCATCCGGGGAAACACTTTGAATTGCACAGTGCTACGCAGGCGTTGCTGGTGGCGCCGGCGGTGGCGAATGCGGGGGAGCGGTTGTACCAGATCTTTGGGCGGGAGACGTTTGAGAGTTTGATTCCGGTGGCGGCGGAGATTGATTTTGCGCGGGCTGGGTTGCCGGAGCCTCCTCCATGGAAGCGGGAGCAGGATTATGAGGCTCCGGAGCCGGGGTTTGTGAGGCTGAGTGGGTTCGTGAGTAAGCCGGAGTTGCAGAAGCTGAATCGGAACTCGATTTATGTGTTTGTGAATGGGCGGCTGATTCGCGACAAGCTAATTTTGCATGCGTTCAACGAGGCTTACCGGAATATTATTCCGCCTACCTCGTTTCCGGTGGTGCTGCTGTTCCTGGAGATGCCGCCGCAGGAGGTGGATGTGAATGTGCATCCGGCGAAGACGGAGGTGCGGTTTCGGCAAGGGAGTTTTGTGCATGATTTTGTGAGGGACTCGGTGCGGACGGCGCTGATGCAGGCGCGGCCGGCGGCTAGTTTCTTTCAGGCGCTGACGGGGGGGGCGCGGGCGAGCGAGTCGTTGATGGTGGATGTGAGTCCGCTGCCGGGTGTGGATGGGGCGGTGTTTGAACCGCGCTCGCTGATGGTGGAGGAGAGTGAGGGAGCAATTGAGCCGGGGGATGTCGCGGCGTTTGAGTTGAGGGAGAGGTTGGCGCCTCCGTCTCCGGGGAGGTTGGGGTTTAGTGGGCCGGGGATGGCGGTGGGGTATGAGGAGATTGAGGATTCTGCGAACCCAGGTCTCAAAAGCGAGACCTGGGGCACCCGGGATGGTGGCGGGACGTTGAATGCGCTGGCGAGTTTGAAGCCGTTGGGGCAGTTGCGGGAGTCGTTTATTTTGGCGGTGAATGAGGAGGGGCTTTGGATTATCGATCAGCATGTGGCGCATGAGCGCGTGCTGTTCGAGAAGATTTTGCGTGAGCGGAAGGTGGAGGCGGTGCAGCGGCAGCGGCTGTTGATGCCCGTGCTGGTGGAGCTGCTGCCGGAGCAGATGGTGACGTTTGCGGCGATCGCGGAGGAGCTGGAGCGGAATGGATTTGAGGCAGAGCCGTTTGGGCCGCGGACGCTGGCGGTGAAGGCCACTCCGGTGGGGCTGGAGGGCAAGGAGCTGGAGCGGGTGTTGGAGGAGGTGCTGGGGGTGACAGAGAAGTCGGCGCAGGTGGAGAACGAGGAATTGAGAAGGACGCGGATTGCGGCGTCGATTGCTTGCCATGCAGCGATCAAGGTTAACATGGTGCTGGAGCCGGCGAAGATTGACTGGTTATTGCGGGAATTGGGGAAAACTGAGCATCCGATGAGTTGTCCGCATGGTAGACCGATCGCATTGCGGTATTCTCTAAGAGACATCCAACGGGCATTTCAGCGTATTTAGGCGCTAGCGGGCGTCATTTTTACAGGATTTCTTTTGTGATTCTTTACAGGATTTTCTCCGAAGACAGCACTGCGAACAGAGGTCTATTCTCTGCGTGGTATCTCGGAAGCTGCGCGTAGACGCCGTGTGGCAGAAAACGATAGAGGCAATTTTGAGTACAACACCGGAGTTTAACGACATGCAGCTTGAGGCTGCTCGCGCTGCAGCATGGAAACAGACAGGCGAGCCGCTGCTGACGCTTGAGGCGGCGCGCGACTGGATCAACGAACGCGGGCTGGTGTTGTTTACGCCGCGCGGGTCGCAACTGCCGGTGCCGGCACCTACGCTCGTGGAAGCTACGCTGGGTGTGGCGAAGGTTGCTCCTACGTTTGCGGAGACGGAGGTTGCGCGGGGATTGGTGGCGCGGCTGGTGGGCGAGGGACTGGCGCTGCCGTTGAATCTGCTGGGCGTGCCCGGCGATGCTCCTGACTTTGTGGTGAGCGCGCAGGTGTTCAGCTTTGTGTTCACGATGAGGGGCGATAAGGCGTGGAAGCAGCCGCCTTCGACGTCGGGTGCGGTGAAGGTTTCGCCGCTGGGGCTGAAGGTGTATGAGGTGGTGGCAGAGCGCGGGCCGGTGTCGGCTGCGGAGGTTGCGCAGGAGCTGGGGCGCGAGGTGACGGAAGCGGCGATTCTGCGTTCGCTGACGGAGCTTTGGTCGCAGCTGCGAGTTATTCCGCTGCTGGCGCAGGGCGAGGGGTCGACGCTGTGGGAGCTGACGTCGCGCAGGTTCACGAAGGCGATTAAGGCGGGCGCGAATGCGGGGCAGCCTACCGCGCTGTCGGCGCTGATTTCGCTTTACTTGGCTCAGGTGTTTGCGGCTACCGAGGAAGAGGTGACAACGTTTCTGTCGCCGCTGACGGCGCGGTCGCGGGTGCGCGAGGTGCTGCATGCGCTGGTGGGTGCGCGGCAGTTGGAGACTGTGGTGATTGAGGGCAAGACGCTGCTGCATATTCCCGGAGGCCTGCCGGTGGCTGTGGCGGTGGAGGGCGAGACGGCTGTCGAGGGCGAGGAGCCTGCTGCGGTGGTGGAGCGTCCTACTCCGAAGAAGATTGGGACGGGGCGGATCAAGAGCTTTGCGAGCGAAGGCAAGGTTGCCAGCGAGTTCCGCGGCAAGCCTGCGGGGAAGAGTTTTGCGGCGCGTGGGGCTGGGCCGGTGAAGCCGTCGGCTCGGTATGGTGCGCGGCTGGATGGGAAGACGGATAAGGATCGGCGGCCGTTCAAGAAGGATGGGGCGGCGGGTGCGCCTCGGGCGAAGAAGAGCTTTACGAAGCCGTGGGAAGAGGATCGGAAGCCGACGAGCGGCGTCGCCTGCTAAGGCGGACGGGTTCACGAAGTTTCGGCGGCCGGCGCCGGAGGATCGTGCGCCGCTGGGTGCGCGGGAGCAGGCTGGATTGCCGGTGGAACGGCGTACTCCGCCGAAGGGAGCGGGCGACCAAGTCATTCGAGAAGCGGTCGTATACGCCTCGGACGGAAGAGGGCGGAGAGCGTGCGACGTTCAAGCCTCGGAGCTACGAGAGCAGGGAACGGACGGGGAAGACGGGGTTTGGTGCAAAGCGTCCGTTCGTGAAGCGCGATGGTGAGGGTGGAGCGAAGCCATTTGCCAAGCGGCCATACACCTCGCGGACGGAAGGCGGCGGAGCAAAGCCATTTACCAAGCGGCCTTACACGCCACGCACGAGTGAGGGTGGAGCGAAGCCTTTCGCTAAGCGGCCTTATACACCGAGAACCGATGAGGGTGGCGAGCGGGCCTCGTTCAAACCGAGAAGTTTTGCGACGAAGGGTTTTGCGGGGAAGGAAGGCGGCGGGAAGCCGTTCCCGAAGCGGCCCTACAAGGCACGTGAAGGCGGGACGCGGCCGTTTGTGAAGCGGGAGTTTACGCCGCGGGTTGAGGCGAGTGGAGGTGCGGAGTCGAGCGTAGAGCGGACGTTGCCGAAGCGGCCGTATAAGCCTCGGGCTGCCGATGCGCACACGCGGAAGTTCAATAAGGACCCGTGGGTTCCGAAGACGGAGGGAGACGGGGCGAAGCGGCCGTATAAGCCGAAGTCTGCAAGCTATGGGCGTGGGGGCGCGGGCAAGAGCTTCGGGAGCAAGCCGGGCGGAAAGTTTGGAGGGAAGCCGAAGTTTGGTGGAAAGACTGGCGGAGCTGGCGCGAAGCGGAGCGGGCCGGGCGCAGCGAAGCCGACGTTTCGCAGAAAGCCTGGGGCATAGGAGTTGAGGATGAGTACGACTTCAACGGCACCTGGATCGGGAACGGAATCGGGAGACGGAGCGGGCGCTGAGAGCAAGGCGCGGCGCACGCGGCCGGTGATTGCGATTGATGGGCCGGCGGGTGCGGGCAAGAGCACGCTGGCGGCGCATTTGGCGCGGCGGTTCGGGTTTCTAAATTTGGAGACTGGGGCGATGTATCGAGCGCTGGCGCTGAAGGCGATCGATAACGATTTGAGTTTTGACGAAGAGGCGGAGCTGCTGGAGCTGGCGGAGCGGACGCGCATTGCGCTGCAGCCTCAGCTTGAGGGGAACGTGGTTCTGCTGGATGGCATGGATGTGTCGCGGCGGGTGCGGGATGGGGATGTGACGGCGGCGGCTTCGCGCGTGTCGGTGCACCCGCGGCTGCGGCAGTGGATGGTGGAGCAGCAGAGGCTGCTGGGGGCGAACGGGGGCGTGGTGATGGAGGGCCGCGACATTGGGACGGTGGTGTTTCCGGATGCAGAGGTGAAGATCTTTCTGGATGCTGCGCCGGAGGTGAGGGGAAACAGGCGGTATCGGCAGGGTGTGCCGGCGCAGGCTGAGGTCACGGAGGAGGCGGTGATCCGGGAGCTCAAGGAGCGGGATGCGCGGGATCGGAATCGGGCGGAGTCTCCGCTGCGGCCGGCGGAGGATGCGGTGATTCTGGATTCGACGGCGATGAGCCTGGAGCAGGTGTTGCGGGCGGCTGAGGAGATTGTGGAGACGCATTTGGGGACGCATCTGGGGACGCATAAGCCGTAGTGAGAGCAGAAGTTGGGCTCGTTTGCGCGAGGGGTGGGAGTTGTTGCACTGTTTCTAGTGCAAACGAGAAGGTTTTGCAATTTTTTCGGTGGAAAATTCGACCTTCGTGCTAACATTTCTCCATCGTTTGAAACAGATTGGTTTTCTGCACCAGAGGTAGCCGAAGTCCCGATTTGGATTCAGCGTCAAAGTCAATCACAAGGATTTACGAGACATGGAACAGGGAACAGTGAAGTGGTTCAACGACGCCAAGGGATTTGGCTTCATCAGCCGTCAGAATGGTGAAGACGTGTTCGTGCATTATTCGGCGATCAACTCCAATGGTTTCAAAAGTCTACAAGAGGGCCAGGCCGTTCAGTTCAACGTAGTAAAGGGACCGAAGGGGTGGCAGGCGTCCGACGTTCAGCCTCTCTAAGCTTCGGCTAGGGGTTTGACCGGTGGGTGAGTTTTGTTCACTGAACAAAAGGGAAGAGCTGTGCTCTTCCCTTTTGTCGTTTAAGGCTGTGGTTTGGGTTGCGGGTTGGACGCGGGTGGGGGATTGGGGATGGGCTGACCGTCGGGGCCGATGAGGCGGTCGGAGTCGATGATGGTTGAGTTGGTGTGGAAGCGTTTGTAGTTTGATGCGGTTAGGTGGAAGCGACCATTGATGCCGTCGAAGAGAAGGATGCGGGCGCTGCCCTGGGCGTTGATGGTGGCGGGAAGCCAGATGTTGCCGGTGATGTGGTTGGCAGTGAAGTCGAAGTTGAAGCCTTGATGGATGTTGAGGACGAGGCCGGCGCCGACTTTGAAGTCGTGGAGGAAGTGACCCTGGCCACGGACGAGGACGCGGTCCTGCTCGTCGATCCAGACGGTGCCGACCAAGTCGCGGAAGACTTTTTCAGTCTCGTTGCGGGTTTTGGCGTTGGGGTCGCCGGCGTAGTCGAGGACGATGGTGGGCCGGCCGTTGAGGTCGATGCGGCGGGGATTGGAGAAGGTACCGAGCTCGAGGATGCGGGAGACGGTGAGGATGTCGTCGCCGTTGGAGTCGGTGGCTTTGCCTTCGGTGGCTAGTTTTTCGCGGCGCTCTTTGGCTTTGGCGACTTCCTTGTCGATGCGATCGCTTTCCTTCTGGGCTTCTTTGTCGGAGAGCGGCTTGCCGTTGCGAGCGACGAGGCGGTCGACGCGGATGCCGTCGATGGTGACGCTTTCGGCGTCGGTGGTCTCGGTCTTTTTGATGTTGCCGTTGCGGTCTAACTGCTGCCGCTCGGTGTGGACGTGGTATGTGTAGTCGCGGTTGGCGGCTTCGGATGTTTTCTGGTTGCGCTCGACATCGAGCAGGAGCTGGGTAGTGGGAGGGAGCGGCTGCGTGGACGGAGTTGCGTCGGATGAAGGCGCTGACTGCTGCGCGGAGACGTTCGCGCTGACGATGCAAAGGAGGAGTGCGAGGCAGCGTTGGCCCATGCTGAAGGATAAACCGAGAGGCCAGATGTGAAGTGAAGGCAGATGGGGATGGCATCATAGAGGTGTGGGTGAGACAGGGCACGTTGATTCAACTGACTTAGCGACAGCGCCGCAGCCGATCCCGGGTGGGCCGAATGCATTTGGGCCGCTGAAGATTCCGTTGTTTCGGGATCGATGGGTGGCGTCGACGGTATCGAGCCTGGGCACGTGGATGCAGGACACGGCGGGCACGTGGCTGATGACGGTGCTGACGACGTCGCCGCTGCTGATTGCGCTCATGCAGACGGCGGCTAGCTTGCCGGTGCTGTTTTTGGGGCTGCTTGCCGGCGCTACCGCGGACATTTATGAGCGGCGAAGGCTGCTGATCTTCTGGCAGTGCTGGATGCTGGCTAGCGTTGCAGTGCTGGCGGTGCTGACGTTCGTGGGCGTGATTTCGCCGGTGACGCTGCTGCTGTTTACGTTTCTGCTGAACATTGGGTCGGCGATGAATAATCCAGCGTGGCAGGCGATTGTCCCGGAGCTGGTGCCGCATGAGGAGATTCCGAATGCTGTGACGTTGAATGCGGCGAGCAATAACATTGCGCGCGCGGTGGGGCCGGCGCTGGGTGGGTTGATGATTGCGGCGTTCGCGGTGCCCCATCGCGGGGCGGGGTGGGTGTTTGCGCTAAACTCGGCTTCGTTTGCAGGCGTGATCTGGATTCTTTGGCGATGGAAGCGGCAGCCGATCTTTCAGAGTGCGTTGCCAGCGGAGCGGATTGCTGGCTCGGTGCGGTCGGGGCTGCGGTATCTGCGCTATGCGCCGGACTTGCAGGGACCGTTGATTCGGGCGTTTGTGTTTACGTTTTTCGTGAGCTCGGTGTGGAGCTTGCTGGCGCTGGTGGCGAAGCGGGATCTGCACCAGGGGGCGATGGGGTACGGCATTCTGAATGGATGTTTGGGGTTGGGCGCGGTGGTGGGAGCGACGATGCTGGCGAAGATTCGGCAGCGGGTGGATGCGGACACGATGCTGCTGGCAACGGGCGTGTATTACGTTGCGACGATGGTGGTGCTGGCGATTGTGCCGATTCCGTGGGTGGCGATTGTGGCGCTGCTGGGCGCGGGGTTTGCGTGGACGACTACGATGTCGACGCTGAATGTGAGCGTGCAGCTGAGCGTGCCGGCGTGGGTGTATGCGCGGGCGCTGGGGGTGTACCTGATGGCGTTCCAGGGCGGGCTGGCGCTGGGCAGCGCGCTGTGGGGCGCGGTGGCGCAGAGGACGTCGACGAAGACTTCGTTGCTCTGCGCGGCGGTTGGGCTGGCGGTGAGCCTGCCGTTGACGCGTCGGATTCATATTCTGAAGGGGCTGTTGCCGGACCTGACACCGTACAAGGGGAAGCGGCCGCTGCCGGGGTTTGCGGCTACGGCTGATCTGGATGAGGGGCCGGTGAGGATTTCGGTGGACTACCACGTGGCCAAGGAGGACTATGCGACGTTCACCCATGCGGTGAGAAAGCTGGAGGGCGTTCGGCTGCGCGGGGGAGCGGTGCGTTGGGGCATCTATCGGGATGCGGCTGATCCGGAACATCTGAACGAGACGTTCCTCATGGAGAGCTGGCTGGACTTTCTGCGGTCTCGGGAGCGGATGACGCTGGCGGACCAGGCGATTCGGGAGGAAGTGTATGCACTGCACCGGGACCCGGGTGGGGGTTCGGAGCCGCCGAAGATTACGTTCCAGGTTTGGGCGGGGGCCTACGCGGATGGTGAGGATGGCTCGTTGAGAGACTGAGGCGTCATGATCGGGGGCACCCCCCCTCCCCCTGCTTTCACTTTTCATTTGTGAAGTCGTTTGAAACGTGCGGGTTAGCGGTTGGCAACTATCCCACCAGAGCAAGTAAGGGTGAGGCTAAGCCATCAAGGTTTATCCGGTGCGGTTTCTCTTCATGGTCGACTTCTCCCTCTCGCGAGACAATACTTGCGGAGGTTTCACCATGTCGGATTGGTCTAAACGGACAGTAGAGGGAATCAAAGAGCGTCAATCAACCGCTTCACAAAAGGCCATCACTATCGCCGAGCAGAGGCGTTTGCGGGAAGAGCAAGGCCCGACACTATGGCAGGAACTTCGCAATGCGGTGCAGGTTTCGATTGCAGATGTAAACGCAGACCTCACAAGTCCCGCCTTCACTTACAACAACATATCCACCACCAAATTCTCAGTAACGCGCCATGGAAAAGCTATAGGCGATAAACTCCACGCCGAGTTTGCCGTTAGTTCTGGCCCAGCTCTCATCTGGCAATATGAAGGCCGCTCCGAGGCAACCAGCAGTTGCAGCCTAGCTATTGATGATGATGGCCGGGTGTACTTCCAATTCAAGAACGAAGGTATTTCCCCCGTAAAACTGGCAGAAAAGATGCTGGACGGGCTTATTTGAGCCTCATCTCGTAAAGTAAGGAAAGACCAATGAACCGTAGACAAACCATTCCGCCCCAACAGAAGTACACCACCAAACAATTCCAGTCCGAGTTCCCCAGCGATGATGCGTGTCTGGAATACCTCATGCTCAAGCGGTTTCCGGGTGGGATTGCCCTCTGTGTTGAGTGTGGCGAGGATCGCAAGCACTACAGGGTTTCCGGCCGCACCTGCTACGCTTGCCCCGTTTGCGGCTCTCATCTCTTTCCCCTCGCCGGAACCATCTTCCACAAGTCCACAACCTCCCTCACGACGTGGTTCTATGTCATCAAACTGATGACGTCTACCCGCGTCGGCATCTCTGCCAAGCAGATCCAGCGCGAGACCGGAGTCACCTACAAAACCGCGTGGCGGATGATGAAGCAGGTTCGCGTCCTCATGGCTGAGAAACTGAAGCTAATCGGGCCGGTCGAGATGGATGAGGCATACTTTGGGGGTTCGGACTCAAACAAACCTCAGCATCTCAGAGGAAAAGCCAAAACGCCCGTTCTCGGGGTCGTAGAGCGCGATGGCAGGGTTTCCACCCACGTCCTGCCCGACGCGTCCAAAGATTCCATCCTGCCTGTTGTAGGCGAAGTCCTCCACCCGCGCACCATGATCTACTCGGACGGTTCCAAGGCCATTGAGCAGGTTCAATGGATGGGGATGAGTCACAAGCTGGCGACCGTCAACCACTCCAAAGGGTACAAAGACGGCTGGGCGCATACCAATACGATTGACGGCTTCTGGAGCCTTGTGAAGCGTGGAATTACAGGGGTTTATTATCAGGTCGGACTCGAATACTTACAGTCCTATTTGAATGAATACGCGTTCCGGTACAACCGCCGCCACGTCATGCGCCCGATGTTTACTCAGCTTCTGGAGCGGACGACGTTTCAGGTTTGTCCTTCGGTTCGCGAGGAGAAGTTGGCTTTACGGTCGTAGTGCAAGCGAAGTCCAGCAGGTCGCGGAAGTCTTTCTCTGTGCCGTCTGGAATCACCTGCGGTTTCTGGCGCTCTTCGCGGTCCAGTTCTGCCTTCAGGTACCGCAGGTCTCTCAAGCGCCGCTCCTCGGAAATCTCTGCCATGCGTCTAGGATAATCCCAGCCAGACCGCCGCGCTATGCTTGTTCGCATGAGCGACACTCTTTTCTTTGGTTTCATGGGAATCGGTTTCTTCGCGTGGCTTCTAGTCCACGGCGCACACCGGCGCATCGATAAACTCACCGAGCGGATCGAAAAACTAGAGGCCCAAAGGAATCTTCCCTAATCGCCAAACGCGGAGAAAGCCATGCGCCTAAGCGTGTGCGCTAAGTCCAAAACATTCTCCGGAGAATCTGTGCTGTCAACGAGGTTCGCAAAATGATGGTCACTTAGGCTGATCTCGGCGAGACGCTGGCAAATGTTGACCGCTTTAGCGTGGAAACGGAGAGCGTATTTGGCCCGCACGATCCGCCGCCACTCAATCACATTCATTTCATTAGGCTGGGGGCCTAGTTCAGTCAGAAAGGCGAGTAGGTCATGCGCTAATCGCAGAGCATCAAACTGGAGCGGAGATAGAACGCCCGCATAAGTGTCAGGTGGCGGTATCAGGAGATTCGAAGGAGGCGCGACGGCGATTCGATTCGCACGATGCACCAACACCGCCAAGGTTGCCGTACACGCAATCAACACCCCCGCAGCGATTAGGTAAGGATTCGCCATCAGAAAGTGAGTCCAATGGGGCTGGGCTGGGGCGGTAGAATCGCCACCGCCACCGCTTGAATGCCAAGCCATCCAAAGCAAAAACATTGTTCCGAGAGAACTCGCAATGGTCGCATACTCCGCCGCAACCGTAAGCCGCCGTGGTTTTTCAGCCATGACTCATTTTCTCTCAATCCACCAATGGAATTGGCCTTCTTATCCCCTACTTGGGGTGAGGGGACCGAATTGCCTTCCGCTTCTCTCTCAATGTCATTCATATATTTAAGTCCTGTAGGATCATTCGATGATTGAACTTGGGGTGTTTGAACAAGCCCTGCGAAAGCTCTACGAAGAAGTCGAAAACCTAGCCATTGAGAATGATGTTTACTACGACGCCATCCTCGAAAGCGGAAATATCAACCTTCCACAACTCAAACTAGATGTGGAAGCCGCAAAGGCTAATCCCGAGAAACGGGCGGAGGTTCGCCAGCGTTACGCCGATCTCTGGCAAGCAATCTCTCGTGCTGGTCTGCAAGCTGAGATTGACGGCCTTTTACGAGAGCTTCCGTTATCCGAGAAACCAAATTAGTCAAAAATTTCAGTACTTGGGGTGAGGGGATAATTGCCTAGCGGTTTCGTATCGCTTTCAAACGGATGATTCTAAACGGGTTACGTACAAGATATTCTTTCTATTGGGGTTATGGGCTAAAGAATGAAGGCTGCAACGGAACCGGTCCGCTGCAGCCTTCATTTTTAGCTCTACATCCAGTGTAGCAATTGACGCGGGTAGGTGTGCCACGCGGATCTGGTTTGGAATGTTTGGTTTGAGGGGTTTGAGGGGTTGACAGCCAAATTTTGGGCTGTTTTTAGGGGTGATGTGCGAAAAAAAGTTTTCCCGGGACTTTAATGAGGTTGCGAAGCGGTTCTGAGAGGGATGGTATGGGGAGCGATTTCCGGAAGGATATCTATGCGGAGCGGGGGGAGATCGGTTGTGCAGCGGGCGTTTTTGACGATGGGGTTGGGATTGGGCGTGGGGGTGGCGTGGTGGCTGCTGGTGGGCGGAGGGTTGGTGGTGGTGGGACGGGTGATGGGGTGGTCATGGAGCGAGGGGGATGGGGTGCGGCGGGTTTGTCTTGGGGTGGCGCTGTCAGTGTATTTTGTGCGGCTGCTGTTTACGCAGTTTGTGTTTCTGAAGCGGGCAGTGAGTTGGGGCGAGGTGGGAGCGATTGTGCCGTGGGTGCTGGCGATTTATTTGGTGCTGTCGATCAGCGGCGGGCGGAATGGAGGGGCGTTCGGGTGGGAGGGTTGGTTGGGGGTGGTGCTGTTTGGGGTGGGGTCGTGGATGAACTCGTATGCGGAGTATGAGCGGCACCGGTGGAAGCAGCGGGTGGAGAATCGCGGGAGGCTTTATACGGAGGGGTTGTTTGGGTACACGCGGCATCCCAACTACCTGGGGGATGTGATCTCGTTTTCGGGGGTGGGTCTGATGGCAGGGCGGTGGGTGACGGTGGTGGTGCCGGTGCTGATGCTGGTGGGGTTTGTGTTTGTGAATATCCCGATGCTGGATCGGCATTTGCACGAACACTATGGGGAGTCGTTTGAGAGCTATGCGGAGCGGACGCGGAAGCTGATTCCGTTTGTGTATTAAGGGGATGCCGAGGGGCGTGGATAGAGTCTGGGCGCATATAATTCCGCTACGATGAAAACCCTGCGTACGACCTTCTCCCTTCTCCCAGTGGTTCTTTGTTGTTTGGTTGCGGCGCCTGTGGGTGCGCAGTCGATGAGCGGCATGTCGATGAGTTCGGCGGGCAGCGGGGCGATGGCTACGCCGGCGCAGATGCAGGAGAGGCTGGGGGCGGTTTCGTTTCCGGTGTCGTGCGGGACGGAGGTTCAGCCGTACTTTAATCGCGGCGTGGCGCTGCTGCATGACTTCTGGTATGCGGAGGCGAAGACGCAGTTTGAGCGGATTGTGAAGGCTGATCCGACGTGTGCGATGGCGCACTGGGGGTTGGCGATGAGCTCGTTCCACCAGATATGGGACCGGCCGAGTGCGGAGGGGATGAAGTTTGGGTGGGAGCAGATGCAGGCGGCCGAGGCGCTGCCGGTGAAGACGCAGCGGGAGAAGGATTACATTGCGGCGCTGGCGGATTTTTTCAGGCCAGGCAAGGCGGAGTATCCGGCGCGGATTGCGGCTTACTCGGAGGCGATGGGGAGGTTGTACGGGAAGTATCCCAACGACGTGAATGCGGGGGCGTTTTACGCGCTGAGCTTGTTGGCGGAGAAGTCTCCTACCGATTTGACGCAGGTGCAGGATGAGAAGGCGATGGTGGTGCTGAGGCCTTTGTTTGTGAAGTATCCGGACAATCCGGGGGTGGTGCACTACATTATTCACTCGTGTGATAACCCACCGATGGCTAAGGAAGGATTGGCGGCGGCGGACCACTATGGAGAGATTGCGCAGGATGGGCCGCATGCGTTCCATATGCCGGGACACATCTATGCGCGGCGGGGATTGTGGGCGAAGGATATCGCATCGCAGGAGGGATCGATCAAGGCTTCGCAGAGGGCGGATGCAGCGGGGGAGACGGGAATTCTGGATGAGCCGCACTCGTATGATTTTTTGATTTATGCGGAGTTGCAGAGTGGGCAGGATGTGAAGGCGAAGCAGGATCTGACGGCGAGCGGGGCGGTGCTGGATAAGATGGCGGCAATGCCGGGCGGCGGCATGGCGTATATGACAGGGATGATTCCTTACTACCGGGTGAAGCTGGCGGGATTCTACGCGCTGGAGATGCATGACTGGAAGACGGCGGCGGCGATGGAGCCGGTGGCGGAGTCTCCGGCGGAAGACTCGATGCTGGTGGAGTGGGTGCGGGTGCTGGCGGACGGGCAGTTGAAGGATGGAGCGAAGGCCAAGGCCGACCTGGCGAAGTATGACGAGTATCTTGCCGAGGCGAAGAAGGGCAAGGACGCGTATGAGGTGGAGGGAACGGGAGCGAAGATTGAGCGCGATGAGATGGTGGCCTGGACGGCGTATGCGGAAGGGGATGAGGCGGAGGCGCTGCGGTCGATGAGGGCGGCGGCGGATCTGCAGGACAAGGTGGGGCAGGGTGAGGTGGATATTCCGGCGCGGGAGATGCTGGCGAATATGCTGCTCGAGATGGGCAAGCCGAAGGAAGCGCTGGCCGAGTATGAGGTCGCGCTGACGTTGAGTCCGAACCGGCTGAATGGACTATATGGAGCGGCGCGGGCGGCGGAGGCTGCGGGCGAGAAGGCCGAGGCGGCGAAGTATTATGAGGCGCTGCTGAAGTCGACGGATGGGGGCGCGGGGTCGGCGCGGCCGGAGTTTGCGCACGCGAAGAGCTTTGTGGCGGGGACGGAGCAGGCGGCGGATTAGCAGCCCAGGTCAGCGGCGCGATCTAGTTGGGTCGCGGAGATGCGGCACACCCACATCTCAAAGGCGAGATGTGGGCGCCCAGCGAGTTGCGATAGATCGGGAGGGGTGGTTTCGTCATCTACTTGTATAGCGATTGGGTGCGGTCGGTATAGGAGTGTTATGGCGTTTCGGATGGAGAAGTTGCGGCAGCTTTGGCGGTTGGTGCGGGAGAGTCATGCGCAGCCGCTGGTGGGTGAGGCACGCAAGCCGGGGGCTCTGGGGGCGGAGGAGCAGGCCGTTACGTTCATTGGGCACTCGTCGTTTCTGGTGCAGATGAAGGGGCTGGGGGTGTTGATCGATCCGGTGTTTGCTACGCGGCTGATTTTGTTGCGGCGGCAGCGGAGGGCGGGAGTGCGGGTGAAGGATTTGCCGGCGATCGATGCGGTGCTGTTGACGCATGCGCATATGGATCATTTGAATCGGCCATCGCTAAGGGCGGTGACGCGGGAGATGCGGCGGAGGGGACGCGTGGCTCCGGTGGCCGTGGTGCCGAGTGGGGTTGCGGATCTGGTGGCGGATCTTGGGTTTTCGCGGGTGGTGGAGTTGAAGTGGTGGGAGTCGGCTGCGGTGGAGGGGCTGAAGGTTACGGCTACGCCGGCGAAGCATTGGGGGGCGCGGATGTTCAAGGATACGCACCGGGGATTTGGCGGGTATGTGCTGGAGGCTGAGGGGGCGGAGACGCTTTATCACTCTGGGGATACGGCTTATTTTGGTGGGTTCAAGGAGATTGGGCAGAGGCTGGCGCCGAAGATTGCGATGCTGCCGATTGGGGCTTATTTCCCGGATAGCTATCGGAGCGTGCATACGAGTCCTGAGGAGGCGCTGCAGGGGTTTCTGGATTTGGGCGCGGAGACGATGGTGCCGATGCACTACAACACGTTCAAGCTGGGGCGGGAGCCGATGGAGGAGCCGTTGGCTCGGCTGCTGACGGCGGCGGAGGGTGCGGGGGTGCTGGGGAAGGTGGAGGTGCTGGCGGAGGGGGAGCGGTTGTTGGTGGTGGGTGAGGTGCGGGCGGCGGAGGAGCGCGTGGTGGTTCGGGCCGGGTTGGGTGGGCGGGAGGTTTTGTCGGCGGGTTAGCTGGGTAGGGTGGGAAGTGGTGCCGCGCAAACCCATGTCTCAGAAGCGAGACATGGGGCACCCGGTTTCGCAGCCGATTGGAGCTAGGAGTCGTGGCCTAAGGCCAGGTCGATGAGGGTTTTTTCTTCGAGGGCGTGGGCCTTGGCGGAGCCGGTGGCGGGAGAGGCGGCGGCGGTGCGCTTTACGCTTAGGACGGCTCGGTCGCCGGCTACGCGGCGGAGTAGGGGGATGACGTAGGAGAGGGCTCCCATGTTGGCGGGCTCTTCCTGGACCCAGACGACTTCGGTGGCGGAGGGGTGTTGGGCGAGGGCGGCTTGGAGCTCTTGCTTCGGGGAAGGGGTAGAGCTGTTCGACGAAGATGATGGCTACGTCGAGTTAGACCTTCGCTTCGCTCGCTCTACGCGGAGGTTGTGGCCGATTTTGCCGGTGCAGACGAGGATGCGGCGGGGGTTGGAGACGGTGGTGTCGGGGAGGACGTTCTGGAAGGTGGCGTGGGGCGGATTGGGCGTGAAGTCGGCTACCGGGGACATGGCGTCGGGGTGGCGGAGCATGGATTTTGGGGTGAAGACGATGAGGGGCTTGCGCCATTTGCGGAGGGCCTGGCGGCGGAGGAGGTGGAAGAACTGGGCGGCGGTGGAGGGTTGGGCTACCTGGATGTTGTCCTGGGCGCAGAGCTGGAGGTAGCGCTCCATGCGGGCGGAGGAGTGCTCGGGGCCCTGGCCTTCGTAGCCGTGGGGGAGGAGCATGACTAAGCCGGAGAGGAGGCCCCATTTGGGTTCGCCGGCGGTGAGGAACTGGTCGATGATGATCTGGGCGCCGTTGGCGAAGTCTCCGAACTGGGCTTCCCAGAGGACGAGGGCTTCGGGGTAGTCGCGGGAGAAGCCGTACTCGAAGCCGAGGCAGGCGGCCTCGGAGAGGAGGGAGTTGTAGACGCTCCAGCGGCCCTGCGTGGGGGCGATATTGGTGAGCGGGGAGTAGCGGGTTTCGGTTTCGATGTCGATGAGGACGGAGTGGCGCTGGTTGAAGGTGCCGCGCTGGGAGTCCTGGCCGGAGAGGCGGACGGGGGTACCGGATTTGAGCAGGGAGGCGTAGGCGAGGAGTTCGGCCATGCCGTAGTCGACGGGCTTTTGACCGGTGCCCATCTCGACGCGCTGGGCCAGGAGTTTTTCGACTTTGGGGTGGATGTGGAAGCCAGGAGGCGCGGTGGTTAGGGCGGTGGTGAGGGAGGCGATTTCGGAGAGGTCGAGGCCGGTGACGGGGTTGTCGTCGGGGCGTAGCGGGCCGCCGTAGTAGGGGGCCCAGTAGTCGCGGATGTCGAAGAGTTTGGGCTTGCGGTTGGCGCGGGTGGCTGCTTTTTGCTCTTCGAGGAACTTGGATTGCGCGAAGGCGACTTCTTCGGCGGGGTCTACGCCGATTTGTTTGGCGTAGAGCTGGTAGAGGGGTGGGTGGTCCTTGATTTTGGCGTAGCGGAGGGGTTGGGTGACGGTGGGGTCGTCGACTTCGGAGTGGCCGTGGCGGCGGTAGCCGATGAGGTCGATGACGACGTCGGAGTGGAAGGTATGGCGGTACTCGGCGGCCAGGGCGGCGATGCGGACTACGGCCTGGGGATCTTCGGCGTTGACGTGGAAGATGGGGATGGGGAGGCGCTTGGCGAGGTCGGAGGCGAAGCGGGAAGAGTTGGACTCGGCGGGGAGCGCGGTGAAGCCGAGGAGGTTGTTGACGATGACCTGGATGGTTCCGCCGATGTTGTAGCCGTGGAGGGTGGCGAGGTTGAGAGACTCGGCGGTGATGCCCTGGCCGGCGAAGGCGGCGTCACCGTGGATGATCATGGGGAGAACCTGGCGGCGGGCCTCGAGGAAGTCTTCTTTGGTGCGGTTGCGGGCGAGGCGTTCCTGGTAGGCGCGGGCGCGGCCCATGATGACGGGGTCAGCGGCTTCGAGGTGGGAGGGGTTGGAGGCGAGGTGGAGGTGGACGGTTTTGCCGGTGGCGGTGATGAAGTCGCCGGTGGCGCCGATGTGGTATTTGACGTCGCCTCCGCCGAGGGTGCTGCGGGGGTCTACGTCTTCGAACTTGGTGAAGATATCGCGGGAGGGTCGGCCGATGGTGTTGACCATGACGTTGAGGCGGCCGCGGTGGCTCATGGCGAAGATGGAGCGGTTGACGCCGAGGTTGGAGGCGGTGGTGAAGAGCTGGTCGAGAAAGGGGATCAGGACGGTGAGGCCTTCGAGGGAGAAGCGCTTGGTGCCTAGATAGCGCTGCTGGATAATTTGCTCGAAGAGGTCGGCGCGGAGGAGACCGGTGAGGATGCGGGCGGGGGGGATGGTGGGGGTGGTGTCGGGAGATTCGAGGCGCTGCTGGATCCAGGCGCGCTTTTCGGCGGAGGGGATGTGCATGAACTCGGCGCCGATGGAGGAGGCGTAGATGCGGCGAGCTTCCCGGGTGTCGGGGGAGTCTTCGTCGGGGAGGTCGGAGACGGGAAAATTGGCGGGAGGGAGGAGCTGGCCGAGGGGGTCGAGGGAGGCCTGGAGGTAGCCCCAGCGGCGGAAGAGGTCGAAGGTTGTTTTGCGGGTGGTTGCGTCTTGTGAGGTGGCAGGCATGCACTTATAGGATGTCACGCGGGTGGGTTTGGACCCAACTTGGGACTGGGAGAGGGAAAGGGTCGGGTTGTGATGCGTGTCACAGACGGGTCTTATTGTGACGCGTCAGGATGAAGTTGTTGGAGGATTCCCCGATGCCATTGAACTCTCTCCCAGAGGCTGTGCAGGAGTCGTTGCCGACACCTTGTTCCTGTGCCGGACCGTGTGCTGGATATGGAACTCGAACGGGCTGCCCGTCGCTGCTGGTACTGGCGACGCTGGACAAGGCCAAGAAAGAGCTGGCTGCTTCATCGGATGAGGAGGCAGCAGCGTAGAGATTGATCTTCAAACCAGTGAATTTTACTGTCGGCAGGACGGTAACTACTGGTAGCTGAAGCTCTATTCGGGATTCTCTTGGGAGAAAGGATCTCAGGATAGAGAAGTTGCCGCTCGAGGTCCCTCTCGAGCGGCAACTGGATTTAACGGGGTTGGTGGGGTGGTGGCCGGGGGCGGGTGGCTAGCAGTAGCGGGTTTCGAGCTGGTCGGGGTTATTGAGGGTCATACGGGTCTGGGTCTGGCGGATGAGGCCTTCGCTGCGAAAGCGGGTGAGGAGACGGCTGACGGTTTCGCGGGAGAGGCCGGCCATGCTGCCGAGCTCTTCGTGGGTGAGCTGCATGCGGAAGGAGATTGGGAGGTTGGTGGGCGCGGGAGCGTTGTCGCGATCGTTTTTACGGGCCCAGTCGAGAAGGGTGCTGGCAAGCTTACCGGCGGCGGAGGTCTGGAGGGCGAGCCGGCGGGCGGAGAGAACTGCACCGTTGTAGTCGCGGACGATGGCCTGGGAGATGCAGAGGCTTACTTCGGGGTGGGCATCCACGAAGTGGAGGAAGCCGTCGCGGGGGATGGATTTGATGATGGCGGGGGTGAGGGTTTCTGCGGTGACGCGATAGAGGGCGTGCTGGAGCAGGGCGGCGAGGCCGAGGAAGTCACCGGCGGCGGCTACGCGGAGGAGGAAGAGGCGGCCATCGAGGGAGGAGGCGACCAGCTTGACGCGACCTCTGCAAACGATGAGGATGTGGTCGGCGGGGAAGCCTTCGCGGATGAGGACTTCATGGGGGTGGTGATGGTGGGAGACGCCGAGGGAGTGGAAGTCGCGCAGGGCTGGGGTTGAGAGCGAGGAAAAGCACTCAGGGCTGGACGTCGAGCAGTAGGGACAGCCGCATGTGGGAACTGGGGGCCTCCTTAGAACGCAGCGGATGAAATGAAGGTTGGCTAAGCGTATACCCGCCGGACGTTGTGTGCGCCAGCCGACAGAAGATAATTCACAAAAATTTGCACATAGTTCGCATGGGGCACGGAAAGGATCTAGCGGCGGGAGGCCAGTGGCGGGGCCTGCGTGGTAGTCTGCGGAGCATGTCTGAACATAACAACCGCCAGCATGGCGGAGGTCGCTCGCAGGGTTTCTCGTCCATTCCTTCTTCACAAACACAGCATTCGCAAGGGGCCCACGGGGGTTCGCCGGCGGCGCATGACGGACACGGCGGCTTCAACCTGGCGCAGGCGGCGCTGGATGAGATGCATGCGGCGGGATTTCGGCCGGAGTTCGGGGCTGGGGTGGATCAGCAGACGGCGGCGATCGAGAAGGCGCTGGCGCAGCTGGCGCCTTCCCCGGGTGTGGAGGATTTGCGAGGGTTGGGGTGGTCGTCGATTGATAACGACACTTCGAAGGACCTGGATCAGATTGAGGTGGCGGATCGCGTGGCGGGCGGGATCAGGCTGCGCGTGGCGATTGGGGATGTGGCGGCGGCGGTGGAGAAGGGAAGTCCGATTGACCAGCATGCGCAGGCGCAGACGCAGACGATTTATACAGCGGTGAAGAATTTCCCGATGCTGCCGTTGGAGTTGTCGACGGGGGTGACGAGCCTGAATGAAGCGGGCGACCGGCAGGCGGTGATGATGACGTTCACGGTGGGGCCGGATGGCGAGACGCTGGATGAAGGAGTGTCGCTGGCGCTGGTGAGGAACCGGGCGCAGCTGGCGTACTCGCGGGTGGGGCCGTGGCTGGAGAATACGGCGGCGGGAGTGGTGGACAACGATATGATGTCGCTGCGGTCGGACAGTGCGCGGGAGCATGACGCGGATGCTTCGCTGGTGACAGCGCCCGGACCGCTAGGGGCGAATTGGCTGGTGGAGCAGTTGAAGATGCAGGATGAGGCGGCGCAGGCGCTGCACGCGGCGCGGGTGAAGGGCGGGGCGCTGGAGTTTCATCGGGCTGAGGCTGATCCGGTGGTGGTGGATGGGCGCGTGATTGCAGTGCATGAGGCGATTCAGAATCGCGCGATGCATTTGATTGAAGACCTGATGGTCGCGGCGAATGGGGTGATGGCGAGGGCTCTGCGCAAGGGCGGACGCAGCGGGTTGCAGCGGGTGGTCGTTGGTGCCGGAGCGATGGGACCGGATGGTGGCGCTCGCGGCGCAGCATGGAGGAACGCTGCCGGCGGTGCCGGACTCGGCGGAACTGAATACGTTCATGGCGGAGCAGTATCGGACGGACCTGATCCATTTCCCGGATCTGGCGGTGGCGATGATCAAGCTGATGGGGCCGGGCGAGTACATGCTGATGCGGCCGGACGATGATCCGACGGGACACTTTGCGCTGGCGGCGAGGGACTATACGCACTCGACGGCGCCGAACAGAAGGTTTCCGGATTTGGTGACGCAGAGGGTGCTGCACGCGATGGCGAAAGGGGAGCCGGCACCTTACAGCGATGCGGAGCTGTCTGCGATTGCGGCGCACTGCAATGATGCGGACAAGGCGTTGCGGAAGATTGAGCGCGATATGCAGAAGCGCGTTGCGGCGGTGGCGATGGCGTCGCATATTGGCGAGGTGTTCGCGGGCGTGGTGACGGGGTCGAGCGACAAGGGCGTGTATGTGCGCGTGATTCAGCCGCCGTTTGAGGGACGCGTGATCCAGGGCGAGCAGGGATTGGATGTCGGCGACAAGGTGACAGTGAAGCTGCTGCACACGGATCCGGCGCGCGCGTTTATTGACTTTGCGAAGGTGGGGATGCGGACGGTTGCGCCTGCTGCGAGGCTCAGCGGCTGGGGGAAAAGCTCCGGTTGCTGCGTCACATTCCTAAATGGCTGCGGATTGCGAGATCTTTGCGGAGAAAGATTGTGGCTTGGGGGTTCTGGTTGTAGCGGGGAGTGTCGGTGTAGCCGCGGCGGCGGTACATGGTGATGGCGGCCTGGAAGTTATCTTTGCTGTCGAGGTAGATCCAGCGGAGGTTGGAGGCGCGGGCGGTGTCTTCGAGCGTGTCCATGAGGCGCGCGGCGATGTTGTGGCCGCGGAATTCGGGCAGGACGAAGAGGCGTTTGCACTCGGCGGAGTGAGGGATGTCTTCGAGTGGGCGGTAGAGGACGCAGCCGGTTATCGTGGTCGCCGCGGCGCTTTGCGCGGTGGTGAGTGTGGGAGATAGCTCGGCGAGGAAGAAGCCGTATGGGTGTTGGTGGAGATAGGCGTTGAGGGATTGCTCGTCTTCGGTGTGGTGCACGTCTCCTTCGGTGTAGTAGCGCTGAAGGAGAGCTTGCAGTGCGGGGAGATCGCTTGCGGTTGCGCGACGGATGGAGATTGCTGGGAACCCACTCATGGCGATGAGACCGTCAAGCATGGGCCGCCCGGCGTTCGGTGCGGGTGATTCATGCGTTAGACCCAGTCGCCTTCGCGCATGAGGGGTTCGGCGGTGCCGTTGGCGGAGATGCCGTCGACGTTCATGGTGGGGCCGCCGATCATCCAGTCGACGTGAATGAGGCTGTCGTTGGCGCCGAGGGCGGAGAGCTCTTCCTTGGACATTTTGTCGCCGCCGATAAGGCAGGTGGAGTAGGCCTGGCCTAGCGCGATGTGGCTGGCGGCGTTCTCGTCGAAGAGGGTGTTCCAGAAGAGGATGCCGGATTGCGCGATGGGAGAGTTGTGCGGGACGAGAGCGACTTCGCCGAGGCGGCGTGCGCCTTCGTCGGTGGAGATGAGCTTGTTGATGGCGGCTTCGCCGGCGGTGGCGTGGGCTTCGACGATGCGGCCGTCTTTGAAGGTGCAGCGAATGTTTTCGATGAGTGTGCCCTGGTGCGAGAGCGGCTTGGAGGCGGCTACGTGGCCGTTGACGCGCGCTTTGTGCGGGGTGGTGAAGCACTCTTCGGTGGGGATGTTGGCGTTGCAGTAATAACCGTTGCTGGCGGTTGAGCCGCCGCCGGCCCAGAGGTGCTGGTCGGCGAGACCTACGGTGAGGTCGGTGGCGTTGTCGGGGGTGAAGAAGCGGAGGGAGTGGTAGCGCTTGTGGTTGAGGAAGTCGACGCGCAGGGTTAGGTTGGCGTTGTGCTGCTTCCAGTCGGCGATGGGATCTTCGCCGGTGATGCGTGAGGTGTAGAAGATGGCATCCCAGAGATTGGCGAGGGCTAGCTCGGGAGGATCGTTGGGGAAGACGAGCGAGGCCCATGCGGGCGTGGCGGCGGCGACGATGGTCCAGTTGATGGCGAAGCGGGTGATGAGCTCCATGGCGGGCTTGTAGGCGACGGACATGGCGGTGTTGGCGCGCGAGACTTTGGAGGGGTCCTGGCCGGCGAGCAGCGCGGGATTAGCGCCGGTGATGCCCATGCGGGCGGCGTTGGATTTGTAGGCGGCGGCGAGCGCGTCGTAGTACCAGGTGGGCGCGTAGTCGAAGGAGGCGTCGGGCGCGTGCTGATAGCGGGCGAGGGTGGCAGCGTCGTCGGCGTAGAAGGTGGTGACGAGTTTGGCGCCGGCTTTGTAGGCCTGCTCGGTGATGCGGCGGACGAGGGGGACAGCCTCGATGGGAGCGGTGATGACGAGCTCCTGATCGGGCTGGAGGCCGGCGCCGATGCGGACGGCGACTTCGGCGAGGCGGTCGAGCTTGTGCTCGAAGGGGAGGAGAGCGAAGGGGGCGTGTGCGAGGGCGGCTGCAGAACTCATAGTTCAAGGGTAGGCGGAGGGCGGGATGGATGCAACTGGAGGGGCGAAGGCGCTTCTAGCTTTTGGCTTCTAGCTTTTAGCTAAAGGCCGGCGGAGAAGTGTTGCGGGCGGATTATAGCGTCGGGATGCGGGCGAAGAAGAGGATGCAGTGGCGCGGCGTTAGAGCTCGGTGAAAACTTCGTGGAAGTCGTGGACGCCGGTGTGGGTGGAGAGCCATTCGGCGGCGCGGACGGCTCCTTCGGCGAAGGGGCGGCGGGATTTGGATTCGTGGGTGAGGATGAGGCTGTCGCAGGGGCCGGTGGCGATGAGGGAGTGGACGCCTTCGACATCGCCGGTGCGGTGCGAGGTGATGGGGGCGAGGTTGTTCTGACTGGAGGGGTGGCCGTCGATGACGCCGAGGACGGCGTCGCGGAGGGTGAGGGCGGTGCCGCTGGGTGCGTCGAGCTTGCTGATGTGATGGGTCTCGGAGATGGTGAAGGTGTAGCCCGCGTCCTTGAGGGTGGCGGTCATTTCTTTGGAGAGCTTGAGCATCATCTGCATGCCGATGGAGAAGTTGGTGCCGTAGAGGAGCGGGGTTTTGTTGCGGTCGGCGAGGGCGCGGATTTCGAAGAGGTGGTCGTGCCATCCGGTGGTGCCGATGACCACGGGAAGATGATTCGGGAGGCAGGCGCGGAGGTTGGCGACGACGGCGGAGGGAGTGGTGAAGTCGATGGCGGCGTCGAAGTCTTTGAGGAAGCCGGGGGAGAGGGCGGAGGCGTTTTTGTTTTCGCTGGAGGCGAGGACACGGACGGTGTGGCTGCGCTCGGAGGCTACTTCTGCGACGAGTCTGCCGGTCTTGCCGGCGCCGAGGATAAGGATGCGCATGGGGTTAGTTTAGTCCTGATGGTTTGCGGCGGGAGAGGAAGAGACAGGTTAGTGCGGATACCGCTAGCCAGAGGAGCAGCAGAGCGATCGTGACATAGATAGGCACGCCACGGAATGGGGGAAATTCTTTCCAGCGGATGTCGCTGAGAACTATTAGATAAAGGCCACCTACGGCAACGATTTGCCATTGCGACTTCGGAAGCAGCCACGAGGCCAGGACCAAAAGCCATCCGGAGATATCGGAGAGTCCGTGCAGCGACGGCTTGAGGTGGGCGAATCGGCTTACTAGCAAGAGGGTTGTGCCGGTGACCGCGAGGGTCGCGGTCTTCCACGTGTCGGAGATTGCGGCTTCAGACTTGGTCGAGGATTTGGCGTAGGTTTGCGCGAGATTCCAGAGGACGAGGAAGAACAGCAGCGCGCCGATGAGGGTTGATATCGAGATGAGCGTGTGGCTGAGGGTGAGGAAGTTGCGGGCGTTCATCAACAGTAGCGCGACAGCCGCGATGAGCAGGAGTTGCGAGCGGGACTTGATCTTGAGGTGAGCCAGAGCCATCGCTGTTCCTCAGAAGCGTGGGCGATCAGAGCAAACTACAGGGGTTCTTCACTGCGTTCAGAATGACGAGATCGGTGCGGAGTTCGAGCCGAAGAGCTTGCTAAGCTTTGTCCATGGCGGGGACGCGGGCTTCGATGTCGAAGATGGTGGGGTCGGGGTTGGCGAAGAATTTTTTGTGGAGGGAGCGGAGGGCTTCTTCTACATCTTCTTCGTTGACCATGAAGCTCATGTTGATTTCGCTGGCGCCCTGGGAGATCATGCGGACATTGACGTGCGAGACGGCGGAGAAGACCTGGCCGGAGATACCGGACTGGCCGCGGATGTCTTCGCCGACCAGGCAGATGAGGGCCTTGTTACCTTCGTATTTGACGTCGGCGATCTGGCCGAGCTCGGCGCAGATGGCGGGCAGGGCTTCGCGGGAGTCGACGGTGACGGACACCGATATTTCTGACGTGGAGACCATGTCGATGGCGCAGCCGTGCTTGTCGAAGATGGCGAAGACGGCGGCGAGGAAGCCGTGGGCGAGGAGCATGCGGCTGGCGACGATGTCGATGATGGTGAGTTTCTTTTTGGCTGCGATGGACTTGAAGGGGCTGGCGCAGGGCGGGGGCGTTGCGGTGATTTTGGTGCCTTCGTTGTCGGCGTTGCGGGAGTTGAGGACGAAGACGGGGATGTTCTTCTGGACCGCGGGAAGGATGGTGGCGGGGTGCAGGACTTTGGCGCCGAAGTAGGCTAGCTCGGCGGCTTCTTCGAAGCTGATGGTTTTGACGCGCAGGGCTTCGGGGACGATGCGCGGGTCGGTGGTCATGATGCCGTTGACGTCGGTCCAGATCTCGATGGCGCCGGCGTGGAGGGCGCCACCGACGATGGCGGCGGTGTAGTCGGAACCGCCGCGGCCGAGGGTGGTGGTGATGCCGTTGGAGGAGCCGATGAAGCCGCCCATGACGGGGACGCGGTTGAGTTCGATGAGGGGAAGGACTTGCTGCGCGAGTGCGGCTTCGATGGCTTGCTCGTTGGGCGCGGCCTTGCCGTAGTGGTTGTCGGTGAGTATTACTGTGCGGGCGTCCACGTGGGTGCTGGGGATGGACTGCTGCGCGAAGGCTGCGGTGACCAGGACGGAGGAGAGGCGCTCACCGAAGCTGACCACGTTGTCTGATGTTCTTGGGGTTAATTCGCCTACGGCGGAGATGCCGCGGAGGAGGTCGTCGAGGGTGTCGAAGTCGTGGTGGATGTTGAGTTGGAGAGACGTGAGGCGGTCGCCGTGGGTGTCAGAGTTTGTGACGAGCTCGGCGGCGGCGTTGAGATGACGGGTGCGCAGGGCGTCTGAGATCTTGAGCGCTTCTTCGCGATCGTTGCGGCCGGCTGCTGCTGCGGCGGCGAGGAGGGTGTCGGTGACTTTGGACATCGCCGAGACTACGACGATCGGGTTGAGATTTCTGCGCAGGCGGGAGGCTACGATGGAGGCGGTGCGTTGGATGGCGGCGGCGTCTTCGACGGAGGTGCCACCGAACTTCATGACGACGATGTTGTTGCGCGGCGTGCTGTTGCTCATGCGGGCGCCCCTGCTGCTACAAGGGCGTCGGACTGCTGTTTGCGGGAGGCGATGGGGGGGAAGGCGCGGAAGTCGAACTTGCCCATGACGGCGAGGATCTCGGCGTTGAGGAGAGCGGCGCCGGCGGCTCCGCGAATGGTGTTGTGGGAGAGCAGAGTGAACTTCCAGTCGAAGAGAGAGCAGGGGCGGAGGCGGCCAACGGTGGTGGCCATGCCGTTGCCGCGCATGAGGTCGAGGCGAGGCTGGGGGCGGGTGTCCTCGGGGGCGTACTCGACTGGGTAGAGCGGGGCTGAGGGAAGGTGGAGGCCGTCGAGACCCTGGCCGTGGAGGGGCTGGAAGTCGGCCCAGGCGGCGAGGATATCTTCGTGGGTGGCGGGGGTGCGGAGCTTGATGCTGACGCACTCAGTGTGGCCGTCGACTACGGGTACGCGGTTGCACATGGCGGAAAGAGTGAGGGGCGCGGGGTTGAAGCCGGTCGCTGAGACACTACCGAGGAGCTTGGCTACTTCTTCCTGGAGTTTCTCTTCTTCGTTCTTGATGTGGGGGATGACGTTGCCGAGGATGTCGAGTGAGGCTACGCCGGGATAGCCGGCGCCCGAGACAGCTTGCAGGGTGGAGACGAAGAGTTTGTCGATTCCGAATTTTGCTTCGAGGGGGGCTAGGGGGAGGACGAGGCCTATCGCGCAGCAGTTGGGGTTGGTGACGATGTAGCCGCCGGATCGTTTGCGCGTGGGTTGATTCTCGATGAGGGCGAGGTGGTCGGCGTTGACCTCGGGGACGACGAGGGGGACGTCGGGGGCCATGCGGAAGGCGGAGGAGTTGGAGATGACGGCGCAGCCGGTCGCGGCGAAGAGAGGCTCGAGCTCGCGCGCGATGGGGGCGTCTACAGACGAAAAGATGATTCGAGGCAGGTCAGGGCCGGCGAGCTCCGGGGTGTTGGGCTGGAGGATCATGTTGGCGATGCGGGCGGGGAGCGGCGTGTCGAGACGCCAGGCGCAGGCTTCGGCGTAGGTCTTGCCGGCGCTGCGGTCGCTGGCGGCGAGCCAGGTGATGTTGAACCAGGGGTGGTTTTCGAGGAGCTGGATGAATCGCTGACCGACCATGCCGGTTGCGCCGAGGATGCCTACATTACGCCGTTCCATATCTCACTAGGATATCGCAAGCGCGGCGGATTTCCGGTGATGGAAGCGAGTGAGATTCCGCGTCTGCTTAACGAGGGAGTTGAATGCTTCCGTCGTCTGCGATGGGGAATTGGGGATTCCAGGCTACCTCCCAGAGGAAGCCGTCGGGATCGGAGAAGTAGCCGGAGTAGCCGCCCCAGAAGGCTTCTTGCGCTGGTTTGCGGAGAATGGCGCCGGCAGCGACTGCGGCGTTGAGAACAGTGTCCACTTCGTCGCGGGTGCGAGCGTTGTAGGCCAAAGAGAATCGGGGAAACCCGTTGCTGTCGGGAGAGACGTTTGCGTCTTTTGCGAGGTCAACGGTTGGGTAGAGGGAAAGGATCATTCCACCTGCCTGGAAGAACATAACGCCTTCAGTTTCGGGCATAGAGCGCTTCCAACCAAGTTGCTCATAGAAGTTCCGGCTGCGATTGAGATCGGTTACGCCAAGGGTGATGAGGCTTATGCGCTGCTCCATCGGCTTCTCCTGTCGGAGGCAGTGTACCTCTGATGGGGGAAGCCGATGGATTGAAGTGAGCGGTTAGTCGACGTAGGTGACGCGGCGGCGGGAGTAGACGCGGGAACCGCCGCCTCCCCAGGCTGCGAGAAGACCAATGACGTGAATGAGAAACCAGAGGCCTATGCCTTGATCCTGGTAGATCCAGAAAAGGATGAGGAGGCGTGGAACGAGCAGGGCGACGATGACGGGAATGATGCCGACGACGGGCGGGATGTACTGCGTCATGCTGTGCTGGAACCACGCGACCACGATGCAGATGCGCGGAAGGAATAGGGAGAGAACAAGAAACCACAGCGGTATGGTGTGGGTAGCTAGGTTGAGATGGACGTTCATGAGAGTGCTGGCTCCTGGGCTTGCGACGTGCGGTTCTTAACGCACCTGTCTAGTGGGTGCTGTAACGATACTCCGGTTGGATGCTATTTGGCGGCGAAAGTGAAGCTTGCCTGCGCAGCGGATTTCGGAGGGACCGTGACCTGGACGTCTTTCTCGCCGAGTTTTTCGTGGACGGCGGCGAGGGTGTAAGTACCGGGCGGGACGCCGGTGATGGTGAATTTTCCGTCGGGTCCGGTGACGGCGAACCAGGGATTGGGAGCGACGTTGATGAAGGCGCTCATCCAGGGATGGTTGTTGCAGCGGACGGGGAGCATGACTTCGGGCGTTGGGAAGACCTCGGTGCGGGGAGCGCTGTTGGGGGGCTCGGAGATGTCGAGGGAGGGGTTGCCGGGCTGGTCGGGGATGGTGTGGACGTTGTGGATGGTGGCGTCGGAGTTGCTGAAGATGACGGAGCCGCCTTGCTGAACGGCGATGACGTGCGGGGAGTAGCGGCAGCCCTTTTGGTTGAGAGGGACGGGCGGAGCCATTGGGACGGCAGTGTAACTGGGTGCGCCGGACTTGATGTAGACGTAGACGTTGGCCAGGTACTGGTTGGTGACGATGATCTGCTCGGTGAGGTTGGTGAGGTTGGGAAGGTTGCAGGCTGGGTCGGCGGACATGTCGATGGGGATGCGCGCGGGCGGTTGGCCATCGAAGCGGACGACTCCGGAGATGGTGCCGGCGGTGGCGGGATTGACGGGGGGCGCGATAGGCAACGCCGCGGATGTTGTAGCGGGGGCGGAGCTGGTGGGGGCGGGCGTGTGCTTGCAGCCGGAGAGGGTGAGGGCGGAGACGAGAAGGAGAGCAGCCGAGCGAGGCGTCACGATGCTCCTTTAGATGCAGGGGTGGGTCAACGAGGGTTGGGGCGTTTGTTGCGGGAGTCTTTGCCGCTGAGGAGACCTTCGAGTTCGATCTTGAATTCGTTGACGTCCTTGAAGTCGCGGTAGACGCTGGCGAAGCGGATGTAGGCTACGGTGTCGATGTCTTTGAGGCGGTGCATGATGAGCTCGCCGATGGAAGACGTCGAGCGCTCGCGTTCGGGCGAGTCGATGACGAAGGCCTCGACGGCGTCTACGATCTCCTGCATCTGGGTGACGGAGACTTTGCGCTTCTGGCAGGAGTGGAGGAGGCCGGTGAGGACCTTTTGACGATCGAAGTTTTCGCGGCGGCCGTCTTTCTTGACGACCATGTAAGGGATTTCGTCGAGGCGCTCATAGGTGGTGAAGCGCTTGTTGCAGCGTTCGCACTCGCGGCGTCGGCGGATGGAATCGGCTTCCTTGCTCTCGCGGCTGTCAATGACCTTGTCTTCCGTGAAGCCGCAGTACGGACATTTCATAAGCTTTGATTTTACTGCTACGCGCAGGGCGAGAGTGAGACAGCGTTAGAGGCTAGGGACCAGGGGCGGAGGCGGCCTCGCGGAGGGTGATGCCTTCGAGGTGGGCGGCGATGAAGCCGCCGGGGATGACGGCCAGGGTCGCGATGACGAGGAGGACGGCGCCGCAGGCGGTGGCGGTTTCGAGAGGAACGTTGAAGAAGCCGTGGAGCGTGGCGGCCAGGATGGCGATTTGAGTGAACCAACCGAGGATGGGAAGCTGGATCAGGGAGCCGCCGAGGCCGGTGGCGAGCAGGAGCATGGTGGCGGCAAAGCTGAGGTTGGCGAGCGAGGGCGTGGCGCGGAAGGAATGGACACCTTCGAGGTACATGAAGGCGATGACCAGCCACATGCCGAGGGAGATGGCGAGGGCGGAGAGAAACTCGCTGACGGTGGAGACGATGCGGAGGCCGTGGCTGAACTCGTGGATACGCTCGGATGCGGCGTGGGCGAGCTTCTCGGACATGGGACGCAGTAGCCTGGCGGCGATGCGGGCGACGTGTTTGCCGGCGAAGCGGAGGGAGAGAGCGAAGACGGCGAGGAAGAGGGTCGCGGCGAGAGAGAGCGCGCCTGCGCGGGCGAAGGCTTCGTGGTGCGGCATGTTGCGCGGAGCAAAGGCCAGGGTTGCGGAGAAGATGATGGCGGCGGCGGCGAGGTCGAAGGCGCGCTCAATGGAGTAGACGGCGAGCTGCGTGGCGACGGGAGTCTTGAGGCGGCGGGCGATGAGGTAGGGGCGGCCAAGGTCGGCGAAACGGCCGAAGAGCGCGACGATGGTGAAGCCGATGAGCTGGGAGGGAAGCATCTTGCGCGTGGTGGTTTTGTGAAGCGGGGCGAGGAGAACAGCCCAGCGCCAGGCGCGCAGCCAGTAGCCAAGATAGGTGCAGGCAAAGGCGATGAGGATGAGGACGGGAGAGACGGAACGAAGCTGGTGGCCGAGCGATCTCCAGTCAAAGGAGGCGTGGCTGCGGGCGAGCCAGACGATCAGGACGAGCAGAACCAACACGACGGGAATCATGGTGCGGGGGGTGAAGAGGCTTTTTTTTGCGGAGGTCTGCGGCGGGACGCTGGAGACGTCGGGTGACAGGTTAGGAGAAGGCATTAGTGGGCGCCGAGGGAGGCGAGGTTCTGGGGAGCGCTGGCAGAGGGAACGTGCGTTTGCGTCGGGACATGCGCGGTCATTCCGCGCTCGAGGGCGAGCTTGCGGCGCTTGAACTCATTCATGACGCGAACGACGTAGGCGCGGGTTTCGGCGTAGGGGGGAATGCCATGATAGCGGTCGACGGCGGCGGGGCCGGCGTTGTAGGCGGCGAGCGCTAGAGCCAGACCGTGCGTGTCGTTGTTGGGGTCGTAGCGGTCCAGTAGCTGGTCCAGGTAGGTGGTGCCGCCGGCGATGTTCTGGTCGGGCTGGAAGGCGTCGTTGACGCCGAGCTGGTGGGCGGTGCCAGGCATGAGCTGCATGAGGCCGCGGGCTCCGGTGCGGGAAACGGCGTTGGAGTGGAAACCACTTTCGGCGCGAATTACGCTGGCGAGCAGGTCGGCATCAATGTGGTGCTGGGCGCCGGCGGCGGTGATGAGCTCGGGAACGTTGGGGGTTGCGAGTGCGACGGAGGCGACGGGCGGAGGTTGGGGAGGGTCAGGAAGGGTTTCGATGGTGGCGATGGATTGGCGCGAGAGATCGATGAAGTCGGATGTATGGGCGGTAAGGAAGAGGCGGATGTGGGAGTCGTCGATGGGCTCGTAGCGGGCGCAGTCGTAGGAGAAGCCGTTGCGTAATGTGACCCGCTGAAATGCGTCCGCACTTTTGCACAGAAAAGTTGCGAGAAGGAATGTGGAACCTAGAAAGATACGTGTTAGGCGGTGAATGTGCACTGTTCATGAGACTATCATCGCGTTGATCCGGGTAGCAAAGAGATCACGACTCGCTAGAAGTTTCACCTGAACTGCCGATGTTGTACGTGCTGGCTTTGCCAACTGACTTTCAGGAGTGAATTGTTATGCGATGCCCGACCTGCCAGAAGGGTCGTATGTTTCGGTCGAAGCAGACGAGCTTTGAAAGGCTGTTGTACAGCCGACTGGGATTGTATCCGTGGCGATGTGCTGCGTGCATGAGTCGCAAGATGTTGCGGGCTCGGGAAGAGCAGCAGGCCAAGCCGTCGCCGATCTGGACTGGCTGAGCGGATTTCGGTTTGAGGCTTGCAGCTGGTGCAGCTTAGACCGGGACGTGGCTTAGAACGGATTCAATCGCAACGGCGACACCATCCTCATCATTTGAGGGGACGATAGTCCATGCGCTGGTGGAAGCGAGGGCCTTGAGGTCGTCGGGTGCGTTCGACATGAGAGCGGCGTTGCCTGCTAAACGAAGCATGGCCACATCGTTCCAGTTGTCGCCGATGGCGAGGATGTCGGCCGGGGTAATGCCGCGGAGCTGAGCGAGGTGCTGGAGGGCAGAGGCCTTGGAGCAGCCGGCGGGCAGGATATCCAGGAGAGTGAGATCGGTTTCGGCGTAGGTGGTGCGATGGAGCGCAACCTCGGAGTGGAGTGATTCAGTCTCGCCGACCGCGGTTACCTGGGGGTGCTGGTTGAGCAGGGCTTCGGCTTCGCGCATGCGGTCGATGGGGCCGCAGAGCATCATCTGGATGGGTGGATTGGCGCCGGGCTGGAGGGCGTCTTCGATAGGGGAGACCTGGGCGATGTAGCGTTCGTTGGAGCGCATCCAGCGGCCGATGCTGGAGTGGAGGTCGTCGAGATGCTGGACGATGAGGGCGCCTCGTGAGTCGTCGCCGTCGGGGCCGGTGAGGTCGAAAGTGAGGACGAGGGTATTGCGGTAGTCGTTGAGGTGGGAGCAGAGCCAGCGGGCGGTGGAGAGCGGCAGGTGGGTGCGGTGGATGAGCTCGGAGCCAATGGTGCGGATGACGGTGCCGTTGGAGCTGACGACGGCTGAGGCATGATGCAGGTTGAGATCGCGGAGGACGTGCATGGCGAAGCTGTGGCGACGGCCGGTGGAGATGACGACTTCGATGCCGGAGGACTCGGCGAGCTGGAGGGCGGCGAGGTTGCGAGGGCTGACGCGGCCGGAGGAGTTGAGGAGGGTTCCGTCGAGGTCGATGGCGATGAGGCGAGGCGGCATGTGCTTCTAGGGTAGCTGATGGACCGTGAATAGGGCGTAACGCGATGGAGTTGGTTAGGATGTTGGCTATGCCTGCGATTGCGTATTTGGAATGCTCCCGTTGCCACCACAAACTCTCCGCTGAAACGCCACAAACACTTTGCCCGCTGGATGGGGGCGTGTTGTATGTCCGCTATGACATGGAGGCGTTGAGGAAGACGGCGAGGCGAGAGCACGCGGCGGAGCTGGCTGCGGCGTCGATCAGGAGTTTGGGGATGTGGCGCTATGCGGACGTGCTGCCTGAGGTTGAGGCAGTGTCGCTGGGCGAGGGCTGGACGCCGATGCTGCGGAGTCGCCGGTATGAGGGATTGCTGGTGAAGGAGGAAGGGGCGAATCCTACTGGGACGTTCAAGGCGCGAGGCATGTCGATGGCGGTGTCGATGGCGAAGCAGTATGGCTTGCGGCATTTGGCAACGCCTTCGGCAGGGAACGCGGCGGGAGCGCTGGCGGCTTACGCGGCAGCGGCGCAGATGAAGGCGCATATCTTTATGCCGAAGGATGTGCCGTTCGCGAATTACCTGGAAGGAGTGGTGTATGGCGCGGATGTGCGGATGGTGGATGGGCTGATTTCGGATTGCGCGCGGATGGTGGGTGAGGAGATGAAGCGGCAGAAGAAAGAGGGCGTTGCCGCGGAGGATGCATGGTTTGATGTGTCGACGCTGAAGGAGCCGTTTCGCGTGGAGGGGAAGAAGACGATGGGGTATGAACTGGTGGAGCAGTTGGGGTGGAAGTATCCGGATGCAGTGTTCTATCCGACGGGCGGTGGAGTGGGACTGATTGGGATGTGGAAGGCGTTTGAGGAGATGGAGGAGTTGGGTTGGGTTAGGGGTAAGCGACCGCGGATGTATGCACTGCAGGCTGCGGGATGCGCGCCGGTGGAGCGGGCCTTTGAGGAGGGGAAGTTGGTTAGCGAGTTCTTCGAGGGGGCTGCTACGTTTGCCTCAGGGCTGCGAGTGCCGAAGCCTTATGGGGATTCGATTGTTCTGGAGATTGTGCGGGAGTCGGGTGGGAAGGTGGTGGCATCGGATGATGCGGCGATATTGGCGTCGATTCTTGATTGGGCGAAGGAGGAAGGGATCCTTCTTTCACCGGAGGGCGCAGCGGCTACGGCAGCGTATGACACGCTGTTGGCTGGTGGAGAGATCGAGCGTGGTGAGCGGGTGGTGTTGTTCAACACTGGTGCTGGGTTGAAGTATGCAGATGTGATCTCGGAGGCAATGCACTTGCGGCGACCGGACTCGTTGCCTACTTCGTTGCCGGTCGGCGGGATTATTACGCCGGTGTAGTCAGACCATCGCGGGATCTTCAATGGGAGTGTTGGAGCGGGTGGTGAGCGCGATGGCCGCGATCAGGATCATGGCTCCTCCGAGCCAGGCCAGCGGGCCAAGGTGTTCGCGGAGAAGGAAAACGCCTAGCAGGGAGCCGATGAGGGGTTCCATGTTGAGGAGGACTCCGGCTTGCGATGCTGGGACTTGCGTCATGCCCCAGTTCCAGAGGAGCGTGGTGGTGGCGGTGCAGAGCAGGCCGCTGGCGGCGAGGGCGAGCCAGGCTTTGAGCGAGACTCCGTGGATGGGTGGAGGGCCGTAGGCGATGGGGACGTAGATGGCGAGCATGACGGTGCCGATGGCTATTCCGTAAGCGGTGACGACGATGTGGTTGTGACGCTGCATGAGGCGCTGGTTCAGCAGGATCCAGAAGAGGGCGATGATGAGGGAGAAGACGACGAGGAGATCGCCGGCGAGGCTTGGGCCTCCGTCGGTGTGATGGTGCGAGCCGCCGAGTGCGATGAGAGCAGCGCCGGTGGTGGAGACGGCGAGAGCGGACCAGCCGAGTTTGTTGAGGCGCTCGTGGGCGAAGATGGTGGCGCCGACGGCGAGGATGACGGGCATGGTGCCAACCATGAGCGCGGCGTGCGAGACGGTGGTGAGCGAGAGGCCTTTGAACTGCAGGATGAACTGCAGGGGAACTCCCATGAAGGAGGCGAGGGCGAGCATGCGCCACTCGGCTGCGTTGAAGTTGGGGCGGTGCGTGATAAGCAGAGGCAGAAGGCCGAGGAGGGCGAAGGCGAAGCGGTAAAAGACCATTGCGCCAACGCTCATTTCGGCGAGGGCGATTTTTCCGAAGTAGAAGCCGCAGCCCCAGAAGCAGCTGGCGAGGAAGGCGGAGAGAAAGCCGAGGGTGCGATGTCTTCCGATTGTTTGCATACCCCGCCTCCCCCCCTCTAAGTCATACTTTCGGCGTAAAGTGTTCTATTCAGCCGGGTTACGAACGAAAGTATGACCGGTTCTTTTGCGGACTGTTGACGTAAAGTATTGCGCTGAGACACTTTGGTGGGCAAAGTACCCCCTCTTTCCAGAGGCCGCTGTTGATCTTGGTTGAATGGCGCTACTTCAATTGTAGTGGGTGGGCGGGGGTAAGTATGCCAACTCGGTTGGGAAGAAATCGGCAGTGGTGACGCGGGTTTTTGTGCGGTTGGGGTGGAAACGGGGGTTGACACGCGGAATTAGGGTTGTTTTTGAGAAATTTTTTCTTGGGGGGGGTGCGTGCCCGCGATGACGCGGTTGCGCGCGCGATGGAGGAGATGCTTCGCAAATTGCGGCGTGGCGGCGGGGGCCTTAGATCCCCGCGAATATATGTCGGGCCTTCAGCCCTTGGCGTGTGTGTTGTTGACCTGGGCCTTCGGCCCAGGCTGTGATGGGGTCGGGCCGTTGGCCCTTGGTGCCAAAACGCCCCGGAGTTTGTGGTTCCGGGGCGTACGGTTGATGCGGTTGGTTGGCGGTTACCAGACGCGGCAGCTGGTGTCGGGGACCATGGGGGTGCCTTTTTTGCAGCCGAACGCGGTGGCGAAGCCGGGTTGGTTGACGATGGCTCCGTTGGCGCGGAAGTGGTCGGGGGAGTGGGGGTCGATGAGGACCTGCTCGCGGGCTGCTTCGGGGCGGGTATTTTCGCACCAGTTCTGCGCGAAGGCGATGTAGAAGCGCTGGGGGCCGGTGTAGCCACCGATCTTCTTGTGGATGTCGATGCCGTCCTTGCCGGCGCGATCGAGGTAGGCGAGGTAGGCGAGGACGAGGCCACCGTTGTCGGCGGTGTTTTCGCCCAGGGTGAGCTTGCCGTTGACGTGGACGTCATCCTTGGGGGTTGCGCCGGGGACAGCGACGAAGTTGCTGTACTCGTTGACGAGGCAGCCGGTCTTGGCCTCGAACCGGGTGGTGTCTTCGGGGGTCCACCAGTCGGCGAGATTGCCCTTGGCGTCGAACTTCTTGCCTTCGTCGTCGAAGCCGTGGGTGAGCTCATGGCCGATGACGGCGCCGATGTGGCCGTAGTTGACGGCGAGATCGGCATGGGGGTCGTAGAAGGCGGGCTGGAGGATGCCGGCGGGGAAGTTGATGTCGTTCATGCTGGGGTTGTAGTAGGCGTTGACGGTTGGCGGCGTCATGCCCCACTCGTTGTGGTCGACGGGCTTGCCGATTTTGTTGAGCTGGCGATCGTTCTCGAAGGCGGTGGCGCGCTGGTCGTTGCCGAGGGCGTCGGTCGGGGGAGATGGTGAGCTTGCTGTAGTCGCGCCACTTGTCGGGGTAGCCGATTTTGTCGGCGACGGCGTGGAGTTTTTCTTTGGCGCGGACTTTGGTTTCAGGGCTCATCCACTCGAGGGTGTCGATGTCCTTGTCCATGGCGGCTTCGATGTCGTGGACCATCTGGAGGGTTTTGGCCTTGCTGTCGCCGGCGAAGTACTGGTCGACGTAGACCTGGCCGAGGGCTTCGCCGAGAGCGCCGTCGACGGCGGAGGAGCAGCGCTTCCAGCGGGGACGCTGGGCGGGGACGCCTTCGAGCTCACGGCCGTAGAAGTTGAAGTTCTCAGCGTCGATGGGCTGGGGCAGCTGGCTGGCGAAGGTGCTGAGGAGATGGAAGCGCATGTAGGCGCGAAGGGTGTCCATGTCGGTGTCGTGGACGGCGGCGATCATGGCGGGGAAGAATTTGGGGTTGGCGTTGACGAGGGAGTCGAGTTTGGGGGAGTGAACGGCTTCGAAGAAGGGGCCGAAGTCTGCGGGCGCGACGCTTTCGTTGAAGGTGGCGATGGACTGGGGATGGTAGACGGCTTCGGGGTCGCGGCGCTCGGTGTTGGTCATGGAGGCGAGGGCGAGTTTGGTTTCGAAGGCGAGGATGTTGGTGGCGTCGCGCTGAGCGTCGGCGGGAGTTTCACCGGAGAGGGTGAGCATCTTCGCGATGAAGGCTACGTATTGGTCGCGGAGCTGCTTGTCCTTGGCTCCGGTGCGGGTGTAGTAGTCGCGCTCGGGAAGGCCGAGACCGCCTTGATCAATGACGGCGACCTGCTTGGCGGAGTCTTTGAAGTCCTGCTCTTCGCCGAAGCCAAAGAAGATGTTGACGTTGTAGCGCTGGAGCTCGCCGGTGAGCGAGGCGAGGTTGGGCTTGGTGACGGCGCTGATCTGATCGAGGAGGGGCTGGATGGGAGCGAGGCCCTTCTGGTTGATGAGCGCGGTATTCATGCAGGCGGCGTAGTAGTCGCCGATTTTCTGCTGGTTGGGAGTGCGGTCGGGATTGGGCGCGGCGTATTTGGTGAGGATGCCGTTGAGCTCCTGGGTGTTGACGTTGTAGAGGGTGTAGAACTGGTCGACGCCGGTCTGGTCGGAGGGGATGGGATTGTGGGCGGCGAAGTTGCCGCAGGCGTACTTGTAGAAGTCGGTGCAGGGGTCGGCGGATTTGTTGATGGATGCGGTGTCGAATGCGGGGGCGGGGAGGTAGTGGGTTTGGGGCGGCGCGGCGGGGGTTTGCGCGAAGATGGCGAGGGGAAGGGCAGCGAGGGTGGCGCAGAGTGCGAGGGTGGGGAGCGTGCGGTGCATGGAGGATGCACGACGCGGGAGGGGTTCAATCATTAGAGGACTCCGGTTCGGGTTGGGGTGAGGTGGTCGCCGCTGATGGGGTGGCTGGCGGAGATTTGGGCGTGACGGTGGGTGGTCATGGAATGTTCCTGACAGAGTACTGTACGCGGGGGTGGGGATGCAGGTTCCGTGGGGAATTGTGAGGCGGCGGGCTTGGGAAAAGCAAAAGGCCAGCGCGGGGCTGGCCTTTTGAGGGTGATAAGAAGGGGTTAGGCGGCTTTGGCGCTGGTGACGATGGCCTTGACGCGGGCGTTGAGGCGGCCCTTGTAGCGGCTGGCGGTGTTCTTGTGCAGGACACCCTTCTGGACGCTCTTGTCGAGGACCGAGACGGTGGAGCGGTAGGTCTCGACGAGGGTCTTCTTGTCGCCGGCGGCGAGAGCCTCGCGCATGAGGCGGAGGGCGCCGCGGAGCTTGGACTTGTTGGAGCGATTGATGGCCGTCTTGGTGATGGTCTGACGGGCGCGCTTGAGCGAGGAAACGTGATTTGCCATGGTGCGAGACTCTTTTCTTTTCCGGTTGGGCTTGTCGCCTAGGGAAATGGGGATGCTGGAGGAGGCTGATGCTGAACCTAAGCGCAGTGCAGCTGGTCCTCTGCAGGCTTGATTTTACTGGATTTGGGGGCGGAGGGTCAATGAAGGGGCGGGTTGAAGCGGTGTGTGGGGGCGGGGGTACGAACTTGGTTCGACATTGGTTGGGAATTTACACAGTGTGGCTTGACGCGTGGCGAGGGGGGCGATTAGGCTCTGGCTCAACATCGATACTCTATTGGTAACTCTAGCCAAACCGGTGGCTGCACAGGGTGCGACGCGAGGCGTTGCTGCTGTGAGCGACTGGTGCCGCAACCGGCGGTGTAGAGTCGATGGAAATCCCCCAGCATCTAAAAATAGGGAGATAGCGTCCTATCTTCTCTTGGAATCTCCTGACGGAGGTCAGGCTACCCTTTGGTAAAAAAATCCCTGCATCTTACCCCTGGAATCGAGCCGTTGTATGGCACGCGTGACGAGAATCTTCGTCTGATGGAAGATGGGCTGAAAGTCCAGATCGATTTGCGGTCGGACACGATTCAGCTGATGGGCGAGGCTACGGCGGTCGCCCGGGTAGAGGGAATCTTCGCCGACTTTGAGCACTTGCGAAAACTTGGGGTGCATCCGCATAACGGCGAGTTGAATGCGCTGTTGAAGATGGTGGTGTCGGATCCTACGGTTACGCTGCGCGGGCTGGTGGAGAGTGGCAAGCAGCGGGCGGTGGGGACGAAGCGGTCGGTGCAGCCGCGGAGCCCGAATCAGCGGAAGTATGTGGAGGCGATTGAGACCAACGACATGGTGTTTGGGCTGGGGCCGGCAGGTACGGGCAAGACGTACCTGGCGGTGGCGATGGCGGTGAGCGCGCTGCTGGCGAAGAAGGTGTCGCGGATTATTCTAGTGCGGCCGGCCGTGGAGGCTGGCGAGCGGCTGGGGTTCCTGCCGGGGTCGCTGCAGGAGAAGGTTGATCCTTATCTGCGGCCGCTGTATGACGCGCTGTATGACCTGCTGGATCCGGTGAAGGTCGACAAGATGCTGGAGACGAACGTGATTGAGGTTGCGCCGCTGGCGTTTATGCGCGGGCGCACGCTCAATGATGCGTTCATCATCATGGACGAGGCGCAGAACACGACCAATGAACAGATGAAGATGTTTTTGACGCGGTTGGGTAATGCGTCAAAGGCGGTGATCACTGGGGATCTGACGCAGATCGATTTGCCGAATCCTAAGAAGAGTGGGCTGTTTGAGGCTATGCGCGTGCTGGATGGCGTCGAGGGCATCAAGTTCTGCCACTTTGAGGACGTGGACGTGGTTCGGCACCAACTCGTGCAGCGGATTGTGCGGGCGTATGACACGTATCAGCGGGCTGAGCAGCTGCCGCTGGCGGTGGATGGCGTTCCGTTGACGATCCAGGAAGAAGAGACTCGGAAACGGGTGGTGCAAACGCAGTAAGGCAGGGATTAGACCACCCCAGCAAGCAAAGAACGCTTGCCGGGGACCCCGTGGGAACAGGGATTAGGAGCATCGCTGATGCCTTGGTATTTTTATTTGCTTGAGTTTTTGAGTGGGATGTTTCTGGCGAATGGTGTCCCGCACTTCGTGCATGGAGTGAGTGGGACACCGTTTCAATCGCCGTTTGCTAAGCCGCCGGGGGTGGGTGAGTCTTCGCCGGTGGTGAATGTGTTGTGGGGGTTTGGGAATCTTGTGGCGGGATTGTTGCTGCTGCACTTTTTCTGGCCGTGGGGCGCGGCGGGGTGGGTGGCGCTGGGCGCGGGGGCGCTGGCGATCTCGATCCAACTGGCGCTGCATTTTGGGGCGGTGCGGGCGGGCAAGAGGTAAAGGACTTATTTCAAGGGGGTTGCAATTGGGTTGGAATGTGACTGGTATCGCTTGCGTTGGGGTGTGGTTGCGGTAGCATCAGAGCACGCATGATGACCTTGGAACCTCCGCGAACGCTGAGTGGGAAAGCTGGGAAGCACGGGCAGGGTCCGGATGCCGAGGTTTGGCGCGCGTGGGGATTGTACCGGCCGGGGTTGATCCGGTTTCTGCGTATTGCGCAGCTGGCCGTGGGGCTGAGGGGCGAGGTGGAAGTACTGCTGGCGGGGGATCGGACGCTGCGGCGGTTGAATCGCGAGTATCGGGGGAAGGACAAGGCTACGGATGTGCTGAGCTTTCCGGTGGCGGAAGAATTTGTGGGACAGCATGGCGGGGACCTGGCGATTTCGGTGGAGACGGCGAAGCGGCAGGCGGAGGAGCATGGGCACCTGCTGCGCGATGAGGTGAAGCTGCTTCTTCTGCATGGGCTGCTGCATCTTTCCGGGATGGATCATGAGACGGACCGGGGAGAGATGGCGAAGCGTGAGACTGAGCTGCGGGGGAAGTTGCGGCTGCCGAATGGGTTGATTGCGCGGGCGGAGAGGCCGGTACCGGCAAGGGCAAAGGCAAAGGTGAGAAGCAGGTTTCCGGAGGGAATGACAGAAAGAAAAACAAAGGCAACAGCAGAAGCAAAGGAAGAAGCAGATCCCTACGGGATGACAGCGAGAAAGGCAACTGCAAAGGCAAAGGCAACCGCAACGACAAAGGCCTTTGACGCAAAGGACGCGACGTTGAAAGGCAAAGGACACGAAGTGGGGCGGAGTGGGGGGCGGGCATGATTACCGGTTATGACGTGACGGTGTTTCTGCTGCTTTGCCTGCTGGCGCTGTCGGCTTATGTGGACCGGATTTATTTTGAGATGGGAAAGTTTCTTTCGCGCGAGTATACGGAGAACATTGACGCGTGGGAGACGCATGTGGAGCCGAAGCTGCGGTTGAGCCGGCAGTCGTCGGCGATGGCGGCGTCGGTGCTGCGGCAGATTGCGCTGGGGGCGCTGATCTTTCTGCTCGCGATTCATCTGCAGGGAAAGCATGGGGAGAGCCCGGTTGAGATTGGGCGGACGGTGTTTGAGTTATTGCTGGCGATGCTGATCTTCGATCGGCTGCTGCCGCAGATTTTCTTTACGAAGACGGAAGGCTTGTGGATCGCGAAGATTTCATTTCTGATCCGCGTGCTGTTTTACCTGGTGCTGCCGCTGACGCTGACGATCGGGCTGCTGCTGTCGATTGCGGGACTGGCTGAGCCGGAGGCGCAAGAGTTGGAACATCCGGGTGAGGCGATGGACGCTCTGCTGGAGGCGGGGGAAGAAGAGGGCGTGCTGGATGAAGAAGACCGCGAGCTGGTGCGGAGCGTGGTGGAGTTTGGCGACAAGGTGGTGCGCGAGGTGATGACGCCGCGGCCGGAGATGTTCGCGGTGGCGGGAAAGACAACGCTCGAGACATTTACGGCGGAGGTGAATGCGCATAATTTTTCGCGCGTGCCGGTATATGGGGAGTCGCTGGACCACATTACGGGGATTGCGTTTGCGCGGGACCTGCTGGCGGTGAAGGATGCGGACGCGGCGACGTTGACGGTTGCGTCGCTGCAGCGGCCGGCGTTGTTTATTCCGGAGACGAAGAAGGTGAATGAGTTGCTGCGCGAGATGCAGCGGCAGAAGCAGCATATGGGCATCGTGATTGATGAGTATGGCGGAGTTGCTGGGCTGGTGACGATTGAGGATTTGATTGAGGCGATCGTGGGAGAGATTGAAGACGAGCACGATACGGATACGGATGGAGACGCGCCGGTTGCGGAGCCTGAGGGGACGTGGGTGTTGCCGGGAAGTTATGAGGTGGATCGGCTGCGCGAGTTGCTGGAGGAGTCGAGCGAGAGCTCGGATGTGGGTGAGAGTGTGGGGGAGGATGAAGACGGATTAGAGGAAGAGGAGGAGAGCCTGACACAGCTGCTGCGGAAGTACGAGGCGACGACGGTGGGCGGGTTGGTGAGCGAGATGGCGGGACATATTCCGCTGCCGGGCGAGGTTGTGGAGGATGGGCCGCTGCGGCTGGAGGTGATTGCGTCGACGGATAGAAGAGTGGAGCGGGTAAGGGTGGGGTTGATGGGGTTCCCGGCTGAGGCGGCGTAGGGCGCAAGACGGTGTCATGATAGAGGGATGGCATTGCGTACTGGGTTTGTATCGATTATTGGGCGGCCGAATGCGGGGAAGTCGACGCTGTTGAATGCGCTGTTGGGGCAGAAGCTGGCGATTGTTACGCATAAGCCGCAGACTACGCGGACGCGCATCCAGGGGGTGCTGGAGCTGCCGGTGCGGAAGAAGACGAAGGGCGATCCGGGACGGCCGGCGGCGCAGGTGGTGCTGGTGGATACGCCGGGGGTGCATAAGCCGGAGACGCAGCTGGATAAGCGGATGATGCAGGAGGTGCATGATGCGCTGGAGACTCGGGATGCGGTGATTTTTCTGGTGGACGTGACGCATCGGCTGCCGGTGGCGGAGAAGCCGCGGACGAGCGAAGAGTTTGCGGAGGCGCGGAAGACGCGGTCGCTGGGGCAACATCGGCGGATGTTGTCGAAGGCGGAGGATGATTTTTCGCTGCAGCTGGTGAAGAAGCTGGATTGCCCCGTCATTCTCGTACTCAATAAAATAGATGCGCTGCCGAAGAGTGCCCTGCTGCCCTTGATTGCGCACTGGACATCGCTGCATACGTTCGCGGATGTGATTCCGATTTCGGCGAAGAAGCGGGAGGGGTTGGAGCTGCTGTTGGATAAGGTGGTGGCGCTTCTGCCGGAGGGGCAGCGGTACTTCCCGAAGAATCAGTTGACGGACCAGCCGGAAAGATTTCTGGCGGCAGAGATTATCCGTGAGAAGATTTTGTTGTTGACGGGCGAAGAGGTTCCTTATGCGGCGGCGGTGGTGATTGAGCGCTGGGAGGAGCCGGAGAGTTTGAAGAAGAGCAAGGCCGGAAAGCTGCCCGTAACGAAGATTACGGCGGCGATTTTTTGCGAGCGCGAGGGCCAGAAGGCGATATTGATCGGCAAGCAGGGAGCGATGCTGAAACAGATTGGAACGGCGGCGCGTAGGGATATTGAAGGGCTGCTGGGCACGAGGGTATTCCTGGAACTGTTTGTGAAGGTGCAGGATGAGTGGCGGAGCTCGCGCGGGTTTGTCGAGGAGTTAGACTGGCGGAGACAATTAGAGCAGTTGGCAGAGACGCAGCACAGAAGTCGGGTCAATCAGTCGAAGGATTAATCGAAGAAAGGTGGAGGCGCCAGAAGCGGTGCGGGACGCCAGGGCTAAAGCCCATTTCTTCGGGTAGCTTTTTCAGGGGGCTGAAGCCCCCTGCTAATCCGGACGAGCAAGCGGAGGATGCAGCGTGATTGATTTTTTGCAGTGGGGAGCTGTGCTTGGCTTGCAAGCCCGAACTGCCCGTGCGGCCGATCTTCGGGTCGGCAGTTTGCGTTTGGTGGCGATCACGTCCGAGATGCTGGATGCGGAGCATAGCGCCGATGCGGTGGAGCTGGGGTGGCTGCTGCGCGCGAAGCTTACGCATGAGTGGCCGCCGGTGGACTGGGAGCCGCATGTGTATCGGATTATTCAGAAGCAGTATGAGGAGTGGCCGGGGAGTTTTGGGTGGCATCGGTACGTGGTGCTGGATGGAGGCCTGGGGAGATCGCGGACGCTGGTTGGGGCGATTGGCGGGTTTCCTCGGGCGCAGGGAGATGTGGAGATTGGGTATTCGACGCTACCGGGGTTTCAGCGGAGAGGGTATGCGACGGCGTCGGCACGGACGCTGGTGGAGTGGCTGCTGACGCAGGAGGGGGTGCGATCGGTGAGCGCGCAGACGTATACGCGGGTGCCGGAGTCGATTAAGGTGATGGAGCGGTGTGGGATGAGGTTTGTGGGCGAGGGTGATGATCCGGGGACGGTGCGGTATCGGATCATGCGGTAGCTAGTCGTGGGTGGAGATGCCGAGGGCCTTCATTTTGCGGTAGAGGTGGGAGCGCTCGAGGCCGAGGGATTCGGCGGCGCGGGAGACGTTGCCGTGGCAGCGGTCTAGCTCTTTGAGGATGTAATCGCGCTCGTAGGCCTCGCGGGCCTGGAGGAGGGTGGAGAACTCTTCGCGATTGCCGTTGGGGGAGCGCGTTGCGGCGCTGCCTTCGGTGCGCGGGGCTACACCCTCAGTACGTTGCACGAGCATGGGGAGATGCTTGGCTTCGATGCGCTGGGCTTTCGGATTTAAGATCAGGACGCGCTCGATTACGTTGCGGAGCTCTCGGACGTTGCCGGGCCAGTGGTATTGCTTGAGGGCGGTGAGAGCGGCGTCTGACATTTCGACGTGAGGGCGGCCGTACTGCTGGCCGAATTCGGAGAGGAACTCGCGGGTTAGAAGGGGGATGTCTTCCTTGCGATCGCGCAGCGGCGGAACGTAGAAGGGGATGACGTTGAGGCGGTAGAAGAGGTCTTCGCGGAAGTTGCCGCGGGCGATCTCTTGTTCGAGGTCCTTGTTGGTGGCGGCGATGACGCGGGTGTCGACGTGGACTGGCGTGCTGGCGCCGACGGGGTAGAAGCGCTGTTCGTCTAGAGTTCGTAAAACCTTGGCTTGAGTTTTGAGGCTCATGTCGCCGACTTCGTCGAGGAAGAGGGTGCCACCGTCGGCGCGCTCGAAGGTGCCGCGTTTTTCGGTGGGCTGGTTGGGGCCGCCGGGGCCAGCGCCGTGACGGTAGCCGAAGAGCTCGGTCTCGATGAAGTCTTCGGGGATGGCGGCGCAGTTGAGCTCGACGAAGACGCGGTCGCGGCGGAGGGACTCGGCGTGCATGGAGCGGGCGACGAGTTCTTTGCCGGCGCCGGATTCTCCGTAGATGAGGACGCGGCCGTTGGTGGGGGCCATGAGTTTGATCTGTTGGCGGAGGGCTTTGACGGAGATGGATTCGCCGGTGATGGAGCCCTTGGTGAGCTGGCGGGCGAACTCCTGGTTGTCTTCGCGGAGGTGGTGGGCCTGGATGGCGTTGCGCAGGACGAGGAGGGTGCGGTCCATGGAGAGAGGCTTTTCGAGGAAGTCGTAGGCGCCGAGCTTGGTGGCGCGGACGGCGGCTTCGATGGTGGCGTGGCCGGAGATCATGATGACTTCGGGAGCGCCGGGGCGGGGAGGGTGCGAGACGTCGCCGCGGATGGCAGCGAGGACGTCGAGGCCGTCGGGTTCTCCGCGGGCGCCGCCGGGGTCGGAGAGCCAGATATCGAGCAGGACGGCCTGGTAGTCGGCATCGCGGATGAGCTCGAGGGCTTCGGCTGCGGTGCCGGCCGTGGTGATGACGTAGTCTTCCTCGGAGAGGATGGCTTCGAGGGACTCGCGGATGTCGGCTTCGTCGTCGACGATGAGAACGTGGTTCATAAGGGCAGAGGGCAGAGGGTAGAGTGTAGAGCGTAGAGAGTGCGTGGGTGGTTAGGCTAACTCTTGTTCGGGTTGGGTGGTGGTGTCGGTGGCGCTGCTCGGGGTCTGGTTGTCTGTGGGTTCGTTGGCTGGGCGGAGTTCGAGGATGAAGCGGGCTCCGGTGGGGATGTTCTTTTCGGCGCGGATGGAGCCGTGGTGCTCCTGGACGATCTTGGCGGCGATGGAGAGGCCGAGGCCTGTGCCGCGCTGCTTGGTGGAGAAGTAGGGGAGGAAGAGGCTCTCGCGCATCTCGTCGGTGAGGCCGGGGCCGGTGTCGGCGATGGTGAGCTCGACCATGCCTGAGGGGAGGGCGCGGGTAGAGATATGGAGTTCGCAGAGGAGGCTTTCCTGCATGGCTTCGGCGGCGTTATCGATGAGGTTGGAGAGGGCGCGCTTGAGGGCTTCGGGATCGGCGAGGACGAGCGGAAGGTTGGGCTCGAGATTTTTGCGGAGGCGAATGTTGCCGAGGCGGCCGGCGAAGAGGGAGAGCGAATTTTCGACGATGGTGTTGAGGTCAGAGGGGCGGGGGCGAGCGGAGGGGAACTCGGCGAGCGAGGAGAACTGGTCTACCAGCGATCGCATCGTTTCTACGGAGGATGAGATGACTTCCGCGGAGCGCTGGATGATGGCGGGCGAGGGGGATTCGAGGCTGCGGTCGTTGAGCAGCGAGCTGATGCGGCCGATGTGGCGCTGGATGAGCTCGGCGTTGAGGGAGATGGGGGTGAGCGGGTTTTTGATCTCGTGGGCTACGCGACGGGCCACTTCTTTCCAGGCGCTCTGCTTCTGGGCGCGGAGCAGTGCGGTTGCATCTTCGAGGACGAGGACGTAGCCGCGATGCTCGCGGCTGGAGACTTCGAGATGGAGGGTGCCGGGACTGTTGACGGGACGGCCTTCGAGGAGGGCGACCGTGGCTGCGAGATGAAGAACACCTGCGTTGGATTGCATCTGCATTTCGGCCGAAGCAGATCCCATGCGGTGGGCGCGGCGGAGGAGGTGGTCGAGGGCGTCGACGATGTCGGGCGGAAGAACGGCGGAGAGGGGAAGGCCGACGAACTGGCGCTGGCCGCCGGGGTCGAGCATCTCCGAGAAGGCGCGGTTGGCGAGCAGGATGCGGCGATCGGCGGAGAGGGTGACGACGCCGGACGGGATGGTCTCGATGATGGTTTCGAGCTCGGTGCGGCGCGCCTGGAGAGCGTGATTGAGGTCGGAGAGCTGGGCGGTGGATCGTTCGGCGGTGGCGTGCGCGCTTTCGAGATCGGCGGCCATGACGTTGAAGCTGTCGACGAGTTCGCCTAGCTCTTCGGTGGAGGACATGGCGACGCGGTGAGCGTAGTCGCCGGCGGCGATGGCCTCCATTGCGTCGGCGAGAGATTCTACGGGCCGGGTGACCTGCTTGCTGAGGTTGAGCGCCAGCCAGCAGCAGGCGAAGAGCGCAAGTGCGGTGGTGAGGAGAAGGAAGCCCATGTAGAGGCTGCGAACTTCTCTGCGCTCGCGGTAGAGCACCCAGTATTTGTCGGCGGACTTGCGCAGGCGAAGAGAAGTGGCGGAGATGCCGGCTGGGATGGGAATGCCTGCTACGACGAGATCACCGTTGGGAAGGCTGGCCGTGGCGAGGGTGTAGTCGGTGCCGGAGAGGGAGTAGAAGGGTTCGTCGGTTCTTTGAGCGGCTTCGAGAATAGCCTGTTCGGTGGGACCTTCGAGGGAGGTCGAGAGGGCGGGGGGTCGCTGGTCGGAGTTTTCGTCGGTGGAGGGTTGTTCGGGCTGGATGGAGCGCAGTTCCGATTTACCCGAGGGGGATTGGGGAACATGGAGCGAGGCGATGGCCTGGCGGTCGCGATAGAGGATGACGAAGCCGCCCTCAAGGGTGACTTGATGGTGCTGGAAGACGCGATAGATCGCGGCGAGGTCGGCGGGGGAGAGCGGCTGGGAGTCTCGGGATAGCCCACTCGGCAGGGCGAGGTTGGAGAGATCGACGGCGATGCTGTCGGCTTCGGAACGGTCGTTCGCTTCGGCGTACTGGTAGAGCTCGAGGGCCATGGAATTGGCGTCGTCGTGCATCTGGGTTACGGGCTGGGAGAACCAGCGATCGACGGCGCGGTTCATCAGCAAGTAGCTGAAGGCAAACATGAAGACGAGAGGAGCGAGAGAGACCAGAACGGCTCCCCATAACATGCGGGTGCGGAGCTGGGTGCCGAGGATGCGGCTGCGCTGGTCGGCGTAGAGCTTGAGGACGTTGCGAACGAGCAGGACGAGAACGGCGACGAAGAGCAGGAATCCAATGACGGAAAGACTGACGAAGACGAGGGTCTGGAGGGGGGAGCTGGGATTGAGGAAGCGCGGATTGAAGGCGTTGAGCGCGGCGAGAGCCAGGAAGAGCACCAGGAAGCACACGCCGAGCGCAATGACAATGGCTCTGCGTCGAAATGTATCGGCTCCCATGGGTGCAAGTTTACTCGGTCCTGCGCGGACGGCGGGAGTTAAGGTTTCTCTGCGTATGAGAATTCTTCATCCCACCCATAACAGCAGGACGTCATGGATGGGGCACCCAGCGGTAGTTGAGGCTTAGGAGAGCAGGTCGGTGACGGGGGTGAAGTCGCGGCTTTGGGCGGTGGCTACAGCCTTGTAGGTGAGGGAGCCGTTGAAGGTGTTGACGCCTTCGGCGATGCCGGGGTCGGACTGGATGGCGGCGTTGGCGCCTAGTTTAGCGAGCTTCATAACGTAGGGGAAGGTGGCGTTGGTGAGGGCCAGGGTGCTGGTGTTGGGAACGGCCGCGGGCATGTTGGTGACGCAGTAGTGGACGACGCCGTCGACGAGGTAGCTGGGGTCGGAATGGGTGGTGGGGCGGGCGGTTTCGATGCAGCCGCCCTGGTCGATGGCGACGTCGACGATGACGGCGCCCTTGCGCATTTTGGAGACCATGGCCTTGGTGACGATCTTGGGAGCGGCGGCTCCGGGGATGAGGACGCCGCCGATGACGAGGTCGGCCTGGCAGACGGCGCGTTCGACGTTGTAGGCGTTGGAATAGAGGGTGTAGAGGCGGCCGGAGAAGATGTCGTCGAGCTCGCGAAGACGGTTGAGGTTGAGGTCTACGAGGGTGACACGCGCGCCCATGCCGAGAGCAACCTTGGCGGCGTTGGTGCCGACGATGCCGCCGCCGATGATGCAGACGTCGCCGGGAGGGACGCCGGGGACGCCGCCGAGGAGGACGCCGCGGCCCCCATGCTCCTTCTCGAGGTAGGCGGCGCCTACCTGCACGGAGAGGCGGCCGGCTACCTCAGACATGGGGGTGAGGAGGGGCAGGGATCCGGCCTGGTCGCGGACGGTCTCGTAGGCGATGCCGGTGACCTTGTTGGTGATGAGGGCGTCGGTGAGGCCGCGGATGGGGGCGAGGTGAAGGTAGGTGAAGAGGACGAGGCCGGGGCGGAAGTAGGGATACTCCTTTTCCACCGGTTCCTTGACCTTGACGACCATGTTGGCGGGGTTCCAGACGCTGGCGGCGTCGGGCACGATTTCCGCGCCGACGGCGAGGTAGTCTTCGTCGGGGAAGGAGGAGAGGGCTCCGGCGTTGTGCTCGATGAGGACCTTGTGGCCGGCGTCGACCAGGGCTTTGGCTCCGGCTGGGGTGACGCCTACGCGGCTTTCGTGGTCTTTTACTTCCCTGGGGACGCCGATGATCATGCCTGAATCTCTCCTGATATGAGCCAAACTTGCAAACGTATTGAGTATAGTCGCCTGAAGCCGCAGGCAGTAGAGTGGTTTGCAGGCCGTACAATGGATATGCCGGGTCTGCGCCCCAATTGCTTTCTATAAGTTCTTCAAGCTTTCTTTATCCAAGATTCTTCTAACTTTCTTTATTTTAGGAAACCGATCGGTCTCATGTCTTCGAAAAACTTTCAGATGCGGACTTCGCGTGTGAGCAACATGCGATCCATCTTCTCGCTGTTCTCGAGCGATCTGGCGATCGATCTCGGGACTGCGAATACACTTGTCTTCGCTCATGGCAAGGGGATCATCGTCAACGAGCCATCGATCATCGCGGTGAATCGCGTGACGGGCGAAGTGGAGGCTGTGGGCAAAGAGGCCAAGGAGATGCTTGGCCGAACGCCGGGCAACATTATCGCCATCAAGCCGATGAAGGACGGTGTGATTGCCGACTTCAAGCAGACGGAGAAGATGCTGAACTACTTCATCCAGAAGGCGCACAACCGGAAGATGATGGTTCATCCACGCATCGTGATTGGCGTGCCCAGCGAGATTACGCAGGTGGAGAAGCGCGCGGTTATGGACTCGGCGTATCGCGCGAAGGCGAGCGAAGTGCACCTGGTGGAGCAGGCGATGGTGGCGGCGATTGGTGCGGGACTGCCGATCACGGAGCCGGGCGGCAACATGGTGGTCGATATCGGCGGCGGCACTACGGACATTGCGGTGATTTCGCTGGCGGGCATTGTGTACTCGCGGTCGGTGCGCATGGCCGGCAACCAGATGGACGAAGCCGTGATGACGTACCTGAAGCGCAAGTACAACCTGCTGGTTGGCGAGCGTACGGCAGAGCAGATCAAGATTGATATCGGGTCGGCGTATCCGCTGGACAAGCCGCTGTCGATGGAGATCAAGGGACGCAATTTGATTGAGGGCGTGCCGAAGACGATCACGATCGACGACACGGAGATTCGCGAGGCGCTGGCGGAGTGCATTGCTACGATCCTGAATGCAATTCGCGTGGCGCTGGAGCGGACGCCGCCGGAGTTGTCGGCGGATATTTCTGATCGCGGGATTGTGCTGACGGGCGGAGGCGCGCTGATCAAGAATCTGGATAAGCGCATTCGCGAGGAGACGGGATTGCCGGTGACGATTGCCGATGATCCGCTGGCTAGCGTCGTGCTGGGGACCGGGAAGATGCTTTCGGACTTCCGGCTGCTGCGGAAGATCTCGATCGATTAAAGCAGGGGTAGAGTGTAGAGAAGACTAAGGCCGCTCGGTTGAGCGGCCTTTTTGCGAGGGTGAGGGTTACTGGGGTGGGAGTTGGGTGCGGTCCCAGCCGCCGCCGAGGACTTTGATGAGGAGGACGCTGGCGTCCATGCGGCGGCGCAGGATGTCGATGTCGTTGCGCTGGTTTTGGAGGGCTGAGGTCTGGGCGGTGATGACCTGCAGGTAGGTGTCGACGCCGCCGACGTAGCGGTTGTTGAAGATGCGTTCGGATTCTACGGCGGAGGCTGTGGCCTGGCGTTGCTGCTCCTGCTCGTGGGAGAGGACGCGGAGAGCGACTAGGTTGTCTTCGACCTGCTGATAGGCGGTGAGGACGGTCTGGCGGTACATGGCGGTGGTGCTGTCGTAGTTGGCGCGGGCTTGTTCGGAGAGGCCACGGCGGCGGCCGCCGTCGAAGAAGGTTTCGCCGATGGTGGGGCCGAGCGCGTAGATGAAGCTGGAGGTTTCGAAGAGGGAGGTGAAGCTGGTGCTCTCCTGGCCGGCGGTTGCGCCAATGTTGAGCGAAGGAAAGTAGGCGGCGCGGGCGATGCCGATTTGTTCGTTGGCCGATGCGGTGCGACGTTCGGCGGCGGCGATGTCAGGACGGCGCTCGAGGAGCTGCGAGGGAAGGCCGGGAGGGATGACGGGCGGGGCGTCGGTGAGTGGGAGCGGGGAGGGTGGGAGGCTGAAAGATGCGGGCGGCTTTCCGATGAGGATGGCGATGGCGTGCTCGTATTGTGCGCGTGCGATGGCGATGTCGGCGGCCTGGACCTTGGCGTCCTGGAGCTGGGTTTGTGCCTGGGTGAGGTCGGACTTTACGGCTACGCCGCCGAGGTAGCGGTCGTTGGTGATGCGAACGGCTTCGGCGTATTGCGCGACGGTGTCGTTGAGGAGTTTTTGCTGGGCGTCGGCGGCGCGGAGCTCGAAGTAGTCCATGGCGACTTCTGCCTGAAGCGATAGCAGGGCGGTCTGGCGGTCGGCGGCGGTGGCCTGCGATTGTTCGCGCGCGGCGGTGATGTTGCGGCGGACGGCTCCCCAGAGGTCGACTTCGTAGCTCAGTTGCAGTGGAAGCTGGATGTCACCTTCTCCATTGTTGGCTGAACTGACGTTGAAGTAGGGCTGGTTGGCGGAGTAGCGTTCGCCGCCGAGGAAGGGATTGATGCCAAATGTGGGGTACTTGTTCGCGTTCTGGATGCGCAGGTTGGCGCGGGCTGCGCGCAGGTTGGCGTCGGCGATCTGCAGAGTTTGATTGGCGGCTTCGACCTGCGGCTCGAGGGCGTTGAGACCGTCGTCATTGAAGACGGTCCACCAGTCGCCGCGGGGGATGGCGTCCTGGGGTTTGGCGGTCTGCCAGTCTGAGTTCTCTTTGAAGGCGCTGGAGTCTGCGCTGGGATTGAGTTCTTTGAAGGCGGGGGCGGTGGGGACGGAGGGCGTTTTGTATTTGGGTCCGACCATGCAACCGGCGAGTGCGAGGGTCGTGGTGAGAGCTGCGCCAAGGCAGGCGTGTCGCGCGGGCGAGCCTTCCTTCATTGGATCACCGCCGGTTGGGTGGCGATGCGGACAGGCTGGCCTTCGGCGAGCGAATCGGAGGGAGAGAGAATGACCTGGTCGTTGGGCGAAAGGCCGGTGGCGACTTCAACGGACTTGCCGTTGTCCTTGCCGATGGTGATGGTCTGCAGATGTACGTGACCGTTGCGCACGATGCCGACCTGCAGGCCCTGGGCACGGAAGATCAGAGCGTCGGAGGGGATGGAGAGCTCACGGCTTTGCATGGGGATTTTGAAGTGCACGAAGACGTAGGCGCCGGGGAGGAGTTTGCCGTTGTGGTTATTTACGTCGACCTCAACGTTCAGAGTGCGAGAGCTTGGATCGATGGAGCCGGAGTTACGGGTGACGACGCCGGTGAAGGTCTGGCCGGGATATTCATCGAGGGTAAGGGTTGCGGTGTCGCCATTGTGAATGTCTGGAGCGTAGACCTCTGGCACGGCGACGAAGACGCGCAACTGGTCGACCGAGGCGATGTGGAAGAGTTCCTTGGCGGTGTTGTTGGTGGACGCAGAGCCGGCGTTGATGAGGTCACCGATGTCGGTGTTGCGCTGTGTGACGATGCCGCTGTAGGGGGCATAGATTTTTTCGAAGGACTGGAGTTGCGAGAGGCGGCGGACGTTGGCTTCGGCGGCTTCTACCGCTGCGCGTTTGGCGGCCGCGCCTGAGACGGCAACGTCGGTTTCCTGCTGGGAGACGGAGTTGAGCTTGAGGAGATTCTGATATCGGTCGGAGGTTGTCTTCGCGAGCGCGAGATCTGCCTGCGCGCTCTTGAGGTCGGCCTGGGCGACCTGGAGCTGTTCGTCGAGCTCGGGGGTTTCGATGGTGGCCATGAGCTCGCCCTTGGTGACGTGCTGGCCGATGTCGACGAACCACTGCTTGAGGTAGCCGCTGGTGCGCGCATAGATGGGGGTGTCGTCGAAGGCCTGGGTGTTGCCGGGCAGGGCGATCTCGGAGCTCGTGCCTGAGACGGTGGGGGAGATGACGTTTACGGTGGGGATGGCATCGAGCCTGGTCTGGGTGGCGAGGTGATGCTCGTCGGCTGCACGGCCAATGAGGCGATAGATGATGCCGGCGACGACGAGCAGGACGATGATGATCACGGTGGTGCGAATGCCTGCGGGCAGGCGCTGAGGCGATGGGAGCGCGTGGGCGGGGTCGGGGTGAGGAGCGATGAGATGCTCGGATGGAGCGTATGCAGCGGAGGGTGTGGTCATATCCGTGTTGATGTCGGTCCTAGTGTTGCGGTCGACGTTGTCGAGTGGCATGGTACTGATCTCCAGTGGGGCCTTGGCGCGGATGGCTACCCGATCGCGACGGATTTTTGCGCGGATGATTCCGAGGTGATATAGAAGCGTTGATCGCGAGCATGCAGAAGGGCGAAGACCGCCGGGACAAAGATGAGGGTGGCGACTGTCGCGAGCGTGAGACCACCGATGACGGCGCGGCCTAAGGGCGCGTTCTGCTGGCCACCGTCGCCGAGGCCGAGCGCCATGGGGAACATGCCGATGATCATGGCGAGGGCGGTCATGCAGACGGGACGGAAGCGCGTGGTGCCTGCTTCTACGGCAGCGAGCAGGGCGTCTCCTGTGACGCGCAGACGGTCCTTGGCGAAGGAGACGACCAGGATGGAATTTGCGGTGGCAACGCCCATGCACATGATCGAACCCATGAGAGCGGGGACGGAGAGCGTGGTGTGCGTGAGGAAGAGAAAGACCACGATGCCGGCGATGGCGGCGGGCAGTGCGGTGATGATGATGAAGGGGTCAAGCCAGGACTGGAAGTTGACCACGATGAGCAGGTAGACGAGAACGATGGAGAAGATGAGGCCATAGAGAAGGCTGATGTAAGAGGTCTGCATGGTCTCTACCTGGCCGGCGATGCGGACGAAGTTGCCGCGGGCGAGCTGGGGGCGATTGCGATCGACGATGCGCTTGACTTGCCGTGCGACGGAGCCTAGGTCGCGATCCTGCACGTTGGCGTAGATGTCGAGCGTGCGACGGGTGTTGTAGTGGGTGATGATGGGTGGCTCGGTGGAGCGGGAGATGCTGGAGACGTCCGCTAGAATTTCGGGTGTCTTCGAAGTAGGCGAGGCGAGTGGAATGTTCTCGAGGTCGCGCAGGGATTGGATCTGGTACTGGGGCGCCTCCGCGATGATGCTGTAGAGGACATGGTTCTTGTCGTTCAGGAAGTATTGCGGCGTGAGCTGGGCGGAGCCGGAGAGGATGTTGACCGCAGAGCCGGCGATGTCGCTTTGGGTGTAGCCGCCATTGAGGGCCTTGGTGCGGTCGACCGTGACTTTGAGGACCGGCGAGTCGTCTGGTTGTTCAAGGCGCAGATCGACGAGGCCAGGAACCTCGCTGAGCTGTTGCATCATCCTGGCTGCGACGGCGCGATTGCCGTGATCGTCATTGCCTTCAATCTGGACGTCGATGGGGGCGGGAAGGCCGAAGTTGAGGATCTGCGTAACGATGTCGGAGGGAAGAAAGTAGAAGGTGACGCCGGGGAATTCGCGGGGCAGGCGCTCGCGGAGAGTGCGAACGTAGTCAGAGGTGGGAGAGTGGTTTTGCTTGAGCGAGACGAGGATGTCGGCGTCGGCTGCACCGAAGAGGCCGCTGGTTGCGTGCTGCGTGTTCATCGTGGAATAGGGAAGGCCGATGTTGTCGAGGATGTTGTCCATCTGGTTCTGCGGGACGATGGAACGAATCGAGTGTTCGACCAGATCGCAGAGGCGGGCAGTTTCCTCGATGCGGGTTCCTGTCTTGGCGCGGACGTGGAGGATAAACGAGCCGTTGTCGTCGTTGGGAAAGAAGTTCTGGCCGAGCAGCGGGATGAGCAGCATGCAGATGAGGCAGCCGAGGAGGAAGAGAGGGATGAAGAGCCTGCGTGCTTTGACGAGCTGGGTGAGGACAGACTCGTACGCGGAGCGAACAGATTCAAAGATGCGCTCAAAGCCGCGCTGAAAGCGGGCGAAGATGTTTTGTGAGAGCGGGGCGTGGTGGTCGACGGGCTTGAGCAGGTAGAGCGCCATCGTGGGCACGAGTGTTCTGGAGAGAATGTACGAGGCGATCATCGCGAAGACTACGGCTTCAGCGAGTGGCACGAAGAGATAGCGCGTGACACCGGACAGGAAGAACATCGGGAGGAACACGATGCAGATGGAGAGCGTGGACACCATGGCGGGGACGGCGATCTGTGCGGCGCCTTCGAGAATAGCTTCGCGGAGCTGATGGCCTTCTTCGAGATAGCGGTTGGTGTTTTCGATTTCGACTGTGGCGTCGTCAACGAGGATGCCTACGGCGAGTGCGAGGCCACCGAGGGTCATGATGTTGATGGTCTGGCCGATGAGGCTGAGGACGATGATCGAGGTGAGGATGGAGAGCGGGATGGAGACTGCGATGATAAGGGTCGAGCGCCAGGAGCCGAGGAAGAGAAGGATCATCAGGCCGGTGAGCGTGGCGGCGATGACGCCTTCGCGAATGACGCCGTCGATTGAGGAGCGGACGAAGACGGACTGATCACCGATGGGGGTGATCTTGAGTTCTTTGGGGACGGTGGCTGCGACGCGCGGGAGCAGATCCTTGATGCCTTGTACGACGCTGAGTGTGGAGGCGGTGCCGGACTTGAGGATGGTAAGCAGGACACCGCGATGGCCATCCTGACGGACGATGTTGGTCTGCGGAATGGCACCGTCGGTAACGGTGGCGACGTCTTTGAGGTAGACCGTTGCGCCGTTCACCTGCTTGAGCGGAAGGTTGCCGAGGCCGGCTAGCGTGGAGGGAGTGCTGTTGAAGCGAACGTCGTATTCGGCAGGGCCGATCTTTGCGGTGCCGCCGGGCTCGACGATGTTTTGATTGCCGACGGCGGTGAGAACTTCGGCGGGCGAGAGGCCTTCGGCTTGAAGCTTCTTGGGGTCGAGGTTCACCATGATCGAACGCTGGCGACCGCCGTAGACGCTGGGGATTACGGCTCCCGGAACGGTGACCAGTTGTGGCCGGATGATGTTCATGCCGTAGTCGTTGAGCTGCTGCTCATTGAGGCCCTGACCGGAGAGGCCGAGTTGGAGAATGGGCACGCTGGAGGCGGAGAAGTTGATGATCTGGGGCGGGAGAATTCCGGGAGGGAGGTTCTTGAGCATCTCCTCGGCGTCGGCGGAGACCTGGGCGTTGGCAGTGTCGAGGGACGCGCCGGGTTGCAGGTAGATCTTGACGATGTCCTCACCGTTGAGGCTGGTCGATTCGATGTGCTGGATGTTGTCGACGAGGGTGGTGAGGGAGCGCTCGTAAGGGCCGGTGATGCGGCCTTCGACCTCTTCGGGGCTGAGGCCGGTGTATTGCCAGGCGACGGAGATGACTGGGATGTTGATATTCGGGAAGATATCGGTGGGGGTCCTGAGGATGAGCACCGGCGCAGCGATCAGGATGAGGATCGCGAGGACGACGAAGGTATAGGGCCGGTTAAGCGCAAGCCGGACAATCCACATGAAGCGCTCCGCTAGGGCGAGAGATGCCCCTTGTATGACTGTAATCGACCAGGGAAAGACTCGGGAGATGGCCGATAGTCGCACATCGCGTGCGAACAGCGCAGAGGCGGTTGTGTAGAGCAAGACGATGGATTAGGCGCTTGCGGGATGGTGTTGAGATCGGGCGAGGCTCGATGTTGGAGGAGCTCAGGGCTGCTTGAGGAGAGGCTGAAGGGCGGAGTCAATGGCGGAGAGGTTGGTTTCGCCCTTGAACTCGGCTTGCACGTTGCCGCTGCGATCGATGAGGAAGGTGACGGGGAGACCGAGGATGCCACCGTATTGTTTTCCGAGACTGGCGTCGCCCATGGCAACGGGATAGTTGAGGTGGAGCTTTTGATAGAGGCGGCGCGCCAGCGCCGGATCGTCGTCCATGGAGATGCCGATGATGCGCAGGCCGAGCGGGCCGTACTGCTTTTGCCAGGCGACGAAGTGCGGGATCTCGAGCTGGCAGGGCGCGCACCAGGTTGCCCAGAAGTTGAGGAGAACAACTTTGCCGCGATAGGAGCGGAGATCGAGCTTGTGGTGATCAAGGTCCGTGCGAACAAAGGTTGGTGCTGGCTTATGAAGCAGGGAATCGGCGGCAGAGGCTAGCGGCGTGCACGCGAGGGCGAGGCAGGCTGTGAGGATGCAAGGGATGACGGCATGACTGCGCGTGCGGCGGCGCGGAACGCAGGTTCGATGGAAAAGATTACTCAACTGGATAGCCTTTGCTTACCCAGTCTGTTCCGAAGTTATCGGCGAGATAAAGGACTTTGACGTGGGTGAAACCCATCGAGCGTATCTGCCGGTAGGCGGGCGCGATATTGGGGCAATGGTTCCAGGGACAGCAGCCGCAATAGAGCACGATGAATTCTTTGCGAGGGAGCGCGGCAACTTTGTCGTGGAGCGCCTGCAGGCCAGTGGATTGCGAGCCCGGGCCAGCGTAGGCAGAGCCTGGAATGTGAGCCTCGTTGTATAAGACGCGGGAGCCCACCTGAAGAACGAGGGGCTTGTCGGGTCCGCTGGACTGAAGGATGTGGGCGAGCGCGCCGGGCTGAATGAGGTCAGCTTGTGGGATCGATAGCGCGCTGCCTGGACCGGAGCTCGGTGGCGCGGTTTGCGCCGTGCCGGTTGCGATGCCCACCATAGGGAGAGACGCAAGGGCGATGAGGGTCTTGATGAAGCGGCGACGCGGGGCGGGGGTATAGCTCATGCGATTCTCTCCGGTCCAAGTCTAACGCTTCGGAGAGGCGTCTTTTGGATGAGCGATTGGGCTAAGAGGCTCGGAGATCAGAAAAGATATTGGAGCACCGGGAGGGAATTGAACCCTCGAATACTGGTTTTGCAGACCAGCGCGTTAGCCACTTCGCCACCGGTGCTCGTAAAGGCAGGGATTAGGGGATAGGGATTAGGAGAAGCGTTGAACCTAATTTCTAACCCTCATCCCTATCCTACTGCGGCTGCGCTGTGGTGCGCAGATATGGTTTCACTGTCTTGTAGCCGGGAAAGATTTTGTCGGCTTCGTCGTTAGAGATTGCGCTGGTGATGATGACGTCGTCTCCCTGCTTCCAGTTGGCTGGGGTTGCGACTTTGTGCTTTGCGGTGAGTTGGAGGGAGTCGATGACGCGGATGACTTCGTCGAAGTTGCGGCCGGTGGTCATGGGGTAGGCGATCTGCAGCTTGATGCGCTTGTCGGGGCCGATGACGAAGACGGTGCGCACGGGCGCGTTGTTGGCGGGGGTGCGGCCTTCGCTGGTGTCGCCGGAGTCGGCGGGGAGCATGTCGTATAGCTTGGCGATGGTGAGGGTGGGGTCGCCGATGAGCGGGTAGTTTACCCTGTGGCCGCCGACGTCTTCGATGTCCTGCTGCCATTTGCTGTGGCTGTCGACGGGGTCGACAGAGAGGCCGATGACCTTGGCGTTGCGCTGCGCGAACTGCTGTTCGAGGCCTGCGACGGCGCCGAGCTCGGTGGTGCAGACGGGCGTGAAGTCTTTGGGGTGGGAGAAGAGTACGGCCCAGCCGTCGCCGACCCAATCGTGGAAGTGGATGGTGCCCTGCGTGGTGTCGGCTGTGAAATCGGGAGCGATATCGTTGATGCGTAGTGACATTGTGTTTTCCGTCCTTCTCGATGGTGTTTGCGCTTGAGGTAGAGGGCAGCCTGGTGAAGGGATCGCGGTAAAAGTAAAAACCCACCCGGCTGAGCCTTGGGTGGGTCTTGATGTTCGCTTCTTGACGCTTTGCTATCGTCTCGATTCGCTCATCCGCTCACCCGTGTGGGGCCGCAGCAACAGCAGCGTCCACAGCAGCAGAGCATCGAGTTGGAGACGGTCAGGGTCATGGTGTTTCTAAACTTAGTACCGCCGCGGGCGGCTGGCGCCAGCGTGGGAGCAGTTTCGCTCCGCTTGCGGTTGTTGATAAGGTACGGCGGCTCGATTTGGATGTCAAGACGCCCATCGCGTTGGCGATTGGCGAGTGAGTGCAGAGGATTGTCCGCACGTAACATGGAGGGATGGTTCGCACACTGGAGTATTCGGTCTTAGATGTTTTTGCGGAGCGGCCGCTTGAGGGCAATGCGCTTGCTGTGTTTCATGATGCTCGCGGGTTGTCGGATGAGGAGATGCAGACGCTCGCACGGGAGACGAATCTGTCGGAGACGACGTTTGTTCTGCCGAGCGATGCAGAGACAGAGCAGCGTGAGGGTGTGCGGGTCCGTATCTTCACGACGCAGGAAGAGCTGCCGTTCGCGGGGCATCCCACGTTGGGTACGGCGACGTGGCTGTATTTGAATCATCCGGTGTTGTGTGGGGCGGAGACGATCACGCTGCATTTGAATGTGGGAAAGATCAGCGTGCGATTCGATACGCGGGGTGAGAGCACGGCGGGCGTGTTGGCGACGATGGTGCAGAAGGATCCGGTGTTTGGTGCGACGCATGATCGAGCAGAGGTGGCGCGTGCGATTGGATTGGATGCCGATGATCTTTCGGCGGAGCATTTGCCGCAGACGGTGTCGACGGGCGTGCCGTTCTGCATTGTGTTGTTGCGATCGCTGAAGGCTTCGCAGCGATTGCAATTGGTGCAGCATGAAGCGCAGGCATGGACTGCGAAGCATGACGCTCAATTTTTTTATTGCATTGCGCCGTTGGAGAAGATTGCGGATCAAGGAGCAGATTGGCATGCGCGGATGCAGTTCTATTCGGGGGAGGATCCGGCTACGGGTTCGGCGGCGGGGTGCTGCATTGCGTGGCTGGTGAAGTCGGGGTTGGCGGCGTGTGGACGGGAAGTGGTGATTGAGCAGGGGACGGAGATTCGCCGGCCGAGCCGGATTACGGTGCGGGCGTCCCAGGATGGGAATCGGGTGCACGGGATAGAAGTTTCGGGACGCACCATTTGTGTTGCAGAAGGACGGTTTTTCCTGCCCTGAAAACGGGAGTTTTCCACAAGGGGGGAATCGCAAACGCCAACAGTGACAAGGAATGTGCGATTTCGGTGGAAGCGCCACCTCAAAGTCATCGCATTTTCGCTAAAAATTCACTGTTGCCATGGGGGGTGCGGCTCCGTATGCTCAGCAAATCGTCAACGAACCAAGAGATTCGAAGACGCAATTTTTCGCCTGATTTACCGACAATCTGTGTGATAGCAAAGGCGCCAACGGGTGTTCTCTGCGCTGCGATGAAACCTTAGCAAGGCCGCGCGCTGTAGAGAATCCTGAGACAACCTGGGCTATTACGAGCTACGAACCAGTTCAAGGGGAAATCCCACGTTGAGCTGCGGAGGGGCACTGCTTTCACGATGATACGTGATGCGGTGGGGAGGCTTTTTGCGCCTTTTTCACCGTAATCCACACCATCCACAGCAGACGCACGGTCAGCGCTTTTGGCGCGATCAAGTGGCCTTTTTGCGGGGAAAACGGCTGTCTCGCGGTTATTTGAAGCGCTCAACCCGAGCGACGGATGGGATGCGCCTGATGGGCGCAAACGATCTCGCTCGGCTCCCAGCAACGGAAGCACTGCGCCTCGCAAGTCATTGAATTGATTTGAGATACGCCGCATAACCTGAACTTAGTCAACCTAAAAGCCGGGGACCACCGGCATGGAGAAAAATGATGAGACCTCGCAAGACGATTTTGTGTGTGGAAGATAACGAGCAGGTGCTATCGGTGAGGAAGTTTTTACTGGAGACGCGGGGGTATCGGGTGCTGGCGATGGGTTCGGCAGCAGAGGCTTTGGAGTATCTACAGGGGTCGGCGCAGGGGTCGGTGGACCTGTTGATGGCGGATTTGATTATGCCGTCGATGGATGGTAATGAGCTGATTCGAAAGGCAAAGCAGGTGCATCCGGGGTTGCCGACTCTGCTGATTTCGGGGACGGTGACGAGCTTTGACCGGGCGGCGGCGGCGGATGCGTTTCTGCCCAAGGGTGCGTGCACGCCGGCGGAGGTGCTGGATCGGATTAGGATCCTGGTGGCGCGGAAGCGGGGGCCGAAGAAGCAGGTGCAGTCGGTTGCTGGTGAGGGCGCTCCGCAGGTCGCGATGGCCAGTTAGGTGTGAATTCGTGTGTTTTGGTGTCGGTAGAGCGGGGTTCCGGGTTACGCGACGACGTCTATCGCCGGGTTTCGGGACGCAGCCGGTTTTGGTGGAATCCCACATCTCAGAAGCGAGATGTGGGGCACCCGGAACTGGGGTGGGTCAGGCTTCGACCAGGCCGTAGCGGCGTTGCCATTGTTGCTTGAGGCGGGACCAGACGGCGTCGATTTCAGGGCGGGGGATGGTGGGGTCAGCTTGCTGGGCGAAGTGGGCGGCTTCCTGGCGGGCTAGTTCGAGGAGGTCGCGGTCGCGGGCCAGGTTGGCTACCCGGAACTCGGGGAGGCCGGCTTGCCTGGTGCCGAAGAATTCTCCCGGGCCGCGCTGCTGGAGGTCGAGCTCGGCGAGGGCGAAGCCGTCCTGGGTTTGGACCATGGCGTTGAGGCGGAGGTCGGCTTCGGGGGTTACCTCTGCGGCGGTGATGAGGATGCAGAAGCTTTTGGCGGCTCCTCGGCCGACGCGGCCGCGGAGCTGGTGGAGCTGGGCGAGGCCGAAGCGGTCGGCGTGTTCGATGACCATGACGGTGGCGTTGGGGACGTCGACGCCTACTTCGATGACGGTGGTGGAGACGAGGACGTCGAGCTCGCCGCGTTTGAAGCGGGCCATGGTGACTTCTTTGTCGTCGGGGGACATGCGGCCGTGGAGTAGGCCTAGCTTGAGGCCGGCGAGTTCGTTGGCTTGGAGCTGGGCGTGCATGTCGGTGGCGGAGCGGAGGTTGGTGGTTGCGCGTTTGGCGGTCTTCGGAGTTTTTGGTGCGGTAGGTTGGGTCGGGCTTTCAGCCCTCGTTGGATTTTTCAGGGGGGCTGTCCTGGGGCGTTGCCCCAGGCTGTGACGGGAGCGCGCCGTTGGCGCTGCGTTAGTGGTGGGGTCAGGGCTAAAGCCCTTCTTCGCATCGGGCCTGGAGAGGGGGCTAAAGCCCCCTTCTAATTCCAAGGACGAAGACGAAGGGGCGTTGGAGCCCTTTTGGGTGCGGGGGGTGGACAGGAGGCTGAAGCCCCCTTCTAATCCGAGTGCGGCGGATTTATCGGCGCGCGATTTCGGGGTGGGGTCGGCGGAATACAGGGGTCTCTCCGCTGCGTCCGCAAAGAGCGCGGACTCCAGTCGAGATGACGAAGTTTGGGTGGGAGGCCTAAGTCGAGAGGACGAAGTTGGTATGGAGGCCGATGCTTCGTCGTCGAATTTGGCGAAGTCTAGTTCGGGTTGGTCGTCGGGGGTGCCTTCGATGACGGGGTAGACGATGTAGGCCTGGCGGCCGGCGGTTACTTGCTTGCGGATGAAGTCCCAGACTTCGGCGCTGCGTTCTTCGGGCATGCGGCGGGTTTGGATGGGGGTGCGGCCGGGGGGGAGCTCGTCGATGACGGAGGCTTCGAGGTCGCCGTAGAGGGTTAGGGCGAGGGTGCGGGGGATGGGGGTTGCGGTCATGACGAGGACGTCTGGCTCCGAGTCCTGCGCGGACGGCGAGGGGCTTCGCTGGCGGTGCTGGCTTGGTTCACTCCCACCCATTCCGACGATGGAGCCGTCGGTATGGATGGGGCACCCGATGGCTTCGTGAAGCCCAGGTCTCGAGCGAGACTGGGCACCCAGTGTGGTGGTTGTTGCGGAGCCGGTGTTGGGTTTGCGGATTAGCTGGAAGCGTTGCTGGACGCCGAAGCGGTGTTGCTCGTCTACGATGACGAGGCCCAGGTTGGCGAAGTCTACTTTTTCTTCTACTAGTGCGTGGGTGCCGATGGCCAGGTCTACTTCGCCTCGGAAGATGCGGGCGCGGGTGTCGCGTTTTGTTTTGTCGTCGAGCGAGCCGGTGAGCAGGCCTATGCGGTAGGGGCGTTTTGTGCGCGGGGAGATTTTTTCACTGAGGAGTTTGCGCGCGGAGAGGTAGTGTTGCGTGGCTAGGATTTCTGTTGGAGCCATGAGAGCTACCTGATAGCCGTTTTCGATGGCTATTAGTGCGGCCTGGAATGCGACGATGGTTTTGCCGGAGCCTACGTCTCCCTGCAGGAAGCGCCGCATGGGTTGGGTGCGGCGCATGTCCGTGACGATTTCGCCGAGGACACGTTTTTGGGCGGCGGTGGGTTTGAAGGGGAGGATTTGCTTGAGGGCTTCGCGGACCTGGTCGTTGGTGACGAAGGCGGTGCCCTGGCGGTTGCGAAGCTTGCGGCGTTTGAGTTCGAGGCCTAGCTCGAGGTAGAAGAACTCTTCGAAGATGAGGCGGCGGTGGGCGGGGGTTCGGGCGGACATGAGGTCGGTCATGTTGGTGCCGGCCGGGGGGAAGTGGAGGTCGCGGAGGGCGGCCATGCGGGTGGGGAAGTTTAGGCGCTTGCGGAGGGCGGCGGGTAGGGTTTCGTTGGGGCTAGCTTCCGTGGAATCCCACGTCTCAGAATCGAGACGTGGGGCACCCATTGTTTCGCTGGATTCGGAAAGGTCTTTGAAGATGGTCCAGAGGATGCGGCGGGTCCAGCGGGAGGTCAGTTTGCTGCCCCAGGGAGTCTTGCCGCCGAGGGATTCGTAGATGGGGACGATGCGGCCCATCTCGAGGAGGATGAACTCGGCGTCTTCGCCGGTGGCGTGGGCGTCGGGGAGGATCTCGAAGGTCGGCTGGATCATTTTGAAGCGTGTGCTGCCGGGGGGCGCGTGGAGGGCGTTGCCGCTGCGGCTGCCTTCGAGTTTTCCGTAGAGGGCTATCTTCTGGCCGGCGTGGAACTTGTCTTTTAAGTAGGTGCCGTGGAACCACATGCACTTTACGGTTTCGAGGATGGGGGCGCGGGGGTTGAGGAGGCCGGCCATGGAGGGGTCGGTGGAGACCCAGGTCTCAGAAGCGAGACCTGGGGCACCCGACTCTGTGGCGGGAGGGGTGATGCCTACGGTCATTTCGAAGATGGGGCCGGAGCGGGTGCGGAGGAGGGCGGCGCCGCGGACTTCGCCGATGAGGGAGGCCATGTCGCCTGGATTGTAGAGGCTGAGGGGTTTGGGGTGGAGGCGGTCTTCGTATCGGAACGGGAGGTGGTAGAGGAGGTCTTCGATGGTGTGGATGCCGCGGTCGGCGAGGCCCGCGGCGATGCGGTCGCCGATGCGCTTGACGAACTTTACGGGGGTGGAGAGCTGAAGCGGCATCGGGATTGATGGTAGCAGCGTAGGTACGGTGGGGAAGTGTTTTGGTCGCGGCGGGGCGCACAGATGAAATGATCGGCTAATGAAATAATGGAGGAGTGCGCCGGACAGGCTGGCGGCGCGCGGTTGCTGCTTTACATGGACTCATTCTTTTATCGATTTCGAAATCCGCTGGTGTTGATTGCGATCGTGCTGATCCAGGTGATTGCGCTGGCGATGCAGGTGCAGCGGCCGGCGAAGGACACGGATGTGCCGGTGAGTGCGCGGGCGATGGAGAGTTCGGGAGCGGTTCCGGATGGAAAGCATGTGTCGTTGCTGAGACGGTGGACGGTGACGGCGATTACGCCGCTGGAGACGGCGGTGCATACGGGAAGTGTGAAGGTGCGGGGGGCGTGGGGGAATTATATTTACCTGTTGCACACGCGGCAGCAGGATGCGCAGTTGAAGCAGGAGGTGGCGCGGCTGCGGGTGGAGGAGGCGTCGTTTGCGGAGGACGCGCAGCAAGGGCGGAGATTGCAGAAGCTGCTGGAGTTCAAGCAGCAGTATGTGACGAGCACGGTGGCGGCGCAGGTGATTGGAACGAGCGGGTCGGAGCGGTCGCATGTGTTGTATCTGGATAAAGGGTCGGATGACGGGCTGAAGCCAGAGCAGGCGGTGATTACGCCGGATGGCGTGGTGGGGAAGATTCGGGATGTGTTTCCGCATACGTCGCAGCTGCTGTTGATCAGCGATCCGTCGTCGGGTGCGGGTGTGATTCTGGCGACGACGCGGATACGCGGGATTGTGAAGGGGACGGCGGCGGGGCGGGTGGAGATTGATAACTTGACGGCGGATTCGCGGATCAAGGTGGGCGAGCCGGTGGTGACGTCGGGTGGGGATCTGGTGTTTCCGAGGGGGCTGCCGGTGGGGACGATTGAGTCGATTGCGCCGGATCCGCTGCATCAGCCGTACACGTCGATTGTGATCAAGACGGCGGCGAATTTGAGCCAGCTGGAAGAGGTGCTGGTGATTACGGGGACTTCGCCTGAGCTGACGCCGACGGCTGCGCAGGACGCGGCGGCAGCGGAGGCTACGGCAGAGGCGAATCAGCGTGCGGCGGATTTGATTGCGGAGAAGCTGCCGAGTCTGCATCCGGATGGTGATGCTGCGACGACGGCGGCGGGGGCGAATGGGGCTGGAGCGAACGGGGTTGGCGCGAATGGGGCGCCGGTGTCGGATGATCCGGAGAGCCAGATAGGCGGGGCGGTGGGGTATATCAATTCGGGGCTGCCGCGGCCGAAGCCTGTGGTGCATCCGGACCGGTATTCGCCGGGGACGGTGCCGCCGGCTGCGGATTTGACGCCGGGTGCGCCGGCGCCGGCGACGCCGGTGCAGACGCCGCAAACGCCCGCGCAGACGCCGCCGCAGAGTAGTCCGCAGTAGAGAAGCAAATTCCCGGAGGGAATGACATAGAGAAAGGCAAGAGCAGTGAAGATCGGTGAGGACGATGGCAGAGCGTAGTTATACAAGCCGCGAAGAGCTGGACCAGTATGGGTTCCATCCGGGTGTGACCGTGATGGCGCCGCTGGTCTGCATTCTGCTGCAGGCGATGCTGCCGAAGACGTTTCCGTGGCTGATCCATATTGACCTGCCGCTGATTGCTACGATTTTTTTTGCGGTGTCGCGACGGAGTCCGATTGCGGGCACGGTTACTGGAACGCTGATTGGGTTGTTTCAGGATGGGTTGACGAATCATCCGTTTGGGGTGGATGGGATTGCGAAGGGCGTGGTGGGGTATGTGGCCGCGAGTATCGGGTATGCGGTGGACGTGGAGAATGTGATCAACCGCGTTGGGCTGGTGTTTACGTTGAGCATGGCACAGAGCGGGTTGCTGTATGTGATTGCGCACTGGCTGCTGGGCGATGCGTCGTACCGGTTTCTGCCGGTGGTGGAGTTGATTTCGGCGGCGGCGAATTGCGTGGTGGCGGTGCCGTTGTTTGCGGTGCTGGATCGGTTCAGGGTTAGAGATTAGTTCTCAGTTGTTCGTTCTCAGTTGTTAGTTGTCAGAGCGTAGAGTTTTAAGAGGAGCATCGGCGGGATGAGTTTAGAGAGCATCGATCGCAAAGAGAAGTTGTCGGCTACGAAGCTGCATGTATCGCAGTATGTGGTGGCGGCGGTGCTGCTGGTGCTGGGCTGCTGGTTGTGGCGGCTGCAGATTCTGGGGGCGGATCAGTATCGGGTGCTGGCGGAACAGAACCGGGTGAGGAAGGTTCCGGTGCTGGCGCCGCGGGGACGGATCTTCGATCGGTATGGACGGATATTGGTGGACAACTACCCGTCGGTGACTTGCTTTTTGGTGCGTGAACAACAGAAACAGCTGGATACGGATCTGCCGCTGATTTCGCAGGGGCTGCATATTCCGCTGGAGCAGATTCAGGCTACGTTGCGGCACTTTCAATATGCGCCGAAGTACCAGCCGATACCGTTGAAGCAGGACATTACGCCGGATGAACAGGCGTTTATTGCGGCGCATCGGGATGATCTGCCGGAGCTGGAGACGCTGGACACGGAGCGGCGGCTGTATCCGAAGGATGGATTTGCGGCGCACCTGATTGGGTATGTGGGCGAGGTGAGCGAGGCGGATCTGAACGACGAGAGGTTCGCGGCGTACCAGCCGGGCGATGTGGTGGGCAAGTTCGGCGTGGAGGAGACGTACGACTCGATTCTGCGCGGGACGGATGGATCGCGGGACATCATTGTGAACTCGCATGGCAAAGAAGTGGGGCAGATGGGGCAGGAGCTGGCGATACCCGGCAAGGACCTGCATCTGACGATTGACCTGGATTTGCAGATGGCGGCGGAGCGGGCCCTGGAGGGGAAGAACGGCGCGATTGTCGCGATGGATCCGCACACGGGCGAGATTCTGGCGATGGTGTCGCGGCCGACGTTTGATCCGAACGAGTTTGCGGTGCGGCTATCGCAGGCGTACTGGAAGAGCATCATGGAGGATCCAAACCATCCGATGATGAACAAGGCGATCCAGGCGCAGCTGGCGCCGGGGTCGACGTTCAAGGTGGTGATGACGCTGGCGGGATTGCAGGAGAATGAGGCGCAGGACATGCATGTGGAGTGCAATGGCGGCGCGACATTCTATGGGCACTTCTTTGCATGTGACCGGCACCATGGGTTTGTCGATATCCATAATGCGCTGCCTTACTCGTGCGACACGTTCTACTACACGCTGGCGAACAAGCTGGGCATCGAGACGATTGCAAAGTATGCGCACAGCGTGGGGCTGGGGCAGAAGACGGGGATCGATCTGCCGGACGAGCAGGCGGGCATTGTGCCGAGCGAAGAGTGGAAGCTGAAGACGCAGCATGACAAGTGGTATGCGGGCGAGACGATTTCGGTGGGCATTGGGCAGGGCGCGACGGAGGTGACGCCGATGCAGGAGGCGCGGGCGCTGGGCGGGATTGCTTCGGGCGGCGTGTTTGTGCGGCCGCATGTGCTGATGCCGGGACAACTGACGAGCGATGAGCAGGCGATGATCGATCAGGAGTTTCCAGGGTCGGGTGTGGCGCGGATCCCGCTGACTCCGGAGAACTGGGAGATTATTACGGACGATATGGCGAACGTGTTGAGCCCGATTGGCACGGCAGCCGAGGCGCATCTGGATGGTGTGGACTTTGCCGGGAAGACCGGGACAGCGGACGTGGTGAGCGGTCGCAAGAAGGGCAGCACGGATAAGAGCACGTTGCCCAATGCGTGGTTTGTGGGGATGACGCCGCGGCGGAATCCGGACATTGTGGTGGCGGTGCTGTGGGAGCACGGGTATTGGGGGAACAACTCGGCGAAGCTGGCGGCGCAGGTGATCGACACGTTTGTGACCGATCAGAGGAAGCGGGCGGGGAACTTGAAGATGGAGGAGGTGGCGGTGCCGAAGACGGAGGCTCCGAAGACGGCGGGGGATGGGGCGGGGGCGCCTGGTGCGGAGTAGGGCTTTTAGCTTTCAGCTTCTAGCTTCTAGCTAAGGCAACGGCAACGGCAAAAGCAACGGCAACGGCGACGGCAGATGCGGGGTTCTTCGCTTCGCTCAGGATGACGGCGAAAAACTGGCGAGGGCGACGGTAACGGCAAGAGCAACTACAGGGGTCCTTCACTGCGTTCAGGATGACGAAGGTTTGTGGGGGGATGTTTTGAAGGGGTGAGGCTTGGTGCTGGAGTGGTGTGGCGGGGTTGTGGGGTTGGATGCGGGGTGGTTGGGCGGAGCGGCGGGGATTGGGTGGTTGCCGGTAAACTGGGTGTGGAATGATTCGAGCGCGGTTTCGGGATTTCGACTGGATGCTGCTAGGCATTGTGATGGTGCTGTCGGTGGTGAGCGTGCTGGAGATCCGGTCGGCTACGGAGATGACGAAGTTCCATGGGTTCCAGCAAAAGCAGATTGTGTTTCTGTGTGTGGGGCTGGTGGGGATGTTCTGTTTTGCGCTGGTGGATTATCACCGGTTGCTGGGGATCTCGTACTGGGCGTATGGGGTGAGCATTGTTTCGCTGCTGGCGGTGAAGGTGGTGGGGCAGAAGGTGCTGGGGGCTCGGCGATGGATTAATTTGGGCGGCGGGGTGCACTTTCAGCCGTCGGAGTGGGTAAGGCTGGTGCTGATATTGGTGGCGGCTCGATTCTTCTGGGACATTGTGGAGAACGGGCGCGATTTAAGTTGGAAGGATATTGGCAAGGCGTTTCTGTTGATTGGCGTGCCGCTGGTGCTGGTGTTGAAGGAGCCGGACCTGGGGACGTCGCTTACGTATCTGCCGGTGCTGGTGGTGGGGTTGTTTCTGGGTGGGATCAAATGGAAGCAGGCGGGGATTTTGATTTTGGGGCTGCTGTTGCTGGTTGGGGTGGGGCTGGCATCGGGTAAGTTGCTGAAGCCTTATCAGCGGCAGCGGCTGACGGCGTTTATGAATCCGGATAGCGATCCGCAGGCGTCGGGGTACCAGATTCGGCAGTCGCTGATTGCGGTGGGGTCGGGGGGATTGTGGGGGAAGGGGCAGAGCAAAGGCACGCAGACGCAGGGCGACTTTCTGCCGATTCCGTATACGGATTTTATCTTCGCGGCGTTTTGCGAGGAGCATGGGTTTATTGGAGCGATTGGGGTACTGCTGCTGTACTTTCTGATTTTGGTGCGGCTGATTCAGAATGCACAGACCGCGGCCGATCCGCCTGGCAGCTTGATTGTGATGGGGATTGTGGGGGTGCTGCTGTTCCAGATTGCGGTGAATATCGGGATGTGCGTGGGGCTGATGCCGGTGACGGGGATTCCGCTGCCGTTGATGAGCTATGGCGGGTCGTCGGTGATTTATATGTTTCTGGCGCTGGGGATTGTGATGAATGTGCGGATGCGGCGGTTCGTGAATTAGTGGGTAGTGGTCAGGGTTTGCGTTCGGCCAGGTTGAAGACGAGGTTGTAGGGGTCGCGGATGTAGCAGCGGGGGATGGAGGGGTCGTCGTCGATGATCTTGCAGCCGGCGGCTACGAGGTCGCGCTTGGACTGGGCGAGGTCGGGGACGTAGAACTCGAGTACGGGGCCGAGGGGCGGGGCTTCTTCAAGGTAGAGGCGGAAGGCGGCGGCATTGAGGCCGATGAGGTTGGAGCGGCGGAGGAAGATGCTGAGGCCGAGGTGGCGCTGGTAGAAGCTGGTGGCGGCGCGGAGGTCGGTGACCTGAAGGAGGATCTCGGGCGAGGCGGGCATGGGATTATCTCCTATGGGATGAGAGAACTGTAGAGGTTGGGTGGATAGGGATGCAAACGAGGGCGCTGGTTTTGGGGCAAATGTGGGTAGTGCCTCAGTTTGAAATTCGCATGTCTTGCGGCAAACGCGCCTGAGCCTGAGAATGGTTCCATGGACATAAACAGTCTGGCGAAGTCGGTAGTGGATCAGGCGACGGGGGAAAAGCCCATAGAGATGCCTCTGCCGAAGAATTCGACCCCAGCGATGGCGCGAAGGGGTAAAGCAAGGGCTGCATCCCTCAGTCCTGAGAGACGCAAGGAGATCGCAGAAAAAGCCGCCAATACTAGATGGGCGGCGTCTAAAGATTAGGTGTTCCGAGCGGGGGAGGATGACTCGTAACCCGCCCGGATACTTGCTAAGATAGGGTTTTCACCCTATGGTGGTATGTCAATCGTGATAACGATTCCAAATATCTGGATCGTGATTACGAGCCGATGGTGAGAGTTCTTTCCCTTTTGCATGGGACTCTCCCTTCCTACAGGATCGCCCGACTTGTCCAAGGTCGGGCGTTTCCGTCTTCCGACGAAAACTATTTGGAGGCTTCTGCATACGCCTCCAGCTTGTCGATCAGATCGAATACGAACTTTCGATCCGCCGAACTGAGCGAAAGAAAATTAGCTGTTGCCGACAGCGTGAGCATACCGCCGCTGGCTAGTGAAACTGATCGAGACTCTCCAACAGGCTTGTTTTGTTCTTGTCCTGCGGGAGGATTACTCGGATTGGTGGATGATGCTACGCCTTTCTTGAAGGCTTTCTTCGGGGCAGTTGTCCGGGGCTTGCGCGTCCCCTTGGCCTTTCCATTTTTAGGCAGAATGAATGAGGAGAGCGGGATGTTCGCATAGCTGGCGGCACTCAGAAAGAAGCGGACGGCCTTCACCCTGGTATCGCCCGAAGCGTTATAGAGTTCTCCCAGTTTCTCTTCAAAGTGACTGCGCGTGGCCTTTGTAAGATCAATCGCGATGAGATCGGCATAGGCATCCCGAATAGCCTTCGATAGCTTCGCCTTGCGTTCTTCCTCGGTACCCTTTACCACGTCCTCTAGTAGTGCCGTCGGCTCATCATCGCCCTTTAGAAAGCCGAAGAACTTCAGTGCGATAAAAAGCTGCGTCTGGGCGTTCCAAGCGGTTCCAGCGAAAACCGAGCGGTCAATCCGACTAGGTATGCCTTTCGCCAGTTGATCTATAGAGTTCTTGAAAGTTGCCCAAGGTACGTATGCTGCCGTTCTCTTCAGTGTCTCTACCATACCGTGATACCTCCTTGAGATTGAGTATACGCACATACCGTACTATGAACGCAAGCCGATTTCCGCCGATTTCTTCTTGAAGGTATGGACTCTCGGCGCTATTCTTCATTTGGGTATGGAGGAAATATCACAAATGAAAAGAGTTAGGTTGATAGTCTACGGCGGCACGATTGCAGAAAAGATTTTAGTAGAAGAGCGCGGAGACGTGCTGATTGTCACAACTGAAGAGGAATTCGAGGCGGCAAAGGTTGAAAACAGGACGCCTGTGGTTGTGGGATTTCGCAGGCAATACCTTGTAGATAATTCTTGACATTGTGGGAAGTAACAAGCATAATTGTCATTATGAATTACCTAAGCAATGCCGACCGCGCCCGCATCATTTCTTGCTTAGTAGAGGGAAATAGCATCAACGCAACCTCTCGCATGTTGGGGTTCTCGACCAACACCATCACGAAGCTATTGGTGCAGATGGGAGAAGCCTGCCGTGCATATCACGACGAACACGTTGTAAAGGTGGCTGCGAAACGCGTGCAGTGCGATGAAATCTGGTCGTTCGTCGGTGCGAAGATGGCGAACGCGACTGAGGAGCAGGTTGCTAATGGTTGGGGAGATGCCTGGACTTGGACAGCGCTGGATGCCGATTCCAAGCTGGTTATCTCTTACCTTGTTGGGCAGCGTGGCGCGGCATGGGCGAAGGTATTTATGGAGGACGTGGCATCGCGGCTCACATCGCGTGTGCAGATCACTACAGACGGTCACAGGGCGTATGCAGAGGCCGTAGAAGGTGCGTTTGGCATGGATGTGGACTATGCGATGCTCATAAAGCTGTACGGCTCTGATTCATCGCTGGACCGCCGCTACAGCACAGGTGAGTGCATTGGAACGCAGACAGCTGTGCTGGCAGGTTCGCCCGATCCGAACAACATCAGCACATCTTATGTGGAGCGTTTGAACCTCACAACCCGTATGCAGATTCGTCGCTTCACTCGCCTAACCAACGCGTTCTCTAAGAAATGGGAGAATCATGAGGCGGCAATCGCGCTTCACTTTATGCACTACAACTTCTGCCGTATTCACAAGACGCTCCGCGTGACTCCGGCAATGGAGGCGGCCCTCGCTGGTCACGTTTGGAGTGTTGAGGAACTTGTGGCCATTCTGCCAGGGCCCGTTGCAAAGAAGCGGGGCCCGTACAAGCCGCGCAAGAACTAATGCGGTAGCATGGGTGGCATGATCGTCCCTCTGCTAGCGGTCGCCATGGCCCTTCAGTCGTCCTACGCCAACCAGCGCGGTTCGGCTCTATACGCCCATTGCCAAGAGGCCATTCGCATACTCGATAACCCCAGCGCGGGAGGCGATCTGCAATCTGCAACTGAATGCACTGCATACATTGACGGCTTCAGCGAGGCCGGCGGAACGTTGTTCTGCACGGATTCCGCGAGCGTTGCGACCATGACCAGAATATACGTCGCTTATATGCAAAAGAACCCCAAGTTCTTAGATCAGCCAAAATCGCTTGGGTTGCTGGAGTCCCTCATGGACTCTTATCCGTGCCCCGTCAAAAAGAAATAAGGCTTGGTTTAGGGAATATCCTTAGCGAATTTCAAACTGAGGCACTACCCAAATGTGCGGTTCTGAGACAGAGTGCCAGATTTTGGTGCATACTAGGAGTAGACGATCTGCCATAGGGCTGATCGGTTACAGGGACTGCCGCACGGATGCGATGATTCCCCGTTGCAGCGGTACAACAGGTTTTGGCAACAATGGTTTAGAAACAAGACTTTGAGAAGGCCGGCCAGGCGCGGATCAACTTCCGATGGCCGGACAGGTTTTGAGAATGAACGGAAACGGACGGTTAACGGCCCCGCCTCAGGTAGAGGTTGTGTTGGTCACAAACTCCGTTGACGGCATGGTGTCGAGGGGCAGAAACAGTGGGCCCACGACACGCGGTACAACACTGGCAAAGTTTTCTCCCGGTTTCGGCATGCAGATGCGCGCAGAGCGCAAGAGTCTGTATGCGGAACGGCGCGCTGCACAGAGTGCGCATCGGTCAGGGAAGTGCAATCCAGTTTCCGCACCTCATCTTCTGTCCGTATCGCGGGAGGATGCTGCAGGGAGCTAACGCAGGGCGTTAGAGCTTGTGCAGCGCGATCTTCGCTTGTTCTGCCAGAGCATGCCGGCTTGAAAGCCGGGTGCGAGGAGAAAGCAGAGCAATGTCGAAAGAAATTTATATATCCAGCACGCCCCATGAGACGCGGCTGGCGATTGTCGAAAAAGAAGAACTTACAGAGATTTATTACGAGCGCGAGAATGAGTACACGCTTGCGGGCTCGATTTACAACGGGCGGGTGACGCGCGTTCTGCCGGGCATGCAGTCGAGCTTTGTAGACATCGGGCTCGAGCGCGATGCGTTCCTTTACATTACCGACTTCATGGAAGAAGCTGGCGACGCTGCGGACTTTGATGGCGCGGCGGGTGGTGAGGCCAGGGCGCCGAGGGGCGATCGGCCTCGCGGGGAAGGACGTGGCGAAGGTCGCGGAGATGGTCGTGGCGAGCGCGGTGGACGTGGGCGGCGCGATGGACGCGACCGGGATCGGGATCGTGGTGGCGAGCGGGGTGGGCGTGAGGTTGCGCCGGAGGCTCGTGCGGAGGGCTCGTCGTTTGAAGAGCCTCGAAGCTACGCGCCGGTAGAGGATGAGGCGCTGGATGCGGCGCCGCTTTCGGATGAGGGCGAAGAGGTTGGTGAAGGTGCGCCGGGTGCCGATGGTGGGCGGCGGTGGCGTGGACGTCGCGGGCGGCGGCGGGGACGTGGCGTTGCCGGTGAGCCGGGGAGTGAGTCTTCCGAGACTGCGCCGGTTGAGGCCGAAGGGTTTGGTGTGGAGGCTGTGGTTCCTCGTGAAGAGGTTCGTGCGGCGGAGCGGCGGCCGGAGTCGCGCGATGGTGGCGGCGAGCGCGGTGAGCGCGGTGGACGTGAGCGTGGTGACCGCGGGGGAAGAGATCGTGGGGGTCGGGATCGTGGTGGGCGCGATCGTGGCGGGCGCGAAGGTTCGGGTGGACGTGAGGCTGGTGGCCGGGATTCGCGGCTGGATTCGGTGCGGGAACGGTTTGCGCCTCGTGGTGCTCGGCCGGGCTCGGCGGATGATGAGGTTGTGGATTTGAATGCTTCGGCGGGACCGGCGGTTGAGCCGTTCATTCTGCCGGGCGAGTCGCTGTCGAAGTATCGGCGGGGAGAGAATGGTACGGCGAGCGAGACGCGGGGGGAGAAGCCTGTGTCGCGTTCGACGGTGGTTGCGAAGCCTTCGACGGAGGTTGCGCCGCTGGTTGGTTGGGATGGCGGCGCGGTGTTGCCGGGCGAGACGCTGCGGGCTCGTGAGCCGCGCGGTGGTGAGGGGAGAGGCGGAGATTCGAGAGGCGAGGATCGTGGCGGACGTGAAGAGCGTGGCGGACGCGGACGGGATCGCCGGCGTGGACGCGATGAGCAGCGCGGACGTGGCGGCCGTGATGGCGCGCCACGGACGGAGTTTCGTGCAGAGCCGAGTGTGATTGATCCGGCGGAGGCTGTGTTGCCGGCGGTGAGCTCGGGGCATGATGTAGGCGAGCGTGAGTACGAGCCGCAGTATGCGGGGCAGACGGATTTGGCGCCGTTGGAGGAGGTGGAGACGGCGGCGCAGCATGAGGCGGAGTTTGAAGAGGCGATTGCTTCGGTGCATGAAGCTGAGCTGCGTGAGGCAGAGGAGTTGCCGGAAGCGGTGGACCCGGAGCCGGAGTTCCATGAGGCTGAATTCGAAGAGACGAGCGCGGAGTATGAGCCGGAGGAGAATGCTTCGGCTTCGTTCCGCGTTGATCCTGCGGGCGCGCGGGAGTTTCGGCAGAGCGGAGGCGTGGAAGAGCCGGTGGTGGAGGCGGCACATGAGCCGGAGTTCACGAGTCTGCAGCCTACGGGCGAGTTGATCTCGGAGGTGGTGCATGCGGAGACTTTGCATGCTGATCCTACGTCGCCGATTGAGCATGAGGCGGTGGTGCAGTCGGTGTTTGCGGCTGAGGCGGAGACGCCGGTGTCGATTGAGGGCGAGCGAGCGCATCATGCGTATGGGGTGGCGCAGGGCTTTGAGCGGGAATCGGCTGGGGGCTTCGCGCCGGGCGATGGGCAGCTTGAGGAAGAGTTGCTGGATGAAGAGGACGCTGAGATTGGGTCGCTTCATGCGGGTGCGTTTGATGATGATGTCGAGGAAGAGACGCTGGAGGGTGCGGCTGATTTGGGCAGCATGATCCGCGACATGACGATCGATGACATCACTCGTCCAGAGCCGGTTGAGGTGGACGAAGACGACGACGACGAGGATGTGGAGTTCGACGACGAAGAGGATTTTGAAGAGGACGAGCTTGCATCGAATGGCGAAGAGGATTTCGTCGAAGAGGAAGTTTCCGGTAGCCAGATCAGCGAGGCTGAGGAAGAGGAGTTCGCGGAGGCCTCGAGCTTTGATGAGAATGGTGAGGCGCGCGCGGTTGCCACCGAGGGCGAGCCGGCTGTGCGTGAAGGCGAGCGTGAGGGTGGCCGTGAAGGCGGACGCGAGGGTGGACGGCGCGGGCGTCGAGATGGACGGCGCGGCGGACGTGATCGCGAGCGTAGTGGAGATCGGGGTGGCGAGCGTAGCAGCGGCGGTGACCGGGGAGGGCGCGATCGGCGCGGGATGGCTGGATCGCGGTCGGGTGGACGCGATCGCGGCGGACGGTCGATGCAGTCGACGAACCTGCCGGCGATCAGCGACCTGTTGAAGCCGGGGCAGGAGGTCCTGGTGCAGATTGCGAAGGAGCCGATTGCGAAGAAGGGTGCGCGGATTACGTCGCACATTGCGTTGCCGGGACGGTTCCTGGTGTTTATGCCGACGGTGAATCATACGGGCGTATCGCGGAAGATTGAGAGCGACAGCGAGCGGCGGCGGTTGAAGGAGATTCTGCTGAGCGAGAAGGGCGACGCGTCGGGCGGGTTCATTGTCCGGACGGCGGCGGCTGGAGCCAGCGAAGAGGAGCTGCGGAGCGATCTGAGATTCCTGCTGAATCTGTGGGCGGATATTAAGACGCGGTCGGAGTCTAGCAAGAGCCCGGCGCTGATTTATCACGATTTGAATTTGGTGGAGCGGATTCTGCGCGACCAGGTTACGGATAATTTTTCGGCGATCTGGGTGGATACCGAGGATGCGTATGAGCGGGTGCTGCGTTTCCTGCAGAGGTTCCAGCCTGGGTTGATTCGGCGGGTGAAACTTTATACGAAGGACACGCCGCTGTTTGAGCAGTTCGGGATTACGGAAGAGATCAACACCGCCTTGCGGTCGAAGGTGTGGCTGAAGTCGGGTGGCTCGATTGTGATCAACCAGACCGAGGCGCTGGTGGCGATCGATATCAATACGGGCAAGTATGTTGGCAAGACGGCTCGGCTTGAGGACACGATTGTGAAGACGAACCTGGATGCGATTCCGGAGATTGTACGGCAGATTCGGCTGCGCGATCTGGGCGGGATTATCATCATCGACTTCATCGATATGGATGAGCGGAAGAATCGGAACCGCGTGATGGCGGCGCTGGAAGATGAGCTGAAGAAGGATCGCGCTCCGTCGAAGGTGCTGCAGTTCAATGATTTTGGATTGGTTGCGATTACGCGGAAGCGCGTGAAGCAGTCGCTGGAGCGGACACTATCGACGACCTGCAGCGTTTGCACGGGGACCGGCATGGTGAAGTCGCCGGTGACGGTGTGCAACGACATCTATATCGAGATGCGGAAGATGCATAAGCTGATCGAGAAGGGTGACATCATGCTGCGCGTGAATCCGGAGGTGGTGAAGCAGTTGAAGTCCGGCGGAGCGAAGTGGCTGCAGGAGATGGAAGAGATGTCGGGCAAGACGATCCTGGTGAAGAGCGATCCTAGTCTGCATCCGGAGCAGTTTGATATCCACTAAAAGAAGTGAGAAGTGAGAAGTGAGAAGTGAGAAGTGAGAAGTGAGAAGTGGGAAGTGGGAAGTGGGAAGTGAGAAGTGAGAAGTGAGAAGTAGAGAAGTGGGAAGTGAGAAGTAGAGACGGAGCGGCGACCCTTGCGGGTCGCCGCTTTGGTTTGTCGCTGCGATGTTCGCTGCTCGTTGCTCACTGCCCACTATTTGCTGCGGGTGGCCCAGGCCATGCCGTCGGGTTCGTTGATGTTTGGGATGGTTCCGGTGATGGTGAAGTTGGTGAGGTTGATGAGGGTGATTTTGTTGTCGGGGGTGTTGGCTACGAAGGCTCGGTTGTGGGTGGGGTCGATTAGGATGCCGGCGGCTCCGGTGCCGATGGGGAGACGCTTGATGACTTTGCGGGTGTGGGCGTCGAGGATGACGAGGTCGGGGTTGCGGAGGAGGGAGACGAGGACGTGGTTGCCGTTGGGGGTGAATTTTAGGCGGTTGGCGGAGAGGACGTCGGGGTGGAGGGTGGCGATTACTTTCTTGGCAGCGTAGTCGATGATGGAGATCGTGCCGTCCTGGGCGTTGGCTACCCAGATCTCCTTGTGGTCGGGGGAGAGGTCAAAGCCTTCGGAGCCGTGGCCTACGGGGACTACGGTTTCGTTCCAGTCTTTTCTGACGGGCGGCGGGCCGGGTGGGTGCGGCTGGTCTGAGGTTGGGTGCATTCCGGTGTGCATGTTGGGGGGTGGGCCCATGTGTAGGGTGTGGAGGTCGATGAGGCTTACGGTACCGGAGGCTACGTTGGTGGTGATGATGTGCTGGAGGTCGGGGAGGACGTAGACCATGTGGGTGCGGTTCTGGCCGGTGCCGAGGACCCAGTCGACGCGCTGGGTGGCGGGGTCGAAGCGGCCGATGACTTTGGCGCCTTCGGCGGTGAAGTAGAGTTTGCCTCCGGTGAAGTCGAGGCCGTGGGGGCCGGTGAGGGGGCCGAGGTCGATGGAGGGGAGGGCGGTGTGGTGGACGAGGTCGAGGACGGCGAGGGTGTGGTAGGCGCCGAAGCCGTAGTTGGAGACGTAGGCGCGGGTGCCGTCGGTGGAGGCGATGACCTCGTGGGGGTCGGGGCCGACGGGGAGGGTGTAGAGGGTTTGGAGGGTGGTGGGGTCGATGACGGAGAGGGTGTGGTCGTGCTTGGAGAGGGCTAACAATTCCGTTTGGGGGAGGGTGGTCTGGGCGAGCGCGGCGGTGGTGAGGGTTAAGGCGAGGAGAGTGGTGGCGATGCGGAGAGGGGTTCGCATGGGGGAAGGTTACTCCGGTTTGGGGGCGTTGGGGAGGGATTGCATGAAGTCGGCTACCGCGGACTTGGTTGGGTCGTTGAGGGAGCGGAGGCCGGTGATGACGCCGGATTGGTCGGCGGCGGAGCGGTTCTGGTTGAACTTGCGCTTGCCTTCGAGGCGGGAGATGGGGAGCTCGAAGCCGATGATGGCTTTTAGCTGGCCGTCGATGTAGTTGGCGGGCGCGTCGGTGACCTTCCAGGGGGTGGGGAAGGTGGACTCGTGGAGGTTGGTGAGGCGGGTGACGATGGTGCGGAGGCGCTCTGTGTCTTCGAAGAAGGTGATGGGGCCGTAGGCGTGGATGGCGGTGTAGTTCCAGGTAGGGACTACGCGGTGGGTTTCCTGCTTGGCGGGATACCAGTTGGGGGTGACGTAGGTATCGGGGCCGTTGAAGATGATGAGGGCTTCGGTGGCGGGGTTGGTGGTTTGCCACTGATGGTTGGCGCGGGAGACGTGGCCGAGGAGGGTGCCGAAGGGGCCGCGTGTTGCGTCGAGTAAGACGGGGAGGTGGGTGGCGACGAGGCCTGCGGAGGTGAGGGTTACGAGTGTGGCGAAGGAGTTGCGCTGCATGTCGGCGTGGAGGGTGGGGAGGTCGTCGACGAGGAAGTCTTTGGGGGTGTACATGGCGGTGGCTCCGGGGCGGGTGCTCTGCAGGCTCGATGATACTTGGCCGCCGCGCCGGAGGTTGGGAGATGGCATCTAGCTTCTAGCTTCTAGCTTCTAGCTTCTAGCTTCTAGCTTCTAGCTTCTAGCTTCTAGCTTCTAGCTTCTAGCTTCTAGCTTCTAGCTTCTAGCTTCTAGCTTCTAGCTTCTAGCTTCTAGCTTCTAGCTTCTAGCTTCTAGCTTCTAGCTTCTAGCTTCTAGCTTCTAGCTAATGTGTATGCATATTTTGGGGCCTTAGGCTAGTTCTTTGCCCGGTGATGCGACTCGAGATGTTCTTAAAAGGCGAAGCGCGAGGTGAAGATGTAGGCGTGGTTGTAGGTGTGGAAGGTGGAGGTTGCGATTTGAAAGCCGGAGCCAAGGATGACGGCGAGGCGGTTGTTGGGGGTGTGGCGGAAGTTGATTTTGCTGACGATGATGCCGGGCGAGATGAAGGTTTGATTTTTTCCGTTGTTGGGACCTTCGTGATAGTAGTTCGAATTGCATTCGATTTCGGGCCAGAAGATTTTGGCTACGCGCGCCTGGACGGTGGTGTTCCAGATGATGGTGCGGCCGATGGTGTTGGCATCGCTCTTGGGGAGGATGGCTCCAATGGTGGATTGGATGGCGAAGGGGCCGAAGCCTTTGCCACCCATGACGGTGGGAGTGACGGTGGAGACGAGGGCGCCGTTTTTGTAGCTGCCGGTGGGAACGGTGACGGCGACCTGGCCGCCGAGGGAGTAGTCGTGATGCTTGTCGGGACTGGCGAAGGGGCGGTACTTGACGATGAAGGAGAAGTCGCCGGCGCCGTTGATGACCTTAGGGTTGTTGTGCTGGATGTAGGGGGGAAGGTTGATGTCGATTTCGGTGTTGGCGAAGGGGATGAGGTTGAGGCCTTTGCCGTTGGTGTAGATGTCGGTGGTGGTGCGGGCGGGGGTGTACTCGTGGAGGTAGTCGAAGCGGAAGAGCTGAACCATCTGGGCGGAGGATGCGATGACGGGGATGGGGTACGAGGGTTGGCGGGAGAGCGTGGAGCGGACGCGGGCCTGCCAGGCAGAGAAGAAGCCTGAGGGTGCAGGGCCCAGGGTCGAGGGTCCAGAGGGCGCGTTTGCGTTGCCGGTTGATTGTGCGAAGGTGGGGATGGAGAGGAGTGCGAGCAGGCAGAGGGTGAGTGGGAGAAGGGTCTTGCGCGGCATGCAGGCTTTCTGCGACACGAGGCTCGGGCATTGGCAGGCCGGAAGCCGGTGCGCGTGGTGCGAGTGGAATTCTGTTTTGAGCTACCGCGCAAGTGTAGGGAATGTGGAGGGCGTTGAACATCCATCATTGGGATGAGATAAATACCGTACTAGTGTGGCGGTGCTGTGGAGATTGGCGTAGAAGAGTTGGTGTGATGATGCTTGCGAGGATTGGATGGAGAGTGGCGGCGCTGGTGGTCGGTGGCGTTGCGTGTGTGGGAGTGGCGAAGGCGCAGAGACCGGTGACGGTGGATGTGGATCTGGGGAAGACGGTGGGGGTTTGGAAGCCGGCTTATGCCTGGATCGGGTATGACGAGGGGAACTACTCGACTACTGTGCTGGGGCGGGAGCTGCTGGGAGAGTTGCATGGGTTGAGTGCCGCGCCGGTGTACATACGGGCGCATCACTTGTTGACGTCGGGGGATGGGGTGCCGGCGTTGAAGTGGAGTTCGACGAATGTGTACAGCGAGGACGCGAGTGGGAAGCCGGTGTATGACTTCAGGCTGCTGGATGGAATTTTTGATGCGTACAAGGCCGAGGGCGTGAGGCCGGTGGTCGAGCTGGGATTTATGCCGAAGGATTTGGCGGCGGTGTTGCCGGGCAAGCCCGATCAGCCGTACAAGGTGCTGTATCCGAAGGACACGCTGTCGGGTGCATCGCAGAACCCTCCGAAGGATTATGCGAAGTGGGAGGAGCTGGTGCGGGTGGTGACGGCGCACCTGGTGGAGCGGTATGGGAAAGAGGAGGTTTTGGAGTGGTACTTCGAGGTTTGGAATGAGCCGGACATTGAGTACTTTCATGGGACGGAGGCGGAGTATCTGAAGCTGTATGACTATGCGGTGGCGGGCGTGCGGGTGGCGCTGCCGGGTGCGCGGGTGGGTGGGCCGGCTACTACTAGTCCGCGGAATGATCACGCTTATGGGTATCTGCAGAAATTTTTGGAGCATGCGAGCACGGGGAAGAGTGCGGCTACGGGTGGGGCGGTGCCGCTGGACTTTATCAGCTTTCATGCGAAGGGGCAGCCGGTGATTGCGGGCGGGAAGGTGACGATGGGGATCGATCGCGAGTTGAAGGATGTGGATCGCGGGTTTGGGTTGGTGGAGAGCTTTCCGAAGTTTGCGAAGCTGCCGGTGTTGTTGAGCGAGGCTGATCCTGAGGGGTGCGCGGCTTGTTCGTCGAAGGTGAATCCGGCGAATAACTATCGGAATGGAACGCTGTATCCGGCGTATACGGCGGCGGCGTATGCGCGGCTGCTGGAGTTGGCGCGTCAGCATCGGGTGAATCTGTTGGGGATGCTTAGCTGGTCGTTTGAGTTTGAAGGGCGGGATTATTTTGAGGGGTTTCGATCGCTGGCTACGAATGGAATCGATAAGCCGGTGCTGAATGTATTTCGGATGCTGGGGATGATGGGCGGTGAGCGCGTAGCGGTGGTGAGCTCGGGTGCGGTGCCGTTGGCGAAGATGATCGATACGGGCGTGCGTGGAGAGGCGGATGTGGATGGGCTGGCTACGCGCGATGGGAAGACGGCCGATGTGCTGGTGTGGGATTACCACGATGTGGCGGAGGGCGGGGAGGGCGCGGACGTGTCGGTGCGGGTGAAGGGATTGCCGGTGGGGGTGAAGCGGGCGCTGGTGGAGCGGTATCGGCTGGATGGGACGCATAGCAATGCGTATACGGCGTGGAAGGCGATGGGGTCGCCGCAGACGCCGAGCGCGGAACAGATTGCGGCGTTGAAGCGGGCGGGAGGGCTGGAGCTTGCGGGGTCGCCGGTGTGGATGGATGTGGAGGCGGGGAGTTTGAGGGTGGAGACGCGGCTGGAGAGGGAGTCGTTGGAGTTGGTGCGGGTGAGTTGGTGAGGGGCGAGACTTGCGAAACGGCCACCTAGTCGGAAATCTGGCCGACGAGATTTAGATCAATCGCCACATCATTGTCGGCCTTCCAGATCAGGAAGCTCGGGTTCTTGAGACCCCATTGCACATACGGAACGATGAAGTGCGCCGTTGCCGTCGCTTTCGTTCCTTGCATATGGATCTGCAGTGGAATCGTGAGGTCATGGGGCGTTCCGAGCAACGTGAAGACTCCACTGACTTGAATGGTCGAGTCGCCTACGGGAAGAATCGTTCCGGTATACGTTTTGGGGGCGAAAGAGACGGTGGCGAACTGGTCGGTTTTGAGAATGTCTTTGTTCATCTTCTTGTCGCGGCTATCGTTTCCCGTCTTGCCGCTGCCCGCTGCGACGACGATGAGCCCGGAGATATGGGGGGCGGTTCGGTCGAAATCGATTGATCCGGACTGTACGTGGAAGATGCCGTTGACGACTTCGTGGGTGGTGTTGAGCGTCATCTTGACCTCGCTCGCGCCGGTGTTGACAGCGAAGGTCTGATGTTGCGCGAGCGCGACCGGAGCAAGTAAGACAGCGAGGGCCGACACTGCGAAGGATTTCATGGCATTTCCCCTGGAGGGTTTTCGACGAAGAGCTTTGGTTCTGGTGTGGTTCGATTTCACATGGTGACGGCGTAGGGAGCGAGAGTGGCGGGCTGCGTGACGCGTGTCAGTCTGGCCGTTACGCGCATTGCGCCGGGCCAAACTCTGAGGCAGAAGGGCAGCACAGTACGGGAGAACGGGTTATTCAAGCCCGTCGCGGCGGCTTCGGCAAGACGCATCTGGGGCAGCATGGCGGCGCGCAGCTTTGGCTGGAAGAGCGGCGCGGGTTCTGAGGCAAGATAGGCAGAGGCTGCACGGCGGGCTGTATGGAGAGCGATGGAGATGCCATCGCCGGTGAACGACGGGATTACGGCTGCCTGATCGCCGATGCAGTAAAGACCGTCCTCGGTTTCGCGGCGCAGGTAACCGTAGGGGATATGAGTGATGGTGATCGGCTTTTCGAGTTGCGGCTCTGCACCGTCCAACCGCATTGCGAGGTGGGGGCATTCCTGCTGCATCTTCGCAAGCAGACCGGCCCAGCGAAGACCCGCACGGACAAAATAACGCCGTTGCACCACGCAGCAGAAATTCGTTAGGCCGTCTTCTACCGGCTGGATACCACCGTAGCCTCCGGCATAGAGGGTCAACTCGGACGCGTCTGCGAGGTTAGCCGTCTGGGCGGCAGACAGCCGGTAATACATCTTGAAGCCGAGCCACTGATGAGGGTCCTTCGGCCGACTGTGGCCGCGGAGATCGTGCTTGCCGGTGGCGAGAAAGGCGGTCGGAGCATCGAAGGTAGTGCCGTCGTCGAGCGTAGCCTGCCAGAGGTTCGTGGTGGTGCGGAGGAGCGACTGGACACTGCGACCACGCTCCACGCGGACTCCCGCGGCGATGGCTGCGGCGATGAGTGCTGTATCGAGCGCCTTGCGCGTGAGGGAGGCTGCGGGAAAGGGTAGCGGAGCCTCAGCGGCGCGCCTGGACGCGGCCAGTCGAACGTAATTTATGGGTGCGGCCCCAAGCGATGCCACGTCGATACCCAGCGCATGCAGGTCCTCAAGGGCTTCGCCGCTTAGAAACTCTCCGCAGACCTTGTGGCGCGGTGTGGGCTCGCGTTCAATCAGTGTGACGCATCGTCCCTTTCGAGCGAGCGCGATGGAAGCGGCACAACCCGCGACTCCACCACCTATGATAAGAACTTCGTCTTGCAAAGCATTGCTCCTGATTCTCTGGATGTTCACTCTATCCTTAACGAAAAGGTCTACATCTATCTAACCTGATAGACGTAGAAGAAAGGGTTTGAGAGGTCATTCTGTACGAAACGTCATCTTGCGGGCGGGAAAGAGCCGGTTCCTTCAGGATCATACTGCGTCTCATAACATTGAACTTCAGGACGGGGCATTTGATGGAACGACGGAGTTTCTGCGTTACGGCCTTTGTGTTGATCACGCTCGTCAACACGGCACTGGCGGAAACTATTCCGGTGAGACATGTCCAACGTCCGATGCACCGGTACATGGTGGCGCGGTCCGAGGCAGGAGCCATCATCGCCACCGGCGAGTTTTCGCAGGCTGTGCAGGGAGACGAAGTGACCATGCGCCTGACGTATCACTTTGTCGACGGGTCGATTGATGATGAGATGACGACTTACCGGCAGGAAGGCACGTTTCGGTTGGTGCGCAGCCGTCACATACAGGAAGGGCCGTTTTTTGCGAGACCAACCGACTTTGCGGTGGATGCCGCCACGGATACGGCGACCACCCGCACAAGGGACAGGAACGGAAAGATAGAAGTCGAGAGCGAGCACATCGACATGCCCGATGACCTTGCCAATGGGTTCGTCGGAACGTTGCTGCTGAATGTGCCGCCAAATACGGCACCGTTTCGCGTGGGGATGCTGGTGCCAGTCGGCGGCGGGCGATTGATTCAGCTGCTGATCTCCCGCGACGGGGAGCAACCGTTTCATGAAGCGGGGCAGACTCTCATGGCGACGGTGTTTCGCATCCACCCTGAGCTGGGCGGGATTGTGGGCTGGATTGCGCGGCTGATCGGACTTCAGCCAAAAGATGTGATGGTGTGGGTGTTGGAGGGCGATGACCCCGCCGTGGTGAGGATCGTTGGACAGCTGGGCGGATACGGGCCTGTCGTCAACTCGGAGCTGGAGGGGACGAGTTTTGGGAGATAGGGCAAGCTGCAACCGTTATGTGCGGCGCGTCGTGAGCTCGTGCCAGCTGAGGCCCAGGTCGACGAGAAGAATGGATATGAGGGTGAAGGCGATCACGCCGACCGCCGAGAGGACGTCGCCGAGGTGGCTCCAGTAGGCGGGAACGAGATTGAATACACGACTGGAGACGAAGGTAAAGGTGACCGCATAGGAGCGGGCCATCCATTGGCGATGCGCTGCGATGTGGCGATTACGCGCCGCAATCACGGCGGCGGTCGTGCAGATGATCCAGGCGGCTGCCTGCATGGCAGTGCCTGGCAGGCCGGGGCGCCCGGCGGCGAGGGCGATCCCGGTGAAGGCGCCAAACAGGACTGATACAAAATACACCCGGCCGAGGACGCGATGGAGCTTCAGGTGGCGCTGTCGAAAGCGCGACGAAAACTGTAGCGGGCCGGCCAACAAGGCAAAGGTTCCGCAGAGGGTGTGCGGGATGAGCAGACCGCGGTCGGCTATCACCTGCAGGCGATAGGCGTGGTACATGGGGTAATTGGTGACAAGAAGAACTTCTGACGTGATGAAGACAAAGAGAGTCGTGAGACCAAGCGAAATCCAGAGAATCGTCTTGAATTTGGAACTGGTGGGACTCGGCGCGGGCAGGGTGGAAGTTGACATCATTCTCCTCTTACACGGTTAGACGTGGTGCGGTGCTTCATGGGGGCGGGCGGCGCGACAGGTTTCCACTCTCTCAGTCTATCGAGAGACTTCACAAGTACCGAAATCACTTCCGCCTCACCACGGACAGCCCCTGCCGGCAATGCTCCCACCAGCTCTCACGCGCCGGCCTGCAGACCCCGCATCCTCAAACCAGCGTCGCAACAGCCCGTTCCGAGCGGTCCAGCGAATCCTGCATGCGCGGCAGGGTCATTACCAGACGCGCACCGCCTTCGGTCCGGTTCGAAGCCGTCACTGTGCCTCCATGTGCTCGCGCCACAGCTTCTACGAAGGCCAGCCCAAGGCCATGTCCGCTGGAGTCCGACCCCTTCACGCGCTGCTTAAACATGGCGTCCTGTATCTCTGCGGCGAAGCCCGGACCGTCATCTTCCACGGTGACCACCGCTGCTTCGCTCTCGGTCTGCAGGCAAATCGCCACGGTGCAGGAGGCGGGTAGGTGCTTCAGCTCGTTGTCGAGCAGGTTGGCCACCGCGCGATGCACCAGTGCCGCGTCAGCAAACACCTTGACCGCACCACCGCTGCGCAGCTGCATCCGCAGTCCGCGCTCAGACATGCAGGGTTCGTACAGGTCCATCATCACCCGCATCATCTCGTCCAGATCGATCTCGGAGCGCTTCAAGCGGAGAGCGTCGGCCCTGGCCTCGGCCACGTCCAGCGAGGTGTTCAGGAACTCAGTCAGCCGATCCAGTTCTTCGATCGCCGACACAATCATCGGTTCTCCCTGCGCACTCTGGCCGCCTTCAGAGAGCGACATCTCCAGCTTTCCGCGTATAGCTGTCAGCGGACTTCTCAGGTCGTGCGCCAGCGAGTCCGTGATGGTATGCAGCTGATGCACCGAGCTCTCAATCCGGTCCAGCATGCGATTGAGGGTGCGGGACAATTGTCCGATCTCGTCGTTATGCCTGGTGGTGGGAACGCGGCGGCTCAGATCCGACTCGCCGATTCTGGATGCAGCCTGCGTGATCTCGCGAACGTGACCCAACATGTGCCGTGTGGTGTAGAACACGATCCCAAATCCAAAGAGTACGATCAAGAGTCCGAGCCAAAGGAAACGAGCACGAAGACTCCGCAGCACGCGCAACTCATCGCGTTCAGACAGGCCCAGGTAGATGGAGCTTCCATCGTTTATCGGTGAGGCGACAACCCGAAACGGTATCGGAAAGCCGCTCACCTTCAGATGGAAGGGAACACCGGCCACCACCTTCTGAGTGCGAATGGCCGCAAGATTCGCCTCACCGTTGCCTGCACCTACCCACAATTTTGCCGGCCCGGTGGGACCTGCCTGCAGGAAAAAGACGGATTCGTTTTCCTGGCTTGTGTCCTGGGACCTATTGGGGACCTCTCGACTGGCCAGCTCCGCCACCTCGCCGACGACACGATGGTACAAACGATCCTTGGGCGTACGTTCGGCCACATCGCCCAGCGTTCCAACCTCGCCTGACAACCAGGCATCGCTCCTTCGCTGAATATCATTGGCAACAAAACGCTGCAATGCCGCGAACACCAGCAAGGTCCCAAGGGCAAATGCCAGGGTGGCCCAGAGAGAAATTCGCCAGGCTGCGCTGTGGAGCCGTTTGTTATCGATCTTTGAGGACATACCCGACACCTCGCAGCGTCTTGATGAGTGGCTCCCGCCCCTCCACATCGACCTTACCGCGAAGCCGGTAGATATGCACATCCACGACGTTTGTGTCGGGCTGAATCCGCATGCCCCATACCTCGGCCAACAGCATGGATCGCGTCACCACGCGCCCAGCATGGCGGCAAAGATATTCCAGCAAAACAAACTCCTGCGGGCTGAGGTTCAACACCTCACCACCGCGCGAAGCTCTCCGCCGCAGCAGGTCAAGCTCCAGGTCTCCGACATGCAGCATGGTCGGACTCGAACTGGCCTCTGCGTTTCGCTTCAGGAGATTGCGGAGCCGCGCCAGCAACTCAGCCAGGGCAAATGGTTTGGTCAGGTAATCATCGCCGCCCTGCTCCAAGCCCTGCCACGCGATCATCCACAGAGCGTCGCGCGGACAGGATCATCACCGGGCTGCTTACCCCTTGCCGCCGCAGTCGCAGAATCAAGTCGATGCCATCCTGGTCTGGAAGGCCAAGGTCAACGATCAGAGCGTCGTAGACCTTGGTTGATGCAAACTTCTCCGCCGTCCTACCGTCTCCCGCGACGTCCAACTCATAACCTGCATCGGTAAGGGATGTCTTCAGGAAGTCCTGAATCTCGAGTTCGTCTTCCACCAGCAGCAACTGCATGAACCGAGCATAAGCCATTGACCAGATTGGACGCAGGCATCCATACCGCACATCGCACTGGATGAACAAATCGTCATCGGGGTCGGGCCGCTTCCTGCAAGATGAGTGTTTTGTGAAGGTTCGTCGCAGGGGGATTTTGATGCTCGATGTTGATGAGGCTTGCTACCTGGGGGACGGATCCAGGGTGGGCGGGGTGTCGAGGATGGTGGAGTGGACGTGGGTTTGTTCGAAGTCGCGGTTGCGGACATCGAGGACGATGGTGCGGTTGATGAAGAAGAGGACGTGGAGTTTGAATTCAGTGCCGAAGGTGATGGGGAACCAGAGGGCGTCGGGCGTGTCGGCGGGCTGCGGTGCGTAGGTGACGATGAAGCCGAGGCCGGGGACGCTGGTGCCGAGGAGCGTGCGGACGGCGAAGGGAATGTTGCGGGCCATGGTGGTGTGGACGAGGACGGGTTGGAAGGCTTTGGCGTCGATCCAGGCGTCGCCCTTCCAGCCGTAGTCGTCTTTGTCGCGGGGGAGGAAGGTGATGTGGTAGCAGTCGCGGCCGTCCATGGGGCCGCGGCCGGCGAGGGTGTAGGTGTAGAAGGCCTGCATTTTGGAGGTGAGGGGGAAGAGGCCAGCGCCGATTCCGTCTTTGGAGTTGTCGGCGGTTAGATTGTGGCGCATGTTTTCGACGAGGTCGAGGTCCATGGGGTCGTCGTCTTTGCCGATGACGCCGATGTGGAGGCTGTCGTCATCTTTGACGTTGGAGGTGTGGGCGTCGAGCTGGGTGTAGTGGAGATACTTGCCTTTGTATAGTAGGCGGCCGTCGAGGGTGAGGAGCTTCTGGTCGGAGCCTTTGTCGGTGGGGATGATGCGGAAGTCGGTGAGCTCTTCGCACTGGGTGGTCTTGCCTTTGCGGGAGAGGGTGTGGGCGTGCTGGACGTAGATGTAGTGGGTGCGGGCGGCCTCGGAGCGGTCCTGATTGGCGGCGACGCGCGACATGATGTCGGCGGCGGTTAGTTGCTGCGCACGCGATGCGGCCGGGATCAGAAGGAGGAGGAGGACTGCGGAGAGGCGCATGGTGAAGAGTACGCTGGGCGCGAGATGAAGTTCCGCTGGTTTGGGCGAGCCAACTTCATCCATGGCCAATTACTCACAGAGGCCATGGATGAGTTTGGGTTAGCGGCCTTGTTCTTCGAGGAATTTTTCTACTTCGAGGGCTGCCATGCAACCGGTGCCGGCGGCGGTGATGGCCTGACGGTAGCGGCGGTCCTGGACGTCTCCGCAGGCATAGACGCCGGGGATGCGCTCGCCGAGGATGGAGACGAAGATGTTGTCTTCGGTCTTGATGTAGCCGTCGGCGTCGAGGTCGAGTTGGCCTTCGAACATGCGGGCGTTGGGGATGTGGCCGATGCCGAGGAACATGAAGGAGACAGGGAGGGTCCAACGCTCGCCGGTTTTCTTGTTGAAGAGCTTGAGGCCTTTGAGGTCCTTCTCTTCGACGCCGAGGACTTCTTCGACGAGGGTGTTGTGGAGGAACTCGATTTGAGGATGGGCTACGGCGCGCTCGAGCATGATGCGCGAGGCGCGGAAGTTTTCGCTGCGGTTGATGATGGTGACCTTGGTGGCGAAGCGGGTGAGGAAGAGGGCTTCTTCCATGGCGCTGTCGCCGCCGCCGATGACGGCGATCTCTTTGCCGCTGGCGAAGAAGCCGTCGCAGGTGGCGCAGGAGCTGACGCCGAAGCCGATCAGGGCCTGCTCGGAGGGAAGGCCTAACCAGCGGGCGGAGGCTCCGCTGGCGATGATGAGGGAGCGGGTGTGGACGGTGTCCTTGCCGATGCCGAGGGTGAAGGGGGTGGTGGTGAGGTCGACGGTGGAGAGGTGGGCCATGCGGAGCTCGGCACCGAAGCGGGTGGCCTGCTTCTTCATGTTCTCGATGAGCTCGGGGCCCTGGACGCCGTCGGGCCAGCCGGGAAAGTTTTCGACGAGGGTGGTGATGGAGAGCTGGCCGCCGGGCTCGTGGCCTTCGAGGACGAGGGGCTTGAGGTTGGAGCGGGCGGCGTAGATGGCGGCCGTGAGGCCGGCGCAGCCGGAGCCGAGGATGACTGTGTCGCGGACTTCGATCTGGGTGGACATACGAATTTGATTGTACCGGGGGTGCGAACGGTGCAGAGGCGAGGAAGCAGGAAATAGGAAGTAGGAAATAGGAACCAGGATCTGAAGGCTATGGGCTTTGACTACTTCCTGTTTGCTATTTCCTACTTCCTGCTTTTGGCGGCGTAGGATGGGGATATGGCTGATTTGGTGTTGGTATATGGGTTGCGGTTGTTGCCGGCGGATGAGGTTGAGGCGGTGCAGGCTGCGCCTATCAAGCTGAAGAATGGGCATGACGCCCAGGTGACGATGCATGTGGTGGAGGGCAGCCGCGAGCAGATTGAGGCGCAGCTGCGGCATAGCATTGACGCATTCTTTGATTTTTATCCTGAGATTTAGGGCGGTTATCGGCGGCTTGAGAGCTGTTGCAGTCTAGGACACGTGTGTGGGTTTGGGTTTCTGCGACGAAGTAGGTTGCAGAGGCTTTGCCATGCGAATTCGGGAATGGATTTGGGGCGGGTTGCTAGTGGTGGGGGCGGTGGGCGGCGGTGCTGTCGGAATCGCTGCACAACAGCGGGATGTGCGGGCACCGGCGGAGAGTGTGGGCGCGGAGCTGCGGCTGCTGGCGTCGAGGGCGGGCGTGGTGTTTGTGGGGCGGGTGGAGAGGATCGAGCCCAAGGGCGGGGTGGTGGAGGTCACGTTTTCGGTCGAGCAGCCGGTGCTGGGGGTGGTGGGCGGCTCGTATGTGATGCGGGAGTGGGTTGGGCGGTGGACGGGTGGGCAACAACATTTCCAGGTGGGTGAGCGGGCGATGTTCTTTCTGCATGCGCCGGGGGCTGGCGGGTTGAGCTCGGCGGTGGAGGGGATGATGGGGGCAGTGCCGGTGGTGCCGATGGGTGCGAACGGACAGGCGCTGCTGGATGTTCGGTGGCTGGCGACGAGAGTGCGGCGGGGCGCGGGGACGCCGCTGACGGGGGCGTCTGGGAATTCACATAGCGGGATTCCACAGAGCGGGAATTCACGGGGTGGGATTACGCAGGGCGGGATTGCGCTGGCGGACGGCATGGCGGTGACGAAGAGCTGGCGGACGGAGGGAGTGGCGGAGCCGAAAGGTGTTCGGCTGCCGGAGGGGGTGATGCCGCAGGCGGAGAGCGCGCGAGTGGCGTCGGTGAAGGGAGTCTACGATGGGCGGCGCTAGAGGTTGGCGAGGTGCAGTGGTGGCCGGGTTGATGCTGGGCGCGGCTTGTGCGTGGGCCGGAGGTCCGCGATTTATTACGGGCACGAGTGGATACGCGACGGCGGGTGTGCCGATGGCGTGGTACACGAATGCGCCGCTGTACTATACGGACCCGGGCGATCTGAGCACTACGGTGACGCATGCGCAGGCGGATGCGATGGTGGCGGCGGCTGCGGCGGTGTGGAATATTCCCAGGGCGAGTGTGACGCTGTCGCAGGGTGGTGAGCTGGCTGAGCATGTGGAGGGTTCGGGAGCAGAGGCGAATGCCTATTTCACTGGAACGTCGGTGGTGTTTCCCGCCGATGTGGAGGCGACGAACTATGCGTCGGTGCAGATTCCGGTGATCTATGACAGCGATGGCAGCGTGATCGATCTGCTGCTGGGCAGCGGGGCGAGCGATCCGAGCGGATGTTTACACAACGGGGTGGTGGAGAGCGTGGACAGCTTCGGATGGAGTGGAACCATTCAGCACGCGGTGATTTTGCTGAACGGATTGTGTGTAGGTTCGGATCCGGAGCAGCTGACGCAGATGCAGTACCAGTTGACGCGGGTTTTTGGGCGAGTGCTGGGGCTGGCGTGGTCGCAGTTGAACGACAACGTGTTCACGAGCGCGTCGAAGGTGACGGCGGCGGAGGTGGCGCTGTGGCCGCTGATGCATCCGATGGACGTGATCTGCAGCGACTATACGTATCAATGCATGCAGAATCCGTTTACGCTGCGGCCGGATGACATCAGTGCGCTGGTGGCGCTGTATCCGGTGGCGAGTAGTGGAGGAGGAAAGACGCAGAGCAGTCTGAATGCGGTGTCGGCTAGTGGAACGTTGAAGTTTCCGACGGCGCAGGGGATGGAGATCGTGGATGTGGTGGCTTACCAACTCATCCTTGGAAAGGACAGCGGCTGGGAGACGTATCCGGTTTACTCCAGCACGAGCGGATACCCGTTTCAACAGAACGGGGGAAACCCGGTACGTGGAGCGGAGCCTGCGAGCGAAAACGCTGGGGCTGACTCCGTGGCAGACGAGGGGGTATGGGGTATGCAGTACCTTGCGACGGGATCGGACGGTGCGGACCTCTATTTTGTGACTCAGCCGATCAATCCGTTGTACTGGGGGGATTACGCGGCAGGAGCGTATCAACGGCCGGTGATCGCGACGTCAGGATCTGCGGTGCAGTCTGGGATGCTTACGATTGGTGCGGGAGGGTCTGGGAGCATGGGGATATCGATGAACACTGCGCCGGCGAACTGGTGCCAGTATCCGGACGGGACGGAGGCGGGCCCGGTGACGTCGAGTTCGACGGGATGGTGGAATGAATCCTTGTGCGCGGCGGATTACACGGCGTGGCGCAAGACGGCGGTGAATGCGAACACGAGCTGGACGATTGAGATTGGGGCGCTGAATGAGGCGGGAGTGGGGTCGGTGCAGAAGCTGCAGCCGGTGATCGGCGTGTGGAACGAGACAGACACAACGGGGACCTTGCCGACGGTGGCGAGCCAGGCGGCGGCTATGAATTCGATGGTGCTGGGGATGACGCAGTTGCGAATCTCGGCTGCGGCGAGTTCGTCGACTTATCGGATTGCCATTGCAGACCAGTTTGGGGCGGGGCGGCCGGACTTCGCTTATGCAGCGCGGATCTTGTATGCGAGCGGTGTCTCGCCGGCGACGCTGAACGCGGGAGGCGGGCAGATCACGATCAGTGGGACGGGATTCCAGACGGGCAACGAGGTGTTCATCGATGGCGTGGCGGCGACGGTGGTGAGCTGGACGTCGACGCAGATTGTAGCGACGGCTCCGTCGATGGCGACGGTGGGCGCGACCAGCGGGACGGCAGTGGATGTGGAGGTGCTGGACGCGACGACGGGGGGAGTGACAGACATTGCGGGGGCGCTGACGTACAACCAGGGAACGAATGACCTGGTGGCGCTGGTGTCGGCGCCGAGCCGCGCTGGAGACGGGCGATGTGGCGGCGACACCGTTTGCGGTGCGAGTGTATCGCGTCCGATGGGGTGACGCCTGCGAAGGGCGCGAATGTGAGCTTTGTGGTGGTGGGAAGTGGCGGAGGCGCGGCGGTGGCGACGGGATGTGGCATCGGGCCGGGTTGCGTGGTGACGACGGATGCGACAGGGTTGGCGCAGACGCCGTTGATGGGGATTGCGCCGGGTGGGGTGACGGTGAGTGGAACGGAGATGAGCGGTGGTGCGTCTGTGAAGGTAACGATTGCGGATGCGAATGCTGCGCAGACGGTGACGATTGGAGCGGTGACACAGTATCTGGCGGCGGGGGCGGCGGGGAATTGGGGCGTGACGTTGACGGCGACACAGGATGGTGCAGCGGCCGCGGAGGTTCCGGTGGCGTGGTCGACGACGTCGCTTGGGTTCACGCTGTCACCGGTGACTCCCATGACCGCCGCGAATGGGACGGAGGAGGTGATTGTGCAGGTGGGTGCGATTGCGAGCGGGTCAACGAATGTGGTGACGGCATGCGCGTGGTCGAATGTGTGCGCGAGTTGGACGGTGTATGGCGTGGCGGCGTCGCAGTGGGCGATTGGGGTGTCGAGTGGCGGCGGGCAGAGTGTGGTGGAGGGTGCTACGCCGGCGGTCGTGACGCTGCTGGTGACCGATGGCGCGGGACATGCGCTGCCGGGGGCTACGGTGAATGTGTATCAGACGGTATATGCGTGGGAGGGTGCGTGCGCGGTGAACGAGGTGTGTGCGTCGGCTCCGGTGCTGACGATGGCGCAGGGCACAGCGGTATCGAATGGTAGCGGGATGGTGTTCGTGACGCCGATGGAGGTGGCGGGCGTGGCGCAGGTGGTGAAGATTGCTGCGGCTACGGGGACGAGCGGGTTTGCTACGGCTTCGGTGGTGGTGGAGCCTTGAAAGCAGGGATTAGGGATTAGGGATTAGGGATTAGGGATTAGGAAATAGGAAGTAGGAAATAGGGATTAGGAAATAGGAAGTAGGTTGTGCGAGTCGGGGAGGTGAAGGCAGCCTGTTTGTTCTGATGAAGGTGAACGAACAGGCTGCCGGTTGGTGAGTCGTAGAGGGGGTTAGACGGGTTCGACGGGGAGTAGGGAGTTGCGGGCCGGGGGGCGCTTGATCGCTGCAAAGGCGAAGGCTGCGATGTAGATGTAGCAGATTGCCGGAATGAAGAAGGAGGGGTGGAGGCCGATGTGGTCGGCGACGATGCCCTGGAGTTTGGGGACGATGGCTCCACCTAGGATGGCGGCAATGAGGATGCTGGAGCCTTTGCTGGTGAGCGGGCCGAGGTCCTGGATGCCGAGGGTGAAGATGGAGGGGAACATGATGGAGTTGCAGAAGCCGACGGCGAGCAATGGCGATCATGGCGAGATGGCCGTGGGTGAGCAGCGAGATGACGACGAGGGTGAAGGCGCCGATGGCTGCCACGGTGAGGACGGGTCCGGTGCGAACACGCTGAAGGACCGCAGAGCCGACGAATCGGCCGAGCATGGCGCCGCCCCAGTAGACCATGAGGAAGTAGCCGGCGATGGATTCGGGCAGGCCTGCGATCTGGGGAAGGCCCATGTAGTTGACGAGGAGATTGCCGATGCTGACTTCGGCACCGACGTAGGTGAAGATGCCGAGCGCGCCGAAGAGTACCCACTTGTGCTGCCAGATGCTGGTGGGTGCGGAGAGGGCTTCAGAGAAGGCGCCAGGACGGAAGTCCTGGGTGAGGTCGGTGTGTCCGGTCTGGGGCTTGAGTTTGATGGCGGCGAGTGCGAGGGCCAGGAGGACCAGGGCGATGGTGATGATGAGGTACGGTGTCGTTACGGTGGAGGCTTGAAGGACGCGGTAGGCCTGGCGCTGGACGGCGGACATGGCCAGGAGCTGCGCGGTGGTGGCGGGTGCCTGGGCGTTGCGCAGGATGAGGTACGTGCCGATGAAGGGGGCGATAAAGGTGCCGACGGAGTTGAAGGCCTGTGCGAGGTTGAGCCGACTGGAGGCGGTGGCGGCTGGGCCGATGACGGTGACGTAAGGATTCAGCGCTACCTGGACGACGGTCATGCCGGCGGCGAGGATGACGAGGGCGGTGAGAAAGAGCGCGAAAGTGGCGAGATGAGCGGCGGGAAGAAAGCCGAGGGCTCCAAGGGCCATGATGAAGAGGCCGACGACCATGGACTTCTTGTAGCCGAGGCGTTCGACGATTTTGCCTGCGGGATAGCTGAAGACGAAGTAGGAGGAGAAGAAGAAGAATGGGATGGACTGCGTCTGGGCGTAGTCGAGGGCAAAGATGGATTTGAGGTGCGGGCTGACGATGTCGTTGAGGCAGGTGAGGAAGCCGACCATGAAGAAGAGCGCAGTGGCCACGCTCATGGCGCGCGTGTCGGTTTTAACCTGCAGGTCGTCTGAATAACCTGGGGAGCTTACATTGCGGATGGGAACGGCCAAGAAGGACTCCTTCGTACGGGGGTGCTCGATGTATCCGCTTCAAGAGTAATCGTTTTGCGGAGTTCTGGGTTGGGCGGATTTAGCGGAGCACGATGGACTGTGGCTGGCCGGTATCGGGAATGGTGACGGCATACGTGGAGTTGGTGTGGTCGAGGGGGAGGATGTGGCCGTTGATGGTGGCCTGGTTGGTGTGGGGGGTGAAGCCTATGAATTGGATGCGGAGGTGGGTCCACCAGGGGTGGAAGGTGCCTTCGCGGGCGGGGATGGTGACGGTGAGGGCACCGTCGGGGGAGAGGGCGCAGGTTGGGTGCAGGCGAAGGTAGGCGCCGTGGCGGAAGTCGAAGGTGAGGCCGTCGTCGGTGTAGAGATCGCCGGAACAGGAAGCGGAGGAGTCGGTGGGGGCGTAGACGCGGAGGGTTAGCGGGCCGTTGGGTTTGATGTCGGTGGATTGGACGAGCGGCTGCATGGGAATGATGGAGCCGGCGTGGACGTAGATGGGGAGGTCGCCGAGGGCGGGATGGACCATGAGCGGCGGGAGCGTGGGCTGCGCGGTCGAGGTGGGGTTCTTGATTTCGAGATCGCGGGCAGTGAGGGTCTCGCGGCGGTCTAGCTTCTGGTTGGTCCAGTAGTCGTACCAGACGCCGGGGGGAAGGTGTACTTCGTAGGGGGCGATGTCGTCGGGGAGGGGGGATTCGGCGACGAGGATAGAGGGGCCGAAGAAGAATTCGCCGGGAGCGTCGTCGTCGAGGGGGTGGTTGTCGGCGGTGGCGTGGGGGTACTCGAGGAAGAGGGGACGAATGATGGGGATGCCGGTGCGGGAGGTCTCCTCGGCGGTGGTGTAGAGGTAGGGCATGAGGAGATAGCGCTGGTCGATGTAGCGGCGGCGGATGTCTTCCTGAGCGGGGCCGTCGACCCAGGGTTCATGGGGGCGGGTGCCTTTGGCGGCGTGGTCGCGGTCGATGGGCTGGAAGGCGGCGAGCATGAGCCACTTGGTGAGGAGGTCGGAGGAGGGGCTACCGCCGAAGCCGCCTACGTCAGCTCCGGCGAGCGAGAAGCCGCTGAGGCCGAGGTTGAGGAGTTGCGGGGTGGTCATGCGGAGGTGGTTCCAGGTGGAGAGGTTGTCGCCGGTCCAGGTGACGGCGTAGCGCTGGCCGCCGGCGAAGGAGGCGCGCGTCATGACGTAGGGGCGGAGGTTGGGGCGGAGGGTGAGCTCGCCTTCCATGGTGGCGCGGGAGTTTTCCATGCCGTAGACGTTGTGGATCTCGGTGTGGAGGGCGGTGCGGGGGGCGAAGCCTTCGGCCTCTTCGCCGTTGATGCGGTGGACTACATCGAGGGGCATGGTCTTGGTGGGGTAGGTGAAGACGGCGGGCTCGTTCATGTCGTCCCAGAAGCCGGCGACGCCGTCGTTGACGAAGTCTTTGTAGAGGGAGCCGAACCAGGTGCGGGTGGAGGCCTGGGTGAAGTCGGGAAAGAGGGAGGGACCGGGCCATACGGGGCCTACGTAGTTCTGGCCGTGGAGCTTGACGAACTCGTCACCGGCGATGCCGCTGTCGTAGGGATGGTAGCCCTGGTCGGGGGCGTCGGCGATGTGGAGGTCGGCGATGACTACGGTGCGGAAGTGCTCGTCGGCTAGCTTGTGGATCATGCCGGGGAAGTCGGGGAAGGTCTTGGTGTCGACGGTGAAGGGGCGGTACTTGTACTGGTAGTCGATGTCGAGCCAGATGGCGTCGGCGGGGATGTTGTCCTGGCGGAGGCGGGCGGCGATGGCCAGGACCTGAGATTGAGGGTAGTAGCTGTAGCGAGACTGTTGATAGCCGAGAGCCCAGAGGGGCGGGAGCGGGGTGGGGCCGGTGAGCCAGGCGTAGGTTTCGACGACTTGTTTGGGCTCGGGGCCGTAGAGAATGTAGTAGTCGAGCGGGCCCGTGGCGGCGGAGAAGGTGTACTGGTAGGGGTCCTGGCGGCCGAAGTCGAAGAAGGTGCGGTAGGTGTTGTCGAAGAGGACACCGATGGTGCGGCCGTCGTGCATTTCGAGGAAGAAGGGGATGGACTTGTAGATGGGGTCGGTGGACTCCTGCCAGCCGAAGCTGTCGGTGTTCCACATGACGAAGGCTTCGCCGTTGCGGTCGAGGGGGCCGGGCTTGTCGCCGAGGCCAAAGAAGTGGTCGTCGAAGGGTTTGGACTTGGTGACGGTGAAGCCGTTCGGGGTCCAGGCGACGGGGAGGGCGTCGGACTGGAGGACGTGGCCGGCGAGGTCGGAGATGGTGAGACGGAGGTCGGGGGTGACGGCTACGCGGAGGTCGGCGGTGGAGAAGCCGGCCGATTCGGGGGTGACGGAGATGCTGGCGGTGCGGGAGGCGGGGAGGACGGCCCAGGAGGCGTCTTCGGGTTGGTGGCCGTTGGGATATATGCGCACGCGGAGAACATCCGGGCGGAGGGCGTCTACTCGGAGGGTGAGACTGGTGTCGGAGAGCAGGAGGCCGGTGGGGGTGTGGGCTGAGGATGGAAGGGACGCGGGAGTTTGGGCGGCGAGTACGGCGGAGAGAGTTGCGCAGAGGGTGCAGAGGAGCAGACGGGCCGGGGGAAAGGTGGACGTTCGGGGGTGGAGTGAGAAGCGTGCGGGCGCGAGCATAGTCCTACAGGGAACAGTTTTTCAACCAACATCACAATGCAGGGGGCTCCCAAAGTGTCTCATTTGTACTTCAACAGGCAAGTTACTTTGAATGAGGGATTTGCCGTGGTGGCTCAAGCTGGCAGAGGGAGTGGTGGGATTACTTGAGATCGAGGGAATAGAAGTTGCCGGTGAAGATACGGGTGCGGATGAGGGGGCGATTGTCCTGGCTGAGGCCGCCGAACACGTAGTCGACGGCGTTATGTTCGCGGGAGTCAGCGAGGCGAACGATCTCGTCGACGTGGCCATCGGGGATGGAGACGCGGTCTATGGGCTGGGCGGGATCAAGGGAGGCGTGGAGGAAGAGATAGCGGCTGTCGGGAGACCAGACGGGGTCTGCGCCGGAGGTAACGGCCAGGGTGGTCCAGGTTTGGGTGGCGACGGTATAGAGGCGGACCTGGCGCTGGTCGAGGGTGAGCGCGGCGATGTAGCGGCCGTCGGGGGACCAGCGGGGGCTGAAGAGGCCGTTGGAGCGGGGGACTTCGTGGACGGCACCGGTGGCGATGTCTACGGTGTCGAGGGTACGGTTGGCGTTGTCCTTGCCCATGGCGTCGTTGGTGCCACCGAAGAGGATGGAATTGCCGTCGGGGGACCAGGAGGGATCTGCGGCGTTGCGGGTTTGGTGAAGCAGGGGCGTGAAATCGCCGCCGTTGGCGCTGGTGATGTAGATCTGCCAGGCCTTACCGGCTTCGCGGGCCATGACGGCGATGTGGGAGCCATCGGGAGACCAGCGGGCCATGAAGGGGAAGAGTGTGTCGGGGGTGACCTGGAGCTTTTCGGTACCGTCGGAGCGGGCGCGCCAGAGGTGGGTGTCGGTATCTGTCCAGACAACCCACTTGCCGTCGCGGGTGTAGTCGACGCGTACGGCATTGGAGAGAAAGCCCTTTACGGGGACGAGCTGGCCGGAAGGGGAGACTGATTCGAGGTCATAGCGGGAGTCCGCACCCATAAAGAAGATGCGATTGCCGGAGCGGGCGGCCACGGGGGACTCGAATTCGAGGGGGCCGTCGGTGAGGCGCGTGGGGTTCGAGGTGGAGAGGCCGGAGAGCATCCAGAGATCGTTATTGTTTCCCTTGAAGGACTGGAAGACGAAGGCGCGCCCGTTGGCGGTCCAGACGCCGCAGCACTCTGCGGCAGGCTGGTTGAAGTCCGCGAGGATGCGGTGGGGGGTGCGGTCGGCGGGAGTTAGCTGCCAGATGGAAAGGGTATGGGAGATGGGATCGAGGATGGTGAAGCGGAGGAGCTTGCCATTAGGCTCCCAGCGCAGCCAGAAGGCGCGGCCGGGGACGGTGGCATAGAGCTGCGGAGTGCTGCTGGTGATCGACGAGAGGTAGAGGTTGTTGCCGTTGGCGTAGAGGATGCCATCGTTGTTGGGCATCCAGGTGGCGTCGTGCGCGAGGACATTGCCAACGCGAAGGGCTGAGCCGCCGGTGGTGGGAACGATCCAAAGGGGCTGTTCGGATTCGGGCGAGAGGTGATCGCGGAGCAAGAGGCGGGAGCCGTCGGGAGAGATGTCGCCGAGGGCGGGGCTGGCGACCTCCGAGGGGATATTGAGAGGCTCGACGAGGCCGCCGGAGATAGAGATGGCGGAGAGTATGGAGTGGCCACCGTCGATGGTGGCGGCGTAGAGGTGGACGCCGTCGGTGGCGGCGGCGGCGAGGTTCTCCATGGTGTCGACGCTGGGGGCCAGATGGCCGTTGCGGGTGATCTGGACGATGTGGGGCGGAGTGGTGACGGCGCGGAAGGAGCCTAGATAGTAGCCGATGGTGCCGACGGCGAAGAGGGCGACGGCGATGAATGACCATAGCAGGAGGCGGGAGAGCCGGGGAGGGTGTGCGGCCGGAGCGATGCTGACAGGGATGGGAGAAGAGGCAGGTCCTGCCAGGCCAACGCCGTTGGAAGGGATGGCGGACGCAACGGGGAGATGGGTCGTGGGATGGCTGTCAGCGGTGGCCTCGGGCAGGGGCTCAATGGCGGGTACGGGCTCGATGATGCCGACGGGGGCGATGAAGCGATAGCCCCGGCGGGCAAGGGTTTCGATGAAGCGGGGGTTTTCGGCGGAGTCGCCGAGGGCCTCGCGGATCTTATTGATGGCGGTGCCGAGGGAGTGGTCGAAATCGACGACGGTGTCTTTGCCCCAGAGGCGTGTCTGAAGTTCTTCGCGGGTAACGACCTGACCGGGTTTTTCGAGCAGGATAGTGAGGACTTTGAAGGGCTGACCCTGGAGCTTGATGCGGAAGCCGGCTTTCCAGAGCTCGCCGGTGTGCACATCAATCTCATAAAGCCCAAAACTGAGCCGCGCGTTGGCAACCTGGCCCGTCATTCCCATCTGAATCCTCGTCCTCTCGAATTTACCACTTGTTCGATTAGATGATGTGCAGTATTCAACCGACTGATATCTGGTGACTTATCTGGAGATGAAAAATTGAGCGACAAAGGGATGGGAGAGGATTGCGTTGAAATGCACCAAGTGCGCAACGTTGCCAGCGAAACTTCCCCCAGGAACTTTTTGAACTGAGCTGACCTCAGGAGGGGAAGAACTTTGGAGGCAATATGATGCAATCGATTCTTGGGACCGGGCGTACAGGACGCAGAATTTTCCGCGTGCTGATGACGGTTTGCCTGTTGGCGGTGCCGTGGACGGTTTTGAATGCACAGGCAGGCGGCGCGCGCGTCACCGGCACGGTAACGGACTCTACCGGCGCCGCAATTCCGGGCGCGACGATCACGCTGAGGAATACCGACACCAACGCTGTGTCCAAGGTGACTAGCAGCGGAAATGGCGACTTTTCAGTAAATGCGTTGCCGATTGGCAATTATCACGCCAAGGCGGAGATGACCGGCTTTGCGAGCCAGGAGCAAGACCTAAAGCTCGATGTGGGTGCGGTACAGACGCTGAAATTCGCGCTCAGTGTGGGCGCTGAAACGACTACGGTCAATGTGACAAGTGCTGCGCCGAACGTTGATCTGGCGAGTTCGTCAACGGGGGAAGTGATCACCGGCCGCGAGTTGTCGGATCTCCCGTTGAACGGCCGCAACTTCACGCAGCTTGCGCTCCTGCAGCCGGGCATTTCCCATGGCCAAAGCAACAATTCGGCTACGGGGTACAACAAGGGGCAGCAGCCTGTTGAAACGCTCCGGTACAACGAGACCGGCGGCGCTTCGCTTTCAGCGAATGGATTGCGTCCTCAGGCCAACAGCTTCATTCTGGACGGCATCGACGACAACGAATCGCTGGTGAATACGATCGTTCTTTTCCCTGACGTGGAAGCGCTGGCCGAGTTTCGGGCGACGAATTCGCTCGAGCCGGCAGAGTACGGCCGCGTTGGCGGTGTTCTGACCCAGGCAGTTGTAAAGAGCGGCACGAACCAGATACACGGCTCCGCGTGGGAGTTCTACCGTGACTCGGCGCTGGGGTCGGCCAACCCAAATTACTTCTCTCCCGGCACGCCGGAGCCCAGCTTCCACCGTAACCAGTTTGGCGCAACGCTGGGCGGACCTATCTGGAAGAACCACCTTTTCCTGTTTGGCGATTACCACGGTTCGCGCCAGACCATTCCGAACTCCGGCCTGTCAATTAACACGGTTCCGACGACGAGAATGCGCACCGGCGATTTCGGCGAACTGATTGGGTCGAGCCAAACGAGTGTGCCCGCCTTCTACACCGGCACCGGATCGTACAGCCCGGATGGCTGCGTGGCGTTCACTACGGTTCACGGCTTGGTTCTGACGCCGACTTCGGGTACGACAGCGAATCCAGATAATCCGACCGCCGCGCTGAATGCGAGCGTCGACAACGGCGCCATCTTCAATCCGCTGACGTGCGCTCAGTTCGGCACGATCGCAGCGCCGAACGTGATCCCGACCGCCCAGCTCAATCCGGTCGCGATGAAGTACCTGAATTACTTCCCCACGCCGAACCGTACGCCGGTCAACAATGTTATTAACAACTATCAAAACCAGCAGGTTTCCAGGACCACCGACAATGAGTACGACGCGCGCCTGGACTGGCACATCGGCAACCGCGACAATTTCTTCGTTCGCGGCTCGATCGATAACTACAACCAGGTCCTGACCACTGCGCTGGCCGGGGTGCCTTCGGGGTTCGGCGCGGGCAACAACGATACCCACCCACGCCAGTTGGCTGCGGGTGAAACTCACCTCTTCACGCCCCTACTTGTGAACGACGTGCGTTTTGGCTACACACGCGACTACTATTCGTACTTGAATCCGCAGAACGGCACGGCGATCGACACTGAGCTTGGTATTCCGAACGGAAATCGCAATGCGCTGCTGGGTGGCATCTCGCTCATCGGGGATAACAACACGCAGCTCTCGTACACCGGAGACGGCGGCCAGTATTCTGTGCCCCAGTACACGTACGAAGTCAATGACGCTGTGAGCTACGTTCATGGGGCGCACAACTTCAAGGTTGGTGCGGACATCATTCACCGTGAAGTGGACTTCTTCCAAGCGGCGTACTCGGCCAAAGGTTTTTTCAACATGTACAACGGCGCCTTCACGGGTTTCGATACCTCCGAGCTGGCAGGCGGGTTCGTCAACAACTATGACATTTCAAGCCCAGGTTTTTTCCAGACCATCTCCTGGGAAACTGGCTACTTCGCCCAGGACGATTGGAAAGTGAACAGTCGACTGGTCCTCAACCTGGGCGTGCGGTATGACCTGTTCACGCATCCGTTCGAAGAGCACAATCAGCAGTCGAACTATGACATCGCGACCAACACACTCATTGTTGCGGGGCAGAACGGCGCTTCGCGCTCGCTGATCAACACGAACTTCAATAACTTTGCTCCGCGCATCGGCTTCGCCTATGACGTATTTGGCGATGGCAAGACGGCGCTGCGCGGCGGCTATGGCATCTACTACTTCCTCGATCGCGGTGGTGTCGGCAACCAGTTATCCAACAACCCCGACTTCAACGGCACGTCCGACTACAGCTCATATTCGGGCTACCGCATCAATCTCAGCGGTCAGGCGCCCCCGGTGGCCGACTCCGCCACGAACAGCAACACAACGCCTGGACCTTACGCAGGAAACAACCCTACCCTGGCAACAGGAGATCTCCCAAGTGCAACGCCGTCGGTGAGCCTCGTCAATCCCCAGAACGTTGCTCTACTTTCCTACCCGGTCCACAGCCCCACGTCCATGATCCAGGAGTGGAACCTGAGCGTGGAGCAGGCATTTGGCCCGCGGCTATCCATGACGCTGGCTTATGTTGGCACCAAGAGCGATCACCTGTTGAACTCCGTGGACTATTCCGCTACGCAACTTGGCACCGACGTGTCCTTCGGACAAAAGTCGGGCCAAACCATCACACTTAACGAGACAAATGGAACCTCGAAATACAACGGTTTGCAGGCTAAACTTGACCGGAAGCTTGCGAACGGGCTGCAGTTTACAGCGGCGTATACGTGGTCTCACACTACGGACGACACCATCGGGCCGTTCTCTGAAACGGGTGCGGGCTCTGTGCCCACGACGGCTGCGGGACCACAGTTCCAGCTGAACCGTGGCGACTCCGATAATGACATCCGCCAAGTTGCTACATTTGCGATGCTGGCAGAATTGCCGTTCGGACATAACAAGAGATTTGGCGGGAATGTTAATTCGGTCGTCAACATGTTCATCGGTGGATGGCAGGTCTCTCCGTTCCTACAGCTCACCAGTGGTTCTCCATTCGACATCTCCATTGCGGGATCAGGTGGTGGACCTTCGGTGCGGCCTAATTTGATCAGCGAATCAAACCTGCATCTACGTCCGTCAGCGGCAAACAACTACGACATCCTGAACCCGTACGACTTCGCGGGACCCGCGACGAACGCGGGAGGCTTCTACACCACGCCGGGCAATGTACACAAGAACGAATTCCGGGGATCAAGCTACTCGAACCTGAGTATGTCAGTGTTCAAGGACATTCCGATTCATAAGCAGTTCGTGTTGCAGATTCGTGGCCAGTTTTACAACCTGCTGAACTCGCCCGCATTCGCACCTCCTTCGAACACGCAGCTTCCTGCTGGACTGGCACCGCAGACGCCCGGCGAGGCTCCTTACACGTTCTCCAACCTCAATTACATCGATTACTTCAGCCAGCGCCTAACGGAGCTTGCCTTGCGCATTCAGTTCTAGCGCAGCTGTAACTCTCTACGGCGCTGCAATGCATTTTGCAGCGCCGTATTTCTTCCGTTTCTTCATTTCAGGCCGCGGCGGCGGCGGAGCTGCTTCATGTTCTCTCATTTCTGCGGGCGCTGGTTTTCGCGAGGTGCCGGGCTGCTTCTCATTGCGACAATGTGCCTTGTCTTGTGCGGACGCACCTGTGCACAGACATTGGGTGCGCCTACCAGCGATGGCGATGTACTTACGATTATTAAAGTGGATCCGCCGAACTGGTGGGCGGGAATGCCGAAGCCGATGTTGCTGGTGCGTGGCGAGGGATTGCGCGAGGCGAAGTTTTCGCTGAGCGATCGGGTGCTGAAGATTGAGAAGGTGGTGCCGTCGGAGAATGGGCATTGGGCGCAGTTGTGGCTGTCGGCTTCACCGGCGGCTCCGGAGACGGTGAAGCTGACGGCAAAGGCTGGACGCGAGACGGTGGAGACGCGGTATACATTTGCGGCGCAGAGGCCGGCGAGCGATGGGTTTGCGGGGTTCTCGTCGCGCGATGTGATGTACCTGATCATGACGGACCGTTTTGCCGATGGCGATTTGCAGAATGATGGTGTGGATGCGCAGAGTGCGGAGACCAGTGCAGAGGCGGCGGCGGAACGGGCGAAGCCTCGGGGCTGGCATGGTGGGGATTTGAAGGGGATCGAGGAGCATCTGGATTATCTGCAGCAACTGGGCGTGACGACGGTATGGACGACGCCGGTGTATGAGAATCGTGAGGACTCCAGCTATCACGGGTATGGGGCCACGGATTTGTATCGCGTGGATGCGCATTATGGGACGCTGGAAGATTTGAAGGGACTGGCTGCGGCGCTACATGCGCGCGGGATGAAGCTGGTGCTGGATACGGTACCGAATCATGTGGGGCCGGCGAATCCGTGGGTGAAGGATGAGCCGGCGCCGGATTGGTTTCATGGGACGGCGGAGCATCATCTTGAGGCGCAGACGGACTTTCAGGCGTTGATCAATCCGCATGCGCCCGAGCGCGATAAGGTGGGGACGCTGGATGGATGGTTTGCAAACACGTTGCCGGATATGAATACGGAGAGCCCGGCTGTGGCACAGTATCTGCGTCAGAATGCTGTTTGGTGGATTGAGGAAACCGGTGCGGATGGATTGCGGATCGATACGTTTCCATATGTGAATCGGGAGTTCTGGCATGGGTTTAATGGGGAGTTGAAGGAGCTGTTTCCGCGGCTGACGGAGGTGGGAGAGGTGTTCAACGGAGATCCGGTGATTACTTCATCATTTGCGGGAGGGGTTCCGCGCGCTGGAGTGGATACGGAGTTGTATACACCGTTTGATTTCCCGACGTATTTTGCGCTGCGCGATGTGTTTGTGAAGGGCGCGCCGATGTCGAAGCTGGCGGATGTGCTGGGCGAGGATGCGCTGTATCCGCATGCTGAGCGGTTGGTGCCGTTTATTGGGAATCACGATACGGAACGGTTTGTTACGGCGGCGGGGAGCGAGGGGGCGTTGAAGCTGGCGCTGGCGTATGTGCTGACGACGCGGGGCATGGCGCAGATTTATTCGGGCGATGAGATTGCGATGCAGGGTGGGGGCGACCCGGGGAATCGGCAAGATTTTCCGGGAGGGTTTCCGGGGAGCGCCAACGATGCGTTCGTGGCTTCGGGGCGGACGCCGGTGCAGCAAGAGACATTCGAGTGGGTGGCGAAGCTGGATGCGCTGCGGCGGGAGCATGATGCGCTGGGGTGTGGGGCGGAGCAGGTGCTGGCGAGCAATCAGGACTGGATGGTGTATCTGAGGGACGTGGGGAAGGCGGTCGAGAAGTGTGGTGCGTCGGGTGAGCGTGTGCTGGTGGCGATTCATCGCGCGGGGAAAGTTGAGGGTGCGGGGCCGGCGATGTTGGATGTAAAGCTAGGGATGACGTGGATGGACGGGTGTCGTTTGGGGGCGGCGGAGATTCAGTCGGGGGGGGCTACCGCGGAGGTGCAGGGAGACTTGTTGCATCTGCAGGCAGCTGGCGATGCGGTGTGGATGGGGAGCTGCGAGTGAGGGCGTAGTAGGCTACGAGAGTCGGTGCTGCTGTGCGGCGCCAGGCTGCTTGTGGAGGATGTTTGCGCATGGTCCCTGGGGACGTGGAACGGATTGGGCCTGTTTCGTTGCGGCCGATTTATTCGGAACGGGTGTGGGGCGTTGAGGTGTTGCCGAAGTGGTATACGCAGCCGGAGGCGGGCAAGCCGGTGGGTGAGGCGTGGCTGACGTCGGAGACTTGCGTGGTGGATGCAGGCGCGTTCGAGGGCGTGTCGCTGGCGGAGATGACGAAGAGGTTTCCGGAAAAGTTTGCGGGTGGGGATGCGGCGGAGTTTCCGTTGCTGGTGAAGACGCTGTTTCCACGGGAGAAGCTGTCGGTGCAGGTGCATCCGAATGATGCGCAGGCGGAGGCGCTGGGGTTGGGGAGGGGGAAGACTGAGTGCTGGTATGTACTGTCGGCGGAGCCGGGAGCAGAGCTGGCGCTGGGGTTTCGCGGGGAGATTTCGAAGGAGGAGGTTAGGGCGGCGATTGCGGATGGGACGTTGGAAGAGAAGCTGAATTACCTGCAGGTGAAGGCTGGGGACATGGTGTTCGTGGACGCGGGCACGGTGCACTCGATTGGGCCGGGGATGGTGATTTTGGAGACGCAGGAGTATAGCGACATTACGTATCGGCTGTATGACTTTGGCCGGCCGCGGGAGTTGCATGTGGATGCGGGGTTGGCAGTGACGCGGACGTCGAGCAGTGCGGGGTTGGTGAAGCCAGTGATGATGGATGGGTTCACGCGGCTGGTGGCTTCGGATTATTTTGTGGTGGACCGGTTTGAGGTGACGGGTGCGGGAGCGTCGTTGGGGTTGAGCGCGAAGATGCAGATGCTGTTTGCGTTGGGAGAAGGGTTGGCGGTCGAATCGGAGATGGGTGTGGTGGGGCTTCAGCCTTGGCGCGTGCTGGTTTTGCCGGCGGAGGGGGTGGAGTATTTGGTGCGGGGGGTGGGTGAGGTGATTCGGATCGCGCAGCCCTGAAGGGGCGGGGTGGTCGAGCGATTGGCGGGAGCGGTCGCGGTTGCGCGCGATGCCCACCCTAGCGACGATGAACCCGTCGCGAAGATGGGGCACCGGTACCTAGCCAGCAGCCGCGCGGGACTGCGGGTATCTCCACTTCGCAGGACGATGATGCCGTCCTGCTTCGGTCGAGATGATAACCCCTGAAAAACTTCGAGACTTGGCTAGCGGGAGTAGCGCTGTTGGTGCCAGACCCAGGCGCTGGCGAGGATGTCGTCTAGCTCGGGGTGGTTGGGTTTCCAGCCTAAGTTGGCCTTGGCCCGTTCGGAGCTGGCTACGAGGCGGGCGGGGTCGCCTTCGCGGCGGGGCTTGATTTCTACGGGGATGGGATGGCCGGTGACGCGGCGGGCGGCTTCGATGACCTGCTTGACGGAGAAGCCGTTACCGTTGCCGAGGTTGTAGATCATCTTGTCGCGGTCGGCGAGGGCGTTGAGAGCGAGGATGTGGGCGTCGGCGAGATCGGCTACGTGGATGTAGTCGCGGATGCAGGTGCCGTCGGGGGTAGGGTAGTCGTCGCCGAAGATGGAAATACTTTGGCGACGTCCCAAAGCAACATCCAAGATGAGGGGAATGATGTGGGTCTCGGGCTCGTGGTCTTCGCCGCGATTGGGAATGGCGCCGGCTACGTTGAAGTAGCGGAGTGAGGCGTAGCGGAAACCGTGAATGCGGTTGAACCAGCGGAGCATTTGCTCGACGAGGAGTTTGGATTCGCCATAGGCGTTGGTGGGGGCGAGATCGGCGGTCTCTTCGATGGGCGTGGATTTGGGTTCGCCGTAGACGGCGGCGGTGGAGGAGAAGACGAAGTTGTTGACGCCCGTGGCGAGCATGGCCTCGAGGAGAGAGAGGGTGGAGGCGGTGTTGTTGCGGAAGTAGAGCTCGGGCTTCTGCATGGACTCGCCGGCTTCGATGAGGGCGGCGAAGTGGAGGACGCCGTCGGGCTGGAGGTCGCGGAGGAGGGACTCAACGACGGGACGGTCGGCGATGTCGGCTTCGACGAAGGTTGCGCCCGCGGGGACTTCGTAGCGCTTGCTGTGGCAGAGGTTATCGAGGATGGTGACTTGGTGGCCGGCCTGCATGAGGATCGTTGCGACGGTTCCGCCGATGTAGCCGGCGCCGCCGGTGACGAGGACGTTCATTGATGCTCCTTGGTGGAGATGGCAATGGCTTTGCGAAGAATCGCGGCGGCGGATTCAGGGGTGATGTCGCGCTGCGGTGAGCCGAGGAGTTCGAAGCCTACCATGAATTTTCGCACGGTCGCGGAGCGGAGGAGGGGTGGATAGAAGTGGAGGTGGAGGAGCCACTCGGGATGAGGCTGGTTGTCGGCGGGTGCAGGGTGAAGGCCCATGGAGTAGGGGAAGGGCGTGTCGAAGACGTGATTGTAGCCACGGGTGACCTGCTTGAGGATGGCGGCGAGGCCTTCGCGCTGCGGGTCGGTGAGGGCTTCGATGCGGGCCACATTTTGTTTGGGGAGGAGGAGGAGTTCGAAGGGCCAGACGGCCCAGAAAGGAACGAGGGCGGCCCAGGTTTCGTTTTCGGCGACGACGCGGGTTTTCTGAGCGAGCTCGAGGGTGAGGTAGGAGGAGAGCAGTTGCTGGTGGTGTTCGGCGTGATAGGCGAGCTGCGCCGACAGCTCGACGGACGGCTCGTTGGGGATGTGTTCTGTGGCCCAGATCTGGCCGTGGGGGTGGGGATTGCTGGCGCCCATCATGGCGCCGCGGTTTTCGAAGATCTGGACGTATTGGATCTCGGGGCGAGCGCTCAATTCGGCTGCCTGCTCGGCCCACATTTCGACGACGCGGCGAATGGCGGGGACTTCCATGGTAGCGAGGGTGAGGTCGTGGCGCGGGTCGAAGCAGAGGACCCGGCAGAGGCCACGCTCGGTTTCAGCGCGGATGAGTCCTGCGTTGTCGACGTCGAGCGAGGCCGCGGGGGCTTCGGGTGTGAGCGCGGCGAAGTCGTTGTCGAAGACGAAGGTTCCGGTGTACTGCGGATTCTGGCGGCCCCCGGCGCGGGTATTTCCGGGGCAGAGATAGCAGGTGGGATCGTAGGCGAGAATAGTGGGCTTGGTGGTGGACTCGGTCTGACCCTGCCAGGGGCGCTGGGTGCGATGGGGCGAGACGACGACCCACTCCTGCTTGAGAGGGTTCCAGCGGCGGTGAGGAGACTCCTGAAAAATTTTCGTGATCATGCACGTTCCTAGATTGCGCGATGGGTTTGGAGTGGTGCATTGCGAAGCCAGGCACCATCGACTGCGTCGCAGAGATGCGTTTCGGCGGCGATATGGAAGCGGTGCTTGTAGGCGGACTTGAGAGCGGTGGCGAAGGCGTCGCTTTGGGAGCGTTGGACGAGGTTGACGGTGCAGCCGCCGAAGCCGCCGCCGGTGAGCCGGGCTCCGAAACAGCCGGGGAGGGTGGAGGCGGTGTCGACGAGGAAGTCGATTTCGTCGCAGCTGCATTGGAAGTCGTCGCGTTCGCTGGCGTGGCCTGCGAGCATGAGCTTGCCGAAGGCGATCGGGTCGCCGGCGAACATGGCATTGCGGGCTTCACGGACGCGCGCGTTGTCAGAGATGATGTGGCGGCAACGGCGGAAGGCCGCGTCGGACATCTCGGAGCGAGCGGCTTCGAGTTGGGCGAGGGTGGCTGCGCCGAGATCGCGGACGCCGTATTTGTGGACGAGGACGGCCTGGCCTGCTTCGGATTCGCGGCGGCGTATGCCGTACTCGCCGGTGGCTACGGAGTGTTTGACCATGGAGTTGCAGACTACGATCTGGGTGTCGGCGAGGGCTCCCTTGTTCATGGGGAGGTGTTCGTAGGTGAGGTCGCGGGTGTTGAGGAGAAGAGCGTGGCCGGCTTTGGCGGCGGTGATGACGAACTGATCCATGATGCCGCACGGGGAGTGGACGTAGTCATTTTCGGCCCGTTGGGAGAGCAGGGCGATGTCTTCGATGGAGAGGTAGGCGCCGGTGAAGGCGAGCATGGCCATGGCGCTGGCGACTTCGACGGAGGCGGAGGAGCTAAGGCCTGCGCCGAAGGGAACGTTGCCGGAGAGGTGGAGATCGAAGGCGGGCGGTTCGATGCCACGCTGCTGGAGCTGGCGGAGGACGCCGACGGGGTAGTCGGCCCAGATGCCGCGGCCGGCGGAGCGGTCGTCGCGGTCGAAGGCGAGGGTGTCGGGGAAGAGCTCGGTGGTGAAACAGTAGAGGTTGTCGGGGCGAGAGGAGATGGCGGCGTGGGTGGTGAAGGGGATGGCCATGGGGAGGACGAGGCCGCCGGTGTAATCGGTGTGTTCGCCGAGGAGATTGACGCGGGCGGGTGCGACGCAGTGGAGGGTTTGGCCGGGCGCGCGCGGGGCGGGTTGGGTGGAAGGGTTACTGAGGGATGGCACGAAGTTCATCTCCGCTGCCATGATAAGGCAACGTTTACTTAATGACATGCGCCGAAAGTATGTGCGGGTGAATTTTGCGAATTAGGGGGTGAGATTGGAGGCCGAGGCTGCGCTGAGCTGGTGGATCGCGAGCCAGGTTTGCTGGTAGGCGCTGAGCGCGTCGAGGGTGGTGGAGCGGGCGTCGCGGAGGGCATCGAGGTAGTCGATCAGCGCGATGCCTCCATGCTGGAAGGCGAACTGAGCGATATTGAGGACGTCCTTGGACTCGTCGAGATAGTGCTGGCCGTAGCGGTCAGAGAGTCGCTTGGCCTGGACGTAGCCGACCCAGGCCTGGTCGACGTCCGAGATGACTTGGTAACGAGCGGCGGTTTCGGTGAGACGGGAGGCGTCGGCCTGGAAACGGGCGGTGGCCTTGTTGCCCTGGTTGCGATCGAAGATACGGATGGGGATGTTGACGGAGAAGCCCGCGGAGTTTTCGGTTCCGGAGCGATCGTACTCACCTTCGAGGGTGGGATCGGCGGTGCCGTTGGCGATGGCGAGGCGGGAGTTGGCGTCGGCGGCGGCTACGCCGAAGCGCGCTGCGGCGTAGTCGGGGCGGTTGGTGAGGGCGGTCTGGATGAGCTGGTCCTTGGTCTGGGACACGACGGGCGGGACGACGTCGCCGGTGACGTCGAAATCCTCCGAGGGAGACTCGACGCCGATGAGGGTTTGGAGTTGGTCGCTGGCCTGGCGAAGATTGATGATGTCGTTGGCTTCGTCGGATTCGAAGTCGCTGAGCTGAAGGTCGAGGCGCTCGAAGTCGAGCTTGCCGAGGTCGCCTGCTTTGAAGCGATCGTTGGCGATGTCGACTTCGTGGCCGAAGTCCTTGAGGCTGGCGCTCGCGAGTGCGAGGGAAGCCTTGGCGATGAGCATGTGGGTGAAGGCGGTCTTCACGGAGAGTTCGGTCTGACGGATGGAGTCTTCGAGTTGGGCCCGGGTTTGGCCGGTGGTGGCGCGGGCGTCTTCGAGGCGCCACTTGCGCTTCTCACCACGCTCGAAGAGACGTGAGACCTGGAGGCTGTAGCTGTAGGGGTTGTTGGAGGAGGCGGGCTCAGTGATGTCGGAACCGGCGATGCCGAGGTTGGGGTTCTGGCGGACGCCGGCCTGGATCTCCTGGGCCTGGACGGCCTGGAGGTTCTGTTCGGCGGCGAGGAGGGTGGGGTTTTTCGTGCGGGCCAGATCGAGGACCTGGCCGAGGGTGAGGGCGCCGGGTTTTGAGGCGGGCGGGGTACGGGGATCGGGAATGGCCTTGAGGCTGGCGGCGTAGGCGGCCGGGGTTTGGCCAGCGTTGTTGGCAGAGGAACTTGAGTTGGACTGATTGGTGTCCGGGGACGGGAGTTCCTGTGCGCGGAGTGCGGACACGCCCAGCGTCGCGAGGACGAAGAAGGCGAGAAAAGCGGGTTGGGTCTTGCGCAAGATATTCATGGCGTTAGTTCTCGAACTCAGTGTCAGGCGGCGGCAGGATATCCAAGGGACGCGCGATCCAGACGTAGAGGGTTGGTAGAAGGTAGACACCCATGACCAGAGCTCCGACTAGGCCGCCGACGATGACGATGGCGAAGGGGCGCTGCGAATCGGAGCCGATGCCATGGGAGAGCGCTGCGGGCAGGAGGCCGAGGGTCGCTACGAGCATGGTCATCATGATGGGGCGAAGGCGGAGGACGGCGCCTTCGATGGATGCCTCGCGAACCGCGTAGCCGCGGGCGCGGATCTGATTGATGCACTCCAGCATGATGATGCCTGTCTGGACGGAGACACCGAAGAGAGCGAGAAAGCCGACACCGGACGAGACGCTGAAATGATTGCCGGTGAGGAGGAGAGCTACCAGGCCGCCTACGGGCGCAATGGCGACGTTGGCGAGGACGAGCACGGCCCATTTGAAGGAGTTGAACATGCCGTACAGGATCATGAAGATGAGAAGGATGGTGATGGGGAGAACCATCATGAGGCGGCGGGAGCTGCGCTGCTGGCTGGCATACTCGCCGGCCCAGTCGAGGTGATAGCCGGGGGGAAGTTTTACCTGCTTATTGACCTTGTCGATGGCTTCGCGGACGGTGCTGCCGAGGTCGCGGCCGCGCACGCTGTATTTGATCGCAACGAAACGGCTGCCGCCTTCGCGATAGATCTCTTCGGCTCCGTCTTCTACCTTGACGTGGGTTAGCTGGGCGAGGGAGACGCGCTCGCCGGAGGGAGCGAGGAGGCGGATGTTGGAGATGGCTTCCTGGGTGGAGCGGTAGGCGGGATCGTAGCGGACCATGACGTCGTAGCGGGCTTCGCCGTCGAGGACCTGGGTGACGGGGGCGCCGTTGATCGTTCCTCCGACCGCGCCTTCGATGGCAGCCTGGACGTCGGCGACGTTGATGCCGTAGCGATTGGCCGCGGCTCGATCGACGACATAGCTGAGGTTGGGCTGGCCGATGACGTGAAACAGGCCGAGATCGGCGACGCCGGGGACTGTGCTCATGACCTGAACGATCTGGTTGCCCTTCTCTTCGAGGGTCTTGAGGTCGCTGCCGTAGAGCTTGACGGCGAGCTCGCCCTTGACGCCGCTGACGGCCTCTTCGACGTTGTCGGAGATGGGCTGAGAGAAGTTCCAGACGACGCCGGGAGTTTTTTCGAGTTCGCGGTCCATGGCGGCGATGAGTTCTTCCTTGTTCTGGTGGAAGACAGGACGCCATTTGTCCTTGGGCTTGAGGTCGACGAAGTATTCGGTGTTGAAGAAACCGGTGGTGTCGGTGCCGTCATCGGGGCGGCCGATCTGGCTCACCACCTGGGTGACTTCGGGAAAGCTGGCAAGGGTGAGCCGGGTTTTATTAGCGATGGCGAGGCTTTCGGTAGGGCCTGTACTGGGGGCGAGAGAGCCGCGGACCCAGATAGCGCCTTCGTCGAGGTGGGGCAGGAACTCGGATCCGATGACTCCGCTGAACATCAGGAAGACGCCAAGAAGGAGCATGGCTGTGGCCGCGGAGAACGGAACGATTTTGTGATCGATGCCCCAGGTGATGCTGGCGCGATAGCGGCCGGTAAGCCAGACCATCACCGGGTTTTCCCACTCTGTGGTGCCCTTCGGAAAGAGGAAGCTGGCGAGCACGGGAGCGAGCACCATAGAAAAGATGAGGGAGCCCAGGAGAGCGAAGGCTACGGTCCAGGCCATGGGCTTGAAGAGCCGGCCTTCCACCGACTGCAAGGTGAAGATCGGCAGATAGGCGGTGATGATGATGGTGATGGCGTAGAAGACGGGACGCTGGACTTCGTGCGCCGACTCGCGAATCTGCTGCATGACCGTCTTGTCTTCATTGCGGTGATGACTGAGATGGCGAACGATGTTTTCCACCATGACGACGGCGCCTTCGACGACCATGCCGAAGTCCAGCGCGCCCAGGCTGAGGAGATTGGCCGGGATGTGGCGGAGGTCGAGACAGATGGATGCGAAGAGCAGCGAGAAGGGGATGGTGATGGCAACGATCAGGGCGCCACGCAGGTTGCCGAGGAAGAGGAAGAGGATGAGCGCAACGAGACAGATGCCGACCGTGAGGTTATGGAGGACTGTGTCGGTCGTAAGGTGCAGAAGATCGCTGCGGTCGAGGAATGGAACAATCTTCACGCCGGGCGGAAGAATGTGATCGTTGAGGTCCTTGACTTTGGCGTGGATGCCATCGAGCGTGCTGTCGGAGTTATCGCCCTTCTGGAGGAGAACAACTCCTTCGACAACGTCGCTGTCGTCGATGAGCTTGCCATCCTCGCGGCGAATCTCTGCCGGTTTCAAATCGCAGGTGCCATCTAGAGGCTTGCAGGTCTTGCCGATCTGGCCGAGACGGATTTTGGGTCCCTGAATGACGCGGGCTACGTCAGAGACGTGGATGGGGGTGCCGTTGGAGGTTTTGAGGACGACTTGCTCGATGTCGTGGACGTTGGTGAAGAGACCAACTTCCTGCACGTTGATCTGCTGATCGCCCTGCTCGATGAAACTGCCGCCGGCGTTGACGTTGTTGGCAGCGATGGCCTGTTGGACCTGCTGGATGGTGAGGCCGTAGGAGATGAGCTTGTCGGGGTCGACGATGACCTGGTACTCACGAGTGAGGCCGCCGAAGCTGGAGACGTCGACGACGCCGGGGACGCTGCGGAAGGCTTTTTCGAGCTGCCAGTCCTGGATGCTCTTGAGCTGCATCGTGTCGATGGAGGGGTTGGTGCTCTTGAGGGTGTACCAGTAGATCTGGCCGACAGGACTCCAATCGGTGCCGATCTGGGGTTGAAGGCCGGCGGGGAGGGTGACCTGGCTGAGGCGCTCGAGGACCTTCTCGCGGTTCCAGTCGTCTTCGCTATCATCATCAAAGATCATGGTGACGCTGGAGAGGCCGGCGAGGGTAGTGGACCTCAGGTGGGTCATATGGGGGATGCCCGCCATGCCGTTTTCGAGAGGAACGGTCACCTGTTGCTCGACGTCTTCAGCGGAACGGCCGGGCCACTGGGTGATGACGCTGACATAGTTATTGGCGACATCGGGGTAGGCTTCGACGGGGAGATTGTGGAAGGAGATTGCGCCCCATCCGAACAAGAGCAACGCCGCAACGAGCACGATGAAGCGGTTGTTCAGTGCGAAATCCACTAAACCCTTAATCATTGCTGCTCCGCTGCGTTCTCGAGGTCAAGTGCGTTGTTGACGACCTGCTGGCCGGGATCCACGCCTGCGGTAATTTCAAGGAGGTTGCCGGGGAGGGTGGCGCCTATTTTTACGAGGATCCGCTTGAATGTGTCGTTGCCGGCCGGCTCGAAGACATACGAGCGGTCATGCAGTTGAAGGATCGCGGTGGCAGGGACGACGGTTCGCTGCTCGGCACGTGAACCTTGCAGAATGGCGGTGGCGAACATGCCGATGCGGAGAAGATGGTCTGGATTCTCGACCTGGATGCGGACCTTGGCGGTGCGCAAGTTGGGGTCGAGCTGGGCGCCGATGTCGCTGATGGTGCCGGAGAAGGTTTTGCCGGGGAAGGCATTGAGCTGAATGTCAGCGTGTTGGCCGAGGTGGACGTTGGCGAGATCGTTCTCGTAGACATCGCAGATGACCCAGACGTGCGAGAGGTCGGCGATAGTGAGGGAGCCGGAGGCGCCCGCGTAGGTGATGCCGGCGGCGCCCGATGCGGTTACGTTCTGCGCGATGACGACGCCGGTTGCGGGCGCGTAGATTTTGACGATCGCGCTGGGATGATCCTTATCGACACCAAGGACCTTCAGCTGCTGTTCGGCGGCGAAAAGGTCCGCCTTGGCATCGTCCTCGCCGTTCTGTGCTGTTTCCTGCTGCGACTTAGGAATCGCGCCCTTGTCATAGAGGAGGTTGTCGCGCTGGAGGGTGATGGCGGCGAGGTGCTCGTCATTGACGGCCTTGAGATAGGCGTCGAAGGCGGCGGATACGTCAGGGCTTTGGACCTCCATGACGAGCTGGCCTTTGTGAACGTAGTCGCCGAGGCCTACGTGAAGAGCGACGACGCGACCATTGGCGAGCGAGAGGACGGGAATCTCGCGGGAGACGTCCGGATTGACCGAGCCGGTGACCTGGAGCTGGCTGCGGACCGGCTGGGTAAACGCCTGCACGAGTGAAAAGCGGCCGGAGCCGTCGACATGAACGAGATTTGAGCCGCTGACTTCCTCGACTTGCGTTGCCGGCGGAGCCTCTGCGGATGGGGAAGCGGCCTCATGATTGCAGCCGGCGATGCCGAGAGTGAAGAGAAGAAGAGGTGCGGCGATACGATACAGGCCGGGCGCACCTGGCTTCGGACAGACTTGATCTTGCTGCGTTTTCAGCGTCATGTTCATAGAATTCGAAGGTTAGTGCGTGTGGGTGGTCGGCAATTAGCAATTACTTTGAGGGTAAATCAAATGGAATGCTCGAAGGCTGGGACTGCGCTCAATCTTATGATTGCCAGTTTTATCTTTCGATAGGATGCGCTGCCACTGTATGAATTTACAGATACTAAAGGGAGCGATGAGATCTGCAGCCAGCATGATGAAAAGCAAAACCTTTCGACTCGTGTCCGGGTTGGTGGGGATTGCAGTTATTGGGTATCTGGACCGGAGGCTGAGCGAGGCGATTCCGCTGGCGCTGCTGTACCTGGCTCCTGTGGTGCTCATGAGCACGGCGCTGCGTCGCTGGCAGATTCCGCTGCTGGGCGTGGTGTGTACCGCGGTGGCGGAGTTTGGAACTGGCTACGACTGGACGTTGAGGGACGGTATGGCGCGCGACTCGCTATATTTCCTGGCGTACACGGCGGCGGGTCTCTATGTGTCCGAGGTGTTGACGCGCAGGGCAACGGAAGAGTCGCATCTGGATGAGCTGGAATCGGAGATTGAAGCGCGGCGGGGGGCGGAGGAGCAACTGCGGCTAGTGGTGGCGAACTCTTCGATCGCGATTATTACGTCGGATGAGACAGGCACGATCCTGCAGGCGAACGATGCTGCGGAGCGGATGTTCGCGGGGGATGGGCCGATTGGGATGAGCCGGCTGGAGGGCTCGTCGCTGCAGGTGTTCATGCCATCGCTGGCGCGTGTGCAGATTCAGCGGCAGGGCTGGGAGCATTTGAAGACGATGCTGCAGTGCCAGGGATTGCGGGCGACGCAGGATCCTTTTCTTGCGGATGTGTGGGTATCTTCGTACAGCACATCGCGCGGGGGAAGGCTTACGGCGATGATCATCGATGCGTCGACGGAGGTGCGGGATCGAGAAGAGGCGAACCTGGAGCAGGTGCTGGTGGGATCGCGGCTGGCAGTGGGAGCGTTGTTCCACGAGATTCGGAACATTTGTGCGGCGATCTCGGTGGTGCAGCAGAATCTGCGGGCGACGTTTGTAGTGGAAGAGCCCTCGGAAGACTTTGAGGCGCTGCGTCAGCTGGTGACGGCGTTGGAACGGATGGCGTCGCTGGAGCTTTCGCTGGCTCGGCGACAACCGACGAAGCTGCGGCTGGAAAGCTTCTTGAGGGAGTTGCGGATTATTCTGACGCCTTCGCTGCGTGAGTCGGGGATTGAATTGGGATGGCATGTTGAGGAGAATCTGCCGGAGGTATGGGCGGATCAGCAGAGTCTGCTGCAGGTGTTTTTGAACTTGGTGCGGAACGCTGAGAAGGCGCTGGCACCGTTGGATCGTGGGCGTCTGGAGATTTGTGCGGCGGAGGTGGATGGGCTAGTGCAGGTGAAGATTTCCGACAACGGGCCGGGAGTGAGGGATCCGGCGAGTCTGTTTCGGCCGTTTGGGGGAGGGTCGTCGAGCTCGGGGCTGGGTCTTTATTTATCGCGTGCAATGATGCTGAGCTTTCATGGGAACCTGGCGTATCAACCGAGCCCGTCGGGTGCTACGTTTGTCGTGGAGATGATTGCTGTTGAGGTGGAGGCATGAAGGCGAAGGGCCAACACGAGGTGGTTCGGCTGCTGCTGGTGGATGATCACACGTTATTTCGGGAGAGCCTACGGCGGTTGCTGGAGAGCGAGGTGGGCGTGGAGATCAGCGGTGACTTCGCGAACGCTGAGGGCGCACTCGCGGCGGTGCAATCGGGACTGGAGTTTGACGCGGCTCTGGTGGATTACGAGTTGGAGGGTGCGGGTGGCGGGAATGGCCTCGACCTGGTGCGCAAGGTGCGGCGTTTGAGGCCGGAGGCGCGGGTGCTGATGGTGACGGCGGGGATGGGGTCGGCCGATTTGATCAGAGCTGTTACGGAGCTGGATGCGGGAATTTTTCTGAAGACGGAGCCGACGGTCGAGTTGATGCTGGCGATTCAGCGGACTGCAAAGGGTGAGCGGTGGATTTCATCGCGCGCGTCGCTGGCATTGATTGCGTCGGGAGGTTTGGCGGGGGCGGAGCAGCCGGTTGCGGAACGGTTGAGTGCGCGGGAGTCGGGGGTGTTGCGGGGTGTGCTGGAGGGGCAGAGCAACAAGGAAATTGCGGCGCAAATGGAGATGACGGAGAGCTCGGTGAAGGCTGTCCTGCAGAAGCTGTTTGAGCGCGCGGGGGTGAGGAGCCGGTCGCAGCTTGTCCGGTATGCGATCGAGACGCAGATCGACCCGCGGTAGGTGCAAAAACAGTGGGCTATACTAGTGGGACAGGTGATCTGGTGCATGCCCTCTGAGCCGTTTTACGACCCGGCAAAGTCTTATCTGGACAATTTTGAGCACGGCCCATTTGGCCTCTTTGCCAACACCTCTCCTGCTTCTCCAACTTCAGAACCGAAACATCAATTTCTCGGGCATCCGGTGTTTGCGCCGTTTGGCATTCCTGCGGGACCGCTGATCAATGGGAAGTTTGTGAAAGCTGCGCTGGATATGGGGTTCGATATTCCGGTGTACAAGACGGTGCGGACGCACAAGTATGCGTGTCATCCATGGCCGAACGTGCTGGCGGTGAAGGTGGAGGGAGACCTGGCGCCGGATCGCACGCTGGTGGCGAACGAGGATTACAGCGAGCCGTTGTCGATTACGAACTCGTTTGGTGTGCCGTCGATGGATCCGGAGTTCTGGCAGCCGGACATGGCGGATGCCGCGGCGTACGCTCAACTCGGGCAGGTGGTGGTGGGGAGCTACCAGGGAACGCTTCCGGAGAACGGTCGCGTGGCGGATTATATTGCGGACTTCGTGCTGGGAGCGCGGCTAGTGAAAGAGACGGGCGTGCCCGTGATTGAGGTGAACCTGAGCTGCCCGAACGAGGGCACGGCGAATCTGCTGTGCTTCGATATTGCGCGGTCGCGACAAGTGGTGGAAGCGATCAAGGATGAAATTGGCAGCGTTCCGCTGGTGATCAAGATGGCGTTTTATCGGGACGAGGCGAAGCTGGAAGAGTTCCTGCGCGAGGTCGGCGGGGTGGTGGATGGAATTGCGGCGATCAATACGATCTCGGCGGAGATACGCGATGAAGATGGGAAGCAGGCGCTGCCGGGTGAAGGACGCTTGCGGAGTGGAGTGTGTGGGAGTTCGGTGAAGTGGGCGGGCGTGGCGATGGCGTCGAAGCTGGCGCGGATACGTGGGGAACTGGGGCAGAAGTTCACGATTGTGGGTGTTGGCGGGGCGGGAAGCGCGGCGGCGTTTGACGAGTATCGGAAGGCTGGGGCGGATGTGGTGATGTCGGCTACTGCGGCGATGTGGCATCCCGAGTTGGCGCGAGAGATTAAGGAGCAGGCGCATGAGCTATGAGGCGCGCAGACGCGAGATTGCCGAAGCGTTGATTGCGATTGAGGGTGTCGGATTTCGGCCGGCGGCTCCGATTATGTTCAAGTCGGGGATCAAGTCGCCGGTGTACTGCGACAATCGGCGGTTTCCGTTCTGGCCGGAGCAGTGGGCTAAGGTGATTCGCGGGTTTGAAGGATTGATTGCGGAGCGCGAGATTGCGGTGGATGTGGTGGGCGGGGTTGAGGCTGCGGGGATTCCACATAGCGCGGCGCTGGGATTTTCGATGCGGGTGCCGTCGGTATTTATTCGGAAAGAGCTGAAGGAACACGGCACGAAGAAGCGGGTTGAAGGCGGCGATGTGACAGGCAAGCGCGTGGTGCTGGTGGAAGATTTGGTAACGACTGGCGGAAGCAGCATCGCGGCGATTGAAGCTCTGCGGGCTGAGGGCGCTTTGGTGAGTGATTGCCTGACGATCATCAGCTATGACTTTCGGGAGGCTGTGGAGTTGTTTGCGAGGTCGGCTGTGCGCCTGCATGCTACGACGACGTTTCCTGTGGTGCTGGAATGCGCGGTGAAGCAGGGAATGATTGATCAGGCGGGAGCGGCGGTGGTACGGGATTGGCTGGATGAGCCGCGGTCATGGGCGAAGCGGCACGGGCTTGAATAGAAGTTTCAGTCGAGGACGATGAGCGCAGCGAGAGACAAATTCGAGCGGAGAGCAGATGCAGCGGGCTCGCTGGTGTGCGTGGGATTGGACCCGGAGTTGGGGAAGATTCCGGAGCGCTTCAAGCGCGAGGAGTTTCCACTGTTTGCGTTCAATCGCTGGATCATTGAGCAGACACATTCGTATGCGGCTTCGTACAAGCCGAACATGGCGTTCTATGAGGCGCGCGGGACACAGGGGCTGCGGGAACTTGAGTTGACGATGGAGTATCTGCGCGATGAGCATCCCGATGTGTTTACGATCTGTGATGCAAAGCGGGCGGATATTGGAAACACGAATCGGGGCTATGTCGCGTCGATTTTTGATGCGATGGGGTTCGATGCGGTGACGCTGCATCCTTACCTAGGGCGCGAGGCGCTGATGCCATTTCTGGAGCGTAAAGACAAGGTGAGTATTGTGTTGTGCCGGACGTCGAATCCGGGAGCGGGGGAGTTGCAGGACTTGGTGTGCGACGGAGGGCCGCTATGGGAGACGGTTGCGAAGCGGGTGAGCACGGATTGGAATGTTGCAGCGAACTGCATGCTGGTGGTGGGCGGGACGTATCCGGACGAGATGCGGCGGATTCGGGCGATTGCGCCGGAGATGCCGTTCCTGGTGCCGGGTGTGGGTGCGCAGGGCGGAGATGTAGCGGCAGTGGTGGCAGCGGGATTGGATGCGCGGGGGAAGGGATTGCTGATCAGTAGCTCGCGAGCGATTCTTTTCAGCGACGATCCTGGGGACTCGGCTCGAAAGCTGCGAGACGAGATCAATGTGGCACGAGAGGCGGTCCATGCTGCGTCTTGAAGGTAGGATCGCCAATCATGATCGGGAGTTTGAAGGCGCGATCGAGGTCAATACCGAGACGGGATTGATTGAGTATGTTGGGCCGCGGACAGGCAGGAGTGATCTTGATCTCGCGGGGCAGATCATCTTTCCGGGATTTGGCGATATTCATATCCATGCTCGAGATGATGTGAGCAAGTCGCAGGTGTACAAGGAAGATTTTGCGACGGTGTCGGCGGCGTCGGTGCATGGTGGCGTTACGCACGTTGCCGACATGCCGAATAATCCGGTGGCACCGGTTGATGATGAGCGCTACGCGGCTAAGGGACAGCTGACGAAGGCATCGGCGGTACATGTGACGTTGTATGCGGGGATTGGGCCGGAGACGAATCCGCTAACGAGGCATGTACCGTACAAGGCGTTCATGGGGCCGTCGGTCGGGGACCTCTTCTTTGCCTCGCAGGAACAGCTTGAGGGAGTGATCGCGAAGTATCGCGGAAGGAATGTGAGCTTTCACTGCGAGGATCCTGCGATTCTGCGCGAGAGTAGGGGAGAGGCGACACATGAGCAGCGGCGGCCGGCTCGCGCGGAGATTACGGCTACAGAGTTTGCGCTGTACTTGATCGAGCGATACGAGCTGGTGGGTAAGCTCTGTCACTACTCGACGAAGGGTGGGTTGGAAAAGATTGCGGCGGCGAAGGCGCGCGGGGTGCGGGTGACGGCGGAGGCTACGCCGCATCATCTGTTTTTTGATGACTCGATGCTGACGGAGGAGAATCGGCTTTGGTTGCAGATGAATCCTCCGCTGCGTGGGCCGGAGGATCGGCTGGCGTTGATTGAGGCGCTGCGGAATGGGTTGGTCGATTATGTTGCGACGGACCACGCTCCGCACACGATCGAAGAGAAGTTGAAGGGCGTAAGCGGTGTGCCGCATCTGGATACTTATGGAGCGTTCGCTACGTGGCTGATGGCGGAGCACGGATTTTCCGCTCAGGATATTGCGCGGGTATGTGCGTGGAATCCGGGGAAGTTTGTGAAGGAGTTTTTGCCGGAGGGGTTTGGCAAAGGATATGGCGCGATTGAGCCGGGATATGTGGGCTCGCTTACGATCCTGAATCCCGATGCGCCGTACGTGGTGCGGCGCGAAGACATGAAGACGAAGTGCGGCTGGTCCCCGTTTGAGGGATTTACGATGCCTGGCCGTGTGACCTATACCGTATTGCAAGGCAGGGTTTACCCGGCAGGTTGAGGGAGTGTTCGCCCGAATGGAAAAGCTTAAGCACGTAATCAGCGCGCGACAGTTCAAGGATCCTGAGTTTTTGTTGTGGCTGTTTGAGTCGGCGCACCAGATGGAGCGCGACGATGTGTTTCGGGCGCTGACCGATCCGCTGCGAGGGCGAATTCTGGCGACGCTATTTTTTGAGCCGAGTACGCGGACTAGGTTTTCGTTTGAGGCGGCGATGCAGAAACTGGGAGGGGGTGTGCTGACGGCAGAAAATGCGCGCGCCAATTCATCTGCGACCAAGGGCGAGACAATCAGCGATACCATTCGCGTGGTAAGTGGGTATGCGGACGCGATTGCGATTCGGCACTATGAGCCGGGGACTGCGGAGGCGGCAGCGAGAATTTCGCCGGTGCCGATCATCAACGCGGGCGATGGTGTGGGAGAGCATCCGACGCAGGCGCTGGCGGATATGTACACGATCAAGAAAGAGCTTGGGCGGCTGAGTGGACTGCGGGTTGCGCTGGTGGGCGATCTGCTCAATGGGAGGACGATCCATTCACTGCTGCCACTGCTTTGCCTTTATCCGGGTGTGACGATTGATCTGATTTCGCCGTGGCAACTGCGGCTGCCGTTGGCGTATCGGGAGTACCTGATGGAGAAGGGTATCGCGTTCCATGAGGGCGAGAAACTGGAGGGCGTGATTGAATACGCGGACGTTGCGTATATTACGCGGGTGCAGAGCGAGCGGTTTGCTTCGAAGGAAGAGTATGACGCGGTGAAGGACGTGTACGTGATCAACGCGCGAGGTCGCGGATCGACTGAAGCCGGAGGCGATCATCATGCATGCGTTGCCGCGCGTGAACGAGATCTCGCCGGAGGTGGATGCGAATGCGAGGGCGGCTTACTTCCGGCAGGCGAAGAACAGCTTATACATTCGGATGGCATTGCTGAAATATCTGCTGGCTTAGCGCGGACGGACGGATGTCTGTCTTGAAAATGGTCGGGGCGAGAGGATTCGAACCTCCGACCCCCTGGTCCCGAACCAGGTGCGCTACCAGACTGCGCTACGCCCCGAACAATGGATTAGGTGAGTGGCTGGTCGTTCGTGGACGAACGTAAGCTCCGGGAAACTGCACGAGCTGAAACACCCACTGACCAACCTTTTGATTTTAGCAGAAGTTGAGAGCGGCCAGCATGTGACGCTGGGCGCTCAACTTCTGATGGTTGATCCGCAGGGTTGATCGATCGCCCGTCTACTGCGGCGACGGACGGGGCGAGAGGATTCGAACCTCCGACCCCCTGGTCCCGAACCAGGTGCGCTACCAGACTGCGCTACGCCCCGAACAATGGATTAGGTGAGTGGCTGGTCGTTCGTGGACGAACGCAAAGCTCCGGGAAACAGCACGAGCTGCAACACCCACTGACCAACCTTCTCATTTTAGCAGAAGTTGAGAGCGGCCAGCATGCGACACTGGGCGCGCTTAACTTCTGGTGGTTGATCCGCGGGGTTGATCGATCGCCGTTCTACTGCGGTGACGGGCTGGTGGTTGATGGGGGCGTTGTGGGTGTAGTTGTCTGCGTCTCGGGCGCAGCTGTCGTCGGCGGAGTTGACCCTGGGGCAGGAGCGAGAGCAGCGGGTGAGACTGGTGCTGCTCCCGGCACTGCGGGTGATCCGGGTGTAGAGGTTGCGGGTGCTGGTGCTGTTTCGGCGGGGCTGGCTGAAGTCGGAGGCGTGGCCGGCACAGTTGGGGTGGTGGTGGCCGGCACTATGGGTGCGATGGGAGCTGGCGCCGGTCTTTCGTACGTCCTGGGTGACATTCTCTCGGAGCGAGGGATGCCATAGGCTTGTCCGTGGCGGACGATGGTCCGTTCGTCGAAGGTGTGGGTGTCCGGGTTGTTGAAGGTTGCTCCAGCGGGGACCAGGACGTTGGTGACGGTCTTATCCGGGGTTGCGCCGACGCGGAGTTCGATGCGTGTGGGATCAATACCCTTTTCCTGAACCAAGTATTGACGTGCGTTGAGGGCACGCGCTGCAGCTGACTGCGGCTTCTCATCCGAGGTCGAATTGCCGATCATGACGAGGTGGGCGTCGGCCTGCTGGGTCAGCGTGAGGGCTATGTCGTCGAGGCAGCCCTTGGCTTCATTGTCGACGCGTTCTGGACGGCGGCGATCACGTGTGAAGCTCAGGCTGCAGAGCGGCTGAGTCTGCGGGACGTTGACGACCGGCGCGGTGATGATGACGTCGGTGGTCGCCTTGGCGGTCTGTCCGAGATCGTCGACAAGGTTGCAGGTGACGGTGATGGTCATCGGACTCAAGCCGGCGGTGGTAAGGATGGCGGTGGGTCCGGAACTGGCAATCACGCCTGCCGTGGCGGCGTAGGAGTAGGTGAGCGGACGATTCTGCGGGCTGACGCCAACCGTGCTGATGGCGATGTCGGTGCCTGAGACCGCAGTGCTGGGGTTGGCGCTGCAGGTGAGGGTAGGCGCCTGGAAGGCCATGACACCGAAGGGCGCGGCGCAGGATGCCTGCTGGCGCGGTTTGGTGCCTTGCTCTACGTGGCCGGTGACGACGTAGTCACCCGGTGCGAGGCCGGTGGTATCGATTGTCGCCTCCGGGCCGGAGGCGGTGATCTTGCCGCCATTTGCAGCCCAGGTGTAGACGGGAGTTTTCTTCGGATCCAGGTGCAGGGCGTTGGCTTCGACCTTAACGGGATCGCCAGGATAGACCTGCGCCGGCTGTGCGCTGCAGCCGAGCATGACGGGATTCGGTGGCTCGACGGCGCCTAAACGGACAACCAGGCCGGCAGAGAGCTTCATATTGCTCAGAGCGCTGAATCCGCCCTCAGTTCCCGAAGGAAGGAGCAGCGGACCATAGACGACCTGGGAACGCTGATAGTCAGCTTGAATGGGTCGGATAGAGAGATGCTGACCCCAAAACGGAAATACGTAATCGATGCCGACGCCGCCGGTGACTCCCCATCCCCACATCAGCGATTGAGCTGCGGGTCCATTGGTTCGTTCACCGCCGCCGAGGGCGTGAGCGAAGGGCACCCAACGTCCTAGCGGATATCGGAAGACTGGGCCGCCTTCAGCGGTGTAGACCAGTTGGCTGCAGGTTTCGCCGGTGCAGTTGGGGATGTATTGTTTGTGCTCGTTGTTGCCGGAGAAGTAGCCGCCCTCCAGCTCAATGCCGAAGTAGCGGTTGAACCATGTGGAGATGCCGATGGTCGCATTGGGATTGTAGACACTCTGAAACTCATAGCCCGCGACGCTGCTGTTGAAGGGATGAAAGTAGCCGTAACCGCCGTAGATGTCGACTCTCGAGTCAATATGCTGTTCGCCACCTTTGGTCCCCTGCGCAGAGGAAACCGCCGCAGCAGTACCAAGACTGAGGATAACCAAAAGAAGCCGAGCCCATAGAGTCAAGCGTTGCATTGCGGCGATTCCTCCAAATAACCCGTTCAGTTTGAGAGGTGTTTCATCGAGCAGAGGTTCCAAGAAACTGCATGGAATGAGGCGGCTGCGCCAATTCCACTTCTGTAGTATCCCCTAGATGGCATCGGACGTATGAAGGAAACGTGGTTAAACGGGTGACTCAAACTTGATGCAGGGCTGGGAAGCGGATAAGCTCATTGTGATGGAAGTCTTCAGTTTACGTATTACGCGATGTCCACGGCAAATTCGATTTTGTTGTTGAGCACACGTGTATCCGATCTTATTGCGTGAACGGCTTTCCTCTAGAAACTTCTGGTCAGTTCATAGTAACCCTATCGCCCTTTTGCGGGGCATTTCCTCTGTGACAAACAGGGCCGTTTCAGGTCTGCAAGGGGAGGCTGCTTGCTTACTGACAAAGCCGCTGGCGAAGGTATCGCGAAACTTCATCAGAAGCGGTTGAATCATCTTCAGGCGTTGGAGGCAGAGAGCCTCTACATTTTGCGGGAAGCGGTTGCGGAATTTGCACGCCCCGTGATGCTGTATTCCATTGGCAAGGATTCGAGCGTGATGCTGCGGCTGGCGCAGAAGGCGTTTTATCCGGGCAGGATTCCGTTTCCGCTGCTGCATATCGATACCAGCTACAAGTTTCCCGAGATGATTTCGTTTCGAGATCGCTATGCGAAGGAGATTGGCGCGGAGTTGATCGTGCATCGTAACGAGGCGGCTATTGCCGATGGAGCGAGCCCGTGGAAGCTGGGAACGCAGAACTGCTGTGGGGCGTTGAAGACGCGGTCGCTGCTGGATGCGCTGGAAGAGGGCGGATTCGATGCGGCGTTTGGTGGCGCGCGGCGCGACGAAGAGAAGAGCCGGGCGAAGGAGAGGGTGTACAGCTTTCGGGATGGGGCAGGACAATGGGACCCGAAGAATCAAAGGCCGGAGCTTTGGAGCCTGTATAACTCGCGGCTGCGCAAGGGTGAGAGCATCCGAGTGTTCCCCCTCTCGAACTGGACGGAGCTGGACATCTGGCTGTACCTGTATGCCGAGCAGATTCCGATTGTGCCGTTGTATTTTGCGGAGGATCGGCTGGCTGTGATCCGCGGCGGGATGATCACACTGGTTCATGAGGGGATGCGTCTGCTGCCGGGTGAGAAGCCCGAGTTGATGAAGGTGCGAATGCGGTCGCTGGGATGCGTGCCATGCACAGGCGCGATACGAAGCGAGGCGGAGACCTTGCCGGAGATCATCGAGGAGCTGATTGGCTTCCGCCGCAGCGAGCGCGAAGGGCGCGCGATTGACCACGATGAAGAGGGGTCGATGGAGTTGAAGAAGCGGGAGGGCTACTTCTGATGAGTGCGTTGGATTCAGGCCAGAGATCTTTGAGTGAGACGAGCTTTCGGGCGTTTCTCGATAGCCACCTGGAACAGGAGATGCTGCGATTTACTACGGCTGGCAGCGTTGACGACGGCAAGAGCACATTGATTGGGCGGCTGTTGCATGACACGAAGAGCGTGTATGAGGATCAGCTTGCATCGATTCGCGCGAGCAGGGTCAATCGTTCGGGTGGGGCTGTGGATCTTTCGCTGTTGACGGATGGGCTGAAGGCGGAACGTGAGCAAGGCATAACGATCGATGTGGCTTACAGGTACTTCTCTACGGCGAAGCGTAAGTTCATCATTGCCGATACGCCGGGGCATGAACAGTACACGCGCAACATGGCGACTGGCGCTTCGACAGCGGATGTGGCGATCGTGCTGATCGATGCGAAGGCGTTCCAGCGGGCTGGTGAGCTGCTGCCGCAATCGCGCAGACATACGTATATTGCGAGCCTGCTGCGGATTCCGCATGTAGTTGCGGCCATCAATAAGATGGACCTGGTGGAGTACAGCGAGGATGTCTTCGAGAAGGTTTCCGCCGAGTTTGCTGCGCTGGCGACGCGGCTTGGGCTGACGAGCGTTGAGGTGATTCCGGTGAGTGCGCTGGCCGGCGATAATGTGGTCGAGCCATCGATGAAGATGGAGTGGTATAGCGGGCCGACGCTGCTGGAGTACCTGGAGACTGTGGCGCTGACGATTCGCGAGGCAGCGGATGGGCCTTTGCGTTTTCCCGTGCAGCTTGTGGTGCGACCGAACGCCGAGTTCAGGGGGTTTGCGGGGCGGGTGGAACGCGGTGAGGTGCGGCCAGGAATGCGGGTGAAGGCGTTGCCTAGTGGACGCATTACGACAGTGAAAAGCGTCATCACCTATGACGGCGAGCTGCCGGCGGCAAGCTTTCCGCTGAGCGTGACGCTTGAGTTGGAAGACGAAATCGATCTTAGCCGTGGTGAGATGTTGGTTGGAGAGGATCAGAGTGCTCCGTATTTGAGTACCGGGTTCCGCGCGATGGTGGTTTGGATGCACGAGCAGCCGTTGGTTGTCGGGCAAACGTATCTTGCGAAACATACGACGCGCACGGTCCGGGCAACGGTCCGAAGGATTCTGTATGGAGTCGATATCCAATCGGCCGAGCAGCGCGAGCGTTCGCAGTTGCAGATGAACGATATCGCAGAGGTTGAGTTCGATGCGAGCTTGCCATTGTTCTTCGATGCGTATACGGAGAACCGCGAGATGGGCGCGCTGATCCTAATTGATCCCGTGACGAATGCAACGGTGGGAGCGGCGATGATCGTCGCTGCGGTCGCGGTCTCCGAGGGGAAGGAGCATGCTGCGAAGGGTTCCGCGTTCGTCTGGCTGAGGGGCATGCCCGCAGAGGCGGCTGCTTTCCGAGACGCGTTGCGGGAAAGCGGTCGTGCTGCTGTGGTTGTCGATGACCCGTTGATTCCGGAGACTTCGTTGGCTGGTGTTGTGCGGGCTTTGCGACTGGCCGAGGTGACGGCGATATCGGCGCGCGCGGCATTGGATGAGTCGACGGTTGAAGGGGTTAGGGAAGCGGCTGGAGAGGGCTACTTTGAGTCGGTGCAGGATGCTTCGGACTGGCTCGATGGCTCCTCCAATAAGGAGGAGACGCCATGAGCGGGAGCGTGGATGTTTTGACGGACGTCAGTGAGGCGCTTTCGGCGGAGGAGTTGGTGGCTGATGTTGTGCGACAGGCTGAGCTGGAAAATGGTTTGGAGAGTATTTGCCTGACGAGCAGCTTTCAAGGAGAAGACATGGTTGTGCTGTACTTGCTGCGTGAGCTTCTGCCGCAGGTTCCGGTGGTCTTCCTGGAGACTGGATATCACTTTCCTGAGTTGATTGCGTATCGCGATCGGATGGTGCAAGAGTGGGGTTTGAATCTTGTAAATGCGCTGCCGAAGACGACGTTGGAAGAGCATGAGCGGGAGTTTGGGTTGTTGCATATTGTGGAGCCGACCAAGTGCTGCGCGATTCGCAAGGTTGAGCCGCTGATGCGATCGCTGGAGCCTTATTCGTGGTGGTTTACCGGGTTGCGACGGGAGCAGTCGCCGACACGCGCGGGATTGAAGAAGATTGAGGATCATCGTTTGCCGTCCGGAAAAAGCTTGAAGAAGGTGAGTGTGCTGGCGGATTGGGATTGGGGGAGGGTGGAGGGGTATGCGCTCGCGCATGGAATTCCTCGACTGGAGCTCTATGATCGTGGATATACGAGTATCGGGTGTGAGCCTTGCACTGCTGTGCCGGCGGTTGGGGCTGATCCGAGGAGTGGTCGATGGGGCGGCAAGAAGCTGGAATGCGGCATCCATACGTTTAGCGAGAAGCAGTAGGGAGGGAGGATTGCACGATGCGTGAGCGGCGGAGGATTGTCGAGCTTTGGCGGCGCAGGGATGCGGTGGCGCTGGTGACGCTGGTGCGGGTTGAGGGGTCTAGTTATCGGCAGGTTGGGGCTCGGTTGCTGGTGGCTGCTGATGGGGAGTATGCGGGGTCGATCTCGGGTGGATGTTTGGAGGCCGAGGTTGTGCGGAAGGCTGCGTGGATGGTGCGCGGCGGAGCGGTGGTTGAGAGGTACTCGACGCTGTTCGACGATACGGCTGAGATTCCTTATGGGTTGGGTTGCGGCGGGACGGTGGACCTGCTGGTGGAGCCTGCGGGAACGGTGGAGTTTGAGGGGTTGATGGAGGCGCTGGAGTCGTCGTTGGAGGGAGTTGAGAGTCGGGTGGTGACTTGGTTGCCGGAGAATGGGGCGCCGTTGCGGCGAGTGGTTGGTGATGTGGAGGTTGAGGGTGGGATTGAGGAGCGGATTGAGGCTCCGCAACGGGTGGTTGTGTTTGGAGCGGGAGACGATGCGCGGCCGATGGTGCAGTTCGCTGCGCTGATGGGATGGAACGTTGTCGTGGTGGATGGACGGATGCAATGGGCGCGGACGGAGCGGTTTCCCGAGGCTGTGCTGGTGATGGCTGCTGAGGGTTTTGGGGAGTTGGCGTCGTTGGGAATTGGGGCGAAGGATGCTGTGGTGGTGATGACGCATAGTTATGAGCAGGATCGGGTGTGGCTGGCTGGAGCGCTGCGGTGTGAGCCGCGGTATTTGGGGTTGCTGGGCGCTCGGCACCGAAGTGCGCTGTTGGTGAGAGAGACGGCTGCGCAACTGGGATGGAGCGTGGAACGGGCTTGCGATGGTCTGTTTGCGCCGGTTGGGTTGGACCTGGGCGGTGATGGCGCGGAGGCGATTGCGTTGGCGGTTGTTGCGGAGATCCAGGCTTGTTGCGAGGGGAAGCTGGGGAGCTCGCGGCGGATGACAGCGGAGATGGTGCAGGAGCAGGTGAGGCAAGGTGGTGCTTCGCGATATCTGCAGGCTCAGTGTGCGCTGTGAGCATCGGTGCTGTGGTGCTGGCTGCTGGGGCTTCGCGGCGGTTGGGGCGGGCGAAGCAGATGGTGGAGATTGGTGGAGAGACGCTGCTGGAGCGCGCGGTTCGGGTTGCGGTTAAGGCTGGGTTGGAGCCGGTGATTGTGGTGGTTCGCGATGCGGATGTTGCGCTTGAACTTCGTGGTTGTGAGGTGGTGGTGAATGCGTTGGCCGATGAGGGCATGGCGAGTTCGATCCGCGTTGGCGTTGCGCGGGCTGGGGAGTTGGGTGTTGCAGGTTTGGTGGTGATGGCTTGTGACCAGGTTGCGCTGCGGGCTGAGCATGTGCGGGAGTTGTGTGGCGAGGTGGATCGGGTTACGGGTTCGGGGTATGCAGGGAAGGTTGGGATTCCGGCTTATTTTCCGGCGGAGAAGTTTCCGGAGTTGATGGAGTTGCGCGGCGATGTTGGGGCTCGGGAGCTGCTGCGCGGAGCGGTTGCGGTGGTGGATGAGGCGCTGGCGCTGGACGTGGATACCGAGGCGGATGTGGAGCGGGTGCGGACGATGCTGGGGTGACCCCCCCCTCCCCCCCCCAAAAATGCTCTTTTTGCTCTAAAGTAGTCTGCTTGCAGGGGTTAAGTATCAAAGTATCCCTGCGTTGTGGCCGAAAATTGCGGCTAAAGTGGTCATTCTGGACGGGTTAAGTATCAAAGTATCCCCCCTGTCCTGGCCGATGCGGGCGGATCAGGTTGGTCGGTAAGTGGTTCCGCGTTCGTCTGGGAACCCCCCTTCTGACCCCAACGGGCCAAGGACGCCCGCCGGGGACCCCCCTTCTGACCCCAACGGGCCAAGGACGCCCGCTGGGGACCCCCCTTCTGACCCCAACGGGCCAAGGACGCCCGCTGGGGACCCCCCTTCTGACCCCAACGGGCCAAGGACGCCCGCTGGGGACCCCCCTTCTGACCCCAATGGGCCAAGGACGCCCGCTGGGGACCCCCCCTGCTTTCACTTTTCGGTAGTGAAGTCGTTTGGAATCTGCGGCTTAGTGGGTGAAAGCTACTTTCAAGCGGCTCATTCTAAATGGGTTACGGATATGATCTTCTTTCTGTTGGAGTTAGGGGCTTAAATGTGAAAGCTGCAGCGGCTGTTGCCGCTCCAGCTTTTTGAAATTTGGTCTACTTCAAGTGTAGCAAGTCGGGTGGGGTAACTATGCCAGGTTTTGGGATTTATTATTTGGTTTGGTTTGTTTGGGTTGCGTGGTTTTTGGAGGGTTTGGGGGGTTGACAGGTCCTGCGCGGACGGGGAGGGGCTTCGCGTGGCTGGGGCGGGTGTATGGGCGGCTCGGAGGAGGGCAGTTCAGTCGCTTCACCTGCGGCTTCGCTCCGGCCTTCGGCAGAGCGGTAGGGTCTTCGACCCGGCGGTTTTATGGCACGGCTGAAGCCGTGCCCCTTCGATGGTCTTGATGGGGGGACGGGTGGTGGGGAGCAGGGTGATTCGGGCCTTCCCGGTAGAGCGGAACCCTCCCGTCCGCAAGTGCGCGTACGGATGGGCACCCGGCAAAGGCAAAGGAAGAAGCAGATCCCTGCGGGATGACAACCAGAAAAGCAAAGGCAACAGCAAGAGCAACGACCGATGCGGAGGGCCTTCGCCTTCGGCTCAGGATGACGGCGAGAAACGAGTCACGGCAAGAGCCACTGCGGGTCTCTCCGCTACGCCAAACGGTAGGGCCGTTTGGCTTCGGTCGAGATGGCACATCATTGTGTAGCCGAAGGGGCCAGGGCTAAAGCCCCTGTTGGCGTGGGGATTTTTCAGCGGGCTGAAGCCCGCTGCTAATCCGGTAGGGCAAGGGCAGAGGCAAAGGCCAATGCGGGGGTCCTTCGGCTTCGCTCAGGATGACGGCGAGAAACAAACAACGGCAATGGCAACGGCAAGGGCAAGGGCAACGGCAAGGGCAACGGCAAGGGCAACGGCAAGGGCAAGGGCAATGGCAATGGCAAGGGCAAGGGCAAGGGCAACGGTAAGGGCAAGGGCAGAAGCAGATCCTCCGCCTGTGACGAAGGATGACAAACGTTGGGGAAAAGGCGAAGGAAGAAGCAGATTCCGGAGGGAATGACAGAAAGAACGGCAAGGGCAAGGGCAAAGGAAGAAGCAGATCCCTGCGGGATGACATCCAGAAAAGCAAAGGCAACAGCAAGAGCAACGACCGATGCGGGGGCCTTCGCCTTCGGCTCAGGATGACGGCAAGAAATAAACAAAGGCGAAGACAACGGCGATAGCAATGCGAGGGCTGAGGTGAGTGCTTTAGGCTGGATGGCTGGAGGGTGGGTATGTATTTCGCTAGCGTGATCTTGTTGCTGTTAATTTGTCCGGTGGTTTCGGTGGCGATTGAGGCGGGGCGGTTGCATGAGAGCGTTGCGAGTTTGGCTTTGATTGGGCGGTGGTGGACGTTCTGGGCGGTCGGGGTGCGGCTGTTTGTGGCGGGGGTTCGGCGGGTGGTGCAGCCTCGGTTTACGGCTGAGGAGATTTTTCAGATCCGTGATGCGGGGGCGTTGCCGGTGGTTCGGGAGATTGGGTTTGCGAATCTGGCGATGGGGACGCTGGGGATTCTTAGCGTCGTGAGGCCGGGGTGGGTGGTGCCCGCGGCGTTGGTGGGTGGGCTGTATTACGGGCTGGCCGGGTTTGTCCATCTGCCGGGAAAGGGCAGGAATGCGAAGGAGTATACGGCGCTGGTGTCCGATTGGTTGGTGGCGGGGGTGTTGGGGTGGTTTGTGGTGCGAAGCTGGGTGTAGGCGTGGCTCGCGGCTATGGGTCGGGCTTACAGCCCTTGGGGGTTTGGTGGGCGGTGACCTGGGGCTGCGCCCCAGGCTGTGATAGGTTGCGCCGTTGGCGCAGATGCCGGGTCGAGCGGCTGCGTTCAGGCGTGGGCGCTGATGCCGGGTCGAGCGGGCGCGTTCAGGCGTGGGCGGTGATGCTGGGTTGAGTGGGGCTCGTTCAGGCGTGGGCGCTGATGCCGGGTCGGGTGGGTGCGTTCAGGCGTTGGCGGTGGTGCTGGGTTGAGCGGGGTGCGTTCAGGCGTTGGCGGTGATGCTGGGTTGGGTGGGGTGCGTTCAGGCGTTGGCGGTGGTGCTGGGTTGAGCGGGGTGCGTTCAGGCGTTGGCCGTGATGCTGGGTTGGGTGGGGTGCGTTCAGGCGTTGGCGGTGGTGCTGGGTCGCGTGAGGCGGAACCGCCTAGCTGCAGGCGGGGTAGTGGGTGGTGAGGGTGGGGGCTCCGCAGGTTAGGTACCAGGAGGAGAGGAAGAGCAGGGCGAGGATGGGGGCGGTCCAGAAGAAGAGCTGCATGGGGAGGGTGGAGGTGAGGGCGAGGTGGGCGTCGGGATTGGTGCGGACGGGGAGGCGGAAGACCAGGCCGCTGAGCAGGCAGACGGCGGCGGCGAGGGCGAGGCGGGCGAGGGCGAGGAAGAGGCGGTCCTGCCAGTGGAGGCCGGGGATGAAGAAGGCGCTGAGCGCTGTCCAGTAAAGGGAGAGCAGGCTGGCGAAGAAGGTGGCGGCTTTGGCGAGCTCGAGCATGGTGGAACCCCCGAGGGTTCTGTGGAAATCATTTTAGTGGGGATTGGGGGCGGTGGGGTTAGCTTGTGACTAGCTTCTAGCTTCTGGCTTCTGGCAAAGGCAACAGCAAAGGCAACAGCAGATCCCTCCGGGATGACAGCCAGAACGGCAAGGGCAACGGCAAGGGCATGGGCATGGGCGACGGCAAGGGCATGGGCGACGGCAAGGGTCAGGCAAACGCAAACGCGGAGGCAAAGGCGAAGGCAAGGGCGAGGGCAAGGGCCTGGATGGCGTAGAGGAGGCTGGGCGGACTGGAATGGGAATGCCTTTTTGGGACTGGAGGTTTCGATCGGTTGATTCGGGTTCGGTGTTGGGTTGAATCCCGGGATTTTGGCGAGAACAGGGGCAGGTATGCGAGTAGGTTCCTGTTTCCGAATTAGTACTGGCAGCTTTAGTAACTATGGGCTATAGGACCTTTGGTGGGGGGTATTACACCTTTCGGGCTCTTGCGGTGGCACCAGAGGTGGATAAGAATCATGCGCATGGTGAGCACACATGAAGACCAAAACAGTTGGATCTAGATGGGTCGGAGCGGGAGTGCTGGGGCTGGTCAGCTTGTTTGGACTGGCGGGATGCCGGCATTCGGGTGTTCGGGATAACGTGGCGGTGGCCATGGCCCCGGACTTTCAGGAGATTCATGTGAACAAGGACTGCCTGATTCTGCAGGATCAGGTGGACGGCGTGACGGGGACGAGTGTGCCCGGGGCGCTGCCAGTGGGCGGAGGAGCGCCGGGTGCGAGTGGCGAGCGGGCGGTCGCGCAGTTGGATTCGACTGTATGCCACCTGGACAGCCAGTTGACGGCGAACCGTGTGAAGGGCGAGGTGGTGAATGGCGCCGTGCAGCGGAGCGTGGTGGTGCTGAAGGAGAAGGACTATCTGCTGCAGAATCAGTTTGGCCGGCCAGTGGTGTTCGTGGTGGAACAGCCGGTGCCGGAAGGATGGGAGATTGCTTCGATCCCAGGGCCGGACAAGATGGTAGGGAACCTGGCGTTGTTCCGTGCGGTGGCGCTGCCGGGACAGATGGTGCGACTGCGTGCTGGAGAAGAGCATACGATCGCGCTGGCGCAGTAGGGACCCGGGGCCAAGGCGGCTGGCGATACCGGGAGCGACATCCAAAGGGTTTGAGGTGAATGGATGAGTGCTCCCCGGTATCGGCCAGCGCGTTTGTTTTTAACGGAGAAACAGAAGAGTTTTGAGCCGGTGATTTCGACGACGCCGGATTTGCCGGTGGTGGATTGGGCGGGGGTGGGACAGGCGGCTCCGGTGCTGGTGGGTGCTAGTGGGAGTGGGCTGCCGGCGGCGGATGTGGTGGTGATTACGTGGGCGGATGCGGAGTGGGCGGCGATGCAGCATGTGTTCTGCGCTAGCGGGACGGCGATGCCCTACTCGGATAGGAATATGGGGAGCTGGAGCGGGTGGACGAAGTATGCGGCGGGGATGCCAAGCGGCAGTGTCAGCGGGTGGAGCTATTGGGGGGAGTGGCGGCTGGTGGAGATTGCGGGGAGGCGGGTGCTGCTGTGGAAGTCGAATACGCATCTGGATTTTCCGGGGCAGACGCAGCTGACGGCCATGATGGAGATGTTGTTGAAGGCGGTGAAGCCGGGGCTGGTGGTGTCGATTGGGACTGCGGGTGGGGCGATGGTGGGGGATCATGTGGGGACGGTGCGGGCGGTGAGTGCGGGGACGCTGTACGAGAAGGGGAAGGCGCAGGGAAGCTGGCCGGAGTGGGCGAATCCGTGGTCGGCGGCGGGCACGACATTGCATAAGGCGGGGTTTGGGAGCTTGTTGATGCCGGTGCCTACGACGGAGAGCGATCTGCAGGGGTTAGTGACGCAGTTCAATTCTTATTATGGGTCGGGATATTCGATCTTCGATCTGGATCCGGATGGGTTGAATACAGGGGACACGGTGCCGAAGTTTTTTGATGAGACGGGGGGAGGGACTTGGTTGCTGACTACTCCTACGTTTGTGGTGGGGACTACGGCGGGGACTTACGGGACGTACGCTTGCATCGAGATGGATGATGCGGTGTTGGGGGAGGTGTGCAAGGCGGCGGGGGTGGCGTTCGGGTTTGTGCGGAATGTGTCGGACCCGGTGCAGAGCGCGGCGCTGCCGGCGGAGGTGCAGGGGAGCTGGGGAAGCGCGGTGTATGACGCTTATGGGTTCTATACGAGTTTTAATGGGGCGCTGGCGGCGTGGGCTGCGCTGGTGGCGTTGTAGGGGGAACAGGCAACGGCAACGGCTTTGACGCAAAGGGCGCTAAGGTAGCAACGATTCGCCACGTAAAACCGGAGACAGCAGTGGGTGGAAGGAGATGGTTGGGAGGACAGAGCGGAGGCAAGAGCCCAGGGCTAAAGCCCATTTCATTGAAGGGGTAATTCAGGGGGCTGAAGCCCCCTGCTAATCCGGTGAAGCAGACGCCCGTGATCCTCTGGTGAAGGGGGAGTTCTGTTAATCCGGTGGCGGGGTGAGGGAGGACGGCGGCTAGGGGGTGAGGGAGCGGAGGAATTGCTCGAGGAGGTTGGCGGCTACGGCGGAGCGGTAGCGGGCGGTGGAGCGGATGTCGTCGATGGGGCGGGATTCGGAGGCGAGGGCGGCGCGGGCTTGGCGGAGGGTGTCTGGGAAGTGGGCGGGGGCCAGGGAGGCTTGGTTTAGGGCGCGCTCGGTAGCGTAGAGGCGGATGGGGCGGTCGGCTAGGGAGGCGGCGGCGAGGCGGATTTGCTGGATGTGGCGCTGGTCGCCTTCGGATACCAGCGCGAGGCCGGCCAGGGCTGTCTTGGAGATGGCCTGGGCGTTGCGGGTGCCTACTTTGCGGATGAAGTGCTGGTGGGCGGAGTAGGTGCGGGGGATGGTGACGCTGTGGAGGAGTTCTTCGTGACGGAGGGCGGTGCGCTTGTAGGCGAGGTGGAAGTCGGTGTAGGGGAGGGTGCGCTGGCCGGTGGAGGAGATGAGGGTTACGGTGGCGTTGTAGACGAGGAGTGCGGGGGGCGTGTCGGCGGCGGGGGAGGCGTTGCAGAGGTTGCCGCCGAGGGTGGCGCGGTTCTGGTTGGCGATGGAGCCGGTCCAGGAGGCGGATTGGGTCAGGAGTGGGAGATGGGCGGAGATGGTGGGGTTGCGGCGGATGTCGGTGAAGGTGGTGTTGGCGCCGATGTGGATGGCTTCGGGGGTGGTGTGGATGAAGCGGAGTTCGGTGAGGTGGTTGATGGAGATTAAGGATTTTTGGGTGAGGCGGCCGGCGGCGAGGGCGACCATTAGCTCGGTGCCGCCGGCGATGGGGGTGTGGAGGCCGGGTTCGGACGCGAGGAGATGGAGGGCGTCGGCTAGCGTCGCCGGGGCGGTGAGGGCGTATTGGGGAACGTCAGAATGCATCAGCGTTCCTCTTCAGGCGGAGCCAGGGGTAGACGAGCACGATTGTCGACAAGGCGTAGATGGCTGCGGTCCCGGGTAGTTCGATCCATGTTGGAAGAGCGTGGAAGGGGCAGAAGAAATGGTTGAGTCTCCAATACAGTTCGGCGGCGGGGCCCTCCGGCACGTTGAATAGGAGGAAGCTCAACAGGCCCCACGCTATCGGCATGAAGAATCCAATGCCTGCACCTATCCACAAAGCCGTCTTCATTTTGTTGGCTCCGGAGTTGAGAGCGCGGCTTGCTTTACGGAGTCGAAGATGCGCATGTAGCCGGTGCAGCGGCAGAGGTTGCCGGAGAGGCCTTCGCGGATTTGGGCTTCGGTGGGGTTGGGATGTTGGGTTAGTAGATGGTGCGTCGCGAGGATCATGCCGGGGGTGCAGATGCCGCATTGGGCTCCGCCTTGCTCGAGGAAGCATTGCTGGATGGGGTGGAGAGCAGGGATTAGGGAACAGGGATTAGGGATTAGGGTGTCGGTGGGTCCGGGCGTTGGGGCGAGGCCTTCGATGGTGGTGATGGTGGCGTTGTTGGCTTGGAGGGCTGGGATTAGGCAGGAGTTGACTAGCTCCGCACCATTGCCGTTGTCGAAGAGGATGGCGCAGGCTCCGCATTCGCCTTCGCCGCAGCCTTCCTTGGTGCCGGTTAGGGCGAAGTCTTCGCGGAGGACGTCGAGGAGACGCTTTAGGGGCGGGACTTCGAGGGTCTTGGCGCTGCCATTAACAGTTAGTTGGATTTGGCTCATTTGTGAAGGCCTCGCGCTACCCATGTCATGTAAAGTCCGCCAATCCCCACGAGAGCCAAAAATATACGGAACTTGGATGGACCAGCTCCGTCCAGCTTGGTTTCGTTCGCACGGGCGACACTATTGAACCATTTGTTTGGCATGACGCTTGCGGAAAGACAGATGATCCCACACGCCGCGGAGACTAGTGCCAAAATCGTGGCATCAGCGTTCACATTGTTCATGCGGATACCTCGGGCGTCGATGGAGCTGCGGGTGAGGGCATACCCCAGGGGCTAAAGCCCGATTCTTCCATATAGATCATGAGACCCAAGGCTGAAGCCTTGGGGTACCTGGAGGCGAAGCGCGCCGGGGCTAAAGCCCGATTCGTTGTAAGGGGCGAGGACCGCGGGCTAAAGCCCGCTGCTAATCCGGGTGAGGCAAATGCAAAGGCGCTGCAGGTCTCTCCGCTGCGCATCGCAGAAGCGCGATGCTTCGGTCGAGATGACAGAGTTTGGGTGGGTGTGGATGTTTCCTGCTTGGAGGCAACGGCACGCGAAGATTTACCCCAGGGGCTGAAGCCCCCTTCGTGGGGGAGGGGTCTATGGCCCGGCTGAAGCCGTGCCCTTCCGAGTTCGTTGTTCATGCGGGGACCTCGGGGGATTCGGTCGTTGTGTCTGGCGCTGCTTCTCCACGCTTGGCCTGGGCTGGTTCTACTCTGCTGTCGGGAGCTTCTTCTACGTGGGCGGCTTGGGCTTGCTCTACGCGAGTGTCGAGGTCGACGGTGGGGTTTAGGTCTTCGGTGCCGCCGTGGGGGTGGGTGGTGAAGTTGGTTAGGCGTTCGAAGATGTCTTCGGGTAACAGGGGGATGGAGGTGAAGCTGATGCCGGTGGCGTCCTGGATGGCGTTGAGGATGGCGGGGGCGGGGCCGTCCATGGGGAGCTCGCCGATGCCTTTGGCGCCGCCGGGGCCGTGGATGCTGGGGACCTCTTCGAACGTGACGTGGATGTCGGGGAGGTCGGCGGAGGTGGGCATGATGTAGTTGGTCATCTGGTTGTTCATGAGATGGCCGTCTTTGTAGACGCACTTTTCGTAGAGGGCGTAGCCGATGCCCTGGGCGATGCCGCCTTCGATCTGGCCTTTGGCGAGGATGGGGTGGAGGACGCGGCCTACTTCCTGGAGGGCGTCGAAGCGGGTGACCGTGGCCATGTAGGTGTCGAGGTCTACGGCTACTTCGGCTACGTAGACGGCCCAGGCGTAGCCGGGATAGGCGTCGCCGCGGTAGAGGTCGTCGTCCCAGTAGATTTTGGTGGGGGGCTCGTAGCGGACTGAGGCGCGGAGGTGGCCGTGCTGCGCGAGGTAGGTCTGCGCGGCGGTGATGAATTGCTCGCGGGTATGGGGTGTGGGGAGGGCGGCTTGGTCGCGGAGAGTGGTGAGGATTTGATTGGAGGCGCGCTCGACCAGCTTGCCTACGATCATGGCCGTGCGGCTGGCTACGGTGGGGCCGGAGTTGGGGACTGCGGCCGTGTCTACTTCGTGGATGAGGATGTCGTCGTAGGGGAGGTGGAGGGTTTCGGCGGCGACTTGCGAGAGGATGGTGTTGGTGCCCTGGCCGAATTCTGTTGAGCTGACAAGAATTTGGGGACGGCCGTTGGGGAGGATGTCGAGGTGGACTAGCGAGTTGAGGCGGCGCTCGCCGGAGCCGGTGAAGCCGGTGCCGTGCATGAAGGCGGCGAAGCCTACTCCGCGCTTGATTTGGTTTCCGTTAAGGCCGGATGCGAGATTCGAGAGGGCGAAGGCTTTCCGCTTGGCATGGTAGTCGGAATCCGCTAGCGCGCGGGTGAGGAGGTGCTGCATGTCTACAGGTTCGGTGAGGGGTTGGCCGGTGGCGGTGTGGTCGCCTGTGGAGAGGAAGTTGCGGCGGCGGAGTTCTTCGGGCGAGAGGTTGAGGGTGTGGGCGATCTTGTCCATGTGTCGCTCTAGCGCGAAGAGGGATTGGGGGGCTCCGAAGCCTCGGAAGGCGCCGTGGGGTGGGATGTTGGTGGCCATGGCCTTGGAGCGGACGCGGAGGGCGGGCCACTTGTAGGGGCCGGGGGCGTGGATGGTCGCGCGGGAGAGGACGACGGGGGAGAGAGTGGCGTAGGCTCCGCCGTCGAGGGCGATGTCGATGGTGCCGGCGAGGAGGCGTCCGTCACGGGAGACTGCGGTGCGGAGGCGGGTGCGGGAGGGGTGGCGCTTGGTGGTGGCGGCCATGTCTTCGCCGCGGTCGTAGATGATCTTTACGGGGTGGCCGGACTTCATGGCGAGGAGGGCGGCGTGCGAGCCGATGACGGAGGGGAAGTCTTCTTTGCCGCCGAAGGCTCCTCCGGTTTCTACCTGGATGACGCGGCAGTTTTCTTCAGGGAGGTTGAAGACGAGGGTTAGGGCGTGGACGAGGTAGTAGGGGCATTGCATGGAGCCGCGGACGGTTACGTCGAGGACGCGGCCGGTGGTGGGGTCGAGATTGCATTCGGCGATGACGCCGTTGGGCTCGATGTAGAGCTGCTCTTGTGCGCCGGTGGTGTACTCGCCTTCGATGATGTGGTCGGCTGATTCGAAGGCTGCGGCTATGGCGTCTTCTGTGGCGGCCGCTTCGCCGGTGTACATCTGATATTGCTTGAAGCAGTTGGCGGTGCCGCCTGCTTCGCTGCCGGGCCAGATGATATTGGCGGTGGCGGTGGGGTCGTTGCTGAAGGCTTCGGCGGCTGCTTCGGAGGCTTCGATGGTGAAGACGCCGGGTTGTTCTTCGTAGGTGATGGTGATGGCGGCGCGGGCGGCGAGGAGGGCGGACTTGTCGGGGTGGGCGAGGAGGAGGATGGGCTCGGCTACGTGGTTGATTTCGGTAGCGGCGAGGCAAGGGTGGTCTTTGGTGAGGTGGACGATGGTGTTTTCGCCGGGGATGTCGTGGGCGCGGACGATGGCGTAGTCGGACCAGTTGATGTGGGGGGCGAAGGTGATGTTGCGGATGCGGCCGCGGGCGATGGTGGAGCGGATGGTGCAGCCGTGCCAGATGCCGGGGAGGGTGAGGTCGTCGGTGTAGCGGGCGGCGCCGAGGACCTTGGCGCGGCCTTCCTTGCGCGGGGGAGAGGTGCCGATGATGGGATTGGTCGGGGACATAGACCTCGTGGGGGCGGGGTTTGGGGTATCCGATGAGGATAGTACGGATGGGGGGGTGGTGGGTAGGGGTGGGTGGTAGGGTTCCTGGCTTTTAGCTTCTAGCTGTGGAGGTTTTGGTTGTGGAGCGATGGTTGCTTGGGCTTGGGAAAAGAAAACGGCTGCCGGGTGGGCAGCCGTTTTGAGTTGGGCTTTGTTTGGGTTTAGCGATGTCCGCCACCACCGTGGCCGCCGCCACCGCCATGGAAGCCGCCGCCGCCACCGCCGTGGAATCCTCCACCGCCGCCGTGGAAGCCACCGCCACCGCCGCCACCGTGGAAGCCGCCGCCGCCACCATGGAAGCCGCCACCGCCGTGGAATCCACCACCGGCGTAGCCGCCGTGGTAACCGCCCGCGTAGCCACCGTGGTACCCGCCGCTTATGTAAGCACGACCACCGTAGCCGCCGCGGTAGCCATATCCACCGCGATAGCCGTAGCCTCCGCGGTAGTAGCCGCCGCGATAGCCGCCCCAGCCGTGGTTCCAGCCCCAGCCGTACCAGGGGCCTACGCCAAGGAAGATGCCGTTATAAAACCACTGCGGGCCGTAGTAGCCGTAGGGGGCGCAGGCGTAAGGAGCGTAGTTGTAGTAACCCCACTGGCAGTCGGGTGGGCCGTAGGCATATCCGCTGTAGGGATAGCCGCCGCCAACGCCGATGCCGACGGAGACCTGGGCTTGCGCAGCGGGAGTGGCTGCGACGGAAAGTCCAAATCCGAGAGCTGCGAGAAGTGCAAGATACTTGAGACTGCGCATGTGTTGCTCCTGACTGGCCCGGGCCGAACGTTTCAGCTTATTGGATGCGGGCCAATGGGGACGGGGCGCTTGGGATCGCTACCGTTCCTGTTGTTAGAAACACGAGTTTGGTGAAAAAGTGTCGCGGGGAGGGAATTTCGTTGATGGGGTGAGGCTTAGGAGTAGGGCATGCGGCTTTTCTCGCAAGGGTGTGGAAACGCATGCAGGACTGTGCAGGGACCGCTCTGGCTATGGGTTGGCCGGTATCCTAGGCTGAACAGGTATTCGTATTGGTGTTGGCGTGGGTGCGGCGTTGGGCCGCTGGAGGAAGAATGAAGATTGGCTTTTTCGCCCCTAAGTTTGAATTTACGGACGCGATCTTTGAGGGGTTGAAGCAGAGATTGGTTGAAGACACGCTGATCGAGTGGCAGCCGGGTGAGGTCCCGCCGGCTTCCGATATCGAGGTGCTGCTTGCGGTGTCTGTTGACCGGGCGCTGATGGAGGCGTTGCCGCTGCTGACGTTGATTCAAACGCTTTCGGATGGGTATGAGGGCGTGGATGTGGATGCCGCTACGGAGTTGGGCATCCGGGTGTCGAACTCTCCGGGAGATGTTACGGGCAACGCGGATTCGGTTGCGGAGTATACGATCCTGCTGATGCTGGGGGCTGCGCGGCGGCTGCCGGTGGCGCTGGCTTCGATCCACGATCCTTCGATTAAGAAACCGGGGCGGGGAGGTTCGCTGATTGGGTCGAAGGTGTGCATTGTGGGCATGGGATGTATCGGGTCAAAGATTGCGGAGCGGCTGCTTTGTTTTGGGGCGCAGGTGAGTGGCGTCGATCTGTTTCCGGAGCATGCGCCGAAGAATGTTCCTACGCTTACGCCTGACAAGCTGATGGATGCTTTGGCTGAGGTTGATTTCGTGGTGCTGTCGGTGCGCGCGTCGAAGGAGAATACTCACCTGATCAATGCGGACGTGATGCGTGCTATGAAGAAGGGAGCGATGTTGATCAACATCGCGCGGGGTTCGCTGGTGGATGAGCGGGCGCTTTATGACGCGATCAAGAGTGGGCATTTGGGGGGCGCGGGGCTTGACGTGGAGGAGCATGAACCTATTCCTCTGGATGACCCGCTGTTGACGCTGCCGCAGATTTTCATCACGCCGCACCAGGCTGGGCTGACGGAGTTGAATGTGCGGGGGACGGTCGCGTATGTGGCGGAGGTTCTTGCGGAGATTAGGGCTGACCAGCCGATTCGTTCGCAGTTGAATCATCCTGCTGTTGCGCGGTTGATCGCGTCGAAGAGCTAGAGAGATTGGTCTTTGATTTTGCGGAGGCGATTTTGTTGGTGGGATGAGGGTTAGGGATGGCGCAGAGATTGCTGCCAGGTAGTGGGCGCGATGGCATTGCGCAAGAGCTCTTTGGTGACATGCAGGAGGGCCAAAACGCACAGTAAATAATCAGCATCTCACAGTCTCGGAGGCGCGTTGCCCATGGACTCCAGGACTGTAATCGCCGTGATTCTTGTGGTGGCCGCGTTCGTTGTGATCGCCGGTTTTCTGATTGCTCGCCAACGCAGGAGCCAGCATCTCAAGCAGCAGTTTGGCCCTGAGTACGACCGCGCGGTCGCACAGCACGGCGACACTCGCCAGGCGGAGGCGGTCCTGATCGACCGCGAAAGGCGAGTGGAGAGATTCGCTCTGCGTCCACTTACTGCGCTGGATCGGGAACGCTATGCGGAGGAGTGGGGCGCTGTGCAACGCCTGTTTGTCGACGATCCTTCCAACGCCGTGATCCAGGCCGATACGCTCGTCAAGACTGTTCTTGCTGCCCGCGGATATCCGATGGGTGAGGCAGAGCAGCGAACTGCCGATTTATCCGTCGAGTACCCGTTACTGGTTCAGAACTACCGCTCAGCACGCGCCATCATGCTCCGCCACTCCCAGGGGCAGACCTCTACGGAAGAGCTGCGTCTTGCGATGGTCAACTTCCGCTCGCTGTTCGACGAACTGCTCGAAACTGCCAAACCCCAAAGAGTAGGAGACTCCCATGAACGAATCGCTTCTTAATGATGAAACATTGACCACTGCCGATATTGCACGCCCAGCGACTGCAGTGCCAGACCGTCCGCCGATGGATAGGGATCGTGAGCTGGGAAACCAGCGGGAGCCTGCTGCGATGGATCCCGACCGCGAACTGACGTATCGGCGGGAGCCTGCGGAGATTAACGGCAATCGTGGCATGGCGGATGGGACAGATGGACGGCCGATTCCACTTCCGGCCAGCACGATTCGTGATGCGACCGCGGCGGACTCAAACACGGAGACGACCGCGCTGTTCCCGGAAGATGAACTGAACAGCTTCCGGGCGCGGTGGAAAGAAGTTCAGACGTCTTTTGTAGATGAGCCGCGTCACGCGGTGGAACATGCGGACAGCCTGGTTGCCAATGTGGTGAAGCGTATTGCCGAGCAGTTTGCCGCCGAGCGAGCCACGCTGGAAGAGCAGTGGGGCAAGGGCGACAACGTTTCCACCGAGGACCTTCGCCAATCGTTGAAGCGGTACCGGTCTTTGTTTGATCGGCTGCTTTCGTTCTAGGTTGCAATACCTTCCGGACGCCCATCTAGCGCAACCTGGTTGCGGTGGATGGGCGTTTGCATTTCCTGTTGCTAAGCGCGGGGCGCTAGAGGGATTGGTCTTTGGTCTCGCGGATGAGGAGGAGGCCGCAGAAGGTTAGGACTGCGGAGAGGGTGACGTAATAGCCGACGAAGGAGAGGCCGTAGGTTTTGGCTAGCCAGGTGGCGATGTAGGGAGTGAGCGAGGCTCCGAGGATGCCGGCGGTGCTGAAGGCGAGCGAGCTGCCGGTGTAGCGGACGGGCGTGGGGAAGAGCTCGGAGATGATGGTGCCGAGCGGGCCGTAGCTGAGGCCCATGAGGGTGAGGCCTACGGTCATCATGACGATGGCTCCGTGCATGCCGGAGGTGAAGAGTGGGGCGAGGGCGAATCCAAAGAGGCCGATGAGGGCGGTGATGAGGAACATGGCGCGGCGGCGGCCGTGTTCGGCGAGCCATGCGGAGAAGGGGATGGCGGCGGCGAAGAAGAGGATGCCGAGCATCTGGATGAGCAGAAAGCTGGAGCGGCTGTAGTGCAGCGCGGTGGTGCCCCAGGAGAGGGCGAAGACGATCATGAGATAGAAGAGGACGAAGGTGGCGAGGGAGACAAGGATGCCTCCGATGAGTGCGCGGGTGTGTTGCTTGAAGACGGTGACGATGGGGACGGCGACTTGCTCGGAGCGGCGGGCCAGCTCGGCGAAGACGGGGGTTTCGGTGATGCTGAGGCGGACCCAGAGGCCGAGCAGAACGAGGACGGCGGAGGCGAGGAAGGGAAGACGCCAGCCGTAGTTGAAGAACTGCTTGTCGGTGAGGAAGTGCGAGAGAAGGAGGAAGGTGCCGCTGGAGAGGGCGAAGCCGATGGGGGCGCCTAGCTGAGGGAACATACCGTAGAGGGCGCGCTTGTTGGGCGGAGCGTTTTCGATGGCGAGGAGGACAGCGCCGCCCCATTCGCCTCCAAGGCCGATGCCCTGGCCGAAGCGGCAGAGGGCTAGAAGGATGGGGGCGAGGATGCCTAGTGTGGCGTAGCCGGGGAGGATGCCTATGGCGAAGGTCGATAGGCCCATGGTGGAGAGGGCGAGGACTAAGGTGCGCTTGCGGCCGATGCGGTCGCCGAAGTGTCCGAAGAGAGTGGAGCCGATGGGGCGGGCTAGGAAGGCGATGCCGAAGGTGGCGAGCGAGGCTAGCGTGGAGGTGTTGGGATCGGAGCTGGGGAAGAAGAGTTTGGGGAAGACGAGGACGGCGGCGGTGGCGTAGATGTAGAAGTCGAAGAACTCGACCGAGGTGCCGACGAGGGAGGCGAAGAGGACCTGGCGGGTGGTGTTGATTTGCTTGTGGGTCGGGTTCGTCGGGGTCATTGGGAGATTGGATGGGGAGGGTGGCACGAGGTTGAATTCTATTTGAATTTGCGGGCGGGGTCATGGGGGTGGAGCGTGCAGGGGACTCTGTGGTGTCGGTGACGCGCTGCTCCGGCGATACGAAGTAGAATGTCGCGTATGCCGAACCAGCCTGACTGGCCTGACGATCTTGACGCGTTGAACGCGGCGTCACAGTATCACGCACTGTTATTTGAGAACGAGTTTGTGCGCGTACTGGACACGCGGATCCCGCCGGGACAGACGGTTCCCCTCCACACCCATCGATGGCCGAGCACTCTGTACATCCTTAGCTGGAGTGATTTCGTACGCAGGGATGGAGAGGGGATCACTTTAGTGGACAGTCGCACTCTCGGAAAAATTCTTCCGGAGAGTGCGGTATGGTCGGGGCCATTACCGCCTCATACGCTGGAGAATGTGGGCACCGTGGAGTTCCGCGCAATCAGTGTTGAGTTGAAGGGCGCAACGTAGGGTGGGTTGGATGCAACCGGATCGGGGTTAGAAGTGGCGGAGGCGGGGTGGGGTGTCGGTGTCGGAGCGTGGGGGGACTTCGGTGGGGCGGGGGGTGGGAGTTTTGTCCATGGTTTTTTCGATGGAGCGGCTGACCAGGTCGCGGGAGCCGAGGCCGATGGCGAGGGAGAGGGTGAGGACGATGCCGCCGAAGAGGATGCCGAAGGCGAGCTCGACGACGCCGCCACCGATGTTGAGGTGGTCGAGGGCCATGGCGGCGGTGAGAACGAGGACCAGCCACTTGACGCCTAGAGACAACAAGCGGGCGTACTGGAGTTGCGAATTGACGGCGCCGATGAGGACGGAGCGGGCGAGGAAGCGGGCGAGCAGCGTGCCGGCGAGCAGGATGAGGATGGCTCCGGTGATGTGGGCGACGTAGGGGAGAAGGAAGATGGTGTAGCGGGCGTCTTCGGCATAGGAGGCGTCGAATGCGGAGATACCGATGGCGATGCCGGCGAGGAAGAGGATCCAGAAGGTGGCGCGCTGGGCGAGGACGGTGGGGGAGTTGGAGGGCGACCACTCGGTGATGATGCCGGTGGAGCCGGGGGCTTCGCGGGAGGCGAGGCGCTCATCAAAGCGGGCGGCGATGAGCAGGCGGCGGACGAGTGCAGATAGGCCCCAGCCGATGAGAGCGAAGACCAGGACGGCGAGAAGGAAGGCGAGGATTCCGGGAAGGAAGCTGGCCAGCACAAGGACGATGCGGTGAATGGACTGGTGGAGGGCGGATCCGATTTGCTGACCCAGTTGATGTCCCATGTTCGGTGATCCTTTCCGGAGAGTCGAATGATAAGTGATAAGTGATAAGTGATGAGTGATAAGTGATAAGTGATGAGTGATGAGTGAGAGGTGGTGAGGGGTTAGGGGTTGAAGCGGTCGGGCCAGCGCCAACGGGAGACGATGTAGGATTTTTCGTTTTCGAAGGCGGCGGCGGTTAGCTCGATGGCGTGGGCTGCGCGGGAGGAGTCGTCTGCTACGAAGCGGAGGTAGGAGGCTACCCAGGCGAAGTAGAGCGGGGTCATGGCGCCGAGGAGGTGGCTGCGGTTGAGGGTGCGGAGGTGGTAGGCGAGGGCGAAGTCGTAGACGATGCGCGCCCAGAGGTCGGGCTCCATGGTGAAGGCGTCGGGCGAGAGGGCGGAGAGCTTTTTGATGGCGAGGCGAGACTGGGGGGGAAGGACGAGCGACCAGATCTCCTGGAGGTTGTCCTGGGCGATGCGGAAGGTTTCGAGCATGGAGTGAATTTCGGGCGAGGCGGCGAGCTCGGAGAGGGGGGGTGGGGCGGAAGGCTGGACGGAGGGGGCGTAGATGCCGCGGGCGCGCTGCCAGAAGGATGATTTGGATTCGATGTCGTTGAAGAGGGAGCCGGCGACGGAGGTGAAGAGGGCGTTGAAGTCGGCCTGGGTTTGCGGCGGCGGCGGTGTGGGCGGAGTGGCATGGCCGGCGGAGACTTCGCGAACGGAGAAGCCGGCGGCCGCGGATTCGGCGACTGGCCAGAGGAGGGTGGAGCCCTGGTTGAGAGCCATGAGGCGCTGGGTGGTGGAGACGAGGCGCTGGGCGAGGCGGCCGGAGATGGCGGCGTCGATGGGGAGGGGAAAGTGAATGTCGGCGCCGAAGAGGGCGCGGGAGAGCGGGTAGAGGAGAGCGGAGTTGACCAGTGCGTCGTTGGGACCGACAGAGAAGCGGGGGAGGACGAGGTCGATGTTTTTGCTGCGGAGGCAATCGATGAGGCTGCGGAGAAGAATGGGGTCGATGGCCTTGGGAGCAGAGAGGGCGGCGGTGTCGCCACCGAGGAGGACGACGGCGCGGGCATTGTGCTCGAGGGCCAGCTGGGCGGCTGCGGCGTAGTCGCCGGCGGCGAGGATCCAGCCGACGTCGGAGCGGGTGGTGGTGTAGGGGATGAGATCGAGGGAGGGGAAGTCGGCGGGATTTTCTGGAGGGTGGGGGCAGGCTACGAGGACCGGCTCGGAGGGGAAGGCGGAGGCGACGGCGTGGAGCGCGTGGGGGAGAGCGTCGGGTGCGAGCGCGGGGAGGCAGATGAGGAGGTCTGCGGTGGAGTTGCGGGCGGGCGCGAGGGTGGGGCCGGAATCCGGGTGGGTGGTTGGCTGTGCGGCGTCGGCGGTGAGTGGGCTGGAGGACATGGGAGATAAGGCCGCTCAGGCTGAGATGATCTGCTGACAAGATTATGCGCTGTTGCGCGCAATTGCGAGAAGACCCTCTAAGGGAATGGGGAGCCAGGTGGGACGATTGTTGAGTTCGTAGAGGAGTTCGTAGGAGGCTTTTTCGAGGAGGAGAGCGTCGAGGGTATTTTGATAGCCGGCGGTTGGTATCGTGCGAACCCACGTCTCAGAATCGAGACGTGGGGCACCCGGTTCCGGGGGTGGGAGGAGCGCGGAGTTGGTGGCGATGGTTGAGGTGTAGGCGTTTAGGAAGGCGGTGGTGACGGCGGTCTCCCATGCGTTGGCCCAGGCTTTGAGGTTGGCGGCGTTGGCGGGTGCGCGTTCGAGGGCGGTCTGGAGGGCGGTGCGGGCGGCGTAGCTGAAGCTGCGGAGCATGCCGGCTACGTCGCGGAGGGGCGATTGTTTTTTGCGGCGGTCGGCGAGGGAGCGGGCGGGCTCGCCTTCGAAGTCGATGATGAGGAAGTCGGATTGGGTTTTGGATTGGGTGCGGAGGATCTGGCCGAGGTGGTAGTCGCCGTGGATGCGGATGCGCTGGCCGAAGCGGGAGGGATCTCCGTTGAAGGCGGCGATGCGGGCAAGGAGGTGGTCGCGGTGGGAGAGGAGCTCGGTGGCGAGAACCCGGGTCTCAGAATCGAGACCTGGGGCACCCGGATTTGTGGGGTTCTTTAGGGCGGACTGGAGAGCGTCGAGCGCGGTGGTGACTTGCTGGTGGATGCGCTGGCGGTCGTTGGCCAGGTCTTCGGGGGTGGTGGCGACGGCGCGGAAGGCGGGGTTGTCGGTGGGGGTAGCTAGCGCGAGGTGGAGCTCGGCGGTGCGTTGGCCCAGGAGGGCTGCGGCGTCCAGGTAGCCTGAGGCGTGTTCGCGGATGGCGTCGGGAGTTGGTGTGGGGAGGGTTGCGATCTCGTTGAAGAAGCGGTCGAGGTTGGTGAGGGTCCAGGCCCAGCCGTCGCCTATGTTGGGGGCGAAGGATTGGAGGAAGGCGAGGGTGGTGTTGTCGGAGGTGAGGTGGAGGTCGCCAAGGTAGGCGGGGATGTGGTCGAAGTGGGCGACCTCGGTGAGGAAGCGGGCGATTTCTACGTCGGGATTTTCGCCGGTGGCGACGCGGCGGAAGATTTTGAGGATGGCTAGGTCGTCGTAGAGGATGCTGGTGTTGGATTGCTCGGCGGAACCGAGGCGGGAGGGGACGTCGGCGAGGCGCGCGGGGTCGAGTGCGGTGGAGTGGTTGGCGGTGAGGTTGGGGGTGGCGCTGGGGGTGGGTGCGGGAGGCTGTGGTGATCCGACAACCCACGTCTCAGAAGCGAGACGTGGGGCACCCGGAGTGTTGGAGATGATCTTGCTGAGGAGCGCGGTGCGGAAGGTTGGGAGGGTGGTCGCGTCGATGAGGGTAGTGTTGTCGAAGGTGGTGATGATGGCTTGGGGTGTGGAGGTTGGGAGGGTGGCGGCGTCGGCTTCGGGGATGAGGGCGAGGGGGAGTTGGTAGAGGTCGGTGGAGTTGTCGGTGTAGGTGATTTCTACGAGGGCGATGAGGGAGGTGGCGTCGACGGGGAGCGTGGAGGTGATGCGGGTGGAGCGGATGGTGCGGGACTTGCCGCCGAACCAGCGTTGTTTCGCGATGTAGGTGCGGAGGATGGTGTCGAGGTTGGTGGCGCGGTCTTTGAGGACGGTGATTAATGTTGGTGCGGCAGCAGAAGATACAGGGGTCTCTCCACTGCGCTGCGCTTCGGTCGAGATGACGGCGTTGGGGTTGGGGTCTGGCGTGAGTTGCGATGCGGGAGAGGGTTGTTCTGTGGAGGATGCGGCGGTGTTAGCGGATTCCTGGAGGTCGACGGCGGGTTTAGGGGGATGCGCGGCTGTGGGTTGGAGCTCGAGCCAGAAGAAGCTGTAGGGGGCGAGGGTGATGGCGTAGGGCGTTTCGTCGACCAGGGGGAAGGGGACGTAGCCTAGCATCTCTACGGGCTGGCGGCCGGCGTACTTGCTGAGGTCTAGCTGCACGGGTTGAGCGAAGCGGGAGAGGTTGGCTACGCAGAGGACGGTTTCGGAGTGGCCGTCATCGCCCGTGAATTCTCTTATGTAGGCGAGGACTTTGCGGTTTTCTGGGTGCAGGAATTCGAGGGTGCCGCGGCCGAAGACCTGGAAGATTTTGCGGAGCGCGATCATGTTGCGCGTCCAGTGGAGGAGCGACGAGGCGTCGGACTGTTGGGCTTCTACGTTGATGGCTTGATAGCCCCAGATGGGGTCCATGATGACCGGGAAGTAGAGCTTGGCGGGGACGGCTTTGCTGAAGCCGGCGTTGCGGTCGGAGTTCCACTGCATGGGGGTGCGGACGCCGTTGCGGTCGCCGAGGTAGATGTTGTCGCCCATGCCGATTTCGTCGCCGTAGTACATGATGGGCGTGCCGGGGAAGGAGAGAAGGAGAGAGTTGAGGAGCTCGATGCGGCGGCGGTTGTTGTCCATCAGCGGGGCGAGGCGGCGACGGATGCCGACGTTGATGCGCATGCGGGTGTCGGCGGCGTAGGCGAGGTTCATGTAATCGCGCTCGTCGTCGGTGACCATTTCGAGGGTGAGCTCGTCGTGGTTGCGGAGGAAGAGGCCCCACTGGCAGTTGTCCGGGATGGCGGGGGTTTGCGCCATGATGTCGGTGATGGGGAGACGGTCTTCTTGCCGGAGCGCCATGTAGATGCGCGGCATGAGGGGGAAGTGGAAGGCCATGTTGCACTCGTCGCCATTGCCGAAGTAGGGGCGAACGTCGGCGGGCCACATGTTGGCTTCGGCGAGGACGAGGCGGTTCTCGTACTCGGCGTCGATGACGGCGCGGATTTCCTTGATCTTGACGTGGGTCTCGGGGACGTTTTCGCAGGAGGTCCCGTCGCGCTCGATGAGATAGGGGATGGCGTCGAGACGGAGGCCGTCGACTCCCAAGTCGAGCCAGAAGCGCATGGCGGTGAGGACTTCGTGCATGACGCGGGGGTTATCGAAGTTGAGGTCGGGCTGGTGAGAGAAGAAGCGGTGCCAGTAGTATTGCTGGGCGACTTCGTCCCAGGTCCAGTTGGATTTTTCGGTGTCGGTGAAGATGATGCGGACGCCTTCGAATTTTTTGTCCGTGTCGGACCAGACGTACATGTTGCGGTCGGGGGAATCTTTGGGGGCGAGGCGCGCGCGCTGAAACCAGGGGTGCTGATCGGAGGTGTGGTTGATGACGAGCTCGATCATGACCTGGAGGTTGCGGGCGTGGGCTTCGGCGAGGAACTGGCGGAAGTCATCGAGGGTGCCGTAGGAGGGGTTGACGCTAACGTAGTCTGCGATGTCGTAGCCGTCGTCGCGGAGGGGCGAAGGGAAGAAGGGGAGGAGCCAGAGGCAGGTGACGCCGAGTTCCTGAAGGTAGTCGAGTTTAGAGATGAGGCCCTGGAAGTCGCCGATGCCGTCGGCGTTGGAGTCGGCGAAGGCGCGGACGTGGAGCTCGTAGATGATCGCGTCTTTGTACCAGAGCGGGTCGGTGGCGCTGCAGGGCTTCTTCATGCGTGCGTTGCCTCTTGGGTTGGCATCTGGGGGTTGGATGCAGGTAGCGGTGACGCGGGTGGTTGTGCTTCTTCGTATGGGCGTTCAGGTGAGAAGGATGCGGAAGATGTGGGCGGTGGCTTGGGGGGTTAGGGAGACGTAGTTGGTGGGGCCTTGCCAGGTGTAGCGGGCTTGCGTGAGGAGATCTTCTACGGTGTAGGTGGCGTCCCAGGGGAGGTTTAGTTTTTCGAGGGCTAGGGTGATGAGTGAGGACTGGGTGTTGATGGGGTCGAGGTTTACGGCTACGAGGATGGTGTTGGTGTCGTCAGCTGTCGACTTGGAATAGACGAGGAGGCTGTCGTTGGGGGCGGTGTGGAAGTGGAGGTTTTCGTTGCGCTGCAGGGCGGGGTTGTTGCGGCGGATGTGGTTGAGGTCGGCGATCAGCGGGGCGATGGAGTGGGGGTTGGTGCGGTCCCAGGTGCGGAGCTGATATTTTTCGCTGTCGAGGTATTCTTCGCTGCTGGTCTTGCCGGGGCTGGGCGTGGCGGCGCGGCCTTCCAGCAATTCGTAGGCGGGACCGTAGATGCCGTAGTTGGAGGAGAGCGTGGTGGCGAGGATGATGCGCTGGCGGAAGACGGCGCGGCGTGTGGCGAGGTCTTCGATCTGGAATTGCGCGTGGAGGATGTCCGGGGTGTTGGGCCAGACGTTGGGGCGGAAGAAGTCGGAGACCGGTGGGTTGCAGATTTCTTCGAAGTACTCGATGAGGTCGGCCTTGGTGTTGCGCCAGGTGAAGTAGGTGTAGGACTGGGTGAAGCCGGCCTTGGCGAGAGAGTACATGACGTGGGGGCGGGTGAAGGCTTCGGCGAGGAAGAGGGTGTCGGGCGCGGACTTTTGGATTTCGGCGATGCACCACTGCCAGAAGGGGAGGGCCTTGGTGTGGGGGTTGTCGACGCGGAAGACGTGGACGCCGCGGTCGACCCAGAACTTGAAGACGTTGTGGAGGGCGTCCCAGAGGCCGCGCCAGTCGGGGGACTCGAAGTTGAGGGGGTAGATGTCCTGATATTTCTTGGGGGGATTTTCGGCGTACTGGATGGTGCCGTCGGGACGGTGGGAAAACCAGGAGGGATGTTCTTTGACCCAGGGGTGGTCGGGACTGCACTGGAAGGCGATGTCGAGGGCCAGGTCCATGCTGTGGTTGCGCGTGGTTTGGACGAGGGCGTCGAAGTCTGCGAAGGTGCCGAGGGCGGGGAGGATGGCGGTGTGGCCGCCTTCTTCAGATCCGATCGCCCAGGGACTGCCGACGTCGTTGGGCTCGGGTGTGGTGGAGTTGTTGCGGCCCTTGCGGAAGGCGTGGCCGATGGGGTGGATGGGTGGCATGTAGAGGACGTCGAAGCCCATGGAGGCGATCTCGGGGACGCGGGTTGCTACGTCGCGGAGAGTGCCGTGTTGGCCGGCTGGGCCGGCGCTGCGGGGGAAGAGTTCGTACCAGGAGGAGAAGCGGGCGCGCTCGCGATCGATCCAGAGAGGGAGCTCGGGTTCGTGCTTGGTAGCGAAGCTGAAGTCTGGATACTTGGCTACGAGTGCGATGAGGGCTGGGGTGATGGGCGAGTCGTAGTGAGGGAGGTTGTCGTCGGCGAGGGTGCGGAGATGGGTGGCGGCGGCGAGGAGTTTCTTTGCGTCGTTTCCTTTGGCGTGGGAGGCGGCGGCGTCGAAGTGCGTGGCGCCGATGCGGAGAGCGAGAGGGATGTCCTGCGCGGAGTCGTCCTGCGCGGCGAGGCGTTTGTCGAGGTCGTGGACCCAGGTGTCGAAGTGGTCGATCCAGGCTTCGATGGTGAAGTACCAGAGGCCTAGTTTGGAGGGATCGTCGGGGGAGCCGGCGGGGAAGGTTGCGGTCCAGCGATCATTGTTGATTTCGGCGAAGGGGACGGAGCTCCATTTGCGCTGGGAGGCGTGGCGATAGAGAAGGCGCGCGGCGACGTGATCGTGGCCGTCGCCGAAGATGGCGGCGGTGACTTCGACGTGGTCGCCGAGGATGCGCTTGGCGGGGTAGCGGCCGTCGTTGACGGTGGGTTCGATTTCTTCGATGATGATGCGCTTGCGGCCTTCGCTGGGTTTCATGCGCGGAGCAACTCCTTTGCGGGCTACACAGATGGTAGTCGATGTGGGTTGAAGGGACGACGCCGGAGGGAGGATGTGCATCCAATTGCATACAGCGTCGAGGTACTCGGTAGAGGGTGCTAGCGATCCCACCGTCCCCATTTGGTCTCTGATTGGACGGATGCGATGAGGGTGGGAGTGGTTGTAGACGCGCTGTGGAAGACCGAGATCGCTTGCGCGTTGAATTGTTGGTTTATTTTTTTGGAATTTTGGAGGAGACCTTGCCCGGAAGATTTTTCAGCAAGAAGAAGAAACTGCCGCTGCATGGTGCGCGGATTGAAGACTACGCGTTGATTGGCGATTGCGAGACGGCAGCGTTGGTGAGCCGCGACGGATCGATTGACTGGCTGTGCTGGCCGAACTTTTCTTCGGCGGCGTGTTTTGCGGCGTTGCTGGGGACGACCGAAAACGGGTTCTGGAGAATTCATCCGGATGAGGATGTGGTGGAGGTGCGGCGGCGGTATGAGCCGGGGACGATGATTCTCGAGACGACGTTTGTGACGAAGCGGGGAGAGGTGTGTCTGACGGATTTTATGCCGCCGCGGGGAAAGCACTCGGATGTGGTGCGGATGGTGCGCGGGGTTAGCGGCCGGGTGAAGATGCACCTGGACCTGGCGCTGCGATTTGATTATGGGCTGACGGTGCCGTGGGTGACCAAGCATGGAGATGAGTGGCATGCCGTTGCGGGGCCGGACCTGGTGGTGTTGCGCACGCGATGCCTGAGCGGTAAGGCGGCGGAGTTGGTTGGCGAGGACCTGAAAACGGTGAGCGATTTTGTGCTGCGGACCGGCGACAAGGTGTGCTTCACGCTGACGTATGGAAATTCATTTGAGGATGTGCCGGAGGCGATCAACCCGGAGGATGCGCTGAAGGATACGCATGACTATTGGTGCGGGTGGACAGACCGTTCCGAGTACAAGGGGCAATATGCGGAGGTGGTGCAGCGGAGTTTGATGACGCTGAAGGCGATGACGTATCGGCCAACGGGTGGGATTGTGGCAGCGGTGACGACGGGATTGCCGGAAGAGATTGGCGGAGAGAGGAACTGGGATTACCGCTACTGCTGGCTGCGCGATACGTCGTTCACGCTGTTGGTGCTGATGCGCGCGGGATACACGGAGGAGGCGGTGGCGTGGAGGGTGTGGCTGCTGCGCGCGATTGCGGGATCGCCGGGGCAGGTGCAGAGTTTGTATGGCATCAACGGCGAGAGACGCTTGCCGGAGTTGGAACTGGGATGGCTGCCGGGCTATGAGGATTCCCAGCCGGTAAGGATTGGGAATGCGGCGTCGGAGCAGTTTCAACTGGATGTGTATGGCGAGGTGGTGGTGGCGCTGGGAAGAACGCCGGCGGCGAATGATGATTTGCGCACGCCGGCGGTGGAGGTGGAGGCTTCGTTGATCGATCATCTTTGCCAGGTGTGGGACCAGCCGGATGAGGGGATATGGGAGACGCGGGGCGGGCCGCGGCACTTTGTGTACAGCAAGGTAATGGCGTGGGTGGCGCTGGATCGCGCGGTGAAGCACTATGAACGCTACGACGGCAGCGGCGACGTGAAGCGCTGGCGCAAGAATCGCGACATGTTGCATAAGGAGATTTGTGCGAAGGGATTCAACAAGAGACTGAACTCGTTTACGCAGAGTTATGGATCGAAGGCGCTGGATGCGTCGTGTCTAAGGATTGTGCTGGTGGGATTTTTGCCTGCGGATGATCCACGCATTGTGGGGACGATCGATGCGATTCAGAAGGGTCTGATGAAGGATGGGCTGGTGCAGCGGTATGATCCGGGAAAGAGTGCGGATGGATTGAAGGGCGGCGAGGGAACGTTCCTGGCGTGCAGCTTCTGGATGGTGACGTGCTTGTGGCTGATCGGGCGCAAGCAAGAGGCGACGGAGATGTTTGGCCGGTTGCTGGCGCTGCGCAACGATGTGGGGCTGCTGAGCGAGGAGTACGATCCGAAGCAGAAGCGAATGCTGGGGAACTTTCCGCAGGCGTTGTCGCATATTGCGTTGACGCATGCCGCGTTTACGCTTTCGGGCCAATGGACACCGGAGTCTCACGCAGAGACTGCGTGATGCAGCACAGCGATTGGTGCAACCTGGCGCCTGCGTTTCTGAGTCTAATTAGCAGAGATAAATCTATTGATGATGCGAGGAGCAGATAAGGTATGAGGCGTGTACCGGGGTCGACCTATCGTCTGCAACTGCATAAGGACTTTACGTTCGACGATGCTGCGGCGATTGTGGAGTATTTGAAGACGCTTGGGGTGACGCATGTGTACTGCTCGCCGTATCTGCAGGCGGCGCCGGGAAGCATGCATGGGTATGACGTGGTGGATCATCGCAGAGTGAATGAAGAGTTGGGTGGCGCGCAGGCGCATGAGCGGTTCTGCAAGCGGCTGGAGAAGTTTGGGCTGGGGCAGGTGCTGGACATTGTTCCGAATCACATGAGCCTGGGTGCGGAGAACAAGTATTGGTGGGACGTGCTGGAGAACGGCACGAACAGCCGGTACGCGAGCTTCTTTGATATTGACTGGAACTCGAGTGAAGAGCGGTTGAGGGATAAAGTGTTGGTGCCGGTGTTGGCCGAGCAGTATGGACGCGCGCTGAGTGCGGGGAAGGTGTTGGTGAAGCGCAGGGGTGCGCGGTTTACGGTGGAGGCGGCGGGGCAGACGTTTCCGGTTTCGCCGGCAAGCCTGGCGGTGATTTTGGGAAAGGCCGCGGAGTATGCGAAGAGCGATGCACTGAATTTTGTGAGTGCCAGTTTTGCGCGATTGCCATCACCGGACTTCTGGGATCGGAGGACGATCCTGGCGCGGCATCGGGACAAGAAGGTGGTGGTCGGGTTGCTGGATCGGTTGTGTCGCGAGGATGCGGAGGTTTCGGAGGCAATCGATCACGTGGTGCACGAGGTGAACAGCAGCGTGGATGCGCTGGATGAGTTTCTGTCGCAGCAGTACTATCGGCTGGCTTACTGGAGGACGGCGGATCAGCAGCTGGGGTATCGGCGATTTTTTGATGTGAATACGCTGATTGGGTTGAGGGTGGAGCGGGAGTTTGTGTTTGACGAGACGCATGCGCTGATTTTGAAGTGGCTGAAACAGGGGTTGCTGGATGGCGTGCGCGTGGATCATCCGGATGGGTTGAGGGATCCGAAGCAATACTTTGAGCGGCTGCGGCTGCGGGCGCCGGACGCGTGGATTGTTGGAGAGAAGATCCTGGAGCCGGGCGAGTGGCTGAGGGAGGATTGGCCGATTGAGGGGACGAGCGGCTATGACTTTCTGAATATGGCGATGGGTGTGCTGGTGAATCGCGAAGGGTTGAAGAAGCTGGGCGAGCACTACACGGCGTTCACGGGAGATGATTCGGATTTTCCGGGGGTGGCGCACGACAAGAAGATTGCGGTGGAGCAGGAGGCGCTGGGCAGCGATGTGAATCGGCTGGCGACGCTGTTCGTGGATATTTGCGAGAGCAATCGGGACCAGCGGGATTTTACGCGGGCGGAGATTCGGCGGGCGATTCGTGAGGTGGCGGCTTGCTTCTCGGTATATCGGACGTATGTGGTGCCGGAACGCAACGAGATTGGGGAGGAAGATCGCACGCGGATTCGACGGGCGATTGAGAGCGCGAAGGTGAATCGCGCGGACATTGATGGCGGGCTGTTTGACTTCATGCGCGATGTGCTCACGCTGAAGGTGATTGGGAAGACTGAGACGGAGTTCGTGAATCGCTTTCAGCAGTTCACCGCGCCGGTGATGGCAAAGGGTGTGGAGGATACGGCGTACTACTGCTGGAATCGGCTGACGGCGATGAATGAGGTGGGCGGCGATCCCGACTGCGATGGATTCAGTCTGGAGGGCTTTCATGAGTATCAGGTGAGGATGCAGCAGACGTTTCCGATGACGATGACGGCGTTGAGCACGCATGATACGAAGCGGAGCGATGATGTGCGGGCGCGGATGATTGTGCTGACCGAGATGCCGGATGCGTTTGCGGAGGCGGTGCGGCGATGGAGCGCGCACAACGCGAAGTTTCGCAGCGGAGATCAGATTGATACGGGAACGGAGTGGTATTTGTATCAGACGCTGATTGGTGCGTGGCCGATCAGTGGGGAGCGGCTGCGCGAGTACATGCAGAAGGCGATGCGCGAGGCCAAGGTGCGGACGAGCTGGGTCGCGAACAATGCGGAGTATGAGAGCGCGTTGAGCGGATATATTGATGCGATTCTTGCGGACCAGGAGTTTGTTGCGGAGCTGGAGAAGTTTGTGGGGGAGATCGTGGGGGCGGGGCGTGTGAACTCGCTCGCGCAGACGCTGATGAAGTACACGGCTCCGGGGGTTCCTGATTTGTACCAGGGCGGGGAGCTGTGGGATTTTTCGCTGGTGGATCCGGATAATCGGCGGCCGGTGGATTATGAGCGGCGGCGGACGTTGTTGAAGGAGATGCACTCGATGACGGTGGAGCAGGTAATGGAGCGCGGCGAGGATGGGCTGCCGAAACTTTGGTTGGTGCATAAGGCGCTGCTGCTGCGGAAAGAGCATCCGGATTGGTTTGGGCCGGCGGCGGAGTATGCGCCGTCGACGGTGGACGGGCCGGAGCGCGAGCGGGTGATTGCGTATTGGCGCGGAGAGCGCGTGCTGACGGTGGCGCCGCGATGGTCGCAGGGGGCGAAGGGGTGGGGCGAGACGGCAGTGGAGGTTCCGGAGGGACGATGGAGGAATCGGCTGACGGGCGCGGAGATTGAGGGAGGACGAGTGTTGGTGGGGGAGTTGCTGAAGGTGTTTCCGGTGGCGCTGTTGACGCGGGAGCAGAGAGATTGATGGAGAGAGGGGGAGGGAATGCATAAGTTTGGAATCTGGGCGCCGCGGGCGAAACAGATGTCAGTGAAGTGGCGCGAGCAAGTGTTGCCGATGAAGGGACCGAACAAGCGAGGGTGGTGGACGCTGGTGGTGGATGGGGCGGAGTGTGGAGATCAGTATGCATTCTTAATTGATGATGATCCGACGGCGTATCCGGATCCGCGGAGCCTGCGGCAGGGGGACGGTGTGCATGGGCCGTCGCGGCTTTACGATCACGGCGAGTTCGAGTGGCATGATCAGCTGTGGAGGGGATCTCCGAAGACAGGGGCGGTGTTGTATGAGCTGCATATTGGGACGTTCAGCGAGGCTGGAACGTTCGATGGAGCGATCGACCATCTGGATTATCTGGCTCAGCTTGGGATCACGCATATCGAGTTGATGCCGATTGCGGAGTTTGCCGGGGAGCGCGGCTGGGGCTATGACGGGGTGGCGCTATTCGCGACGCATGAGCCGTATGGGGGGCCCGATGGGTTGAAACGATTTGTGGATGCGTGCCATGCGCGCGGGCTGAGCGTGATTCTGGATGTGGTGTACAACCACTTTGGGCCGGTGGGGAATTATGCAAACAAGTTCGGGCCGTACCTGACGTCGAAGCACAGGACGCCTTGGGGCGATGCGGTGAATCTGGATGAGGGTGGGAGCGACGAGGTGCGGCGCTTCTTCTGCGATAACGCGCTGATGTGGCTGAAGGATTATCACTGCGACGGGTTGCGGTTCGACGCGGTGCATGAATATATCGATCGGTCGGCGGTGCATTTTATGGAGCAGCTGTCGACTGAGGTGGAGCGGCTGAGCTCGACGGTGGGACGAGAGTTTTATTTGATTGCGGAGAGCGATCTGAATGATCCGCGCGTGATTCGCCCGCGCGAGGCGCATGGCTATGGGATGGATTCGCAGTGGAGCGATGATTTTCATCACGCGCTGTTTTCGCTGCTGTACACGAGGGAGCCGGATCGGGGGTATTACGGAGATTTCGGCAAGCTTTCGGATCTGCATAAGGCGTTGAAGCATGCGTATGTCTATGACGGGCAGTATTCGAGTTACAGGAAGAGCAAGCATGGGCGGTTGGCGGAGGGACTGTCGGCGCATCACTTTGTGCACTTCGATCAGAATCATGACCAGGTGGGGAACCGGGCGCTGGGCGAGCGTCTGGAGCAGCTCTGCGGAATGGATGCGGCGAAGGTTGCGATTGGGTTGGTGCTGATGGCGCCGTATGTGCCGATGCTGTTTATGGGGGAAGAATTTGCTGCGTCCACACCGTTCCAATATTTTGCGGACCACGACGATGACGAGATGCGGAAGGCCGTGGCGGAGGGACGGAAGCGTGACTTTGCAGCGTTTGGATTTGGGGATGATGTGCCGAACCCAGAGGAGATCGAGACGTTTCAGCGATCGAAGTTGAACTGGAGCGAAGTTGGCCAGGGCAAGCATGCGGAGATGCTGGCGTGGACGAAGGCGCTGATTAAATTGAGGCGATGCACGGTGGCGCTGAATGATGGGAGCATGCAGCACCTGATGGTGTCGAGCGACGAGGGAAGGCGGACGCTGGTGATGGTGAGGGATGAGGTGCGGATCGTGGTGAATTTGGGAGAGCAGCCTTATCCATTTGATCTTTTGGAGGGGGAGAAGCTGACGCTGGTGTCGCGCGAGGGGCTTGCGGCGAAGGATGGAAAGATGGAGCTGCCGGGGATGTCGCTGGCGGTGCTGATGTCGACGAGGGAACAGGCGGAAGACCGCGAAGTGCACTAAAGGCAGGGATCAGGGGTTAGGGATTAGGGGTTCGAGTGCTGCGATAATAACGGCGCGGGGGTGTGTGTGTCGATTAAGACGATTCGTAGTCGCGAGGTGTATCGGAACCCTTGGTGCCGGGTGAGGGAAGATGAGATTGAGCGGAGCGATGGGTCGCGCGGGATTTATGGGGTGATGGATAAAGATCCGGCGTGCATCGTGATTCCGTTGGAGGGAACGGAGGACGGGGAGTTTGTCTGGCTGGTGCGACAGTTCCGCTACACGGTGGGGGGTACGTATTATGAGTTTCCGCAGGGTGGGTGGGAGACTGCGGAGATCAATGCGGAGGAGCTGGCGCGGGGTGAGCTGGCGGAGGAGACAGGGTTGCGGGTGGAACGAATGACTCCGCTGGCAGATCTTTGGATTGCGTATGGAGCGATGCGGCAGATTCATCATGTGTTTCTGGCCGAGGGGCTGAGTCCTGGCGAGACCGAGCGGGATCCCGAAGAGCATGACATGACGGTGCATCGGGTGGCGGTGAGTGAGTTTGAGGCGATGCTGCTGGACGGTCGCGTGATGGATAATTGCACGGCTGCGGCGTGGGGGGTGTATCGGGTGTGGAAGGACAGGGAACAGGGATTAGGGATTAGGGGTTAGGAAAGGCGGCGGTGTAGGCTTGGCGTCATCGTGATGGGAACGAGGTGGATGATGATGTGGAAGCGGATGATGTGGCTGGGAGTGGTGCTGGGGTGTGGGTGTGGAGTGGTGCGGGCGCAGGCGAAGGTGGAGTCGAAGGAGCCTGTGCAGCATGAGTTCGTGATCAGGAACTTCAAGACCGAGAGCGGCGTGGTGCTGCCCGAGGCGAAGATTGTGTATGGCACATACGGGAAGCTGGATGCGGCCGGCGATAATGCGGTGCTGCTGCCTTCGCATTACATGGCGAACATGCGCGGTTATGGGTGGTTGATTGGAGCGGGCGGGATTGCGAAGGGGAAGGCGCTGGATCCGACGAAGCTGTTTCTGATTACCAGTGAGTTGTTTGGGAATGGCCGCTCGAGCTCGCCGAGCAATACTCCGGAGCCGTTCCATGGGCCGCGATTTCCGGTGATGACGATGCGCGACAACGTGAATGCGGTGCACCAGATGCTGGTGGAGCAGCTGGGGGTGAAGCATCTGCGCGCGGTGATCGGGTTTTCGATGGGGGCGCAGCAGGCGTTTCAGTGGGCGGTGAGCTATCCGGACTTCATGGACCGGATTGTGGCGACGAGCGGAACGGCGAAGACCTATGGGCACGGCATTGTGCGGAACGAGGGGGAGATTGGGGCGATCGAGACGGATGAGGCTTTCAAGGGCGGGGACTATACGGAGGAGCCGGTGAAGGGGATCCAGGAGTTTTCTCTGATGTGGACGGGGTGGCTGTACTCGCAGGAGTGGTGGCGGCAGGAGTTGTGGCGGACGATCAATCCGCCGGGCACGACGTTGGAGCAGGTGGTGGAGGAATACAAGACGCATTTTATTCCGGGCGCGGACGCGAACGATTTGATTTTGCAGATGCGGACGTGGGAGAAGAACGATGTGGGTGCGACGCCAGGGTTTGGCGGGGATGAGAAGAAGGCGCTGGCGTCGATAAAGGTGCCGGTGTTGTATATGCCGTCGGCTACGGATATGTATTTTCCGGTGACGGATGCGCGGTATGAGGCGCAGTTTATTCCGCATGTGACGCTGCTGCCGATACCGAGCTTGTGGGGGCATCCGGCGGGTGCTGGGGCTAGTCCCGCGGATGAGAAGTTTTTGAATGAGAAGATTGCTGCGTTTATGGAGGGGAAGTAGTCGCTAATTCACTTGCTTGGAGCGACGGGACATGAAGTCCATGAGGAGATAGTTGCCCAGGGTTTGGGGGGTGGTGAAGTAGGCTTTGCCGCGGCACATGGCGGACATTTTCTGGACAAACTGGATGAGCTGGAATTCGTTGGCCAGCATGAAGGTGTTGATCATGATGCCGGCGCGCTTGCAGCGGCTGACTTCTTCAAGGGTTTCGGAGATGACGATGGGGTCGAGGCCGAAGGCGTTTTTGTAGATGCGGCCGTCTTCGAGGGTGAGGGCGGAGGGTTTGCCGTCCGTGATCATGACGATCTGCTTCATGTCCTTGCCACTGCCGCGGAGGACCCGCTGGGCTACACGAAGGCCTTCGCGGGTGTTGGTGTAGTGGGGGCCGACTTTGACGCGGGGGAGTTGCGAGATGGGGATGTGCTCGGCGGAGTCGTGGAAGAGGACGAGGTCGATGGAGTCGCCGGGGTACTGGGTGCGGATGAGGTGGGAGAGCGCCATCGCCACGCGTTTGGCTGGCGTAAAGCGGTCCTCGCCGTAGAGGATCATGGAGTGCGAGCAGTCGAGGAGGACTACTGTGGCGCAGGAGGACTGGTAGTCGGCCTGCTGGACTTGCAGGTCGCCGTACTCGAGGTTGAGAACGCCGGAGCCGTCGGGTGGGCCTTCGCGGGCGAAGACGCTGTTGAGGGTGGCAGGGATGTCTAGGTTGAGGGAGTCGCCGAACTCGTAGAGCTTGGAGGAGCCGTTGGTTTCGACGCCGGCGGCTTCGTAGCGCGTGTCGTGACGGCCGAGGGAGGACTTGCCGATGGGGCCGAGGAGGTCGCGGAGGGCCTTGTAGCCAAGGAAGTCCATGCCCTTGTCGGTGACCTCGAAGCGAGACTCGCCGTTGTTGCCTTCCCCTGCTGAACCCTGGCCTTCGGAGGGCTCTTCGGCGTTGAGGTAGGCTTCGGACTTCATGCGCTGGATGATTTTGTCGATGAGCTCTTCGACCTGGGCTTCGTCGAGTTTTTCGAACTGCTCCTGGGCTTCTTCGTCGAGGAGATCGCCGGACTCGAGGGCCTGGCGGATGGCTTCGCGGAGGCTCTCCATGGAGTCGTCAGCGTTTTGGAAGGGGGAGTAGGGGTCCTGGAAGCCGGAGTCGAGGAGGAAGTCGGAAAGGGCCTGCAGGAGGTCTTCGAGGTCTACGCTCGAGGAGAGGTCGCCGGTGAATTTGGTGTAGCGGGTGAGTTTCATAAAGGCAGAGTGTAGTGGGTAGTGATTAGCGGTAGTGAAAGATGCGGGTTTTGCCGTTACGTCTAGATTAGACGCTTGGACAGCGTTATGGATGCGGGCCCGGCTGGCTCGGGCTAAGGGGGGCAAAGGAATGAGGTTAGGGTGCGGACGGGACGGGAGTTGAAAGCTTTGAGATGGGGCACAATATTTTTGAGGCTGGGACGTTAAGTAGAGTACGCGATCTGGGTCCGGGTGCGGCGACCGGATCGGTGGAGCATTTATTCTTCTTCGAGGGACGGTTTCGGCTCCGGAGGGATTGGAACTTATTTTTTGTTAGGCTTGGTTCGCTGGCGAGCGAAACCCCAGGAGGGGCATGGCACAGGCTGCAGTTGTTGCCGTCGGCAACAAGCAGGACAAGAATTACGATAGCGAGTTTCACTATGAGGCGTGGACGCCGCGGTTTAACCCGTGGATTATCGCGCTCACGGTGACGCTGGCTACGTTCATGGAGGCGCTGGACTCGAGCATTGCGAATGTGGCGCTGCCGCATATTGCGGGGACGCTTGGCGCGACGTATGACGAGGCGACGTGGGTGCTGACGTCGTACCTGGTTTCGAATGCGATTGTGCTACCGATCAGTGGCTGGATTGCGAACCGGATTGGGCGCAAGAATTTTTATATGAGCTGCGTGGCGCTGTTCACGCTGTTCTCGTTTATGTGCGGGCTGGCGACGTCGCTGCCGATGTTGATTGTGTTTCGGGTGATCCAGGGAGCGGCGGGTGGAGGGTTGCAGCCGAGTGAGCGCGCGATTCTGGCGGACACCTTTGCGCCGGAGAAACGCAGCGTGGCGTTTGCGCTGTATGGGATGGCGGTGGTGGTTGCTCCGGCGATTGGGCCGACGGTGGGCGGATGGATTACGGATAATTACACATGGCGATGGATCTTCTTTTTGAATATCCCGGTGGGGATTCTCTCGTTGGTTTTGACCAGCAGGATTGTGGAAGATCCGCCGTATTTGAAGCGGATGAAGGCGAAGCTGGGCAGCATTGACGGGATTGGGCTGGGGCTGCTGGCGGTGACGATTGGGGCGCTGCAGATCATGCTCGACAAAGGGCAGGAGGATGACTGGTTCAGCTCGCGGTTTATTGTTTCGTGTGCGGTGGTGGTGGCGGTGGGGCTGGTGTGGTTTCTGTATCGGGAGCTGACGATCGAGCATCCGATTCTGGATTTGAGGCTATACAAGAAGCGGAACTTTGCGATGACGCAGATCGTGATGCTGGTGATTGGGGCTGCGCTGTATGCGACGACGGTGATGATCCCGCAGTTTCTGCAGGAGGTATTGGGATACACGGCGACGGAGGCGGGCATGGCGATGTCGCTGGGCGGCGTGGTGTTGCTGGTGTTATTTCCGGTGGTGGGATTCCTGGGGCAGAAGCTCGATCCTCGGCTGATGATTACGATTGGATTCAGTTTGTTGACGCTGGGTATATGGAGAATTGGCGGGCTGTATTTGGGGATTACGTTCTGGGATGCGGCGAGCTGGCGCGTGGTGATGGTGCTGGGCATGCCGTTTATGTTTGTGCCGATCAGCGTGATGAGTTACGTGGGGGTGCCGCAGGAGAAGAACAACGAGGTGTCGGGGATGACGGCGCTGGCGCGAAATATTGGCGGAAGCCTGGGTGTGTCGTTCATCAGCACGATGCTGGTGCGGCGGGCGCAGGTGCATCAGCAGAACCTGGCGGCGCATGTGATTTCGGGATCGGGCACGTATCAGTCGATGAGCAAGGGGATGTCCGGGGAGCTGCATGCGCATGGATTTTCGTCGGCGGGGGCGGCCGCTGGTGCGATGGCAAGGATGTACGACATGATGGTGGTCCAGGCGCGGACGCTGGCGTATGTGGATACGGTGCATGTGCTGGTGATTCTGGTGGCTTGTTTGATCCCGATTGGGTATTTGATGAAGAAGCCGCGGTTCCGCCCGAAGCACATCGAGGTGGAATGATGCTGCGGGCGGCGCGGGCCTGAGAGGTTAGGGGCGGGTGCCGGCCAGGACGGCGAAGCGATTGTCTTTGAACCAGCAGTCGGCGTCGGTGAAGCCGGCTTCGCGCATCCAGTGGAGCTGGTCTTCGACGGAGGCGCAGCGGTCGTCCTGCTGGCGGTAGAGGGAGTCGGCGATTTGCTGGGGGGTGGCGCCGCCTTCGCGGACCTGCTGGAGCCAGAGCTTCTGGTAGACGGCGTCGAGTGCGGGGGTGGGGCCTGCGACCTGTTCGGCGTTGACGAAGGTGCCGCCGGGGCGGAGGGCGCGGAAGATTTTGGCGAAGAGGGCCTTCTTGGCGTCGTGCTCGATGTGGTGGATGGAGAGCGCGGAGACGATGGAGTCGTAGGTGCCGTTGATGGGCGCGGTGGTGTAGTCGGTGACCTCGAAGGTGACGTTGTTGTCGTTGGTGAAGCGTTCGCGGGCCTTTGCGATCATGGGTTCCGAGAGGTCGGCGAGGACGATGTGGGCGTGGGGGTACCACTGGCGGACGAACTGCGAGAGGAGGCCGGTGCCGGCACCGAGATCGAGGATGTTCCTGGCGTCGTGGGCGATGAGGTCGGTGGAGCGGCGGTAGAAGGCGTCGAAGCAGGGGATGAGCTTGGCGCGGTCGGCGTCGTAGGTGGGGGCGGTGATGTCGAAGATGGTTTGGGTGGTGGACATGGCGGACTCCCTTGTTCTTAGGATACAGGGCGGGGAGAGATGGCCGCTGGACTAGAGGCCACTGGCGGCGCAGAGCGGCTCTTTGTGAAGTTGGGCTTGAAGTGCTGTGGTGAGAAAGGTGGCGGTGTGGCCGTCGCCGGTGATGCGCAGCGTGGGAAGAGCGTGGAGGTATTGGAAGTAATAGGAGATCGGTTCGAGGTTTGCGTCCGCGCCCGGTGGAGTGTATCGGAGCTGACCGTTGGGCTGCAGAACACGTTCCCATTGGCGTTTCACGGGCTTCACGTGGGTGTAGCCGAGGAAGTCCATGGTGAGGGTGAGCTTGGTTGTTGGTGGGGCGAATTCGCCTCCGTCGGCGGGCACCCAGGGATGATAGTAGGAAGTGTCGGTGACGCCGCCGAAGTTGACGAAGAGTTCGAAGTAGAACTTGCCGTTGGGGCGCCTGGTGCATTGCACGGTGAGGGTGGGCTGCGACAGATCGAGGGTTGGTGAGGGCGTGGCTGCGGCCGATGTTGCGGGAGGCTCTGTGCTGAGGTAGAGGCGGGTGTAGGCGATGCCACTGGAGGCGTCGATGCCATCGGTGCGGGCAAGGTTCGGCGCGATGGTGGCGAGGTGCGTTGCATCCTGCGCGACCAGGCATTGCGGCAACGCGAGGAGCGCTGGGGCCGCTATCGCGGTAAGGTAAAGGACTTGCCTGGCGTGCATGGAGTCAGGGTAGCAGAGGGTTGGTGCATCGCTGTGATGGCTATCTGGCGGCGAGGATGGTGGTGTTGCCGCCGATGCGGGTGTCGGTGAGGGGTTGTTGGAGGGCGGTGAGGATGGAGGGTGGGAGGCCGTCGGGGCCAAAGCGCGCGACGTAGAAATTGAAGGCCGCGAAGTCGTTGGGGTGGAAGTCGGTTTTCTGGGTGTCGGAGGTATAGGGCTTGACGAGGCTGGGGTCGGCGACGGCGCGCCCGTAGAAGAGGATGGCGTCGCGGAGGGTGCGGTGGTGGGACTGGTAGGCGTAGAGGTCGACGTGTTGGCGGGAGGCGAACTGGGCGATGAGGATGAGGGGTTCGAGCGCGAAGCCCTGGTAGTGGATGGCGTTTTCGTGGCGGGCCATCTCGCGGGGGAAGGCTCCGGCGGGATCGATTTCCTTGATGGCATCTTTGTAGGCGGTGATGCCGTAGTGGAAGAGTGTGTCGTCGGAAGCTACGACGCCGGCGGCGGTGGCGGCGAGGGCGCGCCAGTAGTGGTGATTGTTCATGTCTTCGGGGCGCTCGAAGGTGAGGTCTTTGCGGGAGACGGTATCGAGCCAGGCGATGACGCGGTGGAGTTGTGCGGGGTCGAGTGTGGGGTCGTTGACGAGGACGGAGGTGGTGATGGCGGCGGAGCCGAGGGTCCACTCGACTTGGTACCAGGACTGGGAGCGGGGCGGGTAGTCGAGGAGGGCGTTGGCCTGGGCCCAGGTGTCGAGCTGGGTGAGGGCGCAGGCGGACTCGGCGTGATTGTTGATGGCGAGGTATTGATTCATGCCGGCGGTGATGCGGTGTTCGAAGGCGGTGTAGGGACGCGTGGCGATGGCTTCGGCGGGGTTGATGGGCCCGCTGGAGCCGGACATGTAGTGGTGCGGGATGTCCATGGGGGTGGGCGGCGCGGGGATGAGGGGCGTGGCGACGCAGGAGGGAAGATTCTTGATGGCGGCGAGGAGAAGCGGGTTGGTGGTGGAGGCGAGGGTGGCCTGGCGGGTGGGGACGTCGAGGAAGGAGGCGCGGGGGTTGAGGTGCTGGGCGAGTGCGAAGGGTGAGGAGGCTAGCGCGAGGAGGGCGAGGGTGGGGAGGCGCATGGAGGGAGTTTAACGGAGGCGGTGTTATTTTCGCTTGCGGGCTTCGCGCTCGGGCAGGGCTACTTCTTTCGGAGAGCTTCGAGCTCGTCGAGGGTGCGGGGCCAGTCGGAGCCGAGGAGGCGGGAGAGGCTGCGGTCGGCGAGGACTTTGCCGTTGGTTTGGCAGGTGGGGCAGTAGTTGGTCTCGTTGTCGGCGTAACGGATGCGCTGGATGGGCGAGGCGCAGCGGGGGCAGGGCTGGAGGTAGCGGCCGTGCGCGGCCATGTCGGGGCGGAAGGCGGTGACTTTTTCTGGGAAGGACTTTTCGGCTTCGGCGTTGAAGCGGGCTACCCATTGGTTGAGGGTGGTTTGGGTCGCGGCGTAGAGGCGTTGGAATTCTTCGGGGGTTAGCTTGCGGGTTTGGGAGAGGGGAGAGAGTTGGGCGGCGTGGAGGATCTCGTCGGAGTAGGCGTTGCCGATGCCAGAGAGGATACGCGGGTCGGTGAGGGCGCGCTTGAGGGTGCGATTTTCGGTGGTGAGGGTTTGCTGGAAGGCTTCGGGGGTGAGGGCGAGCGGGTCGGGGCCGCCGGGGTCTAGATCGGCTAACGCGGCTTCGCCTCGGACGAGGTGGAGGGAGGCGCGGCGTTTGGTGCCGGCTTCGGTGAGGGTGAGGGTGCCGTTGGGGAAGTCGAAGGCGGCCAGGTTGTTGCGGCCGCCTAGCGTGGGGCGGGGTCTTTTCGGGTCGAGGTCGCGCCAGTGGAGCCGGCCGGCGATCATTAGGTGCAGAACCAGGAAGAGGTCGTCATCGAATGCGAAGACGATGCGCTTGCCGATGCGGCGGAGGGTGCGGATGGGTTGGCCTTCGATGGAGGTGATGGGCGGGACGGCGGTGCGGAGGAGGAGCGGGGAGGCGATGCGGAGTTGTTCGAGGGGTTGGTTGAGGACGCGCGGGGCGAGGGCGGTTAGGTAGGCCGTGATGTCGGGGAGTTCGGGCATGCTAGAGGTCGATACGCTCTCGATAGGATGCGGCGGTGTGGACGTGGGGATAGGCTTGTAGGTTTTTGTGGGTGGGATTGTTGGCTATGTAGGCGAGTTGAGCTTGATGGCCCGCGTCGTCTCGGATGCGATGTTCGTGATGGCCGGGGTGCCAGATCTCTCCGGACGAGTGTTCGCGGGCTGCGAACGAATAGCCTCCCTTGATGAGTTGAACGCAGCGCGAGGTGTTCTGGTCGGTTGCGGGCGTGATGAGGATGTGCACGTGATTCGGCATGATGGCGAAGCCGTGGAGTTTGAACTTGCCGGCGTCGCGATATCGAAAGAGGGTTGCGATGAAGAGCTCCGCGTTTGCGGGACGCTGGAAATGGCTATGGCTTTGGAAGGATGCGATCGTGATGGCGTAGGTGCTGACGGATTGGCGGATGGTGGCCATGAGAAGAGAGCATACCCTCGGGGCTAAAGCCCAGTCTCTCCGGAGGAGGAAAGGCCAAGGCTAAAGCCTTGGCGTACCTAGAAGCCAAGACGATTTCGCCGCAGACTAGAACGATGTTCAGCAGCAGCCTAGTTGAAGCCGCGGCGGGTTCGGTTGCGGGCTATGTCGTCGATGTCGCGATCCTGGAGGCGTTCGCGGGCTCGCTCGCCCAGATTGGCGGCGTCTTCGTTGCGGCGACGCTTTTCGCCGGCGGTGAAGGTGCGGGCTTCGGAGCGGGAGATCTTCTTGTGGGCGGTCATGCCTTCGAGGAGGAACTCGGCTGCGGAGACGGCTACTTCTACTGGCGTGCGCGAATTGATCTTGAGGGGCGTGAGTTTTTCGAAGAGACCCTGGATGGTGTGGAGCTCGGCGAAGACGGACTTGGCGGGCTGCTTGTCGTTGAGCTCGACGGCGCCGCCGAGGTTGAACCACTGCTCGATCTGCTGGGTGTTGGTGTCGGCGAAGTAGGTGTCGTAGATGTTGGCGACGGACTGGCGGATGAGTTCGCGGATGACGATGTCGGCACCCTTCATCTCACCTTCGTACTCGAGTTCGATCTTGCCGGTGATGCCGGGGAGGGCGGAGAAGATGTCGCCGACGCGGGGGACTACGAGGGACTCGCCGTGGATTAATGCGCGGCGTTCGGCGTTGGAGACTACCAGCTCCATGGTGGAGATGGGGAGACGCTGCGAGACGCCGCTGCGCTTGTCGACTTTCTTGTCTTCGCGGGCGATGAAGGCTACCTGCTCGACGATCTGGCGGATGTAGTGCGGGATGATGATGTTCTGGATGGCCTTGTTGGCGGGGTCGTAGGAGCGGGCGGTCCAGGCTTCCTGCTCGGTGATGGTGATGGCTTCGTCGATGGACTCGGGGTAGTGGGTGCGGATTTCGCTGCCGATGCGATCTTTAAGGGGCGTGACGATTTTTCCGCGGGCAGTGTAGTCCTCGGGGTTGGCGCTGAAGACGATGGCTACGTCGAGCTCGAGGCGGATGGGGTAGCCCTTAATCTGAACGTCGCCTTCCTGCATGATGTTGAAGAGGGCGACCTGGATTTTGCCGGCGAGGTCGGGGACTTCGTTGATGGCGAAGATGCCGCGGTTGGCGCGGGGGAGGAGGCCGTAGTGCATGGTGAGCTCGGAGCCTAGCTCGTGGCCGGTGCGCGCTGCCTTGATGGGGTCGACGTCGCCGATGAGGTCGGCTACGGTGACGTCGGGAGTGGCGAGTTTTTCTACGTAGCGCTCGCGGGGCGTCATCCAAGCGATGGGAGTGTCGTCGCCTAGCGAGGCGATGAGGTCGCGGGAGAATTTGCTGAGGGGGGCGTAGGGGTTGTCGCGGAGTTCGCTGCCGGCTACGTAGGGGGAGTGGGGGTCGAGGAGGGTGGTGAGCGAGCGGAGGATGCGCGACTTGGCCTGGCCGCGGAGGCCGAGGAGGATGAAGTTGTGGCGCGAGAGAACGGCGTTGACGATCTGGGGGACGACCGTGTCGTCGAAGCCGATGATGCCGGGGAAGAGGGATTCGCCTTCGCGCTTGCCGCCGGGCGCGATCTCGCGGAGATGCGCGATGAGGTTGTCGCGGAGCTCGTCCTTGACGCTGCGGGCGACGCGTTCGGGGGTGAATTCGGAGGAACGGAGCTGGCCTAGTGTGCGCGGGAGTTGAGTCTGCGGCATCGTTTAAGTATAGATGTTTCGCGGGGAAGGAGGATTCGCGGGCTGAGGACAGGGAATTCGGAAGCCGGGGTTTTCTGCGGGGTGAAAGATGGCGTCTAACGGTTTGACGATGCAATAACCCAAGCATCCGTGAAGGAGAATTTGCCGATGACGGGGATGTATCACCACCATCGATGGTTTTTCGTGATCTTCGTCTTCTGTGCCGCGCTGGTGCTGGCGAACCTGGTGCATTATGTGCTGTTTCGGCTGCTGAAGCGCGACGAGGCGGCTGGCAAGGTGCGGGGGTGGGGACTGCAGCGGCACCTGGGGAAACCGGCGCGGGCGATTTTTTTTCTGACGTGCATATTGATTGCACTGCCGTTTGTGCCGAATTTGCCGGAGAAACTCCACCACAAAATCGGGCATGGCGTGTTCATGGTCGTGGTGCTGGCAATCGGGTGGTTGTGCACCGGCCTGGTGTATGTTGTGCAGGACGCGCTGCTGCAGAAGTATGACCTGACGGTCGCGGATAATATGCGGGCGCGGAAGTTTCATACGCAGTTCCAGGTGTTTCGGCGGATTGCGATTGCGTTTGTGATCGTGCTGACGGCGGGTGCGCTGCTGTGGACGTTCGACGACCCGCGGATATGGGATTACGGGAGTGGGTTGCTGGCGTCGGCGGGAATTGCGTCGTTGATCCTGGCGACGGCTGCGAAATCTACGGCTTCGAACTTTCTGGCCGGGTTGCAGATTGCGATCACCGAGCCGATACGGATTGACGATGTGGTGGTGGTGCAGGGGGAGTGGGGCCGGATTGAGGAGATCACGTCGGCGTATGTGGTGATCAAGATTTGGGATCTGCGAAGGCTGATTGTGCCGCTGAGCTGGTTCATCGAGAATGCGTTTGCGAACTGGACTCGAGAGAGCGCGGCGATTCTGACATACTCGTACCTGTATTTGGATTACATGGTTCCGGTGAAGGAGGTGCGGGCGCAGCTGGAGGTGGTGGTGAAGGGGTCGGGGATGTGGGATGGCGTGGCGCTGGGATGCCAGGTGACGAACCTGACGCCGCAGGCGATGGAGGTGCGGTGTTTGATGAGCGCGAAGGATTCGGGGACGGCGTTTAACCTGCAGTGCCTGGTGCGGGAAGAGATGATGGATTGGGTGAAGGAGACGTATCCGGAGGCGTTTCCGAATATGCGGTATCGGGCGGTGGGGGAGACGAAGGCGCCGGTGGGGACGGAAGGTTTACAGGTATCGGGGAGTGTGGGCGAAGAACGGGAGACAGCAGGTTCCTCGCTGCGCTCGGAATGACAGACAGAAAAGCAAGGGCAAAGCGAAGGGCGTGGCTTTTGGCCACGCCCTCGTTGCTGCATTTCCACCCTGAGGAAATTACAGCGAGCTCATAGTGCCTACAGCGAAGACATATTGTGGAGGAACTCCTGGTTGTTGCGGGTCTTGCCTAGCTTGTCGCTGAGGAGCTCCATCGCTTCTACCGGAGACAAGGGGTTGAGGACCTTGCGGAGAATCCAGGTGCGCTGGAGGTCGTCCTTGGGGATGAGGAGCTCTTCTTTACGCGTGCCGCTGCGTTGGATGTCGATGGCCGGGAAGACGCGCTTGTCGACGAGCTTGCGGTCGAGAATGACTTCCATGTTGCCGGTGCCCTTGAACTCTTCGAAGATGACTTCGTCCATGCGCGAGCCGGTATCGATGAGGGCGGAGGCGATGATGGTTAAGCTGCCACCTTCTTCGATGTTGCGGGCAGCGCCGAAGAAGCGCTTGGGGCGCTGCAGGGCGTTGGAGTCGACACCGCCGGAGAGGACTTTGCCGGAGGGTGGCACGATGGTGTTGTAGGCGCGGGCGAGGCGGGTGATGGAGTCGAGGAGGATGACGACGTCGCGCTTGTGCTCGACGAGGCGCTTGGCCTTTTCGATGACCATCTCGGCGACCTGGACGTGGCGTGCGGCTGGCTCGTCGAAGGTCGAAGAGATGACTTCGCCCTTGACCGAGCGCTGCATGTCGGTGACCTCTTCCGGGCGCTCGTCGATGAGCAGCACGATGAGGACGATCTCCGGGTGGTTGGCGGTGATGGAGTTGGCGATCGACTGCATGAGGACGGTTTTACCGGTGCGGGGCGGTGCGACGATGAGGCCGCGCTGGCCCTTGCCGATGGGGCAGAGAAGATCCATGACGCGGCCGGGAATGCCGTCCTTCACGGTCTCCATCTTGATGTGTTCCTGGGGATAGAGCGGGGTGAGGTTGTCGAAGAGGATCTTGTTGCGGGTCTCTTCGGGGGACTCGAAGTTGATGGCCTCGATCTTGACGAGGGCGAAGTACTTTTCGCCTTCATGGGGCGAGCGAACGTTGCCGGAGATGGTGTCGCCGGTCTTGAGATCGAACTTGCGTATTTGAGAAGGCGACACGTAGATGTCGTCGGGCCCTGGGAGGTAGTTGTAGTCCGGGGAGCGGAGGAAGCCGTAGCCGTCGGGCAGGATCTCGAGGACGCCTTCGGCGAAGATGTGTCCTTCTTTTTCGCTTTGGGCCTGGAGGATCTTGAAGATGAGGTCTTGTTTGCGCAGGGCACTGGTGCCGGCAATTTCAAGAGCGCGGGCGAGCTTGCCGAGTTCGGCAATGCTCTTTTCTTTAACTCGGAGATGGTCATGAGTACCTGAGTAGTTTCCATAGATTTTTGCGGGATGGGATTGTTGCGAGGGGGGTGTTGCGGAATCACGCTGGAACGGGGATGCCGTGGAGCGGAAGTGCAGAGAAGAATCGAGCGGGGGGACCTACAAGAATGGGAGTGATGTTGCCTGTTGCGGAGTGAGATGCTGGATTTCGGTAAAGCGTAGCAGAGCGGGGTGAGGAAAACTGCCGTCACGCGACCGAAGCCGCGTGACGGCGAAAACTATGCGGCGCGACGTTCGGTAGCGGGAAGGCTGTCGACGGTCTCGGCGTTCAGATCCATGGGGACGGTATCCTTGAAGCGATCGAGGACCTCATTGGTGGTGTCCTGCAGGCGGGTATTCGGCTTGTGCAGCTTGCGGGTCGCTTTGGAGGCAAGTTGGCAGAGCTTATAGCGGTTATTCACGTGCGTAAGAGCACCAAAGATCAAATCTGAGCGCATGGAAAGAGTCTCCTGGGGTGTGCGAAGCTCCGGGCGTACAGTGGCGCCGATGGTCGGATGCTTCGGTGGGTTGCTCGGGCGGTAACGCGGAAGCAATCCGGGGTTACTGATTAGACGCACGTACGAGGACAAACGGCGCATCTAGTTTGGCACAGGCGGCAGCCTGCTGGAAGTTATGGCCGCACAATGACTTAGCCGGGCGCTCCGCGTCTTGAGACCACGGAAATCCCTATTGCTACAAGGGGACAACTCATTTGGGAGGAATGCACGGATTGACGTTGGCTGAACTGTGAATCGAGGAGTGGTTTTCCAGCTTTTTGGCTCTCGAACGGAACAGCAGGCCCTGATTTCCTACAACTTGAACGATACTGCCTGCGCGGTAATGGGTCAATCCTTTTTTTGGGACCCAAGTCAAAAATGTTACCGAAAATGGGATTGTGTCCGGTTTCGGTAAATTTCGAGGGATTGGCTCTGGAAGGGATGGGATTGGTCTAGGACCAATAACTGCGGTCGAGGGTACGGTACTGGATGGCCTCGGCGATATGGGGGACGGTAATGGATGGAGCGGCTTCGAGGTCGGCGATGGTGCGGGCGACTTTGAGGATGCGGTCGTGGGCGCGGGCGGACAGGCCTTGCTGCTGCATGGCGCGCTCCAGGAGGCGTTCGGCGTCGGTGGAGAGCTCGCAGAAGGTGCGGATCTGCTGGGTGGACATTTGGGCGTTGGCGAAGATGGCGCGGCTGGGGGCGCGCGGGGAGCCCTTGGTGCGGACGGGGGTTTCGAGGAAGCGGTTGTGCTGGATTTCGCGGGCGGCCAGGACGCGGGCGCGGATCTCGGTGGAGCCTTCGGCGGCGGCGTTGCTGCGGAGCTCTTTGTATTGGACGGCGGGGACCTCGATGTGGATGTCGATGCGGTCGAGGAGAGGGCCGCTGACTTTGGAGACGTAGCGCTGGATCATGGGCGGGGTGCACATGCACTCGCGGGACTTGTCGTTGAAGTAGCCGCAGGGGCAGGGGTTCATGGCGGCGGCCAGCATGAAGCGGGCGGGAAAAGACAAGGACATGGCAGCGCGGGAGATGGTGACCATGCCGTCCTCGAGGGGCTGGCGGAGGACTTCGAGGACGTTGCGGGGGAACTCGGGGAGCTCGTCGAGGAAGAGGAGGCCGTTGTGGGCGAGGGAGACTTCGCCAGGGCGGGGGATCATGCCACCGCCGATGAGGCCGGCGTCGGATACGGTGTGGTGGGGGGAGCGGAAGGGGCGATGGGTGACGAGGCCTTCGTCGCGGTTGAGGATGCCGGCGACGGAGTGGATCTTGGTGGTCTCGAGGGCTTCTTCAAAGCGTAGCGGCGTGAGGATGGACGGGAGGCGCTTGGCGAGCATGGTTTTGCCGGAGCCGGGCGGGCCGATCATGAGGATGTTGTGGCCACCGGCGGCGGCGACTTCCAGGGCGCGCTTGGCTACGTGCTGGCCGCGGACGTCGCGGAAGTCGGCCTGATATTCCATGGCTTCGTTGAGAAGGATGGTGGTGTCGACGACCAGGGGCTGGGCGAAGATGCTGCCTTGAGACGCGGAGTTTAAGAGCTCGCGGACTTCGAGGAGCGACGTGACGGGATAGACGTTGACGCCGGAGACGACGGCGGCTTCGCGGGCGTTGGCTGCGGGGATGACCAAGTTCTTGATGCCGGCAGAGCGGGCGGCGATGGCGATGGGGAGCATGCCCTGGACGGCACGGAGGGAGCCGTCGAGGCCTAGCTCGCCGACGAGGACGAAGTCGGAGATGTCCTTGATGGAGAGAGCGCCATAGGCTCCAAGGATGCCGATGGCGATGGGGAGATCGAAACCGGAGCCTTCTTTCTTGAGGTCGGCTGGGGCGAGGTTGATGGTGATGCGGGTGGGCGGGAGATCGAAGCCGGAGTTCTTGATGGCGGAGCGGACGCGGTCGCGGGATTCGCGAACGGCGGCGTCGGGGAGGCCGACGGTGGAGAAGCTTTCTTCGGGGGTTTTGATGCCGGAGAAGTCGACTTCTACGTCGATGATGTGTGCGTCGATGCCGTAAACGGCGGCGCTGCGAGCCTTGAAGAGCATGCCTGATGAATCCTTGAGGCAGGAATGCGGCCAGTGTAGCACCGGACCTAGAATGATTGCGGTGATGGAGGACGCTATGGTCCGGGCTTCAGCTGAGGGGTGGGATGTGTCGGTGTTTCGGAGGCTGGCGCTCGCGTTGCCGGGTGCGGTCGAGGGGTCGCACATGGGTGCGGTGGATTTTCGTGTTGGAGGGAGAATCTTTGCGACACTGGCGTATGGGGCGAAGGGGTTGGGGACGCTGAAGCTGACGCCGGAGCAGCAGGCAATGTTTTTGGCGGAGGCGGCGGAGTATTTTTCTGCGGCACCGGGTGGGTGGGGACGGATGGGAATGACGCTGGTGCGGCTGGATGCGCCCGAGAGTGTGCTGGCGGGAGGGTTGTCGACGGCGTTTCGAAATGTGGTGGAGAAACAGGCGGCGAAGAAGAGTGTGGGGAAGAAGCGGGCTGGCGCGAAGAAGAAAGTGTGACGACTACAATCGAGTGGACGTGGAGTGGGGTGGACGATGCATACGAGTTTGTTTGAGCTGTTCAAGATTGGGATTGGGCCTTCGAGCTCGCATACGGTGGGGCCTATGCGGGCGTCGTTAAGATTTGTGCGGGAGTTGGGCGCGCGTGGGGAGATGGCTCGCGTGGAGCACATCGCCGTGGACTTGTATGGGTCGCTGGCGCTGACCGGGATTGGGCATGGGACGGATCGTGCGGTGATGATGGGGCTGCTGGAAGAGTCGCCCGACACGGTGGATTTGGATGCGATTGGGGGGCGCATTGAGACGCTGCGCGCTACCGGTGAGTTGAAGCTGCCAGGGCAGCATGCGGTGCGGTTCGATCCGGCGGTGGATCTGCGGTTTCATCGAGAGCAGATGTATCCGGATGCGGGAGTGGTGACGCATCCGAATGGGATGCGATTTACTTCGTTCGATGCGGGCGGGAAGGTTTTGTTTGAGCAGGTGTACTACTCGGTGGGCGGCGGATTTATTTTATCAGCGGAGGAGTTGGCGTCGGCCGATGGTGGGGCGAAGAAGCGCGACGTGCCGTACATGTTTTCGAGTGCGGATGAATTGTTGAGGCTGGGAGAGACGCACGGGCTTTCGATTGCTGAGATGGTGCTGGCGAACGAGGTTGCACTGCTTGCGGACCCAACGATCGTGCGGCGGATCGATCGGATCGTGTCGCCGCTGAGGCCGGGGAATAAGACGACGCAGATAGAAGCTTCGCTGACGGGGGAGGCGCGCGTGAAGGCGGCGATCTTTACGCTTTGGCAGGCGATGGCGGATTGCATTGAACGCGGGATTGCGACGGAGGGAACTCTGCCTGGCGGGTTGAATGTGCGGCGGCGGGCTCCGGGATTGGCGCGGCGATTGGCCGCAATGGATGAGGTGGGGAAAACGCGCGACCCGCTGGCTCCGCTGGATAGTGTGACTCTGGTGGCAATGGCGGTGAATGAGGAGAACGCCGCGGGTGGGCGTGTGGTGACAGCTCCGACGAATGGTGCGGCGGGAGTGATTCCGGCGATTGCGTATTACTACATGCATCATGCGGGGAGCGAGGTGAGCGATGCGGAGAGAGAGGCGGGGCTGCTGCGATATTTTCTGACGGCGGCGGCGATTGGGATTTTGTACAAGGAGAATGCGAGCATCAGTGGCGCGGAGGTAGGGTGCCAGGGTGAGGTGGGGGTGGCGTGCTCGATGGCAGCGGGTGGGCTGGTGGCGGCGCTGGGTGGAGACAATGCCGCGGTCGAAGGTGCGGCGGAGATTGCGATGGAGCACAATCTGGGGATGACGTGCGATCCGATTGGGGGGTTGGTGCAGATTCCTTGCATTGAGCGCAATGGGATGGGCGCGGTGAAGGCGGTGAATGCGGCGCGGCTGGCGATGAATGACCAGGGTGTGCACAAGGTGTCGCTGGACCAGGTGATTGAGACGATGTACCGGACGGGGATGGATATGCAGTCGCGGTATAAGGAGACGAGTTTGGCGGGGTTGGCGCTGAATATTATTGAGTGCTGAATTATTGCTTGCTTAGGCGGCCGGTGTCGATCCAGCATTTGGTGGGGGCGGTGAGGATGCCGTTGGTGGCGTAGGTGTTGAAGTAGTCGCGCAGGAGGTGGTGGAAGAGTTCGGCGCGTGGGTCGGGGGGCTGGGGAACGACGGAGAGGGAGTTGGTCTGACCTAGAAAGGTTTCCCAGTCGAGCTGTTGTTCTCCGTCGATCTCGGCGTGGTGGTGATCGGCGGCGAAGAGTTCGTGCAGATTTTCGTGGATGCGATAGCCGGCGCGGATGTAGTTGTAATCGGTTCCATGGTCGGCGAGGAGTTGTTCAAAGTCGCGGGACTGCGGGGTTTCTTCCTTATCGCGGCCGAGAGAGACGATGACAAGCCAGCCGTTGGGTTTGAGGATGCGGCGGAACTCGGTGAGGGCGCATGGGATGTCGAACCAATGAATGGCGCGGCCGGCGGCGACGATGTCGACGGAGGCGTCCGGGAGGCCGGTGGCTTCTGCGGTGCCATTGCGGATGGCGAGGCGAGGCCAGGTGTGCTGGAGGCGCTCGCAGGATGCGCGCATCTCATTGTTGGGTTCGATGGCGATGACAGGATTGTTATTCGAGAGGAAGACTTCGGAGAGCATGCCGGTGCCGGCGCCGATGTCGGCGATGAGCCAGTCGGGTTGCAGGTCGCACCAGGATTGAAGGTGCTGAAGAATTGTGTCGGATGGATAACGTTGACGGTAACGATCGTAGGTTGCAGCGCGGCCGGTAAAACGATCGGTGTTGTCCCATGGAATTGATCATAGACAGGTCATGGCTGTGAGTGCGCTTGATAGACTGGAGCGCATGGCTTCGTTGCAATCGCAGGGCTCTGGTACGCGTTCGCATGACCGGCGGCTGTTGATCTTTGTACTGGTGAGTTTGTTCACGGCGAATGTAGTGCAATGGGCGGTGTGCCGGGCGCTGCACCTGGGAAATCCCGGGAGCATGCTTCCCGACTTGCGACAGTTTTTTCATCTGCGGCAGTGGACGGATTCGTGGCTGCCGATGATGAAGTCGCTGGATTATTTCAAGGCGCATCCGACGCTGCCTATCTATGACGCAAAGCTGTATGACACGCTGATTTATTCACTGGCGAGCGAACTGCCGTTGGTGGCAATGCGCAAGCTGGGGATGAGCGATCACACGATGCTGCGGACGTTGGCAGTGCTCTCGTTCCTGGCGGTGTGGGGTGTTGCGGCGGTGTCGCTGGCGATGGGGCGGCGGTTGCTGCGGCGGCGCGGGGCGGAGTTGACGTGGATGTCGGCAACGGCGATTGTGTTGGCGACGCTGGGATGCTATCCGCTGATCAAGGGATACTCGCTGGGAAATGCGCAGACGTTCTTGTCGTTTGGATTTACGGTGCTGTTACTGCTGTGGACCAAGGACGAGGAACGATGGGCGGGTGTGGTGGCGGCCATGTTGACGGCGGTGAAGCCGCAGTTTATTTTGCTGCTGGTGTGGATGCTGGTGCGAAAGAAGTGGGGAGCGGCGTGGGCATTCCTGGCTTGCGGCGGGGTGCTGTTCGCGGCTTCGGTGGCAGTGTTCGGGTGGCATAACAATCTGGATTACATTGGCGTGCTGGCGGGGTTGAGCCATAAGGCGCAGTCGCATTACGCGAACCAATCTATGTTCGGAACGATCAACCGAATGATTTTTAATGGCGAGAATATCGAGTACACGCCGTATGTGTACACGCCGTATATCGCGTGGGTGTATCGGGTGACGGTGGTGACGTCGCTGGTGCTGGTGGGGTTGGTGCTGCTGTATCCGTGGAGGAAGCTGCGCGGGTCGACGGCGGATATTGCGGCGATGGGGATTGCGTCGGTTGCGGCGTCGCCGATGGCGTGGGAGCACCACTATGGGATCGTGGTGGGGATTGCGGCGTGGGCGTGGTTTGCGCACGCGTGCTGGATGGAGAGGCGGCCGTGGGTTCTGGGCGTGGCCGTGTTTCTGTGCTTGAACTTTCTGCCGGCGTTCAATTATCTTGCGCCGGTGCGCGGGTGGAATGTATTGGAGTCGTATCTGTACATTGGCGCGCTGATGCTGATGGTGTGGCTGATGTCGCTGTCGCGATCGAAGGATGAGACGACGCTGGGATGAGCGCGCGGCGGGGTTAGCGCGCGGGTTAGCGTTCGAGGGCCAGGGCGACGGAGTTGCCTCCGCCGAGGCAGAGGGCGGCGATACCTTTGTGCGCGTCGCGGCGTTGCATCTCGTAGAGAAGTGTGACGAGGATGCGCGCGCCGCTGGCTCCGATGGGATGGCCGATGGCGACGGCGCCGCCGTTGACGTTGACGCGATCTAGCGAGAGGCCGAGTTCTTTGGTGACGCCGAGCGCCTGGACGCTGAAGGCTTCGTTGAGTTCGAAGAGGTCGACGTCGTTGAGGGACCAGTTGGCGCGGGCGAGGACTTTTTGAACGCCGGTGACGGGAGCGAGCATGACCCAGCGAGGAGCGACGCCGCTGGTGGCCTGTGCGCGGATGGTGGCGAGTGGCTTGAGGTGGAGATGGCGGGCGCGCTCGGCGGACATGAGGACTACTGCGGCGGCTGCGTCGTTGACGCCTGGCGCGTTGCCGGCCGTGACGGTGCCATCTTTCTTGAAGGCTGGTTTGAGTGCGGAGAGGGCTTCGAGTGAGGCGTCGGCGCGAACGCTTTCGTCGTGGGTGAAGATTGTAGGCTTGCCTTTCCTGGTGGCGAAGTTGAGGGGAATAATTTCGGCGTCGAAGCGGCCGGCCTGTTGCGCCGCGGCGGCTTTGCGGTGGGAGTCGAGGGCGTAGGCATCCTGCTGTTCGCGGGTGATGGAATGTTTTTCGGCGACGAGCTCGCCGGTCATGCCCATGTGCTGATCGTCGCAGGCGCACCAGAGGCCGTCGTTGACCATGGAGTCGATGGCTTGCGCGTTGCCCATGCGAAATCCCTTGCGCGCCTGAGGAAGGAGATAAGGCGCGTTGGACATGGATTCCATACCGCCGGCTACGGCGATCTCGGAGTCGCCGACGGCGATGGCCTGGGCTGCGAGGCCGACGGCCTTGAGCCCGGAGCCGCAGACCATGTTGATGGTGACAGCGGAGACGGTGTCGGCGAGATCACCGCGAAGGGCGGCCTGGCGTGCGGGATTCTGACCGAGGCCGGCGGGGAGGACGCAGCCCATGATGCACTCGGTTACTTCTGCCGCGTTGATGGATGCGCGTTCGACAGCGGCGCGCACTGCGATGGATCCGAGCTCGACTGCGGAGAGATGGGAGAGTGCGCCGAGGAACTTGCCCACGGGGGTTCGGGCTGCACTGACGATGACTACTTCACGCATGGGGTCTCCGTTATTTCCGATGATGGATATGATTGGCAGCGATGGGAAGAGTCGCCGCGAGAACATTGAAGTATACGATGCAGGACGTGTCGCATGCAGATGCTGGCTGCAGGGATCGGAGTCGATGAGGTCTTCGGACGTGAGGGCGCACGTGCGCGGTACATCGACACGTGCGCGATGGATGAAGTCTTCGCTGCGATGTCATCGAGCGTTGCATCGCGTTCCGTCCCGTTGGTGATGCGTTGCGTGAGAGACGAGCGAGTGATTCTGTCGATCGGGAGGGAGGGCCGTTTCAAAACGCGACGCGATGGTCGCCGAAGGGTGGAAAGATGACTAAAAAATTCGATGCACGGATGTCGTTTTTTTCTTGACTCTTTGACGAGAGAAAACTATACCTTCGTTAGCTGCTTCATACAGATGAAACAGCGTCGATGTTCGACATCGATTGGGAGCGCAGGCAAACGCAACCAAGGCAAAGCATCAAAGCAATGGCAACACACTCAGGGAATGCGATCTTCGCATTCCCTGAGGTGTTTAATCGCCAGTGTTCATCGGTGTTTCGTGCGCACGGTAGAAACAGTATGCTGATTGCATGACGAGACGAAGATGGATTGCCGATACGTGGACAGAGACAACTGCAGCGTTGACCGGTGAGCAGGCAGCGCATCTTGCGCGGGTGTTGCGGGCACAGCCGGGCCAGGTGTTCGATGTAGTTGCGAACGGGTTTTTGCACCGGGCGGAGATTGTGTCGGCTAGCGAGCATGAGGTGGTGTTCACGCTGCATGAAGAGTTGGAGGCGGAGAGTGCGCTGCCAGTGCATCTGCTGATGGCTGTGTTCAAGTTCGATCACATGGAGTGGGGGATTGAGAAGGCGACGGAGTTGGGAGTGGCTCGGATTACTCCGGTGATCGCACGAAGGACGGAGAAGCATTTGGCGCAGGCGGCGGCGAAACGTGTGGAGCGATGGCGAAGGATTGTGCGCGAGGCGGCGCAGCAGTCTCGGCGAAGCGATGTGCCGGAGGTGGATGATCCCGTTGCGTTGAAGGCGGCGTTGGGGATGGTGGGCGCGGAGACGAAGCTGTTGCTGGCGGAGACGGAGCAGGAGAACTCACTAAGGAGCGAGTTAGCGAGTCAGCGGGTTAGCGAGTTAGCGTCGGTGGCCTTGGCGATTGGGCCCGAGGGCGGATGGACGGCGGAGGAGATGGCGTTGTTTAGCGGGGGTGGGTGGAAGCATGTGACGCTGGGGCCGAGGATTCTGCGGGCGGAGACGGCGGCGATTGCCGGGCTGGCGGTTTGTGCGGCTATGCTGTAGGGCAGTGGAAACCCACATCTCAGAATCGAGATGTGGGGCACCCGTCATGAGGTGAGACTTAAGCGAAACAGCGACCACGATGGGATGTGGTCGCTGTTTTCCTGGGGATGTTGGGCTCGCCTAGCTGAAGATTTCCTTGACCTTGTCGAAGATGCCTCGCGAGGCCGGGGTGTTTTCTACGGAGATGGATTCGGAGAGCTGTTTGAGGAGATCCTTCTGCTGCTTGTTGAGCTTGGAGGGAGTTTGCACGCGGACTTCCACGATGAGGTCGCCCTTGCCGTGGGAGTTGAGGTGGGGAACGCCCTTGCCGCGAAGCTTGATCTCACGACCGCTCTGCGTGCCTTCGGGGACCTTGATGGTTTCGACGCCGTCGAGGGTTTCGAGTTCGAGCTCAGTGCCGAGCGCGGCCTGCGGGAAGCTGATGGGGATGACGCAGTGGAGGTCGTCGCCATCGCGCTCGAAGAACTTGTGCGCCTTGACGTCGAGGACTACGTAGAAGTCTCCGGCCGGGCCGCCGAAGCGGCCTGCTTCGCCTTCGCCGGAGTAGCGGATGCGGGTGTCGGTTTCGACGCCGGCGGGAACCTTGACGAGGATCTTGTGTTCGCGGGTGACGCGGGAGTCACCTTTGCAAGTGGTGCAGGGCGTGCGAATGACGGAGCCGGTGCCGCTGCAGACAGGGCAGGTGCGCGCGACGGAGAAGAAGCCTTGTTGTGAACGGATCTGGCCGCGGCCTCCGCACTGCTGACAGGTTTCGGGCTGCTTGCCGGCGGCGGAGCCGGTGCCGCGGCAGTCTTCGCAGGCTTCGGCGCGGCGGATGGTGATCTCGCGCTCGATGCCGAAGACGGCCTCTTCGAACTCGAGCTTCATATCGAACTTGAGATCGCGGCCGCGCTGCTGACGGGTGGCGCGGCGATTGCCGCCACCCATGTTGAACATCTCGCCGAAGAGGTCGCCGAAGATGTCGTTGAGGTCGCCGCCCTGGAAGGGGCTGCCGCCGCCGAAGCCGCTTGAACCGTTGACGCCGGCGTGACCGTAGTGATCGTAGGCGGCGCGCTTGTCGGGGTCGGAGAGAACCTGGTAGGCCTCGCTGCACTCCTTGAACCTCTCCTCGGCCTGGGGGTTGTTCGGATTGCGGTCGGGGTGATATTGCATGGCGAGTTTGCGATACGCGGTCTTGATCTCGCCATCGGAGGCGGTGCGTTCGATACTCAGGATCTCGTAGTAGTCGGTCTTCATCGTTGCGGTTGCCATTCTTGAATCCTAATGATGTGGGCAGTGTTTGCCCCGAAGTCCCAGGGCTAAAGCCCATCGTTTTGATGTGGTGATTTCAGTGGGCTAAAGCCCACTGCTAATCCGGTGAGGCTAGTCGCTCTTCTGGGCGGAGTTGCTGGCGATGCGGACGAGAGCTGGGCGAAGGAGCTTGTCGCGAAGTTTGTAGCCGCGACGGATCTCTTCGAGGACCTGATGGTCAGGATGCTCCAGGGTTTCGATGCTGCCGAGCGCCTCGTGGATTCGCGGGTCGAACTGCGAGCCTACGGACTCAACTGGTTGGACGTTGAGACCGCGGAGGGCGTCATCCATCTGTTTGACGATGAGCTGGACGCCGGTACGAAGCTGGTTGATGTCGCCGTCGGATTTGAGGGCGAGGGCGAAGTTGTCGAGTACGCCGAGGAAGGGTTCGACAGCAGATTGGATGGCGTAGTCGCGGACGTCCTGGCGCTCTTTGGCTTCGCGCTTGCGGGTGTTATCGAACTCGGCCTGGAGGCGGGCGAGACGATCCTGCGCCTGCGTCAGCTGGAGGGCTAGCTGATCGCGATCGTTGCGGAGCTGCTCTGAGGAGTTGAACTCCTGTCCTTCAGTTCCGGCTTCAACGTCCACGTGCGTGTTTTCGGTTTGGTTGACGTCGTTCTGTTCGATCTGTTCGGTGCTCATGGAATTTTCCTTTTTGCTCGGAGAGTTTCGCGGCCAGCGCGGGAAACGATCTTTTGTCTGGGTCATGGGTTGATCCTGTCTGGACTGGTCTGGATGCTCTTCAGGTGTTATGGGGACAGAGGGGCGACTTCGCCGATATCTATTCGATGCAGGAGCTGGGCGATGTAGCTCACGGCGTTGATTGCGCTTTCATAGTTCATGCGCTTGGGGCCGAGGATGGCTACGGCAGAGTCGCCGGAGATTTGCGCAGGGGCGGCGATGAGGACGAGGCCTGCCATGCCGGGGTCCTGCTGTTCGAGGTCGAAGATGACGCGGACGGACTGCTCGGAGGTATCGATGTAGGCGTTGAGGAGTTCGATGAGGCGCTGCTTTTCTTCGAGGGCGGAGAGCATGGCGCGGAGGCGATCGCGGTCGGCTGGGAGGCCGATGAGGTTGACGACGCCATCGATGTAGACGGACTGCTGTTGAACGGTATCGGCGGGGACGGTGCGTGTCCAAAGGTCGATGGCGTCGGAAAGCTGCTGGTAAATGGTGCGCTCGTGGTCGATGCGGCGGGCGAGTTCGTTGCGGACGCGATCGATGTTCCAGCCGCGGAAGTGTTGATTGAGGAAGTTGGCGGCGGTTTCGAGCTCGATCGAGGAGAGATCATGATCGAGCGCGAGGACGCGGTCGCGGACCATGCCGCTGCGGGTGACCACCACCGCCAGCACTCTGCGTTGAGTGAGGCGGCTGAAGTGGATGTGCTCGAGGAGGTCAGTGGAGGCTGCTGCGCCGATGGCGAGGCCGACGCCGCTGGAGAGTGCGGCGAGGACGTGCGAGGTGCGCTCGAGGAGGGCGGAGGCTCCGGCGAGGCCGGCGAAGCTGGTGTCAATTTTGGCGTGCAGGGCTTCGCGGTGGGTTTGGAGGTCGGTGCGCGATGCGTTGGGGAGGGCTGCGGGCGCGCTGGTGAGCTGGCCGACGTAGAGGCGGAAGGCTTCGGCGGAGGGGATGCGGCCGGCGGAGGTATGCGGCTGCTCGAGGAGGCCGGCGTCGGCTAGCTCGGCCATCTCGTTGCGGATGGTGGCGGAGCTCATGGCGTTGGCGAAGGCCGATTGCGCGAGGGTGCCCGAGCTGACGGGCTCGCCGGTCGAGATGTAGCTCTCGATGACGGCGGTGAGGATCTCGCGCTGGCGGTTTGTGATGGGGCGGGCCACTAGAACCATTTTACGCGGATCGTCAAGCCGACGCTGGCCTCGGGCGTTTCCGGGTTGCACGAATCGGTAGATGCGGCGTCAGCTGATCTCGAAGACATCCTCTGATTTTGCGGCGAGTTCCTGGGTGCGGGTGACTACTTTTTCAGCGATGGCGAGGAATTCGCGGCCGCGGGGGGTGGCGTCGCCGGCGAGGGCGGCGGGAAGGCCGCTGTCGCCGCCGGTGCGGACCTGGGGATCGAGATCGACGGAACCGAGGAAGGGAAGGTTGTACTGCCTGGCGGTCTGGCTGGTGGCGCCGGCGCCGAAGACGTCGATGACGGTGCCGTCGGGGAGGGTCATCTGGGACATGTTTTCGACGAGGCCGAGGACTTCGACGTTGACCTGGTGGAACATTTCGAGAGCTTTGCGGGCGTCTTGCAGCGCTACTGAGGAGCCGGTGCTGACGACGATCGCGCCGGTGAGGGGGACGGTCTGGACGAGCGAGATGACTACATCGCCGGTGCCTGGAGGGAGGTCAATGAGGAGGTAGTCGAGCTCGCCCCAGGCTACCTGCTGGAGGAACTGGCGGATGATCTGGTGGAGCATGGGGCCGCGCATGACCATGGGCTTGTCGCCGGGCGAGATGAGACCGATGGAGATGAACTTGACGCCGTGTGCGGTGATGGGCTCCATGAGATTTTCGGCGACGATGGAGGGTTGGCGGGTGGCGCCGAGCATGGTGGGGACGTTGGGGCCGTAGATATCGGCGTCGATGAGGCCGACGCGGTGGCCGAGCTTGGCGAGCGAGACGGCGAGGTTGACGGCGACGGTGGTCTTGCCGACTCCGCCCTTGCCGGAGCCGATGGCTACGATGTGCTGGATGCCGGGAAGGCGTTGCGGGCCTTGGGGTGCTGCTGCGTGCTGGTGAGACATGGGAACCTCTTCTTGATGGAGCTGGTGGTTAGAGATGCCACTCGGGGGCGAGGATGGCTCGGAGTTCTTTCTTGCGCTGGGTTTCGCCGGAGCGCATCTCGCGGCGGCGGCCGGCATCTTCGTAGCGGCGGATCTGGTGTTCGGTTTCGGGGATGACTTGCGGGACTTCGATGCGATTGCCGGCGTGGTCGACGGCGACGAAGGTGAGATAGGCGGAGGAGACGTGGCGCAGGGTCTGCTGGCGAACGTCTTCGACCATGGCTTTGACGCCGACTTCCATGGAGGTGCGGAAGGCGCGGTTGACGCTGGACTTGAGGATGAGGAGATTGCCGACGTGGACGGGTGCGACGAAATCGAGGTGATCCATGGAGGCGGTGACGACGAAGGAGCGCGCGTGCCGGCTGGCTGCCATGGCGCCGACGAGATCCATGAACTGCATGAGCCGGCCTCCGAAGAGGTTGCCGAGAGCGTTGGTGTCGGCGGGGAAGATGATCTCGCTACGTTCAGACTGGGAGGCGCAGACGGTACTGGAACTGGTGCAATCAGTCATTCCTCCATTGTAATTGCGGGCGCCGGTGGCTGAAGAGCAACGGCCAACGCTTTGACGCAAAGACCGCAAAGGAAGCCAAGTTTCGCAAAGGAGAGCGTCGTAGGATGGAGGGATGGACAAGATTGGGATGTTGAGCGAGATTTTGCAGCAGAATCCGAAGGATGCGTTTGCGCGGTATGGATTGGCGATGGCGTATGCGGGCGAGGGGAAGATCGACGAGGCGCTGCAGGAGTTTGCGACGACCACGGAGCATAACCCGGATTACGTGCCGGCGTACCAGATGTCGGCACAGACGCTGGTGAAGATGGGGAAGTTTGACGAGGCGCGAGCGCGATTGCAGGAGGGCCTGGCGGCGTGCGATCGAACGGGGAATACGCACGCGGCGAGCGAAATGGGGTTGATGCTGGACGAGATCGCGGAGTTGTAGACGGCGGTTTGTCAGTAGCCGTTGGCGAGGAGGTAGGCGGGGGTTAGCCAGTCTTCTTCAGAGTGAGCGCGTTGGGCGGCGGCGTATTTGGCGAGGACATCGGTTTCAAGGTTGATCGGAGTGCCCGGCGTGAGGGTGTGCAGGTTGGTGGATTTGTAGGTGTGGGGGATGATTGCGATCTCGATGCGTGGGAGATTGGGATTCGAAAAGTCGGTGCGCGCCACCGTGAGGCTGATGCCGTCGATGGTGATGGAGCCTTGCGGAATGACCTGCGAGGTGAGCTGGTCGGGGAGCTCGAGGGTGAGACGCCAGTCGGTGGCGGCGAGGTCGGGGTGAAGCGGGACGATGGAGAGAAATTTTCCGGTTGCGTCTACGTGGCCTTGCACGACGTGGCCGCCGAGGGGGCTGCCGGCGGGAGTGGGGAGTTCGAGGTTTACGGTGGCGCCGATCGGAAGGGCGCCGAGGGTGGTGCGGGCGAGGGTTTCGCCGGCGAGATCCGCAGCGAAGTGCGTGGGTTCGGGGAGGGGGATGGCGGTGAGGCAGACGCCGTTGACGGCGATGCTGTCGCCCGTGCGCCAGCGGCCCGCGAGTGCGGGGGCGGCGAGGACCAGGCGTGTTGCTCCTTCGGTTGGGGTGAGGGAGACGACGGTGCCGGTGGTTTCAATGAGTCCGGTGAACATAAATAGTAGGGTACAGGGTCCAGGGCCCAGGGTTCAGGGTATGGCGGACCAGGGGTCTTGGAGGTAGCCGGTGATGCGGACGTCTTCGACGTTGGGAGCTAAGTTGGAGGGGAAGGTGGCGCGGGTGACTTGCGTGAGGCGTTGCTGCAGGGCGTAGGGTGAGTCGAAGTTGGCGGCGAAGGGGAGGGCGTCGAGGCCTAGCTCGCTTTCGGCGTAGTAGAGGACGAGCTTGTCTACGAGATCTGCGCGGAGGAGACTGCCGTTGAGGGTGGAACCGGCTTCGACTAGGACGCTGAGGATGTTGCGATGGGCGAGGGCTTTGAAGGCGGCGTGGAGGTCGAGGTGATGGTTGGCGGAGGGGATGCGGAGGACTTCTACGTTGCGAGAACGGAGAGCGGACTCGCGGTCGGCGGAGGCGAGCGTGATGTCGTCGGAGCAGAGGATGAGAAGATCGTCCGCGGCGCTGCTGACGAGGGTGGAGTCGAGCGGGGTGCGGAGCGCGCTGTCGAGGATGACGCGGAGGAGTGGGCGACGGCGGGCAAGGTTGGTGCGATCGGTGAGGGAGGGGTTGTCGGCGAGGACTGTGCCGACGCCGGTGAGGATGGCGTCGGTGGCGTGGCGGAGTTGTTGCGCGTCGGCGCGGGCGGCGGTACCGGTGACCCAGTGAGGAGTGGTGGAAGTGCGCGTTGAAGGCGGTGGCGCTAGTTTGCCGTCGACTGAGAGCGCGGCTTTGAGGGTGACGAAGGGGCGATGGTGCTGGATGGAGAAGGCGAATGCGTCGTTGAGATGGCGCGCTTGCTGTGCGGTAGCATGGGTTGGGTCGAGCAGGAGGACTTCGATGTTGGCGGCGCGGAGCTTCGCAAGTCCCCGGCCGCTGACGAGAGGGTTGGGATCGACGGTGGCGACGACACAGCGAGCGATGCCGGCGGCGATCAGCGCGTCGGAACAGGGGCCGGTGCGGCCGTGATGCGCGCAGGGTTCGAGGGTTACATGGGCGGTTGCATTGCGAACGTTGTGGCCGAGAGCAGCGGCTTGCTTGAGGGCGGCGATCTCGGCGTGATCGCGCGCGTCGTAGTGGTGAGCGCCTTCACCGATGAGCGCGTCGTGGAGTGTGAGGACGCAGCCTACGGTTGGGTTGGGGCTGGCGAAGGCTGCGGCTTCGCGCGCGAGGTTGAGGGCGCGGGTGAGGTGGAGTTCGTCCTGAGAGGTGAGGGACATGCAGGATCAGGATAGCTGGAGTGGCGCAGAGCGTTGTCTCCCACATCTCAGAATCGAGATGCGGGGCACCCGGAATTTGGTGGAGGGTTAGTCGATAAGGGAGTCGACGAAGGCTGTGGCGTCGAAGGGGATGATGTCTTCGAGCTTTTCGCCGACGCCGGCGTAGCGGACGGGGAGGCCGAGCTCGTGGGCGATGGCGACGACGATGCCGCCTTTGGCGCTGCCGTCGAGCTTGGTGAGAACGATGCCGGTGACGTGGGCGGCTTCGGTGAAGAGGCGCGCTTGCTGGAGGCCGTTCTGGCCGGTGGTCGCGTCGATGACGAGGAGGGTTTGGTGGGGTGCGCCGGGAAGGAGACGCTCGGCGGTGCGGCGCATCTTGTCGAGCTCTTTCATGAGGTCGGTCTTGGTGTGGAGGCGGCCGGCGGTGTCGACGATGAGGATGCCGGTGGCCCGGGCCTTGGCGGCGGTGAGGGCGTCGAAGAGTGCGGCGGAGGGGTCGCCACCCTGGCGGGTCTTGATGAGGTCGACGTTGGAGCGCTGGGCCCAGACTTCCAACTGTTCAATAGCTGCGGCGCGGAAGGTGTCGGCGGCGCAGAGCAGGACGGACTTGCCTTCGCGGCGATAGAGGGCGGCGAGCTTGCCGCTGGTGGTGGTCTTGCCAGTGCCGTTGACGCCGACCATCATAATGACTTCCGGTGGGGATGCGGGATGATGGACGGGTTTGTCGACGGAGTTGAGGGCGCGGAGGATCTCGGACTTGAGCTGTTGCTTGAGCTGGGCGCCGTCCGAGATGCCGTGGCGAAGGGCGCTGTCGCGCAGGGTGGTGATGATCTCGTTGGTGGTGGTGGAACCGATGTCGCAGGCGAGCAGGGCTAGCTCGAGGTCGTCGAGCGAGGCTTCGTCGACTTCGCGGGTGAGGGCGACGACGGAGGAGATCGAGTTGGAGAGCGACTCGCGAGTGCGGGTGACCGCTTGCTTCATGCGGTCGAAGAGACCGCGCGGTGCGGAGGGTTCCGGCTGTTCCGGATCAGGGGTTGGGGTTTCGCGCTTACCGAAGAGTGAAAAAGCCATCGCTCTTTAGTTTAGCGGAGGCGTAGATGACTAGCGAAGAACAGACAACGACAAAGACAGAAGCAGATCCTCCGCTTCGCGAAGGATGACAACCAGAAAAGCCAGCGCAGAGACTGAGGCTACTCGGTGCGGCCGGGGCGGGTCATTAGGTCGCGGATGGCGTCGAGTGGCGGCTTTTCCTCATGGAGGATGGCTGCCATCTGCTCGGTGATGGGCATCTCTACGCCATAGCGGCGGGCGAGGCCTAGTGCGGCGGTGGTGGTGAGGACGCCTTCGGCTACTTTGCCGTTGAGGCCGGCGATGATGTCGTTGAGCTTGCGGCCTTTGCCTAGCTCGACGCCGACGGTGCGGTTGCGGGAGAGGCCTCCGGTGCAGGTGAGGACCAGGTCGCCGATGCCGGAGAGGCCGGACATGGTCTCGCGGCGGCCGCCGCAGGCCATGGCGAGGCGGGTGATCTCGGCGATGCCGCGAGTGATGAGCGCGGAGGTTGCGTTGTTGCCTAGATCGAGGCCGGTGACGACTCCGGCGGCGAGGGCGATGACGTTCTTGAGGGCGCCACCGAGTTCGGTACCGATGACGTCTTCGTTGCGGTAGGTGCGGAGCGAGGCGGAGCTGAAGTCGTCCTGCAGGGACTTGCCGAGGGTGGGATCGTCGACGGCGAGGGTGATAGCTGTGGGCATCGCGGCGGCGACTTCGTAGGCGAAGGATGGGCCGCCTAGCGTACCGATGGGGTTCTCGGGAGCGTACTCGAACATGATCTGCGACATGCGCAGGAAGGTCTTCTCCTCAATGCCTTTGCTGGCGGAGAGCAGGACCTGGCGTGCGGTGATGACTGGAGCGATCTGCACCATGATGGAGCGCAGGGCTTGCGAGGGCGTGACGCAGAGGATGATGTCTGCGCCGGCGATGGCTGCGCTGAGGTCGTGGGTGATGGCGACGTCGGCGGGAAGGATGAAGCCGGGAAGGTAGCGGGTGTTCTCGCCGGTGTCGGCGAGGCTTGCGGCGTGGTCTGGCGAATGGGCCCAGAGGGTGAGGCGATGGCCACCGCGACGGGCGAGCGAGACGGTGAGCGCGGTTCCCCAGGCGCCAGCGCCGATGACTGCGATGCGGCTCATGCGTTGGCCTTCGTGCTATCGGGATCGGTGTTCTTCTTACTGCCGAAGCGGCTTTCCGTGCCCTTCAGGAGGCGGCCGATGTTGGCGTGGTGCTTGAGGATGCTCAGCAGGGAGATGAAGCTGAGGCCGATCAGCAGTGCGGTGGAACGTTGGGGCACCAGCCATAGCGCCAGGAACGGGATGGAGACCGCCGCGACGATTGAGCCGAGGGAGACGAGGCGCGTGGTCGCGACGATGAGAGCGAAGACGCCGACAGAGGCGAGCGCGACCATGGGCACAAGGGCGATGAACACGCCGAGCGCGGTGGCGATGCCCTTGCCGCCTTTGAAGCGGAGCCAGATGGGGAAGACGTGGCCGATGACGGCGGCAACGGCCGCGGCTATGGCGAGTGTCGACGGTCCGTTCGCGGTGTTGGGAGCGAGCTGCATGGCGAGGAAGGCGGCAATGAAGCCCTTCATCGCGTCGAGGACGAGGGTGAAGACGCCCAGAGTGACTCCTCCAGCGCGCGTCACGTTGGTGGCGCCGATGTTGCCGCTGCCGGTGTCGCGGACGTCTTCCTGGCGCACGAAGCGGACGAGGAGGTAGCCGAAGGGGATCGAGCCAAGCAGATACGCCGTCGTCAGGGTAATGATCCAGAGAGTCATAATCGTTCGCTAGTGAGTGTAGCAGTGGGAGTTTGCGGGAGGTATTCAGGCGAGGTATCGGCGCAGCATCTCGAGGGCGTGCTGCGTGGCCCAGAGGCGGACGCGTTCGCGGTCTCCGGGGATGTGGAACTCCTTGACCTGGGTATCTTCGCCGTCGGTGAGGGCGATGTAGACCAGGCCGATGGGCTTGTTGGCGTCGAGGCCGCGGGGAGTTCCCGGGCCGGCGATGCCGGTGACGCCGAGCGCGAGGGAGCTGCCGTTGCGGCGGCGGATGCCTTCGGCGAGGGCGCGGGCGATGGTCTCCGAGACAGCGCCGTGCTCGTCGATGAGGTAGGAGGGAACATCGGCGAGGGCGGTCTTGCTGCGGTCGGAGTAGGCGATGGCGCCGCCGAGGAAGACGCGCGAGCTGTTGGGAATTGCGGTGAGGCGTTGGCCTAGCAGGCCGCCGGTGCAGCTTTCGGCGATGGCGAGGGTGCGGCGACGGACGCCGAGCATGAGCAGGACGACTTCCTCGAGGGATTCGCCGTTGAGGGAGAAGACGTCGTCGCCCATCTCACGAGACACTGCGTCGGCGACGGCTTCGACGCGGGCTTCGGCTTCGGCGAGGGTGTGCTTGACGCAGACGAAGTGCAGCTGAATCTCGGCATTGCCAGCGAGGATAGTGGTCTGGACGTCGGGGAACTGCTGGTAGATGGGCGCGGTTCGAGCGTCGACCTGGCTCTCGGGGATGAGCGCGATACGGAGCTGGCGGCGAGCCATGTGGTAGGGCGGAAGCGCGGCGGCGAGGCGCGGCTTGCACTCGGTGTCGAAGAGGGGCCTTAGTTCCTTGGGCGGACCGGGAAGCAGGGCGACGAGCTTGCGATGTCCGTGATGGGCGAAGTCGAGCCACTGGCCGGGAGCGCTGCCGTTGAGGTTGGGAAGGATCTCGGCACCTTCGACCTGGTCCGCCTGCCTGGCGTTGTTGGACGGCATTTCCATTTGGCGCGCGGCGAAGCGCTTGCGCAGGAACTCAAGGATAGCTTCATTGCGGTGAAGCGAGAGGTTGAGGGTTTCGGCGAGGCACTCGCGGGTGAGGTCGTCTTCAGTGGGGCCGAGGCCGCCGGAGAGCAGGACGACGTCGGCGCGGTTGATGGCGATGTGGATGGCGGAGCGGAGGTGGTCGCGGTTGTCGCCGACGATGGTCTTGAACGCGACGGTAACGCCGAGGTCGTTGAGGCCGGCGGTGAGGTAAAGGGAGTTGGTGTCCTGGCGATGCGGAGTGAGCATCTCGGAGCCAACGGCTATGATCTCGGCGAGCATCTGGTTCGATGGTAGCGCGAGCGGATGTTAATTCCTGTGACGGGTGTTGCTTTGGACGGCACGTGGCGGTGTGGTTTCAGCGTGCTGCGCGGGTGCGCGCTCGGCGGTGAGGAGAGGTTCCGGGTTGAAGGCAGGCTGCTTGCGGCGGATGCGGGCGAGGTCGAGTTCGTAGCGGCGCATGGCGATGCCGATGGTGCCTTTGACGCGGGCGGCGAGCTCGGCGAGGAGATCGCGGCCATCGAGCGCGGCGGTTTTCGTGCGATCGCGGAGGTCGGCCATCTCGGAGCGAGCGAGGGTTTCAATCTCGGCGTCGATGGTGAGGATGTCGTCGTTGGCCTGGGCGATTTGTTCGGTCGAGGCGAGTGAGCTGGGCGGCGGCGGGCTGGTCGTCGCCGGAGTCGGTGGAGGGGTCGTAGCCGTTGAGCATGCGCTGGAGGAGGTCGGCGTCGTTGCGGTTGAAGGCGGCGTTGGCCTGGGACATGAGGTGGTTGCGGTGAAGCTCGTCGTGGGCGCTGCGGGCGCGGTCGGGGTGGATGCGCTTGGCTACTTCGCGGAAGAGGGATTTGAGGTCGAGGGTTGCGGGGTTCAGGTTGTTGGCGCTTTCGGTTGTGGAAACCCACATCTCAGAATCGAGATGTGGGTCACCCGCACCCGGTTCGGGGGTTTCGGGTTGAGGTTGGGTTGGGTTGTGGAGCTCGGCGATGCGGTCTTTCCACTCGTCGAGCTGGATGTAGAGGACGCCGACCTGGCGGATGTAGCGGCCTTCGAAGCTGTTGAGCTGGGCTCGGAGGTGGTCGAGGTTGGCTTCACGTTTGGCCAGCGTGGCGCGGAGACTGGCGAGCTCGGCGCGGCGGCGGAAGAGTTCGACGTCTTCGGGTTTGGGCTTGCGTTTGATCGCGGTGCGCTGAGGCATGGCTGAGGTGATGATAGCTGGAGGGTCGTACCACCCCCCCCCTCCCCCCTCCCAGGCACTTATTCCTGCAAAGTGGTCTTAACACTGGGGTTATGGGCAAAGTGTCTGTTCGCTTGACTGCCACCCTTTATGTGGCTGATTTTATGCGGGTTACGACGTTGACGTGTTGTAAAGTGGTGCGCGCAGAGTCTTTATACGCAAAGTAGTCTTTCCATTGGGGTTACGGGTGAAATGGAGGGAGCGGTTGGTCGTGTTCGCGGGGCTGGCCCCGGGAGTTGCGGGAGTCGTTTGCCTGATTTAATTGTAGGTGGTTGGGTAGGGTAACTATGCCAAGTTGGCGGGAGAGAAATCGGCAGTGGGGACGCGGGTTTTGTGGCTTCGGGGGGGGTGGTGGGGGGTTGACATGCGGATTTTGGGGTGTTTTTTGGGGGTGGGTTGCGGAATTTATTTTTGTTGGAGCTCTTAGCTCTTAGCTAAGGCCAAGGCAAAGGCAAGGGCAAGGGCAGAAGCAGATTCCCGGAGGGAATGACAGAAAGAAAGGCACGGGCAACGGCAAAGGCAAGGGCAAAGGAAGAAGCAGATCCCTGCGGGATGACAACCAGAAAGGCAAGGGCAAAGGCAGCAGCAAGTGCAAGGGCCAATGCGGGGGTCCTTCGGCTGCGCCTCAGGATGACGGCGAAAAACGGGCAACGGCAAGGGAGAAGCAGATCCTCCGCCTACGGCGAAGGATGACAAACATGTTGGGGGCGAAGGATGACAAACATGTTAGGGGCGAACGATGACAAACATGGAGGGGGCGAAGGATGACAAACAGGGTAGGGCGAAGGATGACAAACATGTTGGGGGCGAAGGATGACAAACATGTTAGGGGCGAAGGATGACAAACATGTTAGGGGCGAACGATGACAAACATGGAGGGGGCGAAGGATGACAAACAGGGTAGGGCGAAGGATGACAAACATGTTGGGGGCGAAGGATGACAAACATGTTGGGGGCGGCGGATGACAAAGATGGTGGGGGCGGAGGATGACAAGGTTCGTTGAGGAAGATGACACGCGTCGCTTCAGATTCAGTATTCGCTGCAGCTCCAGTATTTTGTTGGGTGGGAAGCGAAACATTTGCTTGAAAAACGCGTCTGGAATGGGCGTGGAGGTATCCTCCACCTTTCAGACATTTGATTTCGGGAGATGGTTATGATTTCTCGCATAGGGTCGGTCCGGCGGTTGTTTTGTGGTGCGCGTGAGAGTGGGGCGCGGTTCGGAGGCCTCGGGAACAAGGGGTTGCAGGTGGCGCTGGGACTGGCTGTGACGGTGGCGCTGGCGGGGCTTTCGGGATGCTATTGGGGATATGGCTCGTATTACTACTACTGGGGCGGGGGCAACGGCGGGAACAGTGCGCTGTGGGTGGCGAATGGGACGAACGTGGTGGAGTTTTCGCCGTCGCAGTTGACCAACGGGGTGAGTGATCCGGTGCCGCGGCGGACGATCAGCTCGAGTGTGTTTTCGTCGCCGCAGGGAGTGGTGTGGGATTACTACGGCGACCTTTGGGTGATTGATGGAGGGACGACGGCGAGTGGAGGGACGGTGGCGCCGGCGCTGTATGAGTTCACGCCGAAGCAGCTGTCGAATCTGTCGAGCAATAGTGCGCCTACGCCTGCTGTGACGATCTCCTCGTCGAGCTTTGTGTTTCCGCAGCAGGCTGCGTTTGATTCGAGAGGGAACCTTTGGGTGAGTGATAACGGCAGCAACGCGGTGTATGTGTTCTCGGCGAAACAGCTGAGCACGACGGCGAGCGTGACGCCGGCGCAGACGATTACGTCCACGCCTACGTTCAACGGGCCGTTGGGAATTACGTTCGACTATCGAGGGAATTTGTATGTCGCGAATAACGGGACGACTACGATCTTTCAGTTCAGTGCTTCGAGTTTGCCGGTGGTGAACCCGTCGACTACTACGCCGACGAGCACGGCGCTGACGCCGGCGGTGACGCTCAGCGACAACGGGTCGGGGTCGATCCAGGCTCCGTGGGCGCTGGCGTTTGATGGCAATGGGAACCTGTGGTCGAGCAACGCGAATGCGCCGAATACGGTGGTGGAGTTTACGCGGTCGCAGATTGGGACGACGGGAAGTCCGACTCCGAATATTACGCTGGCGAGCGCGACGGTGAGCAACAATGCGACGCTGGTGGCGCCGAATGGGATTGCGTTCGATACCTATGGCGACCTGGCGGTGATGAGTTCGGCGGCGCCGTTTGGGATGGCGGGGTTTGGGCCGTCGCAGTTGCGGACGAATCCTGCGAGCCCGCTGACGCCGGCGGTGTTTCTGGTGGGCGGCTCGACGACGGTGAATGCGCCGGCGGGGGATACGTTTGGGCCGACGTATTAGTTGTCAGTTCTTAGTTCTCAGTAGTTAGTTGATGACGCCTAGAAGGAGCGGAATCCGCGAAATTGCTTCGGAAACAGTGCAAAAAATCGAAGGCTAGTTAAGCACAGAAACGACGAGTTTTGCACCGATATTTTGGTGTTGCGCGAACGTGAATTTGTGGCATGATTCTTCTCAACGGAAGAGCGATCTTCCAGAGAAGAGAGAAAGAATCAGAGGCAGCGAGGATCGGAAGCGAGACCCACTTCGGGCGACCGGAGACAGGGATCGGGAAAGAAACTCACACTTCGGGCGACCGGAGACATGCAGCCGATGAGGGCAGCTCACAAGATTTGCGAAACGGACGAGCGAAGGACAAGCAGGTTCGCCTGCATGACCTGAGGGAGAAAGGGACGCGGAGATTGACCTGGTGCCGAGATCAGGTCTTCGAAGATTCGGACGGCGGAAGGGCGGGTCCTCGCGAGAGGGTCCGCCCTAAAGCTTTTAAGGTGCTGCGCGCACGGCGGGAGTGGGGCTATGCTTCGGGTATGAAGCTTGCACCGCAGGAGGTTCGGACGTATTTGCTGACTGCTGTGACAGCGCAGCGGAGACGGTTATTTCAGGTGACGGCTACGGTGGAGATGTTTCTCACGACAATCGAGGACTATCGCGCAAAAGAGCGGCTTGCATTGCATGCGTTTGTCGTGATGCCGGAGCATGTGCATTTGTTGTTGACGCCTGCTCCTGAGGTGGCTCTTGAGAAGGTGGCGCAGTTGATCAAGGGCGGGTTTTCCTTTCGGTTGAGGAGCGCCCGCGATGTTTGGGAGAAAGGATAGGACAGCCGGAGGATTTTGGATGGCGAACATTTTGATACGTGCAGAAGGTATATCGAAGAAAACCCGGTGAGGGCGCGGATGGTGGGTTTGGCGGAAGAGTATGCGTATAGTTCGTGCGGGCGGGGTGGGATGGTGGACCCGAAGCCGGTGTGGTTTGGCCAGGGCTAAAGCCCGGGTTGTGGGTGGAGTTTATTCAGCGGGCTAAAGCCCGCTGCTAATCCGGTAAAGCTAAATGCGGGTTGCTAATCCGATAAGACGAACCGGCTAATCACGGCAAGACGAAACGGCTAGATGAGGGGGTGGCCCTCTATGCCCAGGTCGGCGTGGAAGATGGTGCTGTTGGTGGCCAGCGCGGCGCAGCCGTCGTCGAGGAAGCAGAGGCCGATGAGGTCGTTGCCGGCTACGATGAGTTCGGCTTCGGGGGTGGGGGAGGTGGGGGTGTTGCGGAGGCGGACGATGCCGCGGTGGCCGCGGAGGCTGGCGGCTACGTAGAGGTTGCCGTCGATGTCGAAGGCCATGCCCTGGGGGCGGCCGAGGCCTCGGTAGTAGATGGTGGTGGTGCCGTGGGGGTCGATGGCGTAGATGTTCTGGTGGGAGCTGATGGTGGGGGTGGTGACCATGAGGACGCCGTCGGGGCGGAAGCAGAGGTGGTAGAAGGCGGTGGAGGGCTCGAGGGTGGCGAAGACGAAGATCTCGCCGGAGCGGTTGGGGTTGTGGGGGTCGAGCGCGCTGCTCGGGGTCAGGCTGAAGGGCGCGGCGGTTTGGCTCTGGCTGGGGATGATCTTGAAGATGGTGCCGGAGCGGTCGCCGACGAAGAGATTGCCGTCGCGGTCGAAGGCAATGCCGGTGGCGATGCCCATGCCTTCGGCGAAGGTGGAGACGAGGCCGGCGGGGGAGATGCGGTAGATGGCGCCTTCGGTGCGGGAGCTGGCGTAGAGGTTGCCGTCGGGGCCGAAGGCGAGGGCGGAGACGTTGAGGAGTTCGCGGGTGAAGGCGGTGACTTGCAGGTCGCGGGCGATGCGGAAGATGGAGACGGGGACCTGCTCGCCGCGAGGGCCGGAGACCATGGCGAAGAGATTGCCTTCGGCGTCGACGGCAGGGTTGGAGATGACGTGGAGGTCTTCGACCATGGGGACGCCGATGTTGGCGTGGAGAGGATTGCTGGCGAGGCCGTCGCGGCGGAAGGAGAGGTCGGAGGAGATGGCGCCGGTGGGGACTCGGATGAGGGCGCGGGTGGGGCGGGCGAGGTCGAGGTGCGCGGGGATTTCGCCGAAGAAGGCTTGCGGGAGTTCGGGGTCGTCACTGGGGTTGCGCGCGGGGGACATGAGCTGCGAGCCGAGGACTTCGAAGCTGCCGCCGGGGATGGCGGATCGGGGATAGAGGCGGTCGAGGTGTGGGGCGTCGGGACGGGTTGGGTGGAGCAGAGGCATTGATGCTTAGGGTATGCGCGGTGGGTTGACGATGCAAATGGAGGAGGCATGGTCGCAGGTTCAACCCACATCTCAGAAGCGAGATGTGGGGCACCGGGATTTGGGGTGGGATGAGGCTAGAGGAGGTGGTGGTGGAGGTAGCTGAGGAGGAGGCCGGTGAGGAGGGCGAGGAGCCCGGCGGCTACGTCGTCGAGCATGATGCCGGTGCCGTTGGGGAGGGCTTCGAGTTTGCGGATGGGCCAGGGTTTCCAGATGTCGAAGAGGCGGAAGAGGAGGAGGGCCAGGAGAGCGTGCTGCCAGTTTGGCGGCGACAGGATGAGGGCGAAGAGCTGGCCGGCTACTTCGTCGATGACTACGAAGCCGGGGTCTTTGCGGGCGGACTCGCGGGCCGTGATGGTGGAGGCGGGGATGCCTGCGCTTGTGATGAGGAGGGCGGCGATGGTTGTGGCGATGGCTAGTGTGAGGCGTGTGGGGGAGAAGAGATTTGCGGCGGCGAGCCAGAGGAGCACGGTGAAGGTGCTGGCGTAGGTGCCGGGGCCGGGGGCGAGGTAGCCGGTGCCGAAGAAGGTGGAGAGGGTCCAGGCCCAGAGAGTCTTGCGTTGGGTGGTCACTTGTAGAGTTTACGCGGGAGCTGAGCGGAAGGGCATCGCGCCGCTCACGCGGCGCGATGCCTGAATCTTTCTATAGCTGGCTTGTGGCCCGGCTGAAGCCGTGCCCTTCCGGGATTGCCGCTGTTGCGGATCGAGGGCTTGTGGCCCGGCTGAAGCCGTGCCCTTCCGGGATTGGGGCCGTTGCGGATCGAGGGTAGTTGGGGATCGGAGCTAGTTGCGCCACTTGGAGTGGGGCTTGTAATCGTTGAGGGAGTCGGCGGTGGGGTTGTTTTGTTGCTGGGCGTGCTCGAGGTCTTCGAGGAGGTCGGGGTCGAGGATGGGGGAGGAGATTTTGTAGTCGCCGGAGGCCCACTTGCCGAGGTCGATGGTGCGGCAGCGCTCGGAGCAGAAGGGGACTTCGGGGGAGTCCAGGGGGACGAGTTTTTTGCAGATGGGGCAGTGGAGGGGTTTGGTCATGGTGAATTCCGCTTAGTTGATTTTATAACTGTGAAACGTGCCACAGATGATTGGATCCGAGTGTGCGCGAGCTCGCTCGTACGATCATCTCAGCGAATTCATCTTCTTCAGCAAGGAAATCGGAGTCCGGGTGGACGGTGATGTCGAGGAATAGGTGCCACAGTTGCAGCATGGGCGTTGATCAGTCTTGAAAGAGAGCATACGCCGCATAGAAAAGCAGATCCTCCGCCTGCGGCGAAGGATGACAAGTCCAAGGGTTATGGGTGAAATTGGAGGAAAGCAGGTTCTCTGCCTGCGGCGAAGGATGACAAGTCCAAGGTGGGCGCAGAGCTGACTAGGATCCGAGGTCTTCCCAGGTTGGGTTTGATTGGGTGATGAGTGCTACCTTCTCTGCGCGGGTGAAGTGCTTCAGTTGTTTTTCGCGGGCGATGGCGTTGTCGATGTATTGGAATCGCTCAATGTAGACGAGGCGGTGGATTTTATAGCGTTGTGTGAAGCCGTCGGAGGTGCCATCGCGGTGTTCCTGAAGGCGGCGGCTGAGGTTGTTGGTGACGCCGATGTAGAGAGTGCGTGAACGGCTGGAGAGGATGTAGACGAAGTAGTGGTGTTCCTTCGGCATAGTGGCAGCATAAGGGAAAAGCAGATCCTCCGCTTCGCGAAGGATGACAAGTTTAGAGGGTGTAGGTGCTCCCCAGAGCGTGCGGATCTTGATCGGAAGGTTGCGAGTGGTGCAGAAGTGGGACTATTCGAGGATGCGGGCTACTACGTCGTAGTCGTGGGATTCGGTGATCTGGGCGCGGTAGAAGGTGCCGGGGACTAGCTCTTCGTGGGGGCCGAAGTCGTTGATCAGGACTTTGCCGTCGATCTCGGGGGCCTGGTCCAGGCTGCGGCCTTGCCAGAGGAGGTCGGTCTCTTCGGACTCGCCTTCTACGAGGATGTCTAGTTCGCGGCCGATCCATTGCTTGTGGGCTTTTTTGCTGATGCGCTGCTGCAGCTTCATTAGCTTGCGGCGGCGGGATTCTATGGTGCGCTTGGGGACCTTGAGTTCGGGCGCGGCGTTGAACGCTTCGGCTCCTTCTTCGTCGGAGTAGGAGAAGACGCCTAGCCAGTCGATGCGCGCTGCTTCTACGAAGGCGCAGAGTTCGTTGAAGTCTTCTTCGGTTTCGCCGGGGAAGCCTACGATGAAGCTGGTGCGGAGGACGATGTCGGGGACGATTTTTCTTGCCTGGTCGATGATCTGGAGGAAGCGGTCGGCCGTGCCTCCGCGCTTCATGCGGCGGAGGACGCTGGCGCTCGCGTGCTGGAGGGGGACGTCTAGATATTTCGCGATGGTGTCGTGGCGCGCGATGGTCTGGAGGAGGCGCGGAGTGATCTTGTTGGGGTAGGCGTAGAGGAAGCGGAGCCACTTGAGGCCGGGGAGCGGGGCGAGGGCGTCGAGAAGGTCGGCTAGTTCGGGGCGGCGGAGGGTTGAGGACTCGGGCTTATGGGCTGAGAGGCCCGGGGCTAAAGCCCCAAGTTCTCCGCGGGCTGACAGGGGGCTAAAGCCCCCTTCTAATCCGGGTGAAGCAGATGCTGCAGGTCTCTCCACTGCGTCCGCAAAGGGCGCGGACGCCGGTCGAGATGACAAATTCGTGGTTGGTCGCTCCGGTCGACGGGACGGTGTTTGGGGGAGGACAGGGATGCTGGGGGCGAGGTCTTCGCCGTAGCAGGTGGTGTCCTGGCCGATGAGGGTGATCTCGCGGACGCCCTGGGCGATGAGGGATTTGGCTTCGGCTACGATGCTGGCCAGGGGGCGGGAACGGAACTTGCCGCGGAGTTGCGGGATGATGCAGAAGCTGCAGGGGTGGTCGCAGCCTTCCGCGATTTTGATGTAGGCCGAGGAGCGCGGGGTGGTCAGGATGCGGGGGGTTTCGTCGGAGTAGAGGTAGGTGGGGAGGGTGGGGGTTGCGCCGTCCCAGGAGTCGCGGGAGAAGCGGCCTTGTTGCTCGCGGAGGTCGCCTTCGGGTCGGGAGGACGCAGAGGGTAGAGGGTAGAGCGTAGAGGGTAGAGAGGGCGAGTCCGCGGCGGCACTCAAAGGGTCGCCAAACAAAGAAGCAGGTCCTCCGCCTTCGGCGAAGGATGACAACTCGGTGGCATGGGACTCGTGGCGGAGTTGGGGGGAGTCGGATTCGGGGCGGGAGTGCTGGTTGACGCTGCTGGCGTGGCGGTCGATTTGGGCGGTGGTGAGGATGGGGAAAGGGCTGGCGGCGGCTTCCGCGGGTCTGTGCAGACCCGCTGCTTCCAGGATGGCTTCGAGCTCGCCGGTGCCTACAACGGCGTCGACTTCGGGGATGTTGGCACGGATCTCGTCGCGGTAACGCTCTACGAGGCAGCCGGCGACGATGAGGCGCTGGGCGCGGCCGCCGTTGGCTACTTTGTGCTGGACCATCTCGAGGATGGTGTCGACGGATTCCTGCTTGGCGGAGTCGATGAAGGAGCAGGTGTTGACGACGAGGATGTCGGCGTCTTCGGCGCGTGGGGTTAGCTGGGCGCCGCCGCGATGGAGCAGGCCCATCATGACCTCGGAGTCGACGAGGTTCTTGGGGCAGCCGAGCGAGACGAAGCCTACCGTGGGGGTTTTGGCCGGGGGTGGGGCTGGAGATTGGGTCTCGGGGGCGGCGCCGTCTTCGAGGGTGGAGGACAGGCTCACTTGTTTATTTTAGCAGGGTTGGCGCGGACGGCGGGAGCGGAGACAAAGGCAGAAGCAGAGGCAACGGCTTTGACGCAAAGGGCGCGAAGTTGAACGCAACGTTCGCCAAGGAAAGCCAGCGAAGATTACTGGATGCGGGTGGTTTGGGGTGGGGCGGACGGGGTGGGGGAGGGTTTGGGGGTGGGGTGGCTGGTGACTACTACGCCGTTGGTTTCGAAGTGGGAGATGCGGTGGTCGGTGGAGTGGCCTAGCATGACCGCTTTGCGCAGCATCTGGAGATGGCGGCGGGAGTCGTTGGGGAAGTGGCGGCTGATGGCGTGGTCGTAGTCGAGGACGAGGATGTAGGTGGCTTCGCACTTGGGGCAGTAGATGGGGTCCTCGAGCCAGCGGTGGAAGGCGGCGGGAGGGAGTGGGGCGGCGGGGTCGGTGCCGGAACGGATGGCGGCGATGATCATAAGGCAGGGGATAGGGGATAGGGGATAGGGGATAGGGCTTAGGGAGAAGTGAGTAGTGGGTAGTGAGTAGTGAAGGGCAACGGCAGTGGCGGCGGTAGAAGCAGATTCTCAGAGGGAATGACAGAAAGGAAAGCAAGGGCAAGAACAGAAGCAGATCCTTCGCCTATGGCGAAGGATGGCAAAGATTCTGCTGCGTGTCTAGTACCGGCTTGTTTTGTTTTAGAACTCCCAGCGGAGGAGGGTGGCGGCGGCGGTGAAGCCTGCGCCTACGCTGGCTAGCAGGACTAGATCACCTTTTTTGAGGCGGCCTTCTTCTAGGGCTGTGCTCATCGCGATCGGGATGGTGCCTGCGGTGGTGTTGCCGTAGCGGTCGATGTTGATGATGACGCGGTCTTCGGGCATGCCTAGGCGCTCGGCGGTGGAGAGGATGATGCGCTTGTTGGCCTGGTGGGGGATGAAGCAGCCTAGCTCGGAGCCGGCAACACCGTTGCGGGTGAGGAGGGCTTCGGAGATCTCGGACATCTTGCGGACCGCGAACTTGTAGACGGCCTGGCCATCCTGGTGGACGTAGTGCTGTTTGGCGTCCACGGTGGCGTGCGAGGCGGGGAGGCGGCTGCCGCCGGCGGGCATGTTGAGGGAGACGGCACCGGAGCCGTCGATTTCGTGGGAGAAGTCGATGAGGCCGATTTCGCCTTCCTGGCAGGGCTCGAGGAGGACTGCGCCGGCGCCGTCGCCGAAGATGATGCAGGTGGCGCGGTCGGTGTAGTCGATGATGGAGCTCATGACGTCGGAGCCGATGACGAGGACTTTTTTGTGGGCGCCGGACTCGACTAACTTGGCGCCTACCTGGAGGGCGTAGGGGAAGCCAGAGCAGGCGGCGGAGAGGTCGAAACCCCAGGCGTGGGGGGCGCCGAGCTTGTCCTGGACGAGGCAGGCGGTGGCGGGGAAGGTCATGTCGGGCGTGACGGTGGCGACGATGATGGCTTCGACTTCGGAGGCGTCGATACCGCGGCGGGCGAGGCAGATCTTTGCTGCTTCGACGGCGAGATCGCTGGTGGCGACGCCTTTGTCGACGAGGTGACGCTCACGGATGCCGGTGCGCTCGGTGATCCATTGGTCGTTGGTGGCGACCATCTTTTCGAGGTCAGCGTTGGTGAGCAGGCGGGGCGGGACGTAGGAGCCTACGGACGAGATTTTGGCGCGGACGGGGTTCCGGGGCTTCAGGGTGAGACTCAAACTTCGACCTCCAAGACTAAAAAACGTGGCAGAAAGAATCTTACCTCTAACTGACCGCGCGGTCTGTTAAGCGCAGCACTTTTGCCGCAGGTGTTGTGGATAAGGGATTTTAGGGGGGTTAGTGTACCGGGTTTCCCTACTGCGCACCTATCGACCCGTTACCGTTGCTTCCTTCCGGACCTGGCGGGGTTGGCGGGAATAGATCGCGTAGGACCCGGCACATAAGGCAGTTTACCATGCGGGTCCGGGTGGGCCTGGGGGGGAAAAGCTAGCTTCCAGCTGCTAGCTTTTAGCTTCTAGCTCAAGGACAACGGGGCCGCGGCTGCATAAGGTAGCCGATTGTCCGATTGCGGGGGTGTACGAAAAAGGTGTTGACAGCTATCTTAAAGATATATATCTTTTCGGCATACTATGAGTGCTGAAAAGACATCAACGGTTGAGTCACTGCTGGGGTTACTGAGTCTGGGGCCGATGTCGGGGTATGAGATGCGGCAGATGATGGAGCGGTCGACGGCGAACTTCTGGACGGAGAGTTATGGGCAGATTTACCCGGCGCTGAAGCGGATGGTGAAGGACGGGTTGGCGACGGTGGAGGAGCAGCAGAAGGATGGGCGGACGAAGAAGGTGTACAAGATCACGGGCGAGGGAGGTCGGCGGTTGCGGGCGTGGCTGGGGGTGGAGAGCCGGCCGCAGGTGCGCCGGAATGAGCTGCTGCTGAAGGTGTTTTTTGGGGACCAGGCGCTGCGGGGAGTGATTGCGGCGCAGGTGGTGGCGGAGCGGGAGCGATGCGAAGACGAGCTGGAACGGTTTGAGGCGACGATTCTGAGGATGGAGATGGAGCATGCGCGGCATCCGGCGATGCCGTACTGGAGGATGGCGGCGCGGTGCGGGATGCTGCATGCGAAGGCGACGATTGCGTGGTGCGATGAGACGTTTGCGGAGTTGGAGAAGCGAGGCTTGGTGAGTAAGCCTGCGTTCTATTGAAGGCCAGCTTTTAGCTTCTAGCTAAATGGCAAGAGCCAAGGGCTATGCACGGATCCTGCCAGGCCGGTCGAGAACGCGGATTGTTGCGGTGTCGAAGAGTGCGGCCAGGTACGAGCTAGAAGCTAAGAGCTAGAAGCTAGAAGCTGTTCTTAGGAGGTTGTGATGAGTGCTGATCCGGTTTGGATGAAGGGCTTGTTGACGGTGCATGTGGCTTGCGGGTTTGGGGCATTTTTGCTGGCGCCGGTGGTGCTGTCGCTGGCTAAGGGCGGCAAGGAGCATAAGCGGTGGGGGATGGTGTATCTGTGGGCTATGGGTGGGGTGGCCGCTACTGCGCTGCCGATGGCGCTGTATCGGCCAGTGCTGTTTCTGGCGATGGTGGCGGTGTTTAGTTTTTATGCGGCGTTCAGCGGGTATCGGGTGCTGAAGCTGAAGGATCTGGCGCGGGGTGGAAGCGCCAAGCCGATTGACTGGATTGCCGGGGTGCTGACGTTTGCTTCGAGTTTGCTGCTGGCGGGGCTGGGGGCATTCGATGCGAAGGCGATCCAGGGCTTTGGGATTGTGGCGATTGTGTTTGGGCTGATTGGGATGCGGCTGTCGTTTGTGCAGTTGATGAGCTTTGTGCGCAAGCCCAAGGAGAAGATATTCTGGTGGTATACGCACCTGGGGAATTTTATTGGGAGCTATATCGCCGCCTGGACCGCGTTCAGCGTGGTGACGCTGCCGCAGTTGCTGGGAAACCATCTGTGGTTATGGCTGTGGCCGGCGGCGGTGGGGATTCCGGCGATTACCGTGACGACTGCTTATTACAAGCGGAAGTTTGCGCCGCGGGTGAAGACGCCGGGAGTGGTTGCGGCGTAAGGACAGAGGCTCGCTTCTGGCTTTTAGCTTCTAGCTCAAAGGCGTGGTGGGGCGAGGCCGCGGGATTCTGCTAACCCAGGTCTCAAAGGGGAGACCTGGGGCACCCGGTGTGTGAGGCTAGTTGGTGGGGGAGGCGTCGGGCTGGTGGGTGGGGTTGGGTTTGCGGGGCTTGTTGAGGTTGAGGTCCCGCGAGGTGCGGATGAGCTTCCAGACTGCGTAGGCGAGCGAGAGCAGGATGCTGGTCCAGATGATGATGAGGATGGTGGCGGCCCACTTGTCAGAGAAGTGCGACCAGAGGCGGAGAAAGGCGTGGCCGTAGCGGATGCCGATCCAGGCGGCGATGCAGTGGCGGATGAAGCGGCTGATGGTGAAGGCCCACATGAACTTTTTGCGCGACATGTGGACGGCGCCGGCGGCGAGGACGAAGGGCGCGAGCGGCATGGGCGGGGGGAGAAGCGCGGGGAGAGAGACAGAGAGGATGGCGTGGTCTTCCATCCAGGAGGTCATGCGGCCGAGGATGCGTTTGGGGACGTGTTTTTCGAGGAAGGCCATGCCGCCGGCCTGACCGATGGCGTGGGAGAAGAGGCCTCCGATGGCGGAGCCGATGGTGGCGAGGGCGACGAGGAGGAAGATGTTGGAGTGGGCGGCGGCGAAGACGATGAGGAGTATGTCGGTGACGCCGGGGATGGGAAGGGGGACGAAGGAGCTGTCGACTGCAGAGATGGGGAGCAGGCCGATGACGCCGAGGTGGCGGAAGAAGTGGATGAAGCCGTTGTGGGCGTGCGCGGCGTGCGCGGGGGCGGCGGCCTGGAGGGCGAGTAAGGCGGCCGTTGGTGTGAAGGAGATCCCCATGCTGTTGATATGACGTTAGCGGGTGCGAGGGTGTTGCGGGGTCCTGCGCGGACGGCGGGAGTTTGTTCGAACGGTGAAGGGTATAGGCGGAAGGCAAAGAAGGTAAACTTGAAGTCTATGCGTAACTTGAGTGGCAATCAAATTCGGGAAGACTTTTTGCGGTTTTTTGAGACGAAGGGGCATCGGCGGGTGCACTCGTCGTCGCTGGTGCCGGCGAATGATCCGACGCTGCTGTTTACCAATGCGGGGATGAATCAGTTTAAGGATGTGTTTTTGGGGGTGGAGACGCGGGAGTATTCGCGGGCCGTGTCGTCGCAGAAGTGCGTGCGGGCGGGGGGCAAGCATAACGATCTGGAGAACGTTGGGTTTACGCGGCGGCACCATACGTTCTTTGAGATGCTGGGGAATTTTTCGTTTGGGGACTATTTCAAGAAGGATGCGATTGCGTTTGCGTGGGAATTGTTGACGAGTCCGGATTGGTTTGGGATTGATAAGGATCGTTTGTATGTGACGGTGTTCGAGGGGTCGGGGACAATCGGACGCGATATTGAAGCTGAGAAGTACTGGATCGAAACGGGAGTTCCGGCCGATAGTATTTTCGGAATGTCCGCTAAGGATAATTTCTGGCAGATGGGCGATACCGGGCCGTGCGGACCTTGTTCGGAAATCTTTTATGACCTGGGGATCGAGGCGAGCGAGACGGGGGAGGATAAGCCGTTTCCACACGATGACCAGCGATACGTGGAGATATGGAATCTCGTGTTTATGCAGTTCGATCGAATGGTGGACGAAGAAGGGATATCTGCGGATGGGTATCGCCTCACGCCTTTGCCGAAGGCTTCGATCGATACGGGGATGGGGTTGGAGCGGGTGGCTTGCGTGTTGCAGGGGAAGCTTTCGAATTATGAGAGTGACTTGTTTACGCCGCTGATTGCCCGCGCAATGGAGCTTACAGGGTTCCCTCCCACATCTCAAAATCGAGATGTGGGGCACCCGGATTTTGGGTTGGTGGAGCGGCTGGCGGTGAGCGATGAGAAGGGGGCAGCTTCGCTGCGGATTATTGCGGATCATGCTCGGGCAGCGACGTTTTTGATTGCGGATGGGGTGGTGCCTTCGAATGAGGGGCGCGGATATGTGCTGCGGAAGATTTTGCGGCGGGGGATTCGGCATGGACGGTTGTTGGGGCAGGAGAAGCCGTTTATGCATGAGATGGTTTGGGCGGTGCGGGATGAGATGGTGGCGGCTTATCCGGAGTTGGGGGAGAGTGCGGAGAGAGTTGCGAAGGTGGTGTTGGCGGAGGAGGAACAGTTTGCTCGGGTGATGGAGATAGGATCTAGTAGATTCGATCGAAGCATAGAAATGGCACGTCGAAATGCCTTACAGGATGCCTTCAACGCAGTTGGCTATAAGGTACAAGACCTTCGGGACCCCATTGCGTTGAGACAAGCGGTAGACGCTTATTTAGTTGCGAATAAAGGCAAAGCATCCTTTAAAGATGAGGGATCTTTTCTTCAGGCTTTGAAAGCAATCCATATCGAGGCCACGCCAGAACTCTTTCCGTTTTTCCGTAGCCAATTATCCATCCCGACAGTATCAGGCGAAGAAGCATTCCATTTGTATGAGACTTTTGGACTGCCGTTCGATTTCATGGTTGATGCGGCAAGAGACGCTCATGCTCAGATAGATGAAGAACGTTTTGAATCCGCGAAGGAAGAGGAGCAGGCGCGGGCTCGGGCTTCCTGGAAGGGTGGGTCGTCGAAGTCGGCGGCGCCGGTTTATCGGGAGTTGGAGAAGACTGAGTTTGAGGGGTATACCGCGCTTCGTACCGATGGGGCGAAGGTGTTGGCGTTGGTGAAGGACGGCGTTGGGGTGCAGGTGTTGCGGGCTGGCGAGACGGGCGAGGTGGTGTTGGATGCTACTAGTTTCTATGCGGACTCGGGTGGGCAGGTGGGGGATGTTGGGTGGTTGTATTCGGCGGATCATAACTCCGTGGTTGCCGATGTGTTGGGTTGTAAGAAGCCGGTGCAGGGAGTGTTTGCGCACCAGGTGGTGGTGAAGCAGACGATTGCTGTGGGCGATGTCGTGGATGCGGTGGTGGATGGGGCCGTGCGGGCGGCCGTGATGCGGAATCATACGGGGACGCATCTGTTGCATGCGGCGCTGCGGCAGGTGCTGGGGACGCATGTGAAGCAGGCGGGGTCGTTGAATGACCGGGCGCGGCTGCGGTTTGATTTTTCGCACTTTGCGGGTGTGGCCGAGGAGGAGCTGGCGGAGGTTGAGTCGATTGTGAATGCGCAGGTGTTAGCCAACACTCCTGTTGTCACGATGGTGGATGTGCCGATTGATGTGGCCGTGCATGAGCTGGGCGCGATGGCTCTGTTTGGCGAGAAGTATGGCGATCGGGTGCGGGTGGTGAAGATTGGGGAGTTCTCGACCGAGCTTTGCGGGGGAACGCATACGGGGGCTACGGGGGAGATTGGGTTGGTGAAGCTGATGGGCGAGGGCGCGGTGGCTAGCGGCGTTCGGCGCGTGGAGGCGGTTACGGGGATGGGGTCGCTGGGGGTGTTTCGGCGGGATGCGGATGTGGCGAAGGTTGCGTCTTCGTTTGTAGGTACAGGGGATGTTAGTGGGGAGGCGCTGCGGGCTCGGGTGGCGAGCCAGGAAGAGGAGATGAAGAAGCTGAGGCGGGAGTTGGAGGGGCTGCGGATGAAGTCGGCTTCGGCGGCTACTGCGGATGCTGTGGGGGCTGCTGTTGAGGTTAAGGGCGTGAAGGTTTTAAGTCAGAGAGTGGATACTTTGGATAAGGCGCAGATGAGGAATCTGGTGGATGAGCTGCGCGGGAAGTTGGGGTCGGGAGTTGTGGTGCTGGGGGCGGCTTCGGACGGTAAGGTGAGCTTGATTGTGGGGGTGAGTAAGGATCTGACGTCGCGGGTGCAGGCGGGGAAGGTTGTCGGGGCGATTGCGGCGAAGGTCGGCGGCAAGGGCGGTGGGCGCCCGGATCTGGCGGAGGCTGGGGGGGCGGATGTTGCGGGGTTGGATAAGGCGCTGGATGAGGCGAAGGATGTGGTTCGGGAGATGTTGTAAAGGCAGCTTCTAGCTTTTAGCTTCTAGCAAAGGCAAAGGACAATACGGGGTCTCTGCACTGCGCTGTGCTTCGGTCGAGATGGCACTGAGCGGCGGTGGAGAAGCAGATTCCTTCGCTTCGCTGCGGAATGACAGCCAGAAATGCAAGGGCAACGGCAAGAGCAAGGGCAAGAGCAAGGGCAAGGGCAAGAGCAAGGGCAACAGAAGAAGCAGATTCCTTCGCTTCGCTGCGGAATGACAGCCAGAAATGCAAGGGCAACGGCAAGAGCAACGGCAAGGGCAACAGCAAGAGCAAGGGCAAGGGCAAGAGCAAGGGCAAGGGCAAGAGCAAGGGCAAGGGCAAGAGCAAGGGCAACAGCAAGAGCAACTACAGGGATCCTTCACTTCGTTCAGGATGACGGAGTGGGTGGGTCACGATGACGGTGCGGGTGGTTGGGATGGCGGGATGGGCTGAATTGGGACGGTGAGGGTATTCGCGGGGGTACCTTTGGGGGATTCACAAGGGGTGGGGGCGGGTTCGGAACCTACACTTAAGTGGGTATGGGTCTCCTTATTCAGGGTGGGGTTGGCAGGAGCTGCGGCTGGTTTGGCGCGGTGGCTTTGGTGGGGTTGTGGTGTGGGGGCGTGGGGTCGGTGCGGGTGCGGGCGGAGGGTCCGTCGGATATTGCGGCGAAGCCTGGGGTGGGTTGGGATGCGGCGGTTGCGGCGCGGGTAGCGTTTGAGGCGGAGCCTCGGCGGACGCATACGAGGGAAGAGTATGCGCGGGTGATGAATGGGTTTCGCGCAATCTATCATTCTGATCCGGATAATGCGCATGCGGCGGAAGCGGTGGCGCAGGTGGCCGAGCTGCTGAATGAGATGGGGCGCGAGTTTGGGGATAAGAAGAGCGTCCACGATGCGGCGGGGCAATATGAGTATCTGGCGAAGGCGTACCCGGGGGACAAGCTGGCTCCTGAGGCGCTGGTGGAGGCGCTGAAGTTGCTGGGGCCTGCGGATGCGGATGAGGCGGCCAAGGTTAAGGCGCAGCTGGTGCAGGATTATCCGCGGGAGGCGCGGAAGGCTGGGGTGGTGGTTCAGGTCGCGAGTAATCCCACATCTCCGAATCGAGATGTGGGGCACCCGGCGTCGTTTCGTAATTCCACTCATGATGGTGAGGCTGTGATGAATGGGGCGCCTGGGGGTGTGGCTGGGTCCCACCTTAGCGACGATAAGGCCGTCGCGAAGATGGGGCACCCGGAGGTTGTGTCGGACGGGACGGCGGGGCGGGTGATTCCGGAGAAGGTCGAGGTGCAGACGGGGCCGCTGGCGGTGGTGACGGGGATACGGCATTGGTCGACGGCTAGCTATACGCGGGTGGCGATTGATTTGAATGTGGCTCCGGGAGAAGAGGTGAAGTATGAGGCGGCGCGGGTGGAGAATCCGGATCGCATCTTCTTTGACCTGGGGCATGCGCGGCTGGCGCCGGAGCTGGCGGGCAAGAGCTTCAACGTGACGGATGATGGATTTCTTACCAGGGTGCGGGCGGCGCAGTTCAACGATGAGGTGACGCGGGTGGTGCTGGATGTGCATCACGTGGCGGAGTATTCGGCATTTTTGCTGCCGAATCCTTATCGGCTGATTATTGATATCCACGGAAATGCGGGGCAGCGAGTTAGCGAGTTAGCGAGTCAGCGGGGTGAGGGGCCAGAAGACGCGGGACAGCCAGCGGGCGCGGCACCTGCGGTGAGTGAGAGGCCGCGGGGGGCGGTGGAGGTTTCCAGTTTGCCGCCGATGCCGGTGACGGATGGGAGCGCTAGCTTTGGGTTGCCGGCGCGCAGTATGGATCGGGTGGGGGATGGGAAGAGCGTGGCGCCGCCGCGGGTGGTGATTGCGTCGAAGCCGACGGTGGCGAGGCCGGTGCCGAATACGGTGGTGAAGAGTGCTGCGGATACGAGTAGCGAGGTTGCGGAGGTGAGCCGGCAGCCGGGGATGGTGGAGGCTACGCGGCGGCCTACGTCGAAGCCGATTGCGGAGACGAGTGGAGGTGATGTTGCGAGTGACGCGCATTATGTGGCGCGGTCGCGGAGGAAGTTGGCGACGAGTGGGGCGGGGGATGGGGTTGGCTTCGCACCCACATCTCAACGTCGAGATGTGGGGCACCCGGCGACTGTCGCTAGTGCGGAGGTGAAGGGGGAGCCGGCGGCGGCGGCGGCGCCTACGGCGGATGGGGAGACTTCGCTGGTGCGGGCGCTGGGGTTGAAGATCGGGCGGATTGTGATTGATGCCGGGCATGGCGGGCATGACTCGGGCACGCTGGGCGTGGACGGAATTGAGGAGAAGGACGTGGTGCTGGATGTGGCGCTAAGGCTGGGGAAGCTGCTGCATGATCGGCTGGGCGCGGAGGTGGTGTATACGCGCGATGACGATACGTTTGTGCCGCTGGAGACTCGGACGGCGATTGCGAATAAGGCGCAGGCGGATTTGTTTATCAGCGTGCATGCGAACAGCTCGCAGGATCCTACGGTGAGGGGGGTGGAGGTGTACTACCTGAACTTTACGAGCGATCCGGAGGCGATGACGGTGGCTAGCCGCGAGAATGCCGTGTCGACGGAGAGCGTTCATGAGTTGAGTGATCTGGTGAAGAAGATTGCGCTGAAGGACAAGATTGATGAGAGCAAAGAGTTGGCGGCGGATGTGGATGCGTCGTTGTATGCGGGGCTGCGGCGGGGGAATCCTGGGCTGAAGAATCGCGGGGTGAAGAAGGCTCCGTTTGTGGTGCTGATTGGGGCGAATATGCCTTCGATATTGGCGGAGATTAGTTTTGTCACGAACCCGGATACGGCGGCGAAGCTGGAGACGCCGGCGTATCGGGAGCGCGTGGCGGAGAGTTTGTATAAGGGGATTGCGGTGTATGCGCAGGGGATCAATGGGGGAAGGCCGGGGGTGGGGACGGTGGAGCAGGCGGAGAGGTAGAGCAGCTTCTAGCTTCTAGCAAAAGCAACGGCAACGGCAAAAGCAAAAGCGAGAGCACAAGCAGATCCCTGCGGGATGACAGCCAGAAAGGCAAGGGCAACTGCAAGGGCAACTGCAAGGGCAACTGCAACTGCAAGGGCAACTGCAAGGGCAACTGCACGGGTCCTTCACTTCGGTCAGGATGACGGAGGGGGTGAAGGCAAACGCTGGTGGTGGCGGTTGGATGCTACCGTTTGGGGGGTTGGTGTAGTCTTTCGGTTGTATGCGGTTGGTTTTCGGGACAAGACGGTGCGTGGCGCTGGCGGTGCTGTCGGCTGGGCTGCTGGTGGGCGCGAGGGGGAGTTGGGCGCAGGGTTCGGTGACGTTGATGGAGCCTGCGGTGCCGCTGTTGCCGGCGAAGTTTGGGCAGTGGACGCTGGTGGAACCGGCGGCGGGCGCGAAGCCGGAAGCGGCGGATGCTTCGCTTTTGGGTGTGAATCCGGTGGCGCTGGGCGAGTGCGGGAAGATCCGGTCGAAGGCGGGGGATTACACCGCGGGCGGCCGCAAGTTGCATGTAGAGGCGGTGCAGTTTGGGGATCGGACGGGGGCGTATAGCGCGTTTACGCTGGCGGAGCGGCCGGGGATGCGGGTGGAGGGCGTGCTGACGTACCAGGCGGTGGGGGGAAATCTGGCGCTGTTCATGGTGGGGAAGTCGGTGGTGCTGGCGAGGTTTCCGGGGGCGGTGACGGCGCAGGATGTGGCTGGGCTACGGCCACTGCTGGACACGATGCCGAAGACGTTCGGGAATACAGGCGCGGTGCCGATATTGCCGACGTTGCCGCCGGAGAAGGGGCTGGTGCCGGGGAGTCTGCGTTATGCGCTGGGGCCGGTGACGTATGCGGCGCAGGGTGGGATGTTGCCGGCCGCGTCGTTGAACTGGAAGATGGAGCCGGAGGCGGTGACGGTTCGGTATGACGATGAGCGGGGTCGGGAGACGCTGACGCTGCTGATGTATCCGACGCCGACGCTGGCGCAGGAGGCGGCGAAGACGGTGCAGGGCGAGGTGCCGGCACTGAAGACTGGCGGGGCTCGGCTGCGGCAGAATGGGACGCTGGTGATGCTGGCGACGGGAACGTTTTCAGGCGATGCGGCGCAGCAGATGATTGCGGGTATCCATTTGAGCCAGATGACGTTCGACCAGGATGCGCATCCGCCGTTCAAGGTGGTGGCGGCTCAGACGTTTACGCTGCTGGAGAACATTGCGATCCTGTCCGGGGTGCTGGGGGCGGGGGCGGTGCTGCTGGGGCTGTTTTTGGGGCTGGGGAGGGCGTGGTACCGGGTGCTGCGGGGAAAGCCGGCGGCGGTGGAGGTGGAGTTTTTGAGTCTGCACCTGGCTCCGCAGAATAAGCCGGCGGTGTTCCGGAGGCCGGACTCGGCTGAAGGGGCGTAGGCGGCTTTGGGGGTTGAGGGGAAAGGTTTTTTGGGGGCGGTTGGGAGGGTGGAAGGGGAGATTTTCGGGGATTGTGGGAGGTGCCGGGAAAAACCGGAGAAAACCGACGTGTGCGGGAGGAAAATCGCTTAAGTCATTGATTATGTTGGAGATGATAAAAGCTGGAAAACTTTCTTGACAGCACCGGAGGTCGAACATAGTCTTGCACCAGAGAGTTCTGATGGCTTTGCCTCCGTTGGAACTGCCTCCCATAGAAAAGGGTCGCCCTGTTGCCGGGCGGCCCTTTTGCGTTGCAGTCGAACGCGTAAAACGAACACGCGGTGGGGACTTCGACGTTGTGGATAACGCGATTGAAACTTTGGTAAGAGGTGTGCGTGGATGACGTTGTGCGCGATGAGAGTGTGGTGATGGCGGCGAGAATTTTGCGGATGAAGTGATTGCCGATAGAATCATGAAGGAGTCGCCGACGTAGCTCAGTTGGTAGAGCAGCTGATTCGTAATCAGCAGGTCAACGGTTCAAGTCCGTTCGTCGGCTCCATAGAATTTTGGGTGGTGAGGAGTGCGGCCTGGTGGTCGCATTTTTCTTTTTGTGGTGCGTGGTGGCTAGTGCGTGAAGTTGATGCCGCGACCCATGGTGAGGATGTAGGCGAGGCCGATGAGGATGGCGGCGATCCACCAGGCGGGCTGGCGGAGGACGGTGAGAGGCGGTGTGGTGAGCGCGGGGGAGCGATAGAGAGGGGAGTCTGCCCACATGAAGCCGGAGTCGCCGCCGAAGGCCGCGGGGATGGTGGAGATGAGGAGGAGCTTGATGCCGAGGGGATCGAAGGCACCGGCGAGACAGTAGAAGGCGCAGGCGGCGTAGTAGGGGAGTCGGCCGAGGGTGTTGTAGTGGGAGCGCGCGTAGTCGTTGGTTGGAGCGAAGGGGCGAAGCAGGCGCGCCATGAGAACGACGACGTAGTAATAGAGGGCGGCGCCGAAGAGGCTCATGGCGATGCGCAGGGCGAGGTAGTGGGGAAGTCCGGCGATGACTTGCTGCCAATCTCCGAAGCCGGTGATGCCGGAGAAGAGGAAGTAGCCGGCGCCGTCGAGGAGATTGAAGCAGCCGAGCAGCCACAGGAAGTAGCGGATGTTCGCGCGACGGCCGGCGAGGGTGGAGAGATACATGGCGAGGCTGCCGGCGATGAGATTAACGAGGGTGCCGGCGGCGGCGACGAGGCGATCGGGACGAATGTCGGAGAGGTGGTTGCTGGTGAGCTGGGTGGGGATGTCGCCGCGGAGGTACGAGGTGACGGCGTGACCGAGGCCTTCGTGGAGGACGGAGGACGCAGCGATGGCGAGGACGGCCATGCTGATGATGGTGGCTTTGTTGTTGGCGGGCGTGGTGGGCTCGGAGATGGGCATGAGTTAGCCGAGGGTGGGCATGGTGGTGTCTACGCCGGAGCGGATGCCGGTGGGCCAGCGGGCGGTTACGGTTTTCAGGCGGGTGTAGAAGCGGACGCCTTCGGGGCCGTAGATGGCGTGGTCGCCGAAGAGGGAACGCTTCCATCCGCCGAAGGAGTGGAAGGCCATGGGGACAGGGATGGGGACGTTGATGCCGACCATTCCGGCTTGCACGCGGCGGGCGAAGTCGCGGGCGGTGTCGCCGTCGCGGGTGAAGATGCTGGTGCCGTTGCCATATTCGTGATCGTTGATGAGTTGGAGGGCAGTCTCGAAGTTGTTGGCGCGGACTACTCCGAGGACGGGTCCGAAGATTTCTTCCTTGTAGATGCGCATGGTGGGAAGGACGTGGTCGAAGAGAGTGGCGCCCAGGAAGAAGCCGTTTTGGGTTGTCAGTTCTCCGTTGTCAGTTCTCAGTTGGGGGTTGCGGCCGTCGACGACTAACGCTGCGCCTTCTTGTTCGCCTTGGGCGATGTAGCTGGTGACTTTGTCGAGGTGGGCGCGGGTGATGAGGGGGCCTAGATCGGATTCGCCTGTTGGTGCATCGGCTGCGCCGTCGCCTACGCGGAGGTCGGCGATGCGGGATTCTAGTTTCGTGATGAGGGCTTCGGCGGTGGAGTTGCCGACGGTTACGGCTACGCTGATGGCCATGCAGCGCTCGCCGGCGGAGCCGTAGGCCGCACCGACTAGGGCGTCGGCGGCCTGGTCCAGGTCGGCGTCGGGCATGACGATCATGTGGTTCTTGGCTCCGCCCAAGGCTTGCACGCGTTTGCCGGTGGCGGTGGCGGTGCGGTAGACGTACTCGGCGATGGGGGTGGAGCCTACGAAGCTGATGGCCTGGATGGTGGGGTGGTGGAGGATGGCGTCGACGGCTTGCTTGTCGCCGTGGACTACGTTGAAGACGCCGTCGGGGAGGCCGGCTTCTTTGAGCATTTCGGCCAGGAGGTTGGCGGAGCTGGGGTCTCGCTCCGAGGGTTTGAGGACGAAGGTATTGCCGCAGGCAATGGCGAGGGGGAACATCCAGAGCGGGACCATGGCGGGGAAGTTGAAGGGGGTGATGCCGGCGACGACGCCGAGGGGTTGGCGCATGGACCAGGAGTCGACGCCGGAGCCGACTTGTTCAGTGAGCTCGCCTTTGAGGAGGTGGGGGATGCCGGTGGCGAACTCTATGTTCTCGAGGCCGCGGGTGGCTTCGCCGCGGGCGTCGGAGAAGACTTTGCCGTGCTCGCGATTGATGAGGGCGGCGACTTCGTCGAGGCGGCGCTCGTAGATTTCGCGGAAGCGGAAGAGGACGCGGGCGCGGCGGAGAGGCGGCTGAGCGGACCAGTCGGGGAAGGCCGCTGCGGCGGCGGCTACGGCGGCGTCGACTTCAGCGGCGGTGGCGAGCGGAACGCGGGACTGGATGGTGCCAGTGGCGGGGTGGTAGACGTCGGCGAAACGGTTTGATGTGGTTGGGGTGGGGACGCCGTTGATCCAGTGATTGAGGGTGGTGATGGTGGGGGTCGTGGCGGTTGCGGTGGCGGCCATGGCGGGCTCCTTTGAGGAGGAAAGGATCATGTTAACAAATTGGGGGGAAGGTGTTCGGTTGCGCGTTGGATTCATGCGAGGGGTCGAGCACCGTGAGCGCACTTGCGATCACGGGCTTAGGTTTTATGGTCAGCGGTAGAAATGCGCGCAACCTGTTCGACGTATTAATAGAAGAGGCATGAGCGATCTTGACGAAGCGGACATTCACAAGACGATTGAGGCGGTGTGGAGGATTGAGTCTACGCGGCTGATCGCGGGGATTGCGCGGGTTACGCGCGATGTCGGGATTGCGGAGGAGCTGGCGCAGGATGCGCTGATTGCGGCGATGGAGCGGTGGCCGGAAGAGGGGATTCCGGATAAGCCTGCGGCGTGGCTGATGACGGCGGCGAAGCGGCGGGCGATCGATTCGCTGCGGCGGGGACGGATGCTGGAGCTGAAGCATGGAGAGATTGCGCGAGAGCTGGAGTTTCAGCAGCAGCGGCTTGGGGAAGCTATGGATCAGGCTCTGGACCAGGTGATTGATGATGACGTGCTGCGGCTGATCTTTACGGCGTGCCATCCGGTGCTGGCGGTGGAAGGGCGCGTTGCGCTTACGCTGCGGGTGGCTTGCGGGCTGACGACTACGGAGATTGCGCGGGCGTTTTTGGTGCCGGAGAAGACGATGGGGCAGAGAATCTTTCGAGCGAAGAAGACGCTGGCGGAGGCGCATGTTCCGTTTGAGACTCCGCGGGGGGAGGAGTTGCGGAGGCGGGTGGAGTCGGTGCTGGCGGTGGTGTATTTGATTTTCAACGAGGGATATACGGCGAGTTCTGGTGAAGAGTGGATGCGGGGTGCGCTGTGTGAGGATGCGCTGCGGCTGGGACGGATATTGGTGGGGCTGCTGCCTGGAGAGTCTGAGGTGTATGGTTTGTTGGCGCTGATGGAATTGCAGGCGTCGCGTACGGCGGCGCGGCGCGGGCCGACTGGGGAGGCGGTGCTGCTGGCGGAACAGGACCGTTCTTTGTGGGACTACGCGCAGATTGAGCGAGGAATGAACGCGCTGCGTGCGGCGCAGGAGTTGGGGGGTGGGGCGGGGAATTATGCGCTGCAGGCGGCGATTGTGGCGTGTCATGCGCGGGCCAGAACTGCGTTGGAGACCGACTGGGAACGAATTGTGCTGCTGTACGACGCGCTGTTGCAGGTGAGTCCATCGCCTGTCGTGGGGCTGAATCGGGCGGTGGCTGTGGGGATGGCGTTCGGGCCGGCGGCCGGGCTGAATGCGCTGGATGCTGTGGCGGCTGAGCCCGCGTTGGCGAACTATCATCTGCTGCCTAGTGTGAGGGGAGATCTGCTGGTGAAGCTGGGGCGATATGCTGAGGCTCGTGAAGAGTTGCAGCGCGCGCTTGCTATGACGGACAACGTTCGTGAAAAGGATTTGCTGACGGCTCGGCTACAGCAGGCGGCGCTCGACGATCGAGCGCATTGAATGGATGCAGAGAGTTGAGGCTTTGGAAATAAAGCGTGGGTGAAAGAAAAAACCTGGAGCCTTTGTAGAATTCGGGTCAAGCCGTTCGTCGACATTGTGAAGGCAGGACAAAACGTCCTTGTTACAACACCGCAGCACCCTAAAGGAGGCATCATGCCACAGTATTTGCTTGCGAATTACCTTCCCGACAACTTCGACCCGTCCACCATGACCCCGGCGACGATACAAGCTATCAGTGATCTCAACGACGAATTAGAAGCGGCCGGTGCGAGGCTTATGGCTTGCGGCCTGAGCCCGGCTAGCCAGGCGAAGTCGGTGCGTGGGCAGGCGAGTGGTGAGGCGCTGGTTACGGACGGCCCGTATCTTGAGGCCAAGGAACACATTGGCGGTTTCTGGATACTCGAAGCAGCTGATATGGACGAGGCGTTGGAATGGGCGCGGAAGGCTTCGTTCGATCCTGGGTCGCGGGGCGAGGTGCGGGAGATTCCGTACAGCAGTTTGGCGGGCGGGACACCGCATCCATCGCGGGTGAAGGCGAAGGCGTAGGATCATCGCCGGCGAAACCGGCCTATTCTCAGTGGGCGACAACGTTTCGACTACGACAACATCTTTAGGGCGCCGATGTAATCAATCGGCGGTCACGGGTGGCCCATTCTCAAAAGGAGAAAACAATGCTGAATATTAAGGTTCAGTCAATCGGAATTCAGAGCTTCGCGCTGATGTTTGTGCTCGGTACGGCGTGTCAGGTGGTGGCGCAGGGTGCTGTGGCGACGTCGCCCGCGGCCGCGTATTCGAAGATGGCGCCGGTTGAGGAGTACCTGATGGCGGATCGGGATGCGGAGATTGCTTTGGCGCGGACTGCGGCGCCGGAGTCGATTGCGCGCAATGCAGGAGTGATGGTGCTGGGGCGGCGTGGGTTCGAATCAGCGGTGAAGGGCACGAATGGTTTTGTGTGTATTGTGGGACGCGGGTGGACGGCGGCTGCGGATCCTGATTTCTGGAATCCGAAGGTGAGGGTGCCGATGTGTGTGAATGCGGCGGCTGCGGGTTCGTATCTTGTGCGCGTCAGGAAAGAGACTGAGTGGGGACTGGAGGGACGCACGGCGGCGCAGATCAATGCGGCTGTTGCGGCTGGCATCGCGAAGAAGGAATTGCCGGCGATGGAGCCTGGAGCGATGTGCTACATGATGGGCAAGGAAGGGTATGGCGGCGACGTTGCGCCGCACTGGCCTGCGCACCTGATGTTTTTCTATACGGATACCGATCCGGCAATATGGGGAGCGAATCTGCCAGGATCTCCTGTGATTGCTGTGAGCGATCCGGTGGAGCATCTGACGCAGTTTGTCATTCCTGTGCGGCGGTGGGCCGACGGAACGGAAGTTCACGAGGGCGCTGGCGCCGAGCATCATCACTAGCGTGTGCGCCTGTGAGAGGCGATGATGCGCTGGGTTAGAGGACGGCGAATTGTTTGGGGTTTAGTTGCTGGTGGGTGGTGAGGAGAGTCTTCCAGGGGTCGGGGCGGAGTTTGATGTGGTTGGCTATTACGTCGTGAACGGAGAGGACGGGATGTTCGTCGCGGTTGAGGGCGGTCCAGGGGAGGGGGAGGGAGATGGTGGCGCCGGCGCGGGCGCGGGGGGAGTAGGGAGCGACGGCGGTGGCGCCGCGCTGGTTGCGGAGGTAGTCGAGGAAGATGCGGCCCGCGCGCGAGGATTTGGTCATCTTGGTGAGGTAGAGGTCGGGGTTTTCGCGCTCCATGGAGAGGACGAAGTTATGGGCGGCGGTCTTGAGTTCGGTCCAGGTGAGGGTGGGCTGGATAGGCGCGACGACGTGGAGTCCCTTGCCGCCGGTGAGCTTGAGGAAGCTTTCGAGGCCGAGGTTCTTTAGGCGCTGGCGAACTTCGGCGGCGGCCGCGGCTACGGTGAGCCAGGGGAGTTCGGCGTCGGGATCGAGGTCGAAGATGAGGCGGTCGGGGTGCTCGAGGTCTTCGTTGGTGGAGCCCCAGGGATGGATTTCGAGGACGTTCATCTGGGCGAGGGAGACGATGGCCTCGGCGGTGTCGAGGGTAATGTAGGGCTCGGGTTCGGCGGAGGTTTTGTCCTGGATGTCGATGGTCTTGATGCCGGGGGGAACCCAGGCGTTGACGTGCTTCTGGAAGAAGCAGGGCTTGCCGGCGCCTTGCGGGCAGCGAACGAGCGAGAGTGGGCGGTTGGCGATGTAGGGCAGCATGCGGTCGGCGACGAGGGCGTAGTAGTCGGCGAGCTGCTGCTTGGTGAGGCCGGAGGCTGGGTCGAGGATTTTGTCGGGGTGGGTCAGGTGGAGATCGGGGGCGCCTTTGGGTTTGGAGCGGACTTGGGTAGTTGGTTTCACCCAGGTCTCAGAAGCGAGACCTGGGGCACCCGAATTTGGCGTGGTGGATTTTGTGGGCTTGGATTTTGCGGCGACAGGCTTGGAGGGGGCCGATTTGGCGGGCATGGGGGGCTTCGATCTGGGAGACTTGGTTTTGGTGGCGGTGAGGGCGAAGTGCTGCAGGGATTCGGAGCGGTGCGAGGCGCTGGCGCGGGGTTTGGCGGGTTTGGTGGGTTTAGTGGCGGCGCGGGCGGCCTTGGGGCGGGGAGCTACGGTGGGGGATTCGCGGGTGACTTCGGTGGCGGATTTGTCTTCACGCAGGCCGAGGAAGGCGGCCTGACGGACGAGGTTGTCAGAGGTCCAGGTGGCGAAGCGGACCTGGGCGACGAGGGTGGGGCGAACCCAGTAGACGGCGCGGGTGGCGTCGTTGGGGATGCGCTCGAAGGGGGATTCGGGGACGCGGAGTTTTACGAGCTGGGTGAGGAGGTCGCGGCGCGCTTTCTGGGTGAAGCCGGTGCCGGTGCGGCCGGCGTAGATAAGGTGGCGTGGAGTTTTGGGGCCGCGCTTTACAGGTGGGTAATAGCCGAGGAGGAGAGCGCCTACACGGTCGGGGCCTTCGCTGGAGAGAGTGAAGCCGGCGATGACGAGCTCCTGCTCGTGGAGGCATTTGGACTTGAGCCAGTCGGAGGAGCGGGTGCTGCGATAGGGAGCGTCGGCGCGCTTGGAGAGGATGCCTTCGGCGTGGAGGGCGCAGGCTTTGCGAAAGACTTCTTGGCCGTTGCCGGGAATATCTTCGGAGAGGCGGATGGTTTCGTCGTCGTAGTCGGGCGGGAGGATGGTGGCGAGGAGGTCTTTGCGCTCGCGGAGGGAGAGGTCGCGGGGATCGTGGCCGTCGATGTGGAGGAGGTCGAAGACGAAGTAGGTGAGGGGATGGGTTTCGGCGTTCTGGAAGGAGGCCTGAAGGAGGGCGAAGCTGGAGGTGCCGTCGGAGGCGAGGACGACGACTTCGCCGTCGAGGGTGCAGTCGTGGACGGGGAGCGCGGCGACGGCTTTGGCGATGGTGGGCATGCGGTGGGTCCAGTCGATGCCTTTGCGGGTGAGGAGCTGGACTTGCTTGCCGGCCTTGCGCGCCTGGATGCGATAGCCGTCGAGCTTGAGCTCATGGATCCAGTCGTCGGTGTTGGGAGTGGATTCGGCTTCGAGGGCTAGCTGCGGGGGGATGAAGTCGGGCTGACGCTCGTGGGGGAGCTCGTCGAGATTGATGGTTGGGGTGGGCGCGGGTTTCGGCTTCTTGGCGGGTACTGGAGCGGATTTTTTGGTGGCGGCTTTAGGGGCTGGGGCGGATTCGAGGGGGTCTGCGCGGTTGGAGTTCCAGACGTGGTCGGATGCGTGGGCGATCTGGTCGATGGAGCGGCCGGTGACGGAGGAGTTCGGGCGCTCGTCGGTGATGGCCGGGTCGGTGGGGCCGCGCTCGTACTTGTCGTGCTCCTTGATGAGGAGCCACTGGGGCTTGTCTTTGGGGCCGTGGGCGGCGTGGTTCATGCGGATGAGAGCCCACTTGCCTTTCATCTTGGAGCCATTCATTTCGAACTTGAGGTGACCGGCGCGGAGGCAGGCGTCGACGTTTTCGCTGCCGAGCTGCGGCCACCAGCTGCCCTGATCCCAGATCATGACGGTGCCGCCGCCGTACTGGCCCTGGGGGATGATGCCTTCGAAGCCACCGTACTCGAGGGGATGGTCTTCGACTTCGATGGCGAGGCGACGCTCCTGCGGGTTATAGCTGGGGCCTTTGGCGATGGCCCAGGATTTCAGGACGCCGCCCCAGCTTAGGCGGAAGTCGTAGTGGAGGTGAGAGGCTGCGTGTTTCTGAATGACGAAGGGGAGGCCGCGCGAGGTGGTGGGCTTGCGCATGGCGAAGGTGTTGGTGTTGGGGCCGGAGCCGGAGGGCTCGGCGGTGGTGTTGAAGTCGCGCATGGAGCGATAGCGCTCGAGCTGGGCGTCGACTGCAGAGGACGCGGCGGTGGTGTGGGGGTCTCGCTTGCGGACGGCGCTTCTGACGGCGGACTTGATGGCGGATTTTTTGGTGGCCATGAGGGAGTCCTATGCGGTCTTTCGCTTTGGAGAGGTCCGGGTTGGCTTGGCTTCGCGGTGCGCGGTGGATTTGGAAGTCGACTTGATGAGCGTGGGGCCTTTGCGGGAAGCGGATTTGATAGCGGAGGTGTTGGTGCTCTTCGTCGCTGAGCCTTTTGTATCATTGACGGACTTGCGGAGGGCGTCCATGAGGTGGATGACCTTGCCGTGGGAGCGGGGCGCGGGCTCTTCGCGGGGGATGGGGGCGTGCTTGAGCTTGGCGTCGACGAGCTCTTTGACAGCGGCTTCGTAGCCGTCGGTGAACTGGGTGGGATCGAAGGCTGCGGTCTTGCGGTGGATGAGTTCCTTGGCTAGAGAGAGGGAGTCTGCGTTGATCGCGTGGGGCTTGATCGATTCGAAATAGGCAGCAGGGTCGCGGAGTTCCGCGGCATAGCGGAGGGTGTAGGCCATGAGGCCGGGGTGGGCGGAGCTTTCGGATTTTGTGGATTTGGACTTGGAGGACTTGGTGGGTTTGGAGGATTTTTCGGAGAGGTGCGCGGGCGCGGGGGCTATGGCGACGACGTGCTCGCGGCCGGCGAAGGCGATGCGGGAGATGGCGATTTTGCCGGTGTCGATAAGCGCCTGACGGATGGTGAGGAAGGCTTCGGTTTGAGTGTCGTCTTCGGGGACGACGAAGTAGGGTTTCTCGAAGAACGCGGGGTCGATGGAGTTGAAGTCGACGAACTGGGCGACGTCCATGGTGCGCTTGGAGGGGACGCGGAGGTGGGCGAGTTCGTCGGGCTCGATGGTGACGTAGCGGCCGTGGGAGTATTCGTAGCCTTTGACGATGTCGGATTTGTGGACGGGGTCGGCGGCTTCTTCGGGGGCTCGCTCGATCGCGCTCGCGGCTACGTTCTGATGCTTGACGCGCTCGCCGGTGCGGCGGTCGATGAGATGGAAGTGGATGTCGCTGGCGGCTTCGGTGGCGACGAAGAGTTTTACGCCGAAGGAGACCAGAGAGATCTGGATTTTACCGCTCCAGTAGGGACGGGCCATGGGAACGCCTCACACGGGCATGGTTTGCCATGAGATGAGAGTGTACGCGATGGGGTCGGGGATGTACGCGATGCGGTAATCGACGCGGGGAGGGTGGCTGGTTCAGGGTGTGAGGACCGCTGAACCAGCGGGGTGGAACGTCGGGGGAAGAAGGTTAGGCGTTGAAGCCTTCTTCTTTGAGGATGGTGTTGTAGGCGGGGAGGGTTAGGAACTCCTGGAAGGTTGGGGCGTCGATGAGGTCGCGGATGAGAGTGGAGGCGAGGTTGTAGGCGGCCACGCGGGCGGGGGGAGCGTCCTTGGTGGCGCGCGCGACTTCGGCGTCGAGGATCTGGTGGCAGAGCTCTGGGGTTACGGGCTGGCCTTCGTGTTCGGGATCCTGGAGGATGGCGTGGTGGTGGACCCATTGCCACAGTTGGGCGCGGGAGATTTCTGCGGTGGCGGCGTCTTCCATGAGGTTGAAGAGGGGGACGCAGCCGGTGCCGCGCATCCAGGCTTCGAGGTAGCCGAGGCCGACGGCGATGTTGTGCTTGAGGCCGTTGTAGGTGATGGTGCCGGTGGGGATGGCGAGCAGTTCGTCGGGCGTGGCGGCGAAGGTGGGGAGCTGCTTCGCGATCTGGTTCGGTTGGGGCATGATGCGGTCGAAGACTTCGTTGGCGACGGGGACGAGGCCGGGGTGCGCGACCCAGGTGCCGTCGTGTCCGTCGGTGGCTTCGCGCTCTTTGTCGGCGCGGACTTGCGCGATGGCGGTGTCGTTGGCGACGGGGTCGGACTTAATGGGGATGAAGGCGCTCATGCCGCCGATGGCGGGCGCGTTGCGGCGGTGACAGGTCTTGATGGTGAGGCGCGAGTAGGCACGCATGAAGGGGCTCGTCATCGTGATCTGCGAGCGGTCGGGGAAGAGGAGGTGTTCGTTGGCGGAGAATTTTTTGATGAAGGAGAAGATGTAGTCCCAGCGGCCGCAGTTGAGGCCTGCCGAGTGGTTGCGGAGCTCGTAAAGGATCTCGTCCATCTCGAAGGTGGCGAGGATGGTTTCGATGAGGACGGTGGCGCGGATGGAGCCTTGCGGGATGTTGAGGAGTTGTTGCGCGCGCACGAAGACGTCGTTCCAGAGGCGGGCTTCGAGGTGGGACTCGAGCTTGGGGAGATAGAAGTAGGGGCCGGAGCCGCGGGCGAGGAGCTCTTTGGCGTTGTGGAAGAGATAGAGGCCGAAGTCGAAGAGGGAGCCGGACATGGGCTCGCCGTCGATCAGGAGGTGACGCTCTTCAAGGTGCCAGCCGCGGGCACGGACGAAGAGGACGGCAGGGTTGTCGATGAGAGCGTAGTTTTTTTGCGTGATGGGATCGGAGTAGGTGATGGTGCGGCGGATAGCGTCGCGGAGGTTGAGTTGGCCGTCGAGGAGGTTTTCCCAGGTGGGGGTGGTGGAGTCTTCGAAGTCGGCCATGAAGACGCGGGCGCCGGAGTTGAGGGCGTTGATGATCATCTTGCGATCGACGGGGCCGGTGATCTCGACGCGACGATCTTGCAGGTCTGAGGGGAGGGGGGCGATGGACCACTCGGCGGCGCGGATGTTGGCGGTTTCGGGAAGGAAGTTGGGGCGGGCGCCGTTGTTGATGAGGTTCTGGCGGGTGACGCGGGCGGCGAGGAGCTGCTTGCGGCGGGGGTTGAACTCGCGCTGGAGGGTGGTGAGGAATTCGATGGCTTCGGGGGTGAGGATGGGGGCGTAGCGGTCGGCGAGGTCGGCGTGGAATTCGACGGTGGACGCGGGGGTCAGAAGAGGCATGAGTGATCCTTTCGGGGCGTGTGGTTAAGTGTACGGCGGGCGGGAGAAAGGGTCGTCTGAATTGGAGGTAGGCTGATTCGTGCTAGTTGAAATAGCTTCTAGCTGTTAGCTAAAGCAACGGCAAAGGCAAGCGCAACAGCAGATCCCTGTGGGATGACAACCAGAAAAGCAAAGGCAAAAGCGTGGGCGTTATTCGCCGAGCATGATGCGCTGGATGTGGTGGGCTCGGCCGGTGGCTCCATCGCAGTGGATGAGGGTGGCGCACATCTTGGGGTTGTTCTTGGCAGCCTCGAATTTGCCGGGCATGCCGGTGAGGAAGCGCTTGAGGACGAGCTCGGTTTCTACGCCGATGATGGAGTCGAAGGGGCCGGACATGCCGACGTCGGTTTGGTAGGCGGTGCCGTGGTGGAGGATGCGCTCGTCGGCGGTGGGGACGTGGGTGTGGGTGCCGAGGACGGCGGTGACGCGGCCGTCGAGGTACCAGCCGAGGGCGGCTTTTTCGCTGGTGGCTTCGGCGTGGAAGTCGAGGAGGATGACGTTGGCGTTGGTGTTGCGGGCTATGTGATCCAGGAGCTCGTCGGCTTTGCGGAAGGGATCGTCGGAGCTGGCCATGAAGACGCGGCCCTGGAGGTTGATGACGGCGTACTTGGTGCCGTTGCCGAGGGAGCCTTCGTAGAGGCCGAAGCCGGGAGTGCCGTGGGCGAAGTTGGCGGGGCGGAGGACGCGGCGGCCGCGCGCGTGGGAGTTGGCGGGGACGGACATGTATTCGACGATCTCTTTTTTGTCCCAGATGTGGTTGCCGGTGGTGATGACGTGGGCGCCGAGGTCGAAGAGTTCTTCTGCGATAGAGGGCGTGATGCCGAAGCCGCCGGCGGCGTTTTCGCCGTTGATGACGAGGAGGTCTACGGCGTGAGTTTCGAGGACGTGGGGGAGGTGCTCGCGTACGATGTGGCGGCCGGGCGATCCGAAGACGTCGCCGACGAAGAGAATGTTCACTTATGGATTTTAGCGCGTGCGGCGTAGAAAAACTTTGACGCAAAGGGCGCGAAGAAGAGCGCCACGTTTCGCAAAGGAGGAACACCGGAGCGGTAGACTGTCGGGATGATTGATCTGCAGTTTAATTTTCCGATGCTGGTGGGGCAGGATGCGGTTTGGGCGGAGCATGTGCGGGCGTCGATGGAGGCGCAGGCGCGGGACGGGATGGCGGCGCTGCGGCCGTCGTTCCGTGGGGGTGGGGAGGGTCGGCTGAAGGAGATGGCTGCGGCGTGGCTGGGAGAGGCGTCGCAGAGGGTGGCGCTTACTTGCAGTGGACATCATGGATGCCTGGTGGCGCTGATGGCGGCGGAGCTGGCGGGGAAGCGCGTGGTTGTCGAGGAGATTACGTATACGGGATTTGTGGAACAGGCTCGGATGCTGGGGGTGGAGCTGGTGGCTTGCGCGATGGATGCGGCGGGTTTGCGGGCGGATTCGTTGCGGGAGATTTGTGCGGAGGGGCAGGCTGCGGGAAGGCCGGTGGCTGGGGTGTTTACGATGCCTACGCTGCATAATCCGGTGGGGTGCGTGCAGTCGCTGAAACGGCGGGTGGCGGTGGTGGAGGTGGCGCGGGAGTTTGGGTTGGTGGTGATTGAGGATGATGCGTATGGGTATCTGCATGATGATGCGCCGTCGAATTATGCGAAGCTGGCGCCGGAGCGGACGTTTTATGTGCGGGGGTTGAGCAAGAACTTTGCGCCGGTGGTGCGGACCGGGTTGATGGTGGTTCCGGTGGAGTATGCGGCGGCGGTGGCGAATGCGGTGAAGCAGAGTTCGTCGGGGGTGTCGAGAGTGATGGCGGGCGCTGCGATTGCGATGCTTGCGGATGGGACGATGGATCGTGTGATTGCGGCGAAGCGGGTGGAAGGTGCGCGGAGGCAAGCGGCTGCGCGTGAGTTGATGGAGGGGTTGGAGGTTAGTGCGGGGCCGAATGCCTGGCACTTGTGGGTGCGGTTGCCGGAGGGGTTGGGGCCGGAGGTCGTGGAGAAGCGGTGTGAGGAGAACGGCGTGTTGGTGAGTGGGGGGAATTGGTTTGCTGCGCCGGGGGCTGCGGTGCCGCAGGCGGTGCGGTTGGGGTTGGGGGGTGAGGTGGAGTTTGAGCGGGCGATGGAGGGGGTAAGGGTGTTTGTGGAGGTGGTGCGGGGGATCTAGTTGGTGAGGAAGCTGTTGAGGGTTTGGAGGTATTTTTCGGGTTCTTCGTAGGAGGGGAGGTGGCCGCTTTGTTCGAAGAAGACGATCTTGGCGTTGGGGATCGCTTTGTAGATTCGCCAGGCGGTGAGTGGGGCTACGTTCATGTCGTAGCGGCCGTTGATGACCAGGGTGGGGAAGTTGAATTTGGCTAGCGCGGCGGTGTAGTCGACGTTGGGGTTGGCCTTGGCGATGGCTTCGGCGGTGGCTGGGGAGAAGCCGAGGTCGGGGGCGTTGGCCATGTAGCGGGCCATCTTTTCGGGGCTGTAGAAGATCATGCTGAAGTGGTCGCGGAGGGATTGCTGGGCCTGGGCTTCGGGGCTGGCGGTGGAGGTTTTGGCGGCGGCGGCCTGGGCTTCGAGCTTGTCGGGGAAGACCTGGGGGAAGAGGTGGACGATGCTGGCGTAGGAGGCGAGGCCGTCGGAGATGATGAGTTGGTGGACGTGCTCGGGGTGGGCGGCGGCGTAGGCGATGACGAGGAGGCCTCCGTAGGAGTCGCCGCAGAGATCGATCTTGTCGAAGTGGAGTTGGGCGCGGACGGCGTCTAGGTCGGCTACCTGGGCGGCCATGGTCTGCGGGGCGTCGGGGTTGGTGAGGGGAGAGGCTCCGGTCCCGCGCTGGTCGTAGAAGATGACCTGGCGGCGCTTGGCGATGCGTTGCCAGAGGTCGTTCTGGACCATGTAGATGTGGGAGAGGCCGGGGCCTCCGTTGACGGCGAAGATGGGGGTGGTGGGTTGGGGCGCGCCGTAGACCCAGTAGGCGATCGAGACGTCGGGGGTGGGGACGTGGCCGGTGGGTGGGATGACGGGCATCGGGGTTTGCGCGGCGAGGGGGAGAGCGAGTGCGAGGAGGAGGAGGGATTTCATGGGGGCTCCAGTGGTGGATGCGTGGGTCGGGCCTTCAGCCCTCGGGGATGCGGTGGTGTTGATCCTGGGGCTACGCCCCAGGCTGTGATGGGGTTGGGCCGTTGGCCCATGCGGTGGTGGCTACTCGGTGGATTCGCCGTGGGGTTGGGGTTCGTGGGTGGTGGTTTCGGCGGGGGCGGTTTGAGTGGGGGTGGCTTGAGTGGGGGTGGGTTCGGGGACGGGCTTTTGGGGGCGCATGAGAGGGAAGAGGATTACGTCGCGGATGGTGCGGCTGCCGGTGAGGATCATGGTTAAGCGATCGATGCCGATGCCTTCGCCGGCGGTTGGGGGGAGGCCGTAGCCGAGGGCTCGGACGTAGTCGTAGTCGATCTCGGCCATGGCTTCGGCGTCGCCGCGCTTGCGGTCTTCGAGCTGGGCTTCGAAGCGGCGGAGCTGGTCGTCGGGGTCGTTGAGCTCGGAGAAGCCGTTGCCTAGTTCGAAGCCGCCGATGTAGAACTCGAAGCGCTCTACCCAGTCGGGTTCGTCGGGCTTGGGCTTGGAGAGGGGCGAGACGGCGAGCGGGTAGTCGTAGATGATGGTGGGTTGGATGAGGTGCTCTTCCGCGACTGCCTCGAAGAGATCAGCGATCGATTTTCCGAGCTCTCCGCCGTCAAGCAGGAGAGCCCTGCGGTTCTTCTGAATCGCGTCAAAGCGATCGAACGCGACCTTTCGTGCTGAAGTGCGTCTTCCCAGATCTTCAATGGATTCGGTAGCCATAAGTTCAGACTGCGCTCCCTGCATGGCGCGCGTCAGGACATCGCCGAAAGCTTGTTTGTCCAGGAAATCGTCGTTGCAGGGCGCGTGTTGGAACGATGGACGCCAGAATTTGATGATGGCTTCGCGCATGGTTAGTTGTTGCCAGTTTTCGGGAGCCAGGTTGATCTCGGTGCCGTTGAACTTGGTGAGGGTGGTGCCGTTTACGTCCTGGGCTACCTGGACGATGAGGTCTTTGGTTAGCTGCATCAGGTCGTGGTAGTTGGCGTAGGCCTGGTAGAACTCGAGCATGGTGAACTCGGGGTTGTGGCTGCGGTCGGTGCCCTCGTTGCGGAAGTTGCGGTTGATCTCGTAGACGCGGTCGAGGCCGCCGACGACGAGGCGCTTGAGGTGGAGCTCGGGGGCGACGCGGAGGGTGAGCTCCATGTCTTCGGCGTTGTGGTGGGTGGAGAAGGTTCGGGCCGCGGCGCCGCCGGCGATGGTGTGGAGCATGGGGGTTTCGACTTCGAGGTAGCCGTGGCGGTCGAAGAAGTGGCGGACGGAGCGGAGGATGGCGGCGCGCTTGACGAAGACGTCGCGCGCGGGGAGGCGGGTGAGGGTGGGGGTGGAGGGCAGAGGTGGTTCCACCCAGGTCTCAGAAGCGAGACCTGGGGCACCCGGTTCGGTGGGTGGGACGGTGGGGGTCTCGGCGGTGTCGCCGGTGTCGGTGAAGAGGTCGAGGTAGCGGCGGCGGTAGCGGAGCTCGATGTCCTCGAGGCCGTGGAATTTGTCGGGGAGGGCGAGCATGGCCTTGCTGAGGAAGGTGAGTGCTGCGCGCACGGCGGGGGCTTTGTCTGCTGCGGAGAGTTTTTCAGCGGGTAGCGTTACGGGTGCGGCGTGGAGGGTGAGCTCGCCGGTGCGGGTGCGCATGAGGTAGCCGCGGACGCCGATGTGGTCGCCGAGGTCGAGCTGCTTGTAGAGGTTGAAGAGAGCTTCCGACTGCTCAGGGCTAGTGCCGACGTCGTCTTTGCGGACGTAGATCTGGAGGCGCTGGCCGTGCTGCTGGATTTGCGCGAAGCCGGCCTTGCCCTGGACGCGGATGGCCATGATGCGGCCGGCGACGGCGGCTTCGATGTGCATGCGCTCGAGTTCTTCGGTGGAGAGGTGTTCGCCGAGGGCGCGGAGCTCGGGAACAGAGGTGGTGGAGGTGAAGCAGTTGGGGTATTTGGCTTCGTAGTCGGAGAGCGAGGGATCGGCGGCGCGGGCAAGGGCGGCGATCTGGTCGAGCTTTTCGCGGCGAAGCTGATAGAGGTTTTCTTCGAATTGACTGTCGTACTGGGGCACGATGCGGCTCGTTTCAGGGTTGGATGTCGAGGCTTCAGTATAGAAGGGAAGAGCAGACAGTAGAGAGTAGACGGTAGAGAGTAGAGAAGGACAAAGGCAAGGGCAACGGCTTTTACGCAAAGGTCGCTAAGGGAGCTACGTTTCGCAAAGGAAGGCTGGGGTGGTATGGTTTGGGTCGATGGCGGATAACGGACAGGGCGGGAAGAAGAGCGGGACACTACATGATCTGGTGAAGGCTGAGTCGATGATTCAGCTGGCGCTGGTGTTGCCGGCGGCTTGCCTGATTGGCGGGCTGGGCGGGGCGGCGCTGGATAAGCACTTTCATACGGGGTGGATGGGCGTGACGGGGATTTTGCTGGGGGCGGCGGCGGGGTTCTATCAGATTTATAAGACAGCCTCGCGGTACATGAAGAGGGATCAGTAGTGGATAGGGAAGAGGGATCGACTGTGGCAGGTTTGGAGGGATTTACCGACGCGGATGTGCGGGCGACGCTGGTGCGGACGCTGCGGCTGCTGGCGGTGTTGACGGTGGCGGGAATGGGGCTGGTGGGGTGGAAGCTGGGGTGGCGGAGCGCGGTGCTGCTGCTGGTGGGGGCGACGATTTCGGGGTCGGGATTGTGGGAGTGGATGAGGCTGATGAGTGCGGTAATGGAACGGATGGATGCGGGGCGGAAGGCGAGTCCGATGGGGCTGGTTTTGACGGGTTTCTTGGTACGCCTGGGGCTGGCGATCGGGGTGCTCTATGTTAGTCTTAAGTATCTAAATGGTTCCGTAATTGCGCTCGCTGTGGGACTCGGATTGGGCATTGCTGCGCTCACGTTCGAGGCTATCAAGATGGCCAGAGCATGGACGGTCTAGCAGGATTTTGAACTTGAACCTTGGGTTGCGCAGGGTCGCAGCCGGCAGTTGATTTGTGTGTTTTGACTATGCCTCCTCAAATACCTCTTACGAGTTTTCTGAATCACTACCTGGCTGGGCCTGTCGATAGATTGCTGGCGCTGCTGCATGTTACGCCGCACTATCCGCAGGCTCCGATCACGAATGCCGTGGCGGTTGAGGCGCTGGTGTTTGTGCTGCTGCTGGCGTACTTTGTGGCGATCCGGATGACGCTGAGCGTGGAGAATCCGGGCCCGGTGCAGCATATCGCCGAGATGACGCATGAGTTTGTGTCGGGGCAGAGCGAGTCGATTATTGGCCACGGGTATGAGCAGTTTACGAACTACCTGACCGTGCTGCTGCTGTTCATTCTGATCTGCAATCTGATTGGGTTGCTGTCGCCGTGGTTTGAGTCGCCGACTGCGGATGTGACGGTGCCGCTGGGCTTTGCGCTGGTTACGTTTGTGTACTACCACTACCACGGCGTGCGGGCGAATGGGTTTGGATATATCAAACAGTTCCTGGGACCGGTGTGGTGGCTGTATCCGCTGCTGTTCCCGATCGAGATCATCTCGCACCTGGCGCGCGTGCTCTCGCTCACGGTTCGTTTGTATGCGAATATTTTTGCCGGCGATCTGCTGATCCTGGCGTTCTTCTCGTTGATTCCGATTGGTATCCCGGTGCTGTTTATCGGGCTGCACTTTGGCGTCGATATTATCCAGTCGTATGTGTTCATGCTGCTGGCTACGATTTATCTGAGCCTGGCAGTGGCGCATGACCACTAGAGGCAGGGATTAGGGAACAGGGATTAGGGATTAGGAAGACTTTGACATTCCCATGGGCGGGTGCTCCCTGCCTGTGGTGCGTATTACCGCCGATCCAGCGTGAGGGGGCCAGCACGGTGAGCCTCAACCACCCACTGGCGGCGAGACTAACGGGGGCATGGAGTTGTAATGGTTAATGCAATGCGTGTGATGAAGTATGCATTTATGGCGATGGCGGCGATGCTTTTGGCGACGCCGGCGTTTGCACAGGCGGCTGGGGAAACGACCAGCCCATGGACACCGATTGGTGCGGGTATTGGCATGGCGCTGGCGGCGGGGCTTTGCGGCCTGGGTCAGGGTCGTGCAACGGCTTCGGCCTCGGAGGCGCTGGCGCGCAACCCGGGTGCTCGTCCTGGTATCTTTACGTTCCTGATTCTTGGACTGGCGTTTATCGAGTCGCTCGCGCTGTTCACGTTCGTCATTATCTTCCTGTACGTGAAGTAAGGCAGTGAGTAGTTGGTAGTGAGTAGTGAGTAGTAAAACCGAAACGGCCTCCGCTTTGCGGAGGCCGTTCTTGTTTGAGATGGGCGCGGTTATTGCGCGGGCGTGATGGGGGTAGCAGGGGCTTGCGCGATGATCGCGGGGGCGGCGCGCTGGGTTAGGTGCAGGATGTGGTTGGGGAGGATGCCGAGGAGGAGAGTTGCGAGGGCCGTGGCGGCTAGCGCGAGGGCGGCGGGGAAGGTGAGGCGGCGGTTGGTGGGGGTGTCGGCGATGGTGTCGGTTGCGGGGCGGGCGTAGAGGACGGCCAGCAGGCGGAGGTAGTAAAAGCAGGCTACTCCGGAGTTGGCCAGGCCTACGATGGCAAGCCAGGTGTAGCCTCCGTGGACGGCTGCGGAGAAGACGTAGAACTTGCCGAAGAAGCCGCCGGTGAAGGGGATGCCGATCAACGAGAGGAGGAAGAAAGCGAAGATTGCTGAGAGGACGGGGCGCTTGAGGGCGAGGCCTGTGAAGTCGTCGAGGGTGCGAAGTTTTTCGTCGAAGCCGGAGAGCTGGGTGAGGACGATGAAGGCGCCGACGTTCATGGCGGCGTAGGCGGCGGTGTAGAAGCAGAGGGTGGAGACGGCCTCGTTTTGGGCGGAGGTAAAGGCGACGAGCATGTAGCCGGCGTGGGCGATGGAGGAGTAGGCGAGCAGACGCTTGACGTCGGATTGGAGGAGGGCGCCGAGGTTGCCGATGGTCATGGAGAGGACGGCGAGGATGGCGACGAGAAGAATCCAGTGGTCGCGGTACATCGGCGTGGCGTTGAAGAGGAAGCGGAGAAGGACTGCGAAGGCGGCGGCCTTGGGGGCGGTCGACATGAGGCCTACTACGGGAGCGGGGGCGCCCTGGTAGACGTCGGGTGTCCAGACATGGAAGGGGGCGGCGGAGACTTTGAAGCCGAGGCCGATGAGGACCATGGCTACGGCTAGCCAGCCGAGCAGCGGGGTTGAGGTGGTGGCGAGTCCGGCGGCGATGGCGGCGATGCTGGTCGAGCCGGTGGCTCCGAAGCAGAGGGCGATGCCGTAGAGGAAGAAGGCGGTGGCGAAGCTGCCGAGGAGGAAGTATTTGAGGGCGGCTTCGGAGGCGGTCGCGCGGCCCTTGCGGAAACCGGCGAGGATGTAGGTGGAGATGGAGGAGATTTCGAGGCCGATGAAGACCATGAGGAGCTCGACGGAGGAGGTCATGAACATCATGCCGGTGGCTCCGAAGCAGAGGAGAGCGAAGTACTCGCCGGCGTGGGTGACCGGGTTCTCGGTAGATGCGGTGGGCTCGAAGTAGTCGAGCGAGGCTAGCAGGGTGACGAGGACGATGCTGGCGATGAGGAGGTGGAAGAAGACGGCGAAGGCGTCGATCTGGAGGGTGCCGGAGAAGGCCGTGAACGCGCCCGATGCGTTGACGAGGTGGAGCTGGTAGAGGGCGGCGAGGCCGGAGGCGGCGGTGCCGAAGATGGCGAGCCAGCCGAGGGGCTTGCGGGTGCGGCCGGGGGCGATGAGGGGCTCAAAGAGCATGACGAGGACGCCGGTGAGGGCGAGGATGAGTTCGGGGAGGAGGGCGAGGAGGTTGGTGGACATTAGCGGACCTCCCTGGCTGCGGCTACGTGAAACCCGACGCTGACTCGGCAGTGGGTAGGATGGTCAAGGCAATACTGGCCGAGTTCTTTATTGTTGACGCTGTAGGCGTTGGTCTCGGTGTTCTTGTACCAGCCGGGGGCGATTTCGACGACCTTGCCCGCGGTTGCGGCGCCGTAGGTGTCGATGGCGCGCATCCAGATGGGGGAGGCTACGCCCATGAGGAGGAAGAGGGCCGCGAAGGGCCAGAGCTCGAGGTGCTCGCGGGCGGTGAGGTCCCAGCCGTGAACTTCGTCCGGGCGTACTCCGAGCTTGCCATAGAAGACTCGCTGGATCATCCAGAGGAGATAGCTGGCTCCGAAGATGACGCCGGTGGTGGCGAGGACGGTCCAGAGGATGTGGTGAGCGGCGATGGATTGCATGGAGCCGGAGAGTATGAGGAACTCGCCGACAAAGCCGTTGAGCATGGGCAGGCCGGCAGCGGCGAGGATGGTGATGACAAACATCGTGACCATCCACGGGTGACGCGTGGCGAGGCCGCCGTAGTCGCGCATGTCGTAGGTGCCGTAGCGCTCGTAGAGCAGGCCGAGGAGGATGAAGAAGGCGGCTCCGATGAGCGATTCGTTGAGGATCTGGAAGACGCCGCCGTCGAGGCCGATGACGGTGAAGGTGAAGATTCCTAAGATGACAAAAGAAACGTGTGCGAGGGTGGAGAAGGCGGCCAGCTTCTTGAGGTCGGTCTTGATGAGTGCGATCAGCGAGCCGTAGACGATGCCGATCGCGCCTAATGCCATCAGGACCGGGGCTACGTGGCGGGACTGTTCCGGAAAGATTCCGAAGCTGAAGCGGAGGATGGAGTAGAGGCCGAGCTTGCCGGCTAGCACCATGACGGCGGCGGTGGGGGCTTCGGCGACTGCGTCCTGGAGCCAGCCGTGGAGGGGGAAGACGGGAACTTTGACGGCGAAGGCTACGAGGAAGGCGATGGAGCAGAGGAGCAGGGCGGTGGGCGTCGCGGCAAGGTGGTGCGAGAGGGCGAGGGCCTGGAGGGTGGGGAGATCGAAGGTGCCGGCGAGGTTATAGAGCCAGAGGATGCCGACGAGCAGGATCGCGGAGGGGATGAAGGTGTAGAGGAAATACTTGATGGCTGCGCGGCGGCGGTTTTCGGTGCGGCCGAAGGTGGCGATGAGCAGCGTCATGGGAACGAGCGAGAGTTCCCAGAAGCCGTAGTAGAGGAAGAGGTCGAGGGCGGCGAAGATGCCGAGCATCGCGACCTGCTGGAGGAGGAAGAGCGTGTAGAAGACCTTGGTGCGGGTGTGGATGACTTTCCAGGACGCGAGCACACCGATGGGGGCCAGGAAGGCGGCGAGGACGATGAGCCACATGCTGAGGCCGTCGACGCCGAGATGGTAGCGGATGTTGGGCGACGGGATCCAGGAGAGGTTCTGCTCGAACTGGAAGGTGCGCGGGGCGGCGTGGTAGTTGAAGTGCGAGGGCAGGTGGAGGGTGAGGAGCAGGGTGAAGAGGCTGATGAGGAGCGCGCCGATGGCGTGTGTTTTGGCGCCCTCGCGCTCGGGGATGCAGGCGAGCAGGATCGCGCCCGCTAGCGGGGTGGCGATGATGAGCGTCAGGATGATGGGGTCGAAGTTCATTGGGTTCCGTGAGTTCTTTAGTGGTTCAAGAAGCAGATTCCTTCGCTACGGTGCGGAATGACAGCCAGAAATGCAAGTGCAACGGCAAAGACGATGCTAGTGGGGCAATCCGTGATGACCGAAGAGGACGATGGCGATGACTACGGCGGCGCCGGCGGCCAGCCAGCCGGCGTAGGAGCGAATGTTTCCTGACTGAATGCGGCGGGCGAGCCAGCTGCCTCCGCGAGCGGATGCGCCGAGCCCGGCGCCGGTGCCCTGGATGATGCCACCGTCGATCAGGCCGTTGAGCAGCAGGCGAGAGATGACGAGGATGGGCGTGACGATGAAGCGGCCATAGATTTCGTCGACCCAGTATTTGTGGTCGAGGAGGGAGTAGATGGGCGCGAATTTTTTGGCGAGCGCGGCCGCCGTGCCGGGCTTGTAGCAGTAGAAGTACCAGGCGATGAAGGCGCCTGAGAGGGCGACGAGAAGCGAGATGCAGGCGTCCACGCGCTCCATGAAGAAGTGCTGCGGATTGGCTGCGATGTCCAGGCCGGCGTTGAAGACGGGGGCGAGGAAGTGGTCGAACTCGTTGTGGCCGCCGAGGGCTTCGGGGATACCAACCCATCCGCCGATGAGGGAGAGGATAGCGAGGAGGATGAGGGGGAGGGTCATGATCCAGGGCGATTCATGGACGCCGTGGGCGTGGGCCACGTGGGTGGGTTCGGGTTCTGCTTCGAGCACGAGGGTGGAGGTCTTGCTGGCGTGGACGGCGGCGAGGTGGCCGGCGTGGAGATCGTAGTCGTGGGTGGGACCGGGTTCTTCAAAGCGTGGCTCGCCGAAGAAGGTCTTGAACCAGAGGCGGAACATGTAGAAGGAGGTGAGGCCGGCGGTGAGGAGGCCTATGAACCAAAGCAGGACGTGGAGATGGTTGGGCGAGTTGAGGGTGTCGTAGAGGATCTCGTCCTTGGAGTAGAAGCCGGCGAAGGGGAAGATGCCGCAGATGGCGAAGACGGCGGCAGACATGGTCCAGAAGGTGATGGGGATGCGGTTGCGGAGGCCGCCCATGTTGCGCATGTCCTGTTCGCCGGAGAGGGCGTGGATGACGCTGCCGGCGGCGAGGAAGAGCAGACCCTTGAAGAAGGCGTGGGTCATGAGGTGGAAGATGCCGGCCGCGTAGTCTCCGACGCCGCAGGCCAGGAACATGTAGCCGAGCTGCGAGACGGTGGAGTAGGCGAGGACGCGCTTGATGTCGTGCTGGACCATGCCGATGGTGGCGGCGAGGAGGGCGGTGGCAGCACCGATGCAGGCGACTACGGTGAGGGCAGCGGGGGAGTGGTCGAAGAGGACATGGCAGCGGGCGACCATGTAGATACCGGCGGTGACCATGGTGGCTGCGTGGATGAGGGCGGAGACGGGGGTGGGGCCTTCCATGGCGTCGGGCAGCCAGATGTAGAGGGGGATCTGTGCGGACTTGCCGGTGGCTCCGAGGACGAGGAGGAGGGCGACTGCGGTGAAGAAGCCTCCGGTGAGAGGGCTGGCGGCGATGCTGGCGAAGACGGCGTTGAAGTCCAGAGTGCCGTAGTGGGCTACCAGGAGAAACATGGCGAGGAGAAAGCCGAAGTCTCCGATGCGGTTGACGATGAAGGCTTTCTTGCCGGCGTTGGCGGCGGAGTCTTTGGTGAAGTAGAAGCCGATGAGGAGATACGAGGCGAGGCCTACGCCTTCCCAGCCAACGAAGAGCAGGAGGAAGCTGGAGGCGAGGACCAGGACGAGCATGAAGAACATGAAGAGGTTGAGGTAGGCGAAGAAGCGCCAGTAGCCTTCTTCATGCGCCATGTAGCCGACGGAGTAGATGTGGATGAGGAAGCCTACGCCGGTGATGACGCCGAGCATGATGAGGGTGAGGTGGTCGACGGTGAAGGCGAAGTTGACGGTGAAGCCGGAGACCGCGATCCAGGGCGCGCTGACGACCGAGACGGAGAGTGGGGCGCCGGCGGCCTTCAGGTAGAGCCAGAGTTCGGCCACGATGAGGGCGGGCGCGAACGTGAAGAGCAAGGCAATGGTCGCGACGAGGGCGCGGGGCAGCTTGCGGCCGATGGTTCCGTTGAGCAGGAAGCCGGCGAAGGGAAGGATCGGGATGAGCCAGAGCAGTTGAAGGTTCATAGGCGAGATGCGAAGTACGAAAAAGCTGGAAGCAGATCCCTGCGGGATGACAGCCAGAAAAGCGACAGCAAGAGCGAAAGCCTTGGTTAGTTTTTCAATAGATCGACCTGGTCGACGTTGAGGGTTTGGCGGACACGGAAGAGCGCGATGATGATGGCGAGGCCTACAGCGGCTTCGGCGGCGGCGACGACCATGACGAAGAAGACGAAGATCTGCCCGGAGACCTGGTGCCACATGTGGGCGAAGGCGACGAAGGTGAGGTTGACGGCGTTGAGCATGAGCTCAATCGACATGAAGATGGTGATGACGTTGCGCTTGATGAGAAAGGCCGCGATGCCGATGCAGAAGAGCACGGCAGCAAGGACCAGGTAGTAGGCGATGGGAACCATGGTTAGTGTCTCCCCAGCTTCTTGATGAGGAGGGCGCCGACGACGCCGCCGAGGACGAGGAGCATCCATGCTGTTGAAAGGACATAAAAACCGCCACAGGGAATGGTCATGATTACAGCTCCTTTCGCGCGAGAACGACGGCGCCAAGGATGGCGACGAGGATGAGGATGGAGGTGACTTCGAAGGGAAGAAGCAGCGAGGTAAAGAGGGTGTGAGAGATCTCGGAGATGTTGGAGACGGCGCTGGAGAGATAGCCGCCGAGGGGGGTGGAGCCGAGGTGGTTGCGCTCGGAGAGGAAGACGAAGCTGAGCAGGCAAAAGATGGCGGCTGCGCCGGGGATGCCGGCGATGTAGGCGATCTTTGAGCCGTGGGTGCGGTCTTCTTCGCCGGCGTTGAGCAGCATGACTACGAAGATGAAGAGCACCATGACGGCGCCGGCGTAGACGATGACCTGGGCGGCGGCGAGGAACTCGGCACCAAGGGACCAGTAGAGGACGGCGAGAGACATCATGACGACGACGAGCGAGAGCGCTGAATTGATGGGATGGCGCTGGAAGAGGAGATTGAGAGCTCCTGCGACTGCCAGCAGACCGAAGATGAGGAAGAGTGCGATTTCCATCGGGGACTTTCTAACTCCAACGTGCGGGCTTTCGCGTCCAGAGAGTGCGCGTTCGTCGGGTTGGTTCGTGCTGATTGTAAACGGATTGCATTGGTTTATCCGTGATCCATGAGCGTTAACCGTGATACGTGAGCGCGAGAGCGGTGGCGAGAATGTTGACCATGGCCACGGGTAAGAGGAACTTCCAACCGAAGCCCATGAGCTGGTCGTAGCGGAAGCGGGGCAGCGTGCCACGCACCCAGATATAGAGCAGGAGGAACGAGAAGACTTTGGCGACAAACCAGAAGATGGAGAACAGCGCGGTGGGGATGGCGCCGGAGGCGAAGTTGTCGAAGAAATGGCCGAAGGGGCTGGAGGCGCCGCCCAGAAATAGCAGCGTGGCGACGCAGGAGACGGTGATCATGTTGGCGTATTCGGCCATGAAGAACATGGCGAACTTCATGGAGGAGTACTCGGTGTGATAGCCGGCGACGAGTTCGGATTCGGCCTCGGAGAGGTCGAAGGGGGAGCGGTTGGTTTCGGCGTAGGCGGCCATGAGGTAGATGAAGAAGGCGATGAACTGGAAGCCGCCGAAGAGATTCCAGGAGATGGCGCCGTGCGCGGACTGGGAGTTGACGATGTCGCGCAGGGAAAGGGATTGAGCGCGGAGGACGACTCCGACGAGCGAGAGGCCGAGGGCTAGCTCGTAGCTGATCATCTGGGCGGTAGAGCGGAGCGAGCCGAAGAGCGAGTACTTGCTGTTGGAGCTCCAGCCGGAGAGCGCGATGCCGTAGACGCCGATGCTGGTGACGCCGAGGATGACGAGCAGGCCGATGTTGAGGTTGGCGATCTGGAAGAGGTCGACACCATGCACCATGGTGACCGCGCCGAAGGGGACGACGGAGATGGAGATGAGGGCGCAGCCGAGGGCGATGATGGGCGCGAGGATGAAGAGCGGGCGCTCGACGGCGAGGGGCATCATGTCTTCCTTGAGGAAGAGCTTGAGGCCGTCGACGAGTGGCTGCGCGAGGCCGAAGGGGCCGACGCGGGAGGGTCCCCAGCGATTTTGCAGGCGGCCGAGGACTTTGCGCTCGAGCAGGACCGTGTAGGCAACCGCCATCAGCGTGATGACCAACACGATGGCGATCTTGACGATCGTGAGGAGCAGGAAGATTTCGAATGTTGACAAGTGATTCACAGGCTTAGGGTCTTTTCTGGTAGTGCTTAGAAGATGTAAAGATTTAGCGCCTATTGTTCTTTGCGGGTATTCTTCGAGTGACCCAACCGGCTATAAGAAATAGCGCGGCCCACGCTAAAAACCACGAGCTAAATGGGCGCCGAAAAAGTAGATACGTAACGTATAGGAGGAGAATCGAAATTGCAGCTCCTGCGACGATCCAGAATGTTCGCTGGTTTGACTGGTTCGGCATGGTCTAATTCCTTTCTTTTGATCTGCTGATGGCGTGGTTAGATGGGCCGGCATTAATCGGCGGAGGCCAGGTGGTCGGCTACTTCGGTGGATTGGTGGCGCTGGACGTCCTGCAGCATGGGCGAGTAGCGGGTGAGGGAGCCGGAGGTGAAGAGGGTGTCGGCGCTGGGAAGGACGAGGTCCTTGCGGGTTACGGTGATTTGCACGAGGCCGGAGGGTGCGGGTGCGATGTGCTGGTCGTTTCCAGAGAGCAGTTGGAGGCGGAGGAGCTTGTCGTAGCCGGGTACGAGGCGCTGGATCTCGTCGAGGATGGCGAAGGGATCGAAGGGGCTGGTTTTGGGCTCGAGGTTGTTGGCGGTCATCCAGACGCTGTGGCGGTCGGCTTCGCCGGACTGCGCGCCGCGGGACTGGCCCATGTCGGAACGGAGGCCGCGGCCGAAGGGGACGAGGGTTTTGAGATCGTGGCCCATGTGGCCGGCGAGGCGAACTATGAGCTCGAAGTCGGAGCGGGTGCCTGCTTTGTCGGCGGCTTTGCTGACGAGTTGAAGGTCGCCGTAGGAGTTGGTGACGGAGCCGGATTTCTCGTAGAGGTTGGCGGCGGGAAAGACTACGTCGGCTAGCGCAGCCGTTTCGCTGAGGAAGAGGTCTTGAACGATGACGAAGGTGGATTTGAGGGTGCTGGGGTCGATGCCGTAGCGCTTGATGGGGTTGGAGCCAACGACGTAGAGCGCAGCGAGTTTGTTGGCGGCCGCTGCGTCGAACATGGCGAGGAGGTCGAGGCCGGGGGGTGCGGGGGTGTTGTGCTCGGCGGCTAACGCGGAGTTAGTGAGGGGCTGGTATCCGGGGAGGACGTCGGGGAGCAGGCCCATGTCGGAGGCGCCGCGGGAGTTGGCGTAGTCGGCGAGCAGGGCGAACCTGGCGTGGGGGAGGGCCGCGATGAGATTGGCGAGCTCGCCGCCGCGGACTTCGTTGCCGATGAGCACGGTGAGGGTTTCTTCCGCGAGGACGGCGGCGCGGAAGCTGGAGAGCTCGTCGGCCTGGGCGACGATGGAGGCGGCCTCGGCGGAGCTGTCGTCGCCGGCGAGGTACTGCGCGAGTGAGCCGTAACCGAACTGCTGGACGCGGAGGAAAGCCTTGGCCTGACGGCGAAGCTTGATCTCCTCGTGGTTCGCGATGTAGATGCGGGCCTTGTTGTGGCGGACGTTGGTGCGGATGTTCCAGGCGGTGAGCGGGGCCTGGTTGGTGGGGTCGCCGCCGACGAGGAGGATGGCGGGGGACTTTTCGACGTCGTGCTGGGAGGCGAAGCGGCCGGTGGTGTTCTGGAGAGACGTGGCGAGGGTGACGAAGTCGGCGGTGCGGTGGTGGTCGATGTTGTTGGTGCCGATGACGGTGCGGGCGAACTTCTGGAGGAGGAAGTTTTCCTCGTTGGTGGTGCGGTTGGAGCCGATGACTGCGATGGAATCGGGGCCGCGCTCCTGGCGGAGGTCGCGGAGACGCGTGCCGGCGAAGGTTAGGGCTTCGTCCCAGGAGACGGGAGTTAGTTTGCCGTCTTTGCGGATGAGCGGAGAGGTGAGGCGCTCGATATTGTTGGCGAAGTCGAAGGCGTAGCGGCCCTTGTTGCAGAGGAAGTCGCCGTTCATGCCGGACTTGTCGCGATTGTCGCCGCGAACGATTTCGCTGCCGTCGGTGACGGAGCGAACGCCGAGGGTGGTCTTGCAGCCGTCGCCGCAGTGGGTGCAGACGGTGGCGGTGTGGTTCATCTCCCAGGGGCGGGTCTTGTAGCGGTAGGTGCCGGAGGTAAGCGCGCCGACGGGGCAGGCGTCGATGCACATGCCGCATTGCTCGCAGTCGAGCTGGGCGAGTTCAACGCCGTTCTCGACTACTCCGGAGAGATGTGCGGGGATGTTGGGGGCGATGATGGAGCTGGCTCCGCGATTGGCTACGCCGAGAGCGAAGATGTCCATGCCTTCGCCGCACATTCTCACGCAGCGATAACACAAGATGCATCTCGGCCGATCGAAGTAGACCACGGGCGACCACTTCTGCTCGTCGCGGTGGTTCTTGGGCTCGGCGTAGAAACTGTCGGCGGCGCCGTACTTGAAGGTCATGTCCTGCAACTCGCACTCTCCTCCAGCGTCACAAACCGGACAGTCGAGGGGGTGGTTGCCTAACAGGAGTTGGAGGGTGGCTTTCCTGGCCTGGGCGATCTCGGGGGATTCGGTGGTGACGTTCATGCCCTCGGCGACCGGGGTGGTGCAGGCGGTCTGGAGCTTAGGCATCTTTTCGATGCGGACGACGCACATGCGGCAGGCGGCCTGGAGGGTGAGGCCGGGGTAGTAACAGAAGGCGGGAATCTCGATGCCGTGGGACTTGCAGGCGTCGATGAGCAGCGTGCCTGCGGGGGCGGTGAGGGTCTTGCCGTCTACGGTGAAGGTTACGTCTGGCATAAGGTCCTCAGGCTGCCTGCAAGGTGCGGCGCTTGGTTGTGGCTGGTTTTGCTTTGGTGAGCTTGGGCTTTGCCGCCCTGGTTCTTGGCATGCTGAGTGCGAGGCGTTCGACGACGACGTAGTAGCCGCGCGGGTGAGGATAGTCGGCGTCTGGTTCCATGTCGACGGTCACTTCGTCGGAGGCGTTGGGGATCGGATCGCCTTCGTCTTTCATCCACTGGAGATGAGACTCGAGTGCCCCTTTGAGCATGGAGCGCATCACGTCGAGCGTCTTGCCAGTCGCCATGCAGCCGGGAACGTCCGGAGCGTAGCCGGAGAAGTTCTTACCCGTCCATTCGTAGACCACTGGATATTGTTTCGTCATCGCAGACCTGCCTGTTTCAGGATACTGATTAGGGTACCGGGTGCAACTTCATCCGAAGGGTGGCCGCAGAAGGTGACTTTGCCTGGCTTCGTCGGATGTTTATAGTGATCGTGACCGCCTGTTGAGTATTCGTAGTGCCATCCTTCTTTCTTGATGAGCTTGAGCAGATCGCGATTCTTCAACTTAGTGTGCCGATCCTGCGTGTTCGGGTTCGCCTACTGGTTGGATCTGGATGAGGGGGTTGGCTGGGCGGGCGCCGGCTAGGTACTCCTCGAACTCGGAGCGGAATTTTTTGACGAAGCCGAGCGTGGGCATGGCGGCTGCGTCGCCGAGGGGGCAGAAGGTGCGGCCCATCATGTTGTCGGCGATGTACTGGATGTTGTCGATGTCTTTTTTGGTGCCGCCGCCAGCGTGGAAGCGGGTGAGGGTCTTCTTGATCCAGTCCGTACCTTCGCGGCAGGGGATGCACCAGCCGCAGGATTCGTGTTGATAGAAGCGGATGGTGCGGAGGGCGAACTCGACGATGGAGACGGTTTCGTCGAGCACCACGATTCCTCCAGACCCCAGCATGGAGCCGGCCTTGGCTAGCTGGTCGAAGTCGAGGCCGATGTCGATCTCGTCGGCTTTGAGGACGGGGCAGGAGGCGCCGCCGGGGACGACGGCTTTGAGCTGCTTGCCGCCCTTGATGCCGCCGGCTACGTCGTAGATGGCTTTACGGAGACTGTAGCCCATGGGAAGTTCGTAGACTCCGGGGCGCTCGACGTGGCCGCTGATGCCGAAGAGGCGCGTGCCGCCGTTGCGTTCGGTGCCGATTTTGGCGTAGGCCTCGCCGCCCATGAGGAGGATGTGCGGGGCGTTGGCGATGGTTTCGGCGTTGTTGATGACGGTGGGGCCACCGTAGAGGCCCACTACAGCCGGAAAAGGAGGTCTGATTCTCGGGATGCCGCGCTTGCCTTCGAGCGATTCCATGAGGGCAGACTCTTCGCCGACCTCGTAGGCTCCGGCGCCGGTCTGGGTGATGATGTCGAAGTCGACGCCTTGGTTGCCGAAGATGTTCTTGCCGAGGAAGCCGCGAGCGTAGGCGTCGGCTACGGCCTTCTCCATGATGTTGAGGAGGTACCGATATTCGCCGCGCAGATAGATGAAGCCCTGCTTGGAGCCGACGGCGAGGCCGGCGATGATGGTGCCTTCAATGATGGAGTGCGGGTCTTCGAGGAAGATGAGGTGGTCTTTGCAGGTGCCGGGCTCGGACTCGTCGCCGTTGACGAGGATGTACTTGGGCTTCTCGGAGGTCTTGGGGACGAAGGACCACTTCATGCCGGTGGGGAAGCCGGCTCCGCCGCGGCCACGGAGGCCGGAGGCTTTCATGGTGTTGATGATCCACTCGGGACCTTCGGCGATGGCCTTCTGGGTGGCCTTGTAGCCGTCGAGCTCGATGTAGCGATCGATGTTGGTAGCGCCCAGGCCGAAGCGTCTGGAGAGGACCTTCACTTCATCGGGATGTGAGGCGAGTGTTGGCATGCGTGATCCTTACCGTAGAACTACCAGTTTACGCGATTTCCTTTGTGGCGCTGTGAAGCTTTGGTGCGCGGGGATGGCCCGGCTTGAGGCGAAGAAAGTACTCCTCCAGGGTGTAACGCGAGAGGGCAGCGATGGCGATGGAGAGGGTGACTTCAACGAAGAACTGGAGGAGCGCGAGGGAAAGCGGGCGCATCGAGGCGGTGAAGTGAAAGGGCCAGTACTTCAGCGTGAGTTCAAAGACCAGGACGTGATAGAGGTAAAGGCTATAGCTGATCTTGGCAAGGAAAATAAGCGGCTTTGCGAGTGCGAGGGATGCCCATCCTGGCTTGAGGTAGGCGAGCAGCGTCAGTCCGCTGAAGAGTAAGACCCAGGGATCCATCCAGAATGCCTGGTGGAGGCGCTGCAGCAAGAGTCTATGGGAAGCAGGCAGGGCTCGTTGCAGCGTTAGCAGAATTGCTCCGCCGAACAGGAGCAGCGTTACAGCCTGGGTGAGGCGCTGACTGGACAGCGACTGGCGGACACTGATGGCAATGAGTGCGCCTGCTCCGAAGAAGTCCAGAACAGCCCAGGTCTTGTAGTAGATGTCATGAACCGCATTGGGACCATATAGAAGCGCCAAGCGCAGAAGGGGGCTTCCGAGAACGAGACCCAAAGACAGCCACGCCAGTTGGCGAATCGAGAGCTTACGAACCACGAGCGGCCAAACGACATAGAACTGCTCTTCGACCGACAACGACCAGAGGGGCCCGAATTCTGCGTTCACGCCGAAGAGGCCCGTCATATTACAGAAATAGATGAGGCAGACGGCGAAGTAGCCCAGGGTGATGTAGCGCCCGGAGAGCAGTATCAGCAGCACAACAAGGTAGGCTGGCACGATGCGCAGAATGCGGCGCAGATAAAAGTTGCGAAAGTAGTCTGATTTGTGGCGGCTGTCGATAAGGATTCCAGTGATCAGGAAGCCGGAGAGAACAAAGAATAGATGAACACCGAAGGAGCCTGTTAGCAGGATGTCTCGAATTCCAAGGTCAAGTGGTGTGTGGTGGACGAAGAAGATGGGGTCGAAGTTGACTGTGCCGTGATAGACAAGCACCATCGCGATGGCGACGCCACGCAACACGTCGAGACCGGGCATATAGCGGAGACTGGGATGATACGAGGTCACCGACCCTTGATCGGGCGACGCTGGCTCGACGGCTAGGGCACCCTCTTTCAAGGTCAGCGCTGCTCCTTGCGCCGGTAGGTGTCGAGGACGGCGTCCATCTTGGCGGGGGTTAGGTCGTCGTGGAAGTCGTAGTTGACCTGAACGGCGGGCGCCCAGCAGCAGGCTCCGATGCACTCGACTTCTTCTAACGAGAAGAGGCCGTCCTCGGTGGTTTCCTTGTGGCCGATGTGCAGCTCGTCTTTGCAGTGTTGGAGGAGTTCGAAGCCTCCGCGAAGCATGCAGGAGATGTTGGTGCAGACCTGGACGTTGTACTTGCCTGCTGGGGAGGTGCGCAGCATGGAGTAGTAGCTGAGGACGTTGCGGACGTCGAGCTCGAGGAGGTCGAGGCGCTGGGCAATCTCGGCGACGACGGCGTCGGAGACGTAACCGACTTCGTCCTGCGCGTAGAGGAGCATGGGAACGAGGGCGGAGCGCTGGAGGGGGTAGATGGTGGCCAGCTTGTCGAAGCGGGCGGCTGTGGCGGGCGTGAAGATCGAGTTTTGTATGGCGGCCATAGTGGTCCTGTGGTGGTTCGGGTGAAGCGGATCCTCCGCTTGCAGCGAAGGATGACAACGCTTAGATTACTTCGGCTCGGTCAGGATTTCGCGGGCGAATTGTTCAGCGGCGATGTCCATCTCTTCTTCGGGCTGGTGATTGATGGCGACGGTTCCGCTTTCGTTGAGGGTAAAGGGTTGGGGGGCTCCGCCGCTGTGTTGGAGGTCACTGGCGGTGAAGCGGAGCCAGCGGTCGTTGACGCGGAGGGTGATTTCGTTGGCGCTCACCTCGACTACGGCGTGGTGGGTGCTGTTGAGTCCGTGGGCGGCTGCATAGCTGCGGAGCATGGAGGCCCAGGAGGTCCAGAGTTCGGTGTGGAGGCGATCATTCATCGTGGCCTCCATCCTATCTGTCGATGGCTCCGAGGACTATGTCGATGGAGCCGATTACGGCTACAACGTCGGCGATTAGGCGGCCTTTGCACATGACTTCGAGGGCCTGGAGGTTGGCGAAGTCGGCGTTGCGCATGTGGACGCGGTAGGGCTTGGCGGTGCCGTCCGAGACCACGTAGTAGTTCATCATGCCGTGCGGGGCTTCGACGGAGCTGGTGGCTTCGCCGGCCGGGACCTGGAAGCCTTCGGTGACGATCTTGAAGTGATGGATGAGGGACTCCATCTGGGTCTTCATCTGCTCGCGGTCGGGGAGAACGATCTTGGGGGCGTCGGCGTTGAGGCGGGTGTCGTGGAGGGTGGCGAGGAGGTCGAGGGCCTGGTGGCAGATGCTGGTGGACTCGCGCATCTCCTGCATGCGGACGACGTAGCGGGCCCAGACGTCGCCGTCCTGGGAGATAGGCACATTGAACTTGAACTTGTCGTAGCCGGAATAGGGCATATCGCGGCGAACGTCCCAGTCGACGCCGGAGGCGCGGAGGGGTGGGCCGGTGATGCCGAGAGCGATGGCGTCTTCTCCGGAGAGATAACCGACGCCCTTGAGGCGGCCGATCCAGATGGGATTTCCGTGGAGCAGGCCTTCGTACTCTTCGATGTGTTTGGGGAAAGCGTTGAGGAACTTGCGGATGCGGTCGTAGATGTCGGCCGGGGGCTCGAGGGCTACGCCGCCGATGCGGATGTAGCTGGACATCATGCGCTGGCCGCTGATGGCTTCGAAGATGCGGAGGAGGTCTTCGCGCTCGCGGAAGCAGTAGAGGAAGACGGTGAGCGCGCCGATGTCCATTGCATGCGTGCCGAGCCAGACGAGGTGCGACTGGATGCGGGTGAGCTCGTTGAGCAGGACACGGAGGTACTGGGAGCGCTCGGGGATTTCGAGGCCGAGGAGCTTTTCGACCGCCAGGGCGTAGGCGGTGTTGTTGGTCATGGGGCAGATGTAGTCGATGCGGTCGGTGAGGGGGGTGACCTGGGAGTAGAACTTGGCTTCGGCGGTTTTTTCGATGCCGGTGTGCAGATAGCCGATGTCGGGGGCGAGGGAGATTACGGTTTCGCCGTCGACTTCGAGGACGAGGCGAAGGACGCCGTGGGTCGACGGGTGCTGCGGTCCCATGTTGAGGACCATGGTCTGCGAGGTGACGGGGTCGGCGCCGCGGGGATGGTGGTGCGAGGTGGACTCTTCGACTACATCCTTTACGTCGGGGATGATGAGGTCTTCGGCGTTGCGGAAGCCGGCGAGGGTGGCGCCGGTGGAGTCGGTTACGGGAGCGGAGCCGGCCGGGGCTTCGTTGTAGGGGGTTTGGCGCGGGGCTTCTGCTGTGGAGTCAAGAAGGGGCGGGTCAGGCAAGGTGGAGTTGCTCATTAGCGGTATCCCTCGACGGGGTAGTCCTTGCGGAGCGGGTGGCCGTTCCAGTTGTCGGGCATCATGATGCGGGTGAGACGGGGGTGGCCGGCGAAGTAGATGCCGAAGAGGTCGAAGACTTCTCGCTCGTAGAAGTTGGCGCCGGGCCAGATGGAGGTGATGGAGTCGAGGCGGGGATTGTCGCCGGCGACGCGCGTGGTGATGCGAATGCGCTGTTTGAGGCCCATGCTGAGGATGGAATAAGAGATCTGGAAGCGAGGCTCGGCGGGATACCAGTCGACTGCGGTGACGTCTTCGAGGAAGTTATAGCCGGCATGCTTGGCGGTCTGGGCGGCGGCGCGGATGTTCTCAGGAGCGACCTCGAGGGTGAGCTCTTTGCGATCCCACTTGGCGTCGAGGATGAGGTGCTGGAGTGCGCGGACGGCGGCGTGATCGGCGAGGGCTTCGGAGATGGCTTGCTTGCCGAAGATGGCGTCTGGTGTTGCGGGATTGGTGATGGGATCAGCCATAGGTTTCCTGAACGTGCTCTGTACGGTCTATAGATCGGCTTTGTCGTTGGACCAGTTGAGGATGCCCTTCTTCCAGACGTAGAAGAGGCCGACGGCGACGAAGGCGAGGTAGACGAGCATCTCCCAGAAGCCGAAGAAGCGCTGGCCGGTGATGGCGGGCAGGCGGCGGTAGATGACGGCCCAGGGAAGGACGAAGACGGCCTCGACGTCGAAGAGGATAAAGAGCATGGCGACCATGTAGAACTTGACGGAGAAGCGGCCGCGCGCGTCGCCGACGGGATCCATGCCGCACTCGTAGGGGCTGAGCTTGGTGCGGGAGCGTTTGTGCTTGCCGAGGAAGTAGGACGCGGCGACCATAAAGCTGGCGACGCCCACGGCGACGACGATCTGGAGAGCGAGTGGAAGGTACTGCCAAATGTAGGGATTCGACGTCGACATGGCTAGTTTTGAGTGTAGGAGTGGCGCGGTCAAGGGTCAAGTTTGCGCGCGCTCATCGCACGTTTCGGGCGGGAATCGGATTCTCGAGACGGGTCCTCAGAAGAGTGAGGCGTACCAGGCGATGACGGGAGCGCCGAGGATGGCGGCGGCGAGGCCTCCGATGGCGAGGAAGGCGCCGAGGGGAAGGCGAGTGGTGGGGGTGGCTCGGCGACGGGCGATGAGGGTGACGGCGTAGATGGCGCAGAGGATGAAGCCCAGGAAGACGGCGAAGGAGGCGAGCCAGAAGCCGAGGAAGGCGGTGATCATGGCGACAAGCTTGACGTCGCCGAGGCCGAGACCTTCGCGATGGCGGAGAGCTTTGTAGGCGAAGCGAATGAAGAGGAGCAGGCCGGCGGCGACGGCGATGCCGAGGATTCGGCCAAGGACCAGGTGCTCGGAGCCGGTGAGGATGACATTGCCGTTGTCGATGGCGCCGCCGACGCTGGTGAGCGGGTTGTGGCCGTGGAGGAGGAGGTCGTAGGCATGGGGCGGGAGATAGGCGGCGCGAACGCAGAGGAGGAGGAAGCCGATGAGGGTGCCGGTGAGGGTGAAGGCGTCGGGGAGGGTGTGGGTTTGCCAGTCCATGACGAGGAGGCCGATGAGAAGGAAGCCGAGGATGGCGAGGGCGACGGCGTCGATGACGGTGGCGGCGAAGACGGGGGTTGAGAGGCCGGGCTTGAGCAGGGGGAAGGCGGTGCGCGCGGCGAAGGTGAGCCAGAGGGCGAAGGCGAGCTCGACTGCGGGATAGCGCCAGGAGATGGGCTGCTTACAGTGGCGGCAACGGGCGCGGAGAAGGATCCAGCTGAGGAGGGGGACGTTGTCGTACCAGGCGATGGGATGAGAGCAGTGGGGACAGTGCGAGCGCGGCTTGCTCAGGCTGCGGTGGTCAGGCAGACGCGAGATGCAGACGTTGAGGAAGCTTCCGAAGAGCAGGCCGAGGAAAAAGGCTGGCAGTTCGAAGACGAGCGGAGTGGGCATCAGATCAAGTATAGGGTCGCGCTGGTATGGGGTCGCGCTGGCGCGCGATGCCCGCCGTACCACCCAACGAACAAAGAACGTCGGTTGGGGGTCCGGCTTAGCGACGATGAGGCCGTCGCGAAGATGGGGCACCCGATTTGTGCGTGGGCTAGAAGGGCAGCAGCAGGAGGGGGAGGATGATTCCGGCTAGCAGGAGTGCAGCCACAACTAGCTTGTTGCGATTGAATTTGTAGGCCATGTAGAGGCCGGTGAGGGTCGAGGTGAAGAGGCCGATGGCGACGAGAAGGAAGAAGAGCTTCATGGGGAGATGCGACTTCTGCGGCGGCTCGGGTTGTTGCGGCGGGCCAGCGTCGGCGTGCTTGTCGGGCCTGGGGGCGGCGGCCGGCGGGCGTTGTTTGCCGACGGGGACGGTGGTGGTTTGCTTTTTGTGGAGCTGGGCGAGGGTGAGGATCCAGGTGGGGGGTTTGTAGTCGCTGCCGCGCGTGGTTTCGTGGAGGCTGAAGGTCTGGAGAGCGCCGGTGAGCGCGAAGAAGAGCAGCGCGGGAGAGATGAAGATGCCGACGTAGAGATGGGTCTGGCGGATGACTTTCAGAATTTTGTGAGAAGCGCTCATAGGGATTGTGATCAATTCTAGCGGGAGATACGCGTGCCACAGATGAACTGTTTGTAAGGTAGGCAAGAGAGGCTAGAGTGGGGCAATGGAGTTTTTGAGGTGGATGCGAACGAGTTTTGAGCGCGTGGCGCCTCCGCTGGCTGCGGCGCTGCCGATGGTGGGGTTGGTGTTGATGGCGATTGCTGCGGGGTTTGCCTTGCACTCGTGGAACTTTGCGGGGACGCGCGTGAGGGCTATGGCGACGATCACGGAGAATGTTTCGGGGTTCGCGAAAGAAGGAGGGGTGGTGTATACGCCGCGGTTTCGGTTTCGTCTGCAAAACGGCGAGCTGGTGACGGTGCAGGCGGCGGAGGGTGCGGAGGAGATTGAGTTTCCTGCAGGAGAGACGGTGCCGGTGCTGTATCGCGCCGGTGATCCACAAGGGGCGGTCATCGCTACCGCGTGGCGCGCCTATGAAGGGGCGATTGTGTTTGGGGTGCTGGGGGCGTTGCTGTTTGATGTGGGGTGGGCGTTGCGGTTGATGATGAAACGAAGAGCGGCGTAATTTTCACTCAGGAATTGGTTGCGCAAGTGTTACCTTGCTTCATGGTGAAAAAGAGCTGGCCGCACATCATCGTGGCCTTACTTACCTGGGCCTTCCTCATACAGTGTGCCGCCTGGATCGCGCTCTCGTTAGGGTTCGCTATCCGCAGCGCCATTTTTGAGCATCGCACCCTCTATACCTCGGGAACGATTACTGAGTTCGTTCCGATGTCAATCAATGACAGGTATTCCGTGCTGTGTCCGCGGTTCAGGTTTTTGACCGGTGACGGTACGCCTCATCTCCACACATCGAATGCGTGTTCGAGTGTGCCCGGCTTTAAAGTGGGGCAAACTATTCCGGTTCGGTATGTGGAGGGAGATCCGGAGAGCGCGCGCATTGCGACGTTCTGGCAGATGTGGGCTTTGGCTGCTGGCTTCGGAATTGCGGCGGTCGTTGCGTGCGGGGCTGGTTTCTTCGGCCTGATGTATGCCCGTAGACGCAGCTGGACGATGAATCTGTTCTCCAGCTAACTGTCGATGTGAGTTGGTGGTTGGTGGCGAGTTTAGCGCTCGAAGTGCAGGCGGATAGCGAAGATGCCGGGGACCGGTCCGCGATCTTTGTTGTAGGCGGGGTCGCCTGCAAACTGGTAATCCACGGCACCATGGAGGTACTTCGAGAATTTGTGGTCGTAGTAAAGCTCGACGTTTTTCTCTGGGGCGTAGTTCAGGGCGCCGTCGCCGGTGAGGATGCCGATACCGCCGGCGGCAAGGTAGTCATGGGCAGCTTTTGAAAGGCCACTGGTGATGAAGGCTGCGCCGATGACGTCGTCGGGCTGCTTCCACTTCTCACCCTTGATGCTGGTGCCAAAGGTTGCTGTCCAGTTGGAGTCAGTGAACTCGAACGACTCGTTCTGGCCGCTGTTCCAGCCGATACGCGAAAACACGCCGATATTCTTGGCGACCTCCTGGTCCATGTTGAGACCTATGCCCCAGGTGTTGCGCAAGGCGCGCGTATCGTCGATGCCACCGGTGACATCATTCGCACTGGCAAGAAACGCTGCGGCCGTGCCCCAGATTGCGAGCGTGGCGGGGTCATTCGCGAGAGCGACCGCTGCTCTGTAGCTGCCCATGTTGGCGCGGTCGTCGAAGGCCATGAGGCGAACAGATCCTGGATGCGTTGCGATGGTATGACGGTGTTCGAGTTCGGTGACCATGCCCCAGTCGTAGAAGATTTTGCCGTCGCCTGAGAGAGGTTCGGTGGGGAGCACGAGGTAAAGGCCTTCTACGGTGAACTGATTGCGGTACTTCGACATCTGGTACCAGCCGTAGCGGACGGTCCAGTTGGACACGTTCGCTTCGATCGCGATGCCGGTGGTAAAGCCGAGGGCGTCGGCGGGATAATCGTAGGCGGCGTTGGCCATGAGAGCCCAGTTCAGGAACTGCCCGCGGGGGTCATTGGAGTATTGATTGTTGTCGAAGATGTCCTTGACGCTCATTCGGCCGATGGTGATGGTGATGCGATTCGTATCCTGCTTGCCGCGGAGGGTTAACAGGTCGTCGTCGACGGACTCCTGCTTGCCGCCGAGATTGATGGTCGTGCGCGTGAAGAACCTCACGATAGCGAAGTGGGGATAGCGTACGCCTACTTTGAAGGCTTCGCCATCAGGGAAGTCGGCCATGCCGTAGGTGTTGTTGACGCCATAGCCCTGCCAGAACAAGGCGTCGACGTGAAACTCGGTGTTGGAGAACAAGCGATAGCCGAAGTAAACGTCGGCCGATTCTGTTTCGCGAGCCTGGCCCTGGGTCGGGAGGCTGCTCCCGGTTCCGTACACGAGGTAGGCGGGGTTAGAGTAGTCGGCGGAGAAGGAGGCATACGCCATGCCGGTAAAGGTGTATTGCGCGTGGAGGTTGTACTTTTGGGGCGGGCCTTCCGATTCGTCAGTTGCCGAAGGGGTGTTGTGCGCGGGGCTGGACGCTGACGCCTGGGCTGCGGAAGTCGATGGTTGGGAGGCTTGCGAGTAGATCCTGGCGCTGGGGCGAAGATCTGCGGCGAGGTGCGCGGAGGGAGCGTCGGGGAGAGAGTCTTGCGCGATCTGCGTGCGGGCCTGCGTGGGCGACTGCGCCTTCGCGTTCGAGAGGGCGAGCGGCAGACACAGAAACAGCGCGGCGATCAGGGGACTGCGTGGGGAGAACATGAAGGGCTTTCTCATTCTTCATGCAGAAAAAGAATAGAGTGTGAATTTTGGCGTTCGAGGGATAGTATACCCCAGTAGGGTATAGGAGACTGAACCGTGGAATTGGATCGTGAGCGGATGAAACTGGTGAACCGCGCCAAGCGGATCAATGGACAGATGGAGCGGGTGGAGCGGAGTTTGATAGAGGACCCGGAGTGCGCGAATGTGCTGATGTTGCTGGCGGCAGTTCGAGGCGGAATCGATGGGTTGATGGCTGAGGTATTGGAGGATCACATACGACATCACATGGTTGGACCGAAGGCGAAGGCGCTGACTCCGGAACTGGGGGAAGAGTTGATCGACCTGGTGCGGGCGTACATGAAGTAAGGGAGCGGCCGGAGCTTAGCGGCTGCGGGCTCCCACGACGACGAGGGCGATGCCGCCGACCAGGGCGATGCCGCTGAGGATGGGTGGGATGGGCACGGTGCTGGTCTGCTTGTGCTCGATGTCGATGGGGCCGACTTTCGCGTCCTGATGTTCGTGGGTGAAGCTGAAGCCTCCGACGGCGAAGCCGATGATGCCGACGACGATGAGGATGATGCCGATGATGGTGGCGGGTTTCATGAGTGGGAGAATCTCCTAAGCGATTTGAATTCAATTGGGTGAGATGCCGATATGCACAGAGGGGCGGTCTGGGGCGTTGACTTGAGGCTGGGAGGCGGCGTAGTTTGAGGCTTAACACGGGAAAGGAGGATGGTCCAAACCTATGAAAATTGATTGTTCCAGTAGTTCGAAAACACGTGAGGTGACTGAGGCTTAGAGCATCCGTGCTCTAGACCTGGAGTGCGGGGAGCGGTGGAATTGCTTCCTGCGTGGGTTCAAACTCCGAGGCCCATCCGAGGACGGATGCCTCAAGTCAATCTCAACAGATCACTGCACTGGCGGCTCGCTCCTTTAGGGCGGGCCGCTGGTGTTTTAAGTGCAGGGATTAGACACCCCAGCGAGCAAAGAACGCTCGCCGGGGACCCCGTAGGGAACAGGGATTAGGGATTAGGGGATCGCAACGGCGGTCGTCACAGACGCAGGCGCTGGTGAGATTTAGGATGGGGTTATGGATTCTTTGGTGATTGCTGGGCGGATGTTTGGGTCGAGGCTGATTGTTGGCACGGGGAAGTACAAGGATGGCGCGGAGACCAGGGCTGCGATTGAAGCCTCGGGCGCGGAGATGGTGACGGTTGCGGTGCGGCGAGTGGAGCTGGACCGAAGCAAAGAAAGCCTGCTGGATTTCATTGATCCGAAGAAGTACTTTTTGCTGCCGAATACGGCGGGATGTTTTACCGCGGAAGAGGCGATCCGCGCGGCGCGGTTGGGGCGCGAGGTGGGGCTGTCGGACTGGGTGAAGATTGAGGTGATCGGCGATACGGCTACGCTGTATCCGGATGTTCAAGCTACGGTTGAGGCTACGCGCGTGCTGGTGAAGGAAGGGTTTACGGTGCTTCCGTACACCACGGATGACATTGTGTTTGCGAAGCGGTTGATCGATGTGGGCGCGGCAGCGGTGATGCCGCTGGGGGCGCCGATTGGGACTGGGTTGGGGATTGCGAATTCGTATACGCTGCGGATGATGCGGGAGCTGGTGACGGAGGTTCCGCTGATTGTGGATGCGGGACTTGGGACGGCCAGCGATGCGGCGCTGGCGATGGAGATGGGGTTCGATGGCGTGCTGCTGAATACTGCGATGGCGGCGTCGAAGAATCCTGTGCTGATGGCCAGTGCGATGAAGAAGGGTGTTGAGGCTGGGCGCGAGGCGTTCCTCGCGGGACGGATGGGGAAGAAGTTGTATGCGACGGCGAGTTCGCCGTTGGAGGGGATCTCGCGGTAGGTTAGCCGTTTGGGGTGGAGAACCCAGGTCTCAAAAGCGAGACCTGGGGCACCCGGATTTGTGGGAAGCCTAGTCGAGGGTGTACATGGCTAGGCCGCTTAGGAGTTTGGGGTAGAAGTCGGTGGACTTTTGGGGCATGACTTCCAAGTTGAGGGAGATGTCTTTCATCTGCTCGAGGGTTACGGGCTTGATGAGGAAGGCTACGTCGGCGTTGCCGCAGCCTACTTGTTGCAGGGCTTCGGTGGCTTCGCGTAGGTAGCGGATGTTGCCGCCGGCGCGGACGGTGTCTTCGTTGAGGCCTAGAAGTTTTTCCAGGACAACTTTGTGGAGTTGCGTTACGTCGAGCTGTTGCTGGCGTTTGGGAAGGCCGGCGAGTAGCGGGGCGATGGCTTCGGGCTTCGGCGTTAGGAGAAAGTCTCCGTCGCGTGTTGCTGCGATGAAGGCTATGCCTTGGGTGTCGTTGAGTTGCTTTAGGAGCGCGTCGGCGCCGGGGTAGTGGCCGCTGGGAGTGGCGGCGATTTCTGTGACGTTGAAGTACTGCTCGGCTTTGGTGGCGAACTCGCGGCCGTGGAAGCCGATGAGGTTGAAGGCTACGCGGTGAGTGGGGAGGATGGTGATCCCGGGGGCGTCGATGTTGACGAAGGTCATCATCATGGCTTGCTCGGGGAAGGCGGGTTGAGGGAGGGTTTTGCCGGGAGCTACCGGGACGTCGATGGGGTTGGCGTTGGGGTCCTGGTTTAGCTCGGCGGCGCGCTCGTGCATGTAGGTGGTGGAGGTTTCGTAGCGGTGGTGGCCGTCGGCGATGAGGAGCCACTTGTCGGCCATTGCGTCGAGGACCTTCTGGATGATGTCGGGGTCGGCTAGTTTCCAGAGGCGGTGAATGACTTCGTACTCGTCGGTGATCTCGACGTCGGGGGGGCGCATGGCGGCGGGTTGCTGCTCGGCTGGAGTTTCGCCCGGGGTGTCGAACAGGAGGTGATCGACCTTGCTTTCGGGGTCGGAGTAGAGCATGTAGATCTGCTCGCAGTAGGCGCGCGTGGCCTTGAAGAGGGCGAGGCGGTCGGACTTGTGTTTCGGGAAGGTCTGCTCGTGGCGGTAGACGACTTTGTCGGCGTAGTCGTGGAGCTGGCCGAGGGCGATGAAGCCGCGGCGTTCGCGGACTTCCGTGGTTCCCGGGACGGTGTAGGTCTGGGAGTAGATGTAGAGGGCTGGTTCGGTTTCTGCTTTGAGGATGCCTTCGTTGCGGAATTCGTTGAGGGTTGCGGCGGCGCGGGTGTAGACGTTGGGGCCGGCTTCGGTGTCGTCCGGGAGATGTTTGCCGAGGATGACGCGGATGAGGTTCCAGGGGCTGGCGGCGTAGTAGGCGTCCTGCATGGCCGGGGTGATCTTGTCGTAGGGCTGGGTGACGACGTCGGTCATGTTGACGCGGGTTGGGTCGTAACGGAGAGCGCGGAAGGGGAACAGACGAGCCATGGCGTTATTGTATTTGGCTGCGATGCGGCCTGGGGTGGCAGGCACCCCCCCTCCCCCCCTTCCAGGGGTAATTTGCTTGCAAACTGTGGGAAACACAAGAGTTAGATGGCAAAGTGTCCCCCTCCTGGTTGTGAAAAATTGACTGTAAAGTAGGGCAAACAAGCGGGTTACAGGCAAAGTAGGGCAAACAATGGGGTTACGGGTAAAGTCGGGTAAACAAGCGAGTTAGAGGCAAAGTAGGGCAAACAATGGGGTTACCGGTGGATTTGGCGGTTGATTGCATGCAAGAGGTAAGGGTGTGGGGCTAATTCAATTGTACGTGGGTGGTGGGGGGTAGTATGCCAAGTTGGTTGGAGAGAAATCGCCAATGGCGATAGGGGGTTTGTGGGTTTGGAGGGTGTGTGGGGGGTTGACATGCGGATTTTGGGCTGTTTTTGAGGGTGGTTGCGGGGATTTATTTTTGCTTCTGGCTTCTGGCTTTTAGCTAAAGCAACGGCAAAAGAAGAAGCGGATTCCCCGGGGGTGACAGAAAGGGCGGGAGGGTTCGCGTGGTGAGGGGAAAGGGGGTGGGTTAAACTGGGCGGATGTTTTTGGAACGGATTCGGGAAGCGGATTATGCGGACGTGGTGGCGCTGGCGAACCTGGCGTATCGGGGGACTGGAGCGGGGGAAGGCCAGGCGGAGAGTTGGAATATTGAGGCAGGGTTGGTGGAAGGGCCTCGGCTGACGGAGGAGACGCTGCGCGCGGATCTGGTGGAGAAGCCTGAGCTGCTTGTGTGGCGGGAGGAGGCGGTGGAGCCTGATGGACCAAGCGGGCCGCTGATGGGGACGGTGTGGATGCAGAACAAGGGTGCGGGGGTTTGGTATTTGGGGTTGCTGACGGTGCGGCCGGATGTGCAGGATCGGAAGCTGGGGCGGGCGCTGCTGGCGGCGGCGGAGGCGTGGGCGCGGGAGCGTGGCGGGCGGCGGATTACGATGACGGTGCTGTCGGGGCGGGAGGTGTTGATGGGGTGGTATGAGCGGCGGGGGTATCGGAAGACGGGGGAGACGCAGCCGTATCCGTATGGGGATGGGCGGATTGGGCGGCCGCTGCGGGAGGATTTGCACTTTGTGGTGATGGAGCGGGAGATCTGAGGTCGCAGTTTGGATCGGGCTTTCAGCCCTCAAGCTGGGCGTTCCACACAGCCTGGGGCTGCGCCCCAGGCTGTGATGGAACGGACCTTCGGCCCGTGAGGATGGCTACCGGAGATTATTTTCTGCTGCGGGTATGGTCTGGAGGCGTGCCATGGTGGAGGAAGGCATACTCCAGGGGCTAAAGCCCCTTCTTTCCGCGTGGCGGGGAGGCCCAAGCTGAAACCATGGGTTATGTGGAAGCCCAAGCTGAAACCCTGGGTTATGTGGAAGCCCAAGCTGAAACCCTGGGTTATGTGGAAGCCAAAGCTGTGCGCAAGGATGACGACGCTAGACCCATGCGCACATGCGTCTAGCCGCCGGCTATGGCTCCGAGGATGATGAGGGGTTCGGTTGCGTTGAGGATGGCTTCGGGGAGTGGGGTGTTGGTGGGGAGGTGGGTCCAGTCTTCGTTGCAGACGAAGAAGCGGAGGAAGGGGCGGCGCTGTTTGGTGACGTGGTCGCGGATGGTGTTGCGGAGCATGGGGTAGGTGGCTTCGAGGGCGTCGAGGACGGTGGCGATGGTTGCGGGGGTGGGGACGTCGAGGGCGAGCTCGTGGGTGGGGAGGTTGGCCAGGCGGCGGAGGTGGGTGGGGAGATCGATGCGGATGGTGGGCATGGGGGTGGAGGTTTGAAGAAAGCTTACCGCAGGGGCTAAAGCCCCGGATTTTTGTTGTCCCTATGAGGCCCGAGGCTGAAGCAACGGGGTAGCTGTTCGTCGCCGGGTTGGACCAAGAGCAAAGGCAAGAACGGGAGACAGCGGGTTCCTCGCTGCGCTCGGAATGACAGAAAGAACGGCAACGGCAAAAGCTTTGACGCAAGGGGCGCGAAGAAGAGCGCCAAGTTTCGCTACGTGCGTTACGCGAGGGTTTGGGCTTCTACCGATAGGACGGCGGGCAGGTCGTGGGTGATGGCGGTCCAGTTGTCGCCGCTGTCGGGGGAGCAGTAGACCTGGCCGCCTGTGGTGCCGAAGTAGATGCCGCAGTCGTCGAGGGTGTCGACGGCCATGGCGTCGCGGAGGATGTTCACATAGCAGTCTTTTTGCGGGAGGCCGTTGGTGAGGGGTTCCCACTCGTTGCCTCCGGATTTGCTGCGGAAGACTTGCAGCTTGCCGTCGAGGGGGAAGTGCTCGGCGTCGGACTTGATGGGGACGACGTAGACAGTTTCGGGGTCGTGCGAGTGGACGTCGATGGCGAAGCCGAAGTCGGTGGGGAGGTTGCCGGAGATCTTGGTCCAGTGGTCGCCGGCGTCGTCGGAGCGCATGACGTCCCAGTGCTTTTGCATGAAGAGGGTGTTGGGCGTGCTGGGGTTCATGGCGATGTGGTGGACGCAGTGGCCGACTTCGGCGGTGGGGTTGGGAATGTATTTGCTGTAGAGGCCCTTGTTGATGGGCCTCCAGGTTTGGCCGGCGTCGTCGCTGCGGAAGGCTCCGGCGGCGGAGATGGCGATGACGATGCGGTCGGGGTTGGTGGGGTCGAGGATTATTGTGTGGAGGCAGAGGCCGCCGGCGCCGGGTTGCCAGTGGGGGCCGGATTCGGTGTGGCGGAGGCCGGAGAGTTCGTGCCAGGAGTTGCCGCCGTCGGTGGACTTGAAGAGGCCGGCGTCTTCGGCTCCGGCATAGACGGTGTCGGGGTCGGTGAGCGAGGGCTCGAGGTGCCAGACGCGCTTGAACTCCCAGGGGTGGGGCGTGCCGTCGTACCACTGGTGGGTGCCGGGGGCGTCGGCGTAGGAGAACTGGTTGTTGACGGGGGCCCAGGTGAGGCCGCCGTCGTCGGAGCGCTGAATTTGTTGGCCGAACCAGCCGGAGGTTTGCGAGGCGTAGATGCGGTTGGGGTCTACGGGGGAGGCTTTGAGGTGGTAGAGCTCCCAGCCGGGGAAGTGGGGTTCGGAGATTTGCCAGTTTTTGCGGGTGCCGTCGGAGGTGAGGATGAAGGCGCCTTTGCGGGTGCCGATGAGGAGACGGACGCGGGACATGGGAGGCTCCGGGAGAGATTCGTGGCGCGCAGTATAGGGGATCGGGGGAAGGGTTGGGGAGCTCTGTGGGCATCCGCGCTTGCTGACCGCATCCAGTGATGGGCTCAATCGCTCTACCCGGAGGAGCAGATGACATCGAGTAAGATTAGGTTCTATGTTCGATCCGGAGCTGTTGGAGCGTAGATGACGAGTTCTTCTCGAAGTGGAACCGCCTTATTGTCCTTTTCAATCTTCGTAGGCCTGTGTTGGTCTCTGCTGTACGCGCAGTTCACCGTGGATGATTCCTTTATCTTCTTCCGGTACGGCCACACGCTGATCCACCATCACGTCTGGAACTGGAATCCGACGGGTGCGCACGTGGAAGCGTATACCAGCACGCTCTATGCGATTCTTTCCGTGGTGCCTGCTCTTCTGCACGTTTCGCCGCTGCTGTTTTTCAAGCTGATCGGATTGGCAAGCCTGCTCATGATCGTCTTTCTGATTCAGAAGGGCGGCACATCGAGGAACAACAAGCTATGCGCGACGAGCGTTTTGTTGGCGCATCCGGATGTGGGGTTCGGCGGGGATCCTGCTGAAACGCCGGTGTTCAAGCTGTTGACGTCTGGTGGCACTCGCCGCAGTCGGGCCGAGGCGCTGGGCGTTCTCAGTGAATTCGCGTGGTGATATCGTTGCATTTCTTCTTCCGATTACGCGGCCAGAGGGCATTGTTTTTTCGTCGTGGGTCTCGCGACTCATGAGGACGAATCGCCCGTCGAAACAAAGGGCGGGATACATCACGAGTCTGGTGCTTCTGGGAGTGATTTATTTTGTGGTTCGCTGGAGGTACTTCGGGGCTCTGCTGCCCAATCCCTACTATGTGAAGGTTGCCCATGGGAACATCTCTACCTTTTTGGGAAATGCCGCCTCTGTTCAGCTTCTGCTGCTTACGTTGCTCGCATGCGTGTTCGTCAATCGCCTTCCCATGTACCGTATCCTCTAGGCGGCGGCGGCGCTGATTATTGTTCTGGTCTATCTGCCGCACTATTTAGCGATGAATACAGCGAGAGGTTCGTCTTCCAGATATCCTGCCCATGCTGGTGGTGGCGATTGCCACAGCCAAGCCGAATGACAAGCCGAGCCCCATCCTGGATGAGGAGCTCCTATTGATTGCGTTACTTTTCCTGTTGACGTGGAATCTGGGGGAGTTGCGTTCCGTTATCAGGTCGTACCCGTATCTGGAAAGTGCACACGTACGACTTGGCCGAAGCTTGCCCCCTTCGAGAAAGGCCATGTGGGAGGCGGCATGGGGGAGGATGCCGTATTATTCCGATTGGCAGGCCTACGACTACCTCGGGCTATGTAGCAACGAGGTTGCACACCACGGTCTTACGACTAACTTTATCGAGATTGCCAATCCTGATTTGATTCTGCTCTATGCCAAGGATTCTCAGCCGACGTTTAACTCCACACCAGCAGGAGAGATCGGGACTTATGAAGAGCAAGGCGCCGCCGCGTATATTGGCGAAATGCGAATGGTAGGCTTCGAAGCTGCCGAGTCTAAGAACGAATACGGGTGAATTCAGGGTAGCAGAAGAACTTGAATTGGCGGAAGAACGATGAAGAAGAGACCAACGACGATGCGTCAGGGCTGGGATGAGAGCGACGGTATTGCTGGCGAGTGATCACGAATTCAGCGCCGGGAAGTTGACAGACTTCATCGCTGGAGTTGAACGAAGTTGAAAGCTAGCCGCGCGATCGGAACCGAGCGGCCTCTGTTTGCTTTGGGAGCCGAGTTAGAGGAAGAGGGGAGCGAGGACGAGGGTGATGGTGGCGAGGAGTTTGATGAGGACGTGGAGGCTGGGGCCGGCGGTGTCCTTGAACGGATCGCCTACGGTGTCGCCTACTACGGCGGCTTTGTGGGCGTCGGATTTTTTGCCGCCGTACTTGCCGGTTTCGATCCACTTCTTGGCGTTGTCCCAGGCACCGCCGCCGTTGTTCATGAGCATGGCCATGAGGACGCCGGTGATGGTGCCGACCATGAGAAGGCCGGCGACGGCGGTGGCTCCGCCGAGGTTGACGGGGATGCCGTTGATGGTGGGGACGGTGGAGAAGCCGCCGGCGGTTAGGACTTCGGTGCCTGCTCCGTAGACGGAGCTGAAGTTGCGGAAGATGAGGCCTACCGCTACTGGAAGGCCTACGGCGAGGATGCCGGGGAGGACCATCTCTTTCAGGGCTGCGCCGGTTACGATGCTGACGCAGCGGGCGTAGTCGGGTTTGCTGGTGCCGGCCATGATGCCGGGGTTCTCGCGGAACTGGTCGCGGACGTCTTTGACTACCATTTGGGCTGTTCTACCCACCGCTTTAATCGCCATCGACGAGAAGAGGTAGACGAGCATCGCGCCCAGCATGGCTCCGGCGAAGACTGGGATCTCGGCGAGGTTGACGTTGGTGAAGGACCAGCCGTGGGGCATGTAGCCTGCTGCGCCAGCGGCGGTGACCTTGGCGGTGACCAGGGCCTTGATCTCTTCGAGGTAAGCGGAGAACAGGAGGAAGGCGGCTAGTGAGGCGGAGCCTACGGCGTAACCCTTGGTGAGGGCCTTGGTGGTGTTGCCGGCGGAGTCGAGCTTGTCGGTCTTGTCGCGGACGGCGTCGGGCTGGTTGGACATTTCGATGATGCCGCCGGCGTTGTCGGTGATGGGGCCGAAGGTGTCCATGGCGAGGATGTAGGCGGCGCAGGAGAGCATGCCCATGGTGGCGATGGCGGTGCCGTAGATGCCTTTGACGTAGTTGGAGATGCCGGGAAGGTCGACGCCCTCGAGGCCCTTGACGCCGCAGTAGTAGCTGAGGAGAAGGGCGGAGCAGATGACGACTACTGGCATTGCGGGGGTTTCCATGCCGACGGCTAGACCGCTGATGATGTTGGTGGCGGGGCCGGTGAGGGAGGCTTCGGCGATGGACTGGACGGGGCGGTAGCGGGATTCGGTGTAGTACTGCGTGATCCAGACAAAGAGGAACGCGGTGATGAGGCCGATGACGCCGCAGAGGAAGAGGTAGAGCGGCTGGACGCCGGGGCCGTTGAGCATCTTGTAGACGATGCCTGCGAAGCCTGCGAGCGCGAGGATGGAGGTGACATAGAAGCCGCGGTTGAGGGCGCGCATGGGGTCTTCGTTGTCGGTGGTTTTGACGACGGCGACGCCGATGATGGAGGCGACGAGGTTGATGGCGTGGACCATCAGCGGAAAGAGGATGCCCTTGATGCCGAAGACGGGATAGAGGGCGGCGCCGAGGATCATGGCGCCAACGTTTTCGGCGGCGGTGGACTCGAAGATGTCGGCTCCGCGGCCGGCGCAGTCGCCTACGTTGTCGCCAACGAGGTCGGCGATGACGGCGGGGTTGCGGGGGTCGTCTTCGGGGATGCCGGCTTCTACCTTGCCTACGAGGTCGGCGCCTACGTCTGCGGCCTTGGTGTAGATGCCTCCGCCGAGCTGGGCGAAGAGGGCGACGAGGGAGGCTCCAAAGCCGAAGCCTACGAGCTCATAGACGACGTGCTGGGGATTGTTGAGGCCGCCAAAGGCGAGGAAGAGGACGGCGATTCCGATGAGGGCGAGCGCTACGACGACGAGTCCGGTGACGGCGCCGCCGCGGAGGGCAGACTGGAGGGCTCCGTTGAGGGAAGAGCGTGCGGCGGCGGCGGTGCGGATGTTGGCGCGGATGGAGACGTACATGCCGGTGAAGCCGGCGAGGCCGGAGCAGGTGGCGCCGACGAGGAAGGCGATGACGGTCTGGACGGCGACGTCGCGGGTGTTGGGGGAGAAGTAGTAGCCGAGGAAGATGACGATGGCGAGGACGACGGCCATGATGCCGATGGAGCGGTACTGGCGGGAGAGAAAGGCTTCGGCGCCTTCGCGGATGGCGTCGGAGATGACGCGCATGTCGGGGGAGCCGGTGTCGCCGGCGAGTACGGCGCGGGCGAGGATGAAGGCTGCGATCAGGGCGAGGACGCCGACGCCGAGGGCGATCCAGAGCCAGATGGTGTCACTCCCCTGGAGGGTGGCAGGGGCACTTGATTGTATGGCTTGTGAGCTGTCTTGAAAGTTGAAGATCAGTGTTGCGAGCACGCCTAAGTTCATGAACAAGATTCCTCTTAATTCTTCTCGGGAAATGGTGGAGCAAATAATCGAAGCAAAAATACGCGGTTTGGCGAATGGGCGAATTAGAGCATACGCGGATAGGACGGTCAATGAAAGGGCGTTGGTCACGCGGGGCCTGGGAAGAGTCGTGGGAAGCGCGCAGGGGGAGGGAGTGTGGCGTAAATTGAAGGAGCGACGGTCGCCGGCTCTGGTTGTTGGAGGACGGTGACGCAGGGTCGCAAGGGGAACTATGCGGGATCGCTGTAGTCGATGGGTGTGGATGGTAGGAATCAGCGTAGTCGCCGGAGCCCTTGCGGCCGGAGGCGCGCGGGCGCGGGCGCAGACGCCGGCGGATAACGACACGGCGACGCAAAACCCGACGCCCCAGAGCGCGGTGATGCAGAAGCGGCCGCCGAGCCCGTTGACGCAGGACTCGGATCCAGTGCCGAGCCCGGACCCGCAGGGGACGGTTCCTGGGCAATCGCAGAAGACGGTGATGGGGCAGGAGCAGGGTCAGGAGCAGGAGCAGGGAGATCAGATTACGAAGGAGAACGGGCGGTTTACGCTGCGCACGAATGCGTTCGAGGTGCGGCTGAACGCGTCGGTGTTCGATAGCAGCGACCGCGAGGTGGATACGCTGCCGGAGAGCGCGTTCAAGATCTACGAGGATGGCGTGCTGCAGAAGATTGTGGGCTTCCGGCATGAGGACCTGCCGATATCGCTGGGGATTCTGATCGACAGCTCGGGGTCGATGTATGACAAGCGGCCGGCGGTGGATGCGGCGGCGCTGAATCTGGTGAAGCTATCGAATCCAAAGGACGAGGCGTTCCTGGTGGATTTCAATTCGGAGCCTTATATCGATCAGGATTTCACGAGCAGCATTGCGAAGCTGCAGCAGGGGCTGGCGTACATCAAGGCTGGGGGAGGGACAGCGCTGTATGACGCGGTGATTGCGTCGGCCGATTATCTTTCGAAGAATGCGAAGCAGTCCAAGCAGGTGTTGCTGATCGTGACCGATGGAGACGATAACTCATCGAATGCATCGCTGGAGGAGACGATTCAGCGGGTGCAGGCGCTGGACGGGCCGTCGATTTATTGCATAGGGCTGTTGTTTGGCGGGGATCTGAATCACAAGGATTCGAAGCACTCGCGGGACGTACTGACGCAGCTGGCGGAAGATACGGGCGGGCAGGCTTACTTTCCGAAGTCGTTGAAGGAAGTGGATGGGATTGCGCAGCAGGTAGCGCACGATATTCGGTCGCAGTACATGATTGAGTATCACTCGACGAAACCGATGTCGGTGCCGGGGTATCGGACGATTCATGTGGAGGCGTCGGAGAAGGGGTATCGGGGGCTGCGGGTGCGGACGCGGGCGGGGTATTTCCCGAAGATGGGGCTGGGGGCGGCGGCGAACTAGCTTCTAGCTCAGGCAAAGGCAAAGGAAGAAGCAGATTCCCGGGGGGAATGACAGAAAGAAAAGCAAAGGCAAAGGCCAGGGCAATCTAAGCGGCGGCGCGACCAAACAAGAGCCCAGGGTTAAAGCCCATTCCTGAGAGAGCTTCGTTCAGGGGCTAACGCCCCCTGCCAATCCGTAAGTGCGATAGTCTTTTGGGTGGCGGAGCGCGTTGGCCGCACGAGTGGATTTGTAGAAGCGATGCGTACTGGAAATAACGTAACGGAGTTGGTGGGGCATACGCCCATGGTGAGGATTAACCGGCTGGTGGGGGGCAGCGACGCAGAGCTGTGGGCGAAGCTGGAGACGATGAATCCGGGCGGAAGTATTAAGGACCGGGCGGCGCTGGGGATTGTGCTGGATGCGGAGCGGCGCGGGGTGTTGAAGCCCGGTGACACGATCTGCGAGGCGACGGCCGGAAATACCGGTGTGGGGCTGGCGCTGATTGGCGTGCAACGCGGGTACAAGGTGAAGATTTTTATTCCCGAGGGATTTGCCGAGGAGAAGTGCATTTTGATGCGCGGGCTGGGAGCGGATGTGGTGCGGACTCCTGAGAGCGAGATGCTGGCGGGGGCAATTAAGCGGACGCTGGCGTTTGAGGATGCGACGCCGGGAGCGTTTGCGGCGATGCAGTTTGAGAATCCTGCGAATCCGGACTTTCATGAGCAGACGACGGCGGTGGAGATCCTGGAACAGATGGATGGGCGGATTGACGCGGCGGTGATTGGGGTGGGGTCGGCGGGGACGTTTACCGGGATTGCGCGGGCGCTGAAGAAGAAGCTGGGGAACGTGCTGATGGTGGCCGTGGAGGCGCAGGGGAGCGTGCTGCAGGGCGGGGTTCCGGGGCCGCATCGGGTGGAGGGGATTGGGGTGGCGGAGATTCCGGCAACGTTTGATCGCAGTGTTTGCGACCGGGTGATTATGGTGAGCGACGACGACGCGTTTGCTATGGTGCTGCGGATGGCGCGGGAGGAAGGCGTGCTGGGTGGGTCGAGCTCGGGCGCGAATATGTTTGCGGCGGTGGCGGTGGCGAAGGAGCTGGGCGCGGGGAAGCGGGTGGTGACGATTGTGCCGGATTCGGCGGAGAGGTATCTGTCGAAGGGGGTGCTGGGGTAGCTTAGCTTCTAGCTAAAAACAAAGACAACGGCCCGGGGCTAAAGCCCCTTCTTTGCGGGAGGATCATTCAGGGGGCTGAAGCCCCCTGCTAATCCGGGGAACAGGCAACAGCAACAGCAAAGCCAATACAGGGGTCCTTCCCCTTCGTTCCTCAGGGTCAGGATGACGGCGTGAAACAAGCAAGAGCAACAGCAATGGCAAGAGCAACGGCAGGAACAACAGCAAGGCTCTGCAGGTCTCTCCGCTTCGCATCACAAAGACTAAAGCGTGATGCTACGGTCGAGAGGAAAGGGCTTGGGTTGGGTCGAGGATGGCGGTTGGGTGGCAGGCAGGTGCCTTTCCATGGACGTGGGGGTCGCGTTTGGGCATATTGTCATAGAGCAAGGGTAGGATGCAGGTGCGTGTGGCGATGGCACTAAGAGAGAGGTGTGCATGGTTGATTATTCGAAGCTGGAGTTTGCGACGATCAATGACGTCTTCGAGCGGATGAGCCATCAGGGCGAGACGCCTGTTGCGATGTGGAAGAGCGGGAACGAGTGGAAAGAGATTTCGTCCGAGCAGATGTATGGGCGGGTGCGGGCGCTGGTGGGGCTGCTGCAGCAGTGGGGGATCAAGCGCGGCGAGCGCGTGGGGCTGGTGAGCGAGAACCGCTGGGAGTGGCCGGTGGTGGACTTTGCGGTGCTCGCGATTGGCGGCGTGGATGTGCCGCTGTATGAGACGCTGACGCCGGAACAGATGGGGTATATCTTCCGCGATGCCGGGGTGCGCGCGGTGATTGTGTCGAACAAGCTGCAGTACAAGAAGCTGGTGGCGGCGGGAGAGATTCCTACGCTGGAGTTTGTTGGGGTGCTGGATGAGGGCGAGTATGACGGGGCTACGAGCGTGGCTGAGGTGTTCAAGCGCGCGCCGGAACTTGAGGCGATTGACGCGGGGTTTGATGCGCTGCTGAAGGAGACCAAGCCGGACGATTTGGCGACGATTGTGTACACGTCGGGGACGACGGGCGATCCGAAGGGCGTGATGCTGACGCATCGGAATCTGGCGGATAATCTGCGGTACTCGACGGTGGGGTTGAGGATTGGGCCGGGGGATGTGACGATTTCGTTTCTGCCGCTAAGCCACTCGCTGGCTCGGCATTTGGGGTATGCGATCTACGGGCATGGCGGGAAGATTGCGTACCTGGCGAAGTTCGACGATTTGCGGGGAGCGATGCAGGCGGTGAAGCCGCAGATTTTTCTGGCGGTGCCGCGGGTGTACGAGAAGATTCGGCAGGGGACGGAGGCGAAGTCTGTCGGGTTCAAGAAGAAGATTTTGCATTGGGCGATGGGGCAGGGGAAGAAGCATCGCAAGGAGTTGATGGCGGGGAAGACGCCGGGGTCGCCGCTGTGGAAGCTGGCGGACAAGCTGGTGTATTCGAAGCTGAAGGAGGCGTTTGGGGGGAAGGCGAAGATTTATGTTTCGGGGGGCGCGCCGCTGGGGATGGATTCGGCGGAGTGGTTTCTGGATATGGGGATTCGGATCTTCGAGGGGTATGGGTTGACGGAGACTTCGCCGGTGATCTCGCGGAATACGTATGACGGCTATCGGATTGGGACGGTGGGGATGGTGGTGCCGAATCTTGAGCTGAGGATGGCGGAGGATGGCGAGATTGAGGTGCGCGGGACTACGGTGTTCTCGGGCTATTGGGGACGCGAGGAGGCGAGCAAGAGCGAGTTCACTGCGGATGGCTGGTTCAAGACTGGCGATATCGGGAAGTATGAGGATGGGTTTCTTTCGATTACGGATCGGAAGAAGGAGCTGATCAAGACCAGCAGCGGGAAGTACATTGCTCCGCAGCCGATTGAAGGGAAGCTGAAGGCCGATGAGTTGGTGGGGAACGCGGCGGTGATTGGGGACTCGCGGAAGTTTGCGGCGGTGCTGATCTCGCCGGACTTCCAGGCGCTGGGGCGATGGGCCGGCGAGCATGGCGTGACGACGAAGGATCATAGCGCGCTGGTGAAGGATCCTAAGGTGAAGGCGCACTATGAGGACCTGGTGAAGAAGGTGAACAAAGAGCTGCAGGACCATGAGCGGATGAAGAAGGTCGGGGTGATGCCGGAGGAGTGGAGCATCGAGGGTGGGGAGCTGACGCCGAGTATGAAGCTGAAGCGGCGGGTGATTTTCGATCGGTATAAGGATCGAATTGATGCGCTGTATGGCGGCGAGTAACGGATAGATGTTTGCGGTTGGGGTGCATTGCTGAGACCATGGGGCGATGGGCGCATCCAATCCGGAAATGACGTATTTGAAGCGAGCTGAGAAGCAGGGTGGGAAGTTTTTGAATCCCGTGCCTACGGATGTGGGTGGGCTGCGGATTGTGTTTAAGGTGCTGCCGCTTTATTTGACGAATAAGGCTGAGGTCGAGCCGAAGCGGTTGCTGGGGCCGTTTACGACGGATGCGGGCTTGTACGCTGCGGAGGCGGCGAGCGGGTTGCGGGTGACGTGGTTTGGGCATTCGGCTTCGCTGATTGAGATTGACGGGATGCGGGTGTTGGTGGATCCGGTTTACGAAAGGGCTAGTCCGTTTTCGTTTATGGGGCCGAAGCGGTTTTTTGAGCCGACGATTGCGCTGGAGGCGCTGCCGAAGATCGATGTGGTGCTGATCTCGCATGATCACTATGACCATCTTGGAGCGAAGACGGTAAGGCAGCTGGCGAAGGTTGGTGCGACTGCGGGAGCGCGGTGGGTGACGTCGCTGGGTGTGGGGAGGCGTTTGCGTGGGTTTGGTGTTCCGGCGGAGAGGATTGCGGAGTTGGATTGGACGGAGAGTGTGGAGGTGGGGGAGTTGAAGGTGACGTCGTGGCCTTCGAGACATTTTTCGGGGCGTGGGGTGATGGATCGGTTTAAGACATTGTGGGGTTCGTTTGTGATTGAGGGGCCGCGGCATCGGGTGTACTTCGGCGGGGATTCGGGGTGGTGGGAGGGGTATGGAGAGATTGCCGGTCAGTACGATGGATTTGATCTGACGATGCTGGAGATTGGGGCGTTTCATCCGCTTTGGGCGGCGATTCACCTGGGGCCGGACAATGCGGCGAAGGCGTTCGAGGCGATGGGGTCGAGTGGGTTGTTGATGCCGATCCATTGGGGGCTGTTTAACCTGGCGCTGCATGCGTGGAAGCAGCCGGTGCAGCGGATGGTGGAGATCGCGGATGAGAAGGGGATCAAGCTTTGGCTGCCGGAGCCGGGTGCACCGACGGAGGTGGTAGGGGAGGTGCGGTCGGGGTGGTGGGAGCGGGCGGAGTAAGCGGGCTCGCGCTAGGGCATACCCCAGGGGCTAAAGCCGGGTTGTTTCTTGCATGGGTGTGAGGCCCAAGGCTGAAGCCTTGGGTTACCTAGAGCCGAAGGGCTCTGCCAAGGCGGAAGCGCGGTGTGCGAAGGCAGAAGCTGATTCCCGGTGGGGATGAGGGAAAGAAAGGCAACGGCAACTGCAACGGCAACGGCAACTGCAACTGCAACGGCAGCCGTGAAGACGAGATCAAGAGCGAAAGCAGCGGTTATTTACTTGTAGATGAGGTGGATGGTGGTTTCGGTGGTGGGGCAGGCTACTGTCATGGCTGCGGTGTCGAAGGAGGGGGCGGTGAGAATGACGTGGGGGTTGTTGGAGAAGCCGAAGCCTTCCTTGGGGATGCCGAACATATTTTTGTCGAGCTTGTGGTTGGAGTTTTCGTCGTGCAGGGCGGCGAGGGCGTAGCGGCCGGGAGGAAGCTGCACGGTAATGGTGGTGGAGGTTCCGGAGAAGGGGTGGGGGCCGTGCTGGAAGGCCTTGTCGTTGTTCTCGGGCCAACCGTCGGCGGACTTGAAGATGGAGAGGCCGGCGTCGCCTTTCTGATTGCGGAAGCCATCGATGTGGACGATGAGGGTGCAGGTGGTGGCTGCGGGCGTTTGATGCGCGAGCGCGGGGCTGGGGGCGATCAGCGTTGCGGTGAGGAGAGCTGCGGCGAGGGTCGTGCAGCGGGTGAGGGTGAGCTTCATGGGTTGCTCCTGCGGGTGGTTCTAGTGCTGGCGGGTGGTGGAGGCGGTCAACGTTGCCCTAGCGGTTGGGGCCGCTTTGATCTGGAAGAAGGGGCGGGAACACAGTCCCACCCCTTCAGGCAAAAGCGAACGCGGCTACTTGGTTTTCCTGGGGGCCATGATGTTGCGGCCGAAGTGGAAGGATGGGCCTACGGAGAAGCGATAGGACCAGCCGCCGTTGGCGACGACGTAGTTGAAGGGGTGATTCCAGACGGCGTCCATCTGGGCGCGGATACCGAAGTGCCTGGTGAGAGCGAAGTCGGCGCCGCCGCCTACGCCGTAGGCTCCGGTCCAGTCGACGATGGTGCCGTTGGGCTGGAGAACGTTGGCCATTTCGAGTGCTTCGACGACAGTCACATCCGGTGTGCCCGGGCGGGGATGCGCGGTGGCGTTCAGGCGGAAGGCTGCGAGGCTGGGGCGGATGAAGAGCGTCACGCGGGAGAAGTGGCGATAGTTGAGCTGCGAGCCTGCCGTGAAGGTCTGCGTGGTGGCGCTCAACGGAACATCGACGGCATAGGTTGGTGGCAGGCCATAGGCGCCGTCCGTTTCCAGGTAGAGCTCATAGAGCTGGGTGATGCCGGCGATGATGGCGGGGCTGGCGAAGCCGGGAACCAGGCTGGTGTCGCCGGTCTGGACGCTGTAGTCGAAGCCGGTGGAGAGCCAGCGGTTGTTGTTGATGCCGGCCTGCAGGTGGAAGCCCTTCTGGTTGATGCCGTTGAGGCCTGGGGTGTAGAGGTCGGAGAAGCCGGTGTAGAGGTCGTAGCGGCCGACGTATTGTTGTTGCGCGGACGCGTGCGGCATCTGAGTGAGGAAGACGAAGATGGCTACGAATAAGCCAATGCGGGTGAAGCGGTTGATGCTGGAACAGTGCGTCATAGGAGCTCCTAGGTAAGGGTGAAGCAGTTACGAATTGCCACCGCCGGTAAGCGGGTGCTGTTGGTGGAGATGCGTTGGGGACAGGAACTGAGAGACCCGGTGAAGAACGCGGTCGGTTTGTTCCTTGTGAGGGAGGTGACCGGTGTCGGGATAACTCTCATGCTCAAGATTGGGAATCGAGGCCTGGAGGGCTGCGAGTTGAAGGGTGGTGCCAAACTCGTCGCGCTCTCCTTGCAGAACGAGAACGGGACAGGTGATACGCGGGAGAAATTCGCGGAGAGGGAAGACTTCCTCGCCAAGGGTTGCGGCCCACTGGGTCCAGGAGGAGAAGACTTCGTCGGGATGCTGGTGGTAGTGGGCGAGGCGCTCCTGCAATTTGCTGCCGGGATAGGCTGCGGCCATCCTGCTGATGAGTTCGCCGGCGGCGTTGGTGGTGATCACGAAGGGGCTTTCGAGAATGAGGGCGCGAATGCGACTGGACGACGCGGCGTAGAGCATGGCGATGCCTGCGCCTTCGCTGTGGCCGTAGAGGACGGGATCGGCTACGGAGAAGTGGTCGAGGAGGGTGGGGATGACGATGTTGACCTGGTGGAGGTAGTAGTCGTCGGTGCGCTTGGCGAGCGGGCCTTCGGAGTTGCCGTGGCCGGCGCGGGAGTAGGCGATGACGTTGTAGTTGGTGGCCTGGGCGAGCTTGTGGGGAAACTGCTTCCAGTAGCTGACGGAGCCGAGAGCTTCGTGCAGGAGGAGGATGGTTCCGTTGGCGGCGGGGAGGGAGTGATAGGCGACCTCGGCCATCTTGCCATCGAGGGAGAGATGGAGGTGCTGGGTGCGAAGGGTGTCGGTTGCGGAGTGGCTCATAGGGACTCCATCCAGATGACTTTGGTTTGCGAGTTTTCCCAGGCGGCGAAGCGAGCGGAGTAGCGCTGTTCGAGGGTGGAGCGGCGGACTTTGAGGGTGGGGGTGATGAGCTCGTTGTCGATGGTCCAGGGCTGCTCGGAGATGACGATGAAGCGGAGCTGCTCATGGTGTTCGAGGTGGGCGTTGACGGAGTTGAGCTCGTGGATGAGCTTGGCTTCGATGTCGGCGCGATGGCCGGCGGGGGCGAGGTCTTTGCGGATGGGCGGGACGAGGACGGCCATGGCGAAGGGCGCGGTCATGCCGCTGCCGAAGACGGCTACGGATTCGAAGAGATAGGAGCAGGAGAGAAGTTTTTCGATCTGCGCGGGGGCGACGTATTTGCCCTTGGAGGTCTTGAACTCTTCCTTGAGGCGGCCGACGAGGCGCAGGCGGCCTTGCTCGTCGATCTCGCCGCGATCGCCGGTGCGGAAGTAGCCGTCGTCGGTGAAGACTTCGCGGGTTAGATCGGGATTGCGGTAGTAGCCGACCATGTTCATGGGGCCCTTGATCTGGACTTCGCCTTCGGGGGAGATGCGGGTGAGGGCCCAGGGGCTGGCGTTGCCGACGTAGCCGATGCGGTCCTGGCCAGGGATGGGCGCGTGGGTGATGCCGGTCTCGGTCATGCCGTAGCCTTCGAGGAAGTTGAGGCCCATCTTGCGGTACCAGACGATGATGTCGACGGGGATGGCTGCGCCGCCGGAGCTGATGAGGCGCGCGCGATCGAGGCCGAGGTTGGCAAGGATTTTTTTGCGGACGATGTTGCCGACGATGGGGATGGAGAGAAGGATGTTGAGTTTCTTCTCGTGGATTTTTGCGAAGACGCCTTGCTGAAAGCGGATGTAGAGGCGCGGGATGGAGAAGAAGAGGGTGCAGCGGGAACGGATGAGGTCGGTGAGGAAGGTGGGTTGGCCTTCGGTGAAGTAGATGTGGATCGGCATGAAGAGCGAGTTGACTTCGACGATGGATCGCTCGGCGATGTGCGCGAGCGGAAGGTAGGAGAGAATGCGGTCGAGCTCTCCGTTGGGGTTGGGGCCGATGGTGGGCAGCATGGACTTGGCCCAGAGGGAGAGAGCGCGGAAGTTGTGCACGGCTCCTTTGGGTTGGCCGGTGGTGCCGGAGGTGTAGATGATGGTGGCGATGTCTGTGGCGTTGCGGACGGGACTGGTTTCGAGCGGCGGTTGCGTGGCGATGATGTCTGACCAGAGAGCGCTGCCGGGAGGGACGTGCGCGGGCGCGCAGTTGGGGAAGGCGATGAAGGGAAGGTTGTGGAAGGCCGCTTCGTTGAGGGGCAGAGGGTTGTCGAGCGAGCCGACGAAGGCGGCGACGGGCTGGCAGTGGGCGAAGAGGCCGGCGAGGGAGAGATCGCGGGCGGAGGGAAAGAATGGCACGCTGACGTGGCCGGATATCCAGATGGCGAAGTCGGCCATGAACCACCAGGCGCAGTTCTTGGAGACGATGACGATGTTGGAGCCGGGAGGGAAGTTTTGCGCGGCGATCCAGGCGGCCATGCGACGGACTTCCTGCATGGCGCTGGCCCAGGTCCAGTGGAGGAGCTGGCCGTTGACTGGCTGCGTGAAGAGCGGCTGCGCGGGAGAATTTTGTTCGCACGCGTAGATTCTCTGCAGCGGCAACTCGCGATCCGGGAGTGCTGGGCCGATGGTGTCTGTTCCGGATATTTGAGTTTGTTCGAGCGGTTGCATCGTGGATCCTTCCAATTTCTTTAACGGAGGGTAAGATAACCAAAAGAGACGACGTCTGTCATCTTGAATCTTTTGCGGAGGGTTGGCAGGGGATGGGAGAGGACAATGTCGCAGGGCGAATTGCTCTGCGGGGCGGCGTCAGGAGCGAGCGTAAAACATGGCTGATCTAAAGGGTAAGACACTTTTCATTACGGGGGCGAGCCGGGGAATCGGGCTGGCGATTGCGCTGCGGGCGGCGCGGGATGGCGCGAATGTGGTGGTGGCGGCGAAGACGGTGACGCCGAATCCTAAGCTGCCGGGAACGATTTACACAGCCGCCGAAGCGATTGAGGCAGCAGGCGGTAAGGCGCTGGCGATGGAGCTGGATATCCGCGCAGAAGAACAGGTGAAGGCGGCGGTGGAAAAGGCGGCAGCGCACTTTGGCGGGATCGACGTGCTGGTGAATAACGCGAGCGCGATCAGTTTGACCGGGACGGCGGAGACCTCGTTGAAGCGGTTTGACTTGATGATGGGGGTTAACGTTCGGGGTACGTTTGTCTGCTCGCAGGCTTGTTTGCCGTACCTGGCGAAGGCGGAGAACCCGCAGATTCTTACGCTGTCGCCACCACTGAATATGCAGGCGAAGTGGTTCCGGCATCATGTGGCGTACACGATTGCGAAGTATGGGATGAGCATGTGCGTGCTGGGGATGGCGGAGGAGTTCCGGCCGCTGGGGATCGGGGTGAATGCACTGTGGCCGCGCACGATTATTGCGACGGCGGCGCTGCAGATTATTCCCGGAGCGCATCCCGAGCGGGGGCGGACGCCGGAGATTGTGGCGGATGCCGCGCACTGGATTCTGACGCAGGAAGCCCGAGCGACGACGGGAAACTTTTTTATCGACGACGAGGTGCTGGCGCGGGCTGGCGTGACCGATCTGTCGCGGTACGCGATAACGCCGGGCGAGCCGCTGCAGATGGACTTCTTCCTGTAGGGCGTGCGTGGACGGCGAGAGTTAGGGTTGGGCGGGCTGTGGCATAATCCGTCCAGAAGAAAATCGGCTCAATGAGTTTTGCGAAGGAACGTGGCAACTTGGCCAAGACGTTGGATACAAACGAGGGAGCGAATCGGCCGCGCGAGCCGTGGAAGGCGTTCCAGGCGCGGCAACGCAACCTGGATACCAAGCGTGATGCGGTGTTGCAGACGGCGGCGCACCTGTTCCTGGAGCATGGGTATCGACGGACGTCGATGAGCGAGTTGGGGACTCGGCTGAAGATCACCAAGCCCGCGCTGTACTACTACTTTCACAACAAGGAAGAGATTTTGGTGGAGTGCTATCGCCTGGGGATTGCGGCGATTGAGCAGCTGCTGGACAAGGCCGCGGTGAGCCATGGGAACGGGCTGAACAAGGTGCGCGCGTATGTGGAGGCTTATGCGAAGGCGGTGGTGAGCTACGACTTCGGGCGGTGCGTGGCGATGCTGGATGATGCAGAGCTTTCGCCCAAGGCACGGCGCGAGGTGCGCGATCTGAAGCGGAGAATCGATATGACCATTCGATCGTATGTGGAAGAGGGGATCCGCGACGGGTCGATTGCGGTGTGCAATGTAAAGCTGGCGTCGTTTGCGCTGGCCGGCGCGGTCAACTGGATTGGGACGTGGTATCGGCCGGAAGGCGCGCTGAGTGCGGAAGAGATTGCGACGCAGTTTGCGGATTTGCTGACGCAGGGCTTGCGTGGGTGCGAGGCGAAGCCTGCGGTGGCGAAGCGGGCGCGGGCAGCGGCGGCTTCCAAGAGATAAGACTCAGAAAGACAAGGCAAGAACCGGCGGAAGTCAGCGCGTTTTCAGCGCTTTCCGGGCGCTGATTTGCGCTTGTTGACTTTCTTACCGTGCGTTCAGTATTCTGCACGGGCTGGTGAGGCTGCGAGGTTTTGGTCTGCCGCACAGGTTTGGAAAAGCCCGGCTGAGGGCTCGGGAGGAGTGGTGACGATGGCAGCGTTGGAGTCCGCGTTGGTGGTTGATGAGGCTTCGTCTAAAGGGCGAGCGAGCGATCGGGTGTATGACGTGCGGCGGGTGGCCGTGCTGGGTGCGGGCACGATGGGCGCGCGGATTGCGGCACACATTGCGAATGCGGGATTGCCGGTGCTGCTGCTGGATATCGTGCCGGCGAGTGGCGAGCGGAACAGCATTGCGGCGGGTGCGCTGGAGGCGCTGAAGAAGGCCAAGCCGGCGGCGTTTGCGGATGCCTCGTTTGCGAGCCACGTACGGATTGGGAACTTCGAAGATGACCTGGCGAAGCTGAAGGATTGCGATTGGGTGATCGAGGCTGTCGCAGAAAATATGGAGATCAAGCACAGCCTGCTGAGCAAGGTCGCGGGGCATCTGCGGGCGGATGCGATCCTGACGACGAATACCAGCGGGTTGCCGGTGGCGAAGGTTGCGGAGGTGTTGCCGGAGGATTTGCGGCGGCGTTGGTTTGGGACGCATTTTTTCAATCCGCCGCGGTACATGCGGCTGTTCGAGATGATTGCGACGCCGGAGACCGATCCGAAGGCTCTTGCTGCGATCGCAGAGTTTGCGGATAAGAAGCTGGGCAAGACGGTGGTGCCGGCGAAGGATGTGCCGAACTTTATCGCGAACCGGATTGGAACGTTCTTCATGCTGAACACGCTGCGCATTATGGAGGCGCAGGGGTTGAGTATTGAGGAGATTGACCTGCTGACGGGCGCGGTGATGGGTTGGCCGAAGACGGGAACGTTTCGGCTGGCGGACATGGTGGGGATCGATGTGCTCGGAAGCGTGGCGAAAAATTTTGCGGCGAACATTCGCGATGAGCGTGCGGATGTGACGCTGCCGCCGATCATTGGGCAGTTGATGGAGCGCAAGTGGCTTGGCGATAAGACGAAGCAGGGGTTCTACAAGAAGGATCGCGGCGCGGATGGCAAGGAAGTGCGGCTGGTGCTGGACTTCGCGACGATGGAGTATCGGCCGGCGGGGAAGGCTGCGTTTGCTGAAGTTGAGATGGCGAAGTCGAATGACTCGCTGATGGGGCGGATTAAGTCGCTGCTGAGCGGGAATGCGGCGAAAGACAAAGTTGCGAAGTTTTACTGGACGGCGCTGCCGGAGATGTGGGCTTACTCGGCGAACAGAATTGGCGAGGTTGCGGACACGATTGTCGAGATCGATGCCGCGATGAAGGCGGGGTTCAACTGGGAGTTGGGGCCTTTCGCGATGTGGGATGCGGCGGGCGTGGTGGAGACGGTCGCGAAGATGCGCGAGATGGGCGTGGCGATTCCTGCGGCGGTGGAGAAGCTGCTGGCTGCGGGTGGGACGTCGTGGTATCGCGCGGAGGGGACGGAGTTTTTTGATGTGGCGTCGGGCGCGTACAAGCCGGTGGACTTGAATCCGGAGCTGGCGCCGGTGGCTAGTTATAAGCGCGCGAATGGGGTGTATCGCGCACAATGCAGGGATCTCGCTGGTGGATATTGGCGATGGGATTGGGTGCTTCGAATTTCATTCGAAGATGAATAGTTTGGGGCAGGACATTGTTGGGTTTCTGAAGAAGCAACTGCAGCCGGGTAGCGATGCGGTGAAGAACTTCGACGGGTTCATCATCACGAGCGACGCTACGAATTTTTCTGTGGGCGCGAATTTGATGCAACTGCTGCTGGGGATCCAGGACCAGGAGTGGGACGAGATTGACCTGATGGTGCGCGAGTTTCAGAACATGACGCAGGCAATCAAGTTCTGTCCGCGGCCGGTGGTGGCGGCGCCATTTGGGCTGTGTTTGGGAGGCGGCACGGAGATCTCGATGCATGCGGCGGTGCGGCAGCCGCACGTGGAGTTGTACACCGGCTTGGTTGAGACGGGCGTTGGTTTGTTGCCAGCTGGCGGCGGGTGCAAGGAGATGGTGCTGAAGGCGCTGGCGGCGGCGGAAGCGGTGAATGCGAGCGGTGGCGCGGAGTCGGTGGAGGTGTTTGAGGCGATCAAGAGTGTGTTCGAGACGATTGCGATGGCGAAGGTTTCTACGTCGGCGTTTGAGGCGCGGGCGCTGAGATTCCTGGAAGAGAGCGATGCGATCTCGATGAATCGCGACCGGCTGGTGAGCGATGCGAAAGCGCAGGCGCTGCGATTGGTGAGCGGTGGGTATTCGGCGCCGGTGATGCGGACGGATATTCCGGCGCCGGGTTCGTCGGTGGAGGCGACGCTGAAGCTGGGCGTGTACACGATGCTGGAGGCGCAGTTCATCAGCCCGCATGACGCGAAGATTGCGAACCATGTGGCGAAGGTGTTGACCGGCGGCGGTGTGACTGCGGGGACGCTGGTGAGTGAACAATATCTGCTGGACCTGGAGCGCGAGGGATTTATTTCGCTGTGTGGCGAGGCGAAGACGGTGGAGCGGGTTGGGTTCACGCTGAAGACTGGCAAGCCGTTGCGGAATTAGTCCTACGCGGACGGCGAGAGTTAGTGACGTTGCTGGAGAGAAGGAGTTGAGATGAGAGAAGCAGTGGTGGTGAGCGCGGTTCGTACGGCGGTTGGCAAGGCGCCGCGAGGGACGCTGAAGCATACGCGGCCGGATGATTTGGGAGCGGCGGCCGTGGTGGGCGCGCTGGAGCGCGTGCCGATGCTCGACAAGAGCGAGATTGAGGACGTGATCATTGGCTGTGCGATGCCGGAGGCCGAGCAGGGCATGAATGTGGCGCGGGTGATTGCGCTGCGTGCGGGATTGCCGGTGGAGTCGGCTGCGATGACGGTGAACCGCTATTGCGCATCGGGGCTGCAGACGATTGCGCTGGCGGCGGAGCGGATTCGTGGCGGCGGCGCGGAGGTGATTGTTGCGGGTGGCGCGGAGTCGATGTCGTATGTGCCGTTTGGGGGCAACAAGATTTCGGTGAACCCGTGGCTGGTGGAGAATTTTCCTGGCTCGTATATGTCGATGGGATTGACTGCTGAGCGGGTGGCGAAGCATTACGGAATTACGCGCGAGGAGTCGGATGCGTTTGCACTGAGCAGCCATCAGAAGGCGTTGGCGGCGATTGAGGCGGGACGATTTGCGGAGGAGATTGTGCCGGTGAAGGTGGTGCACACGTCGGTGAACGGCGGGGGCAAGCCTGAGTCGAAGGAGAAGGAGTTCAAGGTGGATGAGGGGCCGAGGGCGGACACGTCGCTGGAGGCGCTGGCGAAGTTGAAGGCGGCGTTCCATGCGAAGGGCGTGGTGACGGCGGGGAACAGCTCGCAGACTTCGGATGGCGCGGCGGCGGCGGTGATCATGTCGGCCGAGCGCGCGAAGCAGATTGGCGCGCCGGCGCTGGCGAGGTTTGTGTCGTTCGCGTATGCGGGATGCATGCCGGAGGAGATGGGGATTGGGCCGGTGTATGCGATTCCCAAGGCGCTGAAGATGGCCGGGCTGAAGCTCGAGGATATCGATGTCATTGAGTTGAACGAGGCGTTCGCTGCGCAGTCGCTGGCGGTGATCAAGACGCTGGGGCTGGATATGGCGAAGGTGAATTTGAATGGCGGCGCGATTGCGCTGGGACATCCGCTGGGCTGCACGGGAGCGAAGCTGACGGCGACGCTGATGGGCGAGATGAAGCGGCGCAAGGCGCGGTATGGACTGGTGACGATGTGCGTTGGCGGTGGCATGGGCGCTGCTGGAATTTTCGAAAACTTACAGAATTAGGAATTTTGCGGGAGGAATGACGATGAGTGCAGCAGCTGTAGAGAATCCAACTAAACGGGCGTCGGGTGGAAGTTTTCTGATTGAGGATTTGCGTCCGGAAGATGTGTTTACGCTGGAAGATCTTTCGCCGGAGCAGAAGCAGATTGCCGAGATGACGGCAAACTTTGCGGAGGAGAAGATTCTGCCGCAGGTGGCGGAGATTGAGGCGAAGAAGCTCGAGGTGAGCGTGAAGCTGATGCGCGAGGCGGGCGAGCTGGGGCTGCTGGGCGTGGACGTGCCGGAGGAGTACGGCGGGCTGGAGTTGGACAAGGTGACGTCGGCGCTGATCGCGGACAACATTGCGGTGATGGGAAGTTTTTCGGTGACGTTTAGTGCGCATGCGGGGATTGGGACGCTGCCGCTGGTTTGGTATGGAACGCCGGAGCAGAAGGCGAAGTACCTGTCGAAGATTGCGACGGGCGAGTGGATTGCGGCGTATGCGCTGTCAGAATCGTCGGCGGGTTCGGATGCGATGAATATACGGACCGTCGCGAAGCTGAGCGAAGACGGCAAGCACTATGTGCTGAATGGCGAGAAGATGTGGATCTCGAATGCCGGCATTGCGAATTTGTTTACGGTGTTTGCGAAGATTGATGGAGAGAAGTTCACCGCGTTTTTGATTGAGGCGGGGACGCCGGGACTGACGGTTGCGGCGGAGGAACATAAGCTGGGGATTCGCGGATCGTCTACTTGTCCGCTGAGGCTCGAGGATTGCAAGGTTCCGGTGGAGAATCTGCTGGGCGAGGCGGGCAAGGGACATCACATTGCGTTCAACGTGCTGAATGTGGGGCGGTATAAGCTCGCGGCTTCGGCGATTGGCGGAGCGCGGAAGTCGTTTCGCGATGGCGTGCGCTATGCGAAGGAGCGCGTTGCGTTTGGGAAGCCGATCAGCTCGTTTGGGTTGATGCAGGAGAAGATCGCGGAGGGTGCGGTTGGGATCTATGCGGGCGAGGCGCTGATTTATCGCACGGTTGGCGCGATCCAGGCGGCGCTGGAGGGGTTGGATAAGCATTCGCCTACGTATACACAGGATGTGCAGAAGAGGATTGAGGAGTTCGCGGTGGAGTGTTCGATTCTGAAGGTGTGGGGATCGGAGATGCTGGAGCGCGTGGTGGATTCGACGCTGCAGATTCATGGCGGGTATGGGTATGTGGAGGAGTTTCCGGCGGAGCGGAGCTATCGCGATGCTCGTATCAATCGGATCTTTGAAGGGACGAATGAAATCAACCGGCTGATCATTACAGGATGGATGATCAAGCGGGCACTGCAGGGTCGACTGGCGCTGTTGCCAGCGATTAAGCAGGTGATGGATGAGGTGATGGCCGGCCCCGTGGCGAAGGGTGACTACGAGGGTCCGCTGGCGGAGGAGCGGGCGCTGCTGGCGAGCGCGAAGAAGCTTGGGTTGTTCTGCGCGGGCGCGGCTTCGCAACGCTTTGGTATGGACCTGGCGGATCAGCAGGAGGTGATGGGCGCGCTTGCGGATGTGCTGATCGAGGTGCTCGCGCTCGAGTCGGTGATACTGCGGACGGAGAAGATGGCGGGCAAGAATGAGCTTGCGATCAAGATGACGAAGTACTATGCGGCGCGGTCGTTTCGGGTTGTGGAGACGGCGTCAGAGCGCGTGATTGCTGCGGTTGCGGAGGGAGACATGCTGCGCACGCAGATGGCGATCTTCCGGAGGCTGGCGAAGCATGAGCCGGTGAATACGGTGACGCTGGGGCGCGAGATTGCGGCAGTGATGGTCGAAGCTGGCCGGTACACGCTGTAGATAGGAAGCCCGCGGGGTGCGCGAAACGAACGCACTCCGCGGGGTTTTGTATTTAAGAAAAGCAATAGCAAAAGAAGAAGCAGATTCCCGGGGGGAATGACAGAAAGAAAGGCAAGGGCAAGAGCAAAAGCCAGCAACAGCGGCGGCCTAGCTTTGGAGGACTTGCTTGGCGATGGTGGCTAGCTGCATGTTGGAGGTGCCTTCGTAGATGGTGCCGATCTTGGCGTCGCGGTAGAGCTTTTCTACGGGATAGTCTTTGACGAAGCCGTAGCCTCCGTGGAGCTCGACGCATTTGCTGGCGACGCGCTCGGCTACCTGCGAGACGAAGTATTTGGTCATGGCGGCTTCTTTGAGGAAGGGTAGACCTGCTAGCTTGCGGCGGGCGTGTTGTAGACCATGAGGCGGCTGGCTTCGATGTCGGTGGCCATCTCGGCGAGGGCAAATTGGACGGCCTGGAACTCTGCGATGGGTTTACCGAACTGGCGGCGCTCCTGGGTGTATTTGGCGGCGTGGCCCCAGGCTCCGGTGGCGAGGCCGAGGAGCTGGGCGGCGATGCCGATGCGGCCTTCGTTGAGGGTCTCGATGGCGATCTTGTAGCCTTTGCCGATTTCGCCGAGGATGTTGGCGGCGGGGACGCGGCAGTCGTCGAAGAGGAGCTCGCAGGTGGAGGAGGCGCGGATGCCGAGCTTGTCTTCCTTCTTGCCGACGGTGAAGCCTGGCGTGTCGCGCTCGACGAGGAAGGCCGTGATGCCCTTGTAGCCGGCCGAGGGGTCGACGGTGGTGAAGACGATGAAGAGGCCGGCTTCGGCGGCGTTGGAGATCCAGAGCTTGCGGCCGTTGAGGATGTAGTGGTCGCCGTCGAGGCGCGCGTTGGTGGTGAGGGCGAAGGCGTCGGAGCCGGAGCTGGCTTCGGAGAGCGCGTAGGAGCAGATGGTGTCGGTTGCCATGCGCGGGAGGTATTGCTGCTTCTGGGCTTCGGTGCCCCAGCGGAGGAGGGCGTTGACGGTGAGGGTGTTCTGCACGTCGACGAGGACGCCGATGGCGGGATCGACGGCGGAGATCTCTTCGACGGCGAGGATGGAGCTGAAGAAGGAGCCGCCTACGCCGCCGTATTCTTCGGGGATTTCGATGCCCATAAGGCCGAGCTCGAAAAGACGGGAGATGATTTTGGGAGACATTTTTTGCGCTTCGTCCATCTCGCGGACGAGTGGCGCGATCTCTTTGCGGGCGAACTTACGGACCGTCTCCTGGAGGATTTGCTCTTCGGCGGTAAGGGTGGAGAGAGGCGCGGGGAGGGAGGTTTCAGTGGCGAGTGTGGGCATGAGTGAAGAATCTCCGGGAAGGGGTTGCGTAGTTATTCTACCCGAGGGTAAATTAACAGATCAGCAGGTTGACAGGCAAATTTTCTGCGCTGAAATGATAGGCGCGTGGATGTGTAACGGGATAGGGCAGGAGTTGGAGAGATGCGGATTTTGACGTTGATACGGCAGGTGCTGGATGCGGAAGAGAGTGTGCGCGTTCGCAATGGAGCGGTGGAGCTGGAAGGCAGCAAGCTGGTGATGGACACCATGGATGAGTATGGCGTGGAGGAGGCGCTGCGGCTACGCGAGGCGGGCGCGGAGGCGGAGATTGTGGCCGTGGCCGTGGGGCCTGCTCGAGCGGAGGAGGCGCTGCGGACGGCGTTGGCCATGGGGGCAGATCGGGCGATTCATGTGGTGACGGATGTGGCTCTTGATGCGATTGCGTTGAGTTCGGTGATGGCGCAGATTGCGAAGGCGGAGGGCGCGGAGTTGATCTTCTGCGGCGGGCAGGAGGCGGATTGGGATAGCCAGGCGCTGGGTGCGGCTACGGCGGAGCGACTTGGCTGGCCGCAGGCTACGTGGACGAGCGCGCTGGAGCTGAATGGGACGATGCTGGTGGGGAAGCATGAGGCGGATGAGGGGAGCGAGTCGTTTGAGGTGGCGCTGCCGGCGGTGGTGACGACGCAGCAGGGGTTGAATGAGCCACGGTATCCGACGCTGCCAAACATTATGAAGTCGAAGAAGAAAGAGATTCGGAAAGAGACGCTGGAGACGTATGGCGTCGCGCCGAAGGTGAAGGTGAACGGCGTGGAGATCCAGGTGAAGGAACGGCTGAAGAAGATTCTGGATGGCAAGGATGCGGCTGGCGCGGCGGCGCAGCTGGTGAAGATGTTGCGGGAAGAGGCTGGGGTGATTGCATGATTTTGATTGTTGCGGAACACGCGAATGGGAAGTTGAGCAAGAGTGCTTATGAGTTGGCTACGGCGGCTCGTGGGTTGGGGCGCGGAGATGTGGCGGCGCTGGTGCTGGGGAGTGGTGTGGCGTCGGTGGCTAGTGCGGCGGCGTTGATTGCGGACCAGGTGCTGGTGGGGGATTCGGCTGAGCTGGCGCAGTATGATGCGGAGGTTTGGTCGGCGGCGGTGGCGCAGATTGCTGCCGAGGGCGAGGCAGAGGTGGTGCTGATTGCGGGGAGCCGCAGTGGGCGGGAGTATAGCCCGCGCGTTGCGGTGAAGCTGGATGCTCCGCTGCTGGAAGATGTGACGAGCTTGAAGGATGAGGGCGGCGTGTCTGCATGCCGAGCACTACACTTTCTTGACGCGTGTGACGGAGCGTGTGGAGGCGAAGGCGCCGGTCGTGGTGGTGACGGTGAAGGCTGGGGCGTTCGCGCCGGCTGCGCCAGGGACGGTGGGGGCGGAGCAGTTCGATGTGGATCTGACGTTGCCGAAGCGGCGGCTGGTGGTTACGGCGAGCACGAAGGAGAAGACGGGGCGGATTGCGTTGGCCGAGGCGGATATGGTGGTGTCGGGTGGGCGCGGGGTTGGAACGCCAGAGGGATTTGTGGCGCTGGTGGAGGGGTTAGCGGATCAGCTGGGGGCGGCGGTTGGAGCTACGCGCGCGGTGGTGGATGCGGGGTGGAGGCCTTACTCGGAACAGGTTGGGCAGACGGGGAAGACCGTGCAGCCGAAGGTTTATATTGCGGTGGGGATCTCGGGGGCAGTGCAGCATCTTTCCGGGATGAACAAGAGCAAGGTGATTGTGGCGATCAACAAGGATGGCGATGCGCCAATCTTTAAGATTGCGGACTACGGCATTGTGGGTGATGTAAAAGAGATTGTGCCTGCGATGATTCAGGAGCTGCGCAAGTAGTTTGACCGTGGGGTGAGTGTCGATGCTTCCTTTAGCGCAGAAGATTGCTTTCCTGGTGTTCGCGGCGGTTACGGGCGGGTTCGGGGCGTGGGGATTCTGGCGGCTGTATCGGCGGATTGCGCGTGGGCGGGCGGATGCGGATCTGCGGTGGGATCGGCTGGGGGCGCGGGTTTGGTATGCGCTGACGACTACGCTGCTGCAGACACGGACCTTTCGCAAGAGGCCGTGGGTCAGCTTCTTCCACTCGTTTATTTTTTACGGGTTTGCGTTTTATGTTCTGGTGAATTTTGTCGACGCGGTGGAGGGGTATTTCCCGGTTTCGATTTCGTCGGGGAGTTGGTGGGGCGCGGGGTATAACCTTGCGGCGGATGTGATGAGTGCGCTGGTGATGGTGGGTGTGGTGGCGCTGGTGGTGCGGCGATTCTTTCTGCCAAGTAAGCGGGATTTCCGGTTCAACGAGCGGACGATGCTGCATGAGGATGTGCGGCGAGCGAAAGATTACGCGGGATTCGCTGATTGTTTCAGTGTTCATTTTGTTTCATGTGGGAAGCCGTGCGGTGGGGGCGGGGGCGAAGCTGGCGTCGGAGGGGCCCGATCGGTTTCAGCCGTTTGCTTCGATGGTGTCGCATCTGTTTTCGCCGGCGAATGCTGAGGCCTGGAGAGTGTTTGGGTATTGGGGTGCACTGGGGAGCGTGCTGCTGTTTTTGATGTACTTCCCGTATACGAAGCATGTGCATTTGTTTATGGCACCGTTGAAGTATGCGGTGGCTCGGGAGGTTTCGTCGGGGGTATTGCCGGCGCTTGATGTGAATCTGGAGACGGAAGAGCCAAAGCTGGGGGCGAAGCGGCTGGAGGATTTGGGGTGGCCTCGGCTGCTCGATGCGTATGCGTGTATCCAGTGCAACCGGTGCCAGGATGTTTGTCCGGCGTCGGCTACGGGGAAGGCGCTGAGCCCGGCGGCGCTGGAGATCAATAAGCGGATGGAGTTGAATTCGCTGGCGAGGAGCGGGGCGGGGTTTGAGAACGGTATGGAGAGCCCGCGGCCGCTTCTAGGGTTTGCGTTGTCGGCGGAGGCCGCGTGGGCTTGTACGACGTGTGGGGCGTGCATGGAGGTTTGTCCGACGCAGAATGAGCAGATGCTGGACATCGTCGATATTCGGCGGCAGCAGGTGATGATGGAGGGCGAGTTTCCGACGCAGCTGCAGACGGCGTTTCGGGGGATGGAGCGGGCGAGTAATCCGTGGGGGATCGGGCAAGACAAGCGGCTGGAGTGGGCTGAGGGGTTGGTGGTGCCGACGATTGAGGAGAATCCGGAGCCGGATGTTTTGTATTGGGTGGGGTGTGCGGCTAGTTATGATCCGCAGTCGCAGAAGACGGCGCGGGCGTTTGTGCAGCTGCTGACGCGGGCGAAGGTTAACTTTGCGGTGCTGGGGAAGAAGGAGTGCTGCACGGGAGATACGGCTCGGCGGGCGGGGAATGAGTATCTGTATCGGCAGCTGGCGGACGGGAATGTTGCGACGCTTACGGCGGTGCGGCCGAAGCTGATTGTGGCGACTTGTCCGCATTGCATGAACACGATTGGCAAGGAGTATCGGCAGATTGGCGGGGACTTTAAGGTGGTGCACCACACGGAGTACCTGGAGTCGCTGGTGGCGGACGGGCGGCTGGAGGTGGAGGCGACCGAGTCTTCGGTGACATACCACGACCCCTGCTACCTGGGGCGGCATAGCGGGGTGTACGACGCTCCGCGGAATGTGCTGCGGGTGTTGACGAATGATTTTGTGGAGATGGAGCGGAAGCGGGAGAACTCGTTTTGCTGCGGGGCGGGCGGGGCGCAGTTCTGGAAGGAAGAAGAGGCGGGGAGCGAGAGGATTTCGGATAACCGGTACCGGGAGGCTGAGGGACGGCTGGCCGAGCGGGGGGAGAATAAGGTGCTGGCGGTGGGGTGTCCGTTCTGCAAGAGCATGCTGGAGAGCACGCCGGGCAAGGGAGAGGGTGGCGGGATTGCGGTTAGGGATGTTGCGGAGTTGATGCTGGAGAGCGTGCTGCGGCGGGCGGGGGAGAGTGTTGCGCCGGGTCCTGTGGCGGCGGCGAGGGTCGAGGAGCCGGTGGAGGTTGTGGCGGAATCGGAGGAGTTGGTCGTCGAGCCGACGGTTGAGCCGGCGATGGAGGTTGCGGCGCCGGAGACGGGCGAGGCTGCGACGCCTGTGGTGCGGAAGAAGTGGGCGCCGAAGGGTGCAGGGCCCGCAGCGAAGATTGAGGAGCAGATCGAGTTCGAGGCTAAGGCAGAAGAGCCGGCGATTGAGCCTGCAGCGAAGGCTGGTGCGGCGGCGGAAGCGCCTGAGATGGTGGCGCCTGCTGTGGCGCGAAAGAAGTGGACGCCGAAGGCTGCTGCGACTCCTGACGAGGCTGTCGCGGGTGTAACCGAAAAGACTGAAGCGGCGGGAGTTGAGCCGGTTCCCGAGATGCCGGCCGATGCGCCGAGTGGATCTGGAGCGGGAGACCCGCCTGGGGCGGCGCCGGTGCGGAAGAAGTGGGAGCCGAAAAAGAGCAGCAAAGCTCCCGATGCGGGGCAGTAGCTTTGGGGGGAGACTGGAATGTCTCCTTAAGATCCCCATTATTTTCAGGGGTTTATTCGATTTCAGGAAGCCGATCTGCGGTCATCGGGTGTATGTACTCCTTGGTTATCCGTGGCGAGACTAGAGGGGGCACTAAATAGGCCTTGTCTGCCTGTGGAAAAGCAGGTAGAACAAGGGGTACGCAGGAGATACCGGAAGATTCACGTACGACTGGAGAGGTTCATGGCAGCGGGAACAACACAAGGACAGCTGGCGCTCCGCGAGGTGATGGACATTCGCCAGGCCGCGGACTATCTGGGGATCAGCGGAGACACGCTGTACCGGTATGCGTCCGAGGGATTTGTGCCGGCGTTCAAGCTGGGAAACCGGTGGCGGTTCCGGAAGAGCCTGCTGGACAACTGGATGGATGTGAAGAGTGGGGTGGCGCCGAAGGGCGCGACGGTGGAGCCGGGAAAGAAGAAGCCGGTGGTGAGCGCGCGCTGAAAGGGCAGGGTTCAGGGGGCAGGTCCCAGATTCCAGGTTAAGCAAACTGGCGGGGTCAGGCTCGGACCAACGTGAAGTGCGTGAGTTCGGCGGGGCAGTTGAGGCGGAAGGGCAGGCCTACGGTGCCGATACCGCGGTTAACGTAGAGCTGCATGTGGTCGAAGTGGAACATGCCTTCGACGTACTTCTGACCCATGGGCGGGAGAATGAGCGGGCCAACGATGGGGAGGCGGATCTGGCCTCCGTGGGAGTGGCCGGAGAGCATGAGATCGATGAGCGGGAAGCGGGGGTGGAGGACCACGGTCTCGACGTAGTCCGGCTCATGGCACATGAAGATGACGGGTGCGCGGGGGTTGGGGGGAATGGCAAAGTTGAGGTCGGGGATGCGTGTGCCGGCATCGTTGGAGCCGCAGAGCCAGAGGATATCGCGGCCGCGTTCGAGCGCGAAGTAGCTGTCGACGAGGATGGGAGTTCCATGGGCTTCGACGGGGCGGATGACGTGGTCGGCGCCGACGTTGACGTCGTGATTGCCGAGGATGCCGAAGCGCTGGGGCGCTTTGAGGGTGGAGAGGATCTCGGCGGCGACTCCGGCTGAGCGCCAGGAGACCTTGAGAGCCATGGGGCCGCGGCTAACGAAATCGCCGGTGACGAGCACGAGGTCTGGCGCCAGGGCGTTGATCTGGGCGACCATTTTCTCGAGGAACCAGGGTTCGGTGAACTCCTCCAGGTGGATATCGCTCATTTGAACGATGCGGAAGTTCTGGAAGCCGTCAGGGAGATCGCGAATGGGGATTGTGAGACGGGTGATTTCGAACTCATGACGCGCGTGGGTTCCGGAGTAGGTGGCGACGCCAAGGCCTGCAGCTGCGAGGGTGGCACCAAGGAAGCCGCGGCGGGTGAGGTGGAGAGATCCTGGCTGGCCGTTGGGATCTGGCTGGCCGTTGGGATCTGGCTGGCCTTCAGGATTTGGTTGGCCGTTGGGCAGGGAGCCACGATGCATACTCCATGATAGCGGCTAAGACGGATTGAGGGTAACGACTAAGGCATCGCCGGTGTGAAGGACGCAAACCGCAGGTAAAATGGGTAGATGCGCGAAAGGGCGAGACGGAAGCAGGCGATGCAGGCTGCGCTGGAGGCAGGAGCAGAGGCGCTGCTGGTTACGCACGGGCCAGACGTTCGGTATTTGAGCGGGTTCACGGGCTCGAGTGGAGCGGTCGCGCTGGCCGGCGGACGGGCGGCATTGTTTACGGATGGGCGATATACGGCGCAAGCGAAGGCTGAGGCCGAAGGGGTGCGGGTGGTGATCGACAAGCGATCGCCAAGCGTGCAGGCGGTGGAGTGGCTGGCGGCGGCGGGCGTCAAGAGATGCGCGTTCGATGCCGGACAGACGACGGTGGCGGCGCTGGAGCTGATGAAGAAGGGGCTGCCCGGTGCGGTGCGGCGGAGCTTCCTGGTGGCTACCGATGGGTTGGTGGCGCGGATTCGCCAGGTAAAGGATGAGGACGAGATCGGGCGCATGCGCAAGGCAGCTTCGCTGGGATGCGGTCTGTTTGGCGCGGTGCTGCAGTATGTGGTGCCGGGGATGGAAGAGACGCAGGTGGCGGCGCAGCTGGAGTTTATGGCGCGGCTGGGCGGGGTCGAGGCGATGAGTTTCGAGACGATTGTGGCGAGCGGAGAGCGCTCTGCACTGCCCCACGGCCGGGCGACGGGGGCGAAGTTGCCGGCAAAGGGCTTTGTGACGCTGGACTTTGGAGTGCTGTTGGGTGGGTATTGCTCGGATATGACGCGGACGGTGCACCTGGGGAAGGCCAGTGAGCGCGAGTGGGACGTGTATCATTCGGTGCTGGAAGCCCAGGAGGCAGCGATTGCAGCGGTTGCGCCTGGGGTTCGCTGTGCGGACGTCGATGAAGCTGCGCGATCGGTGCTGCGGAAGGCCGGGTTGGAGAAGGAGTTCTCGCACTCGACCGGGCATGGCGTTGGGCTGGAGATTCATGAAGGACCGAGGATTGCGGCGAAGCAGGAACAGGTGCTGGAGCCGGGAATGGTGATTACGATTGAGCCGGGAGCGTATCTTTCTAGTGGGGCTGCATTAAGGGATCGGGGGCCCGGCACTCGCAGCAAAGGGGTTCGTCCGGTTGCGAAGGCCTTTGGGGTGCGAATCGAAGATATGGTGCTGGTAACGAAGAGCGGCCACGAGGTGCTGACGGCTGCGAGTCCGAAGGATTGGATCGAGTTGTAAGGATCGATCGAGAGTCAGGAATACGAAATTTTCAGGAGCTGGAACGTATGGCTGGTACGGAAGGTAATGATTTGCGCGAGTTGAAGGAGTTGGTCGAGTTTCTAAAGGCCAACGGGATCGCCGAGTTTGAGATGGAGCGGCCGGACCTTGAAGGTGGGGCTGCGTTTTGCGGGCGAGACTCCTGTGGCTGCACCGGGAATCGATCCGGCGCAGATGGCGGCGTTGCTGACGGCGGCGAAAGGCAGTGCGGCCGCGGTGCCCGTGGCGGCTCCGGCAGCGGCACCAGCGCCGGTGAGCATTGCGGCAGCGGCGGAAGCGCCGGAAGCTGCTGCGGCCGAGCCTGATCCGTGGGCGGGCGCACATATTGTGAAGTCGCCGATTGTGGGCACGTTCTATGATGCGCCGTCTCCTGACTCGCCAGCATTTGTGCAGGTGGGGGATACGGTTGCGGTTGGCAAGGTGCTTTGCATTGTTGAGGCGATGAAGCTGATGAACGAGATCGAGAGCGACGCAGCAGGAAAGATCGTGCACGTGTTCGTGAAGCGGGAACAGCCTGTGGAGTATGGGCAGCCACTGTTTGCGGTGAAGTAATCGTCGGATTGCTGCTGCGAGAGAAGAAGCAGATCCTCCGCCTGTGGCGAAGGATGACAAGCGAACTGGGCGGATATGATTTCTAAGTTGATTCGAGTGGAAGTGCAAGGGTAAAGCATGTTTCGTAAGGTATTGATTGCAAATCGCGGGGAGATTGCATTGCGCGTGATCAGCGCGTGCAAGGAGATGGGAATTCGCACGGTAGCGGTGTACTCCGAGGCGGACCGGAACAGTCTGCATGTGCGGTTTGCGGATGAGGCGATCTGTATTGGGCCGCCGCCGTCGAAGGACAGCTATCTGAATGTGCCGGCGGTGATCTCGGCTGCGGAGATCGCAGGGCGCGGACGCGATCCATCCGGGCTATGGGATGCTGAGCGAGAACGCGAACTTCGCGGAGGTTTGCCGCGCGTCGAATATTAAGTTCATTGGGCCGCCGCCGGAAGTGACGCGGATTATGGGCGAGAAGGCCACGGCGCGGCAGACGATGAAGAAGGCCAAGGTGCCGATTCTGCCGGGCAGCGATGGCGCGATCGAGGATGTGGATGCGGCGCTTGCGTGGGCACAGAGCGTTGGGTATCCCGTGATGCTGAAGGCGGTTGCGGGCGGTGGCGGGCGGGGCATGAGGATCGTCCGGAGCAAGGAAGAGCTGCCGGCGTTGTTTCAGAGTGCGTCGCATGAGGCGCTGAATGCGTTCTCGAATGGCGCGCTGTACATGGAGAAGTTTATTGAGCGGCCTCGGCATATCGAGTTCCAGGTGCTGGCCGATGAGCATGGCAATGTGATGAGCCTGGGAGAGCGCGAGTGCTCGATTCAGCGGCGTCATCAGAAGCTGATTGAAGAGGCTCCGAGCCTCGCGATTACTCCTAAGCAGCGCGAGGAGATGGGCAAGGTCATTCGACGGTCGCTGAAGGACATTGGTTACTGGAATGCGGGAACGATTGAGTTTCTGATGGACGAGGATGGGTCGATCTACTTCATCGAGATGAACACGCGGATCCAGGTGGAGCACTGCGTGACCGAGATGGTGACGGGTGTGGACCTGGTGAAGGCGCAGCTGCGGATTGCGGCGGGTGAGAAGCTGGGCGCCATTGTGCCGGAGCAGCCGAAGATGATTGGGCATGCGATTGAGTGCCGCATCAATGCGGAGCATCCGGAGAAGTTCATTCCCAGCCCGGGCAAGATTACGGTCTTCAATTTGCCGGGTGGCAATGGTGTGCGGGTGGATACGGCGCAGTATGCCGAGGGCGTGGTGCCGCAGTATTACGACTCGCTGATTGCGAAGCTGGTGTGTCATGGCAAGGACCGCGAAGAGGCGATGGACAAGATGCAGCGGGCATTGAGTCAATTTGTGGTGCAGGGAATTTATACGTCGATCCCGCTGCATCAGCGGATCTTTGCGGACGAAGAGTTTCGGTCGGGGCAGTTCGATACGAAGTTCATGGAGCGGTTCCTGGAGCGGGAGAAGCTGAAGGCTTAGGACTACGCGTCCAGCGAGAGGCGCTTCGCGCGGAGGTGGGATTGAAGGAGTTGGAAAGGCTGTACGCGATTGCAGATCGGGCGACGCTCGATGCTCGCGGGATGAGTGTTGGGGAGTTTGCGCGGGAGATGGCGCGGGCTGGGGTGGGCGTGCTGCAGTATCGGGACAAGGTGGGCGCGCCGAACGAGGTGCTGCGTGCGGCGCAGGAGATTGCCGCGGAGTTTGAGGGGATAGATTGTGTGCTGATCCTGAATGACCGGCCGGACCTGGCGCTGCTGGCGGGGTGGGGGGTGCATGTGGGACATCTGGATATGAGCCCGGTGGATGTGCGCAAGGTGGTGGGTGTGGGGCGAGTGATTGGCGTGTCGACACACAACGAGGCGCAGGTAGCGGTGGCCGAGTTGGGAGCGGCGGATTATGTTGCGATAGGGCCGGTATTTGCGACGGCGAGTAAATCGGATACTGAGCCGGTGGTGGGGCTCGAAGGGGTGCGGCTTGCGCGGGCGCTGACGCGGAAGTCGCTGGTGGCGATTGGCGGGATTACGCGCGAGAATGCGCGCAGCGTGATTGAGGCTGGAGCGGATTCGGTGGCAGTGATTGGCGCGTTGCTGGCTGCGGGTGAGAGGCCGGGCAAGATCGCGAGGGACTTTCTTGAAATTTTGCGATAGATATCCAAGGCTGGAGCGTTCGCTGCCCGGATGGTCCGAGTGGCGCGTTGTTTCTGGTTTGCGGTAAGGTTGGGGAACGTGACTCCGCAGCAGATTCCTTCTCCCATAGATACCGCGACTGCCTCTGCGCCGAAGTTTGTGCAGGGGATGGGGCTGTTTTCAGCGACTGCGATTGTGATGGGGTCCATGATCGGGTCGGGCATCTTTATTGTGCCGGCGGACATGAGCCGGGTGCTGGGTTCGCCCGCGCTGTTGATTGCGGCTTGGCTGGTGACGGCGCTGATGACGATCATTGGGGCGCTGAGCTACGGGGAGCTTGCGGCGATGATGCCGAAGGCCGGCGGGCAGTATGTGTATCTGCGCGAGTCGCTGGGGCCGATCTGGGGATTTCTTTATGGGTGGACGCTGTTCCTGGTGATTCAGACAGGGACGATTGCGGCCGTGGGTGTGGCGTTCGGGAAGTTTCTTGGGGTGTTCTTTCCGGGTGTGAGCCAGACGCATTGGCTGTGGCATGTGGGGAGCGGGAACATTGGGTTGAGCACGGCGAACCTGGCGGCGATCGTCATCATTGTGCTGTTGACGTGGTTGAATACGCGGGGCGTGAAGCTGGGCGCGGCGGTGCAGAACGTGTTTACCAGCGCGAAGGTGCTGGCGCTGCTGGGGATCGTGGCGGTGGGGCTGGTGGCGAGGAATGCGGTGGCGATTGCTGCAAATTTCGGCGTGGGTTGGCACGCGTTTTGGGCGGGTTCGGGTTGGCATACGCAGCATGCTGTGCAGGTGGGCGCTGGTGGGCCGACCGCGTACGTGGGAATTTTCACGGTGCTTGCGGTCGTGCAGGTGGGCTCGTTGTTTTCGAGCGATGCTTGGAATAACGTGACGTTTACGGCGGGAGAGATTCAGAACCCGAAGCGGAATCTGCCACTGTCGCTTGCTTTGGGAACGGGCGTGGTGCTGTTGCTGTATATCGCGTGCAACTTTGTGTATCTGAGTGTGCTGCCGATGAGCGCGATCCAGACGGCGCCACAGGATCGCGTGGCGACGGCGGTGATGCAGGCGGCGTTTGGCGGGCTGGGTGCGAAGCTGATGGCGGCGGCGATCCTGGTGAGTACGTTTGGGTGCGTGAATGGGATGCTGCTGGCGGGGGCTCGGGTGTATTACGCGATGAGCCAGGATGGGTTGTTTTTCAAGTCGGTCGGGAAGCTGGATGAGAAGACGAAGACGCCCGTGAACTCGTTGTGGATGCAGTGTGTTTGGGCTTGCCTGCTGTGTTTAAGCGGGCAGTATGGGAACCTGCTGGACTATGTGATCTTTGCGGTGCTGGTGTTTTATGTGCTGACGATTGGCGGCTTGTTCGTGCTGCGGCGGACCCGGCCGGCGGCTCCAAGGCCTTACAAGGCGTTTGGGTATCCGGTGTTGCCGGCACTGTATATCGTGATGGCGGTGTGGATTTGTGGTGTACTGTTGCGATATAAGCCGCAATACACATGGCCGGGATTAATTCTGGTGCTGCTGGGCGTGCCGGTGTATTTGGTGTGGACGAAAAAGCAGGGATTAGAGATCAGGGATTAGAGATTAGGGATTAGGGATTAGGGATTAGGAGAACGAAAACGAATGGCGAATCTGCTGGCGATCAAGCCGCTGTCGATGTTGTTGAAGGAAGCCGAGAATACGGGCGAGCACAGTCTTAAGCGGGCGCTTGGGCCGGTGAACCTGATCACGCTGGGCATTGGCGCGATCATTGGTGCGGGAATTTTCGTACTGACGGGGACGGCCGCGGCGCAGTTTGCCGGACCGGCAATTGTGCTCTCGTTCGTGGTGGCCGGCATCGGCTGCGTCTTTGCCGGGCTGTGCTATGCGGAGTTTGCCTCGGTGATTCCGATCGCGGGGTCGGCGTACACCTACGGCTATGCGACGCTGGGCGAGCTGGTGGCGTGGATTATCGGGTGGGCGCTGTGCCTGGAATACGCCTTCGGCGCAGCGACGGTGGCGGTCGGCTGGAGCGGTTATGTGAGTAGCCTGCTGGGATATTTCGGCATACATATGCCGTTCAATCCGACGCCTTCGGTCTCGCTGACGCTGTTCGGACATCTGTTGTCGGCCAGAGTGGACATCTTCGCGATGTGCGCGATCGTGGTGGTGACGGCTGTGCTGGTTGTGGGCGTTCGCGAATCGGCGAATTTTAATAGCGCTGCCGTGATGATCAAAGTGTCCGTGGTGCTGTTTTTCATCGGCATCGCGACGGTGTTTGCCTTTGCGCATCCAGCGCACATGATGGCGAACTGGCACCCATTTATTCCGAAGAACCTTGGGCATTTCGGGCAATACGGATGGTCGGGCATTATGCGAGGGGCGAGCGTGGTCTTCTTTGCGTATATCGGATTCGATGCTGTTTCGACGGCGGCCCAGGAGGCGAAGAATCCGCAGAAGGATATGCCTTTCGGGATCCTCGGCTCGTTGATCATCTGCACCATTTTGTACATCATCGTCGCGGCACTGCTGACTGGGCTGAAGCCTTACACGACGCTGAACACGCCGGCCCCGGTGGCCGACGGCGCGGCGGCGATTGGGGCGACATGGGGAGTTTGCCTTATCGATCTGGGCGCGATTGCCGGCCTCGCTTCGGTAATGTTGGTGATGATCCTCGGCCAGACGCGCGTGCTCTATACGATGTCGCGTGACGGCCTGCTGCCGAGCTGGGTTGGGCGGATCCATCCGCGCTTCCGGACTCCCTGGCTGGTGACGATCGCAGTCGGCGTGATGGTCGCGTTTCTGGCGGCGTTCTTCAACATCTCTTTCCTGGGGGAACTGGTGAGCCTGGGTACGTTGCTGGCCTTCACCATTGTTTGTGTGGGAGTGTGGGTTATGCGAAAGCGTCAGCCCAGCTTGCACCGGCCGTTCCGCACACCGTGGGTGCCGTTCGTGCCCATCATGGGCATACTCATCTCGTTGTCCCTGATGGTGTCGTCGGACACGCCGGCAAAGATCGGCTTTGTCATCTGGCTCGTCGTCGGCCTGGCGATTTACTTTGGGTACTCAACGCGGCACAGCAGGGTGCAGAAGCTGCCTGCTTCCGAGCAGGTGCCGCTGGTTGATCCTGGAGCATAAGTTACGGCGGGATTGCCTCAACGCATCTGGTGATCGGATCAGATGGCGACGGGGGATGTAGTGGAAGTAGAGCTCGGCGCTGGTGGCGTCGGGCTCACTTGCTTTTGGGGGGTGGGAGCTGGCGGGGTGGTGGGAGCAGGCGTCGGAGTGGTGGTGTCCGGCGTGGTGCTAGCGGGCATAGCGGGCAGATCCTGGCCTGAAGGCTCTGCGTCGGTGTGGGAGATGTGGGCTGCGTGATGGGTGTGGGCCACCGGTACGGGTACTGGCAGGACAGCCGATTGGACGCTGGTGGGGTCGTCGCGAAGTTTGAAGAAGATGGTTCCGGCCGATGGGTGAGGGATGGTGAGGCTGGTGCCGGTGTAGCCGTCAGGAACCGAGACTGCGTCGGAGAAGTCCGGGTTTGCCGACACTGCCTGGAGAAGGAATAAGTTCAGGCCTGTGATGGTGCAGGACTGGGTGAGGTCGGCCGGGCATTGGAGCTGAGAGATCGTGGGGATTCGCACCAGGGTTACGAGCGGCAGCCAGTCGCTGGCGGGGGAGGCGGGATCGTCGGTGTCAGTGTCCGCGGTTGCTGCGGCCGTTCCGGGCTCGGTCGAGGGTTCGGGGGCGTGGTGCTCGCCGTGACGGCTGGCTACGACTGGATAGATTGCGCGCATACGCAGGGCGCCGAAGGCGCTGGGGCCAAAGGAGCGCAGCGGATCGAGCGTGGCGACGATGGTGTGAGGGTCTTGCAGGAGCAGGCCGCCTGAGGGCGCAAGGGTGAGGACGGTGCGCAGGGTTCCGTCGAGGGTCTCAATCTCGATCTGGCCGTTGCGTGGGAAGCGGTCCGGGCTCTTGAGGGTGAAGGTAAAGAGCGAGGAGAGCGGAAGATCGTCTGGATTCGAGAGGTTGATATTGGAGGTCTTGGCGTCGGGGATGGATGACTTGCGCAGCAGCGAGATGACCGGGCGGGGGGCAGAGACGATGAGCGGGATGGAGAGGTCGCGGCCGTCGCGGAGGGCGATGGAGGCGGTCAGGTGTTCGCTGACGTGGGTGGGCGGGACAGGCGCGTTGGCAGGCAGGGCGAAGTGGAGGGTTCCAGCAGTGGGGGAGTCGGGAGGCTGCGTGTCGTAGGAGGCGTCGGGCGCGGGCGCGAAGACGAGATCGCCGAGCCTAATCTTCTCGATCTCGCCAAGCCGCGTGCCGGTGACGACCAGGGTCTTGTCGCCTGCGTGGAGTTCGACTGCGGTCACGGTGGCGGGTTCGGAGAAGGTGCGGGCAGAGAGGTGGTCGGCCTTGGGCTGATCGTACTGCTGGATGGCGAGGTGCAGGTCGCCGGGCGTGAGGTCATGCTCAAGCGGCAGTGTGAGGGCGAGGACGTTGGGGCGATCGGGCTTCGGCTCCGGCTTGAAGGGAACCGGGAAGGGGTTTTCGCCCTCCGGGTCCGCGGTGATGGTGTGAACGCAGGCGGAGCCGGTTGAGTTCAGGAGAAGCGTGGCAGTATGGCCGGCGATGAGGTCGTAGGTGGGTTCTTTGCCTCCGCCGGCGGACGGGACGATGGTCCAGTCGGCGCCGGGAAGCTGCTGCAGGTGGACGGTGGGGCCGGTAAAGCTGTCGAAGCCCCAGCGGCCCAGGATGACGCCGGTGAGCAGCGTCGGCTTGGGTTGAGGCTTGGGTGGTGGCTCGGCCGGGTGAGCAGCCAGTTTGGGATCGGCGAAGGGATTGGGCTCATCGTGAGGAGCGGCGGCGGCCTGCAGCGGCGTGGAGTCACGCAGCGGGATGCGGTGCTGCTGATCTTTCTGCAACACCAGGCCGCCGTAGTAGGCGTCGGGGGCTAGAGGGATGTCGGGCTCGGAGGGCGCGCCGGGAGGGGTGTTCAGATGCAGAACGAGGTCGTGAGCGAAGTCGGTTGAGAAGACCAGCGGCGCGCCTTCGATGGGAAGGACGACGGATGGCTTGATGAGGCAGGTGACCTCATTGGGGTCAGCCGGGCGCAGGGGCGGGGTAACGACAGGCTGCACCGCCGGGAGCGCGATGACCAGAACAGACTTCGGATTGTGGAAGGACGGCGGCGTGTTCAGACGCAGATTCATGGCGTCGTCCTGCGGGAAACTAATGGCGGGGATGTACTGATACTGCGCCGTGTGCAGGTTGCTCATGATGCGCACGACGTCGACGATGGCGCCTACGTAGGCAGAGTAGAGGCCGCCACCGGCCGCGGTGGTGTAGCTGGCCTGGGAGATGAGGTCGGAGGTTGGGCCGTTGAGCACGTTCGAGATGGTCTGGGCGTTTCCGTCGTCGAGAACAATTTGGGAGCCAGTCTGGGTGAGGCAGGTGAATTGCGTATCGACTGGCTGCTTGAAGCAGGCTTCGTTGGGCTTGAGAGCGAGGGTGCGGGCGAGCAGGTCAGAATGCTTGGCGAGCAAGGTGGGATCGGCTGCCGGAACGCGGCGAATGGAGGCGACGTACTTCTCGATGCGAGCTTCTTCGAAGCCGGCCTCGATGAGATCCTGGGAGGCGCGAACGAAGGCGCCGGGGCGGCCACGGACGGCGGATTTAAGGGTTTTGAAGTCGCCACCGGTTTCGGGCGCGAGGAACATGACGGCCTGTTGCGCGTCGGCGGGAACGGTTACGAACGCACCCTCGTCGCGAATTTTGGGTTCCCAGGTTTCGATGCGGTAGAACCAGTCCTCGGGCGGGGGGTTGGTGTTGCCGCGGAGGAAGACGCAGATCAGCAGGTAGTGGACCGACTGCGAGGCAGGGAGGTCCGGGTGGATCCAGAGCTTATCGCCGGGTTGGAGGTTGGGGACGACCGCGATGGGAAGGGTTTGACCGTCGCGGGTGACGCGGACGTCAATCTTGGGCCCAATCAGATCGAAGCGCGAATCAGCAGCGTGGCCCAATTTGCAGCAGGAGAGGAAAACAAGGGAGAGCAGCAACAATCGGACGCGCTTATCCATACTTCTAGTTTAGATGCGCGGCCGCTGGCATAGTGATCGGAGAAGGGTCCGGGGGGCTGCTTAGAATGATTCGCGGCCGCGAAACGCCAGCTCGATTGATCAAGATGAGCAAGTTGCGCCTGGGTGCGTTCCCATCGCACATTTCCGGTCGGGAAAAGGGTGGTCAGTGAGGATGATTAGTGAGGCAGCTCGCTGGCGTGGCGGACTGAGGATATGGTGCGCTCGGCGTTGCGCATGCGGGCGCTCGGTCCATCGGACTCCACGGAACCGTCGCGGATCGAGATGACACGGTGAGCGTAGTCGGCGATATCGGGCTCGTGGGTGACGAGGACGATGGTGTTGCCCTGGGCGTGGAGCTCATCGAAGAGGGCCATGATTTCGACTGAAGTTTTGGAGTCAAGGTTGCCAGTGGGCTCGTCGGCGAGGATGATGGAGGGCTTGTTGACGAGGGCTCGAGCGATGGCGACGCGCTGGCGCTGGCCGCCGGAGAGCTCGTTCGGCTTGTGGTTCATGCGCTCGCCGAGGTTGACGGATTCCAGCACGAACTTGGCGCGGGCGATGCGTTCGGCCGCCGGGGTGCCGTTGTAGATCAAGGGCAGTTCTACGTTGTGGAGCGCCGTGGCGCGGGCAAGCAGGTTGAAGGTCTGGAAGACGAAGCCGATCTCCTTGTTGCGGATGCGGGCGAGCTCGTCGTCGTTGAGCTCGGAAACGTCATGGCCGTTGAGCCAGTAACGGCCCTCGGTGGGAGAGTCGAGGCAGCCGATCAGGTTCATGAGGGTGGATTTGCCGGAGCCGGACGGGCCCATGATGGCGACGTACTCGTTGTGGCGGATGCGGATGTCGACGCCGCGCAGGGCGTGCACCATCTGGTCGCCCATCTCGTAGGTCTTCCAGAGATTGTCGGTGACGATGACGTCTCCGGGATGCGGGCCGTCGGCGTTGGCGCCGATGCGGTTCTGTTCGGGCGCGATGACTTCGGAAGTGTCGATGGTCATGGGTGTCTCCGTGAGAACGGTGGAACGAAAACGTTAGCTGGAGCTGTCGTCCGTAACAATGACAGGCGTGATGGAATTATCGCGTTTCACGGCGATGCCACTTCGAAGGGTGCGCAGAACTTTGTAGTGCCCCGTCACGATCTCATCGTTCTGCTTGAGGCCGCTGAGGACTTCGATGTCGGTGGTGCCGGTGATGCCGGTCGTGACCGGGACGAAGCGAACGCGCAGGCGATTGTCGTCTTTGACGAGGAGATAGACGCCCTGGACGAGGTTGGCCTGGTTGCCGGGAACAGCGGGAGCGGCGGTGCTGGACGCCTTGCCGTGATTCTTGAAGAAAGTGGCCTCTTGTGCGGGATCGCGCATGACCAGCGCCTGAATGGGGATCGTGAGGGCGTTCGGTTTATTCGCGGTGGTGATCTTGGCGGTGCAGGAGAGGCCGGGGCGGAGGTCGACGCTGGTGGGGTCGAGCGTGACGACGACCTTGAAGTCCTTGGCCTCTTCGGTGCCGGTGGTTGACTGCGAGGTGGCGACGCCGGTGGTGCGGAGGAGCGCCTGATCGCCGACTTCGGTGACCTTGCCGGTGAAGGTCTGGCCGGGGAAGGCGTCCACGGTGACACTCGCCGTCTGGCCCAGCGCAACATTGACGATGTCGGTCTCATCGACCTTCACTTCGGCGGTAATGACGGACATGTCGGCCAGGGTCATCAAGGTTGATCCCTCGGCGTTTTGGATGCCGACGACCACGGTTTCGCCCTCGCGGACGGGAACATTGGTGACCAGGCCATCGAAAGGAGCAATGCTGCGGGTGAGGCCGAGCGAATAGTCGTCTCCCTGCAACATGGCGGTATTCTGCTGTACCTGGCTGCGGGCGGAGGCGGTCTGAGCTTTGGCCTGGGCGACGGCAGCCTGGCGCTGGGCGAGGGTCGCAACGTCGACGTCGTACGCGGCCTTCTTGGCGTCGAAGTCCTGCTTGGCGATGAGGTTATCCTTGTAAAGCGCCTGGGCACGCTGGTAGTCGAATTTCTTCTGCTCGAGGTCAGCCTGGGCCTCTTCGACGTTGGCTTCCGCCGTCTTCTCGGCGGCGATGTAGGACTGGACGTTGGTGCGTGAGGAGGCGATGGTCGCCTCCTGGGCCGCAACTGCGCTTGCAGGCTGCTCGCTTTCAATGGTGGCGAGCAACTGACCCTTTTTAACGTGGTCGCCCTCTTTGACGAACAGGTGGGTGATGCGGCCAAAGGAGGTGGCACCGACGTTGACAAAGGTCTTGGGCCGGATCTGGCCGGTGCCGCTGACCGTGGAAACAAGGTCTCCGTGAACGGCTTTGGCAGTGGTCACGGCGGGCACATCCGAGCGGCTGTGCAGCACCGTTCCGACGACTACACCGGCTGCCACAAGCAAGATGACGACGATCAGCAGAATTTTCTTACCGGTCATGGACACTTTCTCTTGCGGAGGGCGTCCAGGTAACAAGACACAAATCCGCTGTTGGATTCAACCAAGGGGGATACGCAGCCAGGCCGCGCTCGGTTCCGTAGCATGGGGAAACGATGCTTTGGTAACCCAAATAGAAGTCTGGAGGTACGGTTGCGGGGCAAGCAGTCAAAAAACTCCTTCAATAACCTGATGATATCAGTGGGTTGCATGGAGCCTTGTGCAGGCGGCTTACCGAGACTAGAATAAAGGGTCTAAGGAAACAGGAGCAGGGCCTCATTCAATGAAAATGTTTTTGTCGCGCTTTGTTGTTCCAGGTATGGCGGTTGTGGCGCTCTCGTGCAGCAGCCCGGGGGTGATTGCGCAGGCTGCGCCCTCCAGTGCCACCCCGGCACAGGCGACGCAATCGACTCCGGACACGGGCAGCGTGACGAAAACAGCGCCGGTGGCGGAGAAGCCCGATCCATTGAAGCGCCGCTTGACCGATCGCGAGGAACGCGAGCGCCTGAAGGCGACCAAGAACGAGTTGAAGGGCCAGTACAAGACGTGGCTGGACGACGATGTGCGGTGGATCATCACCGACCAGGAGGCAAAGACCTTCAAGAGCCTCTCCAACGACGAAGAGCGGGACGCGTTCATTGAGCAGTTCTGGCAGCGGCGCAATCCGAATCCTGATTCGAACGATAACGAATACCGCGATGAGTACTATGCGCGCATTGCATATGCGAATGAGCATTTCGCGGCTGGCGAGCCTGGATGGATGACCGATCGCGGGCACATTTATATCGCCTACGGAAAGCCGGACAGCATTGACTCGCACCCGTCAGGCGGAAGCTACGAGCGTCCGATGGATGAAGGCGGCGGCGAGACGTCCACCTTCCCGTTCGAGGTGTGGCATTACCGCTATCTCGAGGGTATTGGCGACAACATCGACATTGAATTTGTGGATACGTGCATGTGCGGCGAGTATCACGCCACCATTGACCGTTCTGAGAAAGACGCTCTGAAGCATGTGCCTGGAGCGGGTTTGACGCAGTACGAAGAGATGGGTCAGGCCACGAAAGCGGACCGATTCAAGGGCGGCGGCCTCGAGCAGCTCGGCAATGGTCCTACGTCGTCTACGCAGCAGAGCAAGGAGTTCGATCGGCTGGATACCTTCGCCAAGCTGTTTGCACCGCCGCCGATCAAGTTCGCGGATCTGGATGACTTCCTGGCAACCTCGAAGGTGCTGTCCGGCCCGCCATTCCTGTTTGACGTTCGTACGGATTACGTGAAGTTGACCAATGAAACGGTCCTGGTCCCTGTGACGCTGCAGATTCGCAACGGAGACATCACGTACAGCACCAAGGAAGGCGACTCGGTTGGCACGGTTAACATTCTGGGCCGCGTGAGCACCATTACGCACCGCATCGTGTACACGTTTGAGGACACGGTGAAGGTCGAGACCCCGAGCGATCTTTTGCAGCGCACCAAGAACAACATGTCGGTCTACTGGAATGCCATTCCGTTGCCTCCGGGACGGTACAAGCTGGAGATTGCCATCAAGGATGTCAACAATCCTGACCACATGGGCGCATGGAGACGAAGCGTGGATGTGCCCGAGTTCGATGATGACCGGCTGGCATCGTCTTCGCTGATCCTGGCGGGGGAGATGGAGCGGGTACCCTCGAAGGACGTGGGGGCTGGCAGTTTTGTCATTGGAAACACGAAGGTTGTGCCTCGGGTTCCGCCGACGTTCGCAGCGCCTGTGACCTTCCACCGGGCACAGAATTTGAACTTCTGGATGCAGGTTTATAATCTGGGCATTGGCGAGAACAAGCGCAATGACGCTACGATCGAGTACCAGATTCTGGATATGGCGACGAACAAACAGATTTTGGACATGCAGGAGACTGCTGCAAAACTAAACCCCAATGCCGACCAGCTGACCCTGGAGAAGACGATGCCGCTGGCCGGCCTCGAACCAGGAAAGTATCAGGTGATCATCAAGGTGAACGACGGGATTTTGAAGCAGTCGATCGATCAGAGTGCGCCGTTCATCGTTGAGCAGTAAACCCAAGAGCAGCAGTAGACCCAAGAGCAGCAGTAAACCCAAGAGCAGCAGTAGACGCAAGAGGGCCCGTTCGAACGTGGGCAAGTGAAGAAGTAGTTCAGCCGATCTTCCGGCCGCACGAGGAGCTAACGCTACGCAGGACAGGACCGCGATAGCAGTCTCCACCACTAACACAGCCGTCCGGCTTCCCGACTGGGCGGTCCATCGGAGAGCCGTAGACGCGCGAATGAGGGTTTGAGCGCGGTGAAACGAGTTTTACCAGGTTTGTTGCTATTGATCGTGGTTGCAGGTACAGGGCAAATGTTCGCCCTCCAGGCTTCAGCCATCATCTCAGGCACAGTCCGAGACGTTCGCGGTACGCCCCAGATGGGAGCGCTCATTGAGCTCATGCGCGCCGAAGACGGGACCGTCGCGACGGCAGTCAGCGACGATCACGGCCGCTATATCATGGCCACGGTAATGCCTGGTCGCTACCAGCTGCGTGCGACTGCCGCTTTTTTTATTCCTCTATTGCGCAATGATGTGCGCCTGCGCGCGGGGGTGCAGTCGATCGTTAATCTGACGATGAACAATCTGTTCGACGCCGACAACTGGCTTCCGGCGCAACGGCGAAGAGCCGATGAACCGGTCGACGACTGGAAGTGGACTCTCCGCTCGGCGGCAAACCGGCCTTTGTTGCGGTTGGTAGATCCGGAGGACGGCGCGCCGGTCTCTTCAAGCGCTGAGCAGCCACACCGCGTCTCCTCGCAGGGAAGGATCATGTTAACCAACGGCGGCGGAGCCTTTGGAGATGGCGGCCTGCACCAGGCGCTGGTTCTGGACAGGACCATGGAGGATGGAGATGGAGCGGTGCTGCGCGCCGATGTTGGAGATGTGCAGACGGGTGGGATCTCCCCGCAGCCGTCCATCGCGGTGATTACAGGTTATGAGCGTCGAAGCCCGCTGGGCGGAAGCACGCGCCTGGTCTCAAGCTTTCAATCGCATCCGGAGCTGACCGACGGAGGCTCGGCGGGTGGTTTCGAGTTGCTGCGCCTGGCGAGTACGCAGCAGTTCGCGCTGGGTGACATGTTCCTGATCGATGCGGGAACGTTGATGGAGGCCGAGCGCCTTGAGGAGACGCGCCTGGAAGCCGAGCCATTCGTACGATTCACCGCCCGCCCGTCGCACGATGTCGTCGTGGAATATCGTTATGCGTCCAGCCGTGAGCTGCAAAGCTCGGATGACCTCGATCAACTGAAGCCTGCGTTGTCGGTGGTGCCGGATGCGAATGGCAAGCCGCTGAGCGATCGGGGCATGCATAACCAGCTCTCAGTGAGCCGTAAGCTGGGTAGTCGCGTGATAACCGGTTCCGCCTACATCGATCGGCTATCGTATGGAGCCATTGGAGGCAGTGGGCTGATGAATGCCGCCTCGCTGCAGCTTGCGAATGCTGTGGCCGATCCAACTACAGGGACGTTCCAGGTCGGTGGGCCCGGATATGCTGCGCGCGGGTTGAGCATTTCGCTCATGCAGACGCTGACACCCGCGCTATCGGCCTGGGCGGAGTATGACCTCGGAACCGCTCTACAGAGCAACGGCGATCTGGTCATGACGAATCTGGCTGCAGGCCTGACGCCCCAGACCGCATCGGCTGCCAGCGTCGCTCTGCGAGGAAAAATTGTTCGCACGGGCACGTCGATGAAGGCGGAGTATCGTTGGCAGCCGGCTAATACGCTGACCCAGGTGAATGCCTACAATGTCATGCCCGAGGAGGCCTATCTGACCTTCTATGTGCGGCAGAGACTGTGGTCCGGAAGCATGCTGCCGCAGGGGCTGGATGCTGTGGTGGAGGCGACCAACCTGCTCGAACAGGGCTATCAGCCAGTGCTCGCTCCGGATGGCCAGACGCTGATCCTGGCGCAGGTTCCTCGGGCTATTCAGGGTGGTCTGTCGTTCAACTTCTAAGCGGCCAGTCTGGCACCCGAATTACGCTAAACCGCTCAATTATGGAAACTTTTCGCCGTGTTTCTCACGGTCGCCGCAGGCTTGCGCGATTTTCCTCATCAGGATGGGAGATGATGGAAGGAGAGCAATTTCTCTTGAATACAGGCAGTTGCAGGCCTTGTGATCCCCTCCTTTGAACCCTTTGGGCCGGACCAGACTCAAATATACGTAAGCAGGCAAAGGTTTTGAGCTTGTTTATCCACGCTGATGAACTTCGCGGTGATTCGACAAGTTTGTGCGGCATCAGGCAGGCAGTGAGGAACCATGTGCGGTATTGTCGGCGTCTTCGGGCGTAGTCCAGTAAGCTCCGTCATCTACGAAAGTTTGTCGATGCTTCAGCACCGCGGCCAGGACGCTGCGGGCATTGCGACGTGCTTTGAAGACCGGTTCTACCTGGAGAAGGGGAATGGTCTACTCACCGATGTCTTCGAGGCCGGCAACATGGCGCGGCTGTTGGGCGACATGGGGATCGGGCATGTGCGTTATCCCACGGCAGGCTGCGCGTCGGTGGCCGAGGCGCAGCCGTTTTATGTGAACTCGCCCTACGGCATCATCTTTGCGCACAATGGCAACCTCACCAACGTTTCGGAGATTGTCGAGAGCCTGTTCCTCACGGACATGCGGCACCTGAATACGAGCTCCGACTCCGAGGTCATGTTGAATGTCTTCGCGCACGCGCTCTCGCGTCGCGGAGCTGTTCACCCCAATGAGTTCGATGTGTTTGCCGCCGTCGAAGAGGTTCATCGACGATGTAAGGGCGGCTATGCGGTGATTGCCATGGTCGCCGGCGTGGGTATGGTGGCGTTCCGCGACCTGCACGGGATTCGACCACTGGTTTTCGGCAAGCGCGGCGAGGGGAAAGAGGCGGAGTTCATGATCGCCTCAGAGAGTGTGGCGCTGCAGGTGAGTGGCTTCGACCTGGATCACGACCTGGCGCCAGGTGAAGTGATCTTCATCGACATGGAAGGCACGGTCTACCAGCACCAGAGCCTTCAAGCGCACGAGAAGGCCCCCTGCTTATTCGAGTTCGTCTATCTGGCGAGGCCGGATTCTGTGCTTGACGGTGCATCGGTCTACCAGTGCCGCATCAACATGGGGACGAAGCTTGCAGAGAAGATCAAGCGCGAGTGGTCGCATCTTCCCATCGATGTCGTGATTCCGATTCCTTCGACGAGCCGCGTGGCCGCGCAGGAGATTGCGACCCGGTTGAATATTCCGTATCGTGATGCGCTGGTGAGAAATCGATATGTAGGGCGAACGTTCATCATGCCGGGGCAGGCGCAGCGCAAGCAATCCATTCGGCGCAAACTCAATCCCATACCGCAGGCTTTCCTGGGTAAGAATGTGCTGCTGGTGGACGACTCCATTGTGCGCGGGACGACGATCCGCGAGATTATCGCAATGGTTCGGGAACAGGGCGCGAAAAAGGTCTACGTTTGTTCGGCTGCGCCGCCGGTGCGCTTTCCCAATGTCTACGGAATTGATATGCCGGCGCGATCGGAGTTGATTGCCAGCGGTCGCGATGTGCGGCAACTGGCGAAAGACATCGGCGCCGATGAGCTCATCTTTCAGGATCTGGAAGATTTGAAGCAGGCCATCACCGATGCTGCACCGGGTCTCACGCACTTTGATACGTCCGTCTTCGATGGAGTGTATGTCACCGGAGACATCACCGAAGAATATCTCAACACGCTGGAACAAAAACGGAACGACACTGCCAAACATACCGAAGATGTCGCAAGCCACATCACAAGAAATCTCTCAGCCCACCTCTAGCGGAACGACGTTGCGCGTGCTGCCCGGGCCGCCGGCACTGACGGCGTTCGAGGCCGAACGCGTCGTGCAGAAGCTGCGCGCGAGTTACCCTGTCGACGCGGCGAATGTGGTCGCCGTTGAGTCCTCGTATCTATATCTGCTGCTGATTCGCAAGGACGCAGAGGATACGGTGGATCATCGGCGTTTGGCGGAGTTGCTGGGTGTGGGCGATGAGCTGTCTGCCGGCCAGCGGGTATGGATTGGGCCGCGGATCGGGACGCAATCGCCCTGGTCGAGCAAAGCTACCGACATTCTGCACAACACTGGCTTCGCCGCGATCGAGAGAATCGAGCGTGCGCGCGTGGTGCGGATCGTTTCATCCGGTGATGGCGTGGTGGGAGACATTTCGACGCTGGCAGCAGCACTCCATGACCGCATGACGGAGAGTGTGTTCTTTGAGAGTGCCGATGAGCTGCAGGCACTCTTCGCGCCGCGCGAAGGCAAAGGCTTAGGGAATATCGACGTGCTGGGCCTCGGGGCGAAAGCCATTGTTGCAGCCGATCGTTTGTTGGGGCTCTCGCTGGCGAGTGATGAGATCGAGTACCTGGTGACTGAGTTTACGCGACTTGGGCGCAATCCTACGGACGTTGAGCTATATATGTTTGCGCAGGCCAACAGCGAGCACTGCCGCCACAAGATCTTCAATGCGAGCTGGACGATCGACGGCGAGAAGCAGCCGCGATCCTTGTTCCAGATGATCCGCAACACCAATGAGTTCTCGGGCGACGATGTTCTTTCGGCGTATCGGGACAATGCCGCGGTGATTCGCGGAGGGCTCGGCGGAAGGTTTTTCCCGGAGGCCGGCGATGGGATCTACAAGTACCACGATGAAGAAATCCATATTCTGCTGAAGGTGGAGACCCATAATCACCCGACGGCAATTTCGCCCTGGCCAGGCGCGGCGACGGGATCGGGCGGAGAGATTCGCGACGAAGGTGCGACCGGACGCGGCGCCAAGCCAAAGGCGGGGCTGTGCGGCTTCACCGTATCGAACCTGAACCTGCCGCAAGCGCCGCAACCGTGGGAGCAAGCGTATGGCAGACCGTCGCATATTGCTTCGCCGCTCGACATCATGATTGAAGGCCCGTTAGGTGCAGCTGCCTATAACGACGAGTTTGGACGGCCAGCACTTGCCGGATACTTCCGCACCTACGAACAGGCGAGTGGTGGCACGGTCTTCGGTTATCACAAGCCGATCATGCTGGCCGGCGGCATTGGGAACATTCGAGCCGGACATGTAGAGAAGGGCGCGATGAAGCCTGGCTACGCGCTGGTCGTCCTGGGTGGCCCCGCGATGTTAATCGGACTTGGCGGCGGCGCGGCGTCCAGCAGTGTCGGGAGTGGGAATACGGATTTGGACTTTGCTTCTGTACAGCGCGACAACGCGGAGATGGAGCGTCGTGCGCAGGAGGTCATCGATCGCTGCTGGCAGCGCGGTGAGAGCAATCCGATTGCGTTCATCCACGACGTCGGTGCTGGCGGCTTGTCGAATGCGTTCCCGGAGCTGGTCAAGGACGGCGGCTGTGGAGGCAGCTTCGATCTGGATGCGGTTCCTCGGGGGGAAGAGGGACTGAGCCCATTGGAGACCTGGTGCAACGAGGCGCAGGAGCGTTACGTGCTTGCGATCGCACCGGAGAATCTGCAGGATTTCGAAGCGATCTGCCAACGTGAGCGGTGCCCTTTTGCGATCGTTGGGACCGCGGAGCAGCAACCGCACCTCACACTTAACGATGATGAGGCGGGACGAGATGCGAAGGCAATCGATCTTCCGCTGCAAGTCCTGTTTGGCAAACCGCCGAAGATGGAGCGTGCGTTTACGCGTTCGAGCATCGAAACCAAGCTGCTCGATCTAACGGGCGTTACCGTTGCGGATGCGGTCGAACGATTGCTTCGCTTGCCAGCGGTGGCCTCGAAGTCCTTTCTCATTACGATTGGCGATCGCAGCATTTCGGGCCTGGTGGTGCAGGATCAGATGGTAGGGCCATGGCAGGTCCCGGTTGCGGATTGCGCTGTGACGCTTCGCTCGTTTGACTCGATCTGCGGGGAGGCGATGGCGATTGGGGAGCGGACGCCGCTGGCTGTCATCGACGCCGCGGCCTCTGCCCGCATGGCCGTTGGCGAAGTGATTACCAACATGGCGGGCGCCTCGATAGAAAGAATCGGCGACATCAAGCTTTCTGCCAACTGGATGGCCGCTGCGGGCGAGGGGCAGGAAGATCAGAAGCTGTTCGATGCCGTGCACGCAATCGGCATGGAGTTCTGCCCGGCACTGGGCATGTCGATTCCTGTAGGGAAGGATTCGATGTCCATGAAGACCAAGTGGCGCGAAGGGAGCCAGGCAAAGGCGGTTGTATCGCCGCTGTCGCTGATTGCATCGGGGTTTGCTCCCGTCGTTGATGTGCGCAGAACGCTTACGCCACAGCTGCAGTCGGGCGATGCGACGCTGTTACTGATCGATCTGGGCGAGGGTAAGAAGCGATTGGGCGGATCGTGCCTGGCGCAGGTGTACGGACAGATCGGGGATGAAGCGCCGGATGCGCCGTCAGCCGAGATACTGAAGAGATTTTTCGCTGCGATCCAACAACTCAATCGCGAGGGCAAGCTGCTGGCGTATCACGACCGCAGCGATGGCGGATTGTTTGTCACGCTGCTGGAGATGGCGTGCGCCGGGAATGTCGGATTGGATATCACGCTACCAGCGGCAGGTCTGGCGGAACTGTTCGGTGAAGAGCTCGGCGCAGTCGTGCAGGTGGCAACGCAAGATGTCGAGGATGTCACGGCCCGGCTGAATACATTGGGGCTCACAACACTGGTTGTTGGGCGAAGCATTCCAGACAATGAATTAATCATTCGAAGCGGTACAGAGATTGTCTATCAGAACAGCCGCACGGCGCTGCACGAGATGTGGTCGGAGACGAGCTTTCATATTCAGTCGCTGCGTGACAACCCTGAGAGCGCCAGGCAGGAGTTCTCGTTATTGGACGATGCGTCGCGGCCGGGACTTTCTGTTTCGGTGCCCTTCGATCTCACAGAGCGGGTTAGCGCACCGTTCGTCCATGCAGCGCACCCGCGTGTCGCGATCCTGCGTGAGCAGGGCGTCAACGGCCAGGTGGAGATGGCCGCCGCATTCGATCACGCAGGCTTTACCGCAGTAGATGTTCACATGAGCGATCTGCTGGCGGGCCGCGTTCGCCTTGCGGACTTTCGGGGTTTGGCTGCATGCGGAGGGTTTTCTTACGGCGATGTCCTGGGCGCGGGCAGCGGATGGGCAAAGACCATCCTCTTCAACGAACAGCTGAAGGAAATGTTCGCACAATATTTCGAGCGTGCGGACAGTTTCTCCCTGGGCGTCTGCAATGGCTGTCAGATGATGGCGCAGTTGCGCGATATTATTCCTGGCAGTGCGGCGTGGCCGAGCTTTGGGCGCAATGTCTCGGCGCGGTTTGAGGCGCGCCTTTGCATGGTTGCCGTGGAGGATTCGCCGTCGTTGTTCTTCGACGGTATGACGGGCGCCCGCATTCCAATCGTTGTTGCGCATGGCGAAGGCCACGTGAGTGACGTTCGCCCGGATGCCCTGATCGGATTGCGCTACATTGATACCTACGGCGAGGTCACCGAGAAATATCCACTCAATCCGAGCGGTTCGGTGCGCGGGGTTGCCGGGCTGAGCAGCGCGGACGGACGTGCGCTTATCATGATGCCGCATCCTGAGCGCATCTTCCTCGGAGTGCAACACACGTGGACCCGTAAGCTGAACGATAGTCCGTGGCAACGAATGTTCGACAACGCACGAAAGTGGGTTGGATAAAGGCGATTCACAGAAATAGAGGTGGCTGGATTGAGTTCGAAGGTAGATTACAAGTCTGCAGGAGTGGATATCGAGGCAGGGAATGAGGCCGTGCGGCGCATCAAATCGCACGTCGCAAGAACTCATTCCGCGGCCGTCCTGACCGGCCTCGGATCGTTTGGAACTCTGTTCTCGCTGGGTGACGCCTTGAAAAATCTCAAGGACCCGGTGATGGTGCAGAGCACTGACGGCGTTGGGACGAAGAGCAAGGTGACGGTCATGGCTGGCCGGTATGAAGCGCTCGGCCATGATTTGGTAGCGGCCGTTGCGGGCGATATCGTGGTGATGGGTGCGACCCCGCTCACGTTTTTGGACTACCTGGGATTTCATAAGATCGAACCTGAGATCGTGGAGGCGTTGGTGCGGGGAATGAGCGCTGCGTGCGTGGAAGCTGGGATCTCATTGGTCGGCGGCGAGACAGCGGAGATGCCTGCGGTCTATGCCGAAGGCGATCTCGATGTCGTCGGATTTGTTACGGGCGTGGTGGATCGTGAACGTTTGCTGACCGGTGCAAACATTGTTTCGGGTGATGTTTTGTATGCAATCAACTCAAGCGGGCTGCATACGAATGGCTTTTCCCTGGCGCGCAAGCTGATCTTCGAGATTGGCGGGTATGCGATTGATGCGCGACCCGAAGAACTGGAAGGAAAGTCGATTGCCGACGTTCTGCTGGCTTCGCATGCAAACTATGTCGCACCGGTGAAGAGAATCCTGGACGCTGGAATTCCAGTGAAGGGTATGGCGCACATCACGGGGGGTGGCCTGGTGGAGAATGTGCCGCGCGTCCTCCCTGAGGGATTGGGCGCCGTCATTGATCCTGCGACGTGGACGCCCCAGCCGATATTTTCGCTGATGCAGCGGCTCGGAGATATCGACGATCGCGAAATGCATCGCGCGTTCAATATGGGAGTGGGTCTGGTCCTGATCGCTCCGCCCGGGTTAGAGCATGATTTGGCCGCGGCCATTGCGAGTTTCCCTCAGTTCAAGGTGTGGGAACTGGGCCGAGTCGAAGCAAATGCATCGGGCGTCCGCTTCGGTGAGGTGAATTGAAATGGAACGACAGATGCTGCTTGATGCGATTCCACATTGCCTGACTTCCACTGATCTGCCGCTCGCCGCGAAGTATCCAGGCAAGGTACGCGACACGTACGAGATCGGTGACGGGCGCTTATTGCTGGTGACGACCGATCGGCAGAGTGGATTCGACCGCCTGCTCGGTGCCATTCCCTATAAGGGACAGGTATTGAATCGAACGTCGCTGTACTGGTTTGAGCAGACACGCGACATTGTTGCCAACCATGTGCTGCTCAGTCCACATGCCAACGCGCTGATTGCCCGCAAGTGCCAGGTGTTGCCGATCGAATTTGTGGTGCGCGGATACATGACGGGATCGACCGACACGTCGATCTGGACGCAGTATCAGAAGGGCGTGCGAACCTATTGCGGTCACGCCCTCCCGGAAGGCATGAAGAAAAACGAGGCGCTGCCAAACAATATTGTCACGCCGACGACGAAGGAAAAAACGCACGATCGGCCCATCACAGCGCAGGAGATCGTCGCGGAAGGTTGGCTGACACCTGAACAGTGGGAGATTACCTCAGCGAAAGCGCTCGAGCTATTTGACTTCGGTCAGAAGCGGTCTGCTGAGCGCGGATTGATTCTCGCTGACACGAAATATGAGTTTGGAGTAGCGGCGGATGGCGAAATTTTGTTGGTTGATGAGATCCATACGCCGGATTCGAGTCGATACTGGTTGGCCGATAGCTACTCGGAGCGGCTGGCTGCGGGTAAGGAACCGAATATGATCGACAAGGAGTTCTTCCGGTTGTGGTTCCGCGATCGTTGCGATCCCTATAAGGACGCGGTGCTCCCAGTTCCTCCGGATGAATTAATTGCTGAGCTCGCTGCGCGGTATATTCAGCTATTTGAAAAGATCACCGGAACAACCTTTGCGCCAGACCTGAGACCATTGGAAGCAACGATTCTCGCGAGCCTGGGGCGATGAGCGAGACGGTTCTCATCGTTGGCTCAGGGGCGCGCGAGCATGCGATTGCCGTCGGGCTGGCGCGGTCGGCTCAGCAGCCTAAGCTGGTATGTTTCAGCAATGCTCTCAACCCGGGCATCGCTTCTCTCTGTTTGAACTACGGCATTGGAAGCATCGCAGAGCCAGCAGCCGTCGCCTCTTTTGCTGGCGAGCATAAAGCCACGCTTGCGGTGATCGGTCCCGAAGCGCCACTCGCGGCTGGAGTAGCAGATGCCCTGCTGGCCGCCGGAGTTCCAGTGGTGGGCCCAACGCAAGGCCTGGCGCGGATCGAGTCCAGCAAAGGCTTTGCGCGGGATCTGCTCGCGAAGTACAAGATTCCTGGCAACCCGTTTTTCCAGCGCTTCACGTCGATGGATGGAGTCGAGGAAGTGCTGGATCACTATGCGGGTCGTCACGTGATCAAGGATGATGGGCTCGCGGGTGGCAAGGGAGTCAAAGTCTGCGGAGATCATCTGCTGTCGATGGGCGATAGCATTGCCTTTTGCAGCACCTTAGTTGAGCATGGGCATCCCTTTGTTGTCGAAGAGAAGATCGAAGGAGAAGAGTTCTCGCTGATGAGTTTTTGCGATGGTGGAGCGCTCAAACATATGCCCGTGGTGCAGGATCATAAGCGGGCGTATGACGGGGATAAAGGACCTAACACGGGCGGAATGGGTACGTATACGGATGCGGATCACAAATTGCCATTCCTGACGGAAGGGAATATTGCCGAGGCGGAGCAGATTAATGAGCGCGTTGCGGCTGCATTGGCTCAAGAGTGCGGTGCGCCGTATCAAGGCATTTTGTATGGCGGTTTCATGGCAACGCAAGATGGCGTAAAACTGATTGAGTACAACGCACGCTTCGGCGATCCCGAGTCTCTCAACCTCTTGACTTTGCTACAGACGGACCTGGTGGAGATTTGCCGCGCGATCGTGGACGGGACGCTCGCCGAGGTCGATGTGCGCTTCGCTGCCCAGGCCAGCGTTTGCAAGTACGTTGTTCCCGAGGGATATCCAGAGGCTCCGCGCAAGGGCGACGAAATTCAGTTGCCCAAAGAACTGCCAGTGAATGCGACGATCTTTCTGAGTGCGGTGGATGTACAACAAGGCAAGTTGGTCGCGACTGGATCGCGCGCGGTTGCGGTGGTTGGAATCGGCGAGACTCTTGGTGAGGCGGAAGCTGTTTGCGAACAGGTCGTCCGAGAGATCCCGGGGCCATTTTTTCATCGCACAGATATTGGCACGGCTGCGGTGATCGCTCGCCGCGTGGATCATATGAAGAGGTTACGATTCGCATGAGTCTAAAGGTCGGGGTTCTCGGCTCAACTCGGGGAACGGCATTGCAAGGTATTTTGGATGCAATCACAGCAAAATCTCTTGATGTTGAACTTGTATTAGTTGTCTCGGACAAACGGAATGCGCCCATTCTTGAGCGGGCTGGGAAGCATGGAGTTCGCACGCTGTTCCTTGATCCCGCAGGCTTGGAGCGCGATGCGTATGACGGGAAGGTGAGCGTTGCATTCAATCAGGCTGGAGCGGAGTTGGTGCTGTTGATCGGCTACATGCGCATTGTTTCAGCAAGCTTTGTAGAAGAGTGGAAGGGGAAATTGCTGAATGTCCATCCGTCTCTCTTGCCCGCCTTCGGCGGATTGATGAACCAGAAGGTGCACGAAGCCGTGCTGGCTGCGGGTGTAAGTGAGACCGGTTGCACAATTCACCAGGTGACGGAGGAAGTGGACGGCGGCCCGATCGTGTTACAGAAGCGCTGTCCGGTATTGCCAGGCGATACGCCTGAATTATTGAAGGACCGCGTGCAGGCGCTAGAGCAGGTTGCATTCGTTGAAGTATTGAAGGGCTGGAGGTCGTGATGGCGAAGGCAAAAAAGTCCGGCGGTCGCGCCGTTGTAGGAATCATCATGGGATCGAAGTCAGATTGGCCGACTATGGAAGCGGCGGCCAAAGTGCTTGATGAGTTTGGGATCGCGTATGACGCTGAGGTCGTTTCCGCCCATCGAACCCCGGACAAGATGATGGCGTATGCGGCCAACGCAAAGTCCCGAGGTCTGCGGATCATCATTGCAGGCGCAGGCGGCGCAGCGCATCTCCCGGGGATGGTGGCGTCGAAGACAAGTTTGCCCGTCCTGGGCGTGCCGGTGAAGAGCCGCGCGCTGGATGGACTCGACTCACTCCTTTCAATTGCACAAATGCCCGCCGGCATCCCTGTGGCCACGTTTGCAATTGGAGAAGCTGGTGCCAAAAATGCAGGCCTATTCGCTGCATCGATCCTTGGACTAACCGATGAAGCGATTGCGCAGAGGCTGGAGAAGTTTCGCAGCATGCAAACAAAAACTGTGCTGAAGGGGCCCGATCCAAGGAAATGACAACTCGATCGAAGCCAAGAATTGGAATACTAGGCGCCGGACAACTTGCGCTGATGCTGGCGCAAGCTGGCAACGCGTTGGATGTTGAAGTGATCTGCGCAGGGCAGCAGGGAGACTGCGCAGAGCAGGTTGCCGAGGTCATACCGGTCGACCTGGACGATGCCGCGGCGGTTGCTGGATTCGCGGCGGGCGTCGATGTGGTGACGATCGAAAGTGAAAACATTCACGCGGATGTTTTGCAGGGCTTGAATCTGTACCCCAATGCGCGCGCTGTGGGAATTGCGCAGGATCGTTTGTTGGAGAAGCGATTCTTTCAAGCATGCGGCATTGGTACAGCTCCATTCGCGCCAGTCGATAGCCTGGAAGATCTTAAGCGCGCACTCGACGTTACGGGTGTGCCAGCGATTCTCAAGACACGGCGCATGGGGTATGACGGCAAAGGGCAGGCGCGCCTGCGCAGTGCGGACGATGCAGCAGACGCCTGGTCGGAGGTTGGAGGAGTGCCCTGCATTCTTGAAGGGATGGTGAACTTCGAGGCAGAGGTCTCGCTCATCGCTGTGCGGAGCAGGTCGGGAGAGGTGGTGTTCTATCCACTGATCGAGAACCATCATCGTGAGGGCATACTTCGAACCTCGATCGTGCCGTTCGTGCATGAAGCACTGCAACGTCAAGCGGAAGGGTATCTTGAACTATTGCTTGAGAAGCTTGAGTATGTGGGTGTGCTCGCGGTGGAGTTTTTTGTCGTGGATGGTACCTTGCTAGCCAATGAAATGGCGCCGCGCGTGCACAACTCTGGCCACTGGACGATTGAAGGTTCGAAGACTTCGCAGTTCGAAAATCATCTGCGAGCGATTACGGACATGGAGCTCGGAATTACGGACAGTAGCCCGACGGTAATGCTCAACTGCATCGGCTCGATGCCAAGCGAGGCGGAGACCTCAAAGTTCCCCGGGCTATTCCGCCATGACTATGGAAAGGAGGCGCGGCCTGGGCGCAAGGTCGGCCACTTAACCTTTCCTGCGTCTGCGCATGCAGCGATTGAAGAGTGGAAAAAGCGCCTCAAGGATTGACCCGCCCAGTTACCAGCCGCCCCCAAGCGCGTTATAAAGCTGCACCAGAGACAGAGCCTCCGCCTGCTGCGCGGCCTCGAGTGTGAGCTGCGAGTTGTAGAGGTTCGTATCCGTTGTCAGCACTTCGAGATAGCTGGTGGAACCACCTTTGTACCGAATGCGCGCAAGGCGAACAGCGTCTGCAGAGGCAGCTGTCTGCTTCTCCTGTTGCTCACGGTACTCGCGCGTCTTGTTGTACGCGATCAGCGCATTCGAAACATCGCGCAGCGCTCCGGCAATGGTCTGTTGATAGGTATCAATCAGTTCTTTGTCTGTTGCCTGCGCCAGGTGATAGTTGGCGCGAATCTTTCCCGCGTCGAAGATGGGCTGTGTGAGGTTTCCAGCCGCATAGTAGTAGACATTCACAGGGTTCACCAGTCCCTTCAACTGACTGCCGGAAGTGCCTCCCGTACCCGTCAGGGCGAGTTGAGGGAAGTACTGCGCACGTGCGACACCGATATTGGCATTGGCCTGGATGAGCAGTTCTTCCGCGCGTCGAACGTCGGGGCGGCGCTCCAACAAATCGGACGGGAGGCCCACGGGAACATCTGCAGGATGCGGCGCGGTTGCAATGATCGAGGTGCTGTCGTCGATATTGCGAACGATGGGTCCGGGATCTTCGCCGAGAAGGAGTCGCAGGTTATTTTCCTGCTGTGCGATCTGCCGCTCGAGATCTGGAATCTGCGCCTGCGCTGTATAGTAAAGTTCCTCAGCCTGGCGCACATCGGCCATGGAATCGGCGCCGCCTCGCTCGAGCTTTTGGGTTAGATCGAGAGACTGCTTGCGGGCATCCAGTGTGCTCCTCGTAATCGCGAGCTCCGCATCGAGAGTACGAAGCTGATAGTACGACGTTGCTACATTCTCGACGAGTGTGGCATAGGTTGTTTGCTTTGCCCATTCGGTGGCGCGCAGATTGGCGCGGGCCGCTTCGGTCTGGCGGCGGTACATACCCCAGAAGTCCAGGTTCCATGCAACGGATGCAGTGATTCCGCCGGCGTAGTAGTTGGTCTGGCCGTTGGTGTTAGAGCTGTTGGAGCTGGTGTTGACGCTGTTTAGCAGACTACTGGGAAGACCTAGCGCGTCGTAGGTTGCGCCGAGATTGAGGGTTGGATACTGTGCCGCCCTGGTGATACCTACCTGGGCTTGCTGCTCCAGCACGCGGTCAGCTGCGATCTTTACGTCGTAGTTATTTTTCAGCGCGTCGGTAATGAGTTGCTGCAGCACAGGGTCCGTGAACACGGTGTCCCACTTTTGCGCGCCGAGCGGCGTGGCGTTGGTAGCGGGAGCGATGTCTGGCGCGAGCGCTCCGCGGTAGCTAGCCGGCGTATTGACAGTCGGTCGCTTGTAGTTAGGGCCAACCTTGCAGCCGGCGAGCACGGCAATGAGCGCGAGTGCCGAGAGATTGCGGAACGAATGTTTCATGCTTGTCCTCCCTGCGGGGGCGCCTTCGTTTTGGGCGGTCCGGCGTCGTGGTCGGAGTCGAGACTCGCATTATGCGCGGAACTGAAACGTTGAGCGAAGCGCTCAGCGATGGAAAACGTGACCGGGATGAGGAAGATCGCGATGAGTGTTGCCGCGAGCATTCCTCCGATCACAACGGTCCCGAGGATCTCACGCGAGACGCCGCCAGCGCCGGTGGCGAACCAGAGCGGAACGCAGCCAAGAATAAAAGCGAAGGCTGTCATCAGGATCGGCCGGAAGCGGAGTCGCGCGCCGTTCATAGCCGCGGCGAAGATGGTCTCGCCCTTTTCGTACTCATCCTTAGCGAACTCAACGATCAGAATGGCGTTCTTAGCTGAGAGTCCGATGAGCATGACCAGGCCGATCTGCGCATACACGTCGTTTTCGAGATGACGCATAGTAAGTGCCAGGTAGGCGCCGAAAATTGCAACGGGGGTGCTGAGGAGAACGCCGAAAGGCAGTGACCAGCTCTCGTATTGCGCGGCGAGAATGAGGAAACAGAAGACGATCGAGAGCGCATACACGACCCACGGCGGAATGCTCTGCTGCGCTCTGTGTTCCTGGAAGCTCATGCCGGAGTAATCCATGCCCATGCCTGCCGGCATCGTGTGCGCGAAGGTTTCTTCGAGAGCCTTCATCACCTGACCGGAACTATATCCAGGACTCGCAACGATTGTGAGTTGCGCAGCTTCGTACTCGTTATAGCGCGTCGTAAATTCCGGGCCGGACGAGCGTCGCACTGTAGTGATCGCGCTCAATGGAACTCGATTGCCGTTCGCCGCTGTAACGTAGAACTGCCCAATGTTGTCGATGTTCGTGCGGGTGTCGCCTTCGGCTTCGATGTAGGTTTGCCACTGCCGGCCAAATCGGTTGAAGTAGTTCACCAACGTTCCACCCATGAAGGCCTGCATCGTTGTGTACACGTCCGAAAGGTTGACCTGCTGCTGCGCGGCCTTTTCGCGATCGACGTCGACGTAAAGCTGCGGCACGGCGGGAGCGTAGGAGGGAATTGCAGCGGCGATCTCCGGGCGATTCTTGAGCGCGCCGAGAAACTTGTACGTATTCGCCGTGAGAAAATTCAAATCGCCGCTGCCGGAGCGGTCTTCGAGCACCATGCTCACGCCGCCTGAGCTGCCCAGGCCCGGGATCGCAGGAGGCGGAAACGAGAACGCGAGGCCCTCCTTGACGCTGCCGAGCTGCTTGGCAAGATTCTGCTGAATCACCGCGAACTGTTGATCGGGGCTCTTGCGCTGGTCCCAATCTTTGAGCGTAACGAAGTAAAAGGCGTGGTAGGTGTCTTGCGTAAAGCTGAGAAGGCTGAAGCCGATGACCGAGGTTACGCTCTGTACTCCTGGCACCCTGTGCAGCGCGTTCTCTACATCGCGTGATGCGTCTTCGGTGCGTTGCAGTGAGGTGCCTTGCGGAAGTTGCAGGGCCACGAATGCGTATCCCTGATCCTCGGTGGGCAGGAAACCGCCCGGGAGTCTGGCCCCCAACAGAACTACAAACGCACTGAGTATCGCGATGACGACTATGCCCACGATCGACTTACGCACCAGCCACCCCGAGGTGCTGACATAGCGATCGGTTGTGCGCTTGAATACGCGATTGAACCAGTCGAAGAATCGGGCCAGAAGGCCTTTGGACTTTGTCTTGGGCTTTAGCAGCAAAGCGCAAAGTGCAGGGCTGAGTGTGAGTGCGTTGAATGCTGAGAAGAGAACTGAGATCGCAATCGTTACAGCGAACTGCTGGTAGAGGCGTCCGGTGATGCCCGGAATAAACGCGGTCGGGATGAAGACAGCAGCCAGGATGAGCGCGATCGCAATGACCGGGCTCGCTACCTGTTCCATCGCGGCGTACGACGCATCCACCGGCGTCATGCCCTCTTCAATATGATGTTCGACAGCTTCGACTACGACGATTGCATCGTCGACGACCAGGCCAATCGCAAGCACCAGTCCAAAGAGCGACAGCGTATTGATGGAGAAGCCGAGCAGCGGAAACACCATGAAGGTGCCGATGAGCGACACGGGTACAGCGAGCAGCGGGATGAGCGTCGCGCGCCAGCCCTGGAGAAAGATGAAAACCACAAGGATGACCAGCGCCAGCGCAATGAACAGCGTTATGAGAATCTCGTGAATGCCCGCGTTAACGGCTGCCGTAGTATCGAGCGCGACGTGATAGGCCATGTCCGGGGGGAAGTTCTTGGTCAGCTGATCCATCTTCGCGCGAACATTTTTCGCGGTCTCCACGGCGTTGGTGCCGGGGAGTTGATAGATCGCCATGACGGCCGCGGGCTTGCCTTCAAAGCGGCCGCTGAGGTTGTAGGTCTGAGCTCCCAGCTCGATGCGTGCGACGTCCCTGAGGTGCAGAATAGAGCCGTCGGGATTGGCGCGCAGAATGATGTCGCCAAACTGTTGCGCGGTAATGAGGCGTCCCTGCGTGCGGACCGTGTAGGTGAACTGCTGACCGCTCGGAACGGGTTCCCCGCCGATCTGGCCGGCCGGATTCACCGTGTTCTGCGCCTGCAGCGCAGCCGCGATCTGCGGAATGGTAACGCCGAGCTTCGCGAGTTGATCGGGCTTCACCCAGATGCGCAAAGCATACTGGCCCGCGCCGAATACCTGGATGCGTGACACGCCCTTGACGCGAGTGACTTCATCGACAAGGTTGATGTAGGCATAGTTGGCCAGGAAGGTGCCGTCGTATGTGGCGTTCGGTGAGGAGATGGCCAGCAGCATCAACGGCGAGGTGAGAGATTTGTTTACCGTGAGACCGGCGACGGTGACCTCAGCAGGCAACTGGCTCTGCGCCTGGTCGACGCGCAGCTGCGATAGGATCTGATCGGTATCAGCGTTGGTTGCTACGTCGAAGTCGACGGTGAGCTGGGTAACACCATTGCTGGCGTTGGTCGACTGCATGTAGTTCATGTTGTCGACGCCGTTCATCTGCTGCTCAATCGGCGTCGCAACCGCCTGCTCCAGCGTCTTTGCGTCGGCTCCAGGATACGTCGCCTGCACCAGAATCTCAGGCGGCACAATGTTGGGGAATTGCGCAGTTGGCAGGCTCAGCAGCGAGACAAGGCCGCCGATCACCATAAGAATAGCAATCACCATGGCCACAATCGGTCGGCGTATGAAGAACTTCGAGATCATAGGTTAGTTCCCCTGCGCGTTCTGCCCGGCCACTGCTGGTGCGGGTGAATTGTCCTGCTGAGGCACAACCTTCATTCCGTCCCTTACCTTCTCATTGCCCGCCGTGACCACTTGCTCGCCGGCATTCAGGCCGCTGGATATGACGATGTTTGGACCAACCTGCGTACCAAGGTGAACCGTACGAATGTGCGCCACGTGGTCGGCCCCAACCACGATGACCTGGTTCATGCCCTGCAGTTCCGACACGGCTCGTTGCGGAACAACTACCGCGTTATGAAGAACGGTGGTCTCTGCCGAGATCCGTCCGAACTGTCCCGGCCTCAACAAGTTTCCAGGATTTGCGAACTGCGCGGCTATGCGAATACTGCCGGTTTGAGCGCTCACCGCTCGGTCGACAAAGATGATGCGACCCGTCTGCGGATATACCTGGCCATTTGCCAGCTTCAGCTTCAGCGGAATCGCGTTGCCGCTGCGCAGCAGGTCTGCCTTGCCGCGCTCTTTCGCCTGCGCGGAGAGGGTCAGGTACTCCTGCTCACTGATGTAGAAGTAAACCTTGATGGGATTGAGTTGCGATACCGACGTGAGAACCGAACTGGTGTTGACCAGATTTCCGACCTGCAGTGTCGCCTGTCCGGCAACGCCATCGATGAGGGATCGAACTTTCGTGAATCCAACGTTGAGATCGGCGGCTTCTACGGAGGCTTGCGCATTGGCTACAGCGGCCTTGTTGGCAGCCTGCGTCTGAATGTCATTATCGAGCTGGCTTTGTGCGATCGCGTGCGCCTCTGCAAGTGGCGTATCCCGACGAACGTTGATCCCGGCCAGCTCATATTGCGCCTGCGCCTGCGCGAGGCTGGCCTTCGCCTGATCCAGAACGGCCTGCAGCGGCCGCGGATCGATCTCAAATAAGACCTGCCCCTTGTGGACCTCGCCGCCTTCTTTGTAATCCTGTCGAATGAGGTATCCGGAGACCTGCGGCTGGATCTGTGCGTTCACATATCCATCGGTGGTTGCGACCCATTCGCCCGTAAGGGGAACGTCCTCCTGAACCGCGGTGCTCACCTGTACGGGCAACGGTCCGAAGCCTGCCGCACCCGGAGGGGGACCGCCGCTCTTGCATCCGCCCAGCAATCCTACACAACTTGCAGATAATAAAGTGGCAAGTGGTACCACGCTTTGCAGGGTCTTGCGGAACGTCATAGATTCGGACCTCGATGGAAATTCGCTGGGTTGCCGTGCACGAACTGGAAAATATACACGTGTGTATATTATGCTGAGGCCACGAGGAACGATTCAAAAAATGTCTCGGACCAGGCAAGCGCCGGATCGCAAACGTCTCCAGTCCGTGGACATCAGTCCCGCCTCGCGATCACAACAAGCCATGAAGTCCGAGCGTACGCGCGCTGAGTTGTTGCGTGCAGCCGAAGTGATCTTTGCCCGTGACGGCTTTGAGGCCTCTCGCATTGAGGATATCGCAGCGGAAGCCGGCCGTAGTCGCGGAGCGTTTTATGCGAACTTCGCCAGCAAGACCGAAGTGTTTCTCGCCCTGCGCAGCCTCGCCGCCCGGCGCAATGCGAGAGCTCTGCGCGATCGTATCAAGGATGTGAAAGACGAAGAGGAAAGGTATCGGGCAGTTACCCGTTACATTCTCGAACAGATATGCGATACGCAGACCCAGCTTCTGCAGATTGAGTTTAAGCTCTTCGCTTTGCGTCATCCCAGGATGCTCGCGGAACTGGCTGAGAAGCACCTCGAGGCCAGCGCCTCGGTGAATCGCCAGGAGCTCTCGGATCTATTTCCTGAGAAGAGCGAGAATACAGCGGAGATGCGCTGCAACACATTAGCTGTTGAGGCTATTTTAGAGGGGTTTGCACTGAATGCTCGATTCAGTCCAAAGGTGCTGGATGAATCGAGCATTCAGAAGATGATTCCGCAGTTATTGGATACGATATTTCATCGCGCGTGAGAGTCGATCACAGGCGGCAGATCAGCAGCTCCCGTTCGTAGATCATCTCGGCCGGCAGATGGTCATGCAGCGCGAGGAAGAGTTCTTCATGGCCCATGACCTCGCGCAGCCAGGCCTTGCTGTCAACTTTCTCAAGCTGAGCAAAGGCCTCGGCGGACATGTCGAGTCCGTCCCAATTTATATCCTGATAGCGCGGAACCCAGCCGATGGGGGTCTCTCTGCCCTGGGCACGACCACGCACACGGTCGATGATCCATTTCAGCACGCGCATATTTTCACTGTAGCCCGGCCACAGGAATTTCCCTTGCTCGTCCTTGAGGAACCAGTTGACCTGGAAGACGCGCGGCGTGATGCTGAGCTGCCTCTGCATGGTCAGCCAGTGACGGAAATAATCTCCCATGTGATAACCGCAGAAGGGAAGCATCGCCATCGGGTCGCGTCGCACGTTGCCAACCGCGCCCTCGGCAGCCGCAGTGGTCTCGGAACCCATCGTAGCGCCCAGGTAGACGCCGGACGACCAGTTGAATGCGTGCACGACCAGTGGAATCGCGGTGGCGCGTCTTCCTCCAAATACGAAGGCGGAGATTGGCACACCGTCAGGAGACTCCGCCGCGTCCGAATCAAACGAGGGGCATTGTGATGCGGGAGCGGTGAAGCGACCGTTGGGATGGGCCGCCGTTCGTCCAGTTTCGCGGCCGATCTCCGGGGTCCAGCGCTCGCCACGCCAATCGACGCACTCAGCGGGTGGTTCCTGCGTCATGCCTTCCCACCACACGCCGCCATCGGGGGTGACGGCCACGTTGGTGAAGATGGTGTTGCGGCGCAGGGTCGCCATCGCGTTTGGATTCGTTCTTTCGCTCGTCCCCGGAGCTACACCGAAGAACCCTGTTTCGGGATTGATCGCACGCAGGCGGCCGGTTTCGTCCGGCTTGATCCACGCAATGTCGTCGCCGACCGTCCAGGTCTTCCATCCGTCGAATCCGTTGGGAGGAATGATCATTGCCAGATTGGTCTTCCCGCAGGCGGAAGGAAAGGCCGCAGCCAAATAGGTCTTCTCGCCTTCCGGAGACTCCAGTCCAAGAATGAGCATGTGCTCCGCCATCCAACCCTCATCGCGAGCAATGTTGGACGCAATGCGCAGTGCGAAACACTTTTTGCCGAGCAGGGCATTGCCACCGTAGCCCGATCCGTAACTCCATATCTCGCGCGTCTCCGGGAAGTGCACAATGTACTTCGTGTCGTTCTGTGGCCACGGAACATCCTGCTGCCCGGGCGCCAGCGGCGCTCCCACCGAGTGCATGCAAGGCACTACCCGATGAATATCCTTGTCGATCTCCTCAAAGACGGGCAGGCCCACCCTTGCCATGATCCGCATATTCACAACGGCGTACGCGGAGTCTGTAAGCTGCACGCCGATACGCGACATCGGGGATCCGATCGGCCCCATGGAAAACGGCAGGACATACATCGTGCGCCCACGCATCGATCCACGAAAGAGCTCCTTGAGCTTCTTGCGCATCACAAAGGGGGCTTCCCAGTTATTCGTCGGCCCCGCATCGTCCTTCGACAGAGAGCAGATGAACGTCCTGTCTTCTACCCGCGCGACATCCTTGGGCGACGAACGGGCACAGTAGCATCCGGGCCAGAGCTCCTCATTGAGTTTGGTAAATGTGCCAGATTCCACCAGCTGCGCACATAGATATTCGTTCTCTTCGGCTGATCCGTCGATCCAGTGAATGGCCGCCGGCTGCGTCAGGTTCGCCATCTTCTCCACCCAGCGGATGAGATGGATGTTCGTCGACAGAACACGTGTTGAAGTGGGATGTACGGCCGTCGTTCCAGGTACTGTTGCCATGAATTGCCTCCAAGGATTACGCGGGTCGATGGTCCCAAAACTTCGCGTCAGAGTTCCATCCAGTGGTTGGGGTTCTGAAGTTTAATCATAGTAGTTCGGGAAGGTACCCCTTGTGATATTCGGTGCAGCCCGCTACGATAACCGGCTATCCAAGCTTGATTCAGATTTCCCGTTGGGCCAGGTCCGGCGCATGCCCGTCCAGAACATTGCAACGGCTACACCTTTGCCGGTACACTTATCGAGGAACTGACGAGCTATCCGCCTTCGGATAGCTGCTTGGTCCAAAATCATTTGCCATGCCATCGGCATCTTCATGCCACTCCAGATGCCTGGTTTTCAAGCGACGCGATCGCATTTCAGATCCTGTCGCTGTGTAGCAAGTGATTGAGCCTCCATGGCTTACAGCGGAGAGTTGGCAGAGCCCGGTTGAATGCACCTGACTCGAAATCAGACATAGTCGCAAGGCTATCGGGGGTTCGAATCCCTCACTCTCCGCCATATTTTTCTTTAGGATCAGCGCAATATATTCATTGAAGAGGGCTCTTCGCAGCGCCTGAATGTCACTTCACCACCAGTCAAGGAAGCGGCGTGCGGATCAGGATTATATGTTGCGACGGTCGCTGGAGGCTGCCAGCAAGTCTTCGATACGGACGGGGAGCTCGCGGACCCGGACACCTGTGGCGTGGTAGACGGCGGCGGTGATGGCGGGCGCGACTCCAGCCAGGCCGATTTCGCCGATGCCGCGCGCGCCATAGGACCCCATGAGGGGGTCGGGGATATCGAGGAAGTGGACGTCGATGAGGGGGGCGTCGGCGCTGGTGGGGACGATGTAGTCGGCGAAGTTGGAGTTGATGGGAGCGCCGTTGCGGGGGTCGTAGATGGTGTCCTCGAATAGGGCCATGCCGACGCCCATGACGGCGGCGCCGGCGCACTGGTTGGTGGCGGCGCTGCGGTTGATGATGCGGCCGCCATCAATGACGGTGACGATGCGGCTGACGCGGAGGTGGGCGATGCCGGGATCCCACTGGACTTCAGCGAATTGCGCGCCAAAAGAATGGAAGGAGTACTTGGCGGTGTTGGGATTGCCGCCTGACTTACCTTCGCCGCGGGCGCTGGCGAGGTCGCCGGAGCGGAGGATGTCGCCGAAGGGAGTGCCGGACGAGGGTGGCTGAGACTTGGCGTGAATGCGGCCATCGGTGAGTGTGAGCGTGCTTGCGTCCTGGCCGCTGAAGGGGGAGTTGGGTACATGGACGGCGATGGTGAGGAGGTTCTTCACTGCGGCATCTACGCCGTCGACGATGGAGGGCAGGACGCTGGCGGTGGCAGTGGAGCCGCCGGACATGGGGCCGGGAGGGAGCGAGCTGTCGCCGAGGATGACTTCGACCTTGTCGAGGGGAATACCGGTCTTGTCGGAGACGACCTGTGCGATGACGGTGTAGGTGCCGGTGCCGATGTCCTGGGTGGCGGAGCTGACGCGGGCTGTGCCGTTGGGGAGCAGGGCGACAGAGCATTGCGAGGGGCCGCGTCCGGCGCCCCACGATGCGCAGGCGACGCCCCAGCCGAGGATGAGGTCGCCGTCGCGCATGGAGCCTACCTGCGGAGTGCGGCGCGACCAGCCGAATTTTTCGGAGCCCACTTGTAAACACTCCTTCAGGTGGCGAGAGGAGAAGGGCTTACCGCTTTCTTCGTCGGTGAGGGTGTCGAGGCCGAGGCGAAGCTGAACGGGATCCATGTTGAGCTTGATGGCGAGCTCATCCATGGCGGACTCGATGGCAAAGAGACCGGGGACGGCGCCGGGGCCACGCATGGGGGTGGGTGTGCCGACGTTGCGGCGTACCAGGCCGGAGCTGACGCGAAGGTTGGCAGTGCTGTAGAGGAACGGTGTGGCTTCGCCGCAGTTCTCGCGGATGTCGTCGAACTCTGAGGTGTGGTTGAGGTAGTCCTGCTGGAGGGAGAGCAGCTTGCCCTGCGGCGTGGCGCCGAGGCGCACGCGCTGCTGGGTTCGGGGGCGATGGCCAACGTCGGAGAACATCATCTTGCGGGAGACAACGAGCTTGACGGGGCGATTGAGCTGACGGGCTGCCACCGCGCAAAGGGCTGAATGCGGCCAGGGGAAGAGCTTGCCCCCAAATCCGGAGCCGATGAAGCGGGAGACTATCTCGATATTCTCGCGCGGGAGGCCAAGGACCTGGGCCATCACGTCGTGATGGTTGACGACACCCTGGGAGCTCTCGTAGAGGGTGACGCGCTGACCACGCCAGACCGCTGTGGTGGCGTGCATTTCCATGGGATTGTGCGTCTCGACGGGGGTGCAGTAGGTGTAGTCGATTTTGACGGGAGCAGAGGCGAAGGCGGCGTCGGAGTCGCCGCGCTGGCTCTGGATGTGCGGGCCGCCGGGGGCTCCGATGGCGGGCATGGGGTCGGAGAGGTTCGTGCTGACGTTCGGCTTGTCGGCGTCGTACTGCACGCGCACGGCGGCCGCAGCGGCGTTGGCCTGGGCGAAGGTTTCGGCGACGGCGACAGCGACGTACTGGCCCCAGTAGCTGACGGTGTTGTCGGAGAGCGGCGGCCGGTTCTCGCTGGCGCGTCCGCTGCCGGGGGCGTTGCGGTAGATGCCGCTGATGTTGCCGTGATGCAGGATGAGGAGGACTCCCGGAAGTTTTTCGGCGGCAGACGTATCGATGGAGCGGATTTTGCCGTTGGCAATGGTGGAGCAGACGGGCACGGCGTAGACCATGCGTGGGAAGTTGTAGTCGCCGGCGTAGAGGGCGGTGCCGGTGGTTTTGAGAGGGCCGTCGATACGCGGGACGGCAGAGCCGATGATGGCGGAGGGGTCGGTCTCGGTGGGGTTCGGCGGCGGCGCGGATTTGCCGTTGGCCTGGGCTGCGTCGATGAAGGCGATAAATTCGCTGAAGTGCATGGTGTCTCCGAATCGTTAGGCGGACTTGGTGGCCAGGGTGAGGGCGCGCACGATGCAGCGCTGGGCGAGGTCGACTTTGAAAGCGTTTTCGGATTGCGGGTGCGCGTCGCGGAGGGCTTCCTGCGCGGCATGACGGAAGGTGGCGAGATCGACCGTGTGGCCTTCGAGAGCCCGTTCGGCTTCGAGCGAGCGCCACGGTTTGGTGCCGACTCCGCCAAGCGCTACGCGGGCGAAGGTGATGCGGTTGCCCTGGGTGCCGAGGACTACGGCAGCAGACGCGAGCGCGAACTCGTAGGCAGCGCGGTCGCGGAGCTTGAGGTAGACGCTGCGCACGCCGGGGCGTGGCGGCGGCAGGGTGACTCCAGTGATGAGGTCTCCCGGCTGGAGGACGGTTTCGATGTGCGGCGTGGAGCCGGGGAGAACGTAGAAGTCGTGGATTGGGATATCACGTTTGCCCGATGAGCCCTGGACGTGGATGGTGGCATCGAGAGCGGTGAGCGCGACGTTCTGGTCAGAGGGGTTGGTGGCGATGCAGTCCTTGCTGGTGCCGAGGATGGCGAGCGAGCGGTTGAAGCCGTCGATGGCAGAACAGCCGCTGCCGGGCTCGCGCTTGTTGCAGGGGAAGGCGGTGTCGCGGAAGTAGACGCAGCGAGTGCGCTGCAGGAGATTGCCGCCGGTGCTGGCCATGTTGCGGAGTTGCGGGGACGCGCCGGAAAGGATTGCCTGGGAGAGGACAGGGTAGTCGCGGAGCACGGTGGGGTGATGCGCGACATCAGAGTTGCGGGAAAGCGCTCCGAGCAAAAGGCCGCCGTCGGGCGTGGGCTTGATGGCGGCGAGATCCAGGTCGTTGATGTCGATGAGGGTGGAGGGACGCTCGACGTCGAGCTTCATCATGTCGATGAGGTTGGTGCCTCCCGCGAGAAAGCGGGTGGGAGCGGCGGCAGAGGCGATGTGGGCAGCGTTGGCCTGGATGGCCTGGTCCATTGAACTGGCGCGGGTGAATTGGAAGGGCTGCATGGCAGGGCTCCGTTGGTTGGAGGGTTGGGAGATCAGGCCCGATTGCGGACTTGTTGTACGGCGGCGACGATGTTGGGGTACGCTCCGCAGCGGCAGATATTGCCGTACATGGCGTTCTTGACGTCTTCGTCGGTGGGGCCGACAGGCTCCTTGAGCACAGCGACGGCGGACATAATCTGGCCCGAGGTGCAGTAGCCGCATTGATAGCCGTCGTGCTCGACGAAGGCGGCCTGCATGGGGTGAAGGTGATCGGGCTGGCCGATCCCTTCGATGGTGGTGATCTCGTCGTTGGCGTGCATGACGGCGAAGGAGAGGCAGGAGTTGACGCGGCGGCCGTTGACGTGGACGGTGCAGGCGCCGCACTGGCCGTGGTCGCAGCCTTTCTTGGTGCCGGGGAGGTCGAGGTTCTCGCGCAGACAGTCGAGGAGCGTGGTGCGGGGGTCGAGGTGAAGATTGTGGACTTTGCCGTTGACCTTGAGGGCGATGGGGATGGTGCCGGCGGGAGCTGCGGTCTCGGGCTCCTGGACAGCGGACGGCGTGAGTGTGGCCGCGGAAGCGAGGACCGGCGCAGTGGTGGCGGCGATGCCGGCTGCTCCCAGATGGGAAAGGAAGGAGCGGCGGCTGACGCGGCCAAGGAGCGAGCGATCCTCTTCACTTGGGTTGGCGGAGTTGGTGGGCGCCGGCTCCAGGCTATCGTCCAACGTGGTGGGTTCCTTTGCCATGGTTGCGGCTCCTTGGGCGGTTTTGATGTTGGATGCAATTGCTGTGGACGCGATTGCACGGCTGATAATAGGACGTGCGGCAAGGCTCGGAAGTCGCAAGGGGTCGGGGGGCTGCCGCAAGGACGCTCCCTTAGTGACTGAAACTCCAACGTTTCTCCAGGGCTATTCCGTTGGGAACGGAACGAACCGATTCGCGCAGGAGTAGGGCGTTCCTTTTGTAGGCGAACCGGTAACGGTGACGTCCGTGCCAGCGGGAAGCTGGAGATTGCTCCCGCCCGGGCCGAAGACGACGTCGGCATGGTCGAAGGTGTAGGTGTACGGGACAGGCGGGTGGGTGCTGTCTGTAAGGAAGACGCCGTCGAGGTTTACCTGCGCGCGATGGTCATGGTCGTAGCCATCGAAGAGGATCCTGCCGCCTCCAGAGATGCTCACGTTACGCAGCGTGATGTCGCGGAAGGTGGGCGGTGAGTTTCCCTTGACGGGACCGTTTGCCGCGTAGGCGGCAGTGATATCCAGCGGGCGGCCCGAGTTGCGAATGCAGATGCCGTCGTAGACGATGTCGTGCACCAGCCCGCCTTTGGTGCCCATGGACTTGATGCGGATGCCCGAATCGGTGCCGTCCAGGGTGAGGTCTATGACACGAACCTTACTCACTCCGCCCATCGTTTCGGAACCAATGGACATACCGTGTCCCCAATAAAAGTGGTTGTGGATCACGGTCATGTTGGTCAGGCCGCCGGGACCGCCTTTGATGGCCACGTTGTCGTCTCCTTCGCGAAAGAAGGAGTGGGTGATGGTGATATTTTTCGAGCCATTTCCCGGATCGACGCCGTCGGTATTGCGTGAGAGAGGATGCAGCGCCGTCGCGACACGCTGCACGGTATCGATCTTGACGCCCCACACTGTGAAGCCATCGCCAGCGTTATAGGAGACGTGAAAGTTCGGTGAGTTTCTCAGCGTGATGCGGTAGAGCGTGAAGTTGTCGGCATGGTCGGCAACGATAAGGCGGCTGACCTTCTGGCCTGCATTGTCTTTGAGAGCCTGTTCGCCAAGTTCCCACGCAGACGTGTTTGTGCCGAGAATCTTCTCGCCGCCTCTTCCATCAATGACTCCGTCTCCCATGACGCCGGCACCTGACACATGGCTTACAGAGATCAACGGCTTACACCCGCGCCCGGGCTCTTTGCTGACAATGCCGCAGCTGCCGGGAGAGATCTCCAAAACCTTCGGGTCGAGTGTCTCGAAGAGCGTCGCGCCCTTATCCACCACGAGGGTCACTCCTTCGCGAAGCTCAAGCGGGCCACTGACAAATGCGTTGAACCGGCGGTGAGCCTGGAGCGCGACGGCTTTTCCTTTGCCGCAGCTGTCGATGGCCTTCTGAATGCGATTGGTGTCGAGCTTGCCTTCGTCGGCCGCGGACAGCGTGTTGTAGGTGCCGTCGTTGATGGAGGTGAGGCGTGCGTCAAGCCTGGTGCAGACGGGCGGAATCACTGGTTCCGTGACCGTGCGGGTATCCTGCGCCGCTGCGGCTGATGACAGGCAGAACGCCAGAGCTACCAGTGTCGACGAGTATCGTTGCATGCCTGCTCCTTCGTGCGTTGTAGTGTGAGGACGGTCCAGCCGTCACTTCGCTTCCCTGGTTGGGTCCCAGCCGTCTCTGCCAGCAAGGAAAATCTTGGTCTCAAATTGTTTAGCTTGCGCGGCCGTTAGCTGGTGAGAGTGCGGATCACGAGCTGCCGGATTGGCTCCAGGGCCAGTGGATTTGTATTCGGCGTAGAAGGCCGTGTCGAGATTATGCGTCTCACCCGGATGCCACTCGCGCCAGCCCGCTGGTTCGATGTGGGCTCCCATCCACGTGTGCAGGAAGACCACGGACGCGTAGGGGCGCCAAGGCCGGCCAAGGTAGACATGGGTCTCTCCAGGTTCGGCGGTAAGGCGGCAATGGTTGAAGACGAAGGTGGACTGCTGGTTGGGCAGATACTTTCCCTGTGCGGTCAGGTAGCCACCTTCGGCATGCAGCGTACTGCGAATCTCACAATCATTGAACACAGCGTTGCCATCGCCATAGATGAAGTCGACGTTCCCTGCAATGACACAGTGCGTAAAGTAACTGCGAGTGGGAACCGGCACGCAAGGTGTCTCGGTCGGGAGTGGTGCGGGTTGCGCAGTCTGCGCAGAAGTCGTCGAGCTCGCAGCCGGCTTTCTCCGGCTCCCAGCCTGTCCACATCCGCGAGCGCCGATATACAGCGTGTCCTGGTTCGCGAGGATGCTGACGTGGTCGAGAATGTTTCGGTCACCTTCGAGGTTCAGCGCCTGCGCCTGTGACCCGGCAAACACCTGTGCGTGCGTGCGGTTGAAGTCGTTCTGGAAGGTGAGGTTGAAGGCGCGGAAGTCGTTACCGAGCACATGAACGGTCGCATAGCTAGGCTTGCTGCCGCGCGTTCCCTGGCTGGTGTCGTCGACCAGGATTGTCGCCTCTGGGTTTGCGCCCGTTCCGCGAAGCGTTACGTGGGACTGGTTGATGATCACCTGCTCGCGATAAGTGCCGGGTGCAATGAGAACTGTTCCGCCCGTAGCGGGAATGGCATCGACCGCCGCCTGGACCGTTTTGTACTGCGCCGAACCGTCGGCAGCAACGCGAAAAACGGTTGGCCCCGAAGGCTGAGCCTTGCAAGGCGACGCAATTGCCAGGAAGAATCCACTCGCGAGAAGGCCTAGTGTGCCAAAGCTCCGAACCATCGTGCAGATGAGCATAGCCTCTCCCATCGTTGGCAGGCAACCGTGGAAGTATCTGCGCCCAGATGATGCCGTGAAGACAGCCGAAAGCGGAACCGCTAGGTTTCTGAATTGGCAGTGGATGTTAGAGCGGTGGCTATCAACGCGGCCAGGAGGAAGGCTGCAGAGGTGATCAGGAGGGCCGCCGGGAGTCCGTGGTGCTCGGAGATTAAGCCGATGAGGTAAGGCGCGCCAGCACTCGCGACGCGGCCGATGTTGTAGACGAAGCCCATCGCGGTGGCGCGGAGATGCGTGGGGAAGAGGTCGGCGGAGATGACCGCGAAGCCCGAAAAGTAACCGGTGCCGAAGAAGCCGACGATAGGGCCGATGATGAGCAGCAGCCAGGGGTTGGCGACGGACGCGAAGACGGGAACGGCCGCGGCGGCGATGAGGAGGTAGGCGATATAGGTGCGCTTGGCTCCGAAGCGGGCGGCGATGCTGCCGAAGCTGATATAGCCGGCGAAGGTTCCGGTTTGCATCACGATGGTCCAGGTGGAGGTGTTGACGATGGAGAGGCCGTGGCCGCCTTGCGCGATGGGAAGAGAGAGAAAGCGCGGGGCCCAGGTGAAGAGGCCCCACCAGGCGAACAGGGTGGCGGCGTTCATGGTCGCGCAGACCAGGGTGGCGCGGGCGAGCGGGGCTCGGAAGAGTTGCAGGGGTGAAGGGTTGGATTGGCGGTCGCGCTGGAAGAGCTCGGGTTCGTGGACGCGGCGACGGATCCAGAGGGTGAGGAGCGCGGGGAGGATGCCGGCGAAGAAGACGGCGCGCCAGCCGAAACGAGGGAGAATGAGTGCAGTGATGCTCGCGCCCAGTGCGTAGCCGATGGCCCAGAAGCTTTGCACGAAGGCGAGGGCTTTGCCGCGGGCTTCGGCAGGGAAGGTCTCGGCTACGAGCGCGGCGCCGGAGGCCCACTCGCCGCCCATGCCGAGCCCGAGCAGGATGCGGAAGGAGGCGAGGGCGAGGGCGGTGTGGGTGAGTCCGCAGGCGAAGGTGGCGACGGAGTAGATGAGAAGGCTGGCGTTGAGCGCGCGGGTGCGTCCAAGGCGGTCGGCAAACCAGCCGAAGAAGATGCCGCCGGCGGCTGCGGAGATGAGGGTTGCGGACATCATGGCGCCGGAGAGGGCGGAGGAGAGATGCAGGTCGCGCTGGACGGCAGGGAGGATCATTGCGTAGAGCATCACGTCCATGCTGTCGAGCATCCAGCCGAGGGCGGCTGCAATGAGGGCTCGGCGCTGAGAGGCAGATGCTGTGGCTAGCCAGGACATAGAGTGTAGAGGATAGAGCGTAGAGAGACTTCAAGCATACTGGTGGGGATCGGTTTGGGAGGAATTGTTTGCGGATAGCGATCGATACCGGCGGGACATTCACAGACTGCGTGGCCATGGTGAATAGGCAGGTGCGCGTGGTCAAGGTGCGGTCGACGCCGGATGATCCGGCTCGGGCGGTGATGGAGGGGGTTCGAATGTTGGGGGCCGCGGCCGACGGGCTTGAGCTTAGGCACGGAACGACGGTGGGGACGAATGCGATGCTGGAGCGGAAGGGTGCCCGCGTGGCGTTTGTGACGACCGACGGGTTTGAAGACACGATCGCGATCGGGCGACAGACGCGGCCGAAACTATATGCGTGGACGCAGCCGGCGACCGCTTGTTTGGTGGAAGAAGGCCTGCGGTTTGGGGTTCCGGAGCGGGTGAGCGCAGAGGGTAATGTGCTCAGGAGGCCTTCCGCGGTGGAACTGGCGGAACTGGTGGAGAAGGTGAGAGCGAGTGGCGCGGAGGCTGTGGCCGTGTCGCTGCTGTTTGCGTTTCTGAATGCGGAGAATGAGACGCGAGTGGTGAACGCGTTGCAGGAGCTGGGGCTGCCAATGTCGGTTGGGCATCAAATGCTCCCGGAGTTTCGCGAGTATGAGCGTGGGTCGACGCTGGTGGTGAATGCGTATCTGACGCCGAAGATGAGCGGGTACCTGCTGGGGCTGGAGGCGGAGGTGGCACGGCAGTATAAGGGAGGAACGGTGGAGGTGATGCAGTCGTCAGGCGGCATTGTTGAGGCGAAGCTCGCGGCCGCGGAGCCGGTGCGGACGGTGCTGAGCGGACCGGCGGGCGGCGTGATTGGCGCGTGGGAGATGGCGCGGGCCGCCGGGTTTGACCGGGTGATTGGTTTCGACATGGGTGGAACATCCACCGATGTGTTTCTAGCCGATGCGGAGACCGGCGGCGTCCAGCGGACGAATGAGAGTGTAGTGGCGGGCGTGCCAGTGAGCGTGCCCATGCTCGATATTCATACGGCGGGCGCGGGAGGTGGATCGCTGGCACGTTTCGATGCGGGCGGCCTGTTGCGCGTGGGGCCCGAGTCTGCGGGATCGGAGCCAGGACCGGTTTGCTTTGGGCGCGGCGAATTGCCGACCGTGACTGACGCGAATCTGCTGCTGGGGCGGTTGGATGAGCAACAGTTTATGGGTGGCGTAGTGAAGTTGGATGCGGCGCGTGCGCGGAAATGTTTTGAGGCTTGGCGCGGCGGGTTGGAAACTGTGGAGGCGTTTGCGGCTGGAATTCTGCGGGTGGTCGAAACGCAGATGGAGCGTGCCATTCGAGTGATTTCGGTGGAGAGGGGACATGATCCTCGGCGATTTACGCTGGTGGCGTTTGGCGGTGGTGGGCCGCTCCATGCTTGCGCCCTCGCGAGGGCGCTGCGAGTGCCGCGCGTGATGATTCCGGCGATGCCGGGTGCGCTGAGCGCCGTGGGGATTTTGCTGGCCGATGCAGTGCGTGATTATTCGCGGACTGTCATGCTGGACGGGACGCGGATGGGGGATCTAGAGGAGCAATTCACTGCACTGGAGGCGACAGGTTCGAAGGACTTTGCGGGTAAGGCGTTTGAGGTGGAGCGCAGCGTGGATATGCGCTATGTCGGCCAGGGATATGAGTTGAACGTGGAGCACGGAATGGATGCAGCCGAGAGATTTCATGCTGCGCATGAGCAGCGCTACGGGTTTGCAAATCGCGAGCGGGGATTGGAGATTGTGAACGTGCGCGTGCGGATGCGAGTGCGAGCGGGGACGTATGAGCCGGTGCGAGAGGAGGTGCGCGCGGGGGATGGGGCGCAAGCGCTGCGGGGAGAGAAGGTGATGTATTTTGAGGGGGCATGGGTGAAGGCGCGGGTGTTTGATCGGGAGCGAGCGCGAGCGGGAGATGTTTTCGAAGGGCCGGCGCTCATTGCGGAGTATACGTCGGCTACGGTGGTGCCTCCGGGGGCCAGGGTGGTGGTGGACGCGTTGAGGAATCTTGTGATCGATGTGAACTCGGGGGTGAAGGCATGAGTGATGTGGATGCGGTGGATCTCGCAGTGTTTCAGAGTGCGATGCATTCGATTGCGGAGGAGATGGGGGCAGCGCTTCGGCGAACGGCGATCTCCCCGAACATCAAAGAGCGGCGGGATTATTCTTGCGCGGTGTTTGACGCGCAGCATCGGGTGATTGCGATGGGCGATCATATGCCGGTCCATCTGGGGTCGATGCCAATGAGTGTGGAGGCCGCGGTGCGGGCGCTAAATCTGGAGCGCGGGGATGTGGCGATTCTGAATGATCCATATGCGGGCGGAACGCACTTGCCCGACATCACGATGGTGATGCCGATGTTCTGCGCGGGTGGGAGTGAGCCGGGCTTTTTTGTGGCGGCGCGCGCGCATCACGCGGACGTGGGTGGAATGTTTGCGGGATCGATGGGCCCGGCGCGGGAGATTTTTCAGGAAGGGCTGCGGATTCCTCCTGTGAAGCTGGTGCGCGGTGGGGTGGTGGATGAGGGGTTGATGGCAATGGTGCTGCTGAATGTGCGCACGCCGAAAGAGCGTGAAGGAGACCTGGCAGCGCAGATTGGAGCTTGTCGCGTCGGAGAAAATCGCCTGCTGCAATTGGTCGAGCGGTATGGTGTTGCACGGCTCGGAGTATTGGGTCAGGCGTTGCTGGATTACTCGGAGCGGCTGGTGCGCGCGGAGCTGCGAACGCTGCCTTCTGGTGTCTATGAGGCAGAGGATTGGCTCGATGATGATGGCGTCTCCGAGGAGCGCGTGCGCATTGCGGTAAAGATGAGGGTCGATGCTGACGCGGGAGAGATCGAAATCGATTTTGCGGGTACGTCGGGGCAGGTGCAGGGAAGCGTAAACGCGGTGCGAGCGATAACGTTATCGGTTTGCTTTTATGTGCTGCGGTGCTTGCTGGGCGAGGATGCTCCGGCTACCGCGGGAATTTTGCGGCCGTTGACTTTATTAACGGAGAAGGGAAGCGTTGTTGATGCGTTGCCGCCGGCGGCTGTGGCCGGAGGGAATGTGGAGACGTCGCAGCGGATTGTGGACACGCTGCTGCGGGCTCTTGCGAAGGCGGCGCCGAAGAGAGTTCCTGCGGCGAGCGCAGGCACGATGAGTAACTTGACGATTGGTGGCGTCGATGCGCGGACAGGCTCAGTGTTTACGTACTACGAGACGACTGCCGGAGGGATGGGCGCGAGCGCACAGGGCGATGGGCTGTCGGGTGTGCAGACGCACATGACCAACTCGCTGAATACGCCGGTGGAGGCGTTGGAGTTTGCGTATCCGCTGCGGATGAAGCGCTATGGGTATCGGCGCGGCTCGGGTGGGAAGGGGTTGCATCGCGGGGGCGATGGCCTCGTGAAGGAGTTGGAGATGCTCTGCGATGCGGAGGTAACGCTGCTCGCGGATCGGCGTGTCGTACGGCCGTATGGATTGGAGGGCGGAGGAGAAGGCGAGGCGGGGCGAGCGGTGTTACGTGACGGAGAAGGCGAGCGCACGTTGCAAGGGAAGTGCAGCGCGCGGGTTAAGCGTGGAGCAGTGGTGCGGCTGGAGACGCCCGGTGGAGGTGGGTGGGGTCAGTAGCGGAGGGTAGGTGCGTGAGTCACTCCCGCCATGAACCTTCAACTCAGCGACCAGTCCCGCCATTCCCCAGGAATTTTAGGGTGTATCCGCTCGCTGGATCGATCGGCTTCTGAAGGACATGCAGATCGAGCAGTTGTTGATAGAGCGTTGCCCACCGCTCCGGGTCGAATTGTCCTGTCTGGTCCCCGCCAGCATCGTCGCCGCTCACATAATGCCCTGCCTTCAGCGCATGGTAGCTGAAGTTAACCCAATCGGGATTCAGTGCTGGATTGAGCTTTTCGATGAGTGCATTGGCTGCGGTCGGATCCTTCATGTAGTCGCGCCAACCGCGGATCGATGCTTGTGTAAATTTGGCGACAATCTCAGGATGCTCCTGCGCGAAGGCACGTGAAGTGAAGAACACACGGTAAGGGTCGTATCCAGCGTCGCGATTGAGCAACATGCGCGTGGGGACTCCGGCGCGCTGGGCGAAGTACGGTTCCGATGTGACGAATGCCTGTTGAATGTAGGTCGGATCCTGAATGAAGTTAGCAACACTGTAGGTAGCTGGCACCTCGTGCACCCCATCGAGGTGAAACTTCTTCCGAATGAAGTCCCACCACGTCGACCCGGGCTTGACCGCGAGTGTATGTCCGTTCAGGTCTGCCCACGTGTGGACCGGTGAATCCGCATGCAGCATGATCCCTTGCGGATCATGCTGCATCGTAGCGCCGACCGCGACGATCGGCTCATTTGCGTTCGCAATCGCCTGCAGCACATGGTCGGAAGAGTTCATGCCGAACTGAACCGCGCCGCTCGCCACCAGCGCGTCACTCGAAACGTAGGGTCCGCCGGGAATAATCTCCACGTCGAGGCCTTCGTCCTTGTAATAGCCCTTGACCAGCGCATCGTAAAAGCCGCCGTGCTCAGGCTGCGGATACCAGTCTGCCTGGAACTTCACCGGCGTAAGGCCGTTGGAATTCGTGCGCGAATGGCAGCCCGCAAGAGGCGCCAAGGGAAGTAGCAGAGCAGCCGCAAGGGAGACGTTGCGTCGGAGACTCATGGATGCAGCCTAGCACCGTTTTCGAATTTCCCTGAGAGCGAGGCGCTCAAGGCCAGCAGTGCCGCATCGCTCCCCATGGGCCCGATCAGCTGAATTCCGCCAGCCGGGCCTCCGGACCGAAGCGTTGGCAGCACAACAACCGGCAAGCCCGCCAGGCTCACAGGAGTCGTGTAGCGGAGAATACGCGGGCGCGTCGCGCTATGGTCTGCACCCGCTGCAATGGACGAGATGGGCGCGCACGGAAACAACAGATAATCGAGTGTCTCGAAGAGCGCGTCCGTCGCTGTTCGGAATTCGGCGAGCCGATAGCGAAGCGCCGCAAGCTCAACAGGCGGTATCGACGCGCCCCACGCGAGCCGCTCCGCGATCGCTGGTTCGAAATGATCAAAGTAGTCCTTGTGCAATGCCGCCGCCTCGCTCGCCTGTATCGGAGCATAGATTGCCATCGCCTCCAACCAGAACAGCGCATCGAAATTACCGATGCTCGCGCCCAGTTCCCCAAACCGTGATCCCCACGCCCGAAGCGTTTCCAGCACGTCGGCATCACAATCCTCAATGAGGCTTGGATCAGGCGTTCCAATTCTTAGGGTGTCGATCGCGGGCGCCGTGGTGATGGCAAGATCAAACAACGCGTGGCCAAGCAGCGGACCGTCTCGAAGATCGCGATAGAGCCATCCAATGGTGTCGAAGCTGGCTGCAAGGTGGTATCCCCCACGCCACCGGGGTTCAGTATTGATCGTGACGGATGATCGGTAGCCGGCAACGCCGCAGAGCGCAGCGGGGGCGCGAATCGAGCCGCCCGTGTCCGTCCCAATCGCAGCCATCGCAGAGCCCTCCTGCACACTGGCCGCCGCTCCGCTCGACGAGCCCCCGGTCAGCACTCCGGCGTTCTGCGGCTGCAGGCAATCGCCAAAATCGCGGTTCTCGCCCGTGATCCCATACGCTAGCTGGTGCAGATGCGTCTTGCCCGTAATCACAGCGCGAGCGTGCCGAAGCTTTTCAGCAACCCAGCTGTCTGCTGCGGCGATGCCATGCAGATCCCGATAAAACGCAGACCCGCAGGAGGTAGCAAAGCCAGTCAGATCAAAGCAGTCCTTGAGTGAAACCGGGATGCCCCAGAGTGGCTGAACATCGATGTCCTCTCTGCGCAGCGTGCGCGCCTCACTGCGAGACCACTCCTGATCCTGCGAGAGGTAGACGTTATGACTGGCATTGCTGTTCGCCCGAGCCAGCGCGTCCTCGAGCAGCGTTTCAGGGTTGATCTCGCCGCGGCGATACATCTTCCGAAGTTCAACGATCGATGACGTCCGATCTCCCATGACCGAATTCTACCCGCTCACCCTCACCCCATCGCCGCGCGGCGCGCGGCTCATCGATTTCTATCGAAGCGGGAAGCCATGTCATGCTACCTTCGACTATGGCCCCCAAAACATCGATGACGAAGGCTCGAAAGGCAGCGCTCGACGCGGAACGAATGCGCGACCTGGCTGCGTGGACAGCGCGTTCGTTGAAGACCGGCCATCCCGTGCCGTTCGGGTCAGATGTCTTCCATAGCAGGACCGGTGAACGCCTGACGCGTGCTGCAAATGCTGTCGGCAAAGAAAATGATCCAAGCTCGCACGCAGAAGTTCGCGCCATCCGTCTCGCATGTAAGAAGCTCAAAGGCTTCTCCCTCAACGGCTACACCCTCTACACCACCTGCGAGCCTTGCCCCATGTGCATGGCAGACGCCCTCTGGGCGGGCCTCGACCGCGTGGTCTACGGGGCGACCATTGCGGACGCCAACCAGTTCTGTCGTCAGATACGGATTCCAGCAGTTGAAGTAGTGCGGCGGTCAGACATGATCTGTGCAGTAGAAGGACCCGTAGAACGCGAGTTGTGTCTCGCGCTCTTCACTGATCCCAGGATGCAGAAGGCATTTCGCTCCTGGAGCAAGAAGCGATAGGCGCCAGGAGGAGACGTTCAGGATGAATAATCTGGCGGTAGATTTGGCCGAGATCCTCGGCGACCCAACGCGAGTGTTGACGCAGCCCCAGGTCGTGGAGCGTCTATCGCGTGACTTCTACTGGTACTCTCCCATCTTGAAGCAGCAACTCGACGGCAAGCACGCCGATGTTATCGTTCAACCCATCAACACCACCGAGATCCAAGCCGTGCTCCGCCACTGCTATCTGCACGAAATACCCGTCACCGTGCGAGGCTCTGGTACGGGCAACTATGGACAGGCAGTCCCACTGCAAGGTGGCGTGGTCCTCGACCTGCAGCGCATGGACGCGATCGAAGCAATCGACGAGCAGGGAATCGCAATCTGCGAGCCCGGCGTCAAGCTCGGTGCGCTCGAAAACTATGCGCGCGATCGAGGCTGGGAGCTGCGTTGCTATCCATCCACCGTCGCCAAGGCCTCTCTTGGTGGATTCCTCGGAGGTGGCTCAGGAGGCATTGGTTCCGTTGCACACGGCGGCCTTCGCGACTTCGAAACGGTCCGCGCCTTCGAAGTCGTCACCATGGAGCCTGAGCCGCGCGTCGTTCTGCACACCGGCCCCGCCGTCCACGACGTTCTCCACGCGTGGGGCACCAACGGTGTCATCACCCGCATCTGGTTTGCACTCACACCGGCGGTGCAGTGGGCGCAGGTGGTTGTGAACTTCCCGACGTTCGGTGAGGCCTTCGACTTCAGCGAGTCGATCGCCACTCGGGATCGCTGGAGAAAGAGACTCGTGACAGTCTTCGAGTGGCCCATCCCCTCATTCTTCGCTCCCATCAAACAGCTAATCCAAGCCGAAGCGTCTTCAATCTTTTTCCTGATCGCGGAAGCCCAGCGCGCAGAGCTTTTGGTTGCAGCGCTCTCCGCCGGCGGATCCGTGTCGTTCGCGGAGCCCTACGCCGGCCTCAAATCTACGCCCCTGCTATCCGACTATACCTGGAATCACACGACCCTCTGGGCAATGAAGGCTGACCCCGCGTACACCTACCTGCAGTGTGGCTTCAGCCCGGAGACGTCACGCGAACAATTCGCTTTGCTCAAACAGAAATACGGCGCGGACTTCCTGCTCCATATCGAATGGATGAAGAATGGCGCAGGCGTCGTCATCCCCGGTTCCATCCCAGTCGTCCGCTTCACCACGCCGGAACGCTTGAACGAGATGATCGATTACTGCCGCGAGATTGGTGTCTTTGTCGCGAACCCGCATGTTAATCACGTCGAAGGCGGTGGTCGATATCGCGAAGATAACGTGCAGCTGCAGACAAAATATCTCTACGACCCCAGAGGCCTTATGAACCCAGGCAAGATGGCGACCTTCGTCCGTCGCGAGGAGAACGAGGTCCAAACCGCATGAAGACCTGGATTCCTGATGCCAGAAACTTCGCCTACCTGAACTGGAAGCAGGTCGATGCGCTCCCTCGCGATAGCACACTGCTCGTGCTCCCCACCGCCGCCATCGAACAGCACGGACATCATCTGCCCCTGGCCACCGACACCCTGATCAACAATGTTCTCCTCGGTCGGGCTCTCAGCCTACTGAGCCCGGATCTGCCCATCTATGCCTTGCCCCCGGTCTGCTACGGAAAGAGCAACGAGCATATCGGCTTTCCGGGCACCATCGCGATGTCAGCCACAACCTACATGTCGGTACTGCATGACATCGGCGCCAGTATCGCCGCCGCAGGCTTCAAGAAACTCGTGCTGTATAACTCCCACGGCGGCAACACGGCGCTGAATGATGTGATGGCGCGCGACCTCCGCGCCGAGTTCGTCCTGCGCACCTTTCACATGAACGCGAGCGCAGGCGCAAAGCCCGAAGGACTAAATCCGCAAGAAACAAAGTACGGCTTTCATGCAGGGGAATGGGAGACGGCCGTGCTCCTCCGCGCCACTCCTGAGCTGGTCGACACGAGTGCCTACACCACGAACTACATCGCGCGACTCGAAGATGAGAGCATACTGTCCCCCGAACAGGGTGCCGTGAACTTTGCATGGCTCACGCGCGACATCGCGCCCAGCGGCGTGATGGGCGACCCCCGGCCAGCCACTGCGGACAACGGAGAGAGATGGATCGCCGCAGCGGCAGCTAAAGTTGCCGCTGCCCTGGAAGCCGCCTACCACTATCAGAATCGTCACAAACCATAAAACGAATCGCGCGCAGGAGCGGATTAGCTTGAAGCAACCAGTAGATTGTGGCGGAGGTGTAACGCTCGAAAGAGGCGTCGATTGCCGCATGTCCGATGGCGTCCTGCTTCGCTCAGACCACTACTACGCTGCGGGCGATGGACCGCACCCGACCCTTCTCATGCGTCAGCCCTACGGCCGGGATATCGCATCGACGGTGGTCTATGCCCATCCTATTTGGTTTGCGCGCCACGGGTACAACGTCGTGGTCCAGGACGTCCGCGGCCGTGGCGGCTCGGAGGGAAGTTTCTACCCATTCCGCCACGAAGGCAAAGATGGCGCCGAGGCGATCGCGTGGCTTCGCTCCCGTCCTGAGTGCAACGGTCGCATCGGGATGTATGGCTTCTCCTATCAGGGAGCGACGCAGTTGCTCGCAGCCGCCGAGCAGCCACCAGGCCTTGAGTGCATCGCGCCCGCCATGACCGCCTGCGATCTCTACCGCGGCTGGTTCTATCACAACGGCGCGCTTCGCCTGGCTTCTTCGCTGGGATGGGGATTGCAAATGCTCAAGGAGGATGCGCGCCGTTTGGGGCTGCATGACGCAAGCGCAAAGCTCGAAGCGGCATGGTCGAATGTGCGGGCCCAGCCTTCACACCTTCCCTACGGCTCGCATCCTGCGATCACAGATCCCCGTCTGCCCTCTTACGTTCGCGACTGGTTTCAGCACGACGCGCCGGGGGAGTACTGGTCTTCAATGGACCTGACGAAGACAGCGGAAAAAATCCTGGTGCCGGCGCTGCACGTGTCCGGTTGGTATGACACCTATCTCGAAGGCAGCATGCAGGGCTATGAACTCTTGCGTCAGCGCGCAGGTTCAGAACGTGCACGCCAAAATCAGTACCTGCTCGCCGGTCCATGGATTCATATTCCATGGGCAGACCGCGCAGGCGACGCAGATCTGGGCGAAGAGGCTCTGCTCGACATGGACGCTCTGCTCCTGCGCTGGTTTGACCATTGGCTAAAGGATGCTGGCACCTTCGCAGCAGAGCCGCGTGTGCGGCACTTTGCCCTTGGCGAAAATCAATGGTATGAAGCACAAGCCTCTCGTGGCGACCCCGAGGTCATCCTTTACCTTCACAGCCAGGGTCGAGCTGAATCACGCACAGGCGACGGCAGCCTATCACCAAGCCACGCAGAGCAGGAGACTCCCGACATCTTTGTCTACGATCCCGAGGTCCCAGTGCTCGCACCTGGCGGACCGTTTGCGCTTAGCGGCATGTTTGATCAAACGGCAGCCGAGTCTGGAAACAATCTGCTCGTCTATACAAGCGATCCCCTAGTCCAGCCCTTGCATATCTTCGGCGCGCCGCGAATCGTGATCTATGCATCGACCTCTGCATCCTGCGCCGATCTAACCGCAAAGCTGGTGCGCGTTACCGCGGGCTGCGCCGAGTTCTGCTGCATCGGCATCGCGCGTTCGACCTACCTCTTCGGAGACCAGTATCGAGCTGACCAGGTTCATCGCTGGGAGTTTAACCTGGAGCCGACATCGTATGCCTTCGCCAAGGGCGACCGCATTCGCCTGGAGGTTGCTGGAAGCGCGTTTCCCCTCTATGACCGCAATCCTTCGACCAACATCAAACCCAGCGAGATGTCGCAGTGGAACTGGCAGCGCTCAACCCACATGGTCTACCACGATGCCGACCACAGATCTGCGCTGCATCTGCCGGTGGTCTCATGACCATTCCTGAAATCCTCTTTCGCGAAGTAGGGAAGCGCTTCTCGCCCGCGTCCTCTCCGGTGCTGGATGATATCAATCTCTCCGTTGAAAAAGGAGAGTTCGTCTCCATCATCGGCCCGTCCGGCTGCGGAAAATCGACCTTGCTGAAACTGGTAGCCGGCTTGTCGTCGTGTTCGCAGGGAGAGATCCAGATCAACGGCATGACCCCCGCCAACGCCCGCGAGATCGTCTCCTTCGTCTTTCAGGACGCGACGCTTTTGCCTTGGCGAACAGTGCAGAAGAATGTTGCTCTCGCGCTCGAACTCGAGGGACGGACCCGCGACGAAACTGCAAGCGCCACGGAAAAGCTGTTGCAGCTTGTCGGCCTCTCCCACGTCGCAGCGCACTATCCGCGGCAACTCTCCGGCGGAATGAAGATGCGCGTCTCCATTGCCCGAGCCCTTGCAACCAAACCCAGAATTCTCCTGATGGATGAGCCGTTCGCCGCACTGGATGAGATGACACGCGATCGCATGAACGAGGAACTGTTGCGACTTCGAGCCGAGCACAACTGGACAGCGCTATTTGTCACGCACTCAGTTGCGGAGGCTGTCTTTCTCTCCTCCCGCGTAATCGTCCTGGCGCCGCATCCCGGCCGCATCGCGCATGATCTAAGCGTAGATCTCCCTTACCCGCGCACTTCCGAAATGCGCGAATCAAAAGAATTTGATAATTTCGTCAATCGCACGTCCAGATTGCTGCGGGAGACACACCGCGTATGAAAAAACGCCTCATCTTCAGCGGAAGCGCGGCGTTGGTCTTTTGTGGCCTCCTGGTCTTCTGGCGTTTACTGATTCTCGCCTTCGATATTCCCGGTTATCTGTTGCCCACGCCGCTGGCAGTGGCTCGAGTAGCTATTCAGCGCCTGCCAGACCTTTGGGCGTCGCTGACGATCTCAGCAGAAGCAGCCATTGGCGGTCTCGTCGCCAGTATCGCGGTCGGAATCTTCATCGCCTTGATCTTTGCACGCTCGCCCTGGATTCGAAAGATGTTCTTCCCCTACACCATCCTGTTGCAGACTGTTCCGATTCTTGCCGTCGCGCCGCTGATCATCATCTGGGTTGGCCCGGGGCTTCTGGCAGTGGGTGTCGTAACCTTCGTCATCTGCCTTGCGCCCATCATTGCGAACACCACGCAGGGCCTGCTCAGTGTGGACGAAAATCTCGTTCAGCTATTTCTTATGCACAACGCTTCGCAGGGCCAGATACTTTCCAGGCTGCGCCTGCCGCACGCGTTACCCTATCTCTTCGTAGGAGTCAGAATCTCCAGTGGAATCGCCGTCATCGGTGCACTTACCGGCGAATGGTTTGCAGGCTCGGGCCGAGCCGGGCAAGGCGGCCTCGGTTACTCCATTCTCTACGCTCAGGCGCAACTCCAAACCGCATACCTGTTCGCGCTCGTCATTGCCGCAACGCTGCTGGGGTTTACCCTCTTCTTTACCGTGATGTTCCTGGAGTGGCTCGCACTACACAAATGGCATGAATCCGCCATGAGAGCGGACCCCGCGATGGAATAAGACTGGAGAACTACATGCTGCGATCGAAGGCAGACGACGGCTGGTGGCTAATCACGCATCCGGATCACGCCCACCTTGCAGGCGAGTTTGCGAAATATTGGGGCAACGATTCCTTCGCGTCTCCCGAGCCACGCGAACACGTCCTGCGTGGGATATATCGCCACGACGATGGCTGGCGTGCGCGAGATGCTCAGCCCGTCATCACCAAGCAGCAAATCCCCGCGGCATTTTCCGTTGAGCTGGTTGGGAAATACTCGGCCTTCGAGGACATCGACCTCAGTACCTACCTCGCTGTCCGTCGTGAGGCCGTGGCATTAATGGCGAAGGAAGATCCGTACGCCGCAATCCTCATCTCGATGCACACGCACAACCTGCTCTCAGAGCGCGCCGATCGCAGTACGATTCGCGAGGATGAGCTGCCTTTGCTCGACGCATTTCTCACAGAGCAGATCACCCTGCAAAAGGCCTTGCGCGATCAGCTTATCGTGGCGAACGAGTTGCCGCCCTCCGATCTGGAGCTCTCAACATTCCACCGATACTTCCAGCTATTGCAGGCCTGCGACAACCTGTCTCTGCTAAGCTGCGTCGATTTCGAACGTCGCGCAACACTCTTGCATCCGTTTGCAACTAGCCTACGGCGCAACCACGGAGATCAAAGTCCACCGCATCGGCGAGCGCATCTTTCGACTGTCACCCTACCCCTTCGCACAACCCCATATCTCGCTCACAGTCCCCGCTAGATTTGTGCCCGGAGAAACCTTCGCCAGCTCGGAACGATCTGCGCGAGACGCTGAACCGAGCAAAGACCGTGAACCTGCCAGTCACGATCACCGCTTAACGAAGCATCGAGACATGCGCAGAGACGATGCGCCAACCTCCATCCAATCGCACCCAAACCTGGCTCTGTCGGCCGCGCACGACTCCCGACGCCGTGTCGCGCTCGAACTCCAGCGTAATGCTGCCGAAGTCCTTCCCAAAGCTCGCGATCTCCAACCGCACCACATGGCGAGCAAGATTCACCGCAGGCCGCGACTTGCGAAACGCTTCGATCTCATCCACGCCATAAAGATTTTCACCCACACCAAACCGAATCGCATGCGGCGACGCCCAGAACATCTTGGTCAGCGTTTCAACGTCATTCCCGACCAGCGCAGCTTCGTACAGCGGATAGAGCGTGCGAAGCTCGGCGATGACTTCCGGATCGTTGATCTCCATGCAACCCTCATTGTCCCATCGGGAACAGCACACGCTCCGGCAGGATGCTCTTGGGTATTGAAGCCGACACCGTAATCATCGGCTCATTCACAACCTGACTCACGCTGCAGGTGCATCGCAACGCTGCAAAGCAGGTACGCGTGCACCGGATCGAATCCCCACCGGCTCGACAACAGGTCCACCATGCGGTCGGTCGCGCCGTGCGCAGCCGCAAGCGCATCCGTCGACGACTCGACGACCACCCACGAGGCTCCATGCTCGTCCGGTGCAGGACGACGATTCGACCAGCGGGCCCGCAAGCGGTTGTTGCTTGTGCAGCCGAAAGCGAAGAGAAACATCGGCAGGGCACTCGATCCCGTTGATGCAGACCTCGCCATTGCCTTGTGCCGCGTGCGCATCTCCACAGGAGAACAGCGCGCCCGGCTGAAGCACGGGCAGGTATAGCGTTGCGCCGGCCGCAAGCTCGCGCACATCCATATTGCCGCCGAACATCCCCGGTGGCCGCGTGCGAAACTCACCCTGTTCGGCAGGCGCAACCCCCATGATCCCGCAAAATGGTCGCAACGGCACCATGCCGGCGCCAGCGAGCGAGACACGAGTGGCTCCAACTCCCAATGAAACAGAAAGGGCTCAGTGAAACGCTGCTTGAGAAAGCCAAGCCCAGGAATCACGCTCGACCATCCCCAACCCTTGTGCCGAACATCCAGGACATCGATCTGCAGCACATCGCCAGGCTCCGCGCCTTCGATCGCAACCGGCCCCGTAAGCGCATGAATCCGTCCGCGATCAATCCCCTGAAACTCCTCGGCGATCATGCCAGGATGGACCTGCGCCCCGCTCGAATCCTGGCACTCGAAGTGCACAACATCCCCCGAGTCAATTGTCAGGCGTGACGGCAACGCTGCATTCCATCGCGAATGTGTCGGTACGGCGGACAGCGAATGTTCGGCCATCAGACCTCCACCGTCATCTGCAGTTCCACTAGGGCATGACGCGGTAGGCCGCTCACGCCGATCGCCGCCCGAACATGCCGCCCAGATTCGCCGAACACCGAAAGGAATAAATCCGACGCACCGTTGATCACCTTCGGCGAATCCGCAAAGCCCGGAACCGAATTCACGTAGCCGTTCACGGTGAGGATTCCTCGCACCTTGCTCAACGAGCCGAGATGTTTCTGCAACACCGCGAGCTGCAACAGCGCGCACGCACGGGCCGCCGCATACCCCTCATCGATCGAACGATCCAGCCCCACAGTACCCGTCAGAATGCCGTCCGACGTCTGCGAAATCACACCCGAAAGGTAAACGATATTGCCCGCGGTCTTCGCCGACGTGTAGTTTCCGCTCGGGGTCGGCGGAGGCGGCAGCGCGAGTCCAAGCTGTTGCAGCGCATCGAGTGGGTCCATCGTGAAGGTTACTTTAGCATGCTAGTCTGCGGTTCAACGGCTGAAATTCAGCGGATTTCGGCTACTATTACGGCATGACCCACACAAACCGGTCTCTGGTGGCACTTCTGGTGCTGTGCGGGATGACTGTATGTACGGCCGCCCTCGAGACGGGACACCGTCTCGTGCTTCAAACTGCGCGCCACGCTCCCAGCGACCTGGAGATTGGTGGATCTCTGCGAGGAGTTCCGAGTGGCGAGACGAGATTTGTATCCTACCAGTCTCTCCTGACTCTCCCGCAAGAGACCTACACCGTCATCGACGACGCAAACTTCGGAAGGCCAGTCCGGGTCAGTGGCGTCTCCCTTGCGGAACTGCCTGCGTGGCTCGGCGCACAGAATGGAGTCTCGATGGTCATCGCGATCTGCAGTGACGGCTACGCCGCGCACTATCCAGCTTCCTACGTCCGTGCCCATCACCCGCTGCTCGTGCTTAAGGTCAATGGCATGGATCCCGATCACTGGCCACTGGGAGTCGCGCGACTGCCCATGGGCCCTTACATGGTGTCCCATCCCAACTTCAAACCGTCTTTCCGCGTCCTCTCACATGAGGATGAGGCGCAAATCCCCTGGGGTGTTGTGCGCATCGATATACGCCGCGAACAAGCCGTCTACGCGCCCATCGAGCCATTTGGTGCAGCCGCTAAAGATCCCGTCGTGCAGCAGGGTTACATCATCGCGCGTCAGAGTTGCTTTCGCTGCCACAGCCGTTCGGGCGAAGGCGGTCAGAAGTCCAAACTACTCTGGCACGACCTCGGGCAGGAGGCCGCGACGAATCCAACCCAATTCGACGCCTACGTCCTCCACCCAAAGAACGTCAGTTCCAAATCGCAGATGGCTGCCAGCCCACAGTATGACGCTGCCACCCTCACTGCACTGCGACGTTATTTCGCGAGCTTTCAGGAGCCTTCCCGATGATCCCTGTTCGAATCTGCAAGATGTTGCTGCTCGCCGCGATTGCCTTCTTCTTCACCCTCGTCGCGTTCAATAACCTGACCGACTTCGACTCCAACTTTCAATTCGTCCGCCACGTCCTCATGATGGACTCAACCTTTCCCGGAAACCACGGCATGTGGCGCGCCATTCGTGCCCCCTGGATTCATGTCGCCTTCTATCTCGGCATCATCGCATGGGAGATCCTCAACGCTGTTCTCGGCTGGTGGGGAAGTATCGCCCTCTTCCGAGCTCTCCGCAGCCCGCAACCAGAGTTCCAGCGTGCCAGGCAGATCGGCGTAGTGGCGCTGGCCTCTGGAATGCTTCAGTGGTTCATCGCGTTCCTGTGCATCGGCGCCGAGTGGTTCCTGATGTGGCAATCGAAGCTCTGGAACGGCCAGGACGCAGCCTTCCGCATGTTCGTCGTCGAGGCCCTGGTCTTAGTGATCTTGCTTCTCGCCGACGAACCGTCTTGTCCGGTCTCTTAGCCGTCCCTCCTTTAGCATCTTGCGACCGGCGAAAGGTCTCGCAGCAAGTGATACGCCTCGTTGATAGCAGCCATCTGCCTTGTCGCGAACGCGCGCACCTTCTCGCCACTCTGTTCCAGCCGGTCAGGATGCCACTCGCTGACCATCCGTCGATAGGCGGCCCTGATCTGAGTCGCCGTGCTGTCTTCGCTCACGCCAAGAAGTTCACACGCGCGTCGATGCGTCATCAAACCCAATATCCTTGTCTCATCCGCGTGTCCCTTGAAGCCAGAGGATTCCTGCTCCGGAGCTTGATCCTCCGTCCGCGAGGCAAACATTTCTAAAGGATCGCGCAACCACGCTGCAGCGTAAGAGGTCGCTGAATTAGCGGGATAAGCAGGATGATCTCCCGTCAGCCCCGTCCGCGGCGAAAAGAAGAAGCTTCCGAGTGTGTTCAACTCTGCAAAGGTGACGCGTTCGTCATTTCCCATAGCCTGTTCCCGCTCGCGCGGACACACTACCGAAGCCATCGGTCGACCAGAGGCCCAGCGCTCTTCAAGAAAACTCGCCTCCAGCTCACAATCGTCGCCCAGCAGGTCTCGAATCTGGTCGCCAAGGCGCGATGGACTCGCAACTTCGAGCAGCGCCTCTGCCGTCTGCTTCCCACAAAATGAATCAGCAGCGGAATAGGAATTGTCCTCGGCACGCCACTGATGGTTCATCACTCACCGCCGCACGCGTCCGGATAGACGCATACCGGCTATCGGCATCAAGTGAGAATTTTTCTATAGAACAACACGAAGGTTGCGTCCACTCCAGCGCAAGGAGGCATGAAATCCGTGATACATCCGGCCCTTTTCACCCACACGACAACCCATGCAAGGGATCAGCCCGTAAGCGCACGACTTATACTATCGTTGTGATACGTTGACTTTCGTGAGCCCAGGCCATCGCATGCCAAGTGAGCAATCTTCTTTGGGTCCCAGGATGCAAACCTTGCATGCGCATCCGGTCTTGGAGGCAGCAATCGACTTTCGTTCTCCCATTCATCGGCCTCTTCGTGGCCATCCAGCCCGATCGCTTTTCGCCTCCGCCTCGCGCGTGAAACGACCTCTACTTCGCATCCTTTTGGTTGCTTTTTCCGCGCTCTGTCTGTTCGAGACGTCGATGCTCGCGCAACGCGGCGAGCTCATCCCTTCTCATCAAGAAGTGGCTGCCGCATCGACCAGCACTGCTGGCTCCGCCTACATCCCGGTCGATAGTTGGATCTACTCAGCCGCCCTGCGTCTCTACTACCTCGGCTATCTTCCCACCGCCTACCTCGATCTGCGTCCCTGGACACGCGCTTCTCTCGCGCACATGCTCACTCTCTCTCAGGAGTCGCTTTCATCCACCTACGCGCCCGCCGAGGCCGTCGAGATCAACGCGCGTCTTCGCAGGGAGTTGGCTCCCGAGTTGGCCGGCGACCGCTCGCCTACACTCCGCGCAGCCAGCGCCTACACCCGCGTCCGCGAGATCAACGGCGAGATCCTCGACGACAGCTTCCACCTCGGCCAAACCATCATCAACGACTATGGCCGCCCTAATCAGTCCGGCTTCAATAACATCAGCGGCGTCAGCGCAGAAGCGCAGGGCGGTCGATTCAGCTTCATGGTCCGCGCCGAATATCAACATGCACCGTCTGCCATGGGGTACTCCGCATCTGTCGCTGCACAACTCGCCGCCATTGATGAAACCCCCGACGTCCCCCAAACCACAATCCCAGCAGGCGAAATCCCCGGCCAGGACACCGTTCAGATTCTGGAGGCAAATGCCTCCTTCCATCTTCTCGGCCACGAAATCTCCTTCGGCAAAAGTGATCAATGGCAAAGTCCAGCGCTTGGCGCCAGCATGGGCTGGTCCAATAACGCGCAGGACATCTATAGCTTTCGCATCAACCGCGTGGAGCCGCTCTATATCCCGGGGCTCTCCCGCTACCTAGGACTCTTTCGTTACGACTTCATGGTGGGCGAGTTGCAAGGGCATCAGTTTCCCAGCGACCCCTGGATTCACATGGAAAAGATCAGTATGAAGGTCGTCCCCGACCTCGAGATCGGCTTCATGCGCTCCGTGATCTGGGGTGGACATGGACAATATTGCGCAGTGCCGGTGCCAGGCGAACCGCTTCAGGATGTGCCCACCTGCAATGTGCCCATTACGATCCATACATTTCTCAAGAGCTTTTTCAGCGTCACCGCTCCGCAGCCTGACGTAAAGTACTCCAGGCAGAATCCCGGCGCACGCTTCAGCACCTTCGACCTTACCTGGCGAACACCCTGGGCCAACCACCTCGTCACCGTGTACCTGGACTCCTTCGCCCACGACAACGTCTTCCCCATCAGCAATCTCGGACGCTCCGGCCTCCGTCCCGGCTTCTACCTCGCGCGCTTACCCGGCCTTCCGCGAGTGGATTTCCGTGCCGAAGGCGTGACCACCAATGTGCATGATCCCGAAAGCACGCAAGGCCGCCTTCTCCTGTGGGAAAACGTTCAGGTCCAGGGGTACACCAACAAGGGATACATACTCGGTGACTGGATTGGACGAGAGGGCACTGGTGGCCAGGCCTGGCTGACCTGGCACCTTCGCCCGGACCAGCAGATTCAACTGCAGTATCGTCAAGCCAAGGCGGCAGACGATTTCATTCCCGGAGGCACCACCCAGAACGACCTCGCCGCCGACGTCGTGTTACGCCCCTTGCGCAACCTGGAGATCAAGGCAAACGTGCAAGGCGAGCTCTGGAAGGCACCCTTCATAGCTCAGGGGCGACAAAAGAACGTCGTAGGAACTGTCCAGCTGACCTACTTCCTGCATAAGGAATAGGCCTTCGCATCACGATCCAGAACAGGGAAGAGCGATTATGCGCCCGCGGTCAGGCTGACTGCCGAACCTCGTGCCCAGCAAAGTCCGAATTCTCGCGCGAATGAACTTCACCCACTGACATTGCCTCAGGGCTCGAACGCGCCATGAGGAACCGTGCCGACTCCGTGGAAAAGGTACGCCTCTGTGCATTGCCCAGCTTGAAAACCGTATGCAGGAGAATCTTTAGGTCGGTTGCAAACCTGGTGGTCTCGATGTACTTGATATCCAGCTTGCACTTTTCAGGATTGAGGACCGTCACTACATAGCGTTCGACCAGCTCCTCCGGAACGCCTGCGAGTAAACCTTCCTCGTGAGAGAACTCAATGGTCGCTGCTCCGGTGATCCCAGGACGGCACAGCATGCACAGGCTCTCATGCTGGGGAATCTTTGGCCGGGGTCCCACGAAGCTCATCTCACCACGGGCAACGTTGATTAGCTGCGGCAGCTCATCCAGCTTCAGCCGGCGAAGCAGAGCGCCAACTTTCGTCATCCTCGAATCGCCATGCCTCGTGACGGTTGGTCCGACGTTCAGTAATTCGCGGCGGTTCTCCATCGTCCGGAACTTGAAGATGACAAACGTTTGCTGGTGCAATCCGACCCGCTCCTGGCGAAACAGAGCTGGCCCTTGCGAGGTGAATTTGATCAACCAGGCAATCACCAGCATGAGCGGCGAAAAGATTACCAGAGCAAGGACGCTGAGCACCAGATCGAAGCAGCGCTTGCGCTTCGACATGCACCACTCGCTTACGTAACGGGGGCAAAACATCGGCTCAGCATAGGTCCGTTCCCAGGGACGCGCCTCAAACGATTCAGAAAAGTTCTTCTCGGACTTTGGGATTCGATCGTGTTCGGCCCGCGATTTTGCCATCAAAACTGCCCATCCCTTTTTCGTCGGTTGTTAACCGCAAGACTCTGCTGTGGGTTGCAACGATTGCAAGACGTTTTAGACATACTACATGACCGCCTTGACCGATTTCAGTGCTCACTCTCTGCGAAATCGATTGTCGATATGAATTTCCTTTAATCTGCCCCCATATTCGCCCACCTCATGCGAATGCATTCGGATCACGGTTTATCCTCCCGTTCTAGCAATAGACGTAGCAACCTTCATGAATGGGTTACAAATTATCGAATGTGTGGACTTCTTCTGGTTCAGGCGGCCTCCCTCTGTGAGAACCGAGGTGGGACATCGACTGCTCGGCCGCTCTGAATCTGTTATCGGCCGATGTTCAAAGAACTTCATCTCCGCCTGCCAAGCTTAGCGGTTTTCATGCGCCTAACCTTAGCGTTTTCTTACGTTTATGCGCAGATTCATAGAAAGCGAATAGAACATCGTCAAGCCATTGATCTCATTCAGGTACCTTACAATCCGCGGCCCTTATTCGCATGCGAGACGTGCATGGATCATGCTCGTAGGCTTTCGGTCCCCGCAGGGCTGATTCACCTCCAATGCTCTTGCAGCGTCATCCATTTCGTCCACGCTAGAATGACCCATGCAAGTATTTGACACCAGCCTGAGTGACGTAAAGCGCCTTCGTCCTCAAAAGTACGGAGACGAGCGGGGCTGGTTCTGCGAGATCTTCAATGCCCGTACCTTCGCGGGCGCTGGCCTCCCCGATCGTTTTGTGCAGGACAACCAGTCTTTCTCTCAAAAGGGCGTCTTGCGTGGCCTTCACTATCAACTTTTACAGCCCCAGGGCAAGTTGATTCGCTCGATCTCCGGACACATTTGGGATGTCGCCGTCGATATCCGCCCCAACTCCCCGGACTTCGGCAAATGGGCAGGTTTTCACCTCCACGGGGACGAGATCGAGTTCCTTTGGATCCCCGAGGGCTTCGCGCACGGCTTCGTTGTTCTGTCCGAGACCGCCAATGTGCTCTACAAGACGACTGATTTCTACCAGCCCGCTGCGGAACGCTGCATTCGCTGGAATGACCCAACCCTAAACGTTGCATGGCCTCTCGAAGGCATCGAAGTGCCGCTTATCTCAGCGAAGGACGCTAAAGGAACCTTCTTTCAAGATGCTGAACTCCCCGCTCCGATTGATTTGCGCCACACCACTGCATGATGCGGGCCAATCGATAAGCCCCTTTCCTCGCCTCACCTACCCATCTCCGCAAGTACTTCCTCCATCACTTCGCGGGTTGCGGACTCCCACTCGGGCATCTCAAACTCCAGCCCGCGCGCAAGCCTCTCGCAGTTCAGCCGCGAATTCGTCGGGCGCAAGGCTGCCGTCGGATAAGCGCTTGAGGGAATCGCCACCAGCCGCGCCAGCGACTTCTCCGGCATCGCCCCCCGCGCAATGTGGAGAAACTCCGTCGCAAATCCGAACCAGGTCGTCTCACCCCTGCTGCTGGCATGGTAGAGCCCGCCCATTGGCCTCACCACCTCATCCAGGCCACGCCCGTCGAGCTTTGCCTTCTCTTCCGCTCGCCGGATCGTATGCTCCACCAGGCGAGCAAGCGTCCTCGACCAGGTTGGCGACCCCACCTGGTCGTCGACGATCTTCAACTCCTCCCGCTCCTGCGCAAGCTGCAGGATTCGTCGCAGAAAGTTCTCGCCACGTGCGCCAAACACCCAACTCGTCCGAAAAATAAAGTGTGCCGCGCCGCTCTCCGTTAGCGCTCTTTCGCCAGCAAGCTTTGAAGCTCCATAGACGCTCAATGGCCGGGGTACGTCGTCCTCCCGCCACGGCTGCGATCCCTCCCCGGAAAACACGTAATCCGTCGAAAAATGGATCACCGCCGATCCGATCCGAGCCGCCTCTTCGCCCAATATTCCCGGCGCTTCGCCATTGAGCGCATACGCGATCTGCGACTCGCTCTCGGCCTTGTCGACCGCTGTGTAGGCCGCCGCATTCACAATCCACCGCGGCTTCAGTTGTCTCACTGCCTCTTGAACGGCGGCGGCGTCGGTCAGGTCAAGCTCGGACCGCCCAGGGCAGACAACCTCTCCAAGCTCCCGCAGCAACGGCAACGCCTCTCCGCCTACCTGGCCATGACCGCCGAGCAGCAGGATCGGGACCTCGCCGACCGGCATTAGTAAAGCGTCTCCGTAAGCAGTCTCTTTAGGTACAGTCCGTACGTGCTCTTTCCAATTTTGCTGGCTTCCGCCTCCAGCTCCGCAGCCGAGATATACCCAAGGCGGAACGCAATCTCCTCCGGACACGCAATCTTCAAACCCTGTCGTCGCTCAATCGTCTGCACAAAATTCGAGGCGTCCAGCAGCGCATCATGTGTCCCTGTATCGAGCCACGCCATACCTCGCCCCAGCAGCTCCGTACACAGCAGGCCGCGTTCCAGGTACCAGCAGTTCACGTCGGTAATCTCCAGTTCGCCGCGCGCCGACGGCTTCATCTGTTCGGCCACCGAAACAATCTGTGCGTCATAAAAATAAATCCCCGTTACCGCGTACCGCGACTTCGGCTTCAACGGCTTTTCTTCCAGGGACGTGACCTTCCGGTCGGCATCAAACGCAACCACGCCGTAGCGTTCCGGGTCGTTGACGGCGTAGGCGAATACCGTAGCGCCCTCCGTGCGCGCCGACGCGTGCTGCATCGCCTTCACAAAATCATGGCCGAAGAAGATGTTGTCTCCCAATGCCAGGCAGCATCCTTCCCCGGCAAGAAACTCCTTGCCAATCAGAAATGCCTGCGCGATGCCATCGGGCGAGGGCTGCACCGCATACTGAATCCGGATCCCCCACTGTTCTCCCGTTCCCAGCAGCGCCTCAAATCGCGGCGTATCCTGCGGCGTCGAGATCAGCAAAATCTCCCGAATCCCCGCCAGCATCAGCGTCGTCAGCGGGTAATAAATCATCGGCTTGTCATAGATCGGTAGCAGCTGCTTGGAAACCGCCTGCGTCACCGGATGCAAACGCGTCCCCGACCCACCCGCCAGAATAATGCCCTTCATCAGCCCTTCACCTCGTGCTTGCGGTCAGTGTAGTTCGTTGTCACCCACTCCTGATAGGCCGCCCCCGTCACCGACTCGATCCACTTCTGATTCGACAGGTACCACTGGATCGTCTTGCGCATGCCCGTCTCAAAGCTTTCCTCCGGCCTCCACCCGAGCTCGCGTTCAATCTTCCGCGCATCAATCGCGTAGCGCCGATCATGCCCCGGCCGATCCGTCACGTACGTGATGAGTTGCGCATGTGGCTTGAAGGGCGAATCCGGCACCAGCTCATCCAGCAGCGCACAGATCGTCTTAACCACCTCAAGATTGCTGCGCTGGTTGTTTCCCCCGATGTTATATGTCTCCCCAACCACACCCTTCTCGAGCACCGCAACGATTGCCTTGCAGTGGTCTGTCACAAACAGCCAATCGCGCACCTGCAGCCCGTCCCCATAAATCGGCAGCGGTTTCCCCGTCAGCGCATGGGTGATCATCAACGGTATCAACTTCTCGGGGAACTGATACGGCCCATAATTGTTCGAGCAATTCGTAATCAACACCGGAAGCTTGTAGGTGTGAAACCAAGCCCGCCCCAGGAAATCGGAAGCCGCCTTGGAAGCCGCATAGGGACTATTGGGCGCATACGCTGTCGTTTCGGAGAACGCCGGATCCTCCGGCCGCAACGTCCCATACACCTCGTCCGTAGATACGTGAACGAATCGAAACGAAGCTCGCTCCTCTTCGCTTAGAGTGGCCAAGTACGCGCGCGCCGCCTGCAGCAAGGTGAACGTGCCATCGATGTTGGTCTTCAGAAACGCATCCGGCCCCATAATCGACCGATCCACGTGGCTCTCAGCGGCAAAATGAACAATCGCCCGAGGCCGATGCTCCGCAAGAGTCTTAGCCATCAGATCCGCATCACAGATGTTCCCATGCACAAACACATGGTCCGGACTCCCCTCAATCGAAGCCAGGTTCCCAAGATTGCTGGCATAGGTCAACGCATCCACGTTCACCACGCGCCCCTTACCCGACCCCACCCAATGCAGCAAAAAGTTCGACCCGATAAACCCGGCCCCGCCAGTTACGAATATGCATTTATCTAACATTCAAATCCGCCTGACCTTTGCTAGCGGCCATCCCGATCGATTGAATTGTTCGTTGTTTAGTGTAGCAGCGCCATTCTCGCAGCGAAGTGCACCTAGCCTGTAATCACAGGGTTGGTCCGTTTGTTTAATCGGCTTCTCCCGGAATCACAAATCCAACCCCATTTAAAGAAATATTTGAGGGCCGACTGCAGATGATATTTCAAGAGTGTGGGATTGCTATAGGATCCTTTTGCATACCCATGCGTAACGGTGACTTCAGGGTAAAAAACCGTCTTGTGTCTCACCCCTATCCGCCGGCAGAGATCGACATCTTCCATATACATGAAATACCGTTCGTCAAAGAAACCAACCTCGCGCAATGCCGCCGAGCGGATAAACATAAAGCAGCCTGAAAGAGACGGTATCTCGCGAACAACACTCATATCCAGATGGCGCAACTCATATCTGCTAAGCTGCCTGGCGAATAGCGACCTGCCAATCGTTCCGCCGAAGCGCCGGCTGATTAAGTCAATCGGCGCTGGAATCTGTTTGCAAAGCCGTTGGTCAGTTCCGTCAGGATAGCAAATCCGTGGCATAACCAAGCCAATATCGAGATTCTCGTTCATAAAGCGATAAATCGCCGCAGGAACATCCTTGGAAAAATTCACGTCGGGGTTTAATACAAGGTGATACTCCGAAGCTTCGCAATCAGAGCGCATTGCAAGGTTGTGCCCACCCCCGAAACCCAGATTTTCCCCCGCATAGATATACGTCGCGCCACAATCCGTGACACATGGACGAAGGGCTGGAGTGGGAGAATTATCAACGACAGTGCATCTGACCCGCAATGGCACAGAAAGAACGCTCTTAACTGCCGAGACCACCTCATCAGGATCGGTGTTATAGACAACGATCGATGCGCTAACTTGATATTCCGTCATAACGTGCATCCGATCAGAATGACTGGACTCCCTTCAGCCAGAAATATAGAGGTCGACATATAGGGATGGTAGTACCGGTCATTCTGCGTTTTCCGACAGTGTTATCTTACCTTGCGACGTCAACAAGATACTCCATAGCTCACTCCAATTGCGCGAGTACGGGTCGCCCGGGACGATCTGCTCGGCGGCGCCAAAGATATCCCCGCCACTAGCCCCTTGCTGCATCATCGCCGCCAATTGCGTGTCGTCTCCAATTTCGAAGAAAGCGACCTTCGCGTATCCGTTCACCGTTTCGTGCGCATAGGGAAGATCCGCCGCTAGAATTGGTTTCCCCGTTGTCTTGAACTCGGTGATCGGCATCCCCCACGTCTCCAACTTGGATGGAAAGATCAGGCAGTCTGCCTCTCCATAGAGCCGCATAACCTCCGCCCTCGGCAGAATTCCGAGCCACCTCACGGTGGTCAGGTCGGAGAATTCCCGCACCAACCGGGCCGCATAACGTGTTTCGGTTCCGTTCATCGTGAGCCAGACTTCAAACCGATCGAAGCCCTCGCGCTCTAATTTCCTTGCGGCTCTCAAAATCTGCTCCATGTTCTTGAATGTCCGCGGATAGGCCGGATAGAAGAATCGGAAGCGCATGGCGGCATCTGTTTGGGCCTGCTCTCCGAGTGGAATTTTCAGTTGATCCACGGAAGGATGTGCGACCACGACCCTGCGCACGCCATATCGTGACCGGAACTGCGCACGCATCCAATCCTGCTGCACAACCACGAAATCATTCGATCGAATGTTGATCCCGTATAGAAAACGATAAAGCAGGGTAAAGAGGCCAAACTTCCAGTCCAGCAGCGCTTCCTGAATGCGAAACGGATAAAACGGGCTGGGATTATGGCAGTAAACCGCCCTGACCGTAGCTCTGACGTTGGGCGTCATATCATGCATCGCAAACCACAGGTAAGGCGTTAGCTCTTCGCTGATCCTGCGGCATTCAAAGTACTCAAATCGCAGGCGCCTGAACCATGACGTCTTTACGTCTGGATATTCCATGAAGGTCACACCTGGAATATCGAATAGGGAAGTCTTATGAACGAGCGCAATAATTTCATGCGTATCGGAATACTCTTCCGCGAGCGATACGAGGGCATCCCTGAAGACCGCCAACGGCCCCATACCAGTTAAGTTGACACCCGAAAGCACGATGCTCTGTTTCAAGCCGTCTCCAACTTAAGTCTCGTCCTGATAACGTCCAACGCTAGAGAAAGCAATCCCACCAACCCATAGCTGGCAAGCATTCCGCGTTGTGATTTATTTGGATATTGCTTCATGCGCTCTGTACCCTGCTAACCCCTCGGTGTTTCCCGCAGGCAGTCTTACTTCCCACGGAGTGGATGGATCGCATCCCTATCAAGGGAATCATTGACTCCTGGAACTACCGCTCCCCTACCAATTGTGCTTTTCCATTGGTGCTGAATCCCATATTGGCAATACTTGACAACATAGAAGTTCAGCGCCTCATCGACTCGACCACTTGCCCGCAAGGGGGTTGCCCCGAAAAACAACGAAATATTGAAGACAGCGCAGAGAATTAGAAGGCCAAGCGCGGGGGGCCGTTGACGCGACAAGGCAGCCAGCAAAACGATTGCCGCTGTGACGTAAGTTAAATAGGGGGGATCGGCCATGTAGACGAAAAGAAAGAAGACCAATCCTGGCACCATCCAAATTACCAGCATCCGATTGACAAAACGACTGCGATCGAACCACAGCGTAGGGATCAACATCCAAAAGGCCGCAAAAAGAGGCAGGAGGACCCTGACAACGTTGCCGATTGGTCTTGGCGTAAAACCTGAGAATAGGAGCGACACCGGACGAACGATGTCGATATACCTTCCGAACGTTACTATGTGCGCGGCCCGAGACGCAGCCTGCCCGGGGAGGTACCATGCAAGACATAGCATCGCCGTAACGGCGAACAGCAATATCCTGCGGCACCATCCCTTCACGAACTGGAAGGCCAGGAACGCAAATAGAGGAGCAAGAAACGCGCCATCTGACGGGCGGAGTCCGGTACCAAGCGCGAAGCAGGTACCGCATAAAAGGAGACGAAGAATGGATCCGCGATCCCGATATGCCAGGAACAAATACACGAGAAGAGGGGGAAACAGGACCTGCGAAGCGTACGAGCTGTGAATATCTCCGGTAAGCCAAACGAAGAAGATGGATCCGTAGCAGATGGATGCGGCCCAAGCCATGCTCCTGTCAAGACGCAATCTTCGGCACAGCATGAAGAAGACGGCGACACCGATCGCAGAGAATGTCTCGTTCATAAACTGGAGGCCGAAAGCAGGATCCTTGAAGAAACCTCCAATGCGGGCGAACAGCCAGTATCCAGGTGGTTGGATCACGTAAGTGTGATTCAGGATGCACTTCACAAGAATTGGGCCATCAACGTAGTAGACCGGCCCACGCGTCAGATAGCGAGAGATGAAGACCAAGACCCCTAGCAACAATGATTGACCCATGTCTTGCGATAGCGCGCGAGGTTCAACGCTGGATTCTGTCATTCGTTTTCCTGATTATGTAATGGGTCTCTTCGGAAAAGCTCCGTATTCAAGGTCAGTCTTGGAAAATCGGTGCAGTTTCGGTTGTATGGAGGGGCCGGGTATAACTTCTCGAAGCTCACGCTTGAACTGTCGATGGTTGAGTATGTAGATAAAGATGAAAAAAAACTGCTCGGGATCGAAGTATTGCCCCCCCCGAAGGAGTTTTAGGAAAAAATATACGAGGAGCGCATTGCTAATTGCGGCATGCCGCCCGGTGCCCCCAACATGGAAATGTAGAAGAAAGACTAGTACGCCTATAAACCCCATTATGCCGAGTTCCGACAGAACGCGCAGAGCAAGAGATGACGCATCTGCCCCGTTAAGACTTACCATCCCCATATCAACGAATGACTGGACACCCGGAACGTCGCCTATGAATCGCTCATGCGACATCATATGGGACCCTAGCCCGTTCCCTATAATTGGACTTTCCTCGAGTACGTGCTGCGTAACAATCATATTCGAGATGAGAGCGTAGGTGCTTAGGTTCGCTCCACTCACGTCTTCGGTGGATGCGGCCATCAGTGTGTCATTAATTCTCATTTGAACGCTGGGAGATATGGCGTACGCCAAGCCGAGTGTTCCAAAGGACACGATGGGGATAGCGAGTAAATGTTTCCTGCGCCCAGACAGAAGGAGCATGGTCCCGAATGCGACACAAAGGAAGCCATTTGAAGACCCGGAGAGTACGATTGCCAGCGTGAAAATCGCAACTTCGACTCCATGTTTGCGCGACGTGAGGTACTGACTCGCATACCAATAGAAGGCGGGTAGAACGAGTTGGCAAAATGCCGTAGGCTCGCTCGTGAGTCCTTGCAGACGTTCGTAGCCGTGTGCTTCAGTGCAGGAGAGTGCCCACAGAGGGAACGCAATGATAGCGAACCAATAGGCGAACTTTGCATAGGTCAAGAATGCCCGCTCAAAGTCATTTTGGATTAGTTTGAAAAACCCGTAAAAATATAGAAGGCTGACAGATATTCCTAGAAATTCTTTGGCAACCAGCGAAATCGAATCAGTCCCATTTACGATTCCTATGCCGCCGCTCAGAGCCAGGTACAACATGACCCACAGCACCCATGGGGCGATGCGATCCAATTTGATCAGCAGGAACATCAAGAGGAGGTTCGTCAGCATAATCAAGTCGAACAATCGAATGGCGAAAGGTACTCGAATCATCAAGGCAGCGCTGAACACGCCTACCAGCGTGGAGTAATAGACATAGGTGCGAAGCGACGGGTCGAGCGCTCGAGCATGAGCCGCGGAACGATCACCCGCGTATCGCAACGGGCTGTTCAACGGCTTCCGCCAACGCTGCGACCGAACCCGAAAACCGCGATTCTTCCCGCAACAAGGCGTAACGGGCGGAGCATGAACTTGGACTTGGCAATATAGAATTCCAACTCGGCCAACGCCTTATTCCGTCCTCCAGTGGTGATCTTTGCGCGCGTCGCCTCGACAAGCGCCGCGGTGTCGTCACTTACGCCTCCGGCGCGCATCGCCACGGTAGTGATGGGCATAAATACTGCGTTGAGTTGGCCTCGCGCCCGTAGCAAAAGCTCATAATCGGCGGCGCTGCGGTAGGAGGTGTCATAGGCGCCTAGGCGATTGTAGAGCGCGCGCCGATGCATGCTGCCCACATGCGCGACGCACATCCATCGTGAAAATTCCGGCCAGGTCCAGGGCCCACCATTGGTCCGCTCATAGCCGGACTCATGCACCCATCTCACTCGCGAACTCATGTACTCCGCCTCGGGATGCTCGGCGGCCAGCGCCATATACGCACTCAGCGCCCCGGGAAGCAGCTCGTCATCTACACCTAGAAAGCATATCCACTCTCCGCTCGCCTCGGCTAGGGCCTTGTTCCATGCATCGTAGACACCTTTGTCTGGCTCGCTCTTCCATAACGCGATCCGGTCGTCGTAGCGGCGCAGCACGTCCAGCGTCCCGTCGCTCGATCCACCGTCCAGCACAATGTACTCGATGTTCGGGTAATCCTGCCTTAGCACGCTCTTCAGGCATCCTTCCAGATACGGCTGCCCATTGAATACCGCCGTCACAACCGTGACCAGAGGCTGAGCCGTGCTGTTCTGCGGCAGAACTCCCTTCATCCGCAACCCGCCAGAGTTAGCTATATGGTCGGTTTGCATTGCAACTCCTGACGATTACTCCGTTTGTGAGAGCTGAGATTGCCCGTGCCCAGGTGGAGATTCGATCCTCTGACAGCCCCTTCATGATATCCCAGTCAGTCTCCGCCAACTTTCGTTGTCCTTCTGGCAATCGCACGCTGACCACGCCCTGCGGGTGCTTCGCGTTGCTTTCGAATCCATTGTATGCAGTCTGCACGGAGTCGGCCAGAGCTTCGGGATCCTCGGTAGGGAAGAAGAATATCCGCTCTGGCGCTTGCTTCCTATGTTCGGTGATGTCGCATCTCCGACGCAACCCTCCAACGGTGAGGGATGGATAAGGGCAATGGCATTCAAAGGCCTTGATCCGATTCGTGGACCAGTTGCCTGTAGATTGCATGATAGGCTGCACCCACATTGTCACGCCGACATTGCTCGAGAGCGAAAACAGGGGGACAGAATGCAGCGGGCCTATCCAGCGCCTTACGGATCGCTTCAGCGATTGCATCAACGGAGTCCGGAGCCGCTAAGGCAGCATTCTGATAGAGATCCTGCCTGGCATAAGGCTTGTTCGCGAGCACCAACGGCTTGCGACACGCTGCCGCCTCAAGCGCGGCGATGGGCTGCTGTTCCAAATGACTTGGCAACGCAAAAACGGCAGAATTCAGATAGATGTCTGCCAATTCCCTGGAGCCTGGTCGGAGGCCCTTAACCCATCGAGATCCGCCGTAGCCTGCCATTGCCTCAACCACGGCGCGTCCATAATCTTCTTCGCCAGTCAGCACATCTCCCACCAACACTACGGGAACGCCCAATTTTCTGGACGCCTTAACTAGTGCGAGTTGGTTCTTCCGCGGGCAGATATTTCCGACACAAAGTACGTACTTGTCGAGTCCAATGGAACCTTCTTTCGGGTGGTCCGAAACATCGAAGAATATATCGTCCACCACATTGGGGACGACGAATACCTTTTCCCCAGGCAGCCCTACCGTGCCCGTCAGATACTGCTTCTGCCCATGATTCACGACTGTTATGCAATCGATATCCGCGAGCAGGGACTTACGCATCCGTGCCGGGCCCACCGTCGCGGAGATCTTATGGCGTAGCCAGGAATACCAACCGGGATAGTTGACCAGCGCGGTCAACACGATCTTCTTCTTGCCTGCGCGCGCCCACTTCGCAGTGGAACGATGCTGTGCATCCAGTCCCCATAAATGCAGCACGTCGAAGTCCGCGTCGCGTCTCCAGAAGTCGAGTGGCTTAATGTCGACTCCGGCGGAGTGTGCAGCCTCCATGGCAGTGATCATCTGCACCTCGAAACCACCAAAGGCGAAACAATGCGGCTGTAAAGGGACAACCCGGACTATTGGTTGCAAAGACATTCAGCTTGCTTTCGCCACGATCCAGAAGGAAGGTGCGAGGATTTTGATATGTTCGCGAGTTGCGGCCCGGATAAGCAGGCGATAAAGTGCGGATGAAATCTTCAGGATCGGTAGACGCAGCCACCGCTGTTTCGTAAAAAACGGCTGGGTCTCATCCAGAAATATCGCGCCTTTGAATCCGCTCATTAGCAATATCCCGGAAAGTGCTGTGCTGGTGTACGTCCAGACATGAGTCATATCGTTAAACAGATGACGCCCCACGATAGGGCTGTCCCCGTTTGGACAACGCAGGACAAGCATTGAGTCCGAACCCTGTAACTTCGCCTGCGCCACTTTCAGGAAGCGAAGCAGGTCTTGCTTTTCCATGTGTTCGATTAGATCAACTGCGAAGATGAGGCTAAAGCTATTGTCCGGGCGAGACTCCAGATCCTCGATCGAATTTGCTTGGGTCGCGTTGAGACCCAACTCGCGCGCGATATTGATCGCCGTGGCCGATAAGTCTGTACCTTCCAGATTGCGATATCCAAGCGTTCTCAGAATATTGAGGGTCATCCCCGGACCGCACCCTGCGTCATAGATTGGGGCTTCCTTGTCAGCAGGCAGAATGCCTTCAAGAAGCCGCCTGTATCCGTCCGCATAGTGATCGGTGAGGCGCTGCACATCAGCTGCGCTCGTAATGCCTCGTGCAGAACTCAAAAAGTCGTACCACTGCAACATTAGATATGCTCCTCGCTGATCGTAGCAGCATCCAGCTTGCGAATCAGCTTTGCGGGTGAACCACCGTAGACGCAATTATTTTCGAGAGTTCCCATAACGAGGGAATTCGCACCAATCACAACGCTATCGCCGATCGTAGCAGGCCCTAAAATCGTCACATTGATTCCGATCCAGACGTCGTTGCCGATGGCGATTGGTCCTGGCCGCGGCGTACGCGCCTTGTCCAGAAGGTGTGTCCCGCTTATGAGCGTCAGCCCATGCGAAGCAAGCAGATTGTCTCCGATGGTAATGGATGAGTAATCCCAGATCCTGCAGAACGACCCGATTCTACATTGAGTGCCTGCTCGCAGATTGCATCCATCGTAGATATAGAGATTCTCAGAAAGCTGTGATTTCGGGCCAACATGAAACCCAAGAATGCGTATCAACGAACAGCGTACAGTTTGAATGAGCGCGATGTCCGGGGGGGCCGCAAGAAGATTTACAAGGAATAAAACAAATCGTCGCATCACAAACCGAAATGTGCGCAAGATCGACCTATGCATCGGGTGTTCCTCTCCTAAATATCAAGGTATGCTCAGCGATAGGTCATCGCAAAGAATCTTGTGAACTGCAACTAACGAGTGCGTTGCCTTAAGATACTCCCGGTAGCTTGCGGAGTAATTCGGCTGTACGGCCAGGTGAGTGCGCGTCGCTTCTTCTAATTCCGACTGCGACGAAACAACGGATGGTAAGCCCGCTTTGCGAAAGTATTCTGTTGCAACGCCGTAATCCGGTCCATACACCACAATACTGCGCGCATAGGCAAGATACTCCATCGATTTTGAAGGGAATGATGTCGAGACCATCAGACGGTGTTGCTCATCGAATGAGTAGGGCAGGAAGGCGTACAGGCTGGACGCGATCTCGTTCGCTAATCCATCCGCGGTTTCCACCGGTCCAGAGTGTACGAAAGATGGTAGTTCACCCAGGTTCCTCGCGGCCACATTCGCAGGAACAGTAAGCCGAACAGTCAGATCAACTCCACTGGCGCGGACGCGCTCCACCATTTTGAATAAATCATGCAGGCCGTCTGCATAGAGGAAGCTCGTCCCGCCCACATAGATCACTTGATTCTTTACTGGGAGCAGCGGCCTCGGGTTCGGCTCAAAGGCAAGAGGAAGTGTAGTGGGGGAAATGTGATAGTTCTTGCGTAGGTGTTCCCCCAATCCATCCGTGATGGTAAACACATGGCTTGCGCCGCGAAGCGCCTCCCGTGCCTGCTCGATCGCATGTTGAATTGTCTTTTGGCTGGCTCCAGCCTGACGCAGTGACAGAACAAAATCGTCCACCAGATAAAATGCGTAGGATTTACTCGAGAGTACCGAAAGGCGCGCTCCGCGAATTATTTGGTCAATATCCGCGCCGATGAATGCAAATACAATGTCAGCCGACGATCGCCGCAGACTCCGCGCCAGTAGTCGAGGAGGCAGACCATTGAGGATCCCCAAATTAAATGCAGAATATCGCCGCAATGCTTTCCATAGCAGCGTTGGGAAGCGCGGTACGATGACGCAAAGATGAGCGAGTTCAGGATCAAGATCTTGCTTCTCGAACCATTGGCCTTGTGAGAAAATCGCGATTCCGTCAATTTGGTCGATGATTGACCTAATAATAGGAACCTCGGCCCGATGTAGTCCGTGAGCAACCACATTCGGGTGAACTGGAGCCGCCTCGGTATAAATAAAGATGCGCTTGTTACTCATCGGGTCTATGGCCTCCGTGGGCACAGCTCTTCCAGACGAATAGCATTTGCGCTATCTTCGATCCTATTCAACAGCCGCGGGATGTAGAACAGGTAGGGTGGAATAGAGAGGACGACGAACGCCAGGATCGTCGCCCATGGTATTCCCGTGATCCCATAGCGCGGCGCAAGCCATATCTTTAATGCTAGGCAAGCGATCCCGAAGATACCCGTGGTGATGACCTGGAACTGCACGATACTCAGGCCATTGAGGAACACTCCAAGGGTGTTGTTGCAAGAGCTGATTACTGTCCAAATGGCAAAGCCCAACATCAGCGCAAACGGGGGATGGACCTGTGGTCCAACCCAAAGGAGAAGTATTCTGTTCGACGCTAGAAGAATTGCAGCCGAGAATATAGATGTGAATGCAAACGTGCCAAGAAGTGTGCGCCCCAGAGTATGCCTGATCCAGACAATGTCTCCTCTTGAGCTCGCTTCGCCATACGCTGGCCAGAACGGGGCCAGAAGCATGGTAATCGGTAGCAAGATCACGGAGAATAATCGTTGTGGAATAGCGAAAAGTGTGACATCGGCTGCGCCAAGAGTGCGGGCCACGATAAAGTTGTCAGCCGAGTAGGAGATGGTGGCCACCACCTGAAGCACGAAGAACAGACTGCCGAGCCTCATAATCTGTGAGATCGCATCGCGGGAGACGAGTTCTCGACTTGGCCGCAAATCAGGCCGGACAAAGCCGAAGAAGTGGAAGGTATTCAGCGCCGTAGCGAAGATGGGTGCGCCAGCGATGACCATCACCAGCACTGGCAAACTTACCCGCAGCCAGATGCCGGCCAGCACACCGATGAATCCCGCGATGCTGCCGCACATCTGCCAAACGCCGTAGCGATATCCCTCTTGCAGACCGAGTTGCACCCGCTGTACCACATCCATCGAGATGTTCAACGCAAAACAAACGGCGAAGACCGCCAGTGCCGGACCCGCCTCTGCCCTGGCCTGCGGCGAATCAACTCGGAAGAAACTCCCCCAGTTTACAAATCGGTAGATAGAGAAGAATGACAACAGAAGCAGGACGGCGACAGCGTTGAGTACCGCGAACCCGCTGGAAACCGCCTTGCGGACGCCTACCATGTCGTCTTTCCCGAAGGCCTTCGCCACGGTATTCAACACGCCATTGCCCACCCCGAAGTCCGCGAAGGATGCCATCGCCAGCACGGAGCTGATAGTCATCCATAGGCCGAACCGCTCATTGCCCAGGTATTTGAGCGTGAGAGGAACGGTGATGAGCGAGGTGCCGACCTGCACAACTCGTGCCAGCGTCGAAGCACTGCCGGTCAGCACCGCTCGGCGATTCCTCGCCGCCCCACGCTCATGGTCTTCTATGCTGCTTTGATTCCGGAGATGCAATAACTGCCGAAGTCTCCGTATGGCTGACCGAATCACTCGACGACCTCTGTGACTTCACCTGAAAATTCCTGCATCCCCGGATGAATGGTCGAATACTCGCGGTAAACCGCCGTGAGCCCCTCCCGCAGAGAGATACGCGCCTCCCAGCCAAGCTCCTTCATGCGCGAGACGTCAAGCAATTTACGCGGCGTCCCGTCGGGTTTGGAAGTGTCAAACGCCAGCCCGCCCTTGAAACCCACCACCTCGGCGATAAGCTCTGCGAGTTCCCGCACCGTCAGGTCTTTGCCGCAACCAATGTTGAGCAGAGGTGCCTGCAACCTGGAGTCAAGGATTGGTCCAAACACTTCATCCGGCAGGTTCATCAGGAAGACACAAGCGTCCGCCATATCGTCACTATGCAGAAACTCCCTGCGCACCGTGCCGGTCCCCCACACCGAAACCTCGGACGCACCCGTCACCTTCGCCTCGTGCATCTTGCGCAGCAGAGCGGCGAGCACATGCGAACCGGTCAGGTCGTAGTTGTCATTCGGCCCATAGAGATTGGTTGGCATCACTGAGATGAACTGCGTTCCGTATTGGCGATTGAAGGCCCAGCAGGTCTCGATGCCCGCGATCTTGGCCACGGCATAGGAGCGGTTGGTCGGCTCCAGCGGCCCGGAGAGGATGTATTCCTCCCGGATCGGCTGCGGACAGTCACGCGGATAAATGCAGCTTGATCCGAGAAACAACAGCCGCTTTACTCCGAAATCATGCGCAGCCTTTATAACGTTCGTCTGGATAGCGAGATTATCGCGAATGAATTCTGCCGGACGTGTGTTGTTCGCCAGGATGCCACCCACCCTCGCCGCCGCGAGAAACACATACTCCGGCCGCTCTTCTGCAAAGAACCGAACCACCGCGGCTTCATCGGTCAGATCCAGCTCTGCGTGACTCCGGGCAAGAATCTCCCCGCAACCTTCACCCTCGAGCCGTCTCAGGATGGCCGAGCCCGCCAACCCTCGATGGCCCGCCACATACACTTTGGACCCGCAAAGCAGGGAACTATTCGTGATATTCATAGGCGCTGTACCCGTACTTCTTCACAAGTTGATCCCTCTCAGCCGCCAACAAGTCGGCGTCAATCATCTCTTTCACGAGTTCTTCGAAGCTGACCTTCGGCTTCCATCCCAATCGTTGATGGGCATAGCTGGGGTCACCCAGCAGGGTCTCCACCTCCGACGGACGAAAATATCGCGGATCCACTGAAACCACTGTCGAACCGTTCTCGTCCAGCGCCCGTTCTTCAATCCCTTCACCAACCCAGGTGAGCCTGATACCAAGCATCTGGGCCGCCAGCGTGACAAACTCGCGCACGCTATGCTGCACGCCGGTCGCGATTACAAAATCCTCGGCCTGATCCTGCTGAAGCATCCGCCACTGCATCTCCACATAGTCGCGCGCATGGCCCCAATCTCGGAGAGCACTCAGATTTCCCAGGTAAAGCGTATCCTGCAGGCCCAACTTGATGCGCGCCAGTGCCCGAGTGATCTTGCGCGTCACGAATGTTTCGCCCCGCACAGGTGACTCATGATTGAAAAGGATGCCATTGCACGCATACATGCCATAGGCTTCACGGTAATTCACCGTGATCCAGTATGCATAAAGCTTCGCCACCGCATACGGAGACCTGGGATAAAACGGCGTCTTCTCCGTCTGCGGAACCTCCCGCACCAATCCGTATAGTTCGGAAGTCGAGGCCTGATAGAACCGCGTCTTCTTCTCGGCTCCTAAGATTCGAATAGCTTCGAGCACTCTCAGAGTTCCCAACCCGTCAACGTCCGCCGTGTACTCCGGTTGCTCAAACGACACCGCTACATGGCTCTGCGCGCCTAAATTGTAAATTTCGTCCGGTTGAACCTTCTGCATGATATGAAGCAGGCTGCAAGCATCGGAAAGATCTCCATAGTGCAGGATGAAGTTCCTGTTTTCGAAATGGGGGTCTTCATAAAGATGGTCGATGCGGTCTGTGTTGAATGAAGAGCTGCGCCGTTTGATGCCATGGACGTGGTAGCCCTTGCGAAGCAGAAACTCCGCCAGGTAGGAACCGTCCTGGCCTGTTACACCGGTGATTAAAGCGATCTTCGCCACGTTATTCTAATGACCCCGTTGTGTTATGTATCCAAGGTTTGATTCTACCGTAAGCTCGTAGGTCAGATGCATCCTGGCCGTTGGTTGCTTCGAGTGCTCCAAGGATTCGTTGCACCGCGATTGTTAGGTTCACACATGTGAAGTTGCCTCCACACTTTCGCGACGGCAGATGTAAAGGCACTGAACCCGGAAAGCTCCCGCGCCGGACACATCATCCCGGACCACGCAAGCGCTGCCTGGGCCATCATTTCTGCCCGACGATATCGGGCACGCTTGGTTCAACGTTATGAATGGATGCGATCGGATTCCTTCAACTCCGACGATTAGATGCATGCACCGGCTCGTGTCGGTGAACACTCCATCGTCACGGGCGTTTAGCGGAGAAAGCACTGCGCAGAATGCTGAGCTTTTGGGCGCTCTCCGGGTCGTTCTTCAGGCGCTGAAAGCCAGCCTGAAATAGTGCAAGGAAGGCTCCGGCAAAGAAGCCCACCACGGCAGCGCCGAGCACAATGAGAGCGCGCTTCGGAAAAGACCTCCTGTCCGGCGGAATCGCCGGATCAACCACCTGGATCACCGCGCCCTCTTTCGCCTCGTCGAGCTTCGCCAACTCAAACTGCCGCGCCAGGATGTCGAAGATCGTCTCGTAATATTTCACATCCCGTAATCTTCGGACGTACTCCATTCCCGCCTTGGGGACCAGGCCCTTGGGGATCAGGACCTCACTCCCCGAGCTATCTTCAGAGCCTCCCAGCTTAGCCAGTTGCGCGCGCAGCCCAGCCAACTCCTGTTGCGCCTGAATCAACTCCGAGTTCTGGCCGGTGGCGTACGTCTGCATTCCCTCAATCTGCACCTCGCGCGCCGTAATCTGTGCGCGTAGAGTTGCCGCGGATTCGATCAAGGCTCGTGCCTGACTATCCGGCTGGATCACGCCTGTCTTCTGCTCCGTCTGTTCGAGTGCCACCTCGGCGCTGGCCAGATTGTTCTTCGCCTGTTCGAGCTCTTGTTGAAAAAATAGCCTGCGCTGCGAAGCTTCCGTAATGGCAAGATGTTGCGAAAGATCGCGATATTGGTCTACATAACCGTTGGCGAGCTCCGCAGCTCTCCGCGCATTGTGATCTTCTACCGAAATATGAATCAAACCATCCTTGCCATTACCATCGACAACCGTATGAGCCTGGAAGGTCTTCCGTGCGTCTGATAAATATCGAGCGTGGTACTCCTGCATCAGACCATATCGCTGCACCATGGCATCTTCTACCGTTCGACTCTGCAGCATCGCTACGTAACGGTCGTTAGGGTTCTTGAGGCCAAGACCCCCGCCCGCCAGGGCCGCCATCCCTCCCAGACTGCCAAGTTGAGATGCCATCGCTGTGGCCATGGAGGAGTTCTCCTGCGGCGGCAGCAACGTAACAGTAGCGGTGTAGCGGACCGGGAGGATCAGCGAGATGATGACTGCAAGAACAGCGAACACTCCCGTTACCCACAGCACCGTGCGTTTGCGTTCTGCAATCACAATCAGTAAATCGAGCAGCGAGATTTCCCCTTCTTCCGTCGGGCCGCCTGCTGTCGTTGTCGCGGCAGCAGCATCAACGCGTTCGTTCTGGGCCGGAGGTGGGGCATTGGAAGTCATCGTATTCCTGTTGATCCCTGTTATTGAATCACGGCAATGGCCGCAGCACCCAGCGCAAGCGATGAGAACAGTTGCGAATAGGCAAGTACGGTACGCAACGTTCCAGGTCGATACGTCTTTTCCGGCACTACAATCGTATCGCCCGGATACACGCGGAGGTCCTTGAACTTCTCGGCCCAGATTCCTTTTCCAAGGTCGCTGCTAACCACTTCGCCGTCCGCGCGGATCAGGAACGAGTGCTTGTAGTCTGCGTCTCGATTCGGCCCGCCCGCCAGCCCCAGGTAGTCGCCAACACGCCGGCCCGTAGCGTACAAAAACGAGTTCTGATCGTACACCGCGCCGACCACGTTCACGGTAGCAGGCTCCGACGGAACGGTGAAGTGGTCCCCATCCTCCATCGCGATGTTCGGCAGAGCATCAATTCCGCTGCTCGTCGGCACAAACGACAGCACGATCCGCCCGGTCGCGCGAATCCGCCGCAGGTTCGTCAGCAGGTTCTGCTCATTAGTCTGTGCCGACAGGTCTGCCGCTGCATCCTGCGGACTTCCCGTGGCCGACGCCGCGATCGCCATATTGCTGCGCTGAATCTCCATGCTCAGGTTCTGCACGTATTCGTCAATGCGCGCCTGTTGCATCGCCCGCGTCGACTCGCGCGTGTACTGCGAACCATACAGATACGCATTCGGCGTCAGCCCTCCAGCCCGTTCCACCAGGTGGCGGAACGTCTCTCCCGGTTGCACCGAGTACACACCCGAATGCACGAACTCCCCGCTCAGCGTCACCAGCTTCGTCTGCTGCGCAATCGGAATGCGGATGTCGGCCTCCGAAAAGACTGACACCACATCGCCTGCCTGCAACTCAATATCCTGCGAGCTGTCATGCTGCAGCACCAGCTTGCCCAGGTCAAACGGAATCAGCGACATCTTCAGCGTATCCGGATCCTGGCGCTGGATTACGGCATAATCCCAGTCAATCTCCGGGGCAAGTTTCTGCACCTCGGTGCGCTGCGCCGGCGGCGGACCATTGAAGGCGTTCGCCTGCTGCTCGGCTAGTGAGGAGTTGCTGCCTCGCTCTTCCGCATTCAGTCGCTGGTTCTGTTGCGAGCCATACTGGCCTGCCTGCGAACCGTATTGCCCCTGCCGCGAACCATCCGCATACTGCCCCATCTGGTCCTGCTCTGACCCATTCTGGCTGCTGCTCACTCCGGCGGAGTTGTTCGACCCATTGCCATTCCCGCTGCCGTTTTGAGTTTGCTGCGAACCATACTGGCCAGGCTGCCCATAACCATTGGTCCCGTTCCTCCCTCCCTGCGACTGCGGCCTCAGTGGCACCGCGTTGCCCTCAATCGGCTGTCGCATGTTGGAGAAGGAGGGAACTGGCTCAAACTCCGGAGCCGGCAAGCCAAGCTGCGCTCGCTTCCACCAGTAGTTTCGTGTGACCAGCGAATCCTTATCCGGAATTAGCTCGCTCACACGCATCCCCGGGTGCCACGCAAACCGCCCCGGATTCGCGATGTTCCCGCGCAGCGTCACGGTCTTCTGATACCGCGGAACAATGGAGTACACCCGTACCAAATCACCATCCGCGAGCGCCGTCTTAAGCCCCTTCGCGTCGTAGGCTACCTCCATCGCAAATCGGTCGTGATGATCCGAGATCCGCTCAATCGAGATCCGTGCCTCTGCCGCCACGGCCGACACGCCTCCGGCATCCGCGATCAGCCCGTCCAGCGACTCGCCCTCCCGCAACTCATAGATCGCCGGCGTCCGCACGCTGCCCGTAACCGCAACCTCCGGTCCCACCGCCGGGATGAAGATCACATCGCCTGGCAGCAGCTTCACATCCTTCGACTTATCGCCGTGGACCAGCAACCCGTACAGGTCAAAATCCGTAACCACGTCGCTCCCGCGCCGCAACTCAATGTGCCGCATCGACCCCTGGATCGACGGTCCGCCACTGGCAAACACCGCATCCACCAGCGTGCTCAGCGAACTCACCGTGTACACGCCCGGGCGCCTCGCCTGACCTGCCACGTACACCTGGATCGCCCGAATCTGCCCAATGTCTGCGGTCAAATCAAAGTTGCGATACACCCGCCCAATCGCCTGCCGCAGATGCCCATCCAGATCCGAGAACGGCATGCCCGCCACGTGCACCGGCCCTACCTGGGGAAGGTAAACCTCTCCTGCCCGATCCACCTGCAGGTTGGCCTGAAAGTTCACCTGTCCCCACACGCGTATGCGCAGCTCATCCCCCGGACCAATCACATAATCATTGGGAACCGGCGTCATGTTCAGGGGCGCGAAGGTAGAAGGCACCCGCCGAAACAGGTTCGCTCCAAAGATCGGCAACACCTGGTTCGTCGTCGAAGCAATAAACTTCTGAAACTCCGTCAGCGGCTCTGGCGGGAGCAACATCTGCTGCTGCGTATTCACGCCATACTGTTGACCCAACCGCGAGGCCTGCCCCGTGTCGTTGTAATTGTTATTCGAATTCTGCGTCTGCGCCCCAAACGTTCCGGGGACGGCAGCTCCGCTCTGAGGGTTCACATTCAGCTGCTGGCCGCTATTCTGGCCCGAGCACCCCGCAGCGCTCGCCTGCATCGGATCGGAGCAGTCCGGACTCGTGGAATTCTGTGAACTATCTGGATAGCCTGAAGGAGTCGATTGCTGCGCACTCGCCGCGGCCAACAGCAAAGGCATCAAGAGCAAGAACCCAAGCTGCCTCACCGTTCGGAGGGAAATTTCGGATCGGCTACGGGCAGGGCCAGGGCCCCAAAATGCGCTGCCCACGCCATACTTAGGGTCACTCATTCTGCTCCGAGTCTACCATGATCGATCGTTATTTCCTGTGTCCCCGAAGCTAACCTAAGCCTCGCTTTTTGATCATTCTCGAGCCATCGCTGCGCCTCCGCAATCCATCCCTGCAACTCACTCTTCCTCCCAATCCATGCTGCGGAGAACGGCTTTCTTCCACTGTTTGCGGAGCCGCGCGCGCCTCCCGGCCTCCATCTGCGGCTTCCACACCTGGTCCATCTCCCAGCCCTCAGCGAGCTGATCGGTCCCCTTGAAAAATCCCGAAGCCAGACCCGCCGCATAGGCCGCTCCCTGCGCCGTGGTCTCCCGCATTGCCGGCCGGATCACCTCGCGATCCAGGATGTCAGCCTGAAACTGCATCAGCAAATCATTCACCACCATCCCGCCATCGGTCCGCAGCTGCGCCAGCGAGATTCCCGCATCGGCCTCCATCGCCTCCACCAGCTCGAGCGTCTGGAATGCCGTTGCCTCCAGCACCGCCCTCGCCAGGTGACCCTTGGTCGCATAGCGCGTCAGCCCCACAATCACCCCGCGCGCATCGTCCTTCCAGTAAGGCGCATACAGCCCTGAGAACGCCGGCACAAAGTACACCCCGCCGTTGTCCTTCACCGTCTGCGCCAGCGTCTGGATGTCTTCGCTGCGCTCAATCAACCCGAGGTTGTCGCGCACCCATTGCACCAGCGCACCCGTAATCGCCACGCTGCCCTCCAGCGCATACACCGGCTTCTCCCTGCCAAACTGGTACGCCACAGTCGACACCAGCCCATGCGTCGACGCCTTCAGCCCCCCCGTGTTCATCAGCAGAAAGCATCCCGTCCCATACGTATTCTTTACCTGCCCGGGCCTGAAACAAGCCTGCCCCACCAGCGCCGCCTGCTGATCTCCCAGCACGCCGCAGATCGAAACCCCCGCCAGCACTCCACTCGTCAGCTCCCCATACCGCTCACTGCTCGACCGAATCTCCGGCAGCATCGCCCTCGGAATCCGCAACAGCTCAAGAATCTCCTGGTCCCACGCCAGCGTCCGCAGATTCATCAACTGCGTGCGGCTGGCGTTCGTCACATCCGTTACATGCACGCCCCCATCCACGCCGCCCGTCATGTTCCAGAGCAAATAGCTGTCGACATTCCCAAACAGCAGCTCACCCCTCTCTGCATCCTTCCGCGCTCCCTCCACGTGATCCAGAATCCACGCAATCTTCAGCCCGCTGAAATACGTGCTCAGCGGCAACCCCGTCATCCCCCGCAGCCGATCCTTCCCACCCTCGCGGCTCAGCGCCTCCACCGCCTCCGCCACCCGAGTGTCCTGCCACACCAGCGCGTTGTAAACCGGCACACCCGTGCGCTTATTCCAAACCACCGTCGTCTCCCGCTGATTCGCAATCCCCAGGCTATGGATGTCCTTCGCCAGCAGCCCGCGCGCCTCGGCCGCCTCCTCGATCACCTCCTGCGTGCGCCGCCAGATCTCCAGCGGATCGTGCTCTACCCATCCCGGCCGCGGATAAATCTGTTCATGGTCTCTCTGCGCGACCGACACCACTCGACAGCGGCGATCGAAAATAATGCACCGCGTACTCGTCGTCCCCTGGTCCAACGCCGCAATATAGCCAGCCGCATCGCTGCCCATCGAGATCTCCTTTACCGCCCGATGGAATACTACAGCCCCCACCTCACATCCCACGCAAACGCAATAACGGCGCGCCCGAAGACGCGCCGTTGCTTTCCAAACTCAGAATCGTTTTACTTGAACGAAGCAACCGCAGAAGCCTCGTCATCCTTCACCTCGAACACCGTCACCAGCTTCGTGATCACCAGCAGGTCCCGCACCCTGCTGGTCAGGTTCAGCAGCTTCAACTCGCCGCCAGAGTTCTTTACAGACGTGTACGAACTTACCAGCTCGCCCAGCCCCGAGCTGTCGATGTAATTCACGTCAGCCAGGTTCAGCACAATCTTCTTCTTCCCCTCCTCCAGCAGCTTGTGCACTTCCTCGCGCAACGTCGGGCTGCCCTCGCCCATGGTGATCTTCCCACTCAAATCCACAAAGGTTACGCCGCCCACTTCGCGAGTCTTAAATGTCATACTCATGCTGAAAGCTCCTTCTGCGCTCGGTATTTGATCATCTCGATCTCCGTGCCGGGGTTCAACTGGTGAAAGTGTACCTCATCCATGATTGCCTTCATCAGGAATATCCCTCGCCCCGAACTGCGCAGAAGATTCTCCGGCGCCAGCGGATCAGGCACGCTGTCCGGATCGAGTCCCGCTCCCTCATCCGCAATCTTGATGCGCAGCACCTCATCGTTCAGCTCGTAGCAAACGTGCACCTGCTTGGCAGGATCTTTCTTGTTGCCGTGCAGGATCGCGTTGATGACCGCCTCACGCACCACCATCGCAATCTGGCTTGCAGTGTCTTCGTCGAACCCAGCCGCGCGCGCGAGCCCCTCGGCCTTCGCCTCCACAGGATCCACACTGGAGAGCTCAGACTCCAGCGTCATGCTGCCACGATTTTTCGTCGAATCGGTCAAGGTCACCCTTCCTCCAGTGGAGTGTACCCTGTCGCACATTCCAGCCCAAATCATCGACCCACGAACTAGCTTCTCTACTGCGGAGCTGGCCCCCGCACCACCTGCACAAAGTCCTCTGGCCGAATCAGCTTGAAGAACGCCGCCCGCACCTGGTCCGCATTCAGCTCGTAGTACGTCTTCGCCGCGCGAATCGGCTCATCCAGTGGCAGCCCAATCTCCGCGCGTCCCAGGAACCCATGCGCCACGGCCTCCTCGCTCGACTCACTCAGCGGAATCTGCCGCAGCATCAAAGCCTTCGCCTGGTGCAGCTCCGCGTCGGACACATTCTGCGTCCGCATCTGGTTCAAATCCCGCTGCACCAGCGCTCGTGCCTTCGACACATTCTCCGCGTTGCATCCGTACTCCACCGTGTACGTCGCCCGCGTCTTCGAAGCCCCAAGGTCCACGCCCACGTAATACACATACCCCGCCACCTGTCGCAGGTCGTGATACAGCCGCGTCGCATAGAACCCGCCACCCAGCACATGATTGCCCAGCTGCAGCGGATAGTAGTCCGGATCAAACCGATTCAGGTTCAACTGCTCTCCCAGGTACACCGAATCCTGCACCGCCTCCGGATCGGCCACATTCGCAGCCGACGCTTTGTTCACCGGAACCGGCGGCAACGTGGTGTCCGGCTTCGGCCCCTCCGCCTTCCAATCTCCAAACCACTTCTCGATGACCGCCTTTGCCTCCTCCGGCTTCACATCGCCAATCACCACAATCGTCGTCAGGTCTGGACGAATCGTGCTGTCGTGATACTTCTTCACATCATCCAGCGTCACATTCGCCAGCGTCGCCGGAGTCGTCTCCCGCAGCGAAGGATCGCCCGCCGGCAGCAGACCCATATCCAGCGCCCGCGACGTCCTATACGACGGGCTCTGCAGATTGCCCGCAACAAATTGCGCGGTCTGCCGCTTCACCACCGCAAACGCCTGCGCCGGCAGGGCAGGGTGGAGTTCGTTGTCCGCCAGCAGCTCAACTCCCCGCGAGAAGTGTTCCTTCAGCACGACCACCGAAAATCCGTAGCCCGCGCTCTCATTCGCGGCAATATCATCCAGCGCTTTCTGATACGCCAGCCGATCCATCGTCTGCGTCCCATACGAATACAGTCCGTCCAGCACCTCGGCCACACCGTCCATCCCTGCCGCGGTCTGCAGGTCGGAGTTGTGTTTCACACGGCCCATCACCGTCACCGTCGGCGAGATCGCATCCGTCTTCACAATCAGCCGAATCCCGTTCGGGAGCACCGTATCCAACGACACCTGCGCATAATCCGTCGGCACCTTCAGCTTGTCCAGCGCCGTCGCCGCCCACTCCGGCAACACCACCGGCTTCGTTGGAGCCGAAGTCACCTCCTCAGCCCCGCCAAATCCCTTCGACGACACCGGCTGTCCCGTCGGTACCGGCTTCAGCGTCGCCGTTACCGAATTCGCCGGCAACAAATACTCCTTCGCCACGCGGTTAACATCCGCCACCGTCACCTTCTTCAGTGCTTCAACATCCTCATCCGGCGACGTCCGTCCCTCCGCCGCCAGCGCATTCGACCACACATTCGCCAGTTCCGGGATCGAGTTCCGCTGGAACTCCGCCGCCGCCACCTCGCTCCGTTTCGCCGCGTCGACCAGGTCTGCCGGCACACCCTTCGCCGCGTAGTTCTCCAGAATCCCGCGCATCTCCGCGATTGCCGCTGTCGCATCCGCACTCGCCGGCAGCGCCACTACCCCGTACCCGACGCTCGCCATCGGATACTCCTCCGCCATCCCGAACTCCGCCGCCAGCGCCTTGCCCGCCGGCACCATCCCGTACAGGTCCGCGCGCTGGCTGCTCAGCACATCCGCCAGAATCTGGCTCGCCGCGTAATCCGGCGAGTCCGTTCCCGGCAGCCGGTACGCAATGAACCCCAGCGTGTACGGCAGATTGCTGTCCAGCGTAAAGCTCTCCGGCTTCACCGGCCCCAGCGCAATCGCCGGCCGCTTTGGCAGCGCATGGCTCGGGATGCTGCCGTACATCTCCCTCACCTTCGCCATCGTCGTCGCCGGATCCACATCCCCCACAATCACCAGGATCGCGTTCGCAGGCGTGTACCACTTCTTGTAAAACTCCTGCAGCATCGCGCCCGTCGTCGCATCAAACGACGCCTTCGTTCCCAGCGGATCGTGCGCATACGGCGTCCCCGCAAACATGTCGCCGTTCATTCGGTCGATAAACTTGTACGTAGGATTCGACAGGTCGCGCGCCACCTCCTGCTCAATCGCACCGCGCTCTTTCGACCACTCCTGCTGCGTGTCATCCGCACCCCTCATGCAGGCCGCCTGCGCCTCCAGCGCGACGTCAACATCCGCCGCCGGCACTGTCGCGTAATACTGCGTGATGTTCTGCTGCGTATCGGCGTTGTTCTCTCCGCCCATCTGCGCATAGATCGCCGCAGTCTGATCCGCGCTCATCCCCGTGCATCCGCGGAACGCCATGTGTTCCTCCGCGTGCGCCATCCCCGGAAACCCCGCCGGCGTCTCATCCCCGCCCACGATAAAGTTCATCTGCACCGTCACCACCGGCGCCAGCGAATTGCGAATGATCACCACCCGCATCCCATTCGGCAGCGTCTCCCGCAGCGTCCCCTCCTCATGCGTCGTCTGCGCAGCCATCCCACACGCACCAAAAGCCGCAAGTCCCAGCCCCAGTCCAAGCAGCGAAAGCATCTTTCTCGTAATCACCGTGTCATCTCCTTTTTCCTCTGCAAGCCTTGCCGTAACAGGGAAGTGCTTCCGTCCCCAACAATTTGTCTCTACCAATTTTCTACACCTAACGCTCCTTTACCTGCTCCAATCGTCCAGCAAAACCCGCAAAACTTCACCTGTGTAAGGTCGCTCCGGCCGCTGTACCCAGAATCGACGCAGCAAACCCAATCGCCAGCGGCCACGCAATCGCCCTCCCAAAGTTCAACGTGTACCCGGATGCGAAGCGTCTCTGCACAAACAACGCCGGATCATTGCGGTTGTAATAAAACAGCCCCCACTTCCAGTTTTCGTCCGCCTGCAGCTCCGCCGCCGGAGGAACAAAACGCCGAATCCGGATCATCCGAAACACCGTCAACGCGAAGACCGCAATCAACGCAGCGACGATCACCGCTTGGCTCTCCATCCGCGTCATCCGTCCGCCCGCAAAGGCAATCGCCGTCCCCGCAATCATCGCCACCGCCGCCGCCCAGTTCGAAACCACCAGGCTCCGCAACACATTACCCCCCAGCGGCGTCCGTGTCCGTGAGCGAGTCCGAAGCAGCAGCATCGCAAGCCCCGCCGTCCCCATCCCCATCCCGAACGAAAACAGCAGCTCCACCCCATGCGCCACCAGCAGCCCGTCCAATACCTCCGGAGCCGACATCAGCGATCCGCCCCTAGCCGCCACCAGCAACAGCGCTCCCAACCCCGCCACCGCCGCCACCGCAATCGGCGTCGCCAACGTCGCCAGCGACGGCATCCGTTCCTCCGTCTCCGTCAGCGGAACCTCCACCACCGTCTGCATCCGCGCCGCCCCCGTCGCCCGCAGCGTCTCCCGATTCGCCCGCGCAAACGCGCCGTACACCACCACCATCTCCATCAACACCGGCACCTCGATGTAGAACCGCACAGGCTCCCGCCACATCACGGCAATCAAAATCATCGTCAGCGCCCACCCCATCCAGATCGACACCAAATACCTGCGCACAATGCCCCGTCCCTCCGCACTCGAAGCGAAATCCTCCGGCACTGTTCTCCCAAAGAAAAAGAACTGGTTGATCTGCGTCATCCAGGACGAGTACGCAATCAGCAGCAACAACACAATCAAAATGATCATCAGCATGGCTAACCTCTCCTATCCATCATTGGGTCCGAAGCCCCGTACTTCCTTCTCCGCGCAGCTCCGCGCTCAGCGCATCCATCTCCGCAGCAATCGCCTGCCGCGTCAGTCCCTCTGCCCTCACCTGCGCAATCAACTGCCGCAGCTTCTCCGCAAAGTTCTGCCTCGCCTTCGGCGCCTCCCGCGGTGTGTCCCGAGCCGTTACCACCGCCCCCCGCCGCCTCCGCAGATCCAGCCACCCCTCCGTGCTCAACAGCCGATAAGCCTCCGCCACCGTATTGAAATGCACCCCCAGATCCATCGCCAGATCCCGCACCGTCGGCAACGCATCTCCCGGAGCCAGATGACCCTCCACCAGCTGCGACCGTATTCCGTCTACAATCTGCCGATAGACCGGCGTGGTCGAGGCGCTGTCGATGCGAAGCATGGGAGGGCGTTTCATTTGTACAATGTATAGAGACAATGTACAAAAAGTCAAGAGCCTTTCTGCTCTCCCTCGATCCGCCGAAACATCAGAAGGGAAGCGACTCTCATCCCCACCCCTTCACCCCCATAGCAACCCCGGACTCCGGCCGCTCAGCCCATGAACTCTTTCTTCCATATCCTCGCGCCCGTCGTCGTCGCCATCCACCTCGCCTGGATCCTTTGGGTAATCGCCGGAGCCTTCTTCACCCGCGGCCGCCCCTTGCTCACCGCCTTCCACATCGCCTCGCTCATCTGGGGCATCCTCGTCGAAACCCTCCCCATCAACTGCCCACTCACCCTCGCTGAGCAATCCCTCCAAGCCCACGCCGGCCACCCCTGGGCAGGCAGTTTTCTCCTCCACACCCTCGACGCCATCGTCTACCCCAACGTCTCGCCCACCCTGCTCATCCTCTGCGCCGTAGCCGTCTGCGCTCTCAATCTTGGCATCTATGCGTGGCGGTTCTACCGATACCGCATCGCCCGCCGCCGTTAGCCCCCGCGCCCTTACCCCACCGCATCCTTCGTCTTCCGGATCACGTAAATCGAAGCCACCAGCACGCTGATCAGCACTGCCAGCACCCCCGCCTCAATCATCGCCGCCCGAAAGTGCGATTGCACATCCGAAGTCCAAGCCGTGTTGCGCGTAAAATCCTCCGCCTGCAGCGTCAGCACCAGCGTTCGCCGGATGATCGCAATCAACCCGATTACCAGGAACGGCTCCACAAACAGCGAATGCGAACGAATCGAAATCCTCACCGTATGCAGCAGCTCCACCAGCATCAGCACCAGCAGCAGCCGGTCGATCAGCACAAAGATCGCCGTAGTCCCGCTCAGGTCCCGCACCTCCGCCCCGAACAGATGCAGACATCCCACAATCGCCAGGATCGCCGTCACCCCCAGCAGCACCCCCAGCACCACGTAGATCGTCGTCTCCACATGTCCCAGGAAACGATACGGGCGATATCCTTCGTTCTCGGCCGTCAACCTCTCTTGCGCCACCTCAATGCACCGTCAGCACCGGACACGTCGCATGCGCCAGCACCTCCAGCGTCACCCCGCGCTTCACATGCGTCAGCCAGAACGAATGTTTCCGCGGCCCCATCACAATCAGGTCAGCCTTCACCTTCTCCGCCAGCGCCAGGATCGACTCCGCGGGCGCTCCATGCATAATCTCCAGTTCACAGCCATACTTGCCCAGCGACGACGCGGCCATCAGCCGCTCCAGGTGCTCCCGCACATCCCCCTCGGCCGGTATCTCTTCCGCATTCGCCCGGCAATGGATCACGTGACACACATGAATGCGCGCCACCCCATGCCCTGCAAACAGCAGCGCCGCCTGCGCCGCCTTCTCTGCCTCCGGCGTAAAGTCGGTCGCGTACACAATCCGCTTGAACTCCAACGGCCCATCCGCCGCCGCTGGAACGCGAGGCCCCACGGTCAGCACCGGCTGCGCCGCTTGCCGGATCAGCTCCTCCACCGTCGACCCCACAAACACCCGCTTCAACTGCGCCTTCGACCGCGTCGCCACAACAATCAGGTCGGCATCCTCGGTCCTCGCTGCCTTCAGCAACCCGCTCCAACTCGGCCGCACCACCGGCAACTCCGTCTTCGTCCTCACCCCCTTCGACGAAAACGTCTTAGCCAGCGCCTCCAGCTTCTCCGACCGCACCGCCAGCCGGTCATCCAGCGTCCGCAGCCGTGGCTCTGCATCGTCCAGGTACACATCCGTGTCGAACACGTGCACCAGGTCCACGCTCGCCCTGAAGCTCAGCGCCAGCCCCTTGGCATACGTAGCCGCGCGCTCCGCCACGGGCGAAAAGTCCGTCCCAAACACAATCCTCTCGAGCCCAAGCCCAATCGACGTCGCCATCGGAGTCATACCTGCTCCTTCTCCCACCAGCCCTCAGCGAACCGATTGCCATCCCCCAGTCCGCCGGGCTCACGGTCTCCTCGAACGCATCAGACCCGCTCTGATTGAACGAGTCACCGCACCCGAAGTATGTGATAGCAATCACCCCACTCCGTCCCCCGGCTCCTCATCCGCCCCACCCGAGGCATAATCAGTCTTCTGAGCGGGAGCAGTTCAGTGGCAAAACGTCAGCTTCTATCCATTCGATCGCTCGGAATCGGAGATAATATTGACAGTACGGTAAAACAAATTGAGCGTGAATAAAAACACCTTCAAGATTCAGTCGACCGGTGCCGCATGAAAAAAGAATCCAATCCTCCGAAAAAGAAGCAATCTACTCCAAGACTTACCGACACGGCTACTGTGGAAGAGTCGATGCGGCCCTACGCGATCGCGGACAAGCTGCGCACCTTGCGCTTGCGCCGCAGCATGGGGCTCGCGCAGCTTGCCGAACACTCCGGATTTTCACCCGCCATGTTGTCGCGCCTCGAGAATGGCCGCCTGGTGCCAACTCTGCCGACACTGACGCGCATTGCATTGGTCTTCGGCGTTGGACTTGACTACTTCTTTACTGATCCGCGGAAACGTCACGTTGTGGCCATCTCAAGGCGCGACGAGCGCAAGCTATTCCCATCTGATCCGAAGGCAACTTCTACTGCGTGGTCCTTCGAAAGCCTGGACTTCCGTGCTAACGAGCGAAAGCTGAATGGCTTTCTGGCCCACTTCCATTCGTTGCCTGAGCAGAAACTCACGCCGCACTTTCATCCGGGGGCAGAGTTGCTCTACCTCATCGAAGGGGAACTGGAGATGACGATCGGAGCCGATAAATTCCAGCTCTCCGCCGGAGATTCTATCTACTTCGATTCGCTGCAGAAACATGCTTATCGAAGCCTGGCCAAGAAGGCTTGCACCGCGGTCGTGATCACTACGGCGTCCTCCACATAGAAGAGCATGGTCGGGTGCGGCGAAATGCTCATGTTTACGGATTCGCAATCAGAGCTGAGTTCTTTACTTGTGATGCAAATGATTCCATCTTGAGAGTTCAATTCCCGTCATTTCCCAACCATCGGGCCCTATGGTTGGGAAATGAAGTTTGATTCAAAGGATAGAAAAAAGCACATCGCAATCGTAGGAGCCGGGCCTGGTGGACTCGCCACGGCGATGCTTCTTGCCCAGCGGGGCTTCCGTGTTCAAGTCTTCGAAAAGCAGGATGTCATCGGTGGACGGAATGCAGAACTCCGGCTTGGCGACTATAGCTTCGATCTGGGGCCGACGTTCCTGATGATGAAGTTTTTACTCGATGAACTGTTTGTCGAGGGAGGCCGCCGCTCCAGCGATTACCTGCAATTCCATCGGCTCGATCCGATGTATTCGCTGAATTTCCCCGACAAGACAATGCTTGCGCGCTCTGACCCGGACGCCATGAAGGCGGAGATTGAAAAGCATTTCCCTGGTGAAAGTGCTGGCTTCGATCGCTTCCTGAAGCGCGAGAGTCTTCGGTTTGAAAAACTCTATCCCTGTCTGCAGCAACCGTATGGCACTCTTTCGAGCCTCATCAGTCCCACACTGCTCGCGGCCGCACCCCACATTGCCGCAGGGCGTTCGCTGCACGACGTGCTTGCCGGTTATTTTCGCTCAGAGGAGCTTCGCCTTGCCTTCACGTTCCAATCGAAATATCTAGGAATGTCGCCCTGGGACTGTCCTGGACTGTTCACGATGATTCCGTACACGGAGCATGCGCATGGCGTGTATCACGTGATGGGCGGGCTCTGCCGCATTAGCCAGGCCTTTGCGAAGGTTGCTCGTGAGGAAGGGGCTGAGATTCATACGGCTACACCCGTCCGGCGCGTGCTTCTTGATGGTCGCCGTGCCTGCGGAGTCGAGCTTGCGACCGGCGAAAGGATCTCCTGTGATGACGTCGTGATCAATGCCGACTTCGGTCATGCCATGAGCATGCTCTTCGATGAGAAGGATCTTCGGCGCCATAAACCAGCGAGCCTCCGCAAGCGAAAGTTTTCTTGTTCAACCTTCATGATGTACCTCGGCCTCGATCGCGAATATGACGTTGAGCATCACTCGATCGTCTTTGCGAAGGACTATAAGAAAAACATAGAAGCCATCACGCAGGGTCGCGCGACCTCGGAAGACATGTCGCTGTATATCCGCAATTCAGCGATAACGGACCCGTCCAGTGCGCCAGCCGGCCACTCCGCGCTATACATCCTTGCTCCTGTGGCGAATAACCTTAGCGGCATCAACTGGCAGGAATTCAAGCAGCGATGTTGCGACCATGTGTTTCGCATCCTGCGCGAACGGACGCCCTACGGTGATGTGACGCCCCACATTCGCCGCAAGCTGATCATCACGCCTGAGGATTGGGAGCAGCAGCACTCCGTCTTTCTGGGTGCCACCTTCAACATGTCGCATAGCTGGAACCAGATGCTCTACCTGCGCCCTCACAACAAGTTCGAGGAGTTCTCCAATTGTTACCTGGTAGGCGGAGGCACACATCCCGGCAGCGGATTGCCCACGATTTTCGAATCAGCGCGTATCTCGGCCAACCTTATCTGCCAGCAATATGAGGTTCCTTATCCTGTTGCAAAACCGCTGGAGACGGCGGTCGCATGAGCGCGCCTGCGTCAAACCAGATTCTTACCCACGCCGGAACGGCGCAGCCCGGTTGGATTGCACGCGCCGAAGGTCTAAGCTTTCGGCTCCTGCCTTTCCTGGTCGGCGTTGTACTTCCCGTCACTCTCGCTGCGCAATCCAAAGTGGAAACGCATCTCACGATTGACGTCTATCTCACGCAGAGGGCGCAGGGCGAGCTGGGCTATCTCATCTTCGCTTCGCCATCCGGATTTCCCGGTGACCGCGATAAGGCGCTCCGCCACGGGTTTTTGCCCATTCCTCCTAACGCTCAGCGGCTCCGTATCGATGCCGATCTCCCGCCGGGCGTCTATGCTGTCACGGTTTACGAAGACCTCAACAGCAACCATAAGCTGGATCACAACCTCATCGGCATACCGCGCGAACCGGTCGGGGTCTCGAATAACCCACCAGCGCGCTTTGGTCCTCCGCACTTCAGCCAGTGTTCTTTTCCTCTCGGAGACATCGCTGAAACCATCACGATCAAATTGGTAGAGATATCATGAGTGCTTCCGATAAAGGCAAGCGTGTCATCGTCATCGGAGCGGGGCTGGGCGGCATGTCTGCGGCCATCATGCTGGCGCGCGCAGGCTTTCAAGTCACCATTCTCGAGAAGAATAATCACGTTGGCGGCAAACTCAATCAGTTGCAAACTCAAGGCTTCAGCTTCGACCTTGGGCCATCGATCTTCACGCTGCCTGAGATCTTTCGTCCCATTTTTGAAGGTAGCGGCAAGCGACTCGAAGACTATATCGATCTGCAGCGCGTCGACCCGCAGTGGCGCAATTTCTTTGAGGATGGAGTCGTGGTCGACCTGTGGGAAGACCCCGAAAGAATGCGCGCGGAACTCGAGCGCTTTGGACCCCACGTGTTCAGCGAGTACAAAGACTTTCTCGCTTACTCGCGCCGGCAGTACGAGATCCTTGAACGCGGTTATCTGCGCCATGGTCTCGATACGCTTATGCAGTTCTTCCGCTTTTACGGCTGGAAGGAGGCTCGCGACCTCGACTATCTGGGCTCGATGTCCGGCAGCATCTATAAGCGGATAAGCAATGGGTATCTTCGCGATATCTTCGAATACTTCATTAAGTATGTCGGCTCCAGCGCACTCGACTCGCCAGCGTTCATGAACCTGATGCCGACCATTCAAACGGACTTCGGCCTCTGGTATGTTGCCGGCGGCCTGTATCAGCTGGGCCACGCGTTCCGCAGGCGCCTTGAGGAGACCGGCGTGACCTTATGCCTCGAGCATGAGGTTGAGCGCATTGATTCCTTCAACGGCATGGTCACTGATGTGCAGTTCCGCAACTCTCATGGTGATCTTCGCGCGTTGCCCGCTGAGTACGTCGTATCCAACATGGAAGTGATCCCCGCGATGCAGCGATTGCTGCGTGCGCCGGCTTCCACCATGAAGAAGCTGCGTCGCTTCGAACCTTCCTGCTCGGGTATCATTCTGCACCTTGGACTGGATCGGATCTATCCTCAGCTTGCGCATCACAACTTCTTCTACTCTGCGAATCTGCACGAGCACTTTCGCCGTGTCTTTCGCGACAAGCAACTGCCCGATGACCCGACTATCTATGTTGTCGCCCCTGCTCGCACCGATCCATCGCAGGCACCGCGTGGCTGCGATAACATCAAGATCCTGCCGCACATTCCTTCCCTCAATGATCGCAATCCCTACACGCGCGAAGATTACATCGCGCTTAAGGAGCTCTGCCTCGACAAGCTGGAACGGATGGGTCTGACGGATTTGCGGAAGCACATCGTCGTTGAAGACTTCTGGACGCCACTCGACATCGAGAGACGCTACGCATCCAATCGAGGCTCCATCTACGGTGTCGTCTGCGATCGCCGCCGTAACTTCGCATTCAAAGCGCCAAAGCAGAGCCCGCAGTTCGACAATCTGTTTTTTGTCGGCGGCAGTGTCAACCCCGGGGCGGGTATGCCCATGGTCACGCTTGGCGGCCAACACGTCGCTCGGATGATCATCGAGCAGGCCGCCAAAGGAAAGCCATGATCATGCCTGCCCTCTTGTGCGCCGTGGGACTTCCTGCCGGTTTCCTCATCATCTGGCGCGTTCCCACTTGCCCGCCAGCTCCGACGCCCGATGCGCTTAGCTTTTCGATTGTGATTCCAGCGCGTAACGAGGAACACAATCTTCCTCGTCTTCTGCGATCGATAGCTGGATCCGCGGTTCGACCGGCAGAGATTCTTGTCGTTGACGATGCCTCTACCGATAACACTGCACCCATTGCTCAAAGTCTTGGCGCGCGCGTGATCACTTCGGCTCCCCTGGCCAAAGGTTGGACGGGTAAGGCGTGGGCGTGCCATCAGGGAGCCCAGCTGGCTATCGGCGATCACCTGCTGTTCCTGGACGCTGACACATTCTTTGTCGACCGAGGCCTTGACCGGCTCGTTGCCCGTTGGCTTCGGGAGCACGATTCAGGGCTCGTGCTGTCCTTGCTGCCGTACCATGCCATGAGCGCGGCATACGAGGAGTTATCGATTTTCTTTAACGTCCTTATGGCCGGCGGAGCTGGAGGCTTTGGCTTCATCTCCGAGTCGCGGCTCTTTGGCCAGTCTCTGCTCATCGCCAAAGAAACGTACTTCGCTGTTGGCGGCCATGCAGCGGTTTGCGGCTTCATTTTGGAGAATCTGAATCTAGCCCACATGGTCCGCAGCTCGGGATTCAGCATTCTCTGCCTGGGCGGGCGCGGCACTCTTCATACCCGCATGTTTCCGGAAGGTTTCGGCCAGATGTCCGATAGCTGGACGAAAGCCTTTATCCACGGGGCCGCAGTCTCGGACGGCATAATTCTTGTGTCAGCCGTGCTGTGGATCTCCGCCCTTTGGTCCACCGCCCTGCTCTTGATCGTCCCCCGCGACTATGGCCGCCTCAGCCTGGCAGTCGTTTATCTGCTGCTGAGCCTGCAACTAAGCTGGATCGCACGTCAGCTCGGCAGTTACCGTTTCTTCACCTGCCTGCTGTATCCGCTGCCTCTCGCGTACTACTGCGCTGTATTCTGCCGCTCGGCCGCGCGCCGCGCTCTCCGCCGCACAACCGACTGGCGAGGGCGCGAAGTATGATCGCGCTGGTGTGGGCAGCGAACCTCCTCGGCTGGCCCATCCTCCATATCACCATCGGCGGTATCGCTGTACGCGTCCCACCTCGCTGCCTCGCATCCGAGACATGGCTCACCGCCCCGCGCCCTTGGGAGCAGGATGGGCGTGTTTATCGGGATCGGTTCGCCATTCGGAAATGGAAACATCTGCTTCCCGATGCCGCCCCGTGGCTGGGCCATTCCATAAAAAAGACGCTGCCGGGGAGCAGCCCTGCCGATCTTGCGCGATTTCTCATCGAGACCCGCCGAGCCGAGATCGCGCATTGGTTCATGCTGGGCTGTTTACCCGTTTTCTTCCTCTGGAATCCGCCGTGGGCGCGCTGGGTAATGGCCGCATACGCCCTCGCGGCTAACCTGCCCTGCATACTGGCGCAGCGTTATAACCGCTTGGTACTTAGCCGCATCGGCCGCGCTCGGTGCCGCAGGGCCGGCCAGCCATGAACCCACCGGCACAGAAACCCGATCGAGTGACTCCCCGGCGACGCTACCTGGTCCATCTGTCCAGCCTGCACGACGAAGGCTGCAGGGGCCGCTATCTCGCTCGCATCCAGCTGTGGACAGCGCGCAGCAACGCGAACCCGAAAACCCGGGAGCGCGTCTTTACAGATGAATATGAACTCATTGACACAATGAATGCTCTGCTCCCTCAGGGCTCCGATGTCCGAAACGTTATCAGCCACATTGAGAATCTCGACGGCTTTCTTTATCTGCTCCACCTGAGTTCCGAGCAAGCGAGCACTCTAGGATGGCGGGAATAGATTGAGATGATCGCTGAATCAAGTGAAAGCTAAGGTACGGACAATAGGCCCGCTGTCAGAGGCCAACAGCGATGACCGCGCAGCAGCAGCGATGCCGCCTGTGGCGGAGAACATTGCTTCTCGACGAGTAAGTACAGGGGTACCGGTCACACGGTGCGTTCCTTTCTCGAGGTGCTGAGCTACTCCGGCAGCGCGTAGGTGCCGTCGACGTGGAACTTGCCGTTTACCCCCGGACTTCCGGTTCCCGGTTGCCCGCCACCCACGCTCAGGGTGTAGTCGCCTTCGGCGATGATGGGCCAGCCAAGCTCGGTGACCATGCCGAGGTCACGCGGGTTGAGGTGGAAGTGAACCTTCTGGCTCGCGCCGGGGTCAAGGTGGATTCGCTCGAAGCCGCGAAGGGCGATGGTTGGCGCTCCCTTGACGTCAGGGAACTTGAGATAGAGCTGCACCACCTCGTCGCCGGCAAGCTTGCCTGAGTTGGTCACGGTCACGTCGGCCTCCACCGGCTGCCCGGCGGCGACGGTAGGAGAGGAAATCGCCAGGTTGCTGTAGCTGAACGTGGTGTAGCTGAGACCGTAGCCGAAGGGGTACAGCGGCTTGCCAGTGAAGTAGCGATACGTCCGGTTCGCCATGCCGTAATCTTCAAAATTCGGCAAGCCTTCCAGACCTTTGTAGAAGGTCACCGGCAGCCGGCCCGCGGGATTATTCTTCCCGCCCAACGTTTCTGCCACAGCGGCGCCGCCTTCTTCACCGGGATACCAGGCCTCAAGCACCGCGTTTGCGTGGGTGTTGATCCAGTTCACGGCGAAGGCACTACCGTTGATCAGCACCACGGCAAGGGGCTTGCCTGTCGCTGCCACCGCTTCCACCAGGTCTTCTTCTGGCTGCGGCAGATCGATGCTGGTGCGGTCGCCGCCAAGGAAGCCCGGTTCGCTCACCGGCATCTCTTCGCCTTCGAGCTGGCTGGTGATGCCGACGACGGCGATGATCACGTCGGCATTGCGTGCGGCGGCAACGGCTTCGGGCGCGACAGTAGAATCGTACTTCCTCCAGATCAGCTCGGCATGCGCGTTGCCGTCCTGCGTGCCGGCGGAGATATCGAGTGCAACCTTGCGGCCTTTCTCAAGCTTCACTCGGCCCATGACGAACTCGAGGTCCTGACCACCGCCGTAGGCCGAAGCCACCTGCTTGCCGTCGACGCTCACGCGTGCAAAGCCCTGGCTGCGGACGCCGAGCAGGTACTCGCCCGTCTCCATAGGCGTGAGAAAGCCCGTCCACCGCACGCCGAAGCGCTTCCTGTCCGCAACCTCCTTGGGCAGCGTCGCCTTGGACAGGTCGATGTTTGGCTCGGTGCGTTCCACGAGCTTCTTCGGCACATCGTCAAAGCCACGCCGGCCCTCGTTGTACTCGGCATGCAGCCCGGGTTTTCCGTCCGGGGTGGTCAGCAGGTTGCTGGGCACAGGGGTTCCATTGGGATTCAGAAACTGTGTGCCCGGCACATAGGTGATGGTGGCTGCGGGAAACTGCGCATGCAGCCCGTCAAGGATGGAGACAATGTGCGTGGGGCGCCCCGCATAGTTGCCGAGGAGTGGCCGGGTCTGCTCCGCCAGCGGACCCACCACAGTAATCTTGCGGATCCCCGGCTTGAGCGGCAGCAGGCCATCATTCTTTAGCAGCACCATCGACTCCTCGGCCAGCTTGCGCGCCTGGGCGCGATGCTCAGCGCTGTCGAGCTCTTTCTCGTCGATGTTCGCGTAGGGCACCATGGCGGGCGGGTCAAACATACCAAGCTTGATGCGCGCGGTGAACAGGCGGATCAGTGCTGTATCGAGCGTGCTTTCGGGCAGGTAGCCCTGCTGCACGGCATCGATGTAGGCCTTGTCAACCGGCTCGCCAAAGCGCGTGGTGAAGGTCACGCACTCGTTGTCCATACCGCGGATCACCGAGATGGCCACGCCCTGTGCTTGCGTGGGCCGATAGCGATGGTTCGCCGCGATATCGCGCACGGCATCGCAATCAGAAACGACATAACCCTGGAAGCCCCACTTGCCCCGCAACTGGTCCTGCAGCAGATAATGGTTGGCGCAGGCCGGCTCGCCGTTGATGGCGTTGTAGGCGCACATGATTGAGCCAGCCTTGCCCTCGACAATCGCGGCGCGAAACGCGGGTTCATAGGTATCTACCTCGTCGTGCCTGCTCACGTCGACGTCGGCAAAGTGGCGAGTCGGCTCAGGGCCGCTGTGCACGTCGAAGTGCTTGGGGGTGGCAATGGCCAGGTAGTATTTCGGGTTGTCGCCCTGCAGGCCCGTTACATAGGCCACGCCCATACGACCGGTCAGGAAGGGATCTTCGCCGTAGGTCTCCTGCCCCCGGCCCCAGCGTGGATCGCGAAAGATGTTCAGGTTGGGCGCCCAAAAGTCCAGGCCGCCCATGATACCGACGTGGCCCTCGCGAAGGTTCTGCACATGCTTGATGCGGCCTTCCACACCAATCTGTGCAGCCATGGTGTGGATGCCTGCTGGATCAAAGGTCGCGGCCAGGCCCACTGGCTCCGGGTACTCGGTCACACCGTCGTTGATCACTCCATGAAGAGCCTCGCTCCACCACTGGTAGGCCGGAATGTTGAGGCGCGGCACGGCGGCAGAGTTGTTCTGCATCTCCGACGCCTTTTCGGCGAGCGTCATGCGATGCACGAGATCGGTGGCGCGCTCCTCCGGGGCAAGCTGCGGATTCATAAACGGCATATGCGATGTGTCCTGCTGTGCGCCAGCGGGCACGAGCGTTACTGTGCACAAGACGAGGAACGCGAAGGGTAGTTTCAGACGAAGCATCATTTCACTCTCCAAGGTGCTACTGGACTTTAGTGGCAGGGGGCCGTGAAGCAAAGATTCTTGCTGAAGAACGGCATGACGAAGTTCTGGAAGCGGTCGGCTACGGCGCTGGTGTGCGTGCCGGGGTAAATTGTGAACGTGTTGATGATGCCGTAGCGATCGAGCACCTCGTGCAGTTTCTTCGCATCGAAGCGCAGTCCATCCTGGTCGCCCACATCCATCGCGATAGCGCGGTACTGTTTTAGATTGCCGATGTACTGGTCTACAAAAGCAAGCGGCGCATTGGCGGTGAGCTTAGCGACGATCTCCGGTTGCGGAACCCCGTCTTTCGTGGGCAGGTCGAAGTACAGAGGCGGGTTCTTCGGGTCTGGCGCCCATGCAGCTGCGGTGGCATACGGCGCGGCCGCAAAGCCGGGCGACTCGGCGGCGAGCTCGGCCGGCGACTTCGCCGCGGCTGCTTTCTTCTCAGCATCGATTGCGCGCTGTTTCATATCGTCTGCCGGCCCCGGCCCGCCTCCCGCCATGGGCGACAGGCAGCAAGGGCTCATGATGTACAGTGCGCCAAACACGTCGGGGTGCTTCATGCCGATGCGCGCGGCGCCGTAGCCGCCCATGGAGTGGCCTACCAGGCCGCGGCTTTCGCGCGTCGGCAGGGTGCGATAGTGCGCATCGATGTAGGCTACAAGATCGTGTGAGATAAAGCGCTCGAAGTCGCCCGTGGTGGCTGAGCTCGAGTAGAAGGACCCCAGATATACCGTCTTCGAATCAGGCAGGACGACGATCATCTCCCTCGATCCCTGCGCAAAGGCGCCCTCGATGGTCTGCGGCACGTGGATCTCGCCCGACCATTGTTCTGCGCCGATGAAGTAGCCGTGCAGCGCGTACAGCACCGGGTAGTGGCGCGTCGTGTCGTGTGCGTAGCTGGGCGGCAGAAAGACGATGACATCGCGGTCCGCCGACTCGCCCTCCAGGTTGCCCTCGATGGCCGCGCTGTGGACCTTGACGTGTTCCACTGTGACGGGCTTCGCGCCTGGAACTGGAGGCGGCACGATGGTTTGTACCTGCGCTACGAGCGCTGAGCCGACCGCGAACGCGGCGAGCATCGTGACGTGGACGGAGAGCTTGTGGGCCTGGAGCATGGCTGAGATTGACCTCTACTGAAGGGAATAGGAATAGATGTTGACGCTAAAGGGGCGAAGCGTGACCGTAGCAGGCAAGGCGCCGAGGGACTGCTCTTCCACCTTCACTTCGGCGGGCGAGCCGGCCTTGACCGTGGCATCGATGGAGTCGGGCGCCATGCGCCACAGCTTGCCGGTGGAGGCCAGTGCTGCACCGCGGATATCCAGGTGAATGCTCTGCTCGGCGTCAGACGGATTGAGCACCGCGATCGCAAGAGTCTTGCGGTCCTGGCTCAGGGCGGCGCTTACGTCCAGCGGATACGTTGGGCTGCCCGGGTTGACCGCAGGCTGGTCGCCGCCCGCGGGGAAGGCGGGCTTGGGTTGCGGCGAGTTGCCGCTCACCTCCACCGGAATGACCCCGAAGTGGTCGCGGTACATCTTGAACAGCAGTCCGGTTGGGTTCAGCACAGCCTCGGTGCCGTTGGTACTGAACGTCGCTGTAGCAAAGGTAAGGTTCGCCATCTGAAAGATTTCGGAGTGGCGGAACATCTCGTGGAAGGCCCATGCATAAGCCGGAACAGTGTAGTAGGAGTCGCGCTTTCCCGGAACGAAGTACGCCCACTCGTCGATAGCGATGGGAACTGGATTGGCCTTGAACGCCGGGATGAGTTGCAGGTACTTCTCGTAGTGCTCATACTTGGCGCGCACCTGCACGGCGGCGGCCCGCTGCACCTCGATAAAGGACAGTGGAGGCTGGATGGGCACCTTCTTACCCAGCTTCATGTCGGTATGCTGCGTGCCCGAAGCATAAAAGTGTTCGCTCACCATGTCGATGTACGGCAGGCAGTGCAGCAGCAGCTGGCCCGTCCAGTCGGCCGAGGACAGGTAGCCCGGTACGTACTGCCCATTGATGCGGCGCGCCTGGTCGGCACCCTCCATCACGTCCGGCATGGCGCCCCCGGCAATCAACGTGATGGTTGGGTCAACCTTCCTCATCTCCTTGGCAAAGAGGATGTGCTTTAGTTCGTACTGCGGTAACGCCATCGCACCCATCTGATAGTCGCCCCAGGGCTCGTTGCCGATGCCCCACAGCTTGACGTTGTACGGTGCGGGATGGCCATTCTGCGCGCGCCACTTGCCCATCGGCGTCGTTGCCGCGCCGTTGGTGTACTCCACCAGCTCGCGGGCCGACCAGGCGTCGCCAAAACCGGCGTTTACAGTGATGTACGGGTCAACGCCGAGCAGTCTGCACAGCGTCAGGAACTCATCGGTGCCCACGTCATTCGGCTGCAAGGCGTGCCACACCGGGTCGAAGATGGGCGGCCGCTTGTCGATATCGCCCACCCCGTAGCGCCACTCGTAGGCAGAAACAAAGTTGCCGCCCGGGAAGCGCAGAACCCCGAAGCGCAACTGCTTGAGCACGGCGATAACCTCGGGGCGAAACCCGTCGATGTTATCGGCGGGCATCAGCGACACCGCTCCGACGTGGAACTCACCCGTGCCGGTCCCCGTGATCTCGAGCGTGGCGTTGTCGCTGTCGGCGTCGGCGATATAGTGCAGGGGGTAGGTCCGGTAGCCCCGGCCAAGCGAGTCAATGGTGATGGATTGTCGGCCGGTAGCGCCGCTGGCCCAGATCAGGGTAACCTTGACGACCGTGCCCGGCGTGCCCGCGAGAACGATGCGGCCGGTATACGCTTTCTCGTTGCGCACAACAAGGCCTGATTGCCGTAAGCCATGCGGTTCGTCCCGGCTTAGGTGCACAGCAGGCGATTGGTCGCCGGTGTAGGGGGCGTTCCTGTCCATCGTGACGACGCTGTCGTCACCCACGGGCGCCCACCAGCGCTTGGGAATATTGTCAAACCTTGGATTTCCCGCTGCATTGCCAATCGCGGGCGGAGGCGTGGGTGCTACGGTCGCTACCGGGTAGAAGAACTTCCGATCGGCAAGCATCTCCGACCAGATGCCGGTATTGACGATGTCTCCGCCGTGCTCAAGGAACTGCCCATAGATGTTCTTGGAGATGGGCGCGCCCGTCTTCGCAACGTCGATAGTGGCTGCGATGGCTGGGACCTGGGACAGGGCTCCGGTGGCAGGAAAACAGAAGCTGAAAAGAAGCAACCTTCGAAAGAGGAGAGTTCGCTTCCGCGGAGCGGCTGTCAATAATAGGCGCATCATTCAGGACCACCAATATAGTGATGCCATCCGACGTTAAGCAAGCGCATTGCCCTGATTAAAGCGATTTTATTCGACAATCAATCCCGGTCCGCCCGGGAGATCATACCTCGTCCAGCATCCGATGGGCGGGACATCCACCTCATGATACAAACCAAGGTCATCCTTGAGTTCAAGTGCATACATACGCGTTCTACCGTATTCCCTGATCCTCCATCGCCTCGACGTTCGCAGTGCGAGAGCGACGCCTCATGGGCGCGTGCATGGGAGCCTAACCAATTTGAATCTTTGCTGCATCGTGTCCCCAGGATGGGTTCCCGAATCTATGGCTCGTCCGGTGTGACTTCAATGGCGTTGACGAGCGGATAGTTAACGACAGGAACAAAGGCAAGGGTAAGCTCGCCCTGTGCTGTGGGAGACACCCCGTCGATTGTCTTGGTGACGGACTGGCCACGGCCCTCTGCGAGAATATCGAAGTCCTGAACTACGCTCCGCCCGTTACAGTAGATATCGAAAACACGGCTTCCCACACCGCCCGGAGCTCCATTCTGCTGTCCGAACCACGGCTCGCGAAAATACAACGTCACGCGGTACGTACTGCCTGTGGGTGCGGGCAGCGAGTATTGAAACGTGCCGATGCGGTCCGAAGCATAGAGCCCAAGACTGGGTCGATGCTCCCGATCAGGAGGCTGCCCATGACGGCCCCCGCGGAAGTATCGATCCGAAAGCCAGACGTTTCCAGAGGCATCCTTAAATGGCAACGATGCAGCAACGATTCGGACCGGGAGCGGCTGGACCGTTGGCGCAGGAAGGATCTCTATCGCATTTAGCGGCGATACCTCGCTTGTGAAATCGAGGTGGATCGTGCCGTCGTTCTCCGGGCGGATGCCTGGAATGGTGACGGTGGTGGCGGCGCGATCTCCGCCGGCGCGGTCAACCACGTCGACCGACTGGATGGTGCTTGCGTTCACGGCCAAAGAGACAACCCGATGAGCGGGCTCGAGATTACTGGGCTCAGCAAAATGGAGCCGCAGTTCATAAAGCCCTGGCCGCGCGTGAAACGTGCAACGGACGATGCCGCGGATGCCCCCGTCATAGATATAGGAATCTTCCGTTCCTGAGAACGTTCCGCCAGTGGGCCGGACGGTCTCCCCGCCTTCGCACGCCGGTTGCGGTTCCCAACGGACTCCGGAGTGGTCGGTATAGGGGTGCCTCCCTTTACCGAAGAGAATGTAGGTTGGCCCACTGATCGTGACGGGCGATGCGGATGCGAGATTGTCTGTCCAGTTCGAGTTCGACGGGTGGGATTTCCGCCAGACGGTTGCGACAACCAGGCCGACGACGAGGATGGCAGCGAGCCAGAACCAGGGAGCGCGGCCACCGGATGAGTCGGCGGACGGAGACGTAGGCTGAGGCGGTAGCGGCGCTGCGGCAGCAGGTGCGGCGACTGGGTCGTCTCCTGAACCGTAGGGAAGGGATGTTGTGTGGCCCGCTTCCTGCAGGTGCACGAACTGTGGCGCGTATCCCCCAGTCGGAACGACAATCCGCACCGAATGGGAGACGCCTTCCCCGGTTTCGTAGATGTCCTGCAAGCGTTTGCGCAGGGTGTGAAACGTCACGCGGACGATGGTGTCGGTTTGGGGATCGAAGTTTGCCTTGCGCCCCAGGGCTTCTACGGCGATCGAGTATTCCTTGATCTGGTCGCCTCGTCCTGCCGCAGTCTCTTCACAAACGTAGCGCAACACCTTTATAAGGTTCGCAGAGCGACCCAGAGCTCCGGATTCCAGCAGCCAGTCGAGCTCCGCACGCTCCGTGAAATCCAATCCGGCAGATGCTACAGACGTTCCCATTGAGGTGATTCAAGATACCAGATCGGTAGCTCGCTCGTGAAGGGCGTCGATCACTCCGCGCCAGGGTCTTGTCGCGTTCGCCAAGAACCTCGCCAGTCGATCGCTAACAACCGCTAACAACTGTTAGCGGTGCTCGAAGAACGTGCTGATTCTACTAGCCCTTCGGGCCGCGCGGGGTTGACCTCGTTACACGGCCCATAGGTAACCTGCATTCACCTCCAATTCACAAGACAAACCAACCTCCGCGCCAATAGTGTGGCTGCCGTACTCATATCCCCCCGATTGCCAGATAGACACGGAAACCAAACATGCTGGCGGGAGAACGATGTACAGGAATCACCCCTTTGGAGGCAAGATGAAAACCGCAAGCCCGAACCACGCTCTTCGCCACGCAAGATATCTTTTGTGCCTGCTCGGCGTTCTTCTCTTAGCCGCGAGCTCTGCCGGTATTCATGCACAGCAAACTACCGGCTCCCTCGTAGGTACGGTCAAAGATCAGACCGGAGCCGTCATCAGCTCGGCCACAGTGAAGGCCACGAACGTGGCAACTGCCTTCTCCAGGTCCGTTCAGACGAATCAGCTCGGAGAATACCGCATCGATTTTCTTCCCGTCGGCACCTATGCTGTCGAAGTCACGGCTAAATCCTTCAAGCATTTCACCCAGGAGAACCTCGACCTCACGGTGGATCAAACGCTGTCACTCGACGTCTCCTTGTCTGCCGGCGCGGCGACCGAGACCGTGACCGTGACGAGCGCCCCGCCATTGATCAACACCTCAACCTCGGAACTGGGAAGAGTCGTAACCTCGCAGGAGATCCAGGGGCTGCCCCTCGTCAATCGCAACGCCTACGCTGAACTCTCGCTCACACCGGGCGTGATGGCCAACAGCAGCAGCCCAACCACGAATCCGAGCGGCACACCGAATATGACGGTTGGACTGCCATCTGCGGACGTTCAGGTCAACGGTTCGCTCGATTCCGGTAACGGAAATGTCGCATTTTATCTGGATGGCGGCAACAACATTACCGGCATGCGCAACTACGGGAACGCCTCTCCAAACCCCTCGGCACTCGAAGAGTTCCGCGTGGAGACGAACGCATTCGGGGCACAATACGGCCAATTTTCCGGGGCTGTCGTCACCGTGGTCACGAAGTCCGGAACAAACCAATTCCATGGCGAGGTGTTTGAATTCAATCGCAACACCGACTTCAACGCGTTCAGCTGGAATCCGGCCCCCAACGCTTTTACCCACACCTTGGTGAAGAACCCGTATCACCGCAACAATTTTGGCGTAACCTTCGGCGGCCCCATCAAGCGCGATCGATCCTTCTTCTTCTTTAGCTACGCCGGTCTCCGCCAGATACAGGGAGCTACGGTCTCAGGCGCACTGACGCCGACAGCTGCCGAGCGCATGGGCGACTTTACCGGGGACACGTTCAAGGTTTATATGCCGGGCACCAAGACCCAGGTGGACGGAACAAACAGCAGCCCAAACTGCTCGGTTCCTACCCTGAACTGCATGCCCTCAGGTCTGCTCGACCCGACAGCTGCGAACTTCCTGAACGTCAACAATAAGATCGGCGTTTCCATTCCGTTGCCTACCGGAGCAGCCGCGCCATCAAGCGGCGGCGGGGCGTACATCGGCGTATACGACACACCCACGGACTCAGACGAATACCTCGCCAAGTATGACCAAAACATCGCCAGCGCGGACCATCTGACAGTGACGTACTTTTACGTCAACACCACGTCGACTCCCAGCGGAGGTGGCAACGTCAACTGGACTGGCGACCAATCGCATGCAGGTCAGACCAATGCTGTCGTCGCCGACGCTCATACCTTCAGCCCCAGCACGATCAACCAGGCTTGGGTTACCTTCACACGGGCCATGGGCGGACGCACGCTCATACCTGTCGCCGGTCCAGGCAATCAAACGCTCGGCAGTTTTGGATCGAACTTCCTCATCCAGGGGCCGGCTGGACTGCCGTATCTAAATGTTAGCGGCGACTTCAACACCGGGAACCCGAACGCGGGACCGGTGACCGGTTCTGACAATTATGAAATACGCGACGTAGTCAGCATCACCAAGGGCAAACACAATCTTTCTCTCGGCGGCGAGTTTGCTCTCGACAAGACGATGTTCCTCGCCAATCTGAATAATTATGGCGACGTAGGCTTCTCAACGTCTGCACCCACTACGACGGGTAACGCGATCGCAGACTTTATCGCCGGCCAAACCAGTTCGTTTGAACAGGATTCCACGTATGTCACGCACCTGAGCACATGGCACATCGCCGCCTTTGCGCAGGACAACTACCGCATCACGCCCCGCTTCACGGCAAATCTCGGAATCCGTTGGGACATCGATACGCCTCCTGTAGATGCTCATAACCGGACGGCATCCTTTGTTCCTTACCAGCAGTCCACCGTTACCCCGGCTGCACCCGAAGGGCAACTGTTCCCAGGGGACAAGGGAATTGGTCGCGGCATTATCAGTACGCAGTTCAATCACATTTCGCCTCGCGTCGGTTTTGCTTATGATCCGTTTGGCGATGGCAAGACCTCGATCCGCGCTGCCGCGGGCATCTTCTTCGGAAGCCCCAGCGGCAATGAGTGGAACCAACCCGGCAACGCTGCTCCCTTCTCCATTCGCAACGCGTTTGGCCCCACTCCGTCTTTGACAAATGTTTATGGTGGCCCCGCGTACAACTTTCCCAGCACCGCCGCGGGTGGCGGAATATTCCCGTACACCTTTACACCCTCCGCTCCGAAGTTCTACCCGAACACCAGCATTGAAGCCATCGACCCGAATGTTAAGTATTCGTCGATCTACCAGTACAACGTGAGCGTGCAGCGGCAACTGCCTTACAAGATCAGTGTGACGGTAGCCTATGTCGGCACGCTGGGTCGTCACCTGCAAACCTTCGTCGACGCCAACTACGCGCCTTACTCAACGGTCTTCGGCAAGCCTAGCACAGCGGCATCGAGTACGGACATTCGTCGCCAGTACGACGCAGGAGCGCCCGGTACGCCCGGTACTCTGACCGGGATTACCGATCTGATCTCAAGCCAAACCTCAAACTACAACAGTCTGCAAATTTCGGCGACCAAGACCATGTCGCACGGCTTCACGATCAGCGGCTTCTATGTCTGGAGTCGTGCGCTGGAAAGCTCCAACCCGGTGGAAAATGGATTGATGAATGCCCAGGACTTCGGTGTCTTCGGCAACCCCTTCACCCCGTCCAATAACTCGCTGGGCGCTGTCGGCGGCGGCCTTCGGGAAGAGTATGGCCTCATGGACCAGAACCATAACAGCAATGCTGCAATCTCCGGCATCTGGAAACTCAACTACTACAACGGATCGAACAAGGCCGCGAAGGAACTGCTCAACGGTTGGCAGATCTCGTCGGTCGCCTACTTCACCAGCGGCGGCCCCTTTACCGTCTCCACGGGATCCAATAAGAACTTCGACAGTTTGGGTCAGAGCCGCCCTGACGCGGTTCCTGGAGTGAGCCCTAAGCTCAACCCGCATCGCTGCCGCGTTTGTGCCACGAATAGTGTTACGAAGGCATGGTTCAACAACGCAGCGTTCATGGCGAATGGACCTGGTGTCCTGGGCGGCATCGGCCCTGGTGGCGCGGACGGCAATGTGGGCCGCGACTCCCTGGTCGGGCCCGGTCTGAAGGACATGGATGCGGGCCTGTTCAAGAACATTGCCTTCCCCAAGGGCATAGTGTTTCAGTTCCGCGCCGAGATCACCAACGTGATGAACTGGGTGAGTCTCAGCAACCCATCCTCCGGAAACATCACGTCAGCCTCGCAGGCCACCATCACCTCAGCCGCTGGTACCCAGCGAGTTATCCAACTGGGAGGCCGATTGACGTTCTAGTTTCACGCAGGGCAGGCGTTGGCGGCCCCGGAGCGCTGGCGCCTGCACTCTATCTGACTTGTTCGTCGGATCATATCTTGCGCGAAATTTATCTACCCAATTTCTTAAAGCGATCGGCACAGCCTGCCGATCGCCAGTTCTCAGACCAACGGAGCCCGATGCAACCCTACCTTCGCGTACTTCTGTCCGCGGCGTTTGTCGCCGTCTTTACTCTTGGCGCGCGTGGGCAAACCCAGTCCACTACCGTATTGGTCGATGCAGACCATCGAAAGATGGTCAACTTGGATGGAGACTGGCATTACATCGTCGATCCCTATGACGGTGGCCTGTACAACTTTCATCGCGAGATACGAAAGGATGGATTCTTCCTCAACGGCGCTCCGGAAACGGGCAGCCAGGGGTTGCTCGAGTACGACTTCAGCAAGTCCCCCACCTTGAAGGTTCCCGGGGACTGGAATACACAGCGCGACTCGCTCTTCTATTACGAGGGCCTGTTGTGGTATCAGCGGGACTTCACCTATCAGCAGCCAGCCGGCCACAAAACCTTCCTGCACATTGGCGCGGCCAACTACAAGTCCATCGCCTGGGTCAACGGTCAGAAAGTTTGCAGCCATGAAGGTGGGTTCACCGATTTTGACTGTGACATTTCGAGCAGCGTTCGCCCGGGCAAGAATTTCGTCGTCATAGCGGTCGACAACACGCGCCTGGCCGACGGCATACCCACGCTGAACACCGATTGGTGGAACTACGGCGGCCTCACCCGCGATGTCTCCCTGATCGATGTTCCGGCCAAATACATCGACGACTACGATCTGCATTTGAACCGTGACCGTACCGCGATTGTCGGAAGCGTTCACGTGCAAGGCGCCACCGCTGGAGACGAGGTCACCGTCTCGCTTCCGGAACTGGGCCGCAGCGTGTCCACCAAACTGGACAAAGACCAGCGTGGAACCGTTTCGCTCGCTGCGAATGATATTGTCTTTTGGACTCCTGACCATCCCAGGCTCTACAAGGTACATCTACAGACCGGCGAAGATTCTCTCGATGACGAAATGGGATTCCGAACGATTGAAGTCCATGGGACTGACATCCTCCTCAATGGCAAGCCCGTCTTTCTTCGCGGCATTTCGATTCATGCCGAAGCGCCGCTGCGCGGTGGCCGCGCCAACACCGACCAAGACGCCGCGACGCTCTTAGGGTGGGCCAAAGAACTTGGCTGCAACTATGTCCGGCTCGCGCATTATCCCCACGATCAACGCATGACTCGGACCGCCGATCGACTTGGGTTGATGGTCTGGTCGGAAATTCCTGTTTACTGGGCAGAAGAGTTTGGCAATCCCGCCGTGCTCGCCAAGGCGCAACACCAGCTGGACGAGGAGATTCGCCGCGACCGGGACAAGGCATCTGTCGTGCTCTGGTCGATCGCGAATGAGACTCCTCTCACCCCGGAGCGAACAGCCTTCCTTAAGACGCTTGCAGGAGACGTCCGCAATCTCGATTCGACAAGGCTGGTCACGGCAGCACTTCTTGTCCGCTCCGAGGGGCACGACAAGTATGTCGACGACCCACTGGGCGAGGCCCTCGATGTGATCGGGATGAATGAATACATTGGTTGGTACGAGCAGACACCTGACGGCGCGGATCTTACCCACTGGCATATTGCCTATAACAAACCATTAATCGTCAGTGAGTTCGGCGGTGACGCAAAGGCAGGCTTGCATGGTGCCCCCACACAGCGATGGACCGAGGAGTACCAGGCCAGCATCTTCGAGCACCAGTTACCTATGTTGGCGAAGATCCCCCAGTTCCGAGGACTGAGTCCATGGATTCTCGTCGATTTCAGATCGCCTATGCGACAGCTGCCTGGCTTTCAGGACGGATTCAACAGGAAGGGCCTCATCTCGAACGGAGGCGAGAAGAAGGAGGCATTCTTCGTCTTGCAGAAGACATACCGAGAATGGGCTGCTCACGGGGGTGGTCCTAAGATCTTTGTTCAGTCGGCCCAGCCGGCGCATGACGGCTCTGCTCCTGATGCACAGTCCGCGGCAGGCTCGGTCGATCACTGAGCGTATCGCTGAAGGAAAGGTACATCAAGGACCTGGATTGCAAAGGGCTTGACGAGCCCGCCGCGAAAGAATGCAAAGTGCAAGGAACCGCCACGTTTCGCAAAAAAATGTCGGACGGTCTGGTAAACACAAGATCGCTCGCAGCTGTGGCTTGATTGTCTTATCCGCGGGTCGTCTCAAAGAGGAACCAGATGCGGCGTTCACCTTGATCGATCCAGTTTTCGAGCAGGCTGGCGGTGGCAACATCGCCTGCCTCATCGCAGACGGTATGGACCTCTCGCATGCTCAGGACCAAAGCCTTCTCATCTTCGCGAAGCTCGCTTAACATATCCTGCGGAGTTACGTAATCAGCGTCGTTGTCGGGGATGCGCTGCAGGCGAGCGATGTGCCCGATGGAACGGATGGTGGTGCCGCCAATCTTGCGAACGCGCTCGGCGATCTCGTCCGTCATCGCGAAGAGCTGATCGCCGTGGTCATCGAGCAGAAGGTGGTAATCGCGAAAGTGCGGGCCGCTCATGTGCCAATGGAAGTTCTTGGTCTTAAGGTAGAGGCTGAATACATCCGCAAGCAGGGCATTCAGAGCCCCAGTGATATTGGCGACCGCCGTTGGAGTCATATCGGTTGGCACCTTCAAGGGGGCTTTTTGCAGGGCAATGCGTTCTTTCGTGGTCGACATACGTTCTCCTTCGGTTAGGTGAGATTGTGGCAGAGCAGACTATGGGATCTCGCGATCACCAGCAGGTCCAAATATAAGTTGGATCCAGATTTTCCGAAAGACTCATTTGGAGCCGGTTGTCGAGCCGGCATTCTCGGTGCTCTTGCGCGCCATGAGCGAAGCGCCGAATATCTGCGCCAGCGAAAGACCGAGACCTGCGGCCTTGCGAACCTCTTTGCTGCGTGCGGCGCGAAAAAGCTCCCAAAGAGAAGGGGTTTGGGTCTCCGCCTGCGCGACCGCTGCGTGAACACGATTCGGATCGACAGATGCCAGCGCGCTTCCAAGAATC
>CAVTSJ010000010.1:0-284164 GCA_963737325.1 uncultured Acidobacteriaceae bacterium
TCTTCGCAATGAGCGGCGTGAATTCATTGTGGGGACCGCGCTCTGCGTGAGCGCAAAGCATCCTCCAAGATCTTCAAACTTCTAACCGAAGGGTTGTAGGTTAGAGTCCTATCTCCGGAGCCATAACGCCATAACTTCAGTTATTTGAAGACGGCCATCGAAAGACAACCTTGTGACCTGTGGGTTGGTGGCTGTGGGAAACATTGGCGATTGATCGCTAGTTGACTGCGGCCGGGGTCACAACGATCCGAAGTTTCCCATATGTATGGTCCGCCGCGTGAATGCAAGGGAAAAGTTTCGAATGAAGGAAAGTCTGCGTAAATGTATGCGGCCTGTGGGTGGAGAGCTATCTCCTGGCCATGATGAGATACGCCGCGTACCTGTCCTGCAAAACGCCTCGGCTGCATAAGAGCCATTTGAGAAATCAGGTGTCAGGTACGCCGTTTTGACTGTTCTTTCATCGTCACTTGTCCAGTGCAGACTTCGGTGGGAGAGCGTGATGTCGACGGCTACGGTTACTTAGGCGGGAACTGGGGCTGGAACTGCCCGATAGTCCTGACCGGAGGAGAGTACGGCCCATGCAATCCGCGCCAGCTTGTTGGCGGTGGCCACGATCAGTACGTTGCGTGACGCTCTGGCTTCGAGGGCAGTCATCCAGTCACCGATCGCGATCCGCTCTCGCTTGGATCGCAGCACGACAGCGCGTGCTCCATGGATGAGGATCTTGCGCAGGTAGTTATTGCCGCGCTTGCTGATCCCGTAGAGCCTTGCCTTGCCGCCGGTGGAATACTGGCGAGGCACGATGCCCAGCCAGGCGGCGAACTCTCGTCCCTTGTGGAAGGCTGCCCCGTTGCCGATCTCGGCCACGATAGCGGTGGCAACCAGCGGTCCGATGCCGGGGATCTGTCGCAGTCGCATGCAGGCAGCATCGCTCGAAGCGATCCGCTCGACTTCATCGTTCATCTCTTCAATCTGAAGCTCCAGATCCTTCCACTCGTTCCACAGCATGGCCAGCAGGTTGCGCATGCGCGGGGTGAGATCTTCGTCGGCGTTCTCAAGGATCTCCGGCATGCGTTCGCGCAGCTTGGCCGGGCTCTTGGCAAACACCAGGCCGCGCTCCAGCAGGAGGGCACGCAGCTGGTTGATGACGGAGGTTCTTCGCGCGATCAGACGATCGCGCACTCTGTGGAGTGCCTGCAGGTCGAGCTGGTCGTCCGTCTTGATCTGAACAAACCGCATGTTCTGGCGATCCACCGCCTCTGCGATGGCTTCAGCATCCAGGAAGTCGTTCTTGTTGGACTTCACAAAGGGCTTCACGAACTGGGCCGGGATCAACTTCACATCGTGCCCCTGTGCTCGCAACGCACGACCCAGGAAGTGGGCCCCGCCACATGCCTCCATCCCGATGAGCGAAGTCTGCAGGTTCGCTGTGAACGCGATCAGCTGTCTCTGCGTGAACTTCCTCCTGATGAGCACCGTGCCGTTATCGTCAAGCGCTACCAGGTGAAACGTCGTCTTGCCAAGGTCAATCCCTACGGAGCGAATCTGCATGTCGATGATCCTCCTTCAATCTGATTACTAAAACCCTCCCAACTAGGATGAGGTTCTAGCGGCGGACCATCTCAGTAACACCGTTTTAAGGACGCACGCAGAAGTGTCGGTTCCTAGCTGCTGGCTGAAACGTTAAGCCGCCACTTGAGGAGTCAGAAATGCATAGTCATTCGGCAGCTCATTTCACACGAATCCCGCCAGCCAACGGGCCAGTCGCTCGAACCTCGGCGGCTCATCGATTCACATCCAAAGCGGCGGTTTGTCTTTGGCAGTTTTGTTATGTTTCGCGGCCTTCTGATTGTCCTTGGCCCATTGCAAGCTGTCTTTGGCGTCCCCGTAGCCTTTGTCGATCTTGAGCGCGGACTCAAGGTTGGAGATGGCCTGGTCCCATTGGCCTAACATGCCGTTGGAGATGCCAATGCCCCAGTAGGCATCGGCCAAGCCCGGCTTGATCGCAAGAGCAATTTGGGACTGAGCGATTGCGTCCTGGTGGCGTCCGGCCTGATAGGACAGGCGCGCCCTGTTCAGCGGGACATCGGCCTTGAGCGTTAAGAGATCCGGGACCGGGTGGGTGACCCGGGCGTCCTGCGCGAGCTGGAGGAGATCCGCGTCGATTGACCGCACGCAGAGGGCCTCATCGCGATCCAATACCTTGGAGACGCGTTCATGGGCCTCGGAGCGATCCGGATTCAACACTGCTTTGAACTGAGCCTTGAACAATATTCCGAAGACATCCGGAGGGCCCATGAAGACCGAGAAGTACTGTTGATTGCCCGCCACGGAGGATGTCCAGATGCGGTTTCCCTCCGCGGTTTGTACGTTTCCCTTGAAGCCGAGATAATCTACGGTTTGTTCGATGCCGTTCTTGTCGGTGTCGGTTACTGGATAAAGGTATTCTTCGCTCCTCATCTCGGGGATCGTGGGCAGCCGCCAGCCGGAGAAGCCACCAAGCGTGAGAGACGAACAATACGTGCCGGCATCGTCCCAGTTCATGGCGCCTCGTAAGCCGAAAGAGGACTGGCCGGTCCACATGAGGCGGGTGACTGGGTCTGGCCACCAGGTGGTGGGCATCTTGGACGATTGAGCTGAACAGAGTTGTGTAGGCCCGACGATCAGGCACACCAAGAGGGGAAGTACTCCAAAACGAAGCTTCATAAAGACATATCTCAATTCCATGTAGGGTTTGGCTCCTTGGGAAGCTTCCCTTTCTTTGCTGCCTTTTGTCCGTCTTTGGCCCACTTCAAGGCGGTCTCTGCGGCTGCGAAGTTCTTGTCGATGGCTAGAGCGGATTGAAGATTGGCGATGGCTTGATCCCACTGTCCTAGCCGGCCGTAGGAGATGCCGATGCCCCAGTAGTCTGTCGCGGGGTCTGCCTTGAGAGAAAGGGCGAGCTGCGCCTGCGCGATGCTCTGCTGATAATTACCGGCTTGGTATGCGAGGCGTGCTTTGTTGAGGGGGATGAAGGTCTGGAGGGTTTGGAGGTCGGGAACGGGGTGGTCCACCGCGGCTGCCTTGGCGGTCTGGAGAAGGTTTGGATCCATGGGGCGGACACAAACCACGCCCATATATGCCTCGGTGATTTGTGCTGTGCTAAGCGGAGTCCATTGAACCGACTCTAATTCAGACTCCCATGCAGATTTTGAATCGGTTTGAGGCAGGGAGGACTTTGTCATTTCCACTAGTGAAACAAAACTACTGGGGATAGGTGTCAAACTAACTGTCGATGCCGATTGTGAACTAGTTTGAGATAGCGTCGCGGTCCAAATCGTCATTGATTGGTCAAATAGATTAATCCGGCCTCTCAATGCCAGGCCGCTGTATTTTTGTCCGGGCGCCAGATCTTGGTCTCTGCAACCTCCGTGTATTGCGACGTCAGCAGAAGGGCATACGGGGTCGGGAGTAACCTTGATAATTTCTACTGAATCCTCAACTTCATCTAGGGTTGGGAGCCGCCAGCCCGAAAGACCGCCGAGAAGTAGAGAGCTGCAATAATCGTTTGCTTGTTGCCAGTTCAATCCCATCCAATACATAGATCTGCTCGCGATCGCAAGTTTCGGATACGTTGACGGCCCGGCATGTACTTGCCCAGTCAACATGAGTCCTGTGGACGGATCGGGCCACCACGTCGTTGGGTCTTTTGTCCACTCCTGGGCCAGGCAGCATTGAGAGAGGAGCACTGTCAGGCATACGAGCACACGTGCGGAGTTGAGCGAGAAGTTAGAGGCAGACATGTCTTGCTCCTGTGTGTGGGCCTCGACTACTGCATGAACACTACCGCATCCGAATTGTTGTGAAAGAAGTTCATGTCGCCTCCGTCAATGGCTCGAATCGATCGCATTGTGTCGGGCCAATCCTAATCATCAAGCGGTTTTCCGGCCGACAGATATCTCAATTCCATGTAGGGTTTGGCTCTTTGGGAAGCTTCCCTTTCTTTGCTGCCTTTAGGCCGTCCTTGGCCCACTTCATGGCGGTCTCTGCCTGCCCAAAGTTTTTGTCGATCGCTAGAGCAGATTGGAGATTGGCGATGGCTTGATCCCACTGTCCCAGCCGGCCGTAAGAGATGCCGATGCCCCAGGTCGCTGTTGCGGGGTCCGCCTTGAGAGAAATGGAGATTTTCGCCTGCGCGATGCTCTCCTGATAATTACCAGCCTGGTATGCCAGACGCGCTTTGTTGAGCGGGATAAAAGCCTGAAGTGTTTGGAGGTCGGGCACGGGGTGGTCCACTGCGGCTGCTTTCGCAGTCTGAATAAGGTCTTGTTCCATCGAGCGGACACACAGTGCACCCACGAACGATTGCGTCACCTGCGCAGTGGAGAATGGGTATGTGCTTGCATCAAGGGTCACTATCCATGCAGACTTGGTATCCGTTTGCAATACGGTGGTAGTCCAAAGGTTCATGCCAGGGCCAAATGTCGCAATTCCGCCTTTTTTGAAGAACAATGCGTTATACGGGATTTGAGAAACCGCGTCGTCCTGCTCACGCATCGCTTTGTTCTCCAATCCATAGGATGAGGGGTAGGACCCGACGGTCTTCCGCATCACAGTAGCTGCTTTCACTTCGTCCAGGGTTGGGAGGCGCCAGTCAGCAAACCCTCCTAGCTGGAGAGAGGCACAATAATCGTTCGCTTGCTGCCACCTCAGTCCATTCTTGCCTAAGGCGTTGTATGGCGACGCGAGCTTTGGGTCTGGGTGTGGGCTTCCATGTACTTGCCCGGCCCACATGAGTCCTGTCGATGGATCGGGCCACCAGGTCGTAGGATCTTTTGTCCATTCCTGGGCTAGGCAGCATTGAGTGACTGACACAGTAAGGCATAAGAGCACACGTGCGGAGTGAAGCGAGAACTTAGAGGCAGACATGTCTTTCTCCTGAGTGTATGCGTTGCCGCATTCTTGCGTTACCGGGTCGTGGATGGAAATGTTTGCATTGAAGATCGCATAGGCGCTTACCGCGCTCGATCCAGTCGCCACGCCCAATTTCCCGCAAAGGGTTTTCAGGGAGTTACGGTCAGTGAGTAATTTGGTCTGTTCTCGATAGTCGCGATCCTGCTGAAGCAGCGTTTAGGGGGCTAGGGTTTGCTCGCGGGGTTGTTGTAGGGACTTTGCAGGTTGGCAGCGAGTGGAGTTACTACGGCAGTAGCGGCGCCGATGAACTGAGTGACGGTGTAGGCAAGACCGTTCGAGACCCAGACGGAGCCAGTAGAGTCGACCGCGATCGATTGAGGACCGTCGAGGTACTCGCGAAACTGATTTGGGTTGGAGATAGCGAGCTCCGTTGCGCCTGAGGGGGCGAGTTCGTAGACGGAAAGAGGCGTGCCGGATACGTCGTAGCCAGTCGCGACCCAGACGTTGTTGGCGCCGTCGATGGCGAGGGAGTAAGGGCCTTGTGGGCCGGTCGTGATGCCGCTGCCGGAGAGTGGCGCGCCGGTTGGGGATAGCTTGGAGAGCGAAGTACCTGAGTTCGGGTAGCCGGATTGCGAGTTGATGACCCACACATTGCCCCCGTTATCGATTGCAAGCGAAGACGGAACGGATAGGCCACCACCGATGAAGCCATTGGCGGGTGAGAGGAGCGTACCTGTGGGAGAGAGTTTCACCACGCCGTTGGTTGCGGGTGAAGTTATCCAGAAGTTTCCGGCGCTGTCGATGGCGTCCGAAAAAGAATAGGGAGCGTTACCTACAACATATCCCTGCCCATTGGTAGCCGCGCCGTTGAGGGTGCGGCCGAGCAGCGTGTTCGAGGGTATGTATGCGGTGCCATCTCCGGCGATCGCAAGGTTGTACAGAGAAACGCTCTGGGTCTCGTCGCCGCCCAGAACATAGCCACCAGGAGGAGAGATCATGACTCCGGCGGAGTTCAGGGTGCAGTACTGGGCTGTGGAGTAGCTCTGTTCGTTGTCGTCGGAGTCATAGTAGGTTGCGCCGCTGGTGGTGAGTACGAAGACGTTGTTGGAAGGGTCGATGGCGATAGCGTTGGGTGTGGAAACGGTCAGGGCGTTGCAAGTGGTGTTGATGCCCTGCTCGAGGATGCCGTTGGAAGAGAACTCGGTGAGGTAGGGAGCGGATTGGTAATTTTCCGGGTACTGCAGAACCCAAATGTTGCCGTTGGCGTCGACGGAAAGACCGGAGGTGCCATAGCCAAGCAGACCATTGAACGTAACACCGAGGGCGAAGTCGTGCGGTGCGGCGGTGAGGTGCGGGGAGTAGGGGGCGGCGGTAGATTGAAGCGCGTAGAGTTGCGCAATGTTCGCGCCCTGAGCGTGTGCAATCGCGAGAGCGGCCGAGGCGGTATCGGTGGACTGAGTCGTAGCGAACAGGGTGGAGCAAGCAGTAGAATCGGTGGGAGAACCGGCACACGCGTTGAGAATGTTGGCGAGCGTGTTGACGGTGGCCTGCGGGGAGGTCCCGTTGGTTGTTGTGGCAAGGGCCTCGCCGGTAGCCAGGGATGTGAGGCTGGCGGCGTTGAGGAAAGCATTCGCAATGCCAACTTGGGCAGCCGCGGTGTTCGGAGAAGAGACCGACGTCGGACTTGTGGCGTAACTCGACAGGGCATACGCAGCGGCTATCGTTGTAGCTTCGTCGATCGTAATGAGGGTCGCAGGGGTTATGCCGCCGCATGCGCCAAGCGCGGCAAGCAGACCTGTGGTGGTGTTCGTGTTGTCGCCCGCGGTGCCTCCGGTCGCATACAGGTAAAGCTGTTGATGCACGCCGCAGGAGAGACCTGCGGGGATCGTGAACTCGCCAGTAGACGAGGTGAGGACGTAAGAACCAGCCGAGTCGCTATTGCCGGTGTTCGAGAGCAACGATACCGAAGCCTTGCCGTACCCCGTCGCATTCGCAGCAAAGAGATGCACATGGGCCGCTGAAATGGCCGTGCTTCCGCTTTGAACAATCCCACTGAAGCTTCCTGTGGAGGATTGTGCCGTGATGACAGCAGAGGATGTGGCAGTCGCAGTCTCTCCATACTGGCCGATGACCGTGAGGCTGACGGCATAGGTGCCTGCCGCAGCATAGGCGTGGGTAGGATTGGGGACGCTGGCGGACGAACCATCGCCGAAGGACCATTGGTAGGAGAAGGAGCCGTCGTAGGGCTCAGAAACAGTACTGGTGAAGTCAATGGCTAATGTGGGCTTGCCGCTGTACGGCCCGTTGATGGTGACCGCAGGGCTGGGGTATGCGATGGTGGCTTTGCTGGTGGCCGTCGCCGGAATGCCAGAAGTATTGCTGACCGTGAGGGTGACGGTGTAGGTTCCCGGGCCGGTGTAACTGTGCGTAGGAGATACACCGGTCGCGGTTCCGCCATCGCCGAAGTTCCAGGAGTACGTTAGCGCCTCGCCCCGGGGGTCGGATGAACCCGAACCGTTGAACGTGATGGAAGCGCCGATGGCCCCTTTATACGGCCCGCCAGCGTTCGCCGTCGGAACCTGGCCGGGCAACACGATCAGGATCTTGGTAGAGGTGGAGTTCGACAAACCCGACTGGTCCGTAACGGTCAGGGTGACAGTATAGGTTCCCACCTGAGCGTAGCCTTTTGTCACGCGTGCGCCTGTACTGGTGGTATTGTCACCGAAATTCCAGGCGTAGGTGAGGACTTGGCTCTGGGGGTCCGAAGAACCGAGGCCGGAGAAGAGGATGGGATATCCGGGATAGGTGAGGGAGTTGTCAACGATGATCGAGGCTGTAGGAGAGCCTGCGTGGTTGGCAGGAGCGGAGCTGCCACAGCCAACGAGAAGGAAAAGGAGAACTCCAATGGAGATAAACGCGACGTTGCGATACAAAAGATACACTTTCATCACCTTTCGCAAAACATTCGCGCGGTATTGGACGCTTGGTACTAGAGACACAGATGGAAAGGGAAAGTCTCAGTTTTTTTTGGGTTATGCTTCTGCCGGTTCGAAAACTTGGATTGATGAAGTAATTCTAAGGACACGGCGTTCACGTATCACTTGATCAGCGTAGACGTAGGTAACGACAACGCGCTTCGAGGCGCTAATGATTCTGGATTCATGCATAATCGCCGAGTCACTCAGCGAGCTAAACCAGGTGGCCTTTTTTTGCGCCTGCAAAGTCGCGTTTTGTCCAAGTTCGATTTTGCCGCTGGGCGAGCTTTCTGAACTTAGATGAAACACCGTTTTAAAGGAACGTCGATCTTCAAGACCACCGAGAACTCTGAATGAGCGCTTTGGCCCTGTTTTCTTCAGTTGGGAACGCCTGGTCAGTGAGCCCATTCATCGAATCGGCGCAAGATCTCGATCAGTCTCGCATCCCAACAGGCTTCTTCAAACCGCCCGTTCCGTGGCCGCACCCTGCGATAATGTCTGCAAAGACCTCCAGACCGTTATCCGGACAACCACAACAGAATTGCACGGGGCAGGTAAGCGCATGATTGCAGGGATTCACCGGGATTGGCCTGTATCGGGTTCGTCGGACACTTTGACGGGCGGACATCGCAGAAAACACGGGGTCTTCAGCCAGTGGTTCTGTCGCCTGGCGTCTGTTGTCCCCCTGACATTCTTTTTCCTCGCCGGATGGATTTCGGCCTTCGCCCAGCAGCCTCTCCAGGTTCTTCACCATCATGTACGGCCTGAGGTTTCGGATGGGCGCGCGGCACTGCTGAGCCCTCTGCCAGCGGACCAACAGCTTCATATTTCGATCGTATTACCGCTTCAGAATCAGACCGCGCTCACCAGTCTGCTGAGCCGTTTATACGACCCGAAGGATCCTGACTATCGTCACTTCCTGACCGTGGGGCAGTTTACGCAGCAGTTCGGTCCTACAGCGGACGACTACCAGGCGGTCGTGGCGTTTGCCAGGTCCAATGGATTTGTCGTGGGCAATAGCCCTGCCAACCGGCTCGTCGTACCGATGACCGGCACAGCGGCACAGATCAACCAAGCTTTCCACGTCTCCATGAATGTGTACCAGCATCCGACCGAGAACCGCACGTTCTACTCTCCGGACAGAGAGCCCTCTCTCAACCTTGGTGTGGCGGTTGCGCGTGTCGCGGGCCTGAATAACTACTCCCTGCCGCAGCCGATGGTGAAGAGAGCCGTGAGCGGACAGCATCCCAACACCGTGAACGGATCGGGTCCTGGAGGCTCCTATCTTGCCAGTGACATGCGGGCAGCCTACTACGGCGGCACGACGTTGACAGGCAACGGGCAGACTGTGGGTCTGTTCGAGTTCAATGGCTTCGATCTAAGCGATGTCGAAAGCACCTTCAGCACTGCTGGTCAGAGTTTCACTGTGCCTATAAACGAGGTCCTGCTGGATGGTGAAACGGGAGCTCCGGGATACGTACCTTTCAGTGCTGATGACGATGCAGAAGAGACACTGGACATCGTTCAGGCAATCGGAATGGCACCGGGGCTCAGCCAGGTGCGCGTCTATATCGGAGAAGTGGACGCCGACGTCCTCAACTCCATGGTGTCGGAAGATCAGGCACAGCAGATCAGTTGCTCCTGGAGCTGGGTGCCGGATAGCCTGACCGCAAACGACTCGTTCTTTCAGGAGATGGCAGCGCAAGGTCAGAGCTTCTTTACTGCCTCCGGAGACGACGGCGCTTTCGATGCCGCCATCAGCCCATATTTTTATCCCCAGGAAGATCAGTTTGTAACGGCAGTCGGGGCAACGACCCTCTCGACCATCGCGGCCGGGGGAAGCTGGAGCTCAGAGGTCGTATGGAACGATAAGGGTAACGGCAGTGCAGGAGGGATAAGCCCGGACGGACTCGGGATACCAGGCTGGCAGATGGGTCTGGGCAGCTCGGCCAACGGAGGTTCCGCAACGCTTCGCAACGTGCCGGATGTCGCAATGGAAGGGGACTTCGACAACTACCTCTGCGCCAACGGGACCTGCTCCGGAGACGCAGGGGGAACCAGCTTTGCGGCCCCGCGCTGGGCGGGATTCATGGCAATGGTGAACCAACAGGCGGTTGAAGCGAACAATGCACCAGCCGGCGGCATCGGCTTTCTCAACCCGCCCCTTTATGCCTTAGCTCAAGGAACCGGCGCCGCAAACGACCTGCACGACATCACCAGCGGAAACGACGATACCGATAACCAACCCGTTTTTTATAACGCTGTACCTGGCTATGACCTCACCACCGGCTGGGGAAGTCCCGCAGGACAGAGCCTGATCGATGATCTCGCCGGCCCGCAGATCCCCGGCTTCTGGCTCGCAGCCACACAGGGAACGATCTCGGAAAACCCGGGAGGCTCAGCTTCCACGACGATCAACGTGACCGATGCCGGGGGCTTTTCAGGGCCGGTGAATCTGGCTGTGACCTCACAACTGCCGGAAGGCGTCGTGGCTTCGTTTTCTCCAAACCCTGCAAGCAATGCATCCACGCTGACAGTGTCTTCCACCAGCACAACAGGCGTAGGAACAAGTCGCATGACGATCACCGGCACCTCCGATACGCTAACCGCATCTACGAATGTGTCGCTCGTAGTTCAGACCCCGAGCTTTGTTCTGAAGGCCACGACTGTCTCTTCAGGCAGAGGTATCTCTCTGGTTCCCAATGTCAATCAGGGCGGCACCGGGGAATCAGTGATCACCGTTGTTCCCGAGTATGGATTCACCGGGACAGTGGCCTTAGCCGTCTCGGGATTGCCGAGCGGCGTAACAGCTAGTTTTACAGGGAGCCCAACCACCAGCAAAGCCTCTCTCAATGTTTCTGTAAGCGCCAGCGCCACTCCGGGTACAACCCTCATCACCATTACCGGGACATCGGGCGGCGTAACGGCGAGCACTACGGCCTCCCTGACGATCAATGCGCCCGGGCTCGAGCTCACCAGCACAGGAAGCCTAAGCATTGGCCAGGGAATGTCGGGGACGATCAACGTCAACACTCTTAGAGCCGATGGTCTCACTGGCAATGTAAGTCTGAGCGTCTCAGGTCTTCCTAGTGGCGTGACAGCCTCATTCTCCCCTACTGCATCGGGCGCATCCGTGCTGATCCTGAGTGCCGGCAGCACAGTCGTACCAGGCACATACTCACTGACCGTCACAGGCACTCTGGGCACGTATACGTCGACGACCACGATTGCACTTGGGGTCTACGTGCCGACCTTCACTGTGAACGTGTCAGGGTCTTCTACCATCTCTATGGGACAGGGCATGACCTGGAGCGGATTGCTCTACATCACCGATGAGTATGGGTTTACAGGGAACGTCAGTGTGTCGGTTTCGGGTCTTCCAAGTGGCGTCACGGCCTCATTCTCGCAGAACCCTGTCGCAAGCCAAAGTCAATTTACCTTGACCGTAGCGAGCACGACTGCTTTGGGACAATATCCCTTGACAATCGTTGGAACCTCGGGCGGCCAGACCTCCACTACTTCGATCACCCTGCTGATCGCTGCGCCAAGTTTTACGATCAGCCCCAATCGAAATAATCTCTTCCTCGGACAGGGCACGACCTCTAACATCGACATCGATGTAAATTCGACCACTGGCTTCAACGGCAGCATCAGCTTCTCAATCAGCGGTCTTCCCAGCGGCATCACAGCGGCTTTTGCGCCATCGGCCTATGCATATACACTCACGCTGACCTTATCGAGCAGCGTTTCCCCCGGACAGTATGCGCTGACGATTACAGGCACCTCCGGCGCTCTGACAGCTACCACAACCCTCTATATAGGTGTCTATGCCCCGACCTTTACCCTCAGTGTGCCCGGCATTGGGTTCGAGGTCGGACAAGGGAGCAGTGCGACGGGAACGGTTACGGTCAACCCGCAGAACGGTTTCACCAGCGCAGTCAACCTCACGGTCTCCGGCCTGCCCAACGGAGCGACCGCTTCCTTTTCTCCCAATCCAACCGCCGGCAGCAGCACGATGACCGTGACAGCCTCCCCCACTACCCCGGTAGGCAGCCTGTACATCATCACCTATACCGGAACCTCCGGCAATCAGACCGTAACGCAGGAGGGTACGTTGACTGTACAGGCACCTTTTTTCGTTATCGGGGGTGGAGGTGCGGGTAAAGTCATCCAGGGATCTTCCACATCCATCCCGCTGCAGGTGCAACCGTACCTGGGATTCACAGGCAGCGTGTCTTTTTCGATTGCGGGTCTGCCTGCTGGCGTGACCGCATCATTTTCGCCGAATCCAACCACCACATCCAGCACCATGACGATTACGGCTGGCAGTTCGGCGCTCGTGGGGGTGTACAACCTCATCATCACTGGCACATCAGGTTCAGCTGTGACGACCACTCCCCTGCAGCTAAGCGTGCTGGCGCCCACCTTCTCTGTCTCGTCAACGTCCGCCGGCATCACCCTTCACCAGGGAGGGACAGCGACCGCTATTCTGTACGCCACGTCACCGGCTCCGCTGCCATCCGGCGTAACTCTGGTTGCATCCGCTCTACCCTCCGGAGTGACCGCTTCGTTTTCTCCTGATCCCACCAACATCACCAGCACAATGACCCTGAGCGCAAGCAGCGCAGCTCCTCTAGGTACCTCCTCCGTTACCGTCACCGGAACCTGTTGCGGATTGACGGCCAGTACCACGGTTCCTGTAATGGTGGTCGGTCCACAGTCGGTTACCTCAACCTCGCTCTCACTCACTGCGAGCGGAGCTCCGATCACGTCGGTGAATCTGGGGACAACAGTCACAGCTACCGCGACCGTCTCTACAGGCTCAACGTCGTTGACGACCGGGCAGGTGAACTTCTGCGATGCCACAGCGCTTTACTGTGATTCGATCCACAGGCTCGGCAGCGCGCAACTCACCAGTTCAGGAACGGCGGTTCTTCGATTCGTCCCTGGCATCGGCAGTCACAGCATCAAGGCTGTCTTCATGGCATCGAACGGGAACGCCGCAAGCGCATCCGCTCCATCTGATTTCACGGTGACCTCATCGCTGCCCACCACCACCACCATCTCCCAGGCAGGCAGTGTCGGCAATTACACGTTGACGGCCATCGTCACCGGGGAAGGAGCCATCGCACCGACCGGCAACATATCTTTCATGGATTCGACCAACAGCAACCAGCAACTCGCGCAGGCTGCTTTGCAAAATGCCGCCACGACCTTCAGCATGACGACGGCTCAATCGCCGGCCGTAGGCCAGGGTCCCTCCTACGTTGTGAGGGCCGATTTCAATGGAGATGGGATCCCGGACCTGGCCGTATTGAATGAGCTCGACCATTCGATCACCATTCTTCTGGGAAAAGGGGATGGCACCTTTCAAGCGGCTCCCAATACACTGCAACTTCCCTCCCAGGGCAGTGGGCCGTTGATGGCCGTGGTCGGAGACTTCAATCGGGATGGCAATGCCGATCTGGCCGTGGTGATGGAAAACAGCAGCACAATCCCTGTCTTTTTGGGCCATGGAGATGGAACATTTGCTCCGGCAATCCTTAATTCGCAAACCGCCTCAGTCTCTTACTTGCTCGTTGTAGCAGACTTCAACGGTGACGGCATCGAGGATCTGGCCGTCGAAAATTCGAACTCCAGCAGCGGCTCCATTTCTATCCTGCTCGGTAATGGTGACGGCACATTCAATGCGTCCACCGTCGTGGTGTCTGGCATCGCCTTACCCGCAGACCTGGTTGCAGCCGACTTCAACGGCGACGGCATCCCCGACCTTGCCTTCGTAAACGGAGAGGCTCCGAGCTCAATCGTGGTCTTAATCGGAACCGGAGATGGAACGTTCAAGACTCTGCCCGCAGTATCGACGCCAGATTACCTGACATACCTCGCGGTCGGTGACTTCAATCAGGACGGCAAGCCGGACATCTTTGCATTCGCCGCAGATGGCACAACGACGCTGCTGGGCAATGGGGACGGCACATTCCGTGCAACAGTGAGCGCCCCGCCAATCGCCAGTCCCACCCCTCAAGGCATCGCCGTCGCCGACTTCAATGGCGATGGAAAGCCCGACATCGCGTTGCTGTTTCAAGATGTCTCCACCGTCTACACCTTGCCTGGCAATGGGGACGGCACGTTTGGTGTTGCGGTCACTATTCCTTTGCCAGCAGGGGCTGAACCCTCGTCGATCGTCGCTGGTGACTGGAATGGAGATGGCATCCCGGACCTTGCCACCACGAATAAGAATCTCAATTCGATCACTTCGTTAACGTCGCTACGAACGCAGCAGGTTACAGCCACAGTAACGAACATCGCTCCTGTAGGCGTAGGCCAGCATCTAGTGGACGCTGCTTACTCAGGGGATTCTGACTACGCCAGCAGCATCTCCGGTACGACCGCACTTTCCGGGCCCATCGCGCAGACGATCAGCTTCCCGCAACCAACGGCCGGAAGCGTTGGTGAGCAAATGACGCTGACAGCGACAGCGAGTTCGGGGCTACCCGTAACGTTCTCAATCCTCAGCGGACCGGCCACATTGAGCGGCACGAACAACACGACGATCACCTACACCGCTGCTGGCACCGTTGTCATTGAAGCCATCCAGTCCGGAAACGGTACCTACTCTGCAGCGACGCCGGTAACGCAAAGCTTCAGCGTGACCTCAAGCGCGCAGACGATCACCTTTGGGGTTCTCCCGACCACAGCCTTTACAAGCACTCCACCGGCACTGAACGCGACTGCAAGCTCTGGGCTGACTGTCAGCTATGCCTCAACGACACAATCTGTGTGCACCGTGACGGGCGGCAAAATCACCTTCGTCACAGCAGGAACCTGCACCGTCACGGCGTCCCAGCCAGGAAACACCAGCTATGCCGCAGCGACACCTGTGACACAGAGCTTCGCGGTAACGGCGACTACACAGACGATTACCTTCGCCGCTCTCCCGAATACAACTCTTGCCAGTTCGCCGCTAACGCTGACTGCGACTGCAAGCTCGGGCCTGACTGTCTCATACACGTCCACCACTTCAAGTGTGTGCAGCGTATCCGGGAGCACTCTTACGTTGATTGCGGCTGGTACATGCTCGATCACCGCTTCGCAGGCAGGAAATACGAGTTTCGCTGCCGCAACATCCGTGACGCAGAGTTTCACAGTTACTGGCCTCGACTTCACAATGCAGGTGTTTGGCGCGTCAACGCTGTCGGTGTCTTCTGGAAGTTCGGCTACGTATACGCTCGCGGTCGCACCCTCGGGCGGCTCGTATCCAGGCACTGTGAGCTTTGCCGTTACAGGTCTGCCGACTGGTGCAGCCGCTACTGTGAGCCCCACCACTCTCTCCAGCACGAGTGGAGCTCAAACGGTATCCGTAACGGTTAGCACTGTATCCACGGTCGCTAGCAATTCGTCCAAGGGCGTTCCACCTTGGTCTTTGGCACTGCTGATTTTGCCGCTCGTAGGTTTGCGCTACTCGCGTAAGCGAATTGCACAGCGACTTTGCTTACTACTGATGCTCGCCATCGGCGGATTCGCTACGGGCGGCTGCAGCTCAAATGCGAGCTGGGGTAAGGTCGCATCCGGCTCTTATCCGATCACCATTACGGGAACCAGCGGTACCGTCCAACATGTGGCAACGGTGACGCTGATCGTTCAGTAGTTGAGCACCTAAGCCTGCAGATGAGGATCGATAGCGATAAGCGACATATCGTTAACTATCCTCTGAGGTCGCCGTAAAACGAAGTCTGTTCCACTTACTTCTGGTCCTGAATCTCCCTACGTTTAGCAGCTTCTCACTGCAACGGCACCAGATTGGCGATAGGGGGAGAGTGGTCGTAAATCTGGAGATTACCCCCTAAGCAGAGATCCCGATGGAACGGCGTAGGGCGCGAAAAACGGTGTTTTCGGAAGTTTCGCGCCCCGCAGAGGCGAGGTTGCCGTGAAATCTGTGTTCGTCCGCTCGGCTTCGGATTAGCAGAAGTATTAGAGTCCCCGCGAGGTATTGTTGCGGCTAGACGCTGCTTCCGTGCATCGCCAGGCGCGGCCATCTCATGAATTGAGTTCTTTACGCTGCTTCGCAGCGGGTTGAGGTCTGACACGTCATCCCCAATAGGGAACTGTAGAGCTACCCAAAGTTCACGATTGATAACGTGTTTGCTTTCAATTGCTTGGATTATTACGTTTCCGACTGTAAACGCCGTTGTAGCGAACAACATTTCCCCTCAGCGGCGGCGTTTGCAGAAACCGGTGGTGCGGTGGAAGCATCCAAGCGCTTCAAGGGACTATCTGTTCTAGGTGGCAAAGCGAATGGCCTCCGGTAACGACAAGCCGCAAGAAACTGCTACGCCGTCGGCATCTACGGTCTCGATAAATGAGACGTCCCGTGCCAGATCCATTGCGACCCGCCTTACCGACGCGGAGTTCGGTGAGGTTGAAGCAGCAGCAGCCGCCGCGGGTAAGAAGGTGGCGGAATGGCTACGCGAGGCTGCGCTTGCGCACGCCCGTGCTAATGCTGGTGCAGCGGAGCAAACCGATCCTATCCTACTGGCTGAGATCATGGGGATGCGCTCGCTCATGCTGAATCTGTTCGCCAGAGCGTCAGAAGGTCCACTAACGACCGACGATCTACGCAAGATGTCAGCCTATTCGGACTCCATTAAGGAGCAGAAGGCGCAGGATTACATGGCGCAGAGGCATCGCCGGAACAGCCCCAAAACCACGGACAAGTCGTAATGAAACTCACCCGCATTCGGTTTGCCTTTCCCTGGCGGATCGCACTGATCCTGGCACTCCTTCCATGCCTCCCATTACTCGGCTTCTGGGCTTGGTTGCGGTGGGAAGTTCCGCCACTGCAGCGGTATTATCTGGTGGCATATTGGCACAGTTCCGAACACGCAGATCAGCCTGATGCCAAGACTCAAATCCGATGGCTCATGGAGACGGCTCCCGGGCGTAAGAGACAGTGGCTGTTCGCCCCCGATGTCACCGAGGGAAGCGCGAGTGAACTCCCTTTGGAACTCTCATCTTTTGCTCTTGAACAAGGATGGACGGGCATAGAAAGAACCGCAGTGGAAAGCGTGGATTCCACCGAGGTCGAAAAGCTCCTGCGTGAAGATTTTTATGACGGCGAAAGTTTCCGCCGACTCGTCAATGCACCGCTTCTCTATGCCGTCGCTGCCTGGCTGCTCGTCGCCTATTTGGGATTCGTGCTGAGAGGGGACATCGGGTACGAATGGAGACAACTTCGGCGCGCGGTTACGGAGCCGCAATGGTCAACGAATTATGGACAAGATTGGCCCGAGAATCGAGATGGGATTGCTACTCGAATCCGGTTGCGAATTGCCCACTGGATGAGTGAGCAGAAGACAGAGCTTGAGCGGCCGAGTTTTGGGTCTGCAATCAGTCGCAGATTCGGTCTCAAGAAGTTGCCAAATCCAGAAACGCTTCGTGGGAGTGACCGACCGGCATCGACTCAAATTCGCGGCGAGGTTTCTACTGCCCGGCCAGTCGCTACTCCACCCCCTTCACATTCCCCAAAACCACCATCTCAGCGCCGTACTATCTTCCCGGGATCTTCTCCATCGGCTGCCGCACGTTCGCAATCAAAGCCGTGGGACGAGTCGGAATGGATTGATTGACGAAGAGACTTCCGATGTCTCTGTGAATTGCAGGCCGAATCGCGAATCAACCTGGCATATCTTCGCTCAACTCTAAACAGCGTAGATAGCCTTCACGTTGATCTCCCTTCAACACGTCTCAAAGGGCTGCTTGCCGAGAGCTATTTGAAAGGCTGGATGTCCCCGTCTTGAGCATGCAATACGACAGTTAGAACTCACGACGAATGGTCTTGTTTGAGACTGTTCACAAGCAGCCTATCAAGCCTCTATAAGTCAGCTATAACTCTTGCGTTGGTCGAGTAATTGCCACTCAAATCACTGGCTCATTACTCCGCTAATAGCTTTGCATAAGATAGAAATAATCAATAGCCATAGGTGTTTCGTCGATTGTCGCCCCAAAAATATTTCGGCAATAACGACCCACTTATCCACAAATCTCGGCTACGATGTGAACCAAGACAGTAACGAGCTGCTGTCTCACGGGCCAAGATATGTTGACTATCTCTAAATCGCTGTCTGCTGGACAAGCACGGACGTATCACGCTCGCGAGTTCACCTCCGAGCGACAGAACTACTGGAGCCGCGATCAGCAAGGGCATAGCGAGTGGCAAGGGAGACTCGCGAAGGAGTGGGGCTTAGGTGGCAATGTAGGGGCTGAGGAGTTTGCTCGCTTGAGCGAAGGTCGGCATCCCGCAAGTGATGCGCAGCTCGTAAAGCATCAGCCCGCCAGAACCTACGAGAATCAGTACGGCAAGCAGATCACCAGTTCAGAACACCGTGCAGGATGGGATGCGACGTTCTCCGCACCCAAGTCTGTTTCGCTAACAGCCCTTGTGGGTGGCGATGATCGCGTGCGTGAGGCGCATCGCGAAAGTGTTCGAGTCGCGTTGCAGGAGTTGGAGCGATACGCACAGGCTCGCATAGGTAACGTCCATGCGCCCGAGACAACAGGCAAGTTCGTCGCTGCTACCTTCGAGCATGACACCGCTCGTCCAGTTAACGGCTATGCCGCGCCGCAACTTCATACTCATGCAGTCGTCTTCAATGTGACTGAGCGAGAAAATGGACAGACGCGCGCATTGCAAGAGCGCAGTCTCTTCCAGTCGCAACAGTATGCGACAACCGTCTACCGATCCGAGCTTGCGTTGAAGCTGCAAGGTCTCGGATATGAGATTGAACGTGGCAAGCATGGCCAGCCGGAGATCAAAGGATATTCACAGGAGTATTTGGAAGCATCGAGCCCGCGTCGTGTGCAGATCAAAGAACATCTACAGGAGATTGGAAGAGAGGGCGCGGGCGCAGCACAAGTAGCTGCTCATCGCACACGCGACAGCAAGGAGATCCATTCGCCTGAGGAGGTGTTGCAGCAGCACCGCGACTTGGCTGCTCGATTCGGACATCAAGCAGATCGTGTCGTCGCAAAGGCACAGGGACAGCACCATGAAATGCAGCCGGAGAAGACAGCGCAGCAGTCGGTGACTTATTCCCGCAATCACGTCTTCGAACGCTCCGCAGTTCAGGACGAACGCGCAATCCTGCAAGCGGCGATAGACCGCAGCATGGGACAAGCCTCTTACAACCAAGTGCGACAGGAGTTTGAACAGTGGGTAGCGCGTGGGGAGTTTCGGGCGATTGAGCGGACGGATGGTCGAGCGGCTACCCTGTATACGACCTCTGAAATGATTCGTATGGAGCGGGAGATCGTCGGTCACATGCAGCGCGGTAATCAGCGTGGCTATGACGATCCAATGCTGGTGTCGCCGCAATTGCGCATCTGGACTGAGGATCGTCATCCTGAATTGAATAGTTCGCAACGCCAAGCGGTTGATGAAATATTCCTAAGTCGTGAGAAGATCGTCGGCCTGGATGGTGTCGCAGGCGCAGGCAAAACGACGACGCTATCCGTGGTCCGTGAAGGTGCCGAAGCGCAGGGGTACAAGGTCGAGGGATTCGCTCCGACATCTCGCGCAGCACACAAGCTGGCCGAGGCCGGCATGGAGACCTCGACTCTCCAACGTCACCTTGCGAAAGGCACACAGCCCGACACGGGAGAGAAGCGCTTGTATATCCTCGACGAATCCTCGCTTGCGTCTACGCGCCAGATGCATGAGTTCATCGAGCGCCTCCGTCAGAATGATCGTGTGTTGTTGGTAGGAGATAGTCGTCAACATGAGGCCGTTGAAGCGGGCCATCATTTTGCGCAACTACAGGATGCAGGGATGCGTACGGCCACTTTGAATGACATCGTTCGCCAGCGCGATCCAGAGTTGAAACAAGTCGTCGAGCAGCTAGCGAGCGGCCAGGTGAGAGCCGCAGTCGAAAGCCTTGACCAGCAGGGCCGTGTGCATCAGGTAAAGGGACACGAGGAACGCATTGCGGCTATTGCGCGGGAGTATGCCAAGTCACCTAGCGGGACACTTGTCGTTTCGCCCGACAACCGTTCTCGCAGCGAGATCAATCAGCGGATACATGATGAGCTGCAATCGCGTGGACTTGTGAACAGGCAAGAGCATCCTGTGCGGACGCTTGTTCCGCGTCAAGAGATGACCGGTGCGGACCGCAGTTGGGCACAGCAGTACCGGGTCGATGACATCTTGCGGTACTCCCGCACATCCAAGGAGACCGGCATCGAGAAAGGCGAGTACTCCCGCGTCCTTGCTGTGAACTCTAAGGCGAACACTTTGACGGTGGTGCGAGGGAACGGGGAGCAGACCACCTATGATCCACGCCGCCAGGTTGGAGTCTCTGTCTACCGAGAGGACGAGAAGAGGTTTTCCGCAGGAGATCGCATCCAGTTCACCGCGCCCAGCCAGGAACTGAAAATTGCCAATCGCGATTTGGGGACTGTCGAGAGCATCGGGCGTGATGGAACGATGCGGTTGCGCTTGGATGATGAGCGCAAAGTCGAATTCAATCCACAGCAGCATCCGCATGTCGATCATGGGTATGCCGTAACCAGCTATTCAAGCCAAGGCCAGACTGCGGAGCGTGTGTTGGTCAACGTAGACACGGAGCTTGCTGCAAAAGACCTACTGAACAGTCGCATGGCCTATGTGTCGATTTCGCGCGGTCAATTTGACGCGCAGATATTTACGGACAGTTTGGAGAAGTTGCCAAAGGCACTAGGGCATGATGTATCGCACCAGAGCGCCTACAAGCCGGAACAGGCTGTTGATTTACATCAACCGAAGATCGTGACGCCGAAGCACGATGTGGAGTTGAGTATGGGGTTCGGGTTAAGTCTTTAAACGCATTAGTGCTGGAGAGATGAAGGCGTTCTTGCTAGGGGATCGTAGAGAGGGCGGGGCAGTTTCGAATAGAACCACAACTTTTGTACAGGGGATGGGCATATGTCGCCAGAAAGAGTCATTGATTTCGACCGAGGCGGATCGAAGCCTTCGCAACAAGAGAACACTGAGCTGTCGTTCAAGCCTACCCGCAGAAAGCCTCCACAGAGAGTCACGGTGGCTTCTGAAAATAAGTTGTTGGTAGGGCGCGAAGAGGCTGCTCAACTTCTATCTATTAGTCAACGTGCGCTCGACTACTTAATTGCCTCAAAGCGTTTGCCTACGCGACGGATTGGTGGTCGAGTCCTAATCCCTGTAATGGACCTACGAAGGTATGCCGGTTGCGACCATCCCGAGAACATCGTGACTTATCCATCCGACCGCACAGGATGAAATCGTTCGCGCCGAGAGTTAGTGTTTTGCTACACCAGAGCTTCCAGACCGTGCTTATCTACGACAAACAACAACTTCAATGCCATTCCGCTCGGCTGTTTGGCCCCCGTCTCCCATTTTTCAACGGTGGACTCGCTGGTGTTCAGATAACGGGCAAAAACAGGTTGGCTGACGCGATGACGTAGCCGCAGCTTCTTGATTTGCGCGGGTTTCAGGGCCGGGGGCGTCGTCAAACAGGCTTCGTCGAAGCCTTTCATCGTGGTCTTGTCGATCGCTCCAACCTTATGCAGGGCTGTAGCGGAAGAATGAATTGCCTCAAAGGCCTCGCTCTTGAACTTACGCTTGATTGTCATTGCAAATCTCCATCCAGTCTTGATCTTGTAAAAGCCGATTCACTTGCTTTGGTGTGAGGTTTCCGTAAGCTTTCGTGAGCTTGCGAAACTCGACCAACTCATCGTCGTCGATGTTCGGCCGATCTTGCTTGGCGAATAAATACTCGTAAATCCAAAATGAGCCAGCCTTGGCCAGGATGATGGAGCGGTACTGGTTCTTTCGCAGGCGCTTCTTATAGACGCCACCTCCCAGGTCATCTGCCTGCCCCTGAATGACCTGTAAAATCGCAGCGCAAAGCTCATCGTCCCCGATGTGTGCTTTTCGAGCCGCTTTCGCAAACCATGAAGTCTTGAAAGTTCTCACGGGACCTATAACCGGAGTTTTCATTACAAGCAGTGTAGCACTGGGTGCAACCTCATCCTAGGGAATAAATCATCTCTCGTCTCAGAAGTATCCGTCGCTGTGGCGCCCGTCAAGGCGCTGCGCCCGCTGTGCGGCGTGCTATGCACGGCCCTGACTGCCGCCTTCGCGGCGGGAGTACGCCCGATATGAGGAGCATATCTGCTCCTCTCTTCTCGAAGAGAAGCTAGGCTTCATGAATTAGCTACACATTGCGAGATCGTGATAGAGCCGCGTTCATTTCGCTCGATACATGCGCTTTGCTGAGGTGTGTATACCGAGCGCTCATCGCAATGGTCTTGTGTCCTAGCACCTCTTGGATCACCTTCTGATTCGCGTTGTTGGCAGCAAGTCGTGAACCGGCGGTGTGTCGGCTGAGTTGATGCCATCCAAGATCATTGATACCCGCCTCGCGCTTGGCTTTCTCAAACCACTCGCGATTCTCCCGGATGGTAAATACCCTGCCGTCGAGTTTCATGCGCGTCGTTTCTCTGTCGCCTCTCAGTTCCCGCATCCGATCTTGAATTTCCTGCTGATCCTTGAGGGCCGCATGCACGTCATCCGTCATTGGGACTGTATGCGGTACGCCCGTCTTTGTATCGGGCAAGGTGATCAGGCGTAACTTGAAGTTGATGTCGGGCCAAGTGAGGGCGTACTGATTACCTTTCCGCATACCTGTTTGAGATCCGACAGTAATTTCATTCGGATGCTCTCGCAGTTCCAAACGGGTCATCTCGTAGTCTACGGGTGTTTCCGCAATCCACCTTGCTAAGACAGCACGGAGCTTGTCCTCTTCGGCATCACTCATCCAACGTGGATAGCCGAGAGTCACGGCAAAGTGGGAGACATCGCGGCATGGATTGGATTCCACCAGCTTCCGCTCCCTCGCATAGGTGTAGACGGAAGAAAGCGTGGACTTGTAGCGATTCAGGGTCGCGGCAGCCAGGCCGAGGGAGATCAGCCAATCCTTGATTTCGTGAGACTCCAAGGAAACTGCCGAGCGGTCGCCAAACGCTTCCTTGATGGCTCCGACGCGTTGCGGGGGATTCACCTGGTCCTTGGGACGTTCGGGGTTGTTCGGGTTCTGAATATGTGCGAGGTACTGATCGCATAGGTCGCTAAGCAAAAGGCTGTTGGCTCGATGTTGCTTGAGCTCTTTCTTTTCGGCCAACGTGAGGAGAGGCTCCGCTGCGCTGGAGGGAAGGGAAGCGACCCCCTCTTTGTGACGTAGCCCTTTGGCTGTCTCCAGCCAGACAACCGCAGCTTCGTGGTCCAGGAAGTTCTTGCGAACGCGGCTTCCATCCGCCTTGTATTGAGCCTCCCACGTACCCCGATCAGGACGGAACTTGATGCCTCGAACCTCTTTCGGCTTCCTTGCCATCGCGCACCTCCACCACCATCATAAAATTCTTGGTGGCACTTTGGTGGCACTTTTGTACCGATAATCCTGCACTTCGCGTGCAGGTCATTGCAAGACAAAATATGGTAGTAAGTGCAGATAAATGAGCATCATTACAACGTTCTATGCGACTCCCTGCAAGCCCCTGCAAACCCCAAAAATCGCCCTCTCAAGGCGAAGAGTCCGGGTTCGAGCCCCGGTAACGCTACCAAATAAATCCCACAAAATGAAGAGCTTGGATAGCGCCGCCAAAAACTTGCGAGATGCGCGATCCTGAATTTCCCGTCCCGTTTCGCCCCTCCATGGATTGCATGCTAGTGTTTCTCATCGCCATTTATCCAGCTCTTACCCGCACGAGACGGAGCAAGCCGCCATGGAAAAGATCGACAACTTTGTCGAGCATCAGATTTCAGGAATCCAGAAACTCGTCATCATTGCGCTCGCCGTAATGCTGGCTGTTGTCGTGATCCTTTCGACCGCGCATTTGGCCGTGATGGTCTGGGAGGAGATGTGGGCGCCCCCCCGCTTCCTTATCCCAGTCCAGGGCCTTCTCGAAATCTTCGGATACTTTCTTCTCGTACTCATTGGCGTTGAGCTGCTTGAAACCCTCAAAGCCTACATGATCAAGGACATCATTCATGTGCGCGTCGTAATAGAGGTCGCTCTCATCGCGATGGCCCGCAAGGTGATTGTTGAAGAGCCCAACAACGTTTCAAGCCTGACCCTCTTCGGAATCGCCGCGCTCATTCTATCCCTCGGTATCGCGTACTACTTTGAGCGGCAAGGCAAACGAGAAGTCCCTCCCATCATCTGAGTCCCTCATATTTTGTGCTGGCTGCTCATTCGCGCCCAACGTCAGCCTCAGCACTAACGGACAGCATAAACGTGCGTGCCGCTTCCGATCGTCTCCGCCTTCTGCCCCGGCAACTCCACCGTCGCCGTAGTATTCGCCGGAATCGTTAACGTAAACTGCCGCTTGCTCTGTTTCCAGTCCGACACCACCGTTCCATACACCGAGTCATACTCCACATGCAGCGCAGGCAACGCCGGATCGAAGTGCGGCTGAATCACCAGATGATGAAACCCCGCCCCCCCAGCATCCGTGTCAATCCCTGCCGCCCGCCGATATACCCACGCCATCACCGACCCGAACGCATAGTGGTTATACGAGTTCATGCTCGGATCGCCCGTGTCCCCATTCCACCGCTCCCACCAAGTCGTCGCGCCCTTCTTCACCATGTAACCCCACGAAGGATACGTATCCGACAGCAACAACTTAAACGCCAGATCCGTCCGCTGATTCTGATCCAGCACGAACAGAAGAAACGGCGTCCCCAGGAATCCTGTCGTCAGATGATCGCCATGCGCGTGAATGTTTTTCGTCAGCCGATCGACCATGCTGGCGCGCAACGATTCGGGCGCCATCCCCGTAAACAGCGTCGCTAAGTACCCCGTCTGCGTATCGCCCACAACGCTGCCGTCCGCCATCACAAACACCGCCCGATACGCCGCAGCAATATGCTCATACTCTTGCCGATACGTCTCCGCCTCATCCGGACGATGCAGCGCCGTAGCCATCTCCGCCATCTCCCGCGCCACCAGCGCCCAGTACGCCGTATCAATCAGCGACTTCGGCGTGTCCTGATCCGGCGCCAGCCAATCCCCATAGTTGCTACCCAGCGCATTGCGCCGAATATAGTCAGGATTATTGCGAGCAATAAATTCCATCCACCTCTCCATCGCCGGCCACGCGTGCTCCACCACGCGGATGTCCCCATACTGCAGCCACGCAGCATAAGGAATGAAAATCCCCGCATCTCCCCACCCAGGCGCGCCCGGCCCCGGCCCCAGCAAGTTCGGCGACACATCCGTGAACGCCCCTTCTCTGGTCTGCGCGTCCATCACATCATTCATAAACTTGTGCGTGAACGCATCAATATCAAAGTTGTACGATCCCGTCCGCCAGAACGCGCCAGCATCGCCCATCCACCCCAGTCGCTCATCCCGCTGCGGGCAGTCGGTAGGAATCGACACGAAATTCCCGCGCTGACCCCACGCCCCCAGCTGGTTCATCTTGTTCAGAATTGCGCTTGAGCTAGTCAGCCGAACCGTAGGCGGCTCCTGCAGGCTGTTGTACACCAGCCCCTCAATCGTCGACAGCGTAGGCGCCGCAGCCGGCTCCCCGCCCAGGTACGACACCTCCACATACCGAAACCCATGGAACGTGAAAATCGGCGTCCACGTTTCGTCGCCCTTGCCTGAAAGCGCATACGTGTCGGTTGCATCAGCATTCCGTAGATTCGTCGTATAGATGCTTCCATCCGGATTCAAACGTTCCGCATACCGCAGCTTCATCACCATCCCGCGCGCCCCGCGCACATGCAGCCGCACATCGCCCACCATGTTCTGCCCCATATCAAACACCGCGGGATGCGCCGCGTTAGCCGCATCGAGCGCAATCGGATGCAGCGTGATCGCAGTGTGTATGGGCAGATCCGGTTGCGCCGTCACCATCATCCCGCTATCAGGAGGCGTCCCCACCACCGCATGCGTCCACCGCGACGCATCGAAACCGGGCGCGCTCCACCCAGCCCGCTCCAGCCGCGCATCGTACGATTCGCCCCCATAGATCTCCGCAAACGTAACAGGCGCCGCCGCCGTCATCCACGACGGATCCGTCACGATCGTCCGATGACTTCCATCGTCCATCGTCACGTCCAACTGCGCCCGCAAAAGATTCGGCCCCGGATAGTCCCGATATCCCGCCCAAGTCATCGGCGAACTGTACCAGCCCCCACCCAGCACCACGCCCAGCGTGTTTTCCCCACGCTGCACCAGGGAAGTCACGTCATACGTCTGGTACAGCACCCGCTTATGAAAGTCAGTCCACCCCGGGCTAAGCATCGTTCCCGGCGCCACGCGCTTGCCATCAAGAAACGCCTCGTACGCTCCCAGCGCCGTAATACTCAGCCGAGCCGACCGCACTCCTCCCTCAATACGAAAATCCTTGCGCATCAGCGAAGCATCCGTCGAAACCCGGTCCGGCCCAGGCTCCGCCCGCTCCCGATCCGTGCCCAGCGCAAAATCCGCGGAGAGCGGCCCAGCGATCGCCGCAGCCTGCCATGCATCATCCGCGCTCGATCGCGCCTGCCAATGCTCATCGCTGACAATCCGTTCCTGCTTTCCATCCGCCAGCGTTAAGTGAATGGAAGCGGCCACAGCAGAAGGCGCAGTCTCTGTCGCCGATCCCGCCCGCTGCGACGTGACTTTCAAGTCAATCTCGTTGTCGCCTGCATGCAGAAGCCCCGCAAGCTCTTCGCGATCAAACGCGCCCCACTCATCGTGATGCCCCGTCACCGTCCCATTCGCGCTTGCCGTAAAATGTCCGCGCACCAGCACATGCAAACTCGCCGCCTGCGGCTTCGCATCCAGATGTAATTCATAACGAAACTCCGCCGGCATCCCAGAGAGCACCCGCATGGGATCGGCGCCCGGCAGCCATATCCACCGAATCGCCTTCAACTCCTGTTCGTCCGCAGGATCATGCCGCGTAATCCAATCAGCCTTCCAGTCGCTTGCAGTCAGCAGCCCAGTCTCAAAACACGCTGCAGCAGACGTCGTCTCCTTGCCCTTGTCGTCCCACACCATCACCTTCCACACGTAGCGTTGTTGCGATTGCAGCGCCCCACCGCCATACAAAATATCCACGGACTCCGAAGACATCACTCTCCCCGAATCCCACGCCGCCGTCCCCGGTCGCAAATGCTCCAAATCCGCAGCAACCAAGACCTCATACGCCGACTGCATCCAGTTCGGGGTCTTCGCATCACTCTGCCACGAGAACGCTGGCCGCGCCGTATCAATCCCCAGCGGATTCTCCAGCGCATTGGTCCTTAAATGCACGGGCGCCGCATGCGCACACACTGTTGCTGCTAAAGCCAACCACGCAACCTTGGACATTTTCTTCGGGAACCTGATCATAGGGACAATCATCCTATCCATTCGCGCGAGACCTCTGCAACGCAAGCCCAGCGCCTGCGCCCAACGCTTAATCCCGCGCAAGGGTATAAAGTTCGTAGCGGATGCCAACCCGCCAATCCGGTGAAAGAACGTGCCGATCAAAGGATCTCATCCGACCGCCCTCATTCCGGTCTCACCAGGCAGTGGCAGATCTCAATCGCGTACTATCGTATCGGACCGGAAGATCCAGCTGGAAATATAATCTCTATTGAAGTTAGTTCGCTCAAGGGGGCCGCCCTGCGCATCTCGCTCTTTATCACCTGCTACAACGACACGCTCTTCCCCAACACCGGCAAGGCTGTCGTGCGCGTCGTCGAGCGCCTCGGCCACACCATAGACTTTCCCCCCAGCCAAACCTGCTGTGGCCAGATGCACTACAACACCGGCTACCAGGCCGAAGCCATGCCCCTCCTGCAACGCTTCGTCGACCAGTTCGCCCACTCCGAAGCCGTCGTCATCCCATCCTCCTCCTGCGTCGCCATGATGCGCGACCACTATCCCAAAATGGCAGCCGACATCGGCGATCCCCAACTCGAAGCCGCCGTCGCCCAACTCCTCCCCCGCGTCTTCGAGTTCTCCGAGTTCCTCACCCAGCGCCTCAACCTCGAAGACGTCGGCGCCTACTACCCACATCGCGTCACCTACCACGCCAGCTGCCACGGCCTGCGCAATCTCAACCTCGGCGACGGCCCCATGCGCCTCCTCAACAAAGTCCGCGGCATCGAACTCGTTCAGCTTCCTGCCCTCGAGCAGTGCTGCGGGTTCGGTGGAACCTTCGCCATCAAAAACCCCGACGTCTCCACCGCCATGCTCGCGGAAAAGACCACCGCGATTCTCTCCACCAGGGCCGAAGTCTGCACCGCCTGCGACAACAGCTGCCTCATGCACATCAACGGCGCGCTCCATCGCCAGCAAACCGGCGTCACAACCCTGCACCTCGCAGAAATCCTCGCCCAGACCCTCGCCAGCGACCTTGAGGCACCCCAGTGATCAACGCTTCGCTCGACCTCAAAACCGCGCCCGCCTTCCCCATCGCAGCCCGCGCGGCCCTGAAGGATGTGCAACTCCGCTTCAACGTCCATCACGCCACCGAGGTCATCCAGGCCAAGCGTGCACGCGTCGTCAACGAGATGCCCGACTGGCAGCAACTCCGTGAAGCCGGCCGCCAGATCCGCCAGCACACCATGCAGTACCTCGACGCCTACCTTGAGCAGTTCGAAGCCAACTGTACCCGCGCCGGTGGAGTAGTCCATTGGGCAAAGGATGCAGCCGAAGCCCGCACCATCGTCCTTACCCTCGTCAAGGCCTCAGGCTTCAACGAAGTCATCAAGATCAAATCGATGACCACCGAGGAGATCTCGCTCAACGCCGCGCTCCAGGAACAGGGAATTCACCCCTACGAGACGGATCTCGCCGAACTTATCATCCAGCTGGGCCACGACCGCCCCTCGCACATCGTCGTCCCCGCCCTCCACAAAAATCGCCAGCAGATTCGCGAGATCTTCCAGCGCGAAATGCACCTTCCCGACCTCGGCGATCGCCCCGAAGATTTAGCCGACGCCGCTCGCCTCTTTCTCCGCGAAAAATTCCTTCGCGTGAAGACCGGCATCAGCGGCGCAAACTTCCTCATCGCCGAAACCGGCAGCGTCTGCATCGTCGAAAGCGAAGGCAATGGCCGCATGTGCCTCACGCTCCCCGAAACCCTCATCACCATCGCCGGCATCGACAAGATTCTCCCGCGTTACGAAGACCTCGAGGTCATGCTCCAACTCCTCCCCCGCTCCGCCACCGGCGAGCGCATGAACCCCTACAACTCCATCTGGACCGGCGTCCATCCAGGCGACGGCCCGAAAAACTTCCACGTCATCCTGATGGACAACGCCCGCACCGAAATCCTCGCCGACGCCGAATCCCGCCAGACTCTCAACTGCATCCGTTGCGCAGCCTGCCAGAACGCCTGCCCGGTCTACCGTGAGACCGGCGGCCACGCCTACGGCAGCGTCTACGCCGGCCCCATCGGCGCCATCCTCACCCCCCAGCTCCAACAGATGCACCACGCCCAAAGCCTTCCCTATGCGTCCTCCCTCTGCGGCGCCTGCTACGAAGTCTGCCCAGTCAAAATCAACATCCCCGAAGTCCTCATCCACCTCCGCAACAAGGTAGTAGAGCAAAACACCGCAGGCATCACCGGCGCTTTCGACCTCGAAGCCCTCGCCATGAAAACCATCGCCGCCATCTTCCAGGACGAACGCCGCTTCCGCGCCGCCCAGCGCTTCGGCCGCACGGCAGAATCCCTCCTGCCCGGCAAACAAGGTTGGATCACCAAACTCCCAGGCATGCTCGGCGGCTGGACCCAATCCCGCGATCTCCAGCAGATGCCCAAGCAGACCTTCCGCGACTGGTGGGAGAACCGAGACAACGATGCCCCATAGCACCACGTCCAAATCCGAGATCCTCCAACGCATCCGCGCAGCCAACGCCACATCCACCACCGCGCCCGCTGCCCAAACCGCCTGGCAATCCCTCGCCCGCAACTATAAACGCGAAGGCCTCCTCGACGATCCCGCCGCCAAGCTCCACCTCCTCGAAGACCGTCTCCGTGACTACGACGCAACTGTAACGCGCACCACCCCCGAAGCCCTCGCTCAAACCATCGCCAACACATTAAACAATCGCCGCAAAACCCACATCGTCATCCCGCCCAATACGCCGACAACCACACTCCCCGAAGGCTTCACCTTCACCCTCGACGAATCCCTCACCCCAACCCAACTCGACGCCTTCGACGGCGTCCTCACCACCGCAACCCTCGCCATCGCAGAGACCGGTACCGTGGTCCTGCAGAGCCCCAGTCAAGGCCGCCGCGCGCTCTCCCTCGTTCCCGACTATCACCTCTGCATCGTCAACGCCGCCGCCGTAGTCGAGACCGTCCCCGAGGCCTTCGCACGCCTGCAACCCACCGCCGCCCTCGCCACCACCTTCATCTCCGGCCCCTCCGCCACTGCCGACATCGAGATGACGCGCATCAAAGGCGTCCACGGCCCGCGCGTCCTCGACGTCGTTCTGATCGTCGCGCATTGACGCGCCCCAGTCGCCCTGCGAAACTTCCCTTATGCGCTACAGCGGAAAAGTAGAGTTCGCCCACGAGCGCAAACTCCGCACCCACAACACCCCCCTCTATCGAGCCGCCCACTGGCCCATCTGGATCTGGGTCTTCTTCCTCGCCCCCGGCCCGCTCACCTTTAGCCTCTTCGAACGCGGCTTTCATCCCGCCAACCTCATCTGGCTCGCAATCGTCCTCATCGCCACGGGCATCGCCGCTCTCCGCGGCAGCCTTCCCGGCGCCGAACCCCGGCCCTACATCCTGCGCTTCGACGAAGACAAGCCCAACCCTCTCTACCGCCGCGTCTGCTACACCTTCGCCTGGAACGCCGTCCTCAGCTTCGCCCTGCTCAACCTCGCCGGCCTCACCATCGCGGTCATCAATGGCATGTGGTACCTCAAGCAGATCTACAGCTACGCCTACGCGCCGCTCTGCATCTTAATCCTCATTCTCGGAGCCCTCGGCAAACTCCCGCGCGTAGGCCGTTCCACCCTCGGCGAAGGCACCGAGCGTCGCTACTTCTACGGCTCCGTCTGGGCTGTCACCATCGGCCAGGCAGTCCTCATGCTCCTCTGGAAGCTCCTCCCCCACACCCGCACCTCCGACCTCATCAAGCTCATCGTCTTCGTCTCGATCCTCTCGCTCGTAGGACTCGCCGCGCGTAACGGCAAACTCCCCCGCACCCGCCCCATCCTTCCCGGCGAATCGATGGTCGCTGACTAGCCCGCAACGCCCCACACCACCCATTCCCGCTGTTCGAACAGCTGGCCAACATCCCCAGCCATCCTACGGGCATGGCTTTCCTGAATCGCCTCCTTAACTCGCCGCCGCCTCCTCCTCCTCAAGCTCGCGGTTGATGGCACCGAGATAGAAGCCCCTGGACGCAGTCCTGACGGACCGACGCAAGCGTCCTCCTTCGCTCCGGCGCCTCTTCCGCCAGGCCGCCAGCGCCGACGGCCGCCGAGGCATGGGCGTGTCCCTGGCCTTCGTCTGCGGAGCAGGGAAGTCAGCCCAAACCTCCGACCCCTAGCCCGAAACCCCATCCGGGCACTTAGCTGAGTGCCCACTCAGCTAAGACCCCTTTTGTGCTCCCAAAACCGAGCTATAAAACTCGATTTGAGTCACGAAACCCGGCTATACTGCACAAGAATCCGCCAGGCATTCCAGCAAAAAAGCCCCCGAGCCGAGGCTAACGAACCTAAAATGTTGAAGTCACGGGTCATGCAGAAGCCAAACCCTCGCTCCGACGCGTCGCCGAGAAGCACCTGCCCCTTGATATCGGAGGCAAATGCGCGCGCGCTTCACCGCCGCGCCGCAGAGAAACCTTCTCTCCCGAAGAGCACTCCAGGTTGTTCTAACCAATGCGAAGGCTCTCATCGAAATCGCTTGTGATTACGCAGAAAGCATCGCGATCCTACTTGCCTAGTCGATTACGTACGGTTACCCTCTATTTGAGTTTCGAGGAGAAAGCTCTGGCTTCACGCCAACGGAGGGATTGAAAAGCTAAGCTCTAGAATTGCGATCCGCGGCGCGAAAAAACGAAGAACCTCCCTGCCGCTTTCGTTCAGCGCGCAGCGCTGGCGGAGAAAGACAGTTGGTCCAACTCAGTTACAAAGTGTTGAGCCTTCGGATCAAAGTTTTCATTGGCTTATACACTGTGTGCACCTCCTGGTTCCCAACCGGGCGAAAAAATTGAGTGCGCTTGAGGGGGGTCTTGCAGTCGAATGGACTATCGTGCGTTACAAAAGTCCACGGACGAAGAGTTGATGACTCAATTGCGATCGGGCCATCATGACGCGCTCGCGGTCATCCTGGACCGGTACCAGCGACTCGTTTGGAGTGTCGCCAAGCGGATCGTCCATGACTCAGGCGAGGCAGAAGACGTTGTCCAGATTGTTTTTCTGGATTTGTTCCGAAAAGTGGAACTTTTTGACCCGCAGCGGGGAACACTTAAAGTGTGGCTTCTCCAACTGGCGTACACGAAGGCCATCAATCGTCGGTATCACCTGCAACGCAGGCGGTTCTACGACCAGGCTGAGGTCGAGGAAGACGTGGTTGTCTCTGCGAGGCTCCCGGGCGCATCCCATCTTGGGTTGAGCACGGGAGAGTCGTCTAGGCTTGTGCGCGAGGTGATGGAGACATTAAATCCGAATCAAAGGACAGCAGTGGAACTGATCTCGCTAGAAGGACTTACGTTTGAGGAGTTGGCGGGCAGGACGGCCCAAACGCTGTCCAACGCGAAACATCATTACTACCGGGGGATGATGAGGCTGCGCGAGTTGCTGTCAGAGAAGGCAGGACAACCGGAGCCGTCGAAACGGCAGCGAGCAAAGGGAAAGATGGGAGGATCGAATGCTTGAACACGCCAAATACGAAGAGTGGTGTGTTCTGGCAGCAGCAGGGCAGATTTCGCCGGAAGAATTCGCCGAGTTTCAGACTCATCTCCAGGAGTGCAGCCACTGTCAGGGGTTGCGCCAGGACATGCAGGATATCAATTCCGTTTGGTTGCCCCAGGTGCGAAAACAGGAACCAGAGATGCGTGGTCAGCACGTTGTGTTGCGAACGAAGATCCTCGAAGCGTTGCAGGAGGCAGGAGCCCAGTTCTCGGAGGAAGTCGATACCGGGATGGCGGCGCCCCGGACTAAGTTCCGGCTATTCGAGGTAATCCGCAGGCCCACGCCAGCCTGGGCGATAGCGTCCATCGCACTCATCGCTGCGTTCTTGGGCTTTGAGGCAGGAGCTCACAAGCATGCTCCACAGGCGGATAGCCTGAAGGCCGCCGTTGGATCGGTCGCGGCTCTGACTCCTCGCCCCCTGGATGCTGGTGCCGCTGCCAATGAAACGTCAAAGGCGCAAGCTGCGCAAAATTCGCAAGAAGAAGCTGCCTCGGAACAAAGGCTCGAGGCTTCCGAATCCGAACGCACGAAAGCATTAGCTGATGAGCAGGCTCTGAGGCAGAACATCGCTGCTTTGGAAAGCAGCAGGGATCAGGATGCTAGTCAGATTGCCCAGCTCAAGATGCAGGCCGCGCAGGACGAGGATGCGACCGCAGCCGCCCAGGCCCAACTGCGTTCGTTGAAGGGATCAGAAAGCGCGGAGACGGCCGACCTGGCTGCAACTGAGCTTCAACTGCGCGACTCGGAGAAAAAGCTCGCGGATCAACGCGTTGCGGCAGAACGGGAACAGGCATTGGCAGAGGTCTCATCCAGCAGTGAAATGCGTGATGTGATTGCTTCCCGGAATCTGCATATCATTGATGTGGCCGATGTAACCAACAACGGCGTTCAAAAACCTTTCGGCCGTATTTTCTATACTGAACGAAAGTCCCTAATCTTTTATGCCTATGACCTAGCAGGTGCCAAGGGCACAAAAACCTTCTACGCCTGGGGACATAGAGAGGGGGATCCGAATACGACCCTCGCGTTGGGGTCTCTTCATCTCGACGACCCCGAGCAAAGACGGTGGGTCTTCAAATCCAACGATGCGAAGGTCCTATCGCAAATCGATTCGGTGTATGTAACGTTGGAGCCAACACCAAATGCGGGTGAGAAGCCCAAAGGGCAAAAGATCCTGACTGCTTTTCTGGGCACGCCGGCGAATCATCCCTGAATTTCATGCAGCGCAGAAGTCGCGCGATCAAAGGGGTGTGGCAGCCACACCTTCTTCTAAGGAATGACTTTTCACCGTTTCGCGCATGTAGATGTGTGGATAAGGGATAACATGCCCCCGATTAAACTCCCAGGTGATCCGCGAAAATCTCATCGGCTCGCGTTCCTCATCATCGGGATGCTCTGCTGCGTTCGGGCTTTTGGCCAAACGGATGCGGCGACGATCTCCGGCTACATTACCGATCAGTCCGGCGCTGTAATTTCCGGAGCCTCGATCGAACTGACCAATGTCGAGACAAATACCGATGTGAGCCAAACGTCAAATGGGTCGGGGCTTTATGTCTTCAGCAGCGTAAAGCCTGGGCACTATCGCATGGTCGTACAAAAGCCGCGGTTCAGAGAGATCGCGCTTACTGATATGACCGTGAACGTCCAGGACCTGCTGAGCCGGAATTTCAGGATGCAGGTTGGAGCCGTCGGCGAGTCGATTACAGTCAACGGCAACAACGCTTACATCAACACGGTGTCGGGGACAGTCAGCACCGTCGTCGATCAGCAGTTTGTCGACAATATGCCGCTCAATGGCCGCAGTTTTCAGTCCCTGATTGCGCTCACGCCCGGTGTGATGTTTGTAGCCACCGGACTGGCGGACAATCAGTTCGCCGTCAACGGACAGCGCCCCGACGCGAACTACTTCATGGTGGATGGAGTCAGTGCCAACTTTGGGGTAGCGGCGACCTATGACATCACTCAGACCTTAGGCGGTACCACAGCGGCATTTACTGCCGCGGGAGGCACCAATGGGCTGGTGTCGGTCGATGCGATGCAGGAGTTTCGAGTCCAGACCTCCAGCTATGCTCCTGAATTCGGGCGCAGCCCTGGCGGCCAGATTTCGATCGTTACGAAATCTGGAACCAATCAATTTCACGGCTCTGCATTCGACTATCTGCGGAACGATGTTTTTGACGCCCGAAACTGGTTCGACATGCCACCGCTTGCCAAGCCGCCTCTGCGCCAGAATGATTTTGGCGGGACATTGGGTGGTCCCCTCAGAAGAGATAAGGCCTTCTTCTTTTTTTCGTATGAGGGTTTGAGACTATTGCTGCCCGAGACCGCATCTTCATTCTTCTACACCCCATCCGCCCGTGCAGCGGTTTCCCCGGCCTATCAGCCGTATATGAATGCGTTACCCGCGCCGACCGGGCCGCCGGTCGATCCCACTTGCGATAACGTCACCAATCCTTGCACTGCACCGCTCACGGTTGCGTATTCGGATCCCTCAAAGCTCGACGCTACGAGCCTGCGTGTGGATTACACCATCAATAAAAGAATCAATCTCTTCGGGCGCTACGATCATGCACCGTCAAGCGCTTCGATCCGAAATTGGGAAGAAGAGTTAGTCGACAATGTGGCGACTGACACGGCCACAACGGGCGCGACCTTCAGGTTTGCCCCAACCAAAGTAGACGACTTCCGCGCCAACTGGAGCCGCGCCACGGGAAGCGCCATCCATGATCTCACTAACTTCCACGGAGCGGTTGTTCCTTCCAACTCGGTGATCTTCCCGGCTCCCTATAGCGCGACTATGGGGCAGGCGCTGGTTTACTTTCCCAACGACGACGAAGTGCGCGTGGGCGCATTAAGCCTCAACACCCAGCGACAGCTAAATTTCATAGACAGCTTCTCGTGGGCTCTTGGGGCTCATCAATTGAAGATAGGTATCGACTACCGACACTTACGCCCTACCAATGGAGACTCGACAGGCTGGTCAGTCTTCCCGGCGAATTTTAGTTCGCTTGTCGCCGGTACAGCAGATTTTATTCTGCTGGATGCTAGCGATCACCTCACCGTTAACATTGACAACTACTCGCTGTACGCGCAGGACACTTGGAAGGCCGGGCGCCGACTCACGCTTACGTACGGTCTGCGATGGGAGATTAATTCGCCGCCTTCAAGAGTGTCGGGGCAGCCGCTGTATGTGACGGAGGGAGTCTTTGATTCACTTCCGCCGGCAGTCCTGCCGGGGAAGTTGTGGAGCACAACATACAGCAATCTCGCACCCAGGATCGGCGCAGCCTATCAAGTCAGGCCCGGAACGGTCGTGCGAGGAGGATATGGCCTCTTCTATGACCTGGGCTACGGTGACGCGGGGATTGCCGCTTCGGAATTTCCCTATGATCGAAGCCGTTTTACCAGCGGACCTTTCAATCCCAGCAGTGCGCTCTTCCAGCCCCCGCCGTTTTCAACCATGATTGCCAAAGGCGTTTTGTATATTGCCGCTTTCGATCCGCATCTGCAACTCCCCTTCACCATGGAGTGGAATGCCGCAATCGAAAGAGCCCTCGGATCGAAGCAAACGTTGACCGCAACCTATGTGGGGGCGGACGGCAGGCGACTCCTGCGAGAGGACGACATCCTTCCGCAGGCCTATCTGGATCTTGGCCTCGACGGCGATATCAGGGCGATTCACAACCTGGGATATTCCCATTACAACGCGCTGCAGGTTCAGTTCCAAAGACTGCTATTCCATGGCCTGCAAGCGCTTGTCTCGTATAATCTTTCCAAGACAAGCGACATTGGCTCCAACGATATGAGCGGCGCGGTCGCAGCCAGCATCAGCCAGGTTGTTCCGCCGCCCCTCACGCCTGCCGACTTCGATCTCCGGAACACTTTCTCCGGCGCGGTTTCCTACGAAATACCGTCTCCGCCCTGCGGGGGCATTCGCAATGCGTTGCTTCGAGATTGGGCCATCGACGGTTTGCTGCGCATAACCTCTCAGCCTCCGATCAACGTGTTGGTTTCCCTGATTTCTCCCGAGCTGGGAGAATACAAAACTCAGGCCGAGGTCGTATCCGGGCAGCCTTACTGGATTTACGATCCAACTCAGCCCAACGGCAGAGCGCTCAATCCGAACGCATTTACAACGCCGGCAGCAGGAGCGACGGGAGACTTTCCCCGCAACGGGCTTCGCAGTGGCTACTCTATCGACCAGACAGATCTGGCCGTGCGCAGACGATTCAATCTGACCCAGCGAGTGAATCTGGATTTCCGCGTGGAGTATTTCAATGTCTTCAATCACCCGATGTTCGGCGCGCCTGGAGATGGATACGTGCCCTATACCTATTGGGGGTTGGGACCGAAGGCAGTGCCGGGCTTTGGCCAGGTGACGCCTGGGTACACAACGAACTTCGCCATGGGTACGGGTGGCTCTGGGGGCGGCCAGAACCCTTTGTATTCCGTGGGCGGCCCGCGTTCCGGACAGCTGACACTCAAGATTAATTTCTAGCAAGGTTACTTTTTAGAACTTTAGTTGGGGGCCTGACATGGGCGCTGTAATTCCTATCGTGCTGTGGGAACAATCGAAGCCGCGCGGTGTACACAGCGATGTAACCACTCGCGTTCCATCATCCTCTGCGCCATCGAGGGTTGACTCTCCCCATGGATTGAGCAAGACTCAATCCCTGATTAACTCACACGACCTGAAGAGCGACGGAGAAACAATATGGCTCAAAACGGAAATCTCGCCACTTGGGCAGTAGATCGCCAACCGCCTTTCGGTCTTGTTTCAATCGACAACGCTGTCAGTTCTTCAAATACGCTACGTCGGCAATTGAAAGAGTCAGAAGTGGCACGCATGGAACTGAGCCGCCGCATGATTGACGCGCAGGAAGCCGACCGTACGCGCATATCACGAGAACTTCACGATGACATTGGGCAATCCCTTGCGGTGCTTAAGATTCAGATGCTCCGCAGTTGTGAGGCGACATTCGATCATCTCGAAGGAGCACCCGGAGACCTGGCGGAGCTAGCCGGAAGGCTGGACGCAATTATCAATAAGATAGGCCGACTTTCGCATGATCTGCACTCTTCGGCACTCGAATACCTGGGCTTGAGCGCCGCCGTCAGGTCACATTGCCTAGAATGCTCCCAGCAACTTGGATTTCCAATCCAATGCCATTGCGAGGGAGTTCCCGATGATCTGGACAAAACATTGGCACTCGCGTTCTTCCGAATTTTGCAGGAGGGCATTCACAACGCACTCAAGCACAGCCATGCCACCAGCATGCAAGTGAGCATCATCGGGACGAAGCGAGAAGTTCATCTTGAAATCTCTGATGACGGCGTAGGTTTCGACGTCGCGGCGGTAAGATTTGGGTCAGGATTAGGGCTGATCAGCATCCGCGAGCGAATATATCTCGCTGGCGGCCAATGCAGCATTCACTCCAGCCCCCGTCACGGAACCCGAATTATTGTCAGCGCCCCTTTACCTTCGCGGAGCACCTGATTACTAAATGGGATTACAGATTCGCCGGTTGCTGCCGATCGGTTTGCGGCTGGCTATCTTCTCGAGATCGTCGAATGGCTCGTCCCGTCCGCGGAACGTGAAGAGTCGTCGCGTTCCTGGCAGGCCGAGCTTTGGCACCTTCATCATCGCGCGGATGCGAAGGATGGCCATCGAAGGAAGTTCGCGCAGCAAGCAGTAGAGCTGGCGATGGTTAAGCCGCACTCTCCACATCCCTATGCACTTTACTGACGGACGGATTCTTCGCCTTTCAGCAGATCGTACCGTTCAACCGGCCTCGGATGCCAGGTAGAACGAGTCTTCCGCTAATGCTCACCCTGTATGTTGGTGTTCTCCCGCCTGCGATCGTTGGAGTTACCTTGATGGCGATGGCGCTTGAGAAAAATATGTCGAATCTCCTCTGGGTAGTGCTCACAGTCGTCCTCGCCCATACAGGCTTCAGAGTTCTTAATGACGGGCCAGATGAGGTTGAGGAAGAGATGGAAGGCTACGAGGGCGAGTTCCAACTCCTCGGTCTTAGTTGAATCTTGGTTTCGTCAAGAAAGGCTCAGCAACCTGCTCGAACCGGTTGCACGGGGCAAAGTCTTGATCTTCTCCGTCTGCTTGACCCATTCAGACCGCCCCCTTGTTGGGGAGAGCCAGAGTTTGAGTCTCGGATAGCGCGGGAACCGTTCCACCCTCTTCTAAGCATCTTCGACATATAAATCGCCTAGTCACGTGCATACACGCCTTTGAGACCGAGAATGTCATCCACAACGCAGTGGTCGTGCTCGAGTATGACTCGCCGGGCGATTGTCCGACGGTAACTCCAGGTGCTTTGGTAATCCCGTTCTCGATCTGAATCGAGCAGCTGGAGGTTGATGGCGTGAGCTGCACGACCCGGAAGGTTTCGTTCGGCGAATGGCCCACATCGAGCTTGAGCCAACCTGATCAACATAGAATCAACGCCCGGTCGATGTCGCTCACCAGCACCGCAATCACTTCGACTGAAACCATCAGCGTTCCAATGGCCCAGCTCCTCCGCCAATTTAAGGCTCTCAGCTTCATTACAGATCTATGACCAAGTCGCCCATCGGTTGCGAGCAGCAAACGAGGAGGTTGCCTTCGGCAGGCTTATCGAGCGGCTCCGGCTTGTATGTCACCGCTCCCGAAACCAAACCACTCTCACAGTTGTGACAGACCCCGGCGCGGCACGACCAACGGACCGGCACATCGCATGCCTCGGCCAATTCCAAGATATTCGGGTAGGCCGATTCATTCCAACGTGCAGTGATGCCGCTGCGCGCGAAGGAGACCAACGGACCAGTATCGGCCTCGTCCTTCGGAGGATGTGGAGCTCGCGCCCTTGCGCTGACAACGCCAGGAGTCATCGATTCGCCGCCGTTAAACGTTTCCATGTAGATCCGCTCTATGGCAACTCCAAACTGGAGAGTTCTCCTTTCATATCTGCCATGAAGCGATTCGGCCCACAGAGATAGACATCGGAGTTCTGCGAAACGCCGATGTCGTCGAAGAGTGATCGGGAGATATGACCAGCAGCATCGAAATCCTCACTTATCTTGTCTTGCGCGTTGGGTCTGCTGTAACACACGTAGCAGCGGCCATGAGGCAGCGCGAGCACCAGGCGTCGGACTTCAGCGGCGAACGGATGATGCTGCCGGTCTCGGGCGGCGTGTATCCATAAGCCCTGAGTGGTCGAGCCCGCTGAAGCCAGCGCGTGCAACATCGCGAGAACGGGCGTAGCGCCGATTCCTGCGCTGAGTAGAACAACCGGCCGCTGATCGGTTTTCAGGATGAAGCTTCCGCGTGGTGAACTGACGTCAAGAAAATCACCGACGCGAACGCGCTCCCCGAGCCAAGTACCAGCTGCCCCCTGCGGCTCGATTTTCACGCTGATTCGATAGTGGTTTGTCGAAGGTGGTCCCGAGAGCGAATAGCTGCGAAAAAGCGGCGGTCCCCCGCCGGGGCGTGGGAGGCGCAACACCGCGTACTGGCCGGGCAGAGCCGCCGGCAGCGCCTGTCCCTCGCGGCTCTGCATGGTCAGCGAGACGACATCAGCGGACTCCTGATCGATCGCGGTCACCAAAAGTCGCCCAAACCCCTGAGTAGCCGGATGCGCGGCGGTTTCCGGCACCAGCCCTGGATCCCACTTGCTGGATCCCGCAGGAGGGCTTCAAACGATCTACGCCATCCGGGCGAGAGCGCCTCGATCCGCAATGCGCGCTCCAATTGGTCGTGCGAATGATTGGGGGAGTAGAGAAGCGCATTGATCTCAGCGACCGTCATGCGTTCCTTCGCCTCCCCGATCTTTACGACTTCGTCACCTGCAGTCACCTCGCCTTCCTTGAGAACACGAAAATAGAAACCAGGCCGTCCACTGGAAGTCAGCATGGCCGGCATCCGGGGTTCATTCATCCGAATGCCGACCCGATAGCACGTAACCCTGGGTTGAGTGATCTCGAAAAGTGCCCTGCCGATTTGATAACGATCGCCGATGCACACAGCATGATCTGGTAATCCGTCGACCGTGAAGTTCTCACCGAATTGCCCGTGAACGAAATCGGTTCGATTTAGCTGTCCTTGCCAATACTCATACGATTCGAGCTGGTAAACAAGGACGGCCCGCTGCTCGCCGCCATGCCCGGCGAGATCACCTTGCCAATCTCCTTCGAGATTTAAGCGGCCAACGCGACAGCGCCCGGGCACTGGATCCTTCCAGACCGCCGTGTGCACAGTGCGACCGTTCCATTCGACGTCGCGGGGAAGTCCAAGGTTCACGGATACGAGTTGAGCCATGCGACTCCTTTTATGGCTGGCTACCCGTCGTGACCGGAACATCGAGGTCGCGATCAGGCCCGTGCGGAATCACAGTCTGACCCTGCTCGAGATGAAAGGGCGCGCCTTCGAAGTCGACCGAGACTATATCTAGCTCGAACGACGCGAAGTTCGAAATCCGGCCCACCTGCGAATAGCTTCAGGTCTTGACCATGCTGACAGCCGTGCATCGCTGATTTCATGGTAACTGCACAGCCCTTTATATGGACAAAAGGTTTGGTGTTTAACGGGTGTCACAGCCGACTCGTCTGAGATGGTGTGCGTCTTGGATTTCAGTTCGCGTAACGTACCAGCGCGGCGCGAAGCCGGATTTGTAGAGAACCAATGGCCATTTTGTATCGGCAATCCACATCGCATTCTTCTCCCAAACTGGCGCCGGAGCATTTTCCAAATGCACGCGACGTTGAATCATTATGCCTTTTCGAGAATCATGCGATCCTCTTCGGCGATCAGGAACCGCGTGTGATCGCATCCACGGTTAATTCTCCCTCGTCAGGAGCCAAGGCAGTGATGTATAACAACCCCTACAACTTCTCGTCCTCCACCCTGGCGATCACTGCATCGGCGTAAGGATTGCCACGTTCTGAAGTTGGCTGCATTACTATAGGGAAACCTCGATACCATAGACCTATGAGCATGGAACGGAAACGCGCGCTAGTCACGGGAGGAGCTGGATTGATCGGCTCGCATATCGTTGATCTTCTTATAGACGAAGGCTGGCAGGTCCGCATTCTGGATAATCTCGAGCCGCAGACTCATAAGCATGGTAAGCCCGCTTGGATCCCCGCGGACGCTGAGTTTCTACAGGGCAACGTGCAGGATTATGAGACGATGCGGTCTGCGTTGACTGACATCGATGTCGTGTTCCACGAAGCCGCTTACGGCGGCTATATGCCGGAGATGGCGAAGTACGTTCTCGTGAACAGCTTCGGCACCGCGCAGATGCTGGAGATTATCCGCGATCATAAATTGCCCATTCGAAAAGTCCTTGTTGCAAGCTCGCAAGCGGTCTACAGCGAGGGCGTTGCACAATGCCCGGTTCATGGTCACGTGGTCCCCCTCCTTCGGCCCGCGGAGCAACTCCGTGAAGGCGACTTCCAAGTGCATTGCCCAAGTTGTGGAAGGGCCACGTCGCCCATCCCGACTCCTGAAGGCACACCCGGCGGAGGCGAGACGGTATATGCGCTGACCAAGGTCGATCAAGAGAGGCTTGTGCTTCTGTGGGGCAAGCAGACAGGCATTCCTACGGTGGCGCTTCGCTATTCGTGCACCTACGGACCGCGACAGTCGCTTTTCAATCCCTATACGGGTGTGATCGCGATCTTCTGCACCCGCCTGCTGAATGGGCAGCCACCGGTAATGTACGAAGATGGTGGGCAAACGCGCGATCTGTGTTTCGTGGAAGACATCGCACAAGCCAATCTTCTCGTTGCTACAAGCGATAAGCTCGACGGGTTGCCCGTCAACGTTGGCAGTGGAAGAGCTTCCAGCGTGCGGGATCTCGCCGGGATCATTGCGGAACAACTCGGCGTTGCCGTTGAACCGATTGCGCGTGGGGAGTTCCGCCCGGGAGAGATTCGGTCGTTAATCTCCGATATCTCGCGCATACGGACGATTGGCTATGAACCGCGAGTAACCCTTGAAGAGGGGATCGCACGCTACATTGCATGGATTAGGACACAAGGAGCTGTCGAGGATTACTTTGCCAGCGCCGAAATCGGGTTGCGTGCGAAGGGTATTGTGCAGAGCATCACAAAGTCTTCAGGGACGACGTGAGAATCCGATCCGAAATACGACGCCCAAGATACGTGTAGCGGCTTTCAGCGATGCGCGAAAATTTCCGGAAACCTTACTCTCTCCTCCGATTCTGTGGCGATAGCTGACTGGAATCTCTAGGATCCTGAGTTTATGCTGTGCCGCACGAATCTGCATCTCGAGATTCCATCCATACGTCATCTCGGACATTGGGAGTTCGTAGAAGCTGGACCGTCGGATCGCACGGAAAGGTCCCATGTCGGTGTAGCGGACACCTTGTAATGCCCACACGAGGAGGCCTACGAGATGCGCGGCAAAGACCTGGCTTCCCAGCATGGAACCAGCTTCCGCTTGACCGCGTATCCGTGAGCCGACGACGAAATCAGCACGGTCCTCGTCTATTGGCGCCACAACGCGCGGAAGGTCGTTGATGTCGTCACTTCCATCTCCATCCAGATACACGAGCACGCTGCTCGTGAGAAGAGCAGCGTGCGCGCCGGTTTTGCACGCCGATCCATAGCCTCGTGGTGCATAGACCACCCGTGCTCCGGCAGCTCGAGCAACCTCGTCGGTGCCATCGGTCGATCCGTTGTCTACAACGATGCACTCTGCGATCAGCGACCACGGCAGTGAAGCAACGACCTGGCCGATGGACTCTCGCTCATTCAACGCAGGGATGATAACCGAGATGTGCGAAGAACTCATGCAACCTGATTTCTCATTGCGACGACTCTTCTGTATCCCAGCCGAATCGTCGGTTCAAGGAGACAGGCAAGGAAGACCCCGGCGTACAAAACCCGATCGAGATGATACTGGGCTTCAGGGGTCCCAGCGCCGAGCGGTGTCGTTGCCAGATAAAAAAGTCCCAACGTGTAGGTGAAGACCGGGAGATTAGGAAGCAGGACGCCAAAGGGGACTAGCCATGCCAGATACCAGGGATAGTGGGGAGAGAAGGCAAGCATCATCGCGAGCGCCAGGAACATCGCGCCCGGAAGGAAAGCGGCACCCTCCGGAAGGCCGAACCATTGCAGCCAGAACTGGGATCGATGATCGTTCGGGCTACGATTGCCAACACTCCAGCTCCACAACCCCAGCGAACCTAAAAGGGCGAGCACGCCGATCTCGTAAGAAACAGAAGAAACGTGATGTAGCCCAGGAAGGCGTCGCATCAGCTGCAGCAAGAAATATCGTGCACCGGATTGCATGCCCTCTTCCTTTACATAGCCGCCGAGGAATCCAAAGACGAGCCGGCCCACGCTTGCGTAACAGGCATAGGAGAATGCCGCGAGGCAGAGAATCGTTAGGGGCATCTTCGCGTCTTTGCGCTGCCACAGAGCAGGTACGAGCACTAAAGGGTAGAACTTGATCAGGATCGCGGCTCCTAGAAAAATTCCCGTCGCGATCGGCTGCCGCCGAAGACGAGCAAGCAACGCAAGGGAGATGAAGGCCATGACGGCTGAGTCCAGATGTCCGGAGCTGCCGATCTCCCAGACCAACAAGGGACACCACGCGTACAACAGCACCTCCTCTTTTCGTCGTCCGAGCGCCTGCAGCAGCTTGATGAGCGCATACACCGTCACGCCTTCAAAGAGAATCATCGCCAGCTTCATGAAGGTCACCGACGTGTTGATCCAGGTGATGACGTAGAAGAGAAACTGCGCCACGGGAGGATAGATGGTATGCGCGTAGTCGCGGCGATTGATGTGATCGAAGAGATTTTGGTTCGGCTTCCTGAGGAATGCGAGAGCTGGATCACCGGGGACATATCGATAGGGAGAGATGTGGGCATGCTGCACGACGCCGTCCCAGGCGTAGCGATAGATGTCGGATGACAAGAAAGGTTCCGGCAACAGCGTGACAAGCCGGAACGCGATCGCGAAGCCAACGATAAGAGGCAACGTGAAACGATTCGAAGGCAGGGTGAGAACTGCCGCCGCCGCGGCTGCAAACAAGATCGCGGACCAACCTGCAACACCGGAGAAGCCGATTACGAAGTGGTGAAACTCCACAGTGAGCTGTTTTGTGAACCCGAGCAGCCCGAACCCTAGCAGCGACAGAATTGCGTTTGTAATCCAGGGGCGACAACACAATGAGTGCGGGAACTCGCGCACTTTCATGCGAAGCCGTCCAACTGCTTGAGAAACCGCCGGCTGAAGTCTGCGGTATAACCGGGCAAAGAGGTAAAGGCTGGCTGGAGACCGTCGATCAGTTCCGCTCGAAGAACCGATAGAGTCGCCGCATCGTCGACGTCATACCAAAGTGGCAGAATCAAGAGATCAGTACCGATTTCTTGAATCGCTGCCACGGTCTCCGCGAAGACTGAAGGAGTGCTCCAAGTGATGTTCTCAAACGGCGCACTGTGCGCCTGTTTCATACCAATCAGATAATATCCGCCATCCTGAGAGGGTCCAAGTACGATGCGATCCCCCGGTCGTTGCAACGCATCGACAGCCATCGAGAAGGCCTCTCTTGGTACTGTAGGGGAGTCGGAATCGATGAGACAAACAGATGAGAAACCGCACGCTAACAAATCCTGCGCTGTTGTCAAGAGCCGTTCACCAAAACCATCACCGCGTTGAGGCAAGAGTCGATACCCCTGGGGCAGTAGTCCCTCAAAGAGATGCTCCTCGCCCACAGGTGTATACGAGATCACACCGGCGCATGCTCCCTTGTCCGCGAGACTTGCAAGATTCGCTGTCGTATCTCGGAGAAAGCAGGTATTGATTGCAGCTGCTTGATCCAGCGTGAGAGGAGGGGATAATCGAGTCTTCACCTTACCGGGGTGAGGGGCCTTTGCCATGATCGCCAGTGCGCAGAGCGAATGGAGAGATGAATCCATATGATTCGGGTCGAGGATCAGATAAGCCATCAGGCAAAGCTCCGCGAACCGGCGATGGGGATGGTGTGCTCTTGCATCTCTATACTTCTAACATTGATTACGGCGTCCGCACTCTTTTCGCAGATGGCGCATTGATAGTCCCCATACATTTGGATCGACACCGTGCGCCATGGCTGAGAGTGCACGAGATTCTCAAAATCGCGGGAGGTGAGCACCTCCGCAGTTTGCGGAAAGGACCTCTGACCGGTAGATCGCTTAAAACGAGTGGCCAGCCGCATCGCTGAGAGCGGCAGTCGTGTCTTGAAGGTCGCCGTTGGCTCCGCCAGAAAAAGGCGCCCACCCGGCTTCAGCACCCGAAAGATCTCAGACACCACGGCCTTGCGATTCGAAACTACCAGAAGGAGCCGGGAACTGATGACGGCGTCCATTGCGCCGACACAGGCAGAGAGAGATTCGACGTCTCCTTGCTGGAATCTGCAATTCGCCAGCGCGTCGGAAGAGGCTCGTCCCTGCGCCCACGCGATGAGGCGGAGAGATCGGTCAACTCCGAGTACCTGCAATGCAGGATAACGCTGCGCTAATCGGCGCGCATAGAATCCAGGGCCGCATCCAATCTCAAGGACGGACATGCTTTTGGAAGAGTCCCCATCGGGAAAGAAAGCCCGTGCAATTTCGTTTGTATGGTCACGAAACAGGCGCTCGCGGCAGAATGCATATAGCCAGGCGCAGTCCTCGAAGAGATGCCTGGTATCCGTTTCGCGTTCGGTTTTTTCCGGACAACGCGCATCCTCGTCCATACTCAGCCCTTTTCTCCAGAAGGTAGATTCCCTTACTTCACAAACCGGCATACCAGTCGTAGCCGAGCTTAGTCCAGTAGTCATCGGGCTTGCTATTGGTATAGCTGATGAGCCCGATGCGCTTGATCTGCTTGTACCCATACTTGGTTGGCATATGTAGTCGCAACGGAGCACCGTGGTATTGAGTTAACGGCTCACCCATCATCTCGGTTACTAGAAGAGTCTGAGGGTGACGACATACATGGAGATCGTATCCGGTGTAGTAGTCTCCGTCGGGTGTCTCCATGTATACGTAACTACGCTCTTTGCCGTCGACTAGGGCGGGCGGATAGGCCTCGAGAAAATCCGCCATCCGGACACCTGCCCAGTGGACAATCTGGCTCCAGCCCTCAATGCACTTAAATTGTGTCACTAGTTCACGCCGGGGCAACTTGAGGATGTCCTCCATGGTCAAGAGCAGGCCTGGCGTGCCTGCCGGCAATGTCGAACGGCTCTCACCAGCCTCCTCTTTGCCACGAGGCATCCGGCCGCTGCGGTTCTCTCTCTGCTCCTCCTGCGGCACCATCGACTTGGGGGCCATCTTCTGCGCCGTACTGGCAGAAGGAGGCGGCGTCTTGGTGTCGTGTCCCTGATCTTCCAGGGTCTTCTCGTCGACATAACCATACTCCCATGCCGTTACATCGGGACTATACCTCGGGTGAGAGGGCAGGGCGTTGGAGCCTACGAGCTGTAAGCGGTAGCTCGATGGATCGAGCATCTTCTTGAGGCCATAGACTCCATTCACCCTGAGATTCTCAGCTTTGGAGAGAGAATACGTGGGTGCCAACGCCCGGTCGTCGAAGACTGCGCGCGAGATCGCTGCGTTCATCTTGAACGCGTTCCGATAGCCACCGGGCTGCATCCCGATCGCGGGCAAATGATCGAGCCAGTTGTAAAGGCCATAACCGGCAATCGCGGCTGCGGCCGCTACAGCGAAGGACCGCCGAGTGTGCCGCCTCGAATCGGAAAGGACGGCTGCGTTGCCCTCGTCGACTGTTGGGCCCGAAGGCTCCGGAGACAGCTCCTCAGTCGATGACGGAGTTACGACCTGTTGCCCAGACGAAGCAACCGCGATGGGTTCCGTCTCTGCTTTGGTTTCCTCTGCGGTGGCAATCGGAGCTTCGGCTGGAACAACTTCGCTGTCCGGCTCTCCAGATGCTTCGGGCGAGCCAGTGACCGGCCTTGCAGCTGCTACATGCGCGTCAGGGTGATCATCCGGCGTGAACTTCGGTGTCGAATGTCCGGACGTAGTTTCGGGTGCCGGCGGCTTAGTCTGTTCTGGATCAAGCGTCACCATGACCTCCTCTCGGCTTCAACTGAGACGTCCTCTGTACTCTTAATCTCGAGTCCGCTCACCATGCTTCTGAAGTTATTCCAACCGGCAAGGATGACCTGCGCCACATGAATCACAAAGAAACCGAGAAAACCCATCGTGATCCAGAAGTGTTCCCACCGGGCCATCTCGTACCCGCCGAGAAGGGCCGTCAGCCAGTGCAGTTGGGTCGGCTTATAGATGGCGAGACCGGTGACCAGCATACCGAAACCCATCAAAATGACCGCTGAATAAGCAATACGTTGCGCACCGTTGTACTTGGTCTGTGGCGGTAGGCCTTTTCGAAGGTGAAGATCAACCAGTGTGACCCGGACGGCGTCCCGCACGCTGCGCCTCTGTGGTACAAGAAACCGCCACTCTCCCGAGATCGCAAGGAATGTGACATACGCAATGCCGTTGGCCGCAAAGATCCACATGAAAAAGAAGTGGTGCCCAAGACCCTGAGTGACGTGGTATGGCGCATTGATAGCCTTCCAGAACCACTCCGGAAAGAACCGGAATAGGGTGACCTTGCCTAAGCCGATCCGGTACACCGCGTGGGGATGCCGGTAGGCGTTGTCCGAGTCATTCCAATAGATCAGGAGACCGCTCCAGATCATGATGAAGAGGACAGGGAAATTCACCCAATGCATCCACCGGATCGCAAGCGGATGCTTTCGATCGAGACGCTTCGATGTGAGCGGATTTGCAGCTTTCTTCGTCATTGGCATAGCCTGTACAGTCTGGGCCCCAGATCGGTTGATCTTTAGAGCTTCCGCGCACTGAAAGGTTACATCGGTAGGTGGCATTTTCAGAAGAAGACAGCCCGCTGTAGGAATGACCCAAGCGTTGCGACAGGAATCTCGCTGGCAAACTGCATTCTCATCTTGCCTCAATGCGGTTCCCCAAATAGGCTCCGGTGGTATGGAAGTTCGTATGAGTAGGGCATTTGTCTGAACTTGGACTAAGTGCTGAGTCAACAGCTTCCTAATCCGAAGGGCTCCCGGAAAGCCAAAGTGAGGCCAGAATCGTGAAAAATTTGCGGCGCTTGGGTCAATTTATGGGGCATTATTACTTGTAAGCGTCCATCTGCTTCGCCGGCGATGCTTGTGCGGTCTGAAGCAGTTGTCGAACGACGACGCCGAATCATGTGCGGCGCGTTGAATTCGCGAGCTGTGAAAGCTCTTGGCCACCGCCTCCGCGGACGAGAGCATCGGACTCTACCTCGAAGTTCCGTAGAGCATTCGAACGGAGAAGGTGCCATTGACGACGCTAAGTATCGCCGCTCCGCTTCACGCTAGCGCCCTGGTCGAGCTTGTCAGCAGGGAGCCGGGAGTAGAAAAAGTAGGCTGCTGTTTGGTGCTGCCGTGACCAAGAGGAGGCAGAAATGGGCCCACATTCCCGTCCCCTTTTGGTCCCGCCCATCACACGAAATCGGGCTGAAATTGCAGAAAGGACACAAAAATTATCGAAAAAGGCACACTAGTGGATAGGTGTGGAAAATGACCCCAACCTTTTGATCCTATTGATTTTATTGAGAAGATTTGGAGGCGCGGGTCGGGATCGAACCGACGCATAAAGGTTTTGCAGACCTTTCATGGATACTTTGCCCTGTTTGTATTGGCTTGTATCCACTTGTAATTTCAATGACTTATATTTTTACTGTCCAACCGGAACAAGTCGCTCTAAGCCGGTACCAGCTACATATTTAGCTACATCAAAGGTCGTCAAAAGGTCTCTTCAACGAAATGAAATTGGGGGAGTTATCGTCAGACGATTACCGCCAAGTTATCCAATCAGGAATCAGACAACGCGATTCCTGACTTTCACGCATGACGCTAAAGATATCGAGAGCCGCGCTCGTTCGATGTCCGCCAACGATGTATTCGAAGTCCACTTGACATTCAGGCCATGTCGGACATAGATTCATACTTGGAAATACAGGAGAAGTTATGACGACTACTGAAGAATCTCAAACCGTAAAGATATCAATTAGGCTCGATGGTCCTATTTACGCAGCGCTCCAAACGGAGGGGCGGGGTAAAGGTCGTGACATCGGCGACCACATCCAGCGCATTCTTGCAGACCACGTAATCGACCAAAAACTGATGGATGAGGCCACCGGCATCGAATATGCGATGAAGGAGAGTCTCATCGATCGCGCAGTCGACACTGCCATCAGAATTATCCGGGAGGGGCGTTTCGGCCCCGACATCACCTACAAAACCTTTGGCGAATGCATGGAAAACAAGCAGTGGGCCGAGGACTACGAGGCCTACGTGCAGGACAATCCGTACAAACATGGCAACCCGCGCAAATCCCCAATCAATCAGGACATCGGCTCCCGCATCCGTAAAGCAATCGGCGGGAAAGTTACCAAGCTGGACGGTAAAACCGCCAAAACGCCCGTCACTGGTTCGGTCATACAGTCCTATACGCCGATGGTATCGTTCAACAGCGATGCGGTTGGGGCAATTGCCTAAACGTAATGGGGTGGAAGTAGTTAACCTCATGATTGTTGGAAAGTGCCGTTCCGAGTTCAGCGGAGCGGCACTTTCCGTTTACGCCCTTGTCTTATAGAGCAGAGACTTATCCAAGTGCTGCTTTTGAGCCAGCGGACTAGCTCGCCTTTGCAAATGACTCGGTACCCTCAGCAAAGAGCGCGTCGATGATGGCGGCGGAGGCCTGCTGGATAACGGCTAAGGACTCTGTGAGCAATTCGGCGTTGCCGTTGTACAGACTGATGTAGTCGGCGCTGGCGCTGCCGGTGTGCAAGCCAACGGCACGGCTGACGATGAAGGCGACGGCCTCGGCTTCGGTCTCGCGTACCGTCTTGGTGGTAGTGGCGCGACGCTCTGTGCGGTGCAAGATTTCGTGTGCCAGCTCATGAACCAATGTGGCGAACTCCTCGGGCTTCGACTGGCCGGGAAGCAAAGCGATCTTTCCGCCGTAGCTAATGCCCTGGGCGGGCGCGATACGCTCGTTGAATTCCAGTTCGATTCCTTGTTGTGTAACAAACTCGATAAGCCGGTCGCGGTAGCTGCCGACTTCTCCTGACACTGTTGCCGGTCGGGGCAACTCTGCTCCTTCGGTTTGGGAAATATCGAATACATAGACTGTGCGGAACCCGAACAGGGCAGGCGTCGGCTTGTCGCCTCGTTCGCCTGGCATGTCGTCGCGGCGGCGGCGGCTGCCGATCATCGGAGCCTGAATCGGGATGCCTTTCTGCCCCTTCAAGACATGACGCCCGAGCTCGTTCCACTTGTGGAAACCCGCAACATGGGTTGCATCGGGGCGGTGATGGGCAATTGAAAGAACGTTGCCGAACGAATAGCGATAAAAGCGGGCCATCGCCCCGAGGTACGCGGTTAACGTTTCGCTCCTGCCGTGTTCAAGCTGTTCGATGAGGGCCTGGACGTTGGCGGCGATTGCTTCCTGGGCGGTCTGCCGGGGCGGTTGCTGTTGCGTAGTGGGTGCGTTGCTGCTCATGGGGCTTCTCCTTGGGGTTTGTCGTTGTGGTTCCCGGTATTTGAAAAACAAATACCGAACGACTCCTGGCGAAGGCGGGGGGTAGCAACTGCAAGGGGAGGGGAATCGCCCACCCTTGGAACGAAGCGATAGCGGTAGTGGAAAGGGCGCAGCGCAGCGGAGGGCTGCACAAGCGCAGCGCGGAAGCCTGGGGAGACCCCTTGCGGGCGCGAGGGGCGGAGCTCCTGAGCGTACTTAGCACTTCCGTTACAAAACAGACCGGAGACATGGGTTACAGCGAAGCGCGACGGCTACGGATACTCGGTATTTGGGCACACACGACGATGTTGTATGCCCTGGAAAGAGAGTCGGATCATGGATCAACGTCTTCAGTTCTTATCGAGTTATCAGAAAGAGGAGATGTCCGTAGCGGACCTGTGCCGTGAGTATGGAATCTCTCGCCCAACGGGCTACCGTTGGATCAACCGGTACAACGAGACGGGGCCAGAAGGGCTCGTAGATCGCAGCCGCCGCCCGCATGGTTGTTCCCACGCGACGCTAGAGCCGGTTGAAAACGCGATCTTTGCGCTTCGGGCCAAGCATCCGTCCTGGGGTGCGCGGAAGCTCAAAGCAAGGCTGGAGATGCTACAGCCAGACATGGTGTGGCCTGCAGCTAGCACATTTGGCAACATTCTGAGCCGTGCGGGCTTAACCAGTCCGCAGAGGAAGAGAAAACGTACTACGCCATGCTCAGAGCCGTTCTCTATGGTCACGGGCCCAAATCAGCTGTGGTGCATGGATTTCAAAGGCTACTTCATCACTGGCGACGGCAAGCGCTGCGATCCATTCACCATCACCGATGCGCATAGCCGCTATTTGATTCGTTGCCAGATCGTCTCGCGTATGGACCTCAGCCAAGTCCGAGCAATTTGCGAAGCAGCCATGCGAGAGTACGGGGTGCCAGCAAGGATCAGAACCGACAACGGCGCACCGTTTGCGGGCACGGGGCTACTGGGGCTGTCGAAACTATCAATCGGATGGATGAAGCTCGGAATCGTACATGAGCGCATTCAAGCAGGCCGACCGCAACAAAACGGTCGCCATGAGCGGATGCACCGTACGCTGAAGGAGGACACGACGAATCCGCCCGCGTCATCCCTTCGGGCACAGCAGAGCCGCTTTGATAATTTTCGCTACATCTTCAATAACGAGCGCCCGCATGAGGGCCTGAACAACCAGGTCCCAGCGAGTCTCTATCACCCCAGCTCCGTCCGACTTCCACGCAAGTTGCCGGAGTTCAAGTACCCGAAGGGTCTCCTTCTGCGACGGGTGAACAATAGCGGCGACATCAGTTGGCACAAGACAAGAATTTTCATCAGCGAGGTATTCCGCTTTGAAGAGTTGGGATTCGAGTTGATCACGCCAGAGTCTTACAGGGTCTACTTTCGAGACATGGAGATCGGGGAACTCAATACGGAGGAGCTTCGCTTTAGAGCTGCACGGCGGATGGTCTAAGTTAGCCGCAAATACGCGCCCGCATTAGAGCAAAGTTCTACACCGATGAACGCCCAGCAAAAAAGTGAGTCGAAGTAGCAGGCATCACTTTCCATAAGCCTACTTCAGGTGGTCGTATAAACCATGATGCCACTGGCCATTCGGATCGGTATGCCCGCGCTTCTATTTTTCGCGTGGCATGTTGATCGAAATCTGGAGTCCGGACCGATCTTCATTGCCGTTCTATGATGGGCATAACATGGCGTATACCCCTCAATCGGAGGTATGTGTTGGTATGTCCAGATAGCTCGACCCCAACCATTGAATTCGTAAGGGAGTGCCCGCATCGTGAATGGTCTCCGTGCTAACGGGCATACCCGTTCCATAATTGATCTCGCGTCCTGGCTCTTTGATGACCTTGATCACAGCGACAAGGCGACTACCAGCTCGCACTCGGCAACCGGCCAGATGCATCGTGCGGAAACTGAACTGCTGCGTCTGCCCTGGAATGAGCAGATGACGCAGGGTTCGATCTCGCATATAACTCGCGCGCGTCCAGTACTGTGTGAGCTGGATGTATTGCCCTTGTGTAGTCAGCTCATACAAATCGATCTCAAAATCAAAATCCTTTTTATTCACAATGAAATCGACTTGGCCCGAGAGAAGTCCGCTGAGATCTTTCCCCTCAGACAACGGATGACTCACAAACGCGATCGCGTTGTGCAGATCTACAGCCTCGTCTACAACACCACCGCCGACATCTGGTCGATCCACATCGCTACGGTTCGTCAGATCCACCGTGAGAGTTACGGAGTGCGCTGGCTCGGAATCTGGAGACAACGTATAGACAGTCCCAACAGTCTTCTCAACAGCTGTGCTGTCTTGTACCTGCTTCGGTAGAACGCTCGGGTTCGAGCTCAAGTAGAAGCGTAGCGGCGAGTTATTCATTGCTTGGAGACTGGGGACATGTCGCCAGGAGTTTGTCCCGATGAGCTCGTAGTTCACCTTATCCGTGAGCAGAGCGGGGCGCGGCGCGCCTTTGAAGATGTAGTCGAACCATTGATAGCGCAGCTCCAGCATGTCGATCTCTGCGACGGGGTCAAGCATTAATCCGGCTAACTTGGGACGAAGAGTGCCTTGCGGACTCACGACTCCGTACTGCGCGCCGATGTGGTGGTAGGGACCTATCAGAAGATAATGCTCTGCCTTCGGAGCGTACTTCTCCAATTGCTCGAAATAATACGTAGCTGCTCCAGGGCCACCATAAAAATAGCCGGCGGTAAGAAGAACAGGAATCGTGACCCTGGCAAACTCGTTCCGATAAGGAATCATGCTCTGCCAGTACCGGTCGTAGGAGGGATGCGCAATCCATGTATCGAATGTAGGGTTGGGTGTTCCGTCGATCTTCTCGAGGTCTTGATATTCTCGTCCGCTCACATACCAATCGTGATTGAGCCTGCTCCAGCGTGATGCGTCGTGATACACCGCGTCATCGTCAACATTTTTGTCCAAGGTGAAGAACGGCCACGGATAGATGAAGTTCCAGAAAACATTCCCTTCCATCGGAACGTCGATGCCCGGCCCCACGGTAGCAGCGGGAATGATAGTCTTGAGGGCCTTTGGCATATGTTTGGCCGCGGCCCATTGCGTGAAACCCTCGTAGCTGCCGCCATACATGCCGACTCGGCCATCGCTCCAGGGTTGTGCGGCAATCCAATCGATCAGCCCGGTCACATCCTCACCATCATGCACGTAGGCGGATCGCTGGCCGGGGCTGCAGACTTTCCCTCGCGGAAATCCAATGATTCCCACGTAGCCTTTGGCAGCCGATAGACGGATTTCAGCCTCGTTCTCTTGATCCGAACCAGCGTAGATGGTGAAGTTCAACAAAGACGGCAGACGGCCCTCATGGCGTGGTCGAAGAGTATAGGTACAGACGCTCACCGCCGTTGATATTCTCACAAGACGCTGTGGCTCGCTGATGTAGCGACGGGCATCGTCCTCTGCGATGAGGGCATGGTTCAAGGAGGCAAACTCGTGATAAGCCTCACGGGCGAGATAGTCGTTCACGAGGTTCAGGGCATCTTCTCGGCTAATCGTGTCCGTTTTCATTTGAGCAGCCAGGTCCTCTTTTAGAGACTGCGCTGCGTCTTCTGTATGGACCAGCGAGAGTGTGCGGATGACCTCCGCCGCAGTCCAGTTATCGAGATGAGAGAAGCAATCACGAAATGCCTTTCGGTACGCTTCCGCGAACGGCACACCTAGAGACGTCTGCTGCATCTTCGTGCGCGCATAGATCTCATAAGGTACGTCTACCCAGGCAGCACGGCCAGGAACGACAGGCTGTTCGCGAATAAGCCCTCGCATTGCGGCGATGGAGTCCAGCGCCTGTTGGTATTGACCTTCGACAAGCTGCAATCGAAACACATTGTCGAAGTAGGTGATACGATCCTCCTCGCCGTAGGAGGCGCTCAACTGGGCAGCAAGTTCAGGCATTGCCCGTCCGAGCTCCGCCTGGTTGGCCGCAGCAGACCGCGGAAAGGAGTACGTCTGGCCGTAACCGCTTGCGGCAATGGGGAAGACGAACAACGCGCCAAGAAAGAGCTTGCAGAAGTGATTCAACACACAGATCTCCTTGTCGGCCCGTTGTCTGGTCAAATTGGGACGCTTTGGGGCCGAGCCGAACAAGGCATATATTACACATGATTGTCACATCTTGACAATCATGATGTAAAGAGGGCGATATTCGCATAAAATAGTGTTGTAGAGAAGAGATGAAAGACAGCGAACAGAATACGGACGTCATCCAAGGAACGCTGGACATGCTGATCCTGAAGACTGTCAGCCTGGAGCCGATTCATGGCTTCGGTATTGCCCGTCGGGTCGAGCAGGTCTCTCGTGGCGTCTTCAAGGTCAACCCGGGATCATTGTTAACGGCCCTTCAAAGGCTGGAGCGTAATGGCTGGCTCAATGCCGAATGGAAGCAGACTGATAATTCCCGGCGCGCGAAGTACTACGCACTGACACGCGAAGGGGCGAAGCAACTGGAAGCTTCCACGAAAGATTGGAACCGCAGGGCCGCTGCGATAGGCCGTCTCCTAAAGGCGGAAGGCTAGCGATGTCTCTCTGGAGTCAACTCAGGGGAGGGTTGCGTGGGCTGCTCCATTCTCGAGCGGTTGATCGCGAACTGGCGGATGAGATTCGAGATTATCTCGAACAAGCTACCATCGCTCTGGAAGAGACCGGCATGTCGCATGAGCTCGCTCGCAGCGCTGCCCTCACTTCCTTTGGAGATCGGACGTGGCAGCGTGAGCGCATACGCTCTACGGGCTGGGAGCATCATCTGCGACTTCTGAGCAACGACCTTCGTCTTGCAATGGGCCAACTCCGTCGCTGCCCGCTGTTTGTTCTCACGACCATTTTGACGGTCGCGATTGGCATGAGCGCTTGCGTCTCCATCTTCATGGTGATGAAGCCGCTGTTCTTCTCCTCGCCGCCCTACCCAAAGACTGAGCGGATCGTGAGCATCTGGGAAAAAGATTCAGGTGGAATGCCGATGGACGACACCTACGGGACCTTCCGTGGCATAGCCACACAAGTGCGTAGCTTTGCCGCGATCGCCGCGGTCAAATACCGGTCCGCAGTCACAGAAGAAGCAGGATCCCCTGCGATTCTCGAGGGACAGCAAGTTACCCCGGGTTATTTCGCGGTATACGATGCTGAGCCGGCACTGGGGCGGAGCTTTCATTCTTCCGATGGGGACATCCATGCTCCTCATGTCGCGGTCATCAGCGATACGCTCTGGTCGCGCGAGTACAAGCGAGATGCTTCCGTGGTGGGACGATCGCTAAATCTTGACGGCAGCCGCTACGCCATCATCGGCGTGATGCCTCCGGCGTTTGCCGATGCAATGCAACCGTCTGCGGAGTTTTGGACACCGCTCCAATACGACGACAGCCTCCCCTCCGATGGCCGTGAATGGGGACATCATCTGCGCATCATCGGACGACTTAAGCATCATGTTCAGGTCGCTAAAGTCGAACACGAACTCGCGGGCATGTATGCGAGTTGGGCAAAGATACATGCAACCGGCTATAGCAGTTCGGGCGGCGCACCTTCAGGCGTCGCAATCGAATCGCCGCAATACCTGATGCAGCATGCGGAGAAGCCTACCTTGATTGCCTCTCTGGCCGCCCTGACACTCTTTCTTGCTCTCGTTTGTACGACAGTGGTCGGTCTGCTGCTTGTCTATGGTTTGCAACGGCGAACAGGACAACCCATGCGCGTAGCTCGCCGCGCCACAGGCTTTCGCATTCTGCGGCAGCTAATACTGACGTGTGCGCTACTTTCTGTGCCGGCCAGTACGATTGGCATCCTCGCCGCAAAGTTGGGAGCGGGGACACTTAGCTCAATTCTCTCCACCGGGACCGTCGTATTTCGCTTTGCCCCTCTCGATCAGGACACCATTGTTTTCGCCAGCTTGATGACACTCCTCATTGCATTCGTGCTTGGAACCTTGCCCTTTCTACTCGTGCGGCGCAGTCATTTTTGGCACGATAAAGCCACTTACCTGCGCGGGGTGCACAACCCGCGTCACCGCCTTCTCGTGGTTATCGAGGTTGCTGTTTCGTTTGCACTGCTAGGGAGCGCCGCCTTGCTCTTCCAAAGCAGGCATCTTCTCTCGACCGTGACACCCGGCTTTCAACCAGCAGGTGTCACTGCGTTCCAGCTTCGAATGGGTGGACCGATGACAGATCGAGACCCGACATCCGACTCTTTCTTCACAAAAGCGCTCGATGTGGTGCGAGGCATTCCGAGTGTCGAATCAGCCGGGCTTGTCAGTCAACTTCCGCTCAGTGGAGAGCATGAGGTGTACGGAATTCAGTTCGCCTCGCAGCCGCAGAATCTTCCTGATTCGGCACTTCACTACTCAGTGACTCCCGGATACTTTGAAGCAATGCAGATTCATCTCCAGCAAGGCCGATTGCTGAATGAACTGGATATGCAGAGGCACTCAGACAGGGTTGTGCTCATCAATGCGACTTTGGCGAAGAGGCAGTTCGGCGATGCAAGCCCTATCGGTCAACGCATCCGTGTCGGCCCCAATGCGGGGCGGAAAGATGACCCATGGGCCGTGATCGTTGGGGTCGTGGATGATGTGAAACAGGATTCTCTCTCCACACCAGGTGAAAGCGCGTTTTACCTGCCCGCAAACCAATGGATGGTGCCAGAGCGCACGTTCTGGTTGGTTTTACGCACTAGGGGGAACGATCCAATTCTCTCAAACGAGGTCAGGACGAGGCTTCTGAACATCAATAGCGACGTCGCAATCTCTCAAGTCACAACGATGAATCAGGTGGTGATCGCTTCCGTCAGAAATCAGAGAGTTGTGCTCTTTCTCTTCGAGAGCTTTAGCGCGATAGCGTTGCTATTGCTAGCTATCGGCATCTACGCGTTGATTGCGACCCGGCCAGGACAATCTTTCAATTACATCCAATTCGAAGAGAAACGCAAAACGACGCTTTCTATTGGTTTTGGTTTCCGCCAAATGTCGGTGGTCACCCTTCTGGGGCTTTTTTCAGGTGGCTTGCTCACCGCAGGTATCGAACGCATTCTTCCCAAGTACCTGCTTCGAGCCGCTTCTTTCTCCTCAGCCGTCTACAGCGGCATCGGACTCTCACTCGGGACATTTTCACTTCTAATATTCGCAATGAATCAGGCAAAACTATTCCGTCGAAACTGGAATTCCCAGAAGGAATGAAACTTTATGTCTCCGTCCCAATAGGTGACAGTTCTTCTTAGAAGTAACTCTGTGATGGGCCGACCTTGTAAAGCCTGAACCTGCGCGCGGTGGAAATGACAAGGAGTGGAAAGCATGGAAAGCCATAAAACCGGCTTCCCACCCTTCCCACTCCTCTTGGAAATCCCTTCGGGATTTCCATATTCCCACCGCTGCTACGACGGAGCCGATATTCCCCACAATACAAAGCTCCAATGCGTTTGGAGCTCCGCTCCGCAAGGGGCTTGTAACGGATGTCTCAGGTCCACAGCGTAACGCATGTCCCGGTACACTCACTCCCCTTAGAGGGCTTTGCACGTGCACTTGCTGCTTGCTTCTGGAGCTGGCAGCGGACTCCAACTGCCCTAAACTATGGTGTGCTCAAGAGTTAGAATCTCTATATAGCGCGTTAGGTAGCTTCAATATCCCCTAATTGGTCGCAACGGTTTTAGTTGTTCGCTTAGCCTTCGCCTATACTCGAAGGGTCACCTTGGATTTAGCCGCAATCCGGGATAGTCTGGATGCCAATAATAAACGGGTTTTTCGACCACGGAGTCATTCGATGGGTAACGCGCTGAAAAAGAACACGCTTGCTGCGTCCGTGCTTTCATTCAAGAAGCCACTGATTAGCAAGATCGAATGCCGGGACAATCTGTCTTTCATGCGGACGTTACCCGACAACTCCATGCAGCTGATTGTGACGTCGCCTCCGTACAATCTCGGTAAAGAGTACGAATCACGCAGATCGCTGGATGCGTACAAGGAGGAGCAAGCAGCGGCGATTGCCGAAGCGGTCCGTCTCCTTGACCCAAGGGGCTCCGTTTGTTGGCAGGTTGGCAACTACATCGATGACGGCGAAGTATTTCCTTTGGATGCTGTCCTCTACCCCATGTTCAAATTGCACGGCCTGCAATTGCGCAATCGCATCGTATGGACGTTCGGGCACGGTCTTCACTGTCAGAGGCGATTCTCCGGACGTCATGAGACGATTCTGTGGTTTACGAAATCCAGCAACTATACATTCAACTTAGATCCCGTCCGCGTGCCGTCCAAGTACCCTTACAAGAGACACTTTAAAGGCCCCAACAAGGGGCAGTTCTCAGGACACCCGCTTGGAAAGAACCCGGGTGATGTGTGGGACATTCCAAATGTAAAAGCTAATCATGTCGAGAAGACCGACCATCCGTGCCAGTTTCCGGTTGGCTTGGTCGAGCGGTTGGTCCTTAGTCTTACCAACGTTGGGGAGAATGTACTCGACCCCTATCTTGGCGTGGGATCGTCCGCAATCGCGGCAGTGGCGAATGAACGAAACGCCTATGGGTGTGATAGTGAATCGGCGTACGTTGCGATTGCGAAGGAACGTCTTGCGGAGTTGAAAGAGGGCACATTGCGAACAAGGCCCATGAATAGACCGATCTATGAACCCCCTTCAAGGGAGGATCACGACGAGTGCGGCTAGATCATATATACGACCACCACAACGCGGCTGCCGAATGGGAACGCCGGGACATTCAAGACTGGCTTACCGACGTCTTTGAAGCGCCAGCTATCAAGATGCGTAAAGGGTGTACTGCGCAGATTCGGAAGCATGTGCGCGACGAGTTTCAAAAGCAGGGCTGGGCAATCGATGTGAAAATCGACCAAGACCTTGGCCTCTCTGTCTCTGCGATGAAAGAGGACTTGGCGTTCCAGCTTCAAACCGGCAACATGAGCCGCGCTCCTTATGATCTGTTAAAACTTCAGCACCTGTATCACAGTGGGCGGATCAATGCGGCTGCACTGGCGCTACCTACAAAGGCCTGTGCAACGGCGCTTGGGAGCAACATCGCAAACGCTGATCGAATTACAAAGGAGTTGGTGTTGTTCAATCGTGTGATCACAGTTCCATTGCTGGTTATCGCCTTCAGATGAGGAGAATTCGTGGCGTATCAGGTGTCTCTCAAGGATCGGGCTCGACGCGAGGCGCAGATTACGCGCAGTGTCGAAGCCTCTACAAAAAGCGAAGATTTTTACGAACTCAGAGCAGATAAAACTGCACTTCCAGTAATACGGCTGCCCATTGACGTTCCCATCTACCGGATGGAGAACTTCCGTACGTTCAGCGAACAGGCCGAATATATTGCTCGCGAGCAGAAGCCTGCAGATACGTTTACCTCCGGGCAGGAGTCTGAAAGCGTCCAACAGATTCAGCACGAAATTCTCGCCAAGCTTGCATCAAGAGGAAAATCCAATTCCGTCACACCCGTAGTTGAGGTTCTGGAACGCGAAGGGCAAAGAGAAACGCTGCTCATCACGCACGGCGGTGTCGTCGTGAATGGAAATCGACGACTAGCGGCTATGCGGGAGCTGTTCGCAGGCAGTCCAACAGAGTATGACAACCTTGGACACGTCGATTGTAAGGTGCTGCCTGCTGACACCACCCCTGCCGATATCCTTGAAATCGAAGCGGCGCTACAAGCCAAACCAGAAACGCGCCTTGATTACGATTGGATCGGAGACGCCAAGTTGCTTGCGGCGATGCTCCGGATCAAGACAAGGGTTGAGGATGTTGCAGATCGGCTCAATCGGAGACCAGGTGAAGTACGGACGACGCTTCAGGCGCTCAACGAAGCCAATATTTACCTTAAGGATTGGCGAGGAGCAGAGGGCAAATATAGCTTAGTCGCTGAAACGGGAGAGCAATTCTTTAAAGATCTGCCCGGGCACTTGTTGAACAAGCCTGAGCCGCTCCAGGAGGCCAGTCGCGTCCTGGCGTGGTCACTCTTTGACAACGTAGCGAAGCTTGACGGCAGGCTCTACAACTACAACGCCGTGTTTGGAAAGCGAGCTACGGATGTATTAGATCGCCTCGCGGAAGAACTGGGGCTGCCAGCAACGGAGCCGGAACAAGTCGATACTGATGATTTTTCGTTCGACCTTGAAGGAGGCTCCTCTGGCCCAAGCTACCAGCCAGTAATAGACGCTCTCAAGGATACATCGCGGCGCACGGAAGCGATCGATGCACTCGTCGAGATTTCAGTGAGTGTTGTCGAGTCGGAGAAAGATAAAAAATCGGGCGGAGCCGCCCTCAAATCGATAACTTCAGCAAATGCCAAGCTCGCCGAAGTGGACATCTCAAAGGCAACACCCCAAAGCTACGAAGCAGCGGATCGGCAACTCGCCAGCATTGTGAAGCGTGCTACTGATTTGCAGGAACGTCTAGCAAAGCTTCGAGCTGCTGCGGCCTCTGGCAGAGAAGAGACTCAAGCAGATGACGGAGCCTAGTCAGAATCCGACGACGATAGTTGTCACCTACGACCCATCGACCCTCAACGGACGACTCTCGTTGTCTGGTGATATTGCATCATCGGTGTGGGCTCGCTTTTGCGCGCGTGTGCTTGAAGACTCCGGCGCTCGTCAAATCAGCGAGCGGACATTGGAGTTCCCATGGTCGTCAATACTTGGGATAATCCGGGATTATGGCTCGAAGGCTCAACAGCAAGCATTCGACTTCCGGTTCCGGTTTGAAGGTGATGCGGAGCGGCTCGCAAAGCAATTCGCAGATGAATTCAAACGTTCACGTCTTTCCCAGACCCAGCCGCCTCTCTTGCTGTCAGAGTCAGAACTCGCTGAGAGGCTGACCAAGGCTGGCTTCACGAAGCGGCAGCTCAGACCATTCCAGATCAGAGACTTGCTGCATCTCGCAGGTCTAAGACATGGTGCCAACTTTTCTGTACCCGGTGCAGGGAAGACAACAGTTACTTTGGCTCTAGATATCCTCATCCACACGCCCGATAGCCATCTATTTGTGGTCGGCCCTAAAGCGTCGTTTCCGGCATGGATGGGCGTTGTCGACGAATGCATTGACTCCAATCTCCCAGGAGCCGCATCCGAGGAGTTCACCCTCCTGAATGGATCGAGTTTCGAAAACGACACGGCCCTACGCTCTGGGGCGAAGAGATTCCTGATCTCCTACGACTTGATGGTACGGCAGCAACAGATGCTGACTGCCTATTTTTCTCGCTGTCCAGTCCATGTCGTATTGGACGAAGCCCACAGAATGAAGGCGGGCTTTGATTCCCAACGCGGCTCGTTTCTTCTAGGGATATCTCCCCTACTATTCCGAAGGGATATCCTGACGGGCACTCCGATGCCGCAAGGTGCTCAGGATATCGCCGCACAACTCAGCTTCCTTTGGCCTGGACAGGGGTTCGATCTTCAGTTGCAACGCGGTGAGAAACCTCGCACAGTTCTAGGCCAGCTTTACGTTCGCACAACGAAAAGCGAACTCGATCTCCCGAAGGCAAAGAGACACTTTCGGGATGTCGCGATGTTTCCTGGTCAACAGGCCCTCTATGGAGTCGTGAGGAACGAAACTCTGCGAAAGCTGGCAACCGCTATCGCACCAGGTAGCGCCGGGACAGATTTCCTACGCGCAAGACGCTCTGTAATGCGGCTGCTCCAGCTTTCTGCTAACCCAATTCTCGCACTTCGCAGCATAGCGTCAGATTTTCCGGGTATGCAATCTGGAGTGATTCAAGCTGTCCTTGATGAGGGGCCCTCTTCCAAGATGAGGGCAGTTGTGGATCATACGCGCGCATTGGCTGCCGAAGGAAGGAAGGTTGTCATCTGGACGATCTTTACTGACACGATACTTGAACTTGAGAATCTCCTTGCTGACCTGAATCCCGTGTCGCTCTATGGAGCGATACCTTCCGGATCACCCGACGACCTTTCGACGCGGGAAGGCCGACTGCGGCGTTTCCACGAGGATGCGGCTTGTCAGGTACTGATAGCTAATCCAGCTGCTGCTGGCGAAGGTATCAGCCTTCATACCGTCTGCCATGATGCGATTTACTTAGATCGAAGCTATGTCTCGACCCATTACCTGCAGTCAATTGATCGGATACACCGGCTGGGGCTTGCTCGTGATGTTCAGACAAACATCTATATCTATAGGACGAAGGCACCGCTTGGCCTAGGCAGTATCGATTACTCAGTGAGTCGGCGGTTGGTAAGCAAGATACGCGGGTTGCAGGACTTGTTGAACGACATGGATCTACACGAGATAGCCTTCGACGAGGAAAATGCGGATGATCCAATCGACTACTCAGTCGACATGCAAGACCTTGTTGATCTCGTCGAGGAGTTGCAGGGCCGCTGCGCAGTTCCCCTTGAGGAGGATGAAGGATGAATTCTCTTTCGTTCGAACGCCTCTTCTCAATGGGAGCATTCGACGCTTTGAGGAGTATCCGCCAACAAGCCTCGCAGAATCCCGAGATGGACAGCCCATCGATCATCGCCTTACTCCAAGCAACTGACTCCGAGATGTCTGGGCTTGATTTCGTAGCGGCCTTGGAATTGCACGAACTTGTTGATGCCGAGGCTCCGTATGAGACGCCTCACGAGTTCTACCGATTGTGCATCACGAGCGTCATTCTCGGACAGAAAACGTTTTGGTCGCGTTCAATCACACTTGGGCGAAGTCGATTTCTGAATCAGCTTAGCCGAGATGAACATCAATGTTTTCGGGCGGCATTGCTCACTGATAATCCACCCCCAGATGACGTTGTCGTATGGTGGGACGCTATCTCATCGGAGATGCGACAGGCGTCTGACAAAATTCGAATGGATAGGGCTAGACTCGCGGAGCGTCTTTCACTTCAATATGAGCGGCATCGGTTAGCATCCCTAGGTATCGATACGGAACCGAAGTGGACTGCCATTGAAGACAATACTGCCGGATACGATGTGCTTTCCTACGATGCCGGTCAATATGGGCCAACCAATAGACTCATCGAAGTGAAATCTACAATTGCTTCTCCCCTTCGTTTCTTCGTGTCTAGGAATGAGTGGGAACAGGCGTTGAAGTTCGGAGTGGCGTACCACTTTCACATTTGGGATTTGTCTCCATCCATCCCGCGACTGTACGAAAAGACCGTCGCACAGATACTCCCTCACATTCCCGAAGATCAAGCCAGCGGCAAATGGAGTACAGCGGAAATCCCTCTGAGTGTCTGTTAGACCGTTCTGCTGCATGGTATCGGCAGTTCGAAAGGAATGATCTCTTGGCCCCTACTCATGTCTACATTGTCGGAGCCGGCTTCTCAATGCATGCCGGACTTCCCCTACAAGCGCAGTTTACGGAAGCTCTACTGGAAGACCCGAAGAAAGTGGCGCACGACATTGCGCCGGTAACGATCTATTTAAGGGAATTCGTCCATGACGTGTTTGATCACAGCAGGACTGCGAAGGCAAAGTTTTGGCCCGAACTGGAAGATGTTTTTACCAACATCGATCTCGCAGCGAACACAGGACACCATTTGGGACAACATCACCTTCGTTTAGCGGCCAAGGCTTCGAGTGCGTTGCGTTGAGGGTTGGGCGAGATGTAACACCTTTGAATGAGCCGCAACGGAGGACTTGCCTTAGTTGATTTCCAGAGAAATGGTGGGGGACTGTCTCAAAATATGGCCCTGATCTCCGGCCGGTTCGCTGACGTCCAGGCTTTCCTCATTCATGCCCTTCGCAATGGAAACTTCCTTCACGTCCTCGAGCGCCGACCGCTGCGAAACGTTGCGAGAGAGATGCATCGCCAGCGAATCTTCATCATTGGTGTAGATCTGGGCGTCGTACTCGGCGCGAGATACTGCCACATAACCGAAGCGGCTATTGAGCAGCTTGCCGCACGCCTGAATAGAGTCGATATTAATTATCACGCGGTCGCAAGTTTGGCCTTGGCTGGAATAACTGGTCGTAGCATAACCATATTCGAGGTGCGGATGCTCTGAAATATTGAAGCCAACTCCGCGCCCGTCGTCCATCTTCAAGAGCACGGTGCCGTCATCTTCGATCTGCTTGATCGAACCCATCTCTCGATTGGCAAGCCTCAGTTTGGGATAGGGCGCGGTGATCTGGATGCGGTCGCCCTCGGCGAAAACGCGTTCGACTTGCTGGTAGACCTGAACTCCACTCAAGCGGCGTGGATCGTAGGTGAGCCGTTCGCCGGATTCCCGCTGGACTGTCAGAAGATTCCGGTCGTGGTCGATTCCCGTTACGCGGGCGTATTCCTTTGGATTGATGCCAATCTTCTCCGATCCGCGGCCGTAACGAATCAAGTCATCCTCGGCGTATCGGACCGCCTGCTGCCGATCCACGGCGGTCATGTTCTGTCGGGTCTCCAATACACGAAGAGTGCGCTCGTAGCTGCTGACCCGACCTGCCGCCAACAAGGCTGCATGGATGCACTCATTGATCTCGCAACGAGATCGATTATCAGGCGATACGACGAGGGTCTTTTCGGGCGATTCGAGGTATGCCGCCGTGATTGCTTCGATGCGATGCTTTCGGTCGATGATTTCATGGACGCGGCCCTGCTCCTGCATTTTTGCGATCCCGCTGCGCACCTTCCCCTCGGCGAAATCTTCGACAACGGATTTTAGGCCAGCATCCTTCTGACGAACAATCTCCGACAGCCGCACAGACTGCATTCCCGCCTCTTGCAATTGTGGGAAAGGACGCCCTGCCAAAACTGCCTCATGCTGAAGGGAATCGCCCACCAAGATCACACGGTCTGACTCATGTAGTCGCTCTAAGAACTCACGCATCTGGACTGTGCCGGAAAGGCTGGACTCGTCGAGTATGTAGAGCTGCTTATGCTCATGGCTCTTGGTCCGCCCGCGTGTCAAATGCATTTGCAGCGTCTCAGTCGTGATCCCTGCTCCGGCCAACTCCTTCGCAGCCCGCGAGGTAGGCGCGAGACCCTGCACTTGGTAGCCGTCGAGAACGGCGGCTTCGCGGATCGCTGCCAAGCTAGTAGTCTTGCCCGTACCCGCTCGGCCCTCAATGGCTACAAAGCGGTCTCGATTGGTGAGTACCGCATCCACGGCCGCGCGCTGTGATTCGTTCAGATGAGCATGTCGCGCTGCGGCAAGCTGGCGGCTCTTTTCTTCCACGAGGGATGCACATTTGTCTAGCCCAGCCCGCATGATGGCGATGTTTGTCTGTTCATGCCCCTGCATCTCGCGGGTCGTGAATTCGCGGATAGGATCGCCAGTATTCGAAGACATTTCAATGAAATCGCCTTTGGCTATACGGTTTTGCATCTCCTCCCTGACATCTGGCAGTCGTACAAAACCCTGACCGTGGTTCAAGGCATCAGCCAAGAGCGCACGTTCATCGGCCACCGCTGTCCGCTCAAAGTTACGGCGCTCAGCATACGATACGGCAGACGTGGCGCGATGCGGTACCTCCTTGGGGTCGACCTCTTGATCCGCGCATAGCGCAGCTGCAGCGACAACCTGGTCCGCCTGGTTGCCGTGCGCTACTGCTAGCTGGCGATCCTGCGCAAGCACCTCTGCACGTGAGAGCACCTGTTTTTTGTCTCGTGTCTGATAGGCTGCTATCTGCGCTGCCGCAGCCCCCGAAAATCCCTGTGTTGCGAGACTCTCCACTATCTGCTGCCGCCGGGGGCTCGATGCCAGTATGTACGAGGATTTGAACCCACGTATCTCCGGTTGGCCATACTGTCCCTGGTCGATCTCGTATCCCATACGGCGCAAGCGCAAGGCGAGTTCCGAACGGTAAATAGCCGTTGCATATTGCTGGCAACGGAAGATTTCCAGCGGCTGCAAAGCTCGTGTTTTTCCGTCCTCGGTGCGCGTAATGTTGAAGAGGACGCAGTGAGAGTGCAACTGCGGAGCGGCATAACCATCTACGGGCCGCGCGGTGTCGTGCTCGAACTTCGCCACGATCCATTCCCCAGTCGTTACTGACGGGGAATTGCCGCCGATGCGCGACTGTGTATATCGCTCCAACTCGTCGAGTGCGACGTCGACACTTCCCCTGTGAGCCTCCCTTACCCGTCCGTCGCCCCCAACCAGTGCAGCCAAGCTGGCGGTCTTTGGAGCACTAATGCATAGGTCAAAACCTGCCCTGTGCTCGACGGTGCGCACCTTTTCTCCATGGGAGTTGGTGTACGTGTGTGCGCTCTTGTGCTGCACAAGTTGCTCACTGGTCTCAGGATGTAGACCCTGTGCCAGTCTCTCGAAGTGCTTCTCTTGGACCGGACCGCGCAGGTCGAACCGATCTGCAAGCCGCCCATGCCATTCTCCGAGAACCTGGCCTTCTTCGGCATAATAATTGCTGCGGCTGTGGGCGAATTCTTCCCGGTGATATTCGATTGCCTGGCTAGAGCTGAGTGCTGGCGATATGGTGAGCATGTCAGCCTCCTAGAAATATTCCTGCGCTTGGTCCTGGGCTTTGTCCTCTACTGGTTTTTGCTCCAGTCCAACGATCTGTAGAGGCTGCGTCGCGGCGGTTGTCGGCAGTGCGGGTGGTGCGGGTGCGGCCAGCGCAGGCAGAGAACGGCGGATAAATCCCGGATGGTGCTTCTCGGCCGGAAGAAAGGGCATCCGGATTGGCACGACAAAATTGCCATGGCGGAGATACGCATGAAGCGGTGGCAAACCCATGATCTGTGATGGCATGACCAGCGGTACACGCGAAGTCTCGCTCTGGATGCTCTCGCTGTTCTGCGTCCCAGAGCCCCGACTCACGGTGCGAGACTCGCGGTAGCGTTTGATTTCGACTTCGCCGATGGAGTCCGATATCCAGCGAGCCGCTTCAGGCTCAGTGGTACCTAGGAAAACCTTGGTAGCTGCCATACTGACCATCGCTTGCGCGATGCGACCGTATTTGGCGTCCTGCTGGGCCTTGCCCTGCAGGCCGATCACTATCGGCGCACGCGCCTTGCGGGCCTCAAAGAGGGCGTGTACGAGCTGTTCGATCCTGGGCAGCGTGGCCAGTTCGTCGAGGATGAAATAAGTCTGTCTGGAAGGCTCCTCGTCATTCATCACGCGCATAAGGAGCAACTCAACCCACAGCGTGATGAGAGGTTGCAAACGCCCGCGCAACATCGGCATAGATGTGATAAAGATCCAGCCTTGCCGCCGCTCTGCCCATTGGCGCGCGCTCCAGCGAGGACGCCCCGCCTCGTCAGGCAAGAACTCGAACATCTTGGCCGATTGCGTGAGCGTGCCGAAGACCCCGCCGCGTTGGCCGGGAGATTGTTCGGCGATTTGAGACATTACATGCGTGCCTCGCAGCAGGCGTATCATCTCTTCCTCGTCACACATCCACCGGTATAGCTGGGCCGGAGTCGGGTTGTGTTTCAGTAACTCCACGAGGACATCGCGAGCAGCGGTGAAGAAAAACCGCTTGTCGATGGGCGTCTCATCGGGGATTGGGAATACCGATTCGGCGAGCATATCAGCCTCTGCTGGATGGCCGATCTCGTCGCTTGCAGTCCAGAATGGGCAGCGTTCATCGAAGGGATTGAGGTCGATGTCACCACGGCGTGGTTTCCAGAATTGCCGTATGTACTCTCTTGCCGGGTCATAGACAACGGCCGATCCGCCTTGCTCCTCAATCTGGATCAAAATTTGTCGGATCGTGGAGCTTTTCCCGTTTCCCGAGTCCCCGAGCAAAAGGACATGACGATCCACGGCCAACCGCGGGATGCTCACGCAATGGCTGGAATGCGGGAAGAAGATGCGATCTGTCAGGCTCTGATTGAGGTTCAAGAACCGTAGACCGTCAGGATGCCCCATCAACTTGTTATATTGGCGAGCGCTGACCAATTGCGTGCCTCTCTGACGCTGGCCTTGCTCGTATTCGAGATTGAGTTTCAGGTCTCGTGGCAGGGCAAATATCAACCACAGCGTCCCAATCGCCAAGGCACAGTAGGCCGGAAAGCAAGCCAACAGCCAGTCCGATTGGGCGCCGTAAATTTGGTGTACAAGGAAATGATGGAGTTGGGGGCCAGACTTGATCTGGTCAGTGTCTGCCGTCAGCACGCCCCACTGCTTCCAGCTGGCCATCTTGGTCGTGATTGGGATTGTGGCGCGCCAAGTTCCATCCGCCTGTTTGATGGTGAGCTCGATGTCTTTGTCTGTCGCCAGCAGCTTTGAATGCGCCGCTATCAGAAAAATCCCCTGGTATTCGTTGGCACGTGTGTAGGGTCGAACCCAGGTTTCGATGTAGGCGGGGAGGTAGTACCTCTGTAGTGAGGTCCATCGTTCCTCGTACTGAAAAAGCGCACCAGCCGCAAATGCGAACAACATAATCACCAACGCTGACTTGGACCATTTCCATGGTTTCGGCCAAGAGCGGATCTCTGGATATTAAATGGATTCATTTCAAGAGATCCTCTCCTGTGAGCATTCCGCGCGCCGTAGTCGCTTTCGTGCTGTCAGCATGATTGACGAGTTTCTTATATTCTTCGGGGGTCCAGGGTCTCGAGCATCCGAGGCCATAAACTGCATTGGTGACGATGGTGCGCGTTGCGACCATCTCGGCTAACAACAGTTCGTCACGCTCCAGAGCGAGCAGCCGCGCCCGCATCCACTCACTGAGGCTGCAGCCGCGTGCGGCGGCTTCGGCCTGGATTGTTTGGTACTCGGTCTGCGAGACCTTCGTGTTGACTGAAATGGCGCGAATGATGCGGGATCGTGACATATTATTTCCCCCCGCGTTCCGCGTTGAGCCTGATCCACACTCGGGCGTATTCGGGGCTCGCAAACGCCTCATCGAAGACAACTCGAATATGCTGCCACTGCTCGGACTCCACGTAGAACGTGACACCGTGGTCCTTCCCACGCAAGTAAACGCGATCTGCGTAGTCGCTGTGGAAAGCGTGGAAGTAGCGACCGTTCCAGGTCTCGCCGGATGCAGTTTGGAGTGGGCAAGCCAGCATCCGCCGAAACTCGGCCACCATCTCGTAGCCACTCAGCGGGTAGATGATGCTCGGTACGCCGCGAGGCGCCTGTATTTCCACGTGGATCCTGATGCCGCCCTCCATCACGGACCAGCCGAAGATGCGAATCGCTTCGTGTTGCCAAGGCGGGAGGTAGCGCTCCAGGGGGTCGCACGCAGAGAGTTCGTGCACCAATGATGCGAAGTCTGCGGTAGATACAGCGTGGTCGGACATAATTGTCTTTCTCCGTTTCGGGTTAGGGTGCGTGAAATCTGAATAGGTTCCGGTTGAACGCATGCAGGTCCAACATGGGGTGGTGTGTCATCCTCTTCACCGCCAGCGGCGGCGGCGGCGGCGGTGGTGAAGAGGCAACAGATTTGTCGGGTGAGCCGGAACCTTACAACCGCTCATCGTCGCTAAGTCCCTTGCTAGGCTGATCCTTGATGAGCCTCAAGATTTCCGAGTGGCGCACCATCGTCCTCCTTCCCACTTTGGTCCGGCGCGCGATGCCTCGTGAAAACCAACTCGCCAGAGTCCAGGGCGAGATGCCACCGAGCATCGCGCACGCTACAGGGACTGGGTATACAGGATCCTCGATATTGCTCAACACAACCTCCTAGTGGCACTTGTGCAACTGTTTTTGCCAACGATGTGATTGTGGACCGCTGATGGGCAAACATCAATAGAAATACGAGAGTACACATACCATCTATTGTGCTAACATGTTTTACATGGCGAAACAGATTGACTTGTCCGCGAATACTGAATTGCTCATCGCACAGAGTCGCGAGGCGACGATCCGTGTTCTGAATGGCGAATCCTACTATGGGAAGTCACTGAGCATCGGAGCACTCAATGCCGCTAGAAGGCGTCCGTATAAGAGCTCACCTGATGGGCAATTGTGCGAGGAGGAGATTAGGCTGAGAGACATTCTTCGGTTCCTTGTTGATTGCTGGATAGGCACCGGAGTGGGTTCTAATCTAGTCGAATGTCCCCGTGATCGAACCCTAGAAGTAGCGTGCCCTCCAGATACCATTTTTGTGGGTGGCTCCTACACGTTGCGAGATGTAGTTGAAAGCGACCTACGCTTTCGGCCACTTGTGGTCAATGACAAAGGAATGCTGTCAGTTGATCTGCGTCCAGATCTCCCCAAAATTTTACCTACGGGTTTGGCATACGGACCCAGACCGGCTGACCAACTTTCAGTTGCTGAACGGCAAGCCGGGAAGCTCTTCACAGCGTTGGTGCTTTCAGGAGATCACTTCAGGATCGCGAAGTGTGGTCGATGCAAGCTTTACTATTTTCTTACTCGTCCTCGAAGCATGTATAAGCGCGGATGTTTCTGCCGTAGATGCAAGAGCGCACAGTGCGCGACAGTCCGGATGAAGGAAGGTCGGAAGGACAAACGCCGCGAGCGGATCGCAGATGCGGTTGTGCGTCTAAGAGAATGGGAGATGTTAGATCCTACGCAACAGGGTGAATATCGTGACGTGAGAGAGTTCATCGCAGCGAAGATGATCAAATTTCCAGTAAAGCGGAACTGGGTCTCTCTACACTGGGAAGAGATTCAAGAGTCTTTTACTCAAAGGTGAAATGGCAATTCGGAGTGGGCGCAAAATACTCAAGGTTGCTTTTAGTTTGCACTACTCCGCTTATAAACACCTCACCCACAGGTGCCGATTTAGCCTGGGGCATTTCACCGGTTGATTAATTTTACGCAGGTTGGGAAAGGGAAGCCAATGTCGATCTTTAAACGCGGCAAGGTCTATTGTTTTCATTTCTGGTTCAATGGGAAGCACATCCAGCGCACCACCAAGCAAGGGAACAAAACCGTTGCGCGACAGATTGAGGCGGCTTATCGTACGGCTCTGGCCAAGGGTGAAGTTGGCATCATGGAAAACAAAAAGATGCCCGGCTTCGCGTCCGCCATGGACAGCTTCTTAGAGTGGTCGGAAACGGAGCACTCTGGCCAGAGAGCGGCTACATATAAGCGCTACCGGGTGAGCAGTGTCGCACTCCTGAAGTACTTCAAGAACATGCCCCTGGACAAGATCACGGCGGAGGAAGTGGAGCAGTTCAAGAAGACACGAGGCCTGCAATTCGCGACTAAACGAGGGAAGAACAAGCGGGTCCCGACCAATAAACGAATCAAGCCCGCTACGGTAAACCGAGAACTGGCATGTCTTCGTGCGGCGTTCAATCACACGATCAAGACAGGACTGCTTATCAAGAATCCGGTCAGCATTACTGGTGCCAAGGCGTTGCCGGAGAACAGCGAAAAGAACCGTGTCCTCACATATGAAGAGCAGGAGAAGTACCTCGCACACGCCAGTCCGATGCTTTTCGGTGTAGCGAGCATCATCCTTGAAACGGGAATGCGTCCGGAAGAGGTTTGCCGGATTCGCCCGGAGAACGTCCACTTGGATCGGGACTATCTGTTCAATCCATACGGCAAGACTAAGGCGGCCAAGCGCCGCATTAAGCTAACGTCGGCGGCTAGGCGCATACTCGCAGCACGCATGGTTGCCTGCAAGGGCGCATACTTGTTCTCCCACAAGGATGATCTCAATCGTCCAGTCCCGAAGGTCAATAACGCGCACGATAGCGCGCTGAAAGCCAGTGGGCTGAAACATTTTGTGATTTATGACTGTCGCCACACCTGGGCAACTCGGGCCGTAGAGGCCGGTGTGGACCTCGTCACGCTCGCGGCCATGATGGGTCATACTCGTATCCAGATGGTCATGCGTTATGCCCATCCGTCTCAAGACCATCAGAGCAAGGCAATGGACATAGTCGAAAGTCACGTGGCCGCGGAGCGGATTGCGCTGGCTGAAAAAAATCAATTGCTTGCCTCGCAAGCGATTCAATAGCCGGGGCGGCTTGACCGAACGAAAGAAGTGCTGGATGTACTGATATGCCGCCACCTAATGCAGCGTTATCCCGCCACTAGCGGCATACCTGTAGAGGGCGGGGCGCCCGGCAGTAATCTTAGCCGATTCTCAAAAGTTCGGAACTCTTCGCGTTGGCTAATAGGGCACTGATGCCCCTCTCCTTCGCCGTGAGTATGACCACGCGGTAGCGGGCCCGTGTGATGGCAACGTAAAGACGGTTGTGTGCGGCGTAGGACAAGAAGTTTTCGCTGTCCCGCGTGCCCCCGCCTCCTCCCGGGGGAACTCTGCCCACGTCGACCCCCATCAAAATCACCGCCGCGAATTCTAACCCTCCGACATACTCCGGCATCGATAAGATTGTTTTTCCAGATTTCTCTGCTCGCTGCGCGGCTTCTACATCTCCTCGCTGCTTTATATATTCAACTGCCTTATTATGCTTGATAGCAAATATCTCCGCTTCATCGAATAGCCCTTGCGCGAACGCCACTACTGCGATTTCGCCGCGAGAGACGTCCATTTCCTTGCTCAGTTGTTCGGATAACATGAACGCCCTTTCAATCATCGATTCATCAGATTCACATTCGATCAAAAGTGGCGTGTCGGCTTTTTTCTCGTCTTCCATGGTGAATGCACTTGCTGCCATCTCGAGGGGGTTTTCGAAATTTGTAAAGAGAGTCGCGCCCGAAGATGTGACTGAGAATGCTAGGTCGACTATCTCGGGAGAACAGCGAAAGACATTTGCCATACGTGTGTGCTGCTCTCGCTCTTCGATCTTGCTCGTGGGAGAAAGAGATTCTGTAAATCTGGCGTCGGACCAATCCCGATCACCTATCGCTTGCGAACGGTCGACGGAATAGGCAATCGGAAATCGATCGCTCTCGCGTGGAAGATGGTGAAACAAGGACAATTCGTTCATATTAAAGAGATGAGTTTCATCGATAAGGACCGAGTCGAAGCCTTCCCTCGCTCGACGGCGCCTCCAGATAGGAGTGTTAAGTTGTCCGATGGTGGTTAGAACTACGTCGTCAGTGTCAAACTGCGCCGAAACCTTCAACTGGTCTTGGTACCGTACAAATATCTGCCACACAAAGGCACGATCAGCCGTCGTTTCGACGGGCAGCCCATATGGAAGGGGGGGCAGAATTTTGTAGGAGTCGAGCTGCTCCTGTGCCCGTCCCTTAATCACGACGCTAATTTCATGTTGGACCATTTCGGACAGTGCCCATCTATCAGTCTTTTCAACGCAATCGATAAAATGCTGGGACATAAACTTCCTGTGCGTTGGAAATTCTGATTCCATGGCACCCCGGATAGCTTCCTCTACATACATCACTTGAAGCTGTTTGGATTCCATAGCATCCCTGTCTATGAGCTCTGACTCGGTGATTTCTGTGCCAAGAAAGCGCCCACAAAGTCGGTGAAGAGTTGTCAGCGTCAAGCTCTGGGGGTCTTTCACTGGGTCGCATTGCATGAAGCCGTGTTCGTCGTAGGAAGAAAACATTTGTTCAATGCCCCGGCGGGTCGCCTCGCTGTGGGTAACGAAGAGCACCTTTTGTTCCTTCCCGGTTTTTACGGCTTCCCGAAGCAAAAAGATTGCTTTTAGGACGAGTGACAACGTTTTACCCGTTCCTGCCGGACCTTCGATTCGGTGAGGAGCACGGAGAGGAAGGCTCACAAACTGTTCCTGTTTGGGTGTCAACAGAGACATCCATTGTTCATAGCCGCCTGAAGGATAGTGTGTAGTTCTGTCAGGTCGAATCAGTTCGGTGACACTTAGGGAGAGAATTGGGTTGACTCCAGACGGTGCTGGTACTAAGTCGCGTGCGGATAGGTTTTTCTTCGCTTCGAGGAATCGCCGAAAATTGGTAGGGCTTACGATCTCGTCTCTTCCATCACCCTGATCCCATCCTGACTTGTAGACTAAGAATGAGCGGCCATCCCCAGGACGTTTAACCTGACGGTCGTGATCCGGTGAGAGTTCCACGCAAATTCGGAATGACGTCTTTTGACTAATTGGCCAAGGAAAAATTACTGCCTTAGTTGAGTTCGATAGGATTCGCTCTGTTCCGCTCGGGCGCATACCTGACCACTGCTTCAAGCTAAATCGAAGAATCTTCTGTAGAAAAAGTAAAGATTCGCTGGCTATTGAAGTAGCGTCGAATAGATCGCATGTGTCTAAGTCGAAAATCACGAAGTCCTTTGAGACCTCTTGACGAGACAGGATAAAAACGCCATCCTTGTTCTTCATTACTTGCAGCCTACTGCCAAGCTTTGGAATATCTGTGTCATCGCTTAGTAGGCTCAGGATCGTCTCTTCATCCGATAATCCGGCGAGCTGAAATAAGCGGCCCGAGATGATTTCATTGGCAGCGCTGCGCTCAATTGCAAGAAATCTTTTCACAGTTTTTTCTCCAAAGTAGGCTGCACTGGCCAGAAGTTCTTAATGTAGGAAGGGTTCAGATCGCGGATCCCAATACGACCGAACAGCATGGAAAAAGTCTGCATGAGGTGTTCAATGTTCGGCGAGTCAAGCTCACCAATCGGCAACGCTAGCTGAAGAGAGTCAAGGTCGAGCCGCCCTTCGAAACTCTTGTCCGAAGTGCACACCTCGATAAAACGGCTTTTTGAGAGTCCTTTGGCCACTTCCTCTGCAAGCAATTTAGGAAGTAATTGGATCTCGCGCAATAGAACAATATATCCCTTGTCGTCACCGTTGACTTCGATTTGCTGCAAGAAGTAATACCCGGCTAATCGGAAGCTGAAGATTTCCTTCAAGAGAGCATCCCTAAAAGTCGGGGCCTCGAAGCTGATCTCCCTACAAATATGCTCGCTCGGTTGGCTTGCAAGCGCCCTTTGCGCGAGTGCGTATCTTTTCGCCCCCTTATCAAAGCGCTGGCGAAGTGACCCGGCTTTCTTGCCGACATTGTTAGGAAATAGCTTCTCTGCGATTCTTTCAAGCGGTTCGGTTTCGAGAATCGAGGGCGAGAAATTTGCGTCGGAAAGCGTCGACTCCAGCTGTGTCTTTGCGTCGGCGAGTAGCCTTTCTCCTAGGATCATCCGACCATCTCGGTCAATCCAATCGTCAAATGAAACCACGGGCAAATAGTTATAGTAGTCAACCTTGTCATTGGCAGCGTCGCACCGCGCGGTAATTACAAGTCCTGATACCAAGCATCCAGCATAGGATTCCGCTCGGCCTCCGACGAAAATGGTACCCTGCGTTAGCTTTCCTGTTGGGTTGATGATTTCCGACACAGTAGATGGGCGCGACGAACTCGATATTGGCGGCACTTTTGCTCCATTACTCAACTGGGGTGGAACATCTATTCAGACCACAATGGTTGGCGCATCGTTGGGGTTTTTACCGACTCATTACGAACTCAGATGTCAATTTAAACCACCAATGCGACGGAAGCCAGGGTGCCGGACGGAAAGCAAAACACATATCACGCACGCTTCTGGATCGGAACACAAATCTCATACCGTTAAACCTGCACTGGGTTGTGCAATTAGATGTATTGAGGAAGAATCGACCCGCTACAGTTTTCGCTACACATGCGATTTCCCCTTAGTAGGCAATTGGCCCTAACTCGTCTGAAATGTTGGAGGCGCGGGTCGGGATCGAACCGACGCATAAAGGTTTTGCAGACCTCTCCCTTACCACTTGGGTACCGCGCCCTAGGCACAAAAACAGCCCCAAAACCATACTCCAAAACACACCGAACCGCACTGCGCAGTTCCAAACTTCTAATCCGTAAGTGGTTGAGATTGAGGTTGTTGGAGCGGGAGACCGGGGTCGAACCGGCGACATCTTCCTTGGCAAGGAAGCACTCTACCACTGAGCTACTCCCGCCCTGCCAAGCATAAGTATAGCCACCCCCAACCCCTTTTGCAACGCAACATCTATTCCACCCCCACCGTCCCCCTGCTCCCCCGGGTTGTTCCGATGCGGCGGCTGGACACTTCCATGCGGCCGCTTCGCACGATATGTGGAGTGATGGTAATCAGGAGAGCAGTTGAACCTTTCTGGAGATCCTGACTAGTGCCTTGAAATCCAGGAAGATCGTTGAGCCCCGGCAAACCGGTAAGGGCTTTCATCTCAGACGAGCTGACCAGCGTGGCCAACATCGCAGTTTGACCTGCCGGGACGGTGATCGTCGAAGTCAGCGCGCGATTGTCCAATATCGGAATGTTATTGATACTGCTGCCGGCTAGTGCCTCCACCTTCATGTCCAAGGCCAGAGAGACCGAATCATTGCGAAGTATGTGCGGCGTTAGCTTCAAGGTGATGCCGAGATCCTCGTACTGAAATTGAGGAACCGACACTGAATTGGCCCCAAGATATTGCGAGAGGAGCGAACTAACACTGGTTCCATTGATATTCAGACCGGAGAGCGATGACGCAAGCGTGCTGCTTGCTCCGGAACTGTATGTTCCTGTGATTACTGGATATCGAGAGCCCACGCGAAAGGTTGCAAGCTGTTTGTCGCTCGAACGTATCTGTGCCGAGTCAAGAATGCTCACATCGGTTGAATTCAAAGCCAGGTTGAAGCTGGCACTCGAGCCTAGAAAAAGTCCGGCAAACGTAAGGCCGCCACCAAACACCCCAAGAAGGTTGGTATATTGAGTCGCCGTAACGGCTCCTGATGCGACCAGGAAGCTTACCTCCGTAATGAGGTTCTGCAGCGGCGTCCCATTTAATGTTAGGAGGCCAGCAGCAACGGCCTGATTGATCAGCGCCTGATTTGCAGACACGAGTGATTGAGCCTCAGACGCAATGCTGAAAATACCCGCAGAAGTCGGAAGAATAGCTCCGACGTTATTGTTGAGCGTTTTATCGAGCTCGTAGAGCGAGACGTCAAAGAGAACTTCCGGATTCCCGTCAAGCATGTCGTCGTAAACGGCGTTGACCTCGCGAAGGACCTGCTCATTTCCACGCAGAAGCAAGAATCCCCCAGTGGAACTCGCGGTCACCTCTTTGATGTCGAAGATATTGCGCGCTACATTGGCGAGCTCTTGCATCTCGTCGTTGGTTCTCCCGGGAAGATAGACTGTTTCCTCGACCAGTGGCATGAGCGCATCACGGGTCTGCTGTGTATCCTTTGCGACGAGTACGGAGGTTGGCTGGACAGGAACAGCGAAGATATTTGCGGCGATCCCAAGTGCTCTCGTAGCGCCAGCAAATGTAACGTTATTCATATCAAGATTGATTGGCTCGCCACTCGTCACCGAGGGATCGAATGCAACCTTGATCCCGAAGAGGCTATACAGATTTCGAACTACGCTCTGTTCATCTCCATGAAGATGAACGTCCCGATTTCCCGGCGTCGGAGTCAACTCAACTGGCCCCTGAAGGGTTGAGGCTATGTTTTGGGCCGGGAATTTGGAGGGGTCAATGCTTGAATAAAACGGGTCTGGCTTTCTTCCGTCGCCCGCGATCTTCTCTCCCGATGCCGATCCGGTTTCGAAGTGCTGAAGAACGACGTGATTGTTTGGATCCAGGGCGCGTGCCTGGGCAAGCAAAGAGTCGGAAAGCGAATTGTCGCCAACGGAACGTGCCCGAGCAGCACGCTGCACCAGTTCAGTAACGTAGCCTTCGCGTGCGACGATCAGAGCCAAAGAATAGTCAGAATCGTTCGGGTTGAGACGGACTGCTTGTTGGAAGCTGCGCAAGGCTGCGGCTAGTTCTTTATGCTCTACGTGTTTTGCGCCTTCAAGGTAGGCGTCGTCCGCCGCACGAATTTGTTTGGGAGACGGTGTGGTGGAAGCCGCAGGGAGCGGGCGCTTGGCGGTAAGTGGTGAAATTGCCCCTGCTGGGACACTTGCAGGATTCTCTGCGGGGCTAATTGTTTGTGCGCAGGCCGTCATAGCGACGAAGCCAGAAATAGCCAGTAGTGGCGATCCCCATAACGCAGCACAGGCCATACTCCTGCGTCTGCTTAGCCAGCGGCCCTGGGATAAAGAAAACATTATGTGCTCTCTTAGACGCACGAACGTGGCTAACGTCCGCCAGAGATAATTTGCAGGTTTGGACGAGCCGCTCGTGCGGGTCGCACCGATGTTGGCGGACGCCGCATCCCCTGTCGTATTTGGGTCGAATCCATGCCTAGTTCAGAAAGAGTACGACTTAGCGTATTGCGATGCATGCCGAGTTCTTCTGCCGCTTTACATTGATTGCCGCGGTGACGCGAAAGAACCTCGAGGATGAACTGTTTCTTAAACTCGCGTACCGCGTCGGTATAACCGATACCAGCGGCGTGCATTTGGAGAACGAGGTTGTCGAGTTCGCGTTTCAATCGCGGGTCTTCCTTTTGTGTAATGGAGATGGGCCTTAGTCGGGATCCGACTCCATGATTACATCTTTGGGACTATAGGCTGCCTTTGATCCAATCCGGTGACGTGTGCTTGAGATGACCGAGCCCGTCAAGCAGACGCTGTTTGAGATCTGAGGGCATGACGAAGGATACAGCATGAGCGGCCCGAAGAAAATACGGGGCGAGATGAGAATTTTCGATCCAGGGGGCTCTGGGCAAAAACGCAGTTGTGGCGAATAGCAATGCCACCCCCAAAAGTGCACCGCGAAAAAGCCCAAAGACCGCTCCCAGGAGACGGTCGATAATCCCTAGACCAATGGCAGACGCTGTGTGCTGGAGAAGCCTTCCGAGCAGGTTCGCCAGGATCATCGTTCCTGCCAAAATAAGCAGAAATGCCGCAAGCTCATCGATCTCTGTCGAGGTAATCAGCCCCTTGAGGTCGAATGCCAGTGGTCCATAAAACCAACAAGCGAAGAGAAATCCTAAAATCAGGCCGCCTAAACCGAAGGCCTCCTGAAAAAAGCCGCGCAGGAACGCCCGGATCGCTGAATAGACCACGAGGATAAGGAGGAGCCAATCAAGAATATTCATAGACCTGATTGGCTCATCGGTCATGCCGCATTTCGAGCTTCCCGGCCCCTGCTCCGGCCGCTAAGAGACACGCTGACGATTTTCGATACGCCCGGCTCCTGCATCGTGACGCCATACATCACGTCGGCCTGCTCCATCGTCCGCTTTGTGTGCGTGATGATGATCACCTGGGTGTCCAATGCCACCTCCGAAAGCAAGTTGGCGAACCGTCCAACGTTGGTCTCATCAAGTGGGGCATCGACCTCATCAAGCATGCAGAACGGAGCTGGCTGAAATTGGAAGATTCCCACGAGCAGAGAAAGCGCTGTGAGGGCCTTTTCGCCGCCTGAAAGCAAAAGAACGTTTTGCAATTTCTTTCCCGGGGGCGACGCGATGATGTCAATGCCGCTGAGATCGGAACTCTTTCCGCCAGCAGCCTCAGGGTCGGTTAAGCGCATGAATGCCTGGCCACCGCCGAAGAGCTTGGTAAAGGTAGCGGAGAAGTTTTCATTGATGATTTTGTAAGCCTCGTCGAATTTGACGCGGGAAACGTCATCAATCTCCTTGATCGAGGCTTGCGTATTCTCAATCGAATCGAGGAGATCTTTACGCTGCGCCTCCAGAAAGCCATGGCGCTCCGAGGTCTCGTGAAACTCCTCCAAAGCCATCATGTTTACAGGGCCCATGGCTTCCAGACGCTGCTTCAGAGAGCGTGCTGCCTCATCTTCTGACGCGAGAGCCTCAGCTTCGATCCGCTCGATCGAGGTGTCTTCGCGCAGCGTCGTCGCGTCGACCGACAAATCGTTGAGGCAGGTGGCCTCTATGTGTTCGAGATCCGACGTGAGCTTCGCAGCACGAGCGCTGAAGGTTGCGCGCTGCTCACGCAGAGCCTCCGTGTCAAGGCGTAAAGCCCGAAGACGGGTATCAAGCTCGAACATTGCGACACGCAACGCAGCCGCTTCAGTAGAAAGCGACTCCATGCGAGCAATGGATTGAGCCCTTGTTTCGGTCAGTTCCGTATGTTTCAGCGAAAGCTCGGCTGTCTCCTCTTCACGCCGTTGCCGCTCTGTCGCAGCGTTGGCAAGCTGCGACTCCAATTGCTCTATTCTCTGGGATTGACTGCGAAACAGACGGTCTGTCTGTTCAAAGTTTGCACTCGCGTTGCGCCGGCGCTCTTCCAGACCGGCCAAAGCAGCCGCCGCTGCGGAAGCCGCTGCCTGGAGCTCTTCGCGGCTAATACGTAAAGAAAGAATTTTCTCTGTAAGCTCCGCAACCTGCTGCTCGATATTTGCGCGCTCCGTCTCGAAGGCTGTCGCTTCTTCACGCTTGCGGGCGATAAGATCCTGGCGTTGCCGACGCTGGTCCTTGTTTCTGCTTGCCGCAGTCTGCCATTGCTGGAGTCGATTTTCGAGCCGAGCCGCCTCTTGCTCCATCTGGCGCAGCGCGGCGCCAGAATTAGCGCTCTCTCGCTCCGCCTCGCGACGTTCATGATTCCTGGTGTCGAGGGTCGTGGTGTGGTCCGAAATTTCTCGCCCAAGCGTTGCAGTGGCAAGCTCATTCTGAGCCAGCTCTGTCTCGACACTCGCCAGCTTACTCTGCAGTTCGCCAAGCTCACGCTTTAGTGCCAGCGGCCCCTGTTCGCGCGGCTTGCCACCGGTCACCGTGACGTTATGAAAGGTTTCGCCAGTGGGAGAGAGGAAAAAGGCCTGGGGAAACTCGAGCGCTAGTCTGCGGGCGGTCTCCGTATCAGGCGCTACAAATCCGTCGCGGAGCTTAGGCAGGATCGCCTCGAGCGAACGGCCGAATCCGTTCAGAACATGGATGCAATCCTTCAGCGCCACGACGCCATTGCCCGGGCTCGCGATACCCTCCGTCGGCGATATCGTTTCCAGGCCATCGGCGTGCACCAGAAAGGTGGCGCGACCAGCCACATCGGTCTGAAGCAGGCGCACGCCCGCATCCGCGGCGTCCCAATTGCGGACCACAATGTAATTGAGCTCGTCCCGCAGAAATTCGTCAACGACATTCTCGTATCGGCCATCGACCTCGAGAAAATCAGCGAGCGTGCCCAGAGGCGCCGATCCGTCCTGGTGTTTCGCCTGTGCGCGGAAGATATTGCGGACGGTATCCGTGGAATAGCTGTGCTCGCGAATCAGAGATTCAATTGAACTGCGGCGTCCATTGAGAGTGGCAGCCTGGGCGCGCAATTCGTCTCCGCGACGCCTCGATTGCGTCTCCTCCATTCGCCTGGTTTCGAGTGTGTGCCGGAGTTCGAGAATTTCGACCTCCAAACGCTTGAGACGATCGGTCACGCTTTCGAAAGAGAGCTTGGCAGTCCCGCGTTGCAAGTTTAAAGATTCGAGCTCTCCGCGCGCTGTCTGAGATTCGGTCTCAAAGCGTTCATTCTCACGGTCGAGTCCCTCGAGCGCGGCTTCCGCTTGCGCGATCTCGCTATTTGCCTGCGCAGCTCGCTGCATAGATTGCATGGCGTTGCGACGCTGGCTCTCGGTCAGGGCCTCGGCTGCAAGTACATTGCGAGTCGCCTCGTGCGCCTGCGCCTGCTGCAATGCGGCTGACTCTCGAGAAGCTGTCGCTTCCGCAGTGGCATTTTCGAGAAAGCTGCGATGCTGCTCAAGATCGCCGGCAAGCGATTCGATCTGGGTGCGCGCCTGTGAGAGATCGTCATTCCCGCTGAGGATGTGCTGGGCAAGGTCGGAGATTCGATCAGCGTTTGAAGCCGATCGTGCAGCGATACGTTCCAGTTCAACCGCGCTGGTGTTCGCCTCGGCACCTGCCGCTCGAATTTGGTCGTCGAGCGCGTATCCGCGATTGACTCCAGTCGAGTGCTCGGCGTCCATGCTCTCCAGCTGGGCCGCCTGACTGTCAATCAACTTGCCAAGACGCTCGATCTCTTTGGACGTTGCTGCTTGTTCACCATCCATTTGCGAAAGACGGCTTGCGAGCACCACGCGAAGCTTGCTGCGAAGGTCGTCGCGCAGTGCGCCATAACGCTCAGCTTTGGAAGCCTGGCGTTTGAGGACGCCCATCTGTCGGGTAACCTCCTCGAAGATGTCGTTTACGCGGGATAAATTTTGCTTTGCGGATTCAAGCCGCAACTCGGCAAGGCGCTTCTTTGTCTTGAAGCGGGTGATACCCGCAGCCTCTTCAATAATGGCCCGGCGATCCAGAGGCTTAGCCGAAAGAATGCTACCGATGCGCTCCTGGCTGATCATGGCATAGCTTTCGCCGCCCAGACCGGTACCCATAAAGATGTCCTGGATATCCCGCAGGCGACAGATCTTGCCATTCAACAGATATTCGGAGTCTCCGGAGCGGAAAAGACGCCGCGTTACTGTGATTTCGCCAGCACGGATGGGCGCGCGACCGAACTTGCGCCGGCGGATCTTAAGGACAACGTTGTTTCCAGCAGCAAGCTCGGCTTCAGCTTCGGCTAATTCTCCGGCCTGTTTTTCTGTTGTTTTCTTGATGGGAAGCTCTGCTTCATAGGTTGTGCCGGGCTGCGCATCCGCCACAGCCTCCTCAGTTTCCATGGCGGCTTCGGCGCGAACCGCGGACTCATCCCAGTCGCTTAAGGTATTGATTGCGGTTACATGTTGGTCGGCATCCAATGCGGCTGGCAGATCGGCGCCCAACACTTCGGTTTCGCCCTCGGCGAGCGTGTTGCCGTCGTACACTTCCGGATCAACCAGCGTCAGCGATACCTCGGCCATGCCTGTAGGTTTGCGCTCGCGGGTGCCCGCGAAGATGACGTCTTCCATCTTGATGCCACGGAGACTCTTCGCAGACTGCTCTCCGAGAACCCAGTTGATCGCGTCAGAAATGTTCGATTTTCCGCAGCCATTCGGGCCCACAATCGCAGCGATTCCATGACCGGTCAGCTGCACCTCGGTGCGGTCACAGAAGGACTTGAAGCCGAGAATTTGAACTTTCTTAAGCTTGAGCAAGGGGCAAAACCTCTTCCGCGATTAGGCATTTCGGCATGTATCTGCGATCCGTCCGGATCGTTCGACACGCCACTAGGTCGAATCGTAAGCGGCCGACGAAGCGGAATCAACGCGTAATCGATCGCCAAGACAAGGATGTTGTGGATAAGGGAGGAGGAATCAAATTTATCGTCCGGTGCCGGGTTGAGGTTGCACATGGGCAACACGATTTCTATAATGCGCATCATCCCCCTTATCTCCCTGGTATGGGGAGGGTTTTCGTCCGGAACGCGCAATTTGCGCTAATCTTGATTATTGCTTTACCAATTGACGCATCTCCCCGAGGAGTTCTCTTTATGAAGAAGGTCGTACTTGCTTCGCTGCTGGCTGTGGCCGGCGCAGTACCATTCGCGTCTCTCGCGTACTCCCAGCAGTCGTCATCTGGCGGTATCCAGATGTCGCAAGATGAGTACGCGGCGTACAACAAGGCCAACACCGAGACGACCGCAGCAGGGAAAGCTGCGGCGTTCGAGGCGTATCTGAAGGCATATCCGAATTCTGCTGTGAAGGTGGATGTTCTCAATCAGATTCTGTTCGCCGACAGCCAGACAGGCGATCAAGCAGCTACGCTTAGCGCCGCCGATAGACTCTTGGCCGTTGATCCCAACAATCTCCGCGCCTTGACCTTTGAGGTGTATTACGGCCGTGTTGATGCGGATAAGTTGACCGATCCTGCAGCTAAGCAGGCGGCACTGGATAAGGTCGCGGCTTTTGCGCAGCGGGGCCTGAACGCGACCAAGCCGAAGGATGTATCCGACGCTGATTTTGCTAAGACCAAATCGGCCGCCGATCCGATCTTCCTGAGCGCGATTGCTGATGACGATCTCGCAAAGAAGGACAATGCGGATGCGATCACGACGTTGAAGAAGGAGATCGACGGGGATCAGGACGCTACCACCAAGCCCAGCCAAACTCTTCAGGACGTGTATGTTCTGGCTCAGGCGTATTACAGCTCCACGCCTCCCGACTATTTGAACTGTGCATGGTATGCAACGCGTGCTGCGGCTTTCGCGCCAGCCGCCTACAAGCCCAGCATCCAGGCCTTGGCCACGTATTGCTACAAGAAGTATCACGGTGCCGCGGATGGGTACGATGCGATGCAGACTGCGGTACAGACCAACCTGGATCCGCCTGCTGGATTCCTCGCTAGTGTGAAGCCGGCGCCGAAACCGGCGGATCTGGTGGCGAACCTGGTGGCTACTACGCCGGATCTGGCTACGTTGGCTTTGGGCGACAAGGAGACGGCTTTGCAGTATGGGAAGCCGGAAGACGCTCAGAAGGTATTTGATTCGGTGAAGGGCAAGTCGGTTGAATTCCCGAATGTTACGGTGGTTTCGGCGACGCCCAGCCAGCTGGTTCTGGAGGTCTCGGACGACGCGGTTGCCAGCAAAACCCCTGATTTTACGGTGAATTTGAAGGAACCGCTGAAGACGATCCCGCAGCCGGGTGACAAGATTACCGTGGACGGAACGTACGATTCGTACACGGCCTCGCCGCTGATGATCACTATGTCGGATGGGTCGGTTGTGACGCCGAAGAAGGCTGCCCCGGCGCGTCGTCCGGTTCACCACTAGACAGAAATGCAGTTAGGCGAAACGGCCTCTTCGGAGGCCGTTTTTCTTGTTCTGCTGGGATTTTATGACATGTATAGCCCGGTTTCGGGTTGCAAATCGACGTGTTTAGCACGGTTTCGGGACGCATTTTGAGGCGATGCCTGAGTGGTCAGTCAGTTATTCGTGGGGGGGATGAGGAGGTTGACGAAGAGGCGGAAGGCTCCGGGGACGGCTTCGGGGAGCTGGCGATAGAGGGCGAAGGCGCAGTAGGTCCAGCGGCCCTTGCCGACGGTGGCGGTGATGAGGCCGCCGCGCTGGGGGAGTTGGGCGGGGGTTACGGGGCCGCCGGGGTCGTGGGTCTCGGTGAGGGCGGTGTAGTGGGAGTCCCAACTTTCGAGGAAGCCGTGGCCGCGTTCTTCGATCCAGTTGTTGAAGTCGGCTGAGGTGATCTGGTTGGGGGTGGACAACAGGGTCCAGGGCCCAGGGCCCAGGGTCCAGGGTTCGGCGTGGCCGGGAGTGAGGAGTTCGACGGGGTCGGTTTCGTCGACTACCTTTTCGCCGCCGAGGGTGAGCGGGTAGGGGGCGTCGGCCGAGGTGAGGCCGGAGGTTTCGTACTGGACGAGGACGTTGCCGCCGTTGCGGGCGAAGTCTAGGAGGGCCTGGGTGGGGGCGCCGTGTAGGTCGGGGTGGGCGGTGTAGGCTCGGACGCCGAGAATGACGGTGTCGAAGTTGGAGAGCTTGGAGGGCGTGAGGTCGGCAACGGTGATGAGGGTGGGCGCGAGGCCGATGGAGGCGAGGGCCTGGGGTATGGCGTCGCCGGTGCCGGGGAGGTAGGCGATGCGGACGTGTGCGGGGAGCTTGAGGTCGACCGGCACTACGCGGGTGGTGGCTGGGGTGTAGTAGTTGGTGAGGATGAGGCCTGGATAGCCTACCGCGCGGTAGCCTTCGCTGTAGGTGTGGTGGTCAGGGGTTTCCGCGGTGACGTGGAAGAGTTGCGGGCCGGTGATGGGCGCGGTGGGGTGGAGGAAGAAGTTTACGGAGTTGGGGCCGGCGGCTTTGGCTTCGATGGACCAGTTGTGGGGGGATTGGACGTTGATGTTGGCCGAGGTGTTGGCGTCGGTGCGGAGGGTTGCGTTTAGTTGGGCGGTGGTCTGGCCGTTGGGGAGCACGGTGGCGTGGGGGGCGCTGGCGATGGAGACGGGCGGGATGATGGAGATGGGTTGCGGGCCGTCGTGAACGATGCGGGCGAGGGTGATCTCTGCGTCATGATAGGTGACCGTCGCCCGAGCGGTGAGGGGCGCGGGCGTTTGCGGGGCGTTCCGCAGGGATGGGTCCCGAAGCTTGTAGACGGGCTGTTCGATGTTGTCGCGGTAGAAGTAGGGCTGAGTGATAGTGATGGGGGTCGCCGAGATGTCTACCAACCATGTCTTGGAATTTTCGACGTCGAAAGTCTTATCCCATGGTCCACGGTTGGCCGTTCCATCCGGCGTTAAAAGTTCGGCTGAGTGAAGAGAGACATCTGCGCTCGTGGGGGACTTGGCGACAATGTGAATCACGATGGCGGAATCGGCGGTCATATTGGGGCTTGCGGAAGAGTCAAGCTGGAGACCCAACGCGAGGGCGAGGGCACTGTTGAGCTGGACGCGCTTGATGCGGAGCTCGTGGAGAAGACTGGCGCGCGGGATGGACGGGGGCTCGTTCTTCTGCACGAGATCGATTTCCAGGTTTACGTTGCCGAGAGCTTCGGCAAGGAGCGGGGCGATCACTTCGGGATGCCTAGGGTCAAAGCTCTTTTGTGCCTCTTCAATTAACTGAGTGAAGTGCTCCCAAGCCGCGTCTGAAAGCGGAGCGTCCTTGTCGAGAGAGAGGATTCCGTTGAGGGAGGTGTCGATGCCGGTGAAGAAGTTGGCTTGGGTGGTTAGGTTGGGATTTTGGATCGCGCTTTCAGCGCTCGCGTCATTTTCATGGGGCGTACCCAGGGCTTCGCCCTGGGCTGTGATTGGGCGCGCCGTTGGCGCTTGGTCTGGATGGCAGGTCTTTGGGGTCAGAGATGCGGGGCGGGCGGTGGCGGGGGCGTTGCAGAGGACGGAGCCGTAGAGGGTGTAGCCGGAGTTGAAGAAGCCGGCTACGGGGAGGGTCATGTTTTTGCTGATCTGGCTGCGCTGCAGGCTTAGGCCGATGCGTCCGAATTGGATGTAGCTTAGCTGCGTGTCGGGCTTGGCGGCGAGGGTGGTGGGGATGTCGGCGGGGTTGGCGGCGGCTACCGTTAGGAGCGGGTCGGTGGCGCCTTCGGGGACGGTTACGTCGGCGGCGGGCTTGGCGGTGGTGACTTTCCCGGTGACGTAGTTGGTGAAGCGGGCGGGGACGTATTGGCCGGTGGCGTAGTCGTAGACGCCTTTGCTGTTGACCTCGGCGAAGGGGACGCGGGCGTAGATTTTGAGGGCCTGCCAGGGGAGGATGCCTTCCTTGATCATGTCGGGGAAGACGTTGGGGTCGGCGGCGGCTTTGAAGGCTTCCTGGGCTATCTCGCCGGAGACCTGGTGCTGACCGTGGCCATCCGTCACGTTGCCGATGAAGGTGGCGGTGATGACGAGGGGGCGGTAGATGCGGATGGCGCGGACGACGTCGTAGAGAACGCGCTCGCGGCCCCACTTCTGGAAGGATTCTTCTTTCGTTTTGGAGAAGCCGAAGTCGACCTCGGTGCCGAACATCTGGGAGACGCCGGTGTAGCGGTCGTTGGCGAGGAGTTCCTGGGTGCGGATGAGGCCAAGTGCGTCTTCGAAGTCGCCGGTAACGAAGTTCTGGCCGCCTTCGCCGCGGGTGAGCGAGAGGTCGGCCACGCGGGCGCCGAAGCCGCGGGCGTAGAGGGTGAGCATGCCGCCGTCTTCGTCGTCGGGGTGGGCGACGATGTTGAGGATGGAGGCGCGGGTGTTGAGCTTGCGGAGGAGCTCGGCGAGGCCGAGGGCGCCCTTGTCGATGGGGAGCTCGTGACCGTTGAGCGGGGTGACGCGCTCGCCGCCGAGGTTGGCGGGGTCGGTGAAGGGGGTGGCAGTGTGGGGTGAGGCCGCTTGCTGGGCTTGCGCGGTGACGGTGAAGAGCGGGAGATTGAGGCAGAGCGCGAGGGCTAGCGGCGCGGTTGGCTTCATTGCTCTAGATTCTCATGACCGGGCCAGGGTGGGCGGGAGTGGTTGTGCTCGTCGCGCGACACACCCATCTCAAAATCGAGATGTGGGGCACCCGGGTTGGTGGGAATCGTAGCCGTATCGCTGTCACATAACGGGAGTACTATCCTAAGCAAAGAGCTTTCCCCGGCCCCGGAATTCAATTGAAACGACACAGGAGGTTGCTATGAGCACATCGTCTGTAGGAAGCATTGCGCACGGCGCTGTTGGATGGTCTATCGGTCTGAGTGTCATATTGATCCTTGCTGGTCTATTCGCTATCGCCGTTCCGCCGCTGGTGGGGATTGGGGTGCTCCTGGTTGTCGCGTGGCTGATTATTGTCAGTGGGGGCGTCCATCTGCTGTTCGCGTGGCGTACGCGGACGACTGGCGGGATGATATGGGAGCTGCTGCTGGGCATTCTCTATATTGCGATTGGTGTGGATGTGTTGCTGCACCCGGCGGCGGGCCTGGCAGCCCTGACGCTGATCCTTGCGATCTACCTGTTCGTGGAAGGGGTGCTGGAGTTGATCTTTGGATTCCGGCTGCGTCCTGCAGCCGGGTCGGGCTGGGTGCTGTTTGATGGGGTTGTGACGTTGTTTCTGGCGGTTCTGATCTGGAGAAGCTGGCCCTCGAGTAGCGAATGGGTGATTGGAACGCTGGTGGGAATCAGCATGCTGTTCAGCGGGGTGTCGCGGTTGTTTCTGTCCATGGCCGTTAGGCGCAGGCTGGCCAGCGTCTGAAGGACGCACGCGGGATAGACTGGCGGGATGAGAGACGAGGGGCTGGAGCGGTCGCTGACACTGCGCGGTGCGGTGACGCTGAACCTGCTCGACATGATTGGGGTGGGGCCGTTTTTGACGCTGCCGCTGCTGCTGGCCGCGATGGGCGGGCCGCAGGCGATGGTGGGGTGGGTGCTGGGCGCGCTGCTCGCGGCCTGCGATGGGTTGGTGTGGGCGGAGCTCGGCGCGGCCATGCCCGAGGCCGGCGGAACGTATGCGTACCTGGGGAAGATGTTTCCGGGACAGTGGGGACGGTGGCTTAGCTTTCTGTTTGTGTTTCAGCTGTGCGTGTCGGCGCCGCTGAGCGTGGCTAGCGGGTGTATTGGGCTGGCGCAGTATGCGGGGTTTTTGAAGGCGGGTTGGGTGACGCAGGGGACGGTGCATGCGCTGCGCGTGGGCGGTTATAGCTTTGGGGTGAGCGCGGGGAGGGCTACCTGGCTTGCGATTGCGGTGGTGGGGCTGGCGGTGGTGTTGCTGTATCGGAGGCTGGCGGCGATGCGGGGGCTGTCGGCGGGGATGCTGGTGGTGGTGCTGGGTACGATTGCGTGGGCGATGGTTACAGGGTTGCTGCATGGGGAGTGGGCGCGAGTGGTGGCGTGGTCTGGACCACAAGGTGCGGGGGTGGGGGCGTGGCATTTGGATCACGGGTTTTTTGTGGGGCTGGGGTCGGCGATGCTGATTGCTACGTACGACTACTGGGGGTACTACAACGTGACGTTCCTGGGGGGTGAGGTGCGCGATCCGGGGCGGACGATTCCGCGAGCGGTGCTGATTTCGATTGGGGTGGTGGCGTTGCTTTACCTGGGGTTGAATGCGAGCGTGCTGGCGGTGATGGGCGCGCCGGCGATTTTGGGGGCGCAGGATATTGGGGCGCGGCGGGCGCTGCTGAGCGAGATGATGCGCGTGGCGTATACGCCGGGGTGGGGCGCGGGCGTGGGGATGGCGCTGGGGAGGCTGGCGGCTGTGCTGGTGATGGTGACGGCGTTTGCGAGCGTGTTCTCGTTGCTGCTGGGGTACTCGCGGATACCGTTTGCGGCGGCTCGGGATGGGAATTTTCCGGCGGTGTTTGGGCGGCTGCATCCTACGCGGGGGTTTCCTTATGTGGCGCTGTTGGCGCTGGCGGGGATGGCCTGCTTGTTTTGTTTTTTCTCGCTGGCGGATGTGATTGCGGCGCTGGTGGTTTTGCGGATTCTGCTGCAGTTTGGGTTGCAGCATGTAGGGGTGATTGTGCTGCGGGTGCGGCGGCCGGAGATGGTGAGGCCGTTTCGGATGTGGCTATATCCGGTGCCGCCGCTGCTGGCGCTGCTGGGGTTTGGGTACATTGTGGTGTCGCGGCCTAACTTTCGGCGGGAGTTGCTGTTGGCGGTGTTCGTGGCGGTGATGGGAACAGTGGTTTTTTTGACACAGCGAATGTTTCGACGAGTGGCGATTGAACATCCGGTCGGGGAGTGAGAACGTTGTAACTTATAGGGCGGTTTTGAGTCCTATGGATGGGTGGCGGAACGAGTGCGATGCCGGATGTTGTGGAGGTGGTTGCGATGCTGGTGATGACTGATCGAGAGAAGGAGATTCCGTCGTCGGAGATTACGCCGCGGGCGACGTTTGAGGCGTTCCGGATGAACCGCAGGCAGGTGATGGCGGGGCTGGGTGCGGCGGGGCTGGCGGCGGCGCTGCCGCGGGCGGCGCGCGCTGAGGTGAAGATCGACGGGCTGGTGACGACGCAGTACACGGTGCCGGACCGGGCGACGACTCCTGAGGCGAAGGCGAAGAGCTACAACAATTTTTACGAGTTTGGCGAAGAGAAGGGCGACCCGGCGAAGAATGCGTGGAAGCTGAAGACGTATCCGTGGGATGTAAAAGTTGAGGGGTTGGTGGCGAAGCCGCGGACGTTCCAGTTTGGCGAGCTGTTTCATCTGCAGCCGATGCAGTCGCGGGTGTATCGCTTCCGCTGCGTGGAGGCGTGGTCGATGGTGATTCCATGGGATGGGTTTCCGCTGTCGGAGTTGATCAGGGTGGTTGAGCCGCTGCCGAAGGCGAAGTTTGTGCAGTTCATCTCGGTGGAGAACTCTTCGCAGGAGATCCTTCCGAGCGGGATCGATTGGCCGTATACGGAAGGTTTGCGGATGGATGAGGCGATGAATCCGCTGACGCTGCTTACGTTCGGCAGCTACGGCGAGACGCTGGCGAATCAGCAGGGAGCGCCGGTGCGGGTGATTGTGCCGTGGAAGTATGGGTTCAAGTCGGCGAAGTCGATTGTGAAGATTAAGTTTGTGGAGAAGATGCCGCCGACGACGTGGAATGAGCTGGCGCCGAATGAGTATGGGTTTTATTCCAATGTGAATCCGAATGTGGACCACCCGCGGTGGTCGCAGGCGCACGAGCGGCTGCTGAATAGCGATAGCATCTTTCCGAAGGTGGTGCCGACGCTGATGTTCAATGGGTATGGAGATCAGGTGGCGTCTATGTATGTGGGGATGGATTTGCGGAAGGATTTTTGAGTTGTCAGTTCTCAGTTGCCAACTGCTAGCTTTAGCTTCTAGCACCTGGCGTTGGTGGCGGAGGAACGTTTTGGGCTACAGCAACTGAGAACTTTCAACGGACAACAAAGAACTGAGAACGGACAACTGACAACTCTATGCCGAATCGTCTTATTCCCTACTTGAAGGCCGTAGTGCATTTGCTGTGCTTGTTGCCGTTGGCGTTTCTGTTGCGGATGTATTTCAACGGGACCCTGGCGTTACAGGCGGACCCGGTGAATTACATTACGCACTTCACGGGCGACTGGGCGCTGTGGATGCTGCTGGGGTCGTTGGCGGTTACGCCGGTGCGACGGCTGTGGTCGGGGCTTAGCTGGACGATTCGGTTTCGGCGGATGATTGGGTTGTATGCATTCTTTTATGCGACGCTGCACCTGCTGACGTATGTGCTGCTGTTCAGCGGCTACGATGTTCCGGCGGCGATTGCGGGGTTGAAGGCGGGACATCTGCTGCAGCCTTGGACGCAGTTGAAGATGATCTGGCCTACGATGTTGGATGATTTGAAGAAGCGGAAGTTTATTCAAGTGGGGTTTGCAGCGTGGGTGATTTTGCTGGTGCTCGCGGTGACGTCTCCGCAGCGGGTGTTGCGCGCGATGGGCGGGAAGAACTGGGCGCGGGTGCATCGGCTGGTTTATTTGGCGGGGGTGCTGGCGTGCATTCACTATTGGTGGCTGGTGAAGACGGGTGTGCGCACGCCTTGGAAGGTGACGGCGGTGTTGACGGTGCTGTTGGTGGCGCGGGTGGGGTACTGGGGGGCGAAGAGGATGAAGATCAGGAACGTTGGGGCGAGTTCGGTGGATTTTAGCCGCTCGATCGTGCGTAAACAGTAATCGCTTTATCCGATCGGCACTCCATTGGCAGTGCCTCTCCTGCGAGAACGAAACCCCGCTGGTTTGCGACGGCAGAAGGTTTGACAGGCGATCTATGCGCGTCGAAATTTACGGCGGATCGCTTCAGCAATTCCGAGCGCGCCCGTGCCGAGCAGTAGAAGAGAACTGGGTTCCGGCGTAACGCCGACTCCGATGGACGGCGCTGTGACGCCCGTAAAGACAAACGTGTCGTCGGTATAGTTGAAATCCGACGTACCGTTCGCTTCATCTTCCATCCCGACATAAACACCTGCCGGGATCGTTGCGCCATTCAGCATACCGCCGGAATAAGGGGTGATGTAGGCGTGGTTCACTCCATCCGAGCTATAGCTGCCCAGCGATGCCAAATCTCCTTCAGGAGAGATGATGTAGAAGACCAGTTGATCGTTCGCGTTGATCTGGCCGGGTGTTGTGCCGACGGTCACTTCTGACCCGAGAGCCGTGGTGTGATTGTCGAGGATTTCTCCGCTGTTATAGCCCGTCTGAATGTCGTAGACCTCAACATAGTCAGTAAAGTAGGCGGAGCTGCCGTAGTAATAAATGTCGATGCCGCCACTGTTGCTGGCGTAGGTGTCCACTTCAGGTGCGATCGTGCCAGTGTTGGGGTAGGGGATGACATCAGCCAACATTGGCATAGACGAGGCAGCAAGGATGGTCAGAGCAAAACCGAGGCCGAAACGCATGGCTGATTCTCCAGGGTCATTCTGAATACTTTGGATACTTGCATGACTGGAGCAATCAGATGGCCAAAGCGTTTTCCATTGAATACTTCACTATTTCGTGGAAGCCTTTGACGCATGGCGACTTTTGTGCAATCTCTTGCGGGCACGAAGCTATAAAAATGTCCAAATTTTAATCTACTCGCAAGGCGAGATATATTGCCCTGCGTACCTTTTCCCAGCTCTGATCGCAAGCTTCTATTCGACAACGCCTTCGAAGAGGTCGGTGGACTGGGTTGCGGGCTGGGGGGTGGGGGAGGCGGCCAAAAGGTAGTGTTCGGTGTTGCCGTGCTTGGCGAAGATGAGCGGGCCGGCGCGTTCCATGAGGGGGGCCTGGGTGGTGTGGGCGCGCATGGCGGCGAGGCGGGTGGGGAGGACGGAGGCTACGTCGAGGGTGTGGGTCCAGGGGGCGGGGATGTGGCGATGGCGGCCTTCGACGAAGAAGTCGGTGGTGAGGTAGTAGAGACGCTGCGGGGTGTGGAGCTCGCCGAGGGTGGGGAAGCGTTTGGGCGAACCGGCCCAGTGGAAGGCCGCGGTGGCTACCGAGGAGGCAACGGTGTGGTCGGCGTGGGTGTTGATGGCACCGTCGCCGCCGAAGCTGATGATGACGTGGGGGCAGAGGATGCGGATGCGCTGGACGAGGTCGCCGGCGAGGTTGGAGAAGCTGGCGAACTCGAGCTGGCCGTCCTGGTAGTCGAGGACTTCATGGTTGCGGATGCCGAGGATGTTGCAGGAGGCGGCGAGCTCGGAGCGGCGAAGCTGGCCTAGTTCGGAGGTGGTCTTGGCGGTGCCGTGATAGGAACCGGCGCTGCCGTCGGTGATGCAGATGAGGCTGGTTTCGATGCCATGCCGGGCGGCCAGGGCGAGGGCGCCACCGAAGGCAAAACATTCGTCGTCGGGATGCGCCGTGATGCAGAGAAGCCTGAGTGGCACGGGAGATCCTCCAGAGGATTTGATGCCGTAGTGGATACGACGGCAGGTAGCTAGATGGATTCGGCGGCAGGGTGGAGGGCAGGATCGTCGAGCAATGGGTCGTCGAGATCGTCGAGGAAGAGGTCGCCGGATTCGATGAGGGTTTCGAGTGCTGCGTTGGGGTCGGCGGCGGCTACGGGCGCGAAGGTTTTGCGATGGAGCGGGCAGGGGCCGTGCTCGCGCAGTGCCTTGCGGTGCTCGGGGGTGGCGTAGCCTTTGTGCGAGGCGAGGCCGTACTGCGGGTGGAGCAGATCGAGCTCGCGCATGAGGGCGTCACGGTGGACTTTGGCGATGACGGAGGCGGCGGCGATGGAGAGGGAGAGGGCGTCTCCATAGAAGAGGCGGGTTTGGGCGCAGGGGTGGTCGATGCGCAGGGCGTCGATGAGCAGGTGGTCGGGTGCGACGGTGAGGCGCTCGACGGCCTGCAGCATGGCGAGGCGGGAGGCCTGGTAGATGTTGACGCGGTCGATGGTCTCGGCGTCGACTTCGGCGACGGCGTAGCAGAGGGCTACTTTGCGGATCTTGCGGTCGAGTTTTTCGCGCTGCTCGCGGGTTAACTGTTTTGAGTCTTTAAGCCCATGCGGGAGAGGGTCGCGAGCTTGACGGGAAGGATGACGGCGGCGGCCACGACGGGGCCGAAGAGGGCACCGCGGCCGACTTCGTCGACGCCGGCGATGACGCGGAAGCCGTGGTAGCGGAGGGCCTGCTCGGGGGCGTCGGAGCAGACGAGCTGCTTGAGCATCTGCTGCTTGGCAGTGGCTTTGGTGACTCCGGCGACCTTGGGGATGTGGAAGAGAGCGGCCATCGTGTGCGCCTGGGGGGCGGAGTTTTAGTGTAGCGGGAGCGGGTGTGGATGAATATATCGGTAATCGGAAAACGTCGGCCGCCGATAGGTAGCTGATAGGTATTGGGAGGGAAGGGTTTGTGGGGGTACGTGGACTGAAGTACCGAGGGAGTAAGCCCGTAGTTACTGGCGAAACGCAAACTTTTGTCTTATGCTTGCACCACTCACATTGAGCACCAAAGTGACCTTGGCTGGAGATCGATGTATGCGAATGAGCGGAAGCTGGAGACTGCTGCTGGTAGGTGGTCCGATGTTGATGGCGGTACAGGTTTTAGCGGCGCAGGATGCGGCTGCGGTTCCGGCTGCGACTCCAGCGCCAGCGGCGGCTAGCGTGCAGGCGGTCGCGGCTCCGCAGGCAGCGACGGCGGCAGCGCCACAGGTCGCCACACCGGTAAAGCTGGATCCCAAGGTGGAAGCCAAAGCGGAAAAGGCCAAGGCCGAGGAAGAGAAGAAGGAAAAGAAGGAAGAAGAGGCGAAGAAGAAGATCTATACCGGACCGAACACGGTGATCGTGCTGCCACCGACGCCGATGCTGGATGAGGAGGGGCGGCAGCGCCTGGATCCGGACGGCCAGCCGATGTTCAATCCGGCGGTGCGGCAGCAACGGGATAAGAAGGGGCATCCGCTATTCAACGATGCCGGCAAGCCCGTGTTCCAGACGGCGACCGAGCTGGGCTACGACGAGCACGGCAAGAAGCTCAAGGTGGTGAAGGAAAAAGAGCCGAAGATGACGCCGGTGGTCATCAGCCGCGGGACGTTTACCGTGGACGGGATGATCGGCAAGGCGGAGCTGAACTACAACATCGCGGATTTGAAGTACATCTACATGTACGCTCCGGGCATTGGAACACTGGTGATATCGAACCGCCCGTTTACCGGGGGCAAGGAAGAGAAGAACGCGTTCAATCAGAAGACTCTGACGGTGACGACGACAGATCATACGCTGCAGCTTGCGTCTGATGAATTTTTGCTGGGTAAGACTTTAGGTAAGAAGCCGGCGCCTGCTTACGTGATGCTGGACCGCGATTTTGTGCTGCCTTCACCGTATCCGGTGGTGGGCTATGGCGGGCTGCTGAAGGCACCGTATGTTTGGCCGGGAAGCCATGAGAATACAGCGCTGAAGGGCGCGTTTGTGAAGCCGCCACCGATTCCGATCAACCTGCAGCCGGTGCTGTTGCTGGCGCCGTGCCCCGCGGGGCAGATGCGGCGTGCGGCTCCGCCGGTTTTGCCGGGACAGAAGGCTCCAGACCAGCCCTGCATTTTGATTCCGAAGGGGACTGTGACGCTGTCAGGGCCTGGAGCGAAGAAGCAGGTCGCGCAGGCTCCGACAAGTGCGCCGGTTCCGACTCCGGCGCCCGCAGAGCCCGCACCGAATGCAACCGCGCCTGCGCAGGCGGCGACTCCTCAACAGTAGGCGAGGGACGTGAACGGCGAGATTCGGGATTTGAACCAAGGAAGAGGCGACCCGGTGGGTCGCCTCTTTTATCGCGGATTTCGGGGTGAAGCTTAGGCGGTGCGCTCGACCTCGCGCAGACGGGCGGCCTTGCCGCGCAGACCACGGAGGTAGAAGAGCTTGGAGCGGCGAACCTGGTAGGAGCGGATCTTCTCGACCTTGTCGACGACCTTGGAGTTGTAGGGGAAGATACGCTCGACGCCCTGGCCGAAGCTCATCTTACGGACGGTGAAAGAACCCTGGGGGCCCTTCTTGCAAGCAATGACCATGCCTTCGAAGGCCTGGAGGCGCTCTTTGTCGCCCTCTTTGATCTTGACCTGCACGCGGACGGTGTCGCCGGGGGCGAAGTCAGGGAGGTCGGTGCGCTGGAGCTTGTCGGCCAGCTTCTGCATAATCGGATGGATGGACATGATGGATTCCTTACGTAAAGTCGCAGGTGCTGCGCGCACGGCGGGAAGCCCCAGGGGCAACGCACGAGCGAAAAGTCACAGGATTCAGTTTACATCAGGTGTAGCGTTTTTGCAGCATATTTCCACAAGTCCTGCGCGGGCGGCGGATCGCTTCGCGTGGCGCGGCGAGCGTTGGTGGTGCGATGGGATTTTCGAAACTCTTTGGTGGATGGGGCGTCTGTTAACGATATGAAGCAGCTGTTTGCAGTTGCGCTGGTGGCGGCGGTGGTGGCTGCTCCGGCGTGCGCGCAGCATGGGGGTGGAGGACATGGTGGGGGAGGACATGGTGGCGGTGGTGGAGGATTCCATGGGGGCGGGTTTGCGAGTCATGGCGGAGATGCTGCGCCAGGTGGATTTTCGCGGCCGATGACCGCGGGTGTTCGTGAGTATGCGCCGCGGTATGGAATGGGTGGCGGGGCGGCCGTGGGGAAGTCGCATCCGTCGTTTTATCACGGTGGTTGGCAGTGGCAGCGTGGGCATCGGGTACCGTATGGGGTCGGGGTGGGATATGTGGGGTATGGCTGGCCGGGCTATGGATGGGTGGATACGAACGATCCGGGTTATGACTCGGGGTATGACTCCGGATACGACACTGGATACGGTTCTGGGTATGACTCCGGTTACGATCCGGGGAATGCCGATAACGGGCCGTACGATGTTGGGCCGTATCCGGAAGGGCCAGGTGCAGGGGCGGAGGGGTATGAAGCGCAGGGGCCGGGTGGGGAGGAGCAGCCGGTGCCATATGCGGCGGAGAGTGCGCGGACTTCGGCAGTTGCGCAGCCTGCGCCGGTGGCACAGCCTTCGTTGTTTGACAATGAGTCGGTAACGCTGATCTTCAAGGATGGGCGAGCGCCGGAGAAGATTACCAACTACGCACTGACGCGGACTACGCTGTATGTCACGGATGGGCGGCCGCAGGAGATTCCAGTGGCGGCGCTGGATCTGGCGGCTACGGAGAAGGTGAATCGCGCGGCGGGCGTGCGGTTTCAGCTGCCGGTGCTTCAGTAAGGGCGCGGATTTCTCGGAGTAATTTTTGCTGGCCGATTACTTCACATTCGCCGTGGCGGGGATGGTCTTGAGGTGTGCTGCGGATGCCGGGGTGCAGTCGGTTTCGCTGGAGGGGTGGGGGTGGGGCGACTTGAGGTCCAGGGCCGTGAAGTTGTAGGAGCGCAGCTTGGCGCAGGGCTGGTTGGTCTGGGCAAGCAGGCGTTGATTTCGCTGCATCGAGGCAAACTCCTCTGGTTTCATTTGGCCTCCCAGCGGCTGGGCGTTGGGGGCGGGCAATATCAGTACGTTGCTGTTTTTGGATGTGTCGAGGTGAAATGAGCCGGGCTTAGCTGACTTGAGGAATGTGGTGGACGGCCCGGTGGGCGCGTTGATTGTCAATGGCTGGGTGTCAATGGTGGCCGTGAGCGGCAGTGCGTTGGGGCTTGACTGAGCTGCGGCGGTGACGATGCTGGCTGCGGCGAGGATGCTGGCGGCGAGAAGACGGAGCATTGGCATGATGTGTCCCTCTGGATGGAAGCTTAGACCGGCGGGCGCGTGGGTTGGTTAGGTTGCTTGCGGGATTTTTGCTAGTCGGCGGGTGGGTTGTAGCCGAGGGTCGCCAGGTACTCGCGGTCGTCGTCGCTGAGGTCGGCGGTGAGGAGGAGGTCGGGGCGGTTGGCGAGGGTTTTGGCGAGAGCGGCGTGGCGGCGCCAGCGGCGGATGGCGAGGTGGTCGCCGTTGGCGAGGACGTCGGGAATGGGGAGGCCGAGGAAGTCGGCGGGGCGGGTGTAGTGGGGGTAGTCCAGGATGCCGTTGGAGGAGTTGGTGGAGCGGGGGACCGGGCGGGCGCTGGGTTCAGCGGAAACCCAGGTCTCAGAATCGAGACCTGGGGCACCCGGAGTTGTGGAAGGGTCGGGTTCGCCGAAGGATTCGTAGCGGCTGGAGTCGGCGTGGCCGAGGACGCCGGGGAGGAGGCGAACGGTGGCGTCGAGGAGGATGGCCGCGGCTAGCTCGCCGCCGGAGAGAACGTAGTCGCCGATGGAGAGCTCTTCGTCGCAGGAGAGTTGCGAGACGCGTTCGTCGACGCCTTCGTAGCGGCCGCAGAGGAGAACGACGCGGTCGAGCGTGGCGAGGCGGCGCGCGGTGGACTGGGTGAAGCGCTTGCCCTGCGCCGAGAGCAAGATTACCACTTCTTTCGGCGGCTCAGCAGTTTGGCGGGATGACTTTGAGGGAAGGTTGAGGGACTCGAGGGCCTCGTAGATGGGTTGGGGCTTGAGGACCATGCCCTCGCCGCCGCCGAAGGGACGGTCGTCCACGGTGCGGTGGCGGTCGTGGGTGAAGGCGCGGAGGTCGTGGATGTGGGCGCTGGCGAGGCCTGTGCGGAGAGCTCGGGAGACGACGCCATGGCCGAGGATGCCCTGGGCGTCGGTGTCCCGGGCGGGGATGGCGCCGAAGAACTCGGGGAAGATGGTGAGGATGTCGAAGCGCATAGGAGCAGGGTTCAGGGTCCGGGGCCCAGGGTTCAGGGTCGGATGGTGAGGCTACTGCATGAGTGTACGACTTGGACTAGGGTTCGGTGCCTGGGGCTTCGGGCGGAGTTAGGAGGCCGTCGGGGAGGTGCATGGTGATGCGGCGGGCAGCGAGGTCGATGGTGTCGATCCAGGCGAGGACGAGGGGGACCAGGACGGGTTCGGAGCCGGGGGGCTGGTTGGTGAGCTCGATGGAAAGCAGGGGGGCGGCGTCTTCAAGGCGGGTGCGGCCGTCGGGGGCGGTGGCGAATTCTACGTCGACGACGGTGCCGGCGGGGGTGTTGGGAGAGGCGGCGTCGTATAGGGTGCAGCCTAGCAGGTCGCCGACGAAGAAGGTGCCGGGCTCGAGGGGCGGGAGTTCGGTGGAGGGGATGAAGAGTTGCTGGCCGGCGATGGCTTCAGCGGCGGAGATGCTACCGCAGCCGGAGAGCTTGAGGACGACGCGGCCGGCGTTCTTGCCGGTGGGAAAGAAGTGTTCTTCGATGTGCAGAGGGAGGGTGTTAGGCGACGGTGCGGTTGCGTTGGCGGGCGCGAGGAAGACTTCGCGATTGGGGGCGAAGAGGTTGGGAAGATCGCTGAGGGGGTCGGCGAGGAGTTCGCCGCGGCGCCCTTGCGGGCGCAACAGGCGAGCGATGGGAAACCAGTCTGAGGTAGAGATACCGTTCAACGCTGTGGGCCTCGGGAAGAGCGCAGGAAGACTCTGGAAGAGCTTGAGCAGCGCAGGAAGCGAGGCATGGTGCGAAGGCGGTTAGTCGCGCTCAGGGTAGTCGTGGGAGTCGTTGTGGTGGTCGGTTCGACCGGCCTCGACAATATCGAGCGAGAAGCGGCGTTGGAGTTTCATGCTGGCTGCGCCAAGGATGGTACGCAGGGAGCGCGCGGTGCGACCCTGCTTCCCGATGACCTTACCGATGTCGCTGGGAGCGACGTGGAGGCGAAGGACGGTTGCCTCCTGATCAGCAAGGACTTCCACCCGAACCGCATCGGCATCATCTACCAGGGCCCGGGTAATCTCCGTCATTAGGGTTTGCATTTCCGTGGCAGCGAAGTTGCTGTCCGGGACTGCGTTGGGATCAGACACACATACACCTCAAGAGAGTAGTTACGCCTGCACTACGTGTGCGAGCCGCTTCTCTTTGATGGAAGGGGTCTCGTCAGTTACCGCTTGAGGTGTTGCGCGCCCGGGCAGGAATCTGATCCATTCAGATTCAGAGGTCTACGACTAACGTCAAAACGGCAGTGTTGGCTGGTGTGAGTTTACTTCAACACGTAGTGCGCAGGCGGTACTCTTTAGATTCTCTTAAAAACCACGGAAGTTACTGTAAGATGGTTACTTATGCCGCGGTGGTTGCTTCCGGCTCGGAGGCGGAAACTGCGGTGGGCTGATGCTTGGCGAGGAGCTTGCCGACGGTCTCGGAGAGCTGTGCGCCCTTGCCGGTCCAGTAGTCGATGCGATCGCGCTTGAAGTCAACGGTGGCGGGCTCGGTGCGGGGGTTGTAGGTGCCGACCACTTCGACCGAACGGCCATTGCGGGCGCGATCCTTTTCGATGACAACGACGCGATAGTGGGGCTGCTTACGGGCGCCAACGCGCGCCAAACGAATCATCAACACAGGGTAGATCCTCTCAAAAACTCGAATGTATTCAGGGTAGCCGTCAAATGCGCTGGACGTAGCCAAAGATACGTAGCCAGGGGGGATGATCGGCACAACCGACGGACGCGAAAGTCCGAACACCTAAGTATGGCGGATTTCAGGCGGTTTCGCAATGGCTGAAATCGAGTTTTCGGCACAATTTCGGTGCAAAATCCTGGGAGGGCGGCGCGACGCGGGCGCGGGGGAGGGGCTGCACAGGAAGATTCCCCGGGGATTCCCGGAGGAAAGCCTGCACAAAGGTAGCTATCGTGCAGTAGAATTCTTTGGTAACACCACCATTGAACGATTTTGTCGTGACGAACGATTTGTAGTAACTCCCGGAAGGAGGGTCGGTGGCGACCCTGAACCGATCCTACGAAGCGATTCCAGTACGCGCTGCGGTGCGCTTTCCGCTGCGCCTGGAGATCCTACTTCGCGCAGCGGATGGAGACTACCCGGGAATCACGGAAGACGTGTCGGCCAACGGGCTATTAATTATCGCAAACGAGTTGCCGCCCGTGGGAGCCGAAGTCCGGTTTGAGCTGACCATGCCGGCAGCAGTCATGGGCGGAGCGAACGACGTTCTGTTGCACTGTTTGGGACGGATCGTTCGGCGCGAGCGGCATGAAGACAAACTGATGGCAGCCGCGGTTATCGATGAATACTCTTTTAGGGGCTGAGTCGTTATGAGTGAAGAGTTGGCGAATGGCGAGGCAGTGAATCACCAGGACGACCTGGCGAGCGAAGTTGACGAGCTCGAGCCTGGCGACCAGGACGCTGCGGGCGGTATACGGGTGATCCTTGCGGATTCCCAGGCGATCTATCGCGTGGGCATGCGCAAGGTGTTCGCGCTGGAAGATGACATCCGGGTAGTGGCGCAGGCGGAGACGCTGGAGAATCTTTACGCGGCTCTGCAGCACTTTCCTACAGATGTTGTTTTGCTGGAAGGACACCTGATTGCGGGAACGGTGGATGCGATTCCTGAGTTCATGCGGCGGGCGCCCCATGCGAAGTTGATTGTGCAGATCTCGTCGACGGATGAAGGGAACACGGTGGAGTTGTTCCGGCGCGGGGTGCGCGGGGTTGTGCCGCGGTCGATCTCGCCGGAGTTGCTGGTGCGGTGCGTGCGGAAGATTGCGGCAGGCGAGACGTGGATCGATAACCAGTCGATCAGCTGGGTGATTGATGCGTATCGCGAGCAGGCGTCGATGCTGACCAATCCGAGGTCGCAGCCGCGGCTGTCGGATAAAGAGCTGGCGATTATTGCGTGTATCACGCGGGGCATGCGGAACAAGGAGATTGCCTACCAGATCGGAACGACGGAGCAGGTGGTGAAGAACTATCTGCGCAAGATCTACGACAAGCTCGGGGTGGCGGATCGGCTGGAGCTGGCGTTGTATTGCCTGCACCACAAGATTCTGCAGACGCATCCGAGCACGCCGGAGACGCCGTTTGTGGATCCTGGGATTCCGCTGCGGGCCAAGCTCTAAAAAACAGAGCAAAGTTGAAATGGTGACGAGGGCTGCAAGAGGATGACAGTGCTGCAGCCGTTTCGGTCGTTGAGTACGGCGCAACGGCGCGCGTATACGGCGTGCTTCCTGGGGTGGACGCTGGATGCGTTCGACTTTTTTCTTCTGACATTTTGCCTGGACGCGATTGCTGCGACGTTCCACGTGAGCCTGGAGACGGCGGCGAAGAGCATCTTCTGGACGCTGTTGATGCGGCCGGTGGGGGCGCTGGTGTTTGGCGCGCTGGCGGAGAAGTATGGGCGCCGGCCGACGCTGATGCTGAATGTGGTGAGCTATTCGGTGTTTGTGATGGCGTCTGCGTTTGCCCCGACGCTGGGGTGGTTCCTGGCGATGCGTGGGCTGTTTGGCGTGGCGATGGGCGGGGAGTGGGGCGTGGGCGCGGCGCTGGCGCTGGAGAGTTTGCCGGCGGAGGGACGCGGATTCTTTTCCGGATTGCTGCAGGAGGGGTATGTGGTGGGCAGCATGCTGGCGGCGCTGCTGTACCTGCTGTTTCCGTACTTGCATGGGGCCGGTTCGTTCAGTGCGTGGCGGATGTTGTTCGTGATTGGGGCGGTGCCGTCGCTGCTGCTGTTGTTGGTGTTGCGGAAGGTGAATGAGTCGCCGGCGTGGCTGGCGCGGCATAGGGTGGCTGGGATCAGGATTGCGCGGAGCTGGCGGTCGAGGATGGTGGAGGTGTTGAAGTATCTGCCGAGCCTGCTGGCGCTGACGATTTTGATGACGGCGTTTATGGCGTTCAGCCATGGCACGCAGGATTTGTACCCAACGTTCCTGAAGCATGATCTTGGGATTCGCGGGGTGGCGCTGTCGGCGATTGCGATTGTGGGGAATGTGGGTGCGGTGTTTGGCGGGATATGGTTTGGAAGTTACTCGGAGCGGGTGGGGAGACGAAGAGCGATCATTACGGCGGCGGTGCTGTCGATCCCGATGATTCCGTTGTGGGCGTGGAGCCATACGGCGGTGATGCTGGCGGTGGGCGGATTCCTGATGCAGTTCATGGTGCAGGGAGCGTGGGGCGTGATCCCGGTGCACCTGAACGAGATGTCGCCGCCGGCAGTGCGCGCGATTTTTCCGGGGTTGGCGTACCAGTTGGGGAACGTGCTGTCGTCGCGCAACAGCGTGCTGCAGGCAGCGGCCGCGACTAAGTATTTTGGCGGGAGATTCGCGCCGGTGCTGGCGATTACGGTGGTGATTGTGGCCGTGATCGTGGTGGTGGTGACGGCACTGGGCAAAGAGGCGAAGGGTGCGGACTTGTCGAGTGTTGCGGGGAGTGAGTAGGGTAGGGATGTTGGTTGGAGGTTGGGATGTCTGCACCGGTGGTTGATGGGGGAAAGACGCGTGAGTTGGTGGCGGCGCGGCCTTACTTGATTGAGCAGGATTGGGCGGCATATACGCCGGAGCAGCACGCGATCTGGACGGAGCTGGTGACGCGTCGCATGCCGCAGCTGCGGGAGAATGCGTGCAGCGCGTATTTGGAGGGGTTTGAGGCGATCGGGCTGCAAGAAGACCAGCTGCCGCAGCTGAAGAAGGTGAGTGCGCGGCTGCAGCCGCGGACCGGGTGGAACTCGACAGCGGTGAGCGGGTTTTTGCCCGCGGATGCGTTCTTCGAGATGCTGGCGGCACGGAAGTTTCCAACGACGACCTGGATTCGCGGCCGCGACGCGATGGAGTACACGCCGGAGCCGGATATCTTTCACGATGTGTTCGGGCATGTGCCAATGCATGCGCATCCGGTGTTTGCGGACTTCCTGGAGCAGTACGGGAAGGTTTGCGCGGGACTGAAAAGCGCTGAAGCGCTGGAGCGGATGGGGCGGCTGTTCTGGTTCACGGTGGAGTTTGGCGTGATCCACGAGGCAGGCAAGGTGAAGGTGTATGGGAGCGGGTTGATCTCGTCGCACGGCGAGTGTACGCATGTGGTGGAGCGCGGTGCGGGGTTGGAGATTCGGGAGTTTGACCTTGCGCAGGTGCTGGATAGGGTGGTGGATGTGAGCAAGATGCAGCCGGTGTTGTATGCGATTGAGAGCTTCGAGCAGATTTATGAGGCGGCGAAAGAGGCGGAGTCGCGGGTGGGGTGAGGGGCGTTGACGCAAAGGACGCGAAGTTAGCCAAGTTTTGCCACGGCCGGCTTACGAGTTGCTGTTGTTGGCGATAATCGATAAGATCGACACATGAGTGTTGTGCGCAATGCAGCCTGTTGTACCTGTCCTGGCCCTTGGGGCTCGGACGCTGCTGCTTGTTGAACGCCAACTAAGCTGAAGCTGAGAGTTACCCCGAGTGCCCACGAATCAGATTCGTGGGCCTTTGTGTTTTGCGAGACAAACTGGAGACGACGATGCGCGATGCGGCGAAGGCGGGTGGAGTGGTGAAGGAGACGAAGGCGCAGCGGTCGGAGCGGCTGAAGGTGGAGAAGAATCCGTGGGCGGCGTGGGACGAGGTGCGGACGTTTGCGCGCGAGGGCCGCGGGAGCGTGCTGCCGGAGTGGGCGGAGTTCTACTTCAAGTGGTGGGGCGTGTATACGCAGGGCGATGGTGCGGGTGTTACCGGCGGCGTGGGTGGGGTTGGTAAGGCGACGGAATTTTTCATGATGCGGATCGGTTTGCCGAATGGGCTGCTCACGGCGAAGCAGTTGCACACGATTGCGGACATCACGGAGAAATATGCTCGCGGGGTTGCGGACATTACGACGCGGCAGAATATTCAGCTGCACTGGCTGACGATTGAGGCGCTGCCGGAGGTGGTGGATGCGCTGACGGCCGTGGGGCTGAGTCCGAAGGGGGCTTGCGGCGATGTGGTGCGGAATGTTACGGGCTGCCCTCTGGCGGGATTGGATGGGCATGAGTTGCTGGATGCGTCGCCGCTCGCGGTGGAGGTGGCGGAGCTGCTGACGGCGAATCCGGAGTTTTATAACCTGCCGCGAAAGTTCAAGATCAGCGTGACGGGATGCCCGATCTGGTGCAGCTGTCCGGAGATTAATGATGTGGGGTTGACTGGGCTGAAGCGCGTGAAAGATGGCAAGGAAGAGGTTGGGTATAGCTTGCGCGTGGGTGGGGGATTGTCGGCGGAGCCGCATTTGGCGGTGCGATTGAATGCGTTTGTGCCGCAGGATAAGGCGCTGGCTGCGGTGAAGGCGGTGTGCGAGATCTTTCGCGAGCAGGAGGTGTTGCGCGAGAGCCGGACACATGCGCGGTTGAAATATTTGTTCATGAGGCATGGCTGGACGGCGGAGACGATGCTTGCCGCGATTGAGGAGAAGATTGGATTCCAATTCGATCCTTGCGACGAGGGCCCGATTGCGGAGGATGTGTATCGAGATCACGTGGGCGTGCACAAGCAGCGGCAGGAGGGGTTGAGCTATGTCGGCGTAACAGTGCTAAATGGGCGATTGAATCCGGCACAGCTGCATGCGCTTGCGGCGCTGAGCGAAGAGTATGGCGATGGGCATCTGCGCGCGACGATTGGGCAGAATATTGTGCTCGTGAATATTCCGAGTGCGAAGACGCAGGAGGTTGTCGAGAAGATCAGCGCGCTGGGGCTGGAGGTGCAGCCGAATGTGTTTTATCGCGGCGCGGTGGCTTGTACGGGGACGGAGTTCTGCAAGCTCGCGATTGCGGAGACCAAGGGATTTGCGAAGTGGCTGGTAGGGGAGATGGAGGAGCGGCTGCCAGGATTTGATCAGCAGCTGCGACTGCACGTTACGGGTTGCACGAACAGTTGCGGACAGAGCTGGATTGCGGACATTGGGCTCGAGGGTAAGAAGTTGAAGAAGGATGGGGTGTTGGTCGATGCGTTTTATTTTTGCGTTGGCGGAGCGGTGGGCGAGTATGCGGGGATTGCGCGGCAGATTGGGTATCGTGCTGCGGCGGAGGATTGTCCTGAGGCGATTGAGCGGCTGCTGCGTGGGTATTTGAACGGGCGCGGCGTAGGCGAGAATCTGCGGGCGTATTTTCGGCGGACGAGTGATGAGGACCTGCGCACGCTGTTGGCTGGTGGGGTGGTTGAGGCCGTGGAGAGGGATCCTGCGCCGGGGCGTGTGCCGGCGAATGTTGGGTAGGAGAGTTGTTAGTTGTCAGTTCTCAGTTTGAGGTGATGCTTTGAGTTTGTTCCCGATTTTTTTGAAGCTGGCGGCTCGGCCCTGCGTGGTAGTGGGGGCGGGGAATATTGCTGAGTCGAAGATTGAGAGCTTGCTGGCGGCGGAGGCTAGCGTTACGGTGATTGCTCCGAAGGCTTTGCCGCGGGTGCGGGCTTGGGCGGATGCGGGGGAGTTGCGGTGGGAGCAGCGGGAGTATGAGCGCGGGGATTTGGCGGGGGCGTTTCTGGTGGTCGCGGCTACGGCTACGAACGCGGTGAATCGGGCGGTCTTTGCGGAGGCTAGTGCAGCGGGGATTCTTTGCAATGCGGTGGACGATCCTCCGTTCTGCGATTTTTATTTTCCGTCGGTTGTGAGAAGAGGTGAGTTGCAGATTGCGATTTCTACTGCGGGCGAGAGTCCGGCGCTGGCGCAGCGGTTGCGTAGGGAGATCAATGCGGCGCTGCCGCTGGATACAGGTGAGTGGCTTATCGAGTTGGGTCGGCTGCGGCGCGAGGTGACGGCCGTGGAGCCGGTGGGCGAGGAACGGAAGCTGCTGCTGCATGAGTTGGCTTCGCGGGAGGTATGCGGGTTTGATGGATGCCCGTCGAGGATGCGAGCGAGGCAGCATGCGCGGGAGCTTGGGTTCGTCCTGGGAGATCCTGCGAAACCCACATCTCAAATGCGAGATGTGGGGCACCCGGTGAGTGCGGAGGTTGAGACGAAATGACAGTTGCAGAGAAGGGTGTGGTGTACCTGGTTGGCGCGGGGCCTGGTGATCCGGAGCTGCTGACGGTGCGGGCGCTCCGGCTGCTGGAGTCGGCGGATGTGGTGTTTCATGATGATTTGGTGCCGGCGGAGGTGTTGGCGCTGGTGCATCGGCATGCGCTGGTGACTAGCGTGGGCAAGCGTTGCGGGCGGCCTCGGATTACGCAGGCGGGAATTCATTCGCTGATGGTCGAGTCTTCACGGGCCGGGCAGTCGGTCGTGCGACTGAAGAGCGGCGACCCGCTGGTGTTTGGGCGTGCGGGCGAGGAGATTGCGGCGCTGCGTGCTGCGGGTGTGCGGTTCGTGGTGGTGCCGGGCGTGACTGCGGCGTTTGCTGCGGGAGCGGCGCTGGGGCTGCCGCTGACGGATCGAAAGAGTGCGTCGAAGCTGATCTTTGTTACGGGGCATCATGCGGATGGCAAGGATGCTGCGCCGGTGTGGCGTGGGGAGTTGCCGGAGGATGCGACGCTGGTGGTGTATATGCCGGGGAGAGATCTGGGTCGGATTGCGCGTGAGCTGCGAGAGGCCGGGGTGGGTGGAGGTGTGGCTTGTGCGGCGGTGAGCCATGCGGCTACGGAGCGGCAGAGCTGGGTGGCGGGGAGGGTGGAGGCGATGGAACAGATGGAGTGCGGGCCTGCGCCGGTGTTGTTGTTGGTGGGGCGGGCGATGGCGGGGTTGGTCGAAGGAGAGGCCTCGGACGCGGCGACCTTGCGTGTGATCGAGAATCTAGGTGAGCGGCGTGTTTTCCCCGATGCTGAATAGCTCGGGCATATCGGAATCCTCTGCAAGGCGCAATGGTATAACGGACGCTATGTTTGGCCGAGCAGCGAAGCCGCCTGTCAGTGAAGAAGATCGGCTATGGGTAGATGAGGGATTCGGACGCTTGGCTCAATTGTTGGGGCGAAAGCGGATGCTGGAGGCTCGCGTGATGCGACCGACTGCGGAGGACTTCCCGGATCGGTTTGATGGATCGGAAGCAGCGTTGCAACTCATGTTTTGGCGGGTGGCAGGCTGCATGGGTGTTGATCCAGAGCTGATCGAACTCCAAGTGTTTTCAGACTCTACGGAGTCAACGCTGGAATCAATTCCTTTTACTGCGCGTAGCAGTACATCTCCAGGTGGCGTCTATGTTGAGCCGCATGGTCAGAAGAAGTTGGTGGCGGTTCATCAGCGTCAGCTGCGCGACCCGCTCTCTTTGGTTGCGGTGCTTGCCCATGAGCTCGGCCACGTAATTTTGCTTGGCGGGGGACTTGTCGATCGGGACGCTGAAGATATGGAGCCACTCAACGATTTATTGACTGTGTTTCTTGGCTTCGGAATTTTTAATGCGAACGCAGCATTTCAGTTTTCGCAATATACGAGTACGGCTTCGCAAGGATGGTCTACGCAAAGGCTGGGGTATCTGCCGGAGCGCGTTTGGGGATACGCGCTTGCCAGGTTTGCGATAGAGCGCGGAGAAGGCGACCCTGAATGGTCTAGGTTTCTGGCAACGAGTGTCCGGTCTTATTTCAAAAGCTCGATTAAGTGGCTCCGCGCAAGCATGCGGACAGGTTGAGGGCTAAGGTTTGGGGGTGGATTCGTTGAGGAGTTGGATGAGGTAGTTTTGCCAGATGGCTGCTTCGGTGTGGGTGCCGTGGCCGCGGGTTTTGTCGGAGATGGGGATGAGGACGAACTTGGCGTTCGGCATCTGGTGGACCATCTTTTCGGCGATGCCTAGTTCGGGTGGGTTGATGAAGTCGTCGGCGGAGTTGATCCACATTACGGGAACCTTGATGCGGTCGAGGTGCTGGCTGGGATCGTAGTTGCGGCTGGCGTCGACGTAGTAGATGAAGTTGTTGGCGTCGGTGTGCTCGTCGAGGCGGGCAAGGACTTTATCGACGTAGCTCTCGGCTTGTTGCCGCGTGGGAAAGTTGGTCTGCATCACCAGCGGCGCGGAGCCCATGATGAGGATCATCTCGTTGGCGGTGCGGAGGCCCAGTTCGGGTTCGGTGGTGTAGTTGCCGTTGTTCCAGGCGGGATCGCGCTCGATGTTTTCGATGGCCATGTAGCGCATCATGCGGTTGCGGCCGGCGATCTGGACGGGCAGGCAGGCGAGGGGCATGAGGGCGTCGGCGAAACCGGGATAGGTTTCACCCCAGACGAAGCTCTGCATGCAGCCCATGGAGGTGCCGAGGATGAGACGGAGGTGATCGACGTGGAGCCCGTCGAGGAGCATCTGGTGCTGCGAGCGGACCATGTCGTCGTAGTCGTAGTGGGGGAACTTCATGCGCAGGCCGTCGGAGGGTTTGGAGGATTCGCCCTGGCCGATGTCGGCGGGAAAGATGAGGAAGTATTTGTGGATGTCGAGCGGCTGGCCGGGGCCGAAGAGGACGTCGGAGAAGGCGGGATTGAAGAGCGTGTGGGCGTTGCCGCCGGTGCCGTGGAGCAGGAGGACGGCGTTATCGACGTGGCCGGCCGCGTCGCGATGCGGGGTGCCGAGGGTGAGGTAGTGGAGCTTGAGTTCGGGGAGGGTTTCGCCCGAGCCGAAGTGGAAGTCGCGGGCGATGTAGTCGCCGGGCGTGCCGGTATACATCGACCTGGGCGCGGGCGGCGGTGTCGTTGAAGGCGCGGACATGGTTTGGGCGGTTGCGGCGGTGGCGGCGAGGAGAGTGGCGGCGAGTAGCGGTTTGAGCATGGCAGGCTCCGGTGAGACGATGCGGATGATTTTAGCTGACGTGGATTTCGGTGGCAGGTTGAGGCTCGGGAATTTGAGGCTCGGGGGTGCGGGAGGGGACGAGGCGCTGGCGCAGACGGAGGAAGGGAAATTCGATGAGTTTGGTTGCGATGATGCCTAGCGGGATGGCGAGGAGGTAGGGCAGCAGCGTGGAGGTGGTCGCGGCGAGCGAGTGGGGAACGTGGTTGATGGCCCAGTTGACGGGGCGCTCGACGCTGACATGCCACAGGTAGATGCCGTAGGAGTAGATGCCGATGCGGGCGACGAGGCGGTACGCGCCGCTGTGCTTGGGCTTGCGGCGGTAGAGAAGGAGAAGGAGTGCGGCGGCTGCGTAGTCGACAAAGGTGATGAGGAAGGGCGAGGTGAGGGAGTCGGGTTCGGGGTAGGCGTCGCGGTCGACGTACAGACGCCAGAGGCCGATGGCGACGATGGTGAGGAGGAGAAGACGTTGCTGTTGGAGCTTCTGAAACCACTCGGGCCAGAAGGTGTGAACGGCGGCGAGGGCTACTCCGAGGAGCAGGCCGTCGAGGCGGGTGTGGGTGTAGAAGTAGACGGGTTGGTGGTGCGCGGAGAGGATGGCGCGCAGGGCTTCGACGGTGAGCGAGAGGGCGATGCAGGTGGTGAGGAGAGTGGCGGGACGCCAGTGGCGCGCGGTCCAGAGGGCGAGGAGAGCGGCGAGCGAGAGGTAGAACTGCTCTTCGACAGCGAGGCTCCAGGTGTGGGCGAGGCTGGAGGGAATGTAGTTCTGGATGTTGAAGAGATTCTGCCAGAAGAAGCTGCTGAGCGGGCGGACGTGGAAGAGCGTGGCGACGAGGAGAAAGGCGTAGTAGCCGGGCCAAATTTTGAAGGCGCGGCGTTTGAGGAAGCGGGGCGAATCGACGCTGCCGGTGCGCTGCCACTCCTTCATGAGCAGGCCTCCTACGAGGAAACCGCTGAGGACGAAGAAGACGTCCACGCCGGTCCAGCCGAAGCCTTGGATGCGGTTGAGGACGGGCGAAGTGATGAGGAGATTGTGAGGGCGGTAATGGAAGATCAAGACCATCAGGATGGCGATGCCGCGAATGAAATCGAGTTCGATTTCACGGCGGGTGGTTCCTGGTGGTGGGGCCATAGCGAGAGGATAGCATTCGCGCTGGCGCGGAAAAGCGCAAGAAGAAGGGCGCGAAGGGAGTGCCTTCGCGCCCGCTGTTTGGTTGTGTGGGGCTAGTTGGTCTTTGCTTCCTTGGTGTCGTTTGCAGGCGGGGCGGGATGCTTGGCGAGCGGGGTGGTGATCTCGTCAAGGTAGTCCTTGGTGCCGTCGACACGGACCATGGCGGGGTAGCGCTCGCCGTCGTGGTAGTCGATGTTGACGGGGGTGATGTACTGTTCAGACTGCACGAGGAAGTGGATGGGCTCCTTACTGGTTTTGGCAGCGACGATGGCCTGGTGGAGAGCGTCGTCAGAGAAGACGATGCCGTTGACGGCGATGATCTTCTGGCCCGGGGCTAGCTTGGCTTTATCGGCTACACCGCCCCAGCGAACGTCGTAGATGCTGCCGTCGGCGCCGAGCTGCAGGCCGAGCGAGTACCAGACGAAGGGTCCGGGACCGCCGCCGCGACGGCTGCCGCTGTGCATGAGTGCTGAGAGGCTGTCAGAGGGGTGGTCTTCGTAGACGATCTTGTAGCCGCCGCGGGTGATGCCGTCGAAGTCAGCGTGTGGATTGATGAGGTCGATGCGGTCGTGGATGAAGCTGGCCCAGTCGTACTTGACGACGTCATTGAGGTCGGCGACGAGTTCATCGCGGTTGTAGGTGACGATGAGTGGGCCGGTGTTGCCGCCTTTGCCGAGGAAGATGTGGAGGAAGTCGGTGAGGGACTTCTGGTCGTTGGTGAGCTCGCGGATCTTGGTGTCGGCGTCGAGCCAGAAGAGCTCGCCTTCCTGGTAGTAGTCCTGGCCACGGCGCCAGTTGGACCAGGCGGGGCCATCGGAGCGGAGGATGCTGGCGGCGATGGCGGTGTCTTCGGTGGGGCGCCAGATGCGGCCGGATTTGTAGTCGAGCTGCGCGGCAGAGAGGGCGAGCATGTCGCGGTAGGCGGCCTGGGACTTGAGGCCCGAGCGCGCGGCGAGGACGTTGCCGAGATACTGCGTCATGCCTTCGTAGACCCACAGGAGCGAGCCCTGCTGCATCTTGGCGAAGTCGTCCTGGTAGAGGTTGTAGGGGCGGCGATATTTGCCGTTCCAGGAGTGGGTGAACTCGTGGGAGAGAAGGTCGGCGTCGCCGAGCTGGCTTTGCTGCGTGGCGAAGGCCTTCTCGCTGACACCATTGTCGGAGGACTGACCGTGCTCGAGGCCTTCGCCGCCGGCGACGTCAGAGAGGGTGAGGAGGAAGTGGTAGACGTGGTAGTGGCGCGAGTCGTAGGCTGCACCGGTCTCGCGAACGAGGTTGGAGATCTCGTCGAGGAGCTGGGGGCGGAGGTTGGAGTCGTCGGGCTGGTCGGAGACTACATCGATGTAGTGCTTTGGCGTGATCTCGGGAGCCAGGGCGAACTCGTGGAAGTACTCGCCGGCAATGACGGGGGAGTCTTCGAGCTGCTCGACGGTGGTGGGCTGGAATTGGGTGGTGCCGCCAACCTTGGCGTTGGGATCGTAGGGGCCGGTGGGCGTGAGCGCGGTACCGATGCCCCAGCCGGCGGGAACGGTCACGCTGGGCTGGATGGGGATGTCCTTGACGGGGATGTTGGCGGGATAAAGCATGAGCTTCTCCCACTCGAGGACGGCGATTTTATCGGAGGCGCGCGAGGTGACGATGCAGTCGAGATGGGCGTGGAGGGTGGTGACGCCCTTGGGAACTTCGACGTGGTACTCGTAGAGGTTTTGATCGTCGCGGCGCCAGTAGATGGGCTTGCCATCGACACTGAAGACGATGCCGGTGATGTCGGCGACGGGGCCGGTGGGGCGGTGGTTGCCGGGAATCCACTCCGGGGTGATGAAGGTCGCGGGGCCGGGCTTCACGGGGAGATCGATCTCCGCGTGGTAGAGCTTGCGGGGAGCCTCGGTAAGGTCGGCGGTAATGCGGATGGGTGTCTGGCTAAAGGCGGGTAGGGTTAGGGCGGTTGCGGCGACTAGAAGAATGGGCGTGCGAAGCATCTGTGGGAGCCTCTCTTTTCAGGTATAGAGAGGATACGTGGTGAGGCCGCCGGAAGACGCGGGGACCTGCGCGGAGGGCGAAAGTTAGTTCTGCGCGGACGGCGAAAGTTAAAGTTCGCCGGGGCGCGAATGGGCGTCTAACCTTCGAGCCACAGTATTTTGCGGTCCACAGGATTTCCAGCCGGCACAAGATTTGTCTATTGGGTCGATCCGAAACGCTGTTCAAGATTCAAACTCATTCGCGAGGAAACTAATGATGAAAGAAGATGTTACGAACCGACCTGATGCTGAAGAGGCTCTCGATGCTGAGTTGATCGAGGAGCATGTAAATACCGCGCCGCCTGACGAGTTGAAGCCGAGCGCGAAGGTGGATACAAGCCCATTGCCGAAAGGGATGCGGGAGAGGGTTGAAACAGTCGAGATTTCAACCTTGACTCCCAAGGGGTGAAGTTGTGTCCATGGAATGAAACAGCCCTCCCGGATGGCGGAGGGCTGTGTGCATGCTTACTGCTGCTGGCAGTGAGGGTTAGGCGAGCGCCTGTTCGATGGCGGCGGTGATCTTGGGGTCGTCAGGCGGGGTGTCGGGGGCGAAGCGGGCGAGGACTTCGCCGTCGCGGCCGATGAGGAATTTCTCGAAGTTCCAGAGGAGTTCGGGGAGGGTGTTGGGTGGGGGGAAGCCGTTTTTCTCGGAGAAGCTGGTGAGCTTTTCGCGCCAGGGGCCGTGGGGGATGTGCGTGGGAGCGGCCTGGATGAGCGCGGCATAGAGCGGGTGCTTGCCGGGGCCGGTGACGGGGATCTTGGAGAAGAGCGGGAAGGTGACGGGGTAGTCGATGGAGCAGAACTGGGCTATCTCCTCGTTGGTGCCGGGTTCCTGGCCGGCGAAGTCGTTGGCAGGGAAGCCGAGGACGACGAGGCCGAGATCCTTGTACTTCTGGTAGAGGGCTTCGAGCGCGGTGTACTGCGGGGTGAGGCCGCACTTGCTGGCGACGTTCACGACGAGGAGAACTTTGCCGGAGTAGTCGGCGAGGGTGGAGGGGGAGCCGGTGATGGTGGTGAGCGGGATGGCGGTGAGTGTCGACATGGAGATAGTTTAGCGCGGGGGAATGGGGCGATCGCTATAGTGTGTAGTGGTTGACGGAGGCGGGTGAGGATGCGAGGGAAGATCTGGAGTCGGCGAGAGGCGATGCGGGCTGGGGCGCGCGTGGGGATGGGCGCTGCGGTGGCGGGCGTGGTGGCAAGGCTTGCCGGGGCGCAGAGATTGCCGGTGCCGCAGCCGCTGGAGGATGCGTCGGTGGGGCTGGTGACGACGACCGCGGACAGTGCGTGGCAGAAGGGATTGCTGTACAAGCCGGCGTTTGGGTGGGATCTGTTAAATCTGAATGTGGGCGAGCCGGTGGGGCGACCTATGCAGGGATTTGGCGGATGCTTCAATGAGCTGGGATGGACGTCGCTTAGCGCGTTGAGCGCGGAGGATCGCGACAGCGTGATGCATGAGCTGTTCGATCCACAGGCGGGAACGCGGTTTACGTACTGCCGCATGCCGATTGGGGCGAATGATTATGCGACGGAGGCGTACAGCTATGACGAGACGCCGGGGGATTTTGAGCTGAAGCACTTCAGCATCGACCATGATCGCGGGACGTTGGTGCCGTTTATCCAGGCGGCGTTGAAGAAGCAGCCGGCGTTGAAGCTGTGGGCTTCACCTTGGTCGCCGCCGAGCTGGATGAAGCGCAATAACTTTTATGCGGAGGCGAAGGCGTTCGGGGGGATGAAGGACAACGGGATTCGTCCGGACCAGGTGGGGCATGAGGGCGAGGATATGTTTCGGCTGGAGCCGCAGTATCTCGAAACCTATGCGCGCTACTTTGCGAGGTTTGTGGAGGCATATCGGGCAGAGGGGATTCGGGTGGGGATGGTGATGCCGCAGAACGAATTTAATTCGGCGCAGAATTTTCCGAGTTGCACGTGGACGCCACAGGGGCTGGCTGCATTCCTAAAATATCTGGGGCCGGAGATGAAGAAGATTGATGTGGAGGTGTTCTTCGGGACGCTGGAACGCGGCAATCCGAAGCTGCTGGAAGCGGTGATGAATGACAAGGACGCGGGCGAGTGGGTGAAGGGTGTCGGCGTGCAGTGGGCGGGCAAGAACGCGCTGCCGGCGATTCACGTGGAGTATCCGGAGCTGCCGATCTTTCAGTCGGAGCAGGAGTGCGGTGATGGGTCGAACAGCTGGAGCTATACCGGTTATTGCTGGCAGCTGATGAAGGATTACTTCCGCAACGGCGCTTGCGGATACATGTACTGGAACATCTCGACGCCGGAGGGTGGGATGAGTACGTGGGGGTGGAGGCAGAACTCTTTGGTGAGCGTGGATGTGAAGGCGAAGACTTTTAAGTACAACCATGACTACTGTCTGCTGAAGCACCTGACACATTTTGTGGAGGTGGGGGCGCGGCTGGTGGAGGTGTCGGGCACTTGCGACGACGCGCTGGGGTTTGTGAATCCCGATGCGACGAACGTGCTGCTGGTGCGCAATGAGTTGCCGCATGCGCAGCGCGTGCAGGTTCAGGTGAAGGATCGGGCGGTGATGATCGAGCTGCCGCCGGATTCGGTGGCGACGCTGACGATGAAGTCGTGAGGCGATGGGTGCTGATTCGGTGAGGCCGGTTGCGAACGGGGGGGTCGCTCGTCAAATAGTGGAATGGTTTGGAAGCGGGTATTGCTGAGGCTGGATGGATCTGAGTTGGTGAGCTTGTCGATGAGGTATAGCGGGCGTTGGGCGGGGCATACGGGCGCGGCGCTGGCGCTGGTGGCGAGCGTGTTTGCAGGGAGTGCACTGGCGCAGACGGCGGCGACGGCGCCGGTGAACCCGGTGGCGCTGGTGCGGCGAGCGGTGCAGCTGCGGCTGGAAGAAGAGAAGAGCCATCGGCCGGTGCGGTATGTGCTGCGTAAGACGGACGGTGATCACGAGACGACCAAGGAGATCATCGAGACCCGGGATGGCGACGTGGCTCGACTGATTGAGATCAATGGCAAACCGCTGACGGTTGAGCAGGAGCAGGCCGAGATGAACCGGCTGGATGCGCTGGCGGAGCATCCAGAGATGCAGGCGCGACGGCACAGGAGCGAGCAAAGAGATGCCGCGCGCATCGATCAGCTGGTTGGGATGCTGCCGGACTCGGAGATTTATAAGCTGGAGGGAATGGTCCCTTGCGGCGCGAGCCAGTGTTACCGGCTGAGCTTCACACCGAATCCGAAGTTTGATCCACCGAGCATTGAGGCGGATGTGGTGCGAGGGTTTGCGGGCGAGGTTTGGATTGAGGAGACGCAGCAGCGGCTGGTGCGGCTGGATGCCCATCTGGTGAGGGACGTGAATATTGGGTTTGGGATATTGGGGCGGCTGGACGAAGGTGGGACAATGCAGTTGCAGCAGGAATTTGAGAGCAGTGCGCAGGAGTGGCAGCCCACGGGGTTGAAGATGAATCTTAGCGGGAAGGCGCTGATGGTGAAGACGGTGAACATCAGGATCAATGAAGTGGCGAGTGACTTTGCGCCGGTGTCGCCGGAGTTGGGATTTCGCGAGGCGATTGCGATGCTGAAGAGGCCGGGGACGCTCGCGGCACAGCAATAACGAGCCGGCGCTGGGCCGACGCCGAAAGGGGAACGCATGGGCGGGGTTGGACGCTGGCTTCGGTATCTTTTCGATCGGCAGGAAGGTGCAACCGATCAGCTGATCGCGCGGTGGATTTTTCTACGCGCGATGGGGGCGATTTATTTTTCGGCGTTCCTGGCGCTGGTGTTTCAGATTCGCGGAATGATCGGGGCCCAGGGAATTCTGCCGGCGGGAGAGTACCTGGAGAAGGTGCGCACTCTGGGCTCTTTACGGTTTTGGTATGCGCCGACGGTGCTGTGGTGGGGCAGTGGGAATCATGCGCTGATGGCGCTGGTGTGGTTGGGGCTGGTGGCGTCCGTGCTGGTGGTGGCGAATGTGGCTCCGCGGCTCACGCTGGCGATTTGCTTTGTCTGCTTCCTCAGTTTTATTGCGGTGTCGCAGGACTTTGGACAGTATCAGTCGGATGGGATGTTGTTGGAGGCGGGGTTTCTGTCGCTGTTTGTGGCGCCGGGAGGTTGGTGGCCGGGGTGGGGAAAGAAGTCGCTGGCGATTCGTGCGGCGTGGTTTTTGCTGCTGTGGGAGTGGTTCCGGATCTACTTTGAGTCGGGCGCGGTGAAGCTGTTGAGCGGTGATCCTACCTGGCGCAACCTCACAGCGATGTACGAGTACTACCAGAATGGACCGCTGCCGACGTGGATTGGATGGTATCTGCAGCACCTGCCGCACTGGTTTCAGAAGGCGACTGCGGGCGCGACACTGGGCATGGAACTGGTGCTGGTGTGGATGGCATTCCTTCCGCGGCGCTGGCGGATTGCTTGCTTCTGCATTGTCACGGTGTGGCAGGCGGTGGTGATCGCGACCGCGAACTATGCGTTCCTGAATTACCTTGTGCTGGTGCTCGCGGTGTTGCTGCTGGATGATGGGACGCTGCGACGGTTTGTGCCGGCGCGGTGGCGGCGCGGCGTGCAAGCGCAGGAGGAGCGCGAGGCGGCAGAAGCGCAGGCCGGGACGCCGATGAAGCCGCTGGAGGGGCTCGGGATAGCGGTGGCGGCGGTGCTGTTGACCTGGATCGCGTATGTGACGACGGCGGAGATGGTGATGATGTTCTGGAGAGAGGCTCCGCTGCCTGAGGCACCGATTGCGGCACTCGAGCCACTGCGGATCGCGAATCAATATGGGTTGTTCGCGGTAATGACGCCGCATCGATATGAGATTGAGTTCCAGGGGTCGAATGATGGGAAGACGTGGACGCCGTACCTGTTTCGGTACAAGCCGCAGGATGTGTCGGAGCGGCCGGGAATTTATGCGCCGTATCAGCCGCGGTTTGATTGGAATTTGTGGTTCGCGTCGCTGACGACGTGGCAGAACGCCCTGATTGTGCCGCTGACCGAGGAGCGATTGTTGGAGGGGGACAAGGATGTGCTGGCGTTGTTTCGTGGAGATCCGTTCGCTGCGGCGCCTCCTAAATTTGTGAGGGCGGTACTTTGGCAGTATTGGTTCAGCACGCCGGAGGAGAAGCGGACGCAGGGGGTCTGGTGGACGAGCAAGTTGCTGGGCACGTATGCGCCGACGATTATGCGTGCGCCGGATGGAAGGTTTGTTGAACTTCAGGCACCCACGCTTGAGGGTGCGCCGTAGGATGGAGGGGAACACGAAAGCGATCGGTGAAGTCGATCCAGGTGGGTTGGCTGTTTGTGGCGGTGTTGGGTGAGGCAGCGTATGACCAGGGAAGACACAGGAACCAGTTCAAAGTGGCGACGGATGTGGTGTACCACTTTTGAGCGGTGGGATGTATTGAGATGGTCATTGACCGTCACGGAAAGGCTGGACTAAAGTTTCGCGGTGGGTGACAAGGGTCACTGTGTTTGCGGGTGAGGAGCGCTTCAATGCCCACAAGGCCTCGCGTGCGAACGGACGTCTTGGGCCTGCATCATGCCAACGGAGAAAGAGAGAGAGGCATACGTACGATGACGACGCGCCGTGATTTTCTTCAGATGACCGCGATGGCTGCGGGTTGTGTAGTTAGCTTTCCACGAAGTGCATTTGGGCAGGACCCGGGCAATCTGAACTATGGAGTGCAACTGTACATGGTGCGGCGACAGGCGCCGAAGGACCTTGCGGGCGTGCTGAAAGCGATCCAGCAAATTGGGTTCACGCAGATTGAGTTGTATCCGGTGGTGTATGACCATCCGGCGCCGGAGCTGAAGAAGATTGTGGACGATTCGGGGCTGGGGCTGGTGTCGGCCCACTTCGACTATGCGGGGTTTGAAGACAAGATTGATTACGGCAAGCAGTTGGGGCTGAAGTACATGGTTTGCCCAATGTTGCCGAAGGATCAGTGGACGTCAACGGCAGGATTTGAGAAGGCTGCGACGGACTTCAATGCGTGGGGCCTGAAGGTGAGCCAGGCTGGAATGAAGTTTGTGTTTCACAACCACTGTTATGAGTTCAAGGTGCAGGAGAACGGCATGACCGGCTGGCAGACGCTGATGGAGGCCACCGACCCGACGCTGGTGAACCTTGAACTGGACATCTACTGGCTGGTGCAGGCGGGACAGAATCCCGGGATGATGATGAGGACGTACAAGGACCGAGTGAGGCTGATTCATCTGAAGGACCGCACGCCGGGGGCGCCGACGGGCTACACACTGGGGCCGGAAGCGGAGCACTTCACCGAGCTGGGGAAGGGCACGATCGATTGGCCGAAGCTGTTGACGCAGGCCAAGTGGCAGGGAATACGGTATGCGTACCTGGACCAGGACGAGACGGCTGGTCCGGTGATGGAGAGCATGGCGGAGAGCTTTGCCTATTTGAAGGGGCTCAATATCTAAGAGCGCTGGATGAGGGTCGAGGAAGCCGTGGGTGCCGGCGCGCGGGTGGGGCGCAGTCTGGAAGCAAGGTTGTGCGCGGAAAACCCTGTAACGCTTGGCATTTTATGGCGAGTTTTATGGGATGGAGCAATTCTGCGCATAAGGGAGTTGTAAGAAAAAGATCAGGAGATCGTAAAAAACGTATCTGGAGGATTGACAGAAGTGTCGTAGGATATCTAACGGTGCGCCCTGTTCGAACAGCGGCCAGCCCGGGGCAGTTTGCCTGAATTTTGCGAGGCTTATGAAGCTTTTTGACGTATTGTTTGGCAGGCCGTTAGCGTCCGATGAGGCGCATACTGCACAGATCAGTCCAGCGGTGGGAATTCCGATCTTCGGGCTGGATGGTCTAACCAGCGCAGCGTACGGGCCTGAAGCAGCGATGACGCTGCTGATTCCACTGGGGTTTTGGGGAGTCCAGCATTACCTACTGCCAATCTTCGGGCTGATTCTTACGCTGCTGACCATCCTTTACCTCAGTTATCGGCAGACGATTGTGGCGTATCCGAACGGTGGTGGATCGTTCACGGTAGCGAGCGAAAATCTGGGCGACCGGGCGGGGCTATTTGCGGCTGCGGCGTTGATGATCGATTACGTGTTGACGGCCGCGGTGGGAATCTCGGCCGGCATTACAGCACTGGTGAGCTCGTTTCAAGAGACGAAGTACGGGCCGACGCTGCATGAGCACCAGATGCTGATGTGCCTGGTGATTCTGGCGGGCATTGCTCTGGTGAATATGCGCGGAGTGAAGGAGACTGGCATCGTCTTCCTGCTGCCGACGATCCTGTTTGTGGGGACGCTGCTGACCACGATCGGCGTGGGTGTGTTCGAGGCGTTGAGCACGCACGGTCATCCGGTAGCGCACTGGGCGCCACCGCCTCCGGTCGATAACCCGACGACCAAGCTGGCTGGGTGGCTGTTGGTGTATCTGCTGCTGAAGGCGTTCTCGAGCGGATGCGCGGCGATGACGGGCGTTGAAGCGGTGTCGAATGGCGTAACGGCGTTCAAGGAGCCGCGCAGCAAGAATGCGAACATCACGCTGACGGTGATTATCGGGATCCTGATCATCCTGTTGTTTGGCTTGAGCTACGTGGCGCGGTCGTATGGCGTGACGGCGATGGATCCGGATGCGACGAACTATCAGAGCGTGCTGTCGATTGAGGTCGCGGCAGTCTTCGGGCGACAGTGGTTCTACTTCCTCACGATGGGTTCGGTGCTGGCGGCACTTTCGTTCAGCGCGAACACCGCGTTCGCGGACTTTCCACGTATGGCGCGCGCCATCGCCGGCAAGGATTATCTGCCGCATGTCTTCCTGCTGCGTGGTCGCCGGCTGCTGTTCTCGCATGGCATCTATGCGTTGACGGGACTGACGGCGCTGATCCTGATCATCTTCAGGGGCGTAACTGACGCCCTGATTCCGCTGTATGCCATCGGCGCTTTTCTCGCCTTTACGCTGAGCCAGGCCGGAATGGTAATGCACTGGCACAAGACGATGGACGCCCCGCACCGGCTGATCAAGATGTTTGTGAACGGGCTAGGGGCTACGGCAACCGGCGTTACGCTGTGCGTGCTGCTGTTCTCGAAGTTCACGGAGGGCGCGTGGGTGGTTGCGATCCTGGTGCCGCTGCTGATTGTGATGATGTATGGCGTGAAGCGGCACTACACACGGGTGCGTGCGGAGACGGTCGACCCGACCCCGCTGCGGCTGACCGGGCTGGAGCCGCCGATCGTGGTGATCCCGATGGCGACCTGGGACAAGGTGACTGAAAAGGCGATGCGCTTTGGGATGCTGATGAGTCCGATGGTGAAGGTGGTGCACGTGGATTCGGATGACTCGGATGCGCTGGGCAAGGTGTGGGAGCAGATGGTGCTGACCCCGGTGCGTGAACACAACATGGTCGAGCCGGAACTGGTGACGGTGAAGAGCACCTTCCGGACGATCTTGTCGCCGCTGATGGATTATGTGCTGAAGCTGGAGGAGGACTTTCCCGGGCGGAAGATCGCCGTCCTGCTGCCCGAGCTGGTGGTGAAGCACTGGTGGGAGAATCTGCTGCATGGCCAACGCGTGCAGTTGCTGAAGTTGCTGTTGCTGCTGAAGGGAAATCAGCGGATCGTGGTGGTGAATATTCCGTGGTATCTGTAAAAGAAGTGAGAAGTGAGTAGTGAGTAGTGAGAAGTGAGAAGTGAGTAGTGAGTAATGCGTGGTGGGTGGTGAAAAGCTTGCTTTGCTTTTCAGTTGATGGCTCGGAGGCGGGCTACGGCGGCGGGGATGATGGCTAGCGCGCGGTCGATCTCTTTGGTGGTGGTGAGGCGGGAGAGCGAGAGGCGGAGGCTGGAGCGGGCTTGGGCGGGGGTTAGGTCCATGGCCAGCAGGACGTGCGAGGGTTCGGTGGCGCCGGACTGGCAGGCGGCTCCGAAGCTGGCGGCGATGCCTTGCATGTCGAGCGCGATGAGCAGGGCTTCGGCGTCGATGCCTTCGAAGCGGAGGTTGGTGGTGTTGGGCGAGCGGTGTTCGGTTGACCCGTTGACGTGGGTGTTGGGGATTGCGGCTAGCAGGCCTTGCTCCAGCTTGTCGCGGAGGGCGGCGAGTTCTGCGGGGCTGGAACTACCTTGGGCTGTCGCGGACCCAGGTCCCAGAGGCGGGACCTGGGACACCCAATCTGTTGCTGGGTTGAGCCAAGCCTGGGCTAGTTCAGCGGCGCGGCCGAGGGCTACGATCCCGGCTACGTTCTCGGTGCCGGCGCGGCGCTGGCGTTCCTGCGGGCCTCCGTGGAGGAGTGGAGCTACGTGGACGCCGTTACGGACGAAGAGGATTCCTGTGCCCTGTGGCGCGTACATCTTGTGGCCGGAGATGCTGAGCAGGTCTACGTTCTTGAGCGCGCCGGTGAGGTCGATGGGGAGCTTGCCGGCGGCTTGTACGGCGTCGGTGTGGAAGAGGATCGTGGGGTTGTAGGCCTTGGCGATGCGGGCCAGTTTGCCGATGGGCTGGACGGCTCCGGTTTCGTTGTTGGCGAACATGATGGAGACGAGTTCCGTATCGGGACGGAGGGCGGCTTCGAAGGCTTCGGGGTCGATGAGGCCGTTGCGGGTTGGGGCGAGATAGGTGATCTCGGCGCCGCGGCGGCGGAGGGCCTGGGCGGTGTAGAGAACGGCGTGGTGCTCGATCTCGGTGGTGAGGAGGTGGGCGGGCTGGCGCTTGTCGAGGAACGGGGTCAGGATGCCGTCGAGGGCCAGGTTGTCGCTCTCGGTGCCGCCTGAGGTGAACACGATTTCCTTTGCGGAGCAGCCGAGCAGGCGGGCGATAGAGCTTCGGGCGTGATCGACGGCGGAGCGGGCGCGCTGGCCTGGCTGGTGCGCAGAGCTGGGGTTGCCGAAGGCTTCGGACCAGAAGGGACGCATGGCGTCGACGACTTCCGGAAGAACGGGTGTCGTCGCGTTGGCGTCAAGGTAGATGCGGACCATAGATTCGATTGTATTCGGGAGGGTGACCCCCCCTCCCCCCCGGTTTGGCTCTTTTCCTCGTAAAGTGCTCTCATCAGGCCTGTTACATAGCAAAGTATGACCACTGGGGGCCATTTGGGTCGTAAACGGTTCTAACCAAATCGGTTAGATAGCAAAGTACCCCTGCTCATGAAGGCTTTTTGTCTCCAAAGTTGGGCAAGCAATGGGGTTATGGGTAAAGTAGTGCAGGCAAAGGGGTTGTGCGGGGCAGAGCGGTTCGGCGTTGGTGGATCGGTTGGGGTCTAGTTCAATTGTAGGCGGTTGGCGGGGGTAACTATGCCAAGTTGCGGAAAGAGAAATCGGCAATGGGGACGCGGGTTTGGTGAGGTTTGGTGGGCGGTGGGGGGTTGACATGCGGATTTTGGGCTGTTTTTGGGGTGGTGGCGGGGGATTTATTTTAGGGCGAGCTTCTAGCTTCCAGCTTTTGGCTAAACCAAAGGCAAGGGGTAAAGGAGGAGGCAGATTCTCCCGGAGGGGATGAGGAAGAAAGGCAAGGGGTTTGACGCGGAGGACGCCAAGTTTGCCAAGCTTCGCCGCGTAGAAAGAGAGCCTCCCGGCTGCGCGGTGAGGCTGCGCAGCCGGGAGGCGTTTGGAGAAGGGTTGGCTACTTGATTTGATCGAGGACTACGGCAATGTCGAATCGGCGGGTGGTAGTGGGGACGTCGATGGAGCCGAGCATGACGGGTTTGCCGAAGGTGAGCGCGGAAGTGCCTTCAAACACGGTCTGGCGAACAACGGGCTCCTGGACGCCGGCGATGGTACTGGGTTGGCCGAGGCTGGACTGTTCAACCTTGGTCTTGAGGATGGCTCCGCCGTCGGTAGCGCTGAGGGTGGCGCTAAAGTTCATGCCGACGTCGAGGTAAGTGAACTGGGTCTGGACGCCGCTGGCGGTTGCGCTGCCGTCAGAATAGGAGCCGGTGGCGATGGGGATTTTGTCGCCCTCCTTTACGGTGGTGAACTGACCGTTGACGGCGACCATGGAGAAGTGTTGTGTGCCGATGGTCTTGCCGGCGTCGAGCTCGGTGATGGTGTAGTTGAGCCGGTACATCTTGCGCGGACGATCCAGCGCGGCGATGAGCTCTTCGATGCGGGCGAGCTGTTCGGGATAGGTGGTGATGACGAGTGCGTTCTGGCTGGCGAGCAGGTAGATTTTCAGGCTAGGATCAAAAGAATTTCGAACCGACACCATGATTTCGTTGGCGTCATTTTGGTTAGCGGCATTCTTTAGAAAGATGATTTTGGTCTGCGAGCGGGCTTGTTCGCATTCGATCTGATCCGTGCGGGTTGGCTCATTTTTGCAGTCGCCGGTGTAGGTTTTCGGAGTTCTAGAAGTAGTTGGAGATTGAGCCTGCGCTGTGAGCGCGAGGGGTAGGAGCGTGAGGGCGAGGGCCATGAGGGATCGTGCGCCTGGGCGGCGGGATTGGGTGAGAGTCATTGGTGAGGCTCCGTTCGTTGGGGTTATTTAGAGGGTGGAGGAGCTGGGGTGGAGAGCTCCTGCGGTTGAGAGTCGGTGGTGGGGGAGAGCGCGTCGGCTACGGCAAAGGGGAAGAGAAGGCTCTTGACGTAACGGCTGATGCTGGCCTCTTCGCGGGCTTGGGCGGCGGCGCGTAGCAGCGGCGCGCGGGCGGTGCCGAGCTCGGCTAGCTGGATGGGCTGGCCGGGGCGGGTGGCGGCTAGCATGAGGTGCTCTTGCGCGGTGAGGGGCATGGGCGGCGCGGGATGGCTGGGGGCAAGGGTTTCGGCGAGGGCGAGTTGGTCGAGGTCGGGGGTCTGCGCGGATGGTGAGGGAGGGTGAGAGATTACCCCGGCGGGTAAAGCCGAAGTCGCGGCTGGAGCATGATGGCGGGACTGAAGTCCCGCCCCTTCGAGAGTGAAGTTGACGGTGCGATCTTGAGTGGTCCGCAGGGAGGTGGTGGCGAGAGATTGCGGTGCGGGGTTGGCGTGGGCGCGGAAGTCTGTTTGGGCGGTGGTGGTTGCAGGGTGATGGTGAAGGAGGGTGAGGGTGGTGAGGGCAATGAGGAGGGTGAGGGCGGCGGTGGCTATGAATTTGCGTCGTGCCGCTGCGAGCAAAATGCGGGGGTCCTTCACTGCGTTCAGGATGACGGCGAAGTACGAGATCAGACCAGATTGGGCGGACTGGGGGAACGCAGAGGCGGCGGTGCGGGCTTCGGCGGCCTGGGCGAGGCGGGCGGCTATTCTCTGCTCGAGGCCAGCGGGTGGCTCGGTGGTGCGGAGGGCGTGGAGGACGCGGTCGATTGCGATGTCGGGTTGCGAGGCTGGGTTGAGTTGAGTGTTCATGCGGAAGTTCCTTTCTCGAGCCGCACATTCTTCTCGAGGCGTTCGCGGAGGCGGGTGCGGGCGCGAAAGAGCAGGGCGCGGACGGCGGATTCGGAGCGTTGGAGGAGGGTAGAGATTTCGGTGATGCTGAGCTCGTCGATGGCGGAGAGGAGCAGGGCGTGGCGCTCGGGTTGGGGGAGGCGCTCGATCTCGCGGAGGGTGGCGGCGATCTGGCGGGCGTCGGAGAGGGCCTGGTCGGCGGGAATCGAGTGGGCGACGAGGGAGGCGGCGAAGGGTTCATCGAGCTGGTCGGGGCGGATGCGGCGGCGGCGATCGATGGCGAGGTTCCAGGTGATGCGGACGAGCCAGACGCGGAGGTCGCGGATGTCGGGCAGCTTGAGGCGATGTGCTTTGAGTTGGTGCTGCAGTACGCGAAGGAAGACGTCCTGGACGACATCTTCGGACTCGGCGCGGTTGCGGAGGATGGAGTGGGCGACGCGGAAGAGCAGCGCGGAGTAGGCATGGACGAGCGCAGTCACGTCTGTCTCCGTTGTGGTTTCCGCGGAGACAAACGCCACGTCCCATCCCCTTTCCCAGTGGCTACTCGACGCCATGTTTAACCTCTACAGCGAAAGACGAGCGAGTGCGGATTTCGCTCGGGAATATTTTTTACGCTGAAGGAAAGGGGTACTGCTAGGCTGGATGTGCTTTTGGAATGGACTTTGGACTGAGGTGAAGACGATGCGTTTGAAGATGATGACGATGGGTTTGGCGTTGGGCGCCTGTTGCTGGATGAGCGTTGGTTCTGTGGCGGCTAGCGCGCAGATGAAGATGGATGAGCCGATGAAGATGAGTTCGACGACACCTGCCAAGGCGCTGGATGAGCTGCTGAGCCTGTATGAGCACGAGATGATGGGCGTGGTGAAGGCGATGCCCGCGGAGAAGTATACCTTTGCGCCTTCGGCGGCAATCTTTGTGCCGGGGCAGGGCGTGAAGTTCGATACGGTGCGGACGTTTGTGCAGCAGGTAACGCATGTGACGGAGGCGAATTACTACTTCTACTCGGCGGTGGGCGGGATGAAGCCGGATATGGACAGGGCGGCGCTGGAGAAGATTACGACCAAGGATGAGGCTGTAGCGGCGCTGGCGGCGTCGTTCGCGTTTGCGCATAAGGCGATTGCGACGATTACTCCCGAGAATGCGTTTGTGCCGGTCAAGCCGATCGATGGGCAGGGCACGCGCGCGACGATTGCAGCCTTTGGCGTGGCGCATGGCTACGACCACTATGGGCAGCTCATTGAATATCTGCGGATGAATGGAGTGGTGCCGCCGGGAAGCAAGTAAAGGCAGTGAGTAGTGGGGAGTGGGCAGTGAGTAGTGAAAATCGAGGGGCGCCTGGTATGGGTGGTCCCTCCTTTTGTTTGCGTGCTAGGTTGGGTGGGTGAGGTGTTGGGATGGTGGATGCTGGGCGGGTGTTGGTGAATCTGGAGGAGTTGCGGGCGCTGACTTCGGATGAGTTTGGGGCGCAGCGGGTGGCTTGGTCGCCGATGTGGCTGAAAGCTCGGGCGTGGTTTGAGGAGAAGCTGCAGGCGATGAGCGCGGCGACGGGCGCGGAGTTGGAGACGCATTATGATGCGGCTGGGAATCATTGGGTGACGCTGCGAGGGGAGAGTGAGCGGGCGCTGGCGGTGGGAAGTCATCTGGATTCCGTGCCGAATGGCGGGTGGCTGGATGGGTGCCTGGGGGTGATGGCGGCGCTCGAAGTGTTGACGCATGCGGCGGAGATGTATGGCGGTCGGCCGCCAGTGACGGTGAAGCTGGTGGATTGGGCCGATGAAGAGGGTGCGCGGTTTGGCCGGAGTCTGTTTGGGTCGGCGGCGTTTGCGGGGAAGGCTACGGTGGAGGCGGATCGGGGACGGACGGATAAGGATGGCGTGACGCTGTCGGAGGCGCTTGCGGCGTGTGGGGTTGAGGTGGAGCGTGTGGGGGAGGCTGTGCGGGAGCAGCGGGGGCTCGCTGCTTATTTGGAATTGCATATTGAGCAGGGGCCGATTCTTGAGCGGCTCGGAAAACCGCTGGCTGTGGTGCAGGGGACCAAAGGCGTGGAGCGGTGGGCGATTGTGTTTCGGGGGCAGGAGGCTCATTCGGGGTCGACGCCGATGGAGGTGCGGAGAGATGCGCTGGCGGCTGCGGCGAAGCTCGCGCTGGAGATTCGGCCGATTGCGCGGAAACATCCGCAGGCTGTCGCGACGATGGGGAGTGTGAAGACGTTTCCGGGGATTGTTACGGCGGTGGTGGGGCGTTGCGAGACGACGCTGGATATGCGGGATCTGGATGCGGGCGTGTTGGCGCAGATGCTCGGCGAGGCGCGCGAGGCGAGCGAGCGATTCGCGAAGGAAGAAGGATGCACGGTGGAGTGGGCGAAGATCTGGTCGATTGAGCCGATACCGTTTTCGCCGGCGCTGATCGCGCTGGCGGAAGACACAATCGTGGAGACGGTGGGGACGTGTGAGAAGCTGCCGAGCGGGCCGCTGCATGATGCGGCGGAGGTGGCGCGGCTGGGGATTCCGACGGTGATGATGTTTGTGCAGAGCCTGAACGGGCTGAGCCACAACGCTGCGGAAGACACGAAGCGCGAGCACCTGGAGGAGGCTGTGGCGGCGTTTGTGCGGTTGAGCGAGAAGACGATGGAGTGGATTGGGCGGCAGGAAGCGAGATGAGCGGAGGCTGAGGCTCCCACTTTCGGTGCGGATGGTGCATAATCTAACCTTCATCGAGCAGCCCTGGCCGGCAGAAGGTTGGAGCAGGGCGGACGCGAAGTTGAGAAGGAGATGTGCTCGTTCCCAATGAGTGAGGCGACCAACTTTTTTTCGAAGGCAGGCGGATCGGCGGAGGTTGCGGCGCGGTTCGCGGAGCTGCATCCGGCGTTCGAGAAGACCGCTGCGGTCACAGAGGCGCTGCGCTGTCTGTACTGCTTCGACGCGCCGTGCATGGGCGCTTGTCCTACGCACATTGATGTGCCGAAGTTCATCAAGAAGATTGCGAGTGGGAATTTAGAGGGGTCGGCGCGGACGATTCTGGAGGCGAATATTCTGGGGGCGAGCTGCGCGCGGGCTTGCCCAGTGCAGGTGCTGTGCGAGGGCGCCTGCGTGATGCATCGGTATAACAAGCAGCCGATTGAGATTGGAAGACTGCAGCGGTTTGCGATGGATGCGCTGCATGCTAGCGGCGACCCACTGCCGTTTGCGCCGGGTGCGGATACGGGCAAGAAGGTGGCGCTGATTGGGGGTGGGCCTGCGTCGCTGGCTTGTGCGGCGGAGCTGCGGCGGCGCGGGATTCGCGCGGAGATCTTCGATGCGCGGCCGCTGCCGGGCGGGTTGAACACGTATGGCATTGCGGAGTACAAGCTGCCGCTGGCTGAGAGCCTGCGCGAGATCGATATGCTCGCGCAGTTGGGCGTGGAGTTTCACTTCGAGACGATGGTGGATGCGGCGAAGCTCGCCGAGCTGGAGGCGAACTACGATGCAGTGTTCCTGGGGATGGGGCTGGGAGCGATTCATAAGCTGGGCGTGGCGGGTGAGGAGCTGGAGGGCATGACCAATGCGCTCGATTTTATTGCGGGGTACAAGAGTGGAGGGTTGAAGGATGTGCCGTCGCGTGTGGCGGTGATTGGTGCGGGAAATACGGCGATCGATGCGGCGAATGCGGCGGTGCGGCTAGGCGCAAAGGAGGTGCACATGGTGTATCGCCGCGGGTCCGAGCAGATGTCGGCGTTCCGGTTTGAGTACGAGCATGCGCGGGAGGAGGGTGTGCGGTTCCTGTGGCATGTGACGCCGGTGAAGGTTGTCGGCGAGAAGAAGGTGGAGGCGCTGGAGCTGGCACGGCTGGAGTTTGCTGAGGATGGTTCGCTGGTGCCGAGGGCCGATCATCACATTTTGCTGGAGGTGGACCTGGTGGTGCTCGCGATTGGGCAGGCGACGCATGCGGAGTTTGTGGGTGCGGCGGATGGGAAGGATGCGGGCAAGGTTCGGCTGGAGCGGGGACGGATTGTGATCGATCGCGAGACCGGGCAGACGTCGAATCCGAAGTTTTTTGCAGGCGGGGATTGCACGAATGGCGGGCGCGAGGTGGTGGACGCGGTTGCGGATGGAAAGCGCGCGGGGATTGGAATTGCGAGTTGGCTGGCTGCAGGCGGCTCGCATCCCACTCATGACGATAGAACCGTCATGAATGGGGCACCCGGGAATCCGGGGGGAAACCATGCCAACGCTTGAGACTACGTTTGCGGGAATCAAATGCTTGAATCCGTTCTGGCTGGCGAGCGCGCCGCCTACGAATTGCGGCGAGCAGATTATGCGCGCGTTCGATGCGGGGTGGGGCGGCGCGGTGTGGAAGACGATTGGCGAGCAGGTAACGAATGTCAGCTCGCGCTACTCGTCGATTGATTGGAACGGGCAGAAGATGATGGGGTTCAACAATATTGAGCTGATCAGCGACCGGCCGCCGGAGGTGAACCTGCGCGAGATGGCGGAGGTGAAGCGGCGGTATCCGAAGCACGTGGTGATTGCGAGCTTGATGGTGGAGAGCAAGCGCGAGGTGTGGCACGACATGGTGCAGCGCGCGGAGGACGCGGGCGCGGATGGGCTCGAGTTAAATTTCGGATGCCCGCATGGGATGAGTGAGCGCGGCATGGGGTCGGCGGTGGGGCAGGTGCCGGAGTACTGCGAGCAGATTACGGGGTGGGTGAAGGAGAAGGCGCGCACGCCGGTGATCGTGAAGCTGACGCCGAACATCTCGGATATTCGCATGCCAGCGCGCGCGGCGAGACGTGCGGGCGCGGATGCGCTGAGTGCGATCAACACGATCAATTCGATTACGGGGATTGATCTCGAGACGCTGGAGCCGCGACCGAAGGTGGATGGAAAGAGTTCGCATGGAGGGTATTGCGGGCCGGCGGTGAAGCCGATTGCGTTGAACATGGTGCAGCAGGTGATGAGCGATCCGATGGCCGCGCTGCCGATGAGTGGGATTGGCGGTATTGGCGGGCTGGCAGGACGCGGCGGAATTTATGTTGCTGGGCGCGGGCACCGTGCAGGTGTGCACCGCGGTGATGCACTACGGCTATCGCATTGTGGAGGACATGGGCGATGGATTGCTCGCGTGGATGCGGCGCAAGGGGTATGAGACGATCGACGATTTTCGCGGACTGTCGCTACCGAATATGCGCGACTGGAAGCATTTGAATCTGAACTATCGCGTGGTCGCGGAGATTCATGCGGACAAATGCATTGGGTGCCAGCTTTGCTACACGGCGTGCTGGGATGGAGCGCATCAGTGCATCCACCTTGACCGCGTGGATGGCGGCATGGAGCAGCCGGTGAAGGGAACCGATCCGCGCTATGCGCAGCACGAGCCGAATCCGCATGGGAAGCCGACGCCTGCGATGGTGTTTGCGCAGTCGGTGAAGGAGATTGTGACGACACCGATTCCGAAGCTCGATCTGGATGGCGAGGGATTGAATAGCGCGGTGACGCCGCTGGAGAGAATTCCGCGGGTGGATGTGGATGAGTGTGTGGGGTGCAATTTGTGTTCGCTGGTTTGTCCTGTGCCGGAGTGCATCACGATGGAGCGTGTCGAGACGGGGCTGTGTCCCGAGACGTGGGCGGAACGCGTGGCGAATGCGGAGAGTTTGAAGGCGTAGGGAGGGCTTATGGGAATCCTCATTAAGAATGGCACGGTAGTGAGCGCGATTGAATCGAAGCCGATGGACGTGCTGATCTCCGGCGAGATGGTTGCGCGTGTGGGGAATGGCATCAACGAGGCAGGACACGAGGTGGTGGACGCGACTGGGCTGCTGGTGATGCCGGGCGGGATTGATGTGCATACGCATCTGGATATGCCGTTTGGCGGTACTACTTCTGCGGATGATTACACCAGCGGCACGCAGGCTGCGGCTGTCGGCGGCACGACGATGCTGATTGATTTTGCGCTGCAGAGCCAGGGCCATACGATGCGCGAGGCGTTCGATGTGTGGCGCGCGAAGTCGCGGGGGAAAGCGTGTGTGGACTACGGGCTGCACATGGCCGTGACGGACCTGGGGCCGGGCGACGGGGCGCAGGGCTTGCGAGAGATGGAGGAGATGGTCGCCGAGGGCATCTCGAGTTTCAAGCTGTTCATGGCGTACCCCGGCGTGCTGATGATCGACGACGGACTGATGTTCAGGGTGATGCAGAAGGCTGCGGCGCTGAATGCGCTGTGCTGCGTGCACGCGGAGAATGGCAGCGCGATTGATGTGGTGGTGGCGCAGATGATTGCGGAAGGCAAGACCGAGCCGCACTATCATGCGCTGTCGCGAAGCCCGAAGGCAGAGGCGGAGGCTACGCATCGGGCGATTGCGCTTGCCGACATGGCGGGGGCGGCTGTGTACATCGTGCACTTGTCGAATGAGGATTCGCTGGCGGCGCTGAAGTTTATGCAGGGGCGCGGGGCGAAGGCGCTGGCGGAGACCTGCATTCAATACCTGGTGCTGTCGATTGAGGACCAGATGCCGGGGAAGAGTTGGGAGGAGGCGAAGTATGTGTTTACGCCTCCGCTGCGTGAGAAGTGGAACCAGGAGGCGTTGTGGGAGGGGCTGCGCGATGCGTCGTTGGCTGTGGTGTCGACGGATCATTGTCCGTTTCGGTTTGCGGATCAGAAGGAGCTGGGGCGCGGAGACTTTCGCAAGATTCCGAATGGCGGCCCGGGCGTGGAGAATCGGCTGCAGATTCTGTGGCACTACGGCGTGAATGCGGGGAAGATTTCGCCGGAGAAGTTTGTGGCGTTGACGGCGACGAATCCGGCGAGGATTTTTGGTATGCAGCGGCATAAGGGACGCATTGCCGAAGGGCTGGACGCGGATATTCTGCTGTGGGATCCGAAGGCGGAGTATACGATTTCGGCGGCGACGCAGCGCATGGCGACCGACTACTCGATGTTTGAGGGATGGACGGTGATGGGGAATGCGGCGAAGGTGTACTCGCGCGGCGAACTGGTGGTGGACAACGTTGCGCAGCCAGGGAAGTTTCTTGGAGCGACGGGGCGGGGGCGGTTTGTGAAGCGCGAGGCCAATGGCGGAGGGATGTGTTGAGGGCTATTCCGCAGCTGGCGAAGGTCACGATAGACAGCGACGAGTTTGCGGGCGAGTATGCGCCGGATGCGCGGCTGTACAACGATGACCTGGCGCCGACGATGCCGGCGCAGCGTACGTGGGGGACGTATAACTACGTTGCGCTTTGGTTTTCGATGTCGATGGAAGTGACCACGTACATGCTTGCGGCGAGCCTGATCGCCGGCGGCATGAACTGGAAGCAGGCGCTGGGGACGATCCTGCTGGGGAATTTAATTGTGCTGGTTCCGATGCTGCTGAATGCGCATGCGGGAGCGAAGTATGGGATTCCGTTTCCGGTGTTTGTGCGGGCGAGCTTTCGGGCCGGTGGGAGCGAATATCCCGGCAATGCTGCGCGCGATTGTGGCTTGCGGATGGTTTGGGATTCAGACGTGGATCGGGGGACAGGCGATTGCCGCGATGGTTGCAGTGCTGTGGCCGGCGACAGCGCATATGCCGGGTGTGACGTGGGTGTGCTTCCTTGGGTTCTGGGCGCTGAATATGTGGGTGGTGTGGCGCGGCGTGGAGTCGATACGTTATCTGCAGAGCTTCTCGGCGCCGTTGATGCTGGTGTTGGGGCTTGCGCTGCTGGGGTTCATGCTGCATCGCGCGGGCGGCTTTGGGCCGATGCTCTCGACGCCGAGTAAGTTCACCACCACGCGTGGGTTTCTGAAGTTTTTCTTTCCGTCGCTGACGGCGATGGTGGGGTACTGGGCTACGCTGAGCTTGAATATTCCCGACTTCACGCGCTATGCGAAGAAGCAGGAGTCGCAGATTGTGGGGCAGGCGTTTGGCTTGCCGGTGGCGATGCTGCTGTACTCATTTATCGGGATTGCGGTGACGTCGGCGTCGACGGTGGTGTTCGGTGAGGCGATATGGAATCCGGTGACGCTGCTGGGGCGATTTCATCAGCCGTGGATTGCATTTCTTGGGTTGGTGGGGCTGCTGATTGCGACGATGAATGTGAACATCGCGGCGAACGTGGTTTCGCCGTCGAATGATTTTTCGAATCTTGCGCCGAAGCTGATCAGCTTTCGGACGGGCGGGATGATTACGGGATTGCTGGGGCTGGCGATGATGCCGTGGAAGCTGATGGCGACGTTTGGGAGTTACATTTTCGGGTGGTTGGTGGGGTACTCGGGACTGCTGGGGCCGGTGGCTGGGATTATGGTGACGGATTATTTTCTGATTCGCGGGACGCGTTTGGACACGTACTCCATGTATCGGCGGGGTGGGATGTATGAGTATCGAAACGGGTTCAATCCAGCGGCGATTGTGGCGCTGGTGGCGGGTGTGTTTGCGGCGCTGGTGGGGAAGTTTGTGCCGGGCGTGGCGTTCCTTTATGACTATGCGTGGTTTGTCGGATTCTTCCTTTCGGGAGCAATCTATTACCTGATGATGATTGGCCATCGCACGGCGTTGGCGGAAGCGGAAAGGGTACGTTATGAGTCCGAATGATGTGGCGGAGAAGAGCGCGGCGATAGCTTCCGAAGGGTTGACCTCGGAAGAGGTGGTGCGGATCACGAAAGACACGAACTATGGCACGTGGAGGTTCCAGAAGGGTTGGAACCCGATGCACATTGTCGACGCCGAGGGCTGCTACATCACCGATGCGAATGGGAAGAAGTACCTGGATTTCTCGTCGCAGCTGATGTGCATGAATCTTGGGCATAAGAATCAGGCGGTGATTGATTCGATTAAGCAGCAGGCGCAGGATCTGGCGTATGCGATGCCGGGGTATGCGACGACGGCGCGCGCGGAGTTGTCGAAATTATTGCTGGAGGTGCTGCCTAAGGGGTTGAACAAGTTCTTCTTTACGACGTCGGGGACGGATGCAAACGAAGCCGCGTTCAAGATTGCGCGAATGTACACGGGCAAGACCAAGGTGATTGCGCGCTACCGGAGCTATCACGGGTCAACGGCTGGGGCGATTGCTGCGACGGGCGATCCGCGGCGCTGGGCGATGGAGCCTCGCGGTAAAGGGCCGGGAATTATTTTCGGGCCGGAGGTGCACTGCTACAAGTGTCCGATCAAGCACACATATCCGGAGTGCGGCATTGCTTGCGTGGATTACCTGGAGCACATGATTCGCAATGAGAGCGATGTGGCGGCGGTGCTGGTGGAGCCGATCGTCGGAACGAACGGCGTGCTGGTGCCTCCGGAAGAGTACATGCCGAAGTTGCGCAAGGTGTGCGATGAGACTGGCGTGCTGATGATCGCGGATGAGGTGATGAGCGGGTGGGGACGTGCGGGCGAGTGGTTTGCGATGAATCTCTGGGGCGTGACGCCGGATATTCTGACGACGGCGAAGGGCATCACTTCCGCGTATGTGCCGCTGGGATTGTGTGCGACGAGCGAGAAGATTGGCGACTTCTTCCAGGATCATTATTTTGCGCATGGGCACACGTATGAGGCGCATCCGATGACGCTGGGGCCGGCGGTGGCGACCATCAACGAGATGAAGCGGCTGAAGCTGGTGGAGCGTGCGAAGGAACTGGAGCCGTTTGTTGCGGAGAAGCTGCAGGCGCTGAAGGCGAAGCACAAGAGCGTCGGGGATGTGCGCGGCAAGGGGCTGTTCTGGGCTGTCGATTTGGTGAAGAACCAGGCGACCAAGGAGCCGTTCAACACGTACACGGATAAGGTTTCGGGCAAGCCGCTGCTGGTGGATCAGATTGCGGCGAAGACGCTGGCGGATGGCGTGATCCTCCAAGCGTGGGTGAGCCACTTTGTGATTGCGCCGCCGCTGATCGTGGAGAAGGAAGAGATTGAGCGAGGGATTGCGACGCTGGACAAGTGGCTGCACCTGGCGGATGAGCTGGCGGACTAGGTTGCGCAGGCGTGCGATGCGCGGCGCATCACACGCCGTGACTACTTCTTGAGTTGTTTGCGAAGGGCGAGGAGCTCGGCGCGGTGCTTGGGTGTGGTCTTGGGGTAGGAGAGCTTGAGGCTCTTGATGGTGTCGAGGACGATGCTGGAGATGATGAGCCGTGCATTCTCCTTGTCGTCGGCGGGGACGACGTACCACGGGGCGTGCTGCGTGCTGGTGGCGTTGAGACAGTGTTCAAAGGCGTGGGTGTACTGATCCCAGTATCTGCGCTCCTGCATGTCGGCGAGGCTGAACTTCCAGTTCTTCGCGGTGTCATCGATGCGCGCGAGGAAGCGCTTACGCTGCTCGTCCTTGGAGAGATGAAGGAAGAACTTGATGGTGCGGGTGCCGTTATGGAAGAGGTGGCGCTCCATGTCGACGATGGAGCGATAGCGATCCTTCCAGACATCTTTGTCGCTGGTTAGTTCCTGCGAGAGGCCTTCGTTCTTGAGCAGATCGGGGTGGACGCGAACGACGAGGACCTCCTCGTAGTAGGAGCGGTTGAAGATGCCGATTTTGCCTCGCTGAGGCAGGCGCCAATAGGCGCGCCACAGAAAATCGTGTTCGAGCTCGGCGGCGCTGGGCTGTTTGAAGCTTGCGACGTCGCAGCCCTGCGGGTTGACGCCGCTCATGACGTGGCGAATGGCGCCGTCTTTGCCGGAGGCGTCCATGCCCTGGAAGATCAACAGGAGGGCGTAGCGGTCGGAGCCGTAGAGAAGCTCTTGTTGATCGCTGAGGGCGGCGACGTGTTCCTTAAGAAGTTCGCGATATTTCTTTTCGGACTTGTAGAAGGGCTGGATTTTTGTCGGGAGCTTGCTGAGCTTGATGTCGGTGTCTGGAAGTACGCGAAATGTTTCGGAGTCGATCGTCATGGTTTCCTTGAAGTGCTTTCGTGTCTGATGGTGCAATGCTCGGGCCCCTCTCAGGTATGAGCGACCTTTGGGTAACCGGGGACTAAGATTGCAATTCTTTTGATGCAAGTTCGCCCTGTCTGTGTTCGGTTTTGCTGCGAAATGCGGTGCTTTCGCCGTTCTTGGCTACATCCCAAGGTAATCGAATCAGTGGTTGACAGTCTTCCGTTTGCAGAACATGATTGTCCGCAGTTCCAGCTACAAATCTAACGGTTATTCCACGATAGGAGAGATCCACTATGCGTAGATCGGGAATTCTATGTGTCGCGCTCACGGTAGGCGTGGCGATGATTGCAATGAGTGCACAGGCGCAGTCTGTGATGACGCGGCATGTGCGGGAAGCGGTTCGCAGCGGGGAGGCGCAGCAGGTTGGACGGCTGTCTTCCGGTCAAATGATGAGCTTGAATCTTGTGCTGCCGCTGGGCGATGCGGCGGGGCTGGAGACGTTTCTGAGCGACTTGTATGACCCGAGCAGCCCGCTGTTCCACAAGTTTCTGACGCCGACGGAGTTCACGGCCAAGTTTGGACCGACGCAGGCGCAGTATGACGCGGTGGTGCAGTTCGCTGTGAGCAATGGATTCACTGTGACAGGCGGGTCGCGCGATGCAATGGACGTGCAGGTGAGAGGACCGGTTTCGGCAGTGGAGAGCGCGTTCCACGTGCACATGATGACGTACCAGCATCCCACGGAGAAGCGCGTGTTCTATGCGCCGGATGGCGAGCCCACGACGGATCTGTCGTTCTCGCTGTGGCATGTTTCGGGACTGGATAACTACTCGCTTCCGCACCGGTTGCTGGAGAGTCGCAGCGATTATGCCGCTGCGCATGGGATCGATGTGAAGGATGTGGTGTCGCATGCGACGACGGGGTCGGGGCCTTCGGCCTCGTTCCTTGGCAGCGATATGCGCGCTGCGTACTATGGCACGGGCACGCTGACGGGCTCGGGACAGAACCTTGGTCTGTTTGAATACCTGGGCACGGATCTTGCGGATCTGACGACCTACTACACGAATGTGAAACAGACGAACAAGGTGCCGGTGTCGGTGATCTCGACGGATGGCACCAGCACATCGTGCGTGTATACGCGGGCGGGCGGCGACTGCGACGATACGGAGCAGACGCTGGATATGACGCAGGCGCTGGGCATGGCGCCGGGGCTGGCAAGCCTGGTGATGTACGTGGGCTCGACGGACACGGCGATCATTGGCGCGATGACGACGCACAGCCCGCTGCCAACAACGATTGGCTGCTCGTGGGGATGGACGCCGGCTGATCCTTCGACGCTGAATCCTTACTTTGAGAAGATGGCGGCGCAGGGACAGAACTTCTTCGCGGCTTCTGGCGATAGCTCGACGTGGTCGAAGAGGAACGAGGCGTGGCCGGCGGACAATGCGTACGTTGTCTCGGTTGGCGGAACGGACCTGGTGACGGCTAGCGCGGCGGGCCCGTGGAAGTCGGAGACGGCGTGGACCGATAGCGGCGGCGGCATCTCGCCGGACAGCATCGCGATTCCCGCATGGCAGAAGTTGTCGGGCGTGATCACTTCGAGCAACAAGGGGTCGACGACGCTGCGCAATGGGCCGGATGTTTCGGCGAACGCAAACTTTACGTTCTACACCTGCGCGGACCAGAAGGCGTGCCTGGCCAACGAATATGGCGGCACGAGCTTTGCGGCTCCGATGTGGGCGGCGTATATCGCGCTGGTGAATCAACAGCTGGCTTCACAGGGCAAGGGGACGATCGGATTCATCAATCCGACCATCTACGCGCAGAATGTGACGTCGGTGTATGACACGGACTTCCACGATATTACGAGCGGGAAGTCCGGGAGCTACTCGGCTGTTACCGGGTATGACCTGGTGACTGGATGGGGAAGCCCCAACGCTGGGTTGCTGGCGGCGCTGGCGCCTTAGGCTGAAGTTGCAACCATGAGTAGCGGCCCAGGCTAGTGTCCGGGCCGCTGCTTGTTGGGAGCAGCTGCTGCTTCGAGCGCGGCAAGGCGCTTGCGGATGATGGCGCAGGCTTCGGGATTCTGATCGATGAGGATGGCATTGCGGCCGTTGCGGAGCGCGGCTTCGCCGGTGGTGCCGGAGCCGGCGAAGAAGTCGAGTACGGTGTCGCCGGGGTTGGAGTGCACGCGGACGATGCGCTCGAAAATTCCCAACGGTTTCTGCGTTGGATAGCCGGTTTTCTCCTTGCCGTTGGTGGGGACGATGGTGTGCCACCAGACGTCGGTGGGGGTCTTGCCGCGCGCGGCTTTTTCGGCGCCGACGAGGCCGGGCGCCATGTAGGGGATGCGGTCGGAGGCGTCGAGGTGGAAGGTGTAGTGCTTGGGGTCGCGGGTGTACCAGAGGATGTTGTCGTGCTTGGCGGGCCAGCGCTTGGTGGCGCGGGCGCCGTAGTCGTAGGCCCAGATGATTTCGTTCTGGAAGCAGGCGCGGCCGGAGGTGGTGGGGGTGGTGAAGATTTCGTCGAGCATGACTTTGCAGTAGTGGACTTCGCGCGGATCGATGTGGAGGAAGAGGGAGCCGGTGGGGGTCAGGATGCGGTGGGCTTCGATCATGCGGGGGCTGAGGAAGCCGATGTAGTCGTCGAAGATATCGACGTAGAGGGGCGCGGAGGCGAGGGTTTCGGTGCGGTAGCGATTGCCGCCGAAGCCGGTGCGGTCGCCTTCCGCATCGCGCACGGTGCGGATGCGGGTGCGCTTCTGGGTGACGCCGGTGTTGAAGGGTGGGTCGATGTAGATGAGCTCGACGCTCGCGTCGGGGAGAGCGCGCAGGGCGGTGAGGTTGTCGTCTTGAAGGATGCGGATGGTGGGGCTTGGCAAGGCGTGGCTCCGGAGACAAGTCTAAACGCGATTGCGTTTGAGGGCCGCATTCGTTGCGGGCGGCGGACGTATAGTGGAGGGTGGAGTTCAGGAGACGTTGGAATGAGTGTGACGGAGCATAAGCTGGGCGTGGTGGGCGCGGGGACTATGGGGAATGGCATTGCGCATGTGTTTGCGCGGGCGGGGTTTGACGTGGCGCTGTACGAGATGAGCGAGCGGGCGCTGGAGAAGGGGTTGGCGACGATTCGCACGAATCTTGACCGCGAGGCGGCCAAGGGGAAGATCGATCCGGCGGAGGCGCCGAAGATCTTTGCGCGGATTCGGCCGGTGCATCGGCCGCAGGATCTGAGCGGCTGCACGCTGGTGGTGGAGGCGGCGACCGAGCGGCTGGTGGTGAAGCAGGAGATCTTTCGCGAGCTTGACGAGCTGTTGGGATCGGACGCGATCCTGGCGACGAACACCTCGTCGATCTCGATTACCAAGCTGGCGGCGGGAACGGGGAGAGCGTCGCAGGTGATTGGCATGCACTTCTTCAACCCGGTGCCGGTGATGGCGCTGGTGGAGGTGATTCGCGGGCTGCAGACTTCGGATGAGACGTATGCGAAGGTGCGGGAGCTTGCGCTGGCCGCGGGCAAGACGCCGGTGGAGGTGAACGACGCTGCCGGGTTCGTGAGCAATCGCGTGCTGATGCCGCTTCTGAATGAGGCCATGTTTGCGGTGATGGAAGGTGTGGCTACGGCTGAGGCTGTCGACGAGATCTTTCGGCTGGGGATGGCGCATCCCATGGGTCCGCTGACGCTGGCGGACTTTATCGGGCTGGATGTCTGCCTGGACATTATGCGGGTGCTGGAGGACGGGATCGGCGACCCGAAGTACCGGCCATGCCCGCTGCTGGTGCGGATGGTGGACGCTGGGTGGCTGGGGCGGAAGTCGGGGCGCGGGTTTTATAACTACAGTGGGTAGTGGGTAGTGGGTAGTGGGTAGTGGGTAGTGAGAAGTGAGGAGTGAGAAGTGGGTAGTGAGAAGTGAGGAGTGAGAAGGATGGGAGGGTGGTTTGGCGGAGGAACTTTACTTTGAGGATTTGCGGCCGGGGATGATGGTGCGGTCGGTGCGGAGTTATGAGGTGACGGCGGCGGAGATTAAGGAGTTTGCGGCGAAGTACGATCCGCAACCGTTTCACCTGGATGAGGCGGCGGCGGAGAAGACGTTCTTCAAGGGGCTGGCGGCGTCGGGGTGGATGACGGCGGCGATTGCGATGCGGCTGCGCGTGGAGTCCATGCATATTGCCGGCGGGATGATTGGCGCGGGGGTGGACGAGATCAAATTTACGCAGCCGGTGCGGCCGGGGGACTGGCTGCGTACGGAGACGGAGATCCTGTCGGCGCGGCGGTCGACCTCCAAGCCGGAGATTGGAGTGGTGAAGTCGGTGACGCTGGTGTTCAACCAGCGGGATGAGCTGGTGATGCGGTCGGTGGTGAATTTTATTGCGCCCTTAAGAGCGTAGTTCTCAGTTCTTAGTTCTCAGTTGTCAGTTTCCCAAGGCGAAGCGCCGTTGCTTTTCCTGAGAACTGACAACTGACAACCGGTAACTCCCGCTGGTTCCGGGACTGATTAAGCACAGGCGGGGAGAGTATTTTTAAGAAGTGCGGATGACGGTTTTGGCATCGGGGTCGAAGGGCAATGCGACGGTAATCGCCGCGGGCTCGACGCGGATTCTTGTGGATGCTGGGATGTCGTGCCGCGAGCTGATGAAGCGGATGGCGCAGGTGGGCGAGGACCCTGAGGCTCTGGACGCGATTCTGATCACGCATGAGCACCTGGACCATGTGGCGGGGCTGTCGGTACTGGCGCGGCGGCTGAAGATTCCGGTGTTTTTTACCGAGTCGACGCACCGCGCGTGGGTACGGATGCTGACACCGCGGACCACGATGACCTACGCGAAGTGGCTGGAGACGGTGCAGCGCGACAAGGCGACGCGGGCTGACCATACGGTGGCTGAGATTGCGAAGGAATCGGAATTGTGCGAACCCATGTCTCAGAATCGAGACATGGGGCACCCCGAATCGCCGTCGAGTGTAGATTCCGTGGACAAGGTGAAGGCGGATCCCGCGTTTCTGCCGGCAGTGGAGTACTTCCGGGCTGGGCATGGGTTTTCGATTGGCGAGATTGACGTGAACCCGTTCACTATTCCGCATGATGCTGCCGATCCCTGCGGGTTTGTTTTCCATGCGCGGTCGGAGTCGATTCGGATGGCGGTTGCCACCGATCTGGGTTACGTGCCGCCCAATGTAAAGGTGGCGCTGCGGGGCGTGGATGTGCTGCTGCTGGAGTCCAACCACGACCTGGAGATGCTGAAGGATGGCCCGTACCCGTGGAGCGTGAAGCAGCGGGTGCTGAGCCGGGTGGGACACCTGTCGAATGCGGCCTGCGCGGAGTTTCTGCTGCGGGATTACGACGGCGGCGCGCACACGATCGTCCTGGGACACCTTTCGGAGCAGAATAATCTGCCAGAGCTGGCCAGGCTGGCCGCCGAGCAGGCGATAGGCGGGCGGATGAGCCTGCTCGGGAATCGGGTAGTGTTGGCGGTCCAGGATATCCCTTTGGAGCCGATCTGCCTCTAATGGTGTGGTGCGTTCGAAAGCGTACCTTGTGCGATCCTCGATACCTGATTTCGCACAGGCGGAGAATCGACTAGGATGGTTGGAGCATCCATAGTTCATGGCTACACAAAAATCCCAACTTCGCGAATCTGGTCAAGATACCTGCAACGATCCGGTTGTGGGAGCGATCCTGTCGGGATGGCGATACGATATCTCGGGAATCTCGCCGGATTTGCGGGTGGACTACGAGGCGCATCTCTACAACTGCGCTCACTGCCGCAAGCGCCAACGGGTGCACCGCACCTGGGACGTGATGCTGCTCGCGATCACGACGCTGTCGTTTGCCGCGTTCCTCCTGGCAGCCGTGGTGATGCACCGTGTGGAAGCGATCAGCCACATCAGCAATGTGCAGCATCTCCACCTGCATGACCAGGCCGCCGCCTCGCTGTTGAGGATTCCCAGCAGCATATCGATCAGCCTGGAAGCGCTGGCCATTATTGGCGTACTGGTTTCGATGATGTTGTGGACGCTGGTGACGATTACGACACCGATTCCGAGCATGGTGGCCGCGTTGTTCCGCGAGCGCATCTCGCCGGAGCTGCGGGAGCGCCTGCGAAAGCAGACGGTTTAGGCCCAGCCGAATCCCAACATTGTGACCAACTCCTCCCAGACTGATGTTCCCACTTCATCGCATAACGATGGTGCCTTGACAGCTGGTTCTCCGACGGAGGCCCTGCAGAGGGAAGCTGCCGAACGCCGTGGGACAAGACCTCGCGTGCCGCTATGGAGGTATCCCGCAACCTATCTGCTGATGGGCATCAACATTGCCGTGTTTGCGATGATGTTTCCCTTCGGGCCGGTGATGGGGCTGATCCATCAGCACGCGTGGGGAAGCATCCTGACGGCGCCGTTCGATGTCGGTACGTTGATACGCTTTGGGGCGAGTGCTTCGCCGCTGATCCAGGCAGGGCAGTGGTGGAGGCTGATTACGGGCGCCTTCGTGCACGTGACCATTCTGCATATTGCGCTGAATATGTGGTGCCTGTGGAACCTCGGCATCTTCGGCGAGCCGCTGCTGGGCAAGCGTGGTCTGATTGCGGTTTACCTGCTGACCGGCACGACCGGGATGATGTTTTCGTATGCGTGGAGCATTGCGTCAGGGCAGGTGGCGCTGGTGGCCGGCGCCTCGGGTGCGGTCTTCGGCATTGCGGGGATTCTGATCGTGTTGCTGTCCAACCGCAAGCTGCAGGTGCCGTGGGAAGAGTTGCGCAGCCTGCGTCGCCAGGTCATCTTCTTCGCGATCGCGAACCTGGTCATCGGCATGACGCCGAACATGCTGGGGATGGCCTCGCCCGGCCAACTGAAGCTAGTGCACCTGGACCTGAATATGCTGCCGCGGATCGACAACACGGCGCATGTGGGCGGGTTTCTGAGCGGACTGGCACTGGGCCTGCCGCTGTTTCCGCGCATGACGTCGGGGCGGGCGAGCTATCGGGCACGGCAGAGAGTGACCTTTGTGTGGGCGACACTGCTGCTGTGCCTGTTTGGCTATGCGCTGGCGAACTTCGCGCACGGCCGGTCGTAAACCCTCACCAATGCGCATAGAAAAGCCAGGCTGGTTCGCCTGGCTTCTTGCCGATCAAAGTTTTTGGTTAGCTGACTGAAACGGTTGCGGTCGCTGCGAACTTGCGCACCATAGCCAGGAGGAGCTTGCGATCGCTCTCGTTCAGATTCGCGGAGTAGCGTTGAATCTGGGTGAGGAAGCGAATCTCATCTTCGCTCAACGTGACGCCGTAGGTCTCCTTGACCGGGTCTTCGGAGAAGAACTGGCTGAGCGGCATCTCCAGCGATGCGGCGATCTTCTGTAGTGTTTCGAGCGACGGAACCGTGTGGCCGTTCTCTACCCGGGAGAGGTAACAACGCAACAGTCCTGTGCGCTTCTCAATGTCACCTTGCGACATACCGCGCTGCAGGCGGAAGTCGCGGATCGTAGCTCCGATGTTGATCGGGGTCGGTTCGGATCCAGCGAACTGCTCTTCCAGCGTTACTGTTTGCATATTTGCCATTGACGGTAAAGTAACTATACCAATTGATCGTGGCAAGCGCTAAGTGCACATTATTGCTGTACTTGTACCAATTGAGATTCGTACCGTAACCGGAACCATGCAACCAGTGGTAGCCCAATGGTCTCTATACGCTACCCCATGTACATGCCGCCGTTGACGTCGAGGGTGTGGCCGGTGATGTAGCCGGCGGCGTCGCTGGCCAGAAAGGCGACGGCGGCGGCTACGTCGGTGTCGCTGCCATAACGAGCCAGCGGCACCTGCGCGAGGATGGCGGCCTTCTGGGATTCCTGAAGCTCGTCGGTCATGGCGGTCTGGATGAAGCCGGGCGCCACGGCGTTTACCGTGATGTTGCGGCTGGCGAACTCGCGGGCGAGAGATTTTGTCAGGCCAATGAGCCCCGCCTTCGACGCGGCATAGTTTGCCTGGCCGGCAGCGCCCGTTTCGCCCACAACCGAGGTGATGTTGATGACGCGTCCCCACCGGCCCTTCATCATCGACGAGATGAGGGCCTGGGTGAGCAGGAAGGCTCCGGTAAGGTTGGTGCGGAGGACGTCGTCGAAGTCGGTGAGCTTCATGCGCAGGGTGAGGCCGTCCCTGGTGATGCCGGCGTTGTTGACCAGGATCTCGACCTTGCCGAGGTCGGCGAGCACGGCCTTGGCGCAGGCCTTGATGGACTCTTCGCTGGAGATGTCGAGCGCGTAGGTGTGGGCTGTGCCGCCGGCGCCGGTAATCTCGGCGGCGACGGCTGCGAGTTTGTCGGCAGAACGCGCGGCGAGGGCGACGGTTGCGCCGGATTTGGCGAGTTCGAGCGCGCAGGCGCGGCCGATGCCCTGCGAGGCGCCGGTAATCAAGGCAATTTTTCCAGATAAGTGGTTCAAGGTTTTTCTCCGACCTCAGAGTGCTTCAGGTTCGTGTCTAGTTTCCCACGGGCGGACGATTCCGGACAGCAAGATAAAGGCGAACCAGGCTGTCTACCGTCACACCGAATCACAGGTTCGCGCGATATTCTTGTGCGAGTCATGAGCGAGACACTGAAGCACGCAGCCGAACCCAAGCACGCAGCCGAACACAAGGCCTCTGAGAACACAACCGAAGTCTACGCTATCCACGGCGCCGAGCCCGAGGTGCTGGCCTATGCGATGGCCAAGTACTCGCGGTCGTCGCTGACCATGCGGGAGTCGCTGACCGAGATCAGTTCGCAAAAGGCCGAGCAGTTTCTCAACACCTTCTACTTCCAGTATGGGCATCGGTCGATTGCCGACCTGGCGCACATACCGTTCGCGGTGGAGAAGCTGAGCCTGCTGGCGGCCATCGCGCTGGTGGACGAGACGCGCTGGGATGGGCAGGAGCGCTCTACGCGCTACCAGGACTTTCGCCGCTCGGGCTGGTACACGCCGCACCTCGACAGCCACCACCGCGCAGCCTACACGCATGCCATTGAGGCGCTGTTTGCTGCGTACAACGACCTCAGCGCGGGCATGTTCGAGGCGCTCAAGGGAGTGGTCCCGCGGCCCGCCGAGATGAAGGAAGACGCCTACGCGCGCACGCTGAAGGCTCGTGCGTTTGATGCAGCGCGCTACCTGCTGCCGCTCGCCACCAACACCTCGCTGGGCCAGATTGTGAATGCGCGGACGCTCGAGACGCAGGTGTCGCGACTGCTTTCGAGCCCGTTCGCCGAGATTCGCGAGCTAGGCGTGAAGCTGCGCAACGCTGCCACCGAGCCCGCATGGAATGTGCTGCGCGACAAGCTGGAAGAGCTCGCCGGCGAGGGCGTGGTGAACGCGGAAGCGACCGCCCAGATTCTCAATGACCTGATGCCGCCGGTGCGGACGGCTCCCACGCTGCTGAAGCACGCCGAGCCGAACCCCTACCAGATGGCCAGCCGCAAGGAGCTCGCGCACGCGGCGCAGGAGCTGATGAAGGGCGCCGAGATCTACCCGGCGCCTATCGTCGACCTGCTCGACGACGAGGAGCATCTCGAGGTCGAGCTGGTTACTTCGCTGCTGTATCCAAACTGCCACTATTCGTATCGCCAGCTGCGGGGTGCGGTGGGGGCGCTGGGCGAGGTGCGGCGCAATGAGCTGCTCAAGCTTGGCACTGCGCACCGCGGCAAGCATGACGAGCTGCTGCGCGCCTTCCACTCCGGGCACGGCTTCCGCTTCGACATCCTCATGGATATTGGCGGCTTCCGCGACATGCATCGCCACCGCCGCTGCGTGCAGCTGATCCAGGACTTCTCCGACGTGCACGGCTATGACGAGCCGGTGTGCCCGGGGCAGCCTACGCTCGCCGAGGCAGGCCTGGACGGCGCTTACAAGGCCGCCATGGAGGCCGCCTATGCCGCGTACCGAGCCCTGCGCGACAGCAGCGCGCATGAGGCTCCACAGGCTGCGCAATACCTGCTGCCGCTGAGCACGCGCTGCCGCTCCATGTTCAAGATGGACTTCGCCGAGGCGCTTTATATTTCGGAGTTGCGCTCGACCGTTGCGGGCCACTTCAGCTACCGGCGCGTCGCCTGGGAGATGTACCGCGCCATCGCCGTGCGGCATCCCGCGCTGGCCGGGTTCTTCCGCATCGAGGACGTGAACGTGCCCGCGGATCTGCTGAAGCGGTGAGGGCTAAGCGGCCTTGGTCTTCGTGGTCCACTCAATCCCAAGGGCCTTCATGACGGCAAATGTTGTCTTGAGTGTGGGATTACCGTTCTTGCTGAACGAGCGATAGAGCTGTTCGCGGGAGAGGCCGGTTTTTTCCGCAATCTGCGTCATGCCTTTGGCGCGGGCGACAACACCGAGCGCATGAGCGATATAAGCCGCGTCATTGGTCTTGAAGGCCTCCGCCATGAAGATCGCAACCGCCTCATCAGATTCAAGATGTTTTGCTGCGTCCCACTTCGTCGTCTTCAGTTTCATCGCTGTTCCTCCAATCCTTCGCCAATTGTTTTGCTTTGAGGATGTCTGCCGCTTGCGTTCCCTTGGTCCCGCCGCAGAGGAGCAGGATGATGGTGTTTCCTCGCTGGGCGAGGTAAATCCGATACCCGGGGCCGAGAGGTATACGAAGTTCTGTCACCCCCCCCGCCCACTGGTTTGGCGTCGCCGAAGTGCCCAAATGCCAGGCGGTCGATGCGCGCGACAATTTGAGCGGATGCGCGCTTGTCTTTGAGCCGAGCCTGCCACTTCTCAAATAGGCTTGTTTGGCGAATCTCAAACACAGCTCGATTGTAGTCTATAAATTACACTTCTTCAACGCTTTCAGCGCGCGAAGGAGCAAACCGGAAGGGATTGAAGTTGGTATGGGTGTCGAAGGTATCGACGTGCTCCGCGCGCTTGAGCCAGTTCACTACGAGGTAGGTTAGCGGCGTTGCCAGGACCTCGTACGCGACCTTGAGCAAGTAGCCCTGCCAGATGATCTGAAAGAGCTTGCCCGCGCTGTAGGTGCCGGCGAAGGTGATGATGATGACGAGCGTCGTGTCCACTGCCTGGCCGACGACCGTGGAGCCGACGGTGCGCGTCCACAGCCAGCGGCCGCGTGTGATGAGCTTGAGCTTGGCCATGGTGTAGGAGTTGGCAAACTCTCCTGCCCAGAACGCCGTCAGGCTCGCGATCAGGATGCGGGGCAGGATGCCGAAGACCGTCACGAATGCCTGCTGGTGCTGGAACTCCGGATCGGAGGGCAGCGCGATCACGATCGCCGAAACCGCGTAGAGCAGGGCCGTGCCGAAGAACCCCAGCCAGATGGCGCGGCGTGAGGCGGCGTAGCCGTAGATCTCGGTGAAGATGTCGCCGAAGATGTAGGTGATGGGGAAGAGCAGCATGGCGCCCGAGGTAGAGAAAGCCAGCAGGTGACCATGGAACGTAAAGAGCGGTATCCGCACGACCTTCTGCGCCACGAGATTTGAGACCAGAAGAATGACCACGAAAGTAGTTGTAAGGGCGTCTAGATAGCGAAAACGGCGCATGAACTGAGCCTACCGTACCGAAGTGGGAAAGAGCCTTGAATGTCCACAGCGATTTTCGCTTTTCTTTTGCTTTTTTATGCTTACGGATGCTACGATCGATTATTAGATAAATCTAATGATCTGAAATAGAAGTACCCACCGAGGAGATCAGAATCGTGGCTGATGACCGCAGCAAAGCAATAGAAACCGCCCTTTCGCAACTGGAGAAGCAATTCGGCAAAGGGTCGGTGATGCGGCTTGGCGCGAAGGAAGCCGTTGGCCCGATCGCGGTGATTTCGACGGGCTCGATCTCGTTCGACGCTGCGCTGGGAGTGGGTGGCGTGCCGCGCGGACGGGTCATCGAAATCTTCGGGCCGGAGAGCTCGGGCAAGACGACCATTACGCTGCAGATTATCGCCGAGGCCCAGAAGGCCGGCGGCCTGGCGGCGTTCGTCGATGCAGAGCACGCGCTCGACCCTGGGTATGCCAAGAAGCTTGGCGTTGATACTGACAATCTGCTGGTGAGCCAGCCGGATTATGGCGAGCAGGCGCTGGAGATCGTCGAGGCGCTGGTGCGCTCGGGCGCGATCGATGTGCTGGTGGTTGACTCGGTTGCGGCGCTGGTGCCGAAGGCTGAGCTCGACGGCGAGATGGGCGATTCGCACATGGGGCTGCAGGCGCGGCTGATGTCGCAGGCGCTGAGGAAGCTGACTGGCACGGTGTCGAAGTCGCGCACCTGCCTGATCTTCATCAACCAGATTCGCGAGAAGATTGGCGTGATGTTTGGCAACCCGGAGACGACGACTGGTGGCAAGGCGCTGAAGTTCTACTCGTCGATGCGCATTGATATCCGGCGCATCGGCGCGGTGAAAGAAGGCGACGTCGTCGTTGGCTCACGGACCAAGGTGAAGGTCGTCAAGAACAAGGTTGCCGCGCCATTCCGCGACGCCGAGTTCGACATTCTCTACGGCGAAGGCATCTCGCGTGAGGGCGATACGCTCGATCTCGCGGTGGCCAATAACATCGTGGACAAGTCCGGCGCGTGGTACAGCTACCAGGGCGAGCGCATCGGGCAGGGGCGCGAGAATGTGCGTGGCTTCCTCAAGGAGAACAAAGACGTCTTCGCGCGCATCGATACAGAGCTCCGCAAGAAGCTCGGCATCAAGGCGCTGACCGATGCGGATATTCCCGAGGTTCCAGAGGCCGGGCCGGAGCTGGCGGTCGCTGCTGTGAAGGGCAAGCGCGGCTAAGCGGCGAAGCTCATCGCGAAGGCAGACGGCCGCGAACAGTTGCAGGCTTGGTAAGATGTTGGGGTTGCGGAGACTTCCATGAACCGTACCCTGACGTCGTTACCCTTCCTGGGCCTTGTACTCGCGGCCGCGTTATTTACTCCTGCTGCCGCACATGGCCTGGACAACGGCGTCGCGCGCACGCCGCCGATGGGCTGGAACAGCTGGAACAAGTTTGCCTGCAAAGACGTGAACGAGACAGTGGTGCGCGCCCAGGCGGACGCCATGGTTTCGAGCGGCATGAAGGACGCGGGCTACCAGTACATCGTCATCGACGACTGCTGGCAGGTGGGCCGCGATGCCGCGGGCAACATTCTTGCCGACCCGCAGAAGTATCCCTCCGGCATCAAGGCGCTTGCCGACTATGTTCACAGTAAGGGACTGAAGTTCGGCATCTACACCGATGCTGGAACGAAGACCTGCGCGGGACGCCCGGGCAGCATGGGCCACGAGTACCAGGACGCGCGGCAGTATGCGAACTGGGGCGTCGACTACGTCAAGGAGGATTGGTGCAACACGCTGCCGGGGCAGGGCAGCGAGGCATCATACACGCTGATGCGCAACGCGCTTGCCGCGACTGGCCGGCCGATCGTCTTCAGCATCTGTGAGTGGGGTTCGACCAAGCCGTGGCTTTGGGCTGGCCCGATTGGAAACATGTGGCGCGCCACCGGCGACATCCAGGATTGCTGGAACTGCAAGAAGCAGTGGGGCGGCAACGGCGTTCTGCAGATCCTCGACCTCATGGATCCAATTTACAGTTATGCCGGCCCTGGCCACTGGAATGACGCGGACATGCTCGAGGTGGGCAATGGTGGCATGACGACGGCGGAGTGCCGCGCGCACTTCAGCATGTGGGCGCTGTTTTCCGCGCCGCTGATCGCGGGCAACGACATGGCGCACATGACGCCGGAGATCAGCGAGATTCTGCTGAACAAGGAAGTGATCGCGATCGACCAGGATCCAATGGGCATCCAGGGCCATCGGGTGCACAAGGATGGCGACCTCGAAGTCTGGTCCAAGCAGCTTGCGGATGGCGGCCGGGCAGTGGTGCTGCTCAATCGCGGGAACAAGCCTGCGACGATCGCTGCGGACTGGCGCGACCTTGGGTATCCTGCGACGCTGCCCGCCAGCGTGCGCGATCTCTGGGCGCACAAGGACCTCGCGCGGCAGACGGGAAGCTTCTCCACCGAGGTGCCGGCCAACGCTGCGGTCATGGTGCGGATCACACCCTAGCGCCCGGTTGCGCGAGAATAGCTGGATGGGCTTGTCACTGTCGCGCGCGGACCGGGAGTGGATCGAGGAGCGCGCGCGCGCTGCGGGGTTCGATCTTGCCGGTGTGGCGGCGGTGTCAGGGCCATCGAGCGATCCCGCCTCCGAAGACGATCGGCGTTATGCAGAATGGGTCGACGCCGGGTACGCCGGTGAGATGGACTACCTGAAGCGGACTGATGATGCGGGCGAATATCTTCGCGGAGACCTGCGCCGCTCGATGCCATGGGCGCGTTCGGTGATTGTCTGCGCGGTGAACTACAACGCCGCCGCACCACGGTCGATCGATCCTGCGCACGCGACGGCCGGATGGATCGCTCGCTATGCGTGGAGTGGGCGAGATGAGTCGGGCGCGGCCAGCGACTATCACGATGTGCTGATGCATCAGCTTCACGCGCTGGAGTCGGAGCTGAAAAAGCGTTTCGGCGTGCCTGGCTTGACGCTGCGCTGCTACGTGGATACGGGGCCGCTGGCGGAGCGGGCCTACGCTGCGAGCGCAGGCGTCGGCTGGATTGGCAAGAATACGTGCGTGCTGAACCAGCAGCAGGGATCGTGGCTGCTGCTGGGCGTCATTGTGACGTCGCTGGAGCTCGAGCCGGACGCATGGAGCGTGCCTGCAGCCGATCGCTGTGGCAGCTGCACGCGCTGCATTGACGCCTGCCCAACCGACGCGCTGTTTGATCCGGAGCCCGGTGGGGTTCGGCAGATGGATGCCGCGCGCTGCATTGCGTATCTCACGATCGAGAAGAAGGGAAGCATCGCGGAAGACCTGCGTCCGCTGATGGGGCGGCAGGTATTTGGCTGCGACATCTGCCAGGATGTCTGCCCGTGGAATCGCCGCGCCCCGGTGACGGCGTCGGGCCTGCTGCCAGCGCGGCTGGAGCTGATCAATCCGGCGCTGCAGTGGTTTGCGGAGATGGACGGACCCGCGTTCAATCGAATGTTTCGGGGATCGCCGCTGGAGCGCACGCGGCGCAAGCGAATCCTGCGTAACGTGGCGATTGCGATGGGGAACAGCGGCGAGCGGGAGTTTCTGCCACAGCTGGAAGCGTGGATTGCCGGCGATGACGCGGTTCTTGCCGAAGCCGCAGCCTGGGCGGCTGATCGTCTGCGCGAGTAGTCTCTTGGTTCTCCCGGACGTTTTGTTGATGATTTGCAAATGATCGCCGCGCGGCAAAGTAGACTGGGAATATGGCGTTTGAGAAGATCAGCATTGTTCCGGACGACGCGAAGAAGCCCGTGAATGGTTCGAATTCCAGCGTTGAGGGCCGCGTGTCGCGAACCTCCACAAGGGCGGTCGCGGCGGGCGACGAGACGGTCGAGCCCACCCTGGTCGCGGATCCGGCCGTGCCGGTCGCTGAGAGCGGAACCATGCAGCAGGTGATCGCGCTCGCTCATTACATGACCAAGACCGAGGTGCATACGTACGCGTTCAGCGTGGCGGCACAGGTCATTCTGTCATTGTTTCCTTTTATCGTGTTGCTCCTCACGTTGTGTCAGCGCGTCTTTCATTCGCCCAGGATGGTCAACGTCGTCGTCCAGATGATGACGAACTTTCTGCCCAGCAACCAGGACTTCGTGATGCGCAACATGAAGATCCTTGCCACCGCGCATACGCAGACCAGAATCTTCTCGGTTGTGATGTTGTTGGTCACGACGACGGGCGTGTTCTTACCGCTCGAGGTCGCGCTCAACAGCGTGTGGGGAGTGCGAAAGAACCGGAATTACATTCACAACCAGCTCGTGTCGCTGGCTTTGGCTACTGGCGTCGGCCTCCTTGCGATGGCCTCGATCGCGCTGAGCACTGCGCAGCAGGCGGTGATGAACTTCGTCTTCTTCGGACACACGCAGAACTTCTTTTTCACCTTTATCGGCGAAAGCTTTCTGCGGATCTGTGGAGGGATTGCCAGCATCGGACTCTTCTTCCTGATCTACTGGGGACTCCCCAACCGCAGAATTCCTGCACGCGCCGTTCTTCCCACAGCCATCATTGTGGGCGTGCTGTGGGAAGTTGCAAAATATCTCTACATTCTTACGCTGCCGCACCTGGACCTTCGCTCGGTCTATGGGCCGTTTGAGGTCTCAGTGGGGTTGATGCTGTGGGCATTTCTCAGCGGACTGCTTTTGCTGGCGGGCGCATACGTGTCCGCGACGCGGCAGGCCTTGCGCGAAGCCCGCGCCGATGACCTGAAGCGCGAGCGTGAAGAAGCTACCAGCTGACAAAAGGCTGGGGCTCCCAAAAATGTTAGGGCTTCGCGTGGAAGGACTTCACGACGATGTCGTTGGCATGGCCGCCGGAGGGCAGCATGGTGAAGAGCGTGGGGCCTTCCTTGCTCTGCATGCGGATGACGGCAACGTCGGCTGAGCCGGAATCGGCAATGAGCAGCAGGTGCTCGTCGGCGGAGAAGGCGATGGTGTCGGGATGCACACCGGTGTGCACGCTGGCCTCCACGCGGCCATCGTCGATGCTATACATGGCGGCGGAGTCAGCGCCGAAGTTCGTGACCCAGAGGCTGGAGCTGTCCGCGCTGATGACCCCGTTGGTGGGCTTGGTGCCGATGGGATAGGTGCCAAGCACTTCGTTGGTCCAGGTCGAAATTTCAGAGATGCTGTCGGAGCCGAAGTTAATCGAAAAGACCTCATTTCCATTCGGCTGCGCGGCGAGGCGCACCGGCGTCTCGCCCACATCCAGGAAGGTCAGCAGTTGATCGTGCTGCAGGGACGGATCCTGCTTGCCACGCCAGGAGTCCGGCGACGCGGCCAGCCAGACCACCATCACCTTGTGCGTGGAGGAGCAGGCGACGAAGGCTTTTGAACCCGACGTCGGCTCGTTCGCGGAATTTGCTACCACCGCAATATCGGTCGCGCCGGCGCAGCCTGAATAGGCTTCTCGCAACTGCAGCGGATGTTCTTTCGAGTCGCTGATGGAGTAGATCGAGAGGCTGCCGGCGATGCGATTGCTAACCACCAGCGTGCGATTGTCCGGCGAGACCTTTGCCACGCCCGGCCCTTCGCCTGTAGCAGCGACGCCGATCTGGCGACGCTTGTCCAGGTCGATCACGCTCACGGTATTCGATGCCGAGTTTGGAACATATCCGCGCTTGCCATCCGGAGCGACGGCGATGAAGTACGGTGTGCGCTGTACGCCGATCGTCGCTGCGACGCGGTTGGTGGTCACGTCGATCACGGAGACGGAGTCGCTGCCGGAATTGACTGCGTACACTTCATCACGAACGGGATTCGCCGCAAGACCACTGGGCTGCCGCCCCACCTGCAGCACTCGATCCTGGCGCAGGTAGACGAGGTCCAGCACGGTGACGGTATTGCTTGCGCCGTTCGAGACGTAGGCGAACTCGTGATAGCTCGCGGGATAGCTGGGAAAGCGATCACGTCCGCAGCCTGCAAGGATTACAGGCAGGAGGAGAGCAAGTGCGCATAGCAGCGCTCGGCTGATACGAGGGACAGACCGTGGCCCAGGCTTCATCCCCGGCTCTTGGGTTCCCGAGAGGCGCGCCACTGCGCAACCAGCCAGGCGACATAACCAAATTGAAATAGCCAGACGACGACGTAGGCGTAGACGAGATGGCGTTCCGAGAGGGTGTGGAAGGGAATCATCGTGCCTCCGAAGGAGCGACGCCAGGCTCGCCGCCAAGGTCGTGTTCATTACCGAGGAAGCCGAGGGCGTATGCATTGGACTGCCGTTGCCGCCGGCGCTCGATCGCGTAGCGCATGCCGATGAGGAAGGCTCCCCACATCGCCCAGGCCAACATGTTCCAGAGAACGGCAGGCACCATGCTGGGATCGATGCCGGAGTTTTCTCCTCCGCCGAAGACTGCTGAAGGATGCTGCGTGCGCCACCAGCGGATCGACATGAAGCAGATGGGAACGTCGATCGCCGCGAAGATGGCGAGCACCGCGGAGATCACGGCCGTCTGCCCGGTGGCCGAAAAGCGCCGCACCAGCAGGTAGCTGACGTAGAGCAGCCACAGCAGCAGGTAGGTGGTCATGCGAGCGTCCCATGCCCACCAGATTCCCCAGGCCGCGCGGCCCCAGAGCATGCCGGTCGCGAGGCCGATGCTCGCGTAGAGCACGGTGACTTCGGCGGAGGCGAGGGCGAAGGCGTCGGCTGCCGCTGCACGCTCCACGTTGCGGTTGCGCCAGTAGAGATAGAGAAACGACGCGCCGCAGTTCAGGTACGGAAACACGAAGCTGAGAATCGTGTGCGGCAGGTGATAGAAGAAGACGCGATAGAGATTGCCCATCGTCGCTTCCTTGGGCGCGACCATGGCTGCGTAAAAGCCGTAGGCCAGCACGACGAGCGTTAGTCCGAAGTACGCCAGCGCCCACTTCGGCATCGTTCCAGAAGATTTTCGAATGTTAGTCACCATCGATAATTTTAGCTCTTTGTTGGTCTGCGCGGAGGGAGCCCGTGCAACGTTCGGCCCCTAATCCGCGCTGAGAACAGTCTGAAACAAAAGTACGCAAGCCGTTGTGAAGACAATCACATAGGCGACCAATACTTTGATCCATAATGTCGGCTCAAACTCGCCAGTCAGGATCGCCGTGGTTGCCTGAATCATCGCCAGCAGCGCCGGCATGGAGATGGGCAGCAATACCAGCGGCAGTAGCGTCTCGCGATTGCGGGAGCGCAGGCTGAGCGCCGCGAAGAACGTTCCGTTCACGACTAAAGCCCAGGTGCCCAGCGGCAAAATGAAGAGCAGCTTCCAGGTCTCGCCCAGCGGGTGCAGGTTGTAGAAGACGGTGAAGATCGGCGCGAGCACGATCTCGACTGCGGTCACAAACAGGAAGTTCGCCAGCGCCTTGCCGATGAACAACGCGGACGCCGGAGCAGCCGAAAGCCGGTGCGCGTCGAGGACGTTGTTGTTGGTCTCGCGTGCCCAGGACTGCGTTAGTGCTGTCATCGCCGCAAACAGCAGCGCCACCCACAGCAGGCCGCCGCTGATCTGCCGCGTCATCGTGGGGTAGGAGGCCGGATCGAACGCCATCGCTAGCACGACCACCACCAGCAGCGCGAAGAACAGCATGCCGTTGATCGAGTCCTTGGTGCGCCACTCGAGGCGGAGATCCTTGCGCAGGTGCGTGAGGACGTGTTGCGCGTAGTTCATGCGTGTCCTCCAGTGTAGGAGCTTTGGTGAGATCGGCGAGCGTCGCGTGGGTTGCGCGCAGGTAATCCGCCGGCGCGATGAAGATCTGCAAGCCACGCAGGCCGGCAGAGATCGAGATTACGTCGAAGAGCTCGATCGTCTCGTCGGCAAAGGCAGGGAAGGGCTTCTTTGCCGCGAGCACGGTGACCCCGCCGCGGATATATCCAGTCAGCGGCTCAACATCCTTCAGCGACGCGAGCTCCACCTTGCGCGTGCCAGCAACTGCGGCCAGTTTCTTGAGATCGAGCTCGGCGTCGCCCGGCACTACGGCGAACAAGTGCTCGCCATCGCTGGTGCGGGTGACCAGGGTCTTGAAGACCTGCTCCGGCGGCAGGCCGATCTTGCGGGCAACAGAAATTGCGGTGAGGTCATCGGGGTCGACGTCGTAGGTGCGCAGTTCGTACGCAATGTTCAGTGCGTCGAGCTGCCGCGCCGCGTTGGTCTTGCTCGTCTTGGTGGCGGAACTCATCGGTCGGTCTCCACCAGCGACACCAGCCGCCCAGCGTTCAGTGTCAGCGTGCTCTGCGCGAGCGGGCTCGCCAGCTCGGCCTGGTGGGTCGTCAGCAGCAGCGTGCGCGCCAGGCCGCTTTGCGAAGGTCGCGCGATGTAGGCCAGCAGCCGCGTAATCATGCTGTGCGCCGAGCCGACATCGAGGTTCGAAAATGGTTCGTCGAGCAGCAGCAGCTCCGGCTCCGACAGCAGCACCCGCGCCAGCGATGCGCGCTGCCGCATGCCCTGCGAGTATTCGCCCACCCGCCGCGTGTTCGCCGGATCGAGGCCGACTTCGAGCAGCGCCTCTGCCGCCTTCTCTCTGCAGCACCGCGCGCCCGACACCTTCGGTATGCAGGCTGCCGAAATAGGTGAGGTTTTCGATCCCCGTCAGCTCGTCATACAGCATCGTCGAGTGGCTCATATACGCGACCACGCCACGCTGATCCCGAGGCGCCTCGCCAAAGATAGAGACAGTCCCATAACTCGGCGACTGCAGCCCTGCAATGACCTTGAGCAAGGTAGACTTGCCCGCACCATTCTCGCCGAGCATTACCACGCTCGATCCTGCGGCGAGGGAAACGGTGACCTCGCGCAGGGCAACGAAGCTGCCATACAGCCGCGAAACGCGATCCAGCTGAACGGCTGGTACCGCCTTGATCTTCGTGTTTTCAATACTTTCGGCTTGTCGGTCGCTCACGGTCGGCATGATCTTTCTGTGAGTATAGAACCCCGGTGCGACCTCCCATGTGATCAGCGTCGCTCATGTCGTCGAGACGCTTTTCTGTGGAAACCGGGTTGCAAACCCCCGGCATCAGTGATAAACCTTAAACATTCCTCTCGCTTCGGCGGGTCGAATTTCATGCAGAGTGGTTGAGGGACGAGCCCTACGACGCCACGACAACCGGACAGAACACAGTACCGGTGTCAACTCTCTCCTGGATGGCGAAAGCCACAGGGTACATGAGATTCGGTGGATGCAGACGCGTATCTCAGCCTGACTCCACGAACCTCCGTACCGAGACCCCCAGACAAGAGAGCAGGCTTTGAGGACCATCACCCTTCGACCATCGGAGTCGATTCATGGTGTCTTCCTGTACGGTGTACGAGCTGCGCTGCAACGAATGCGGCAAGAGCTACGGCAATAGGCCTCTGTCTGGCTGCCCGGACTGCCTTGCGCCCCTAGAAGTCCAGTACGATCTGGAGTCTGTTCGCGGCCGCTTCACACGCGAGTCCATCGCCGCCGGCCCAGCCAACATCTGGCGCTACAAAGTGCTGCTGCCCATCCCCGAAGGCTTTCAGCCCGACCTTCCCGTTGGCTTCACGCCGCTGGTCCGGGCGAAGAATCTCGGCAAGCGCATCGGCGCCGACAACCTCTACATCAAGAACGACGCTGTCTGCTTCCCGACGCTCAGCTTCAAGGATCGCGTCGTCTCGGTCGCGCTGGCCAACGCGCAGGGCTTCGGCTTCACGACCGTCGGCTGCTCGTCTACTGGCAACTTGGCAAATTCCACGGCTGCTCAAGCCGCCCGGCTCGGCCTCAAGGCCTGCATCCTCGTGCCCGCTGACCTCGAGTACGCGAAGATCCTGAACACCCAGGTCTACGGCGCGCGGCTGGTACGCATCGACGGCAACTACGACCATGTCAATCGCCTGTGCACGCAGATTGCCGACGAGTACAACTGGGGCTTCGTGAACGTGAATCTTCGCCCCTACTATGCCGAGGGCTCGAAGACAGTCGGCTACGAGATTGCCGAGCAGCTCGGCTGGCGCCTGCCCGACAACATCGTCTGCCCCATGGCCGGCGGCTCGCTCATCCGCAAGATCCGCAAGGCCTTCAAGGAGCTCATCGCGCTCGGCCTCGTCGAGCCGAAGGAGGTTCGCTTCTTCGGCGCGCAGGCCACCGGCTGCTCGCCTATCTCGCACGCCGTCAAGCAGGGCTGGGATTACATTGAGCCGCAGCGTCCCAGCACCATCGCTCGCTCGCTGGCGATCGGAAATCCAGCGGATGGTCCCGCCGCTGCGAAGATGATTCAGGAAACGGGCGGCTGGGCTGAGGACGTCTCGGACGTCGAGCTCGTCGCCGGCATTCAGGAGCTCGCCGAGGACGAAGGCATCTTCACCGAGACCGCCGGCGGCGTTACCACGGCTGTTACTGCGCGACTTTACTCGCAGGGCCGCATCTCGCGCGATCAGCTTACGGTTTCGTGCATCACCGGCAACGGTCTCAAGACCACCGACGCGCTCGAAGGCCGGTTCGCGACCGAGCGTGCCGTGAAGCCAAAGCTCGCCGCGTTCGACGAGTATATCCGCGCCGTCGACGGCCAGTTGGTTGGCGACATCGCGCTGGCAGGAGGTGTGCGTTGAGCGTAAAGATTGTGCTGCCCACCGCCCTCGCCCGCCACACTGACGGCCAGAAGTCCTTCGAGTCCGAAGCCGAAAACCTTCCCGGCCTGCTCGCCGAGTTCGACACGAAGTTCCCCGCGCTGGCGCAGAACGTCAAGGACGAGAACGGCAAGCTGCGCCGCTTCGTCAACGTCTACGTCAACGACGAAGACATCCGCTTCTTAGGCGGCGACGCCCACCGCTTCGAAGACGGCGACGAGGTCATGCTTATCCCTTCGATCGCCGGCGGGTGCTGCGCGCACGGCGAGTCCTTCGCAGACGGCGAATAGCGCTTCGCTCAGAGACACGAAAGCCGCGGTGGCTGCCACCGCGGCCTTTCTATTTCTAACTAACCTCGATACGCATCCAGCCGTCGACAGGCTTCTTCCAGCTCGTCATCCTTCTTCGCGAAGCAGAATCGCAGCAGGTTCTCGCCTGGGTTGATGCCCTCCGCATCGGCCGCAAAGAATGCCGACCCTGCCACCGCCGCAATCCCCGCGTCCGCCAACAGCCGCCGCGCCTTCTGTTTCGCGTCCGCGCCGGGAATCCGCGTCGCATCCGCCAGCACGTAGTACGCACCGGTAGGGATCGACGGCGTAAGCCCCGCTCGTGTCAGCGCAGCGCAGATCAAATCGCGCTTGGCCTGATACTCCGCCGTGAGTCCGTCATAAAAGGTCTGCGGCAGCTGTAGCAATCCAGCCGCTGCGCCATGTTGCAGTGGCGACGGAGCGCACACGTAGATCAGATCGTGGAAGTATCCGATTGCCGGCAGCCAACGATCGTTCGCTGCCATGTAGCCTAATCGCCATCCAGTCACGGAGAACGTCTTCGAGAACCCCGAGATCGTGATCGTGCGCTCAGCCATCCCTGGCAACGTGGCAATGCTGATGTGCCTCGCGCCGTCGTAGATAAAGTATTCGTACATCTCATCGGTAAAGACGAAGAGGTCGAACTCGATCGCGACCTCAGCCAGCGCCTCGAGCTCAAGCTTCGAAAAAACTTTTCCCGATGGATTCGATGGGCTGTTGATGATGATGGCTCGTGTCCGAGGCGTAATCGCAGCGCGCAGCCGATCTACATCCAGCGCAAACGCCCGCCCTTCAAGTGGCACAACCACCGGCACGACGCGCATCGATCGCAGCGTGCTCACGTGATAGCCGTAGAAGGGCTCCAGCACGACGCACTCGTCGCCTGCGTTCAGCAGCGCGAGCAGGGAAGCATGCATCGCGCCGGTTGCGCCGCTGGTCACAAACACTTGTGTGTGCGGGTTAACGCTAAGACCGTTGAAGCTATGAAACTTCTGCGCGATCGCCTCACGCAAGACAGCGATGCCGTCCATGCGCGTGTAGATGTTGTGGCCGGAACGGATCGCGTCGATCGCGGCGTCGACTACAGGGTGCGGCGGGTCGGTATCGCATACGCCCTGCGCCATGTTGATGCCGTCGACCTCCGCGCAGGCGACGGTCATGGCGCGAATCTCTGACTGGACAAAATGCGGTGCCAGTTCACTGAGACGAAGATTGCCGGCGGGAGAAAGTGTGTTGGTAGGCATAGGAGAGGCGCACATTGTGCGTGCGCCTCTTATCCTAACCAACGAAAGCATGACTGTGAAGCGCCAGCTAAATTACGTGGAGCAGCCAGAGAATCACAACGATCAAAAGGATCGTGCCCAGACCGCCCGCGGGGTAATAGCCCCAGTTGCGCGAGTACGGGTAAGTTGGGAAGGTGCCAAACATGAGAAGCAGCAGAATGATGATGACGATGAGCACGACGTGCCTCCAGGGAGAGTGTCTTGCAATTGCAACTTGTAAGTAGATGCTCCCTTGGCCGTTTGTGTTATCCAGACGCAACACAGGAAAGAATTTAGCAAGGCAAGCAACGCGGAAACAGGCAAACGGCTCTTACGTTGAGTTGTAGTTGAAAATAGTACTCAAACCATCTCTGGCAAGGCGGCTCTCTCATGTTCTTAATCCTGGCAGTTGTGCTCGTTCTCCTATGGCTTGGCGGATTCTTTGTCCTTCATATAAGCAGCTTCCTCATTCACATCCTTCTGATCTTCGCTGTGATCTCGCTGATCATGCACTTCGTATCCGGAGGCCGACGCGCGGTCTAGCGTGCACACGCACCCGCACGAATCGAGATCGCCGTGCAATGAGAAAAGCCGAACCCTGTCAGGTTCGGCTTTCTTCTTCTTGCTGTGTTGAGAAACTACTGGTGCGCGATATTCTCCGCGGGCTTGGGTGGTGGAATTGGCAACGGTGTCCCCTGGGCCAGCGCAACAGGCGTCTCTTCGGCCAGCTTTAGCGGCTTGCTGACCAGTGCAATCTCCAGCACCTCATCCATCTGCTCCACCCAGTTGAGCTTCATCTCGTTCTTGATGAGGTCCGGAAGGTCGGCGAGGTCCCGCTTATTTTCCGCCGGAAGAATCGCCTCACGAATTCCTGCGCGATGCGCTGCGAGCAGCTTCTCCTTGAGGCCGCCGATGGGCAGCACCTTGCCGCGCAGTGTGATCTCGCCGGTCATAGCGATGTCGCGCCGCACTTCAATCTTGGTGAGCGCGCTCGCCAGTGCAGTCGCAAGCGTGATGCCTGCCGACGGCCCGTCCTTGGGAATCGCGCCCTCGGGAACGTGCACATGGATGTCGACGTTGCGATAGAAATCCCGCGGCAACCCAAGATGATGCGAGCGCGAGCGGATGTAGGTCAGGGCAGCCTGCGCTGATTCCTGCATCACGTCGCCGAGCTGTCCGGTCGCGGTCATCTTTCCCTTGCCGTCCAGCACCTGCACTTCGGTCTGGAGAATGCTTCCGCCCATCTCCGTCCACGCTAGTCCAGTAACCAGGCCAATCTCCGACTTCTCCTGCACGCCGGAATCGCGATACTTCGCAACCCCAAGCAGCATGCTCAGCGACTCCGCCGTGACCGCTTCAACATGCTTGTCGTCGCCGACAACCTTGCGCGCAACCTTGCGGCAGATGTTGCCGATCTCGCGTTCGAGATTGCGCACGCCCGCCTCGCGCGTGTACGAGCGGATGATCTCGCGGAGCGCATCATCGCTGAAGCTGATCTGCGTGGCGGTCAGCCCGGTCGCCTCAATCTGCTTCCGCACCAAATATTGCTTGGCGATCTCGAGCTTTTCCAGCTCCGTGTAGCCTGTCAGCCGCAGAATCTCCATGCGGTCCTGCAGCGGGCCGGGAATGGTGTGCAGCACATTGGCAGTCGCCACGAACAACACCTGCGACAGGTCATACTCCACGTCGAGATAGTGATCCTGGAACGTGTGATTCTGCTCGGGGTCCAGAACTTCCAGCAGCGCCGACGCCGGATCACCGCGGAAGTCCGAGGCCATCTTGTCGATCTCGTCCAGCATGATCACCGGGTTCTTTGTTCCGGCCTTCTTCATCGACTGAATGATCTGGCCTGGCAGCGCGCCAATGTAGGTGCGGCGATGTCCGCGGATCTCGGCCTCATCGCGTACGCCGCCCAGCGACATGCGCACAAACTTGCGGCCAGTGGCCTTCGCAATCGACATCCCCAACGAGGTCTTGCCAACGCCCGGAGGCCCGACAAAGCAGAGGATCGAGCCCTTCGGATTCTTCACCAGCTGCCGCACCGCGAGGAACTCCAGGATGCGGTCCTTGATCTTCTCCAGGCCGTAGTGGTCTTCGTTGAGCACCGTCTCGGCGTTCTCGATGGAGCGAATCTCCTTGGAGCGCTTCTTCCACGGGACTGCGAGTAACCAATCCAGGTAATTTCTTGAAACGGTCGACTCAGCCGACATCGGCGGCATCGCCTCGAGCTTCTTGAGCTCCTGCATGGCCTTTTCCTGCACTTCTTTGGTCATGCCGGCTTCTTCAATCTTCTTCTTCAGCTCGTCGAACTCGCTCTTCTCGCCGCGGCCCAACTCCTTCTGAATGGCCTTGATCTTCTCGTTGAGGTAATACTCTTTCTGCGCGCGCTCCATCTGCCGCTTCACGCGCGACTGGATGGTGCGATCCATGTTCAGCTTCTCAATCGCGATGTCGAGCGTGTCCGCGATGCGCGACAGCCGCACCTCCGGATCGAAGACCTCCAGCAGCTGCTGCTTCTCTTCAATCGCCAGCGGCAGGTTCGCCGCAATCACGTCCGCGAGCTTCGCGGGCTCATCCATGCGCAGCGCTGCGGTTGCCTCTTGATTCAGCGACTGCTGCAGCTTGCCGTACTGTTCGAACAACTGGTGCACTCGCGCAACTAGTTGCTCGGTGGCGGGCGTCGTCTGTAACTCTGCATTCGAGGTCTTCACGGTCGCGACAAAGAACCCGTCGTCGTCGTTGATCTCGCTGGCGCGGGCGCGCTCCACGCCCTCCACCAATACCTTGATGTTGCCGTCGGGCATCCGCACCGACTGCACAATGTTGCCGATCACGCCAACGGTGTAAATGTCGTCCGGCGTCGGCTCGTCCACCGAGGCGTCGTGCTGCGTCGCAAGGAAGATGCGGCGATCGCCGTTGAGAGCTTCCTCCAGCGCGCGGACGCTCGATTCGCGCCCCACCACGAAGGGGGTCATCATGTGCGGAAAAATGACCATCTCGCGGATGGGCATCATCGGAAGCTTGCGCATTGCGCCGTTCAGGATGTCGCGTTCGTCGTTTGTCATATGCCTCCTGATTAGACGTGCTTTGCGCAGGAACGATGCGCGGCATGCTTGAACGGAATTGTACGCGCTCGATGGAGGGCAAAGTGAAGCGAGTTTTGATCCTATTGAAGAGGGAAGTGGCTTAAGAGTAAAACGGACAGCCGAGGCTGTCCGTTACCTGTGCAAAAACCGGGCTTAACTATCTCCGGCTTCTCCGTATTCCTTTACCCAGCCTTCTCCAGAACCACCGGCACCATGATCTCGCGCGTACGCACCATCTCGTCCGTGATCACGAGCTCCTTCACCTTCTTGTTTCCCGGCACGTGATACATCAGGTCGAGCATTAACTCTTCCAGAATCATGCGCAGACCGCGCGCACCTACCTTGCGATGCAGCGCTTCGCGCGCAATTTCGCCCGCTGCTTCGTCGGTCCAGGTGACCTTCACGCCCTCGAAGTCAAATAGCCGCGCGTACTGCTTCAGGATTGCGTTGCGCGGGCGGGTGAGAATGTCAATCAGCGCGGCCTCGTCGAGTTCATCCAGAATTCCTAAAACGGGAAGCCGGCCGACGAACTCCGGGATCAGGCCATACTTCAGCAGATCCTGGGGCTCGGCCTGGCGGAGCAGCTCGGAATCGCGCTGCGCCCGAATCGGGGTCACGACGTCGTCTTCCTTCTCGATCGCCTCGCCGATGGCCTTGAAGCCAAGCGCCTTCTTGCCTACGCGCCGGCCGATCACTTTTTCCAGGCCCACAAACGCGCCGCCGCAGATGAACAGGATGTTCGTCGTATCGACGATGGTGAACTCCTGGTGCGGATGCTTGCGTCCACCCTGCGGCGGAACGTTGGCGATGGTGCCTTCCAGCAACTTCAGCAGCGCCTGCTGCACGCCCTCGCCGGAAACGTCGCGAGTGATTGAAGGATTCTCATCCTTGCGCCCGATCTTGTCGATCTCGTCGATGTAGATGATGCCCTGCTGCGCGCGCGCCACATCACCATCGGCAGCCTGCAGCAGCTTCAGAATAATGTTCTCGACGTCTTCGCCCACGTAGCCGGCCTCGGTAAGCGTCGTCGCGTCCACAATCGCAAACGGCACATCGAGCATCTTCGCTAGCGTCTGCGCGAGCAGCGTCTTGCCCGAGCCCGTCGGGCCGACCAGCAGAATATTCGACTTCTGCATCTCGACATCATTGCCGCGCGTTTTATTCATCTGGATGCGCTTGTAATGGTTGTAGACTGCGACGGCCAGCTTCTTCTTGGTCTGGTCCTGGCCGATCACATACTCGTCGAGAAACGCCTTGACCTCGGCTGGCTTGGGAAGGTGTGCGGGAGTCGTACCCGCCTGCGCTTCACCCTTGTCGTCTTCGAGGATTGAGTTGCACACTGCGACGCATTCATCGCAGATGTACGCACGAGGATAATCCGATGGCGAGGAGATGAGCTTGGCAACGGCGTCCTGTGATTTATGGCAGAAGGAACAGCGGAGGGACTCTTCCGCGCCACGTGAGGTCTTCATAGACAGGGTGCACTCCTTCGCGCCCGCACAACTCAGGGGGCGTCACCAACGAAATTTAGTTTACACCTGAGAACACAGGCTCAGCGAGTATTGCAGAATCACAGGATGTGCAACTCGATTCCCGGTATCCAAATTGGGTCACGAGACTCGAATGTACCTGCACCGCAAGAAAAAAACTGCCTCATCTCCCGCAAAACTCTGCAGAAGATGAGGCTGTTTCGCCATCCATTCGATGCCGAAAGTGGAATTAAGTTTCCTATTCTTATGTCGTACGGGGACGGTCAATGATGTCATCGATAATCCCGTACTCCTTGGCCTGTGGTGCGGTCATGATGAAGTCGCGCTCCACATCCCGCTCGATGCGATCCAGCGGCTGGCCGGTGCTTGCGCTCATCAGCTTGTTGGTCAGCTCGCGAATGCGAAGAATCTCGCGCGCATGAATGTCGATGTCGGTGGCCTGCCCACCCAGCCCGCCCATCGACGGCTGGTGAATCAGGATGCGCGAGTTGGGCAGCGTAAACCGCTTGCCCTTCTTGCCCGCCATCAGGAGGAATGCGCCCATCGACGCGGCCTGCCCGATGCAGAACGTCACCACATCGTTCTTGATGTACTGCATCGTGTCGTAGATCGCCAGGCCGGCCGAGATCGATCCGCCCGGTGAGTTGATGTACAGCTGAATGTCCTTCTCCGGGTCCTCGCCCGAGAGAAAGAGCATCTGCGCGATGATCAGGTTGGCGACGTTGTCGTCAATCGGTGTACCGAGAAAGATGATGTTGTCGCGCAGCAGACGGCTGTAAATGTCGTACGAGCGTTCGCCCCGGCTCGTCTGCTCGAGCACCATCGGTATAAGTCCCATAGCTCTTTTCCTTTGCGTCTAGTCGTGCGTGAGGTTAGGGGTTAACGTCGGGAGCTCTCATGTTGTGTCCAGCTTAGCTCGCCAGCTTGTCGAAAAGCACGGTCCCCGTCTTTTCGCGGCGCATCTGCTCCCGAATCCGGTCCAGCGAGCCATCCTCGGCCAACCGCTTGCGCAGCACCTCGACGGGCTCGCGCGACTGCAGCGAAAGCATCAGCAGCTCGCGCTCCATGTCCTCGTCGGTCACAGTGATGTGCTCGCGCTCGGCCACCTGGTCGAGGATCAGTGAGACCTTCACCTCGTTGACGGCCTGGTCGCGCTGCGCCGCACGCAGCCGCTCGAAGTCGAGCTGCCGCATCTGGTCCGAGCTCATGCCCTGCTGCGCAAGCGCACGCAGTCCGCGCTCCAGGCGAGCATCAATCTGCTGCTGCACGAACGTCTCGGGAACAGGGAACTGGTACTTCTTCACCAGCTCATCCAGCATGATGTCGCGGGCGCGAGACTCCAGGGCTTCCTTCTTGCGATTCTCCAGGCGCTCGCGCAGCTTGGTCTCGAAGTCGTTCCAGTCTGAATAGGGCCCGAGCTGTTTCGCGAACTCCTCGTCGCGCTCCGGGAAGGTCTTCTTCTTGATCGCCTTCACGGTCACGTCGTAGCTCACCGTCTTGCCCGCCAGCCGCTGATCGCCGAACTCCGCTGGGTAGGTAGCCTCAAACCAAAGCTCCTGCCCAACCTTGGCGCCACGCAGCGCCTCGTTGAATGCCCGCAGCGTGTTCTTGCCGCCAATCTCTATCAGCACGTCCTCGCCAGTAATCTGTTTGGATGGGTCATCAACAGGCTCTTCACCAACAACTTGCGCAAGATCCTGAATCTTACCCTTGAACTCAATGTCGGCCCAGTCGCCGTCGGTCAGCGGACGATCGTCCTCGACCGGCTCAACCGTCGCATGGTGGTCGAGCACGTTGGCCAGCTCCGCCTCAAACTCGCCCTCTTCCAGCGCCGCGTTCGGCCGCTCGACCTTGGTCGCGTCGTAGCCATCGATGTTGATCTCCGGCAGCACCTCGAAGGTCGCCTTGAACTTCAACGGCGCGCCCTCAGCGAGCATCAGTTCGCTGATCTGCGGCTGCGAGACGGGCTGAATCTTCTGCTCAGCGAGCGCCTTGCGAAAGCGTTCGCTTACCAGCGACTCCAGCACCTCCTGGCGAACCTCCTTGGCGAAGCGCGACTTGATCAGCGACGGCGGAACTTTGCCGGCGCGGAAGCCGGGAATGCGCGCCAGCTTGGTGTAGCGCTTGGTCACTTGCTGGAACGCCTTGCTGACGTCGTCGGCCGAAGCCTCAACCTCAATGGAGCGCGTCAGTTCAGGGTTCAACGTGGGAGCGGGAGCGTGAGTGTGCTCGTGACCCTCATGGTCATGGCCTGCGTGGTCATGGCTGTCATGGCCTGCATGGTCATGGCCTGCATGGTCATGGCCTGCATGGTCGTGGTCCAGGTCGTGAACCTCAACATCGTGGTTCCCCAGCGAGCTTGCGGTTGCGCTCGGGGTGAGATCGTCGTCCTGAACATCAAGGGAACTGCCTGTGGGTGTATCTGTGGTGGGGGTCAAATGATTGCCTTCCGAAGGTTTTGGCGGGGTGTCTGAGTCTGAGGCTGATTTCGATGCTAAGAGCGTAGTGAGCACTCTTTCGAACCAGCCACGCAGTTCGCCAACCCTAAGAATACGAGTGTGTAGCGCGAGGGTCAAACGTTGGGCTCATAATCCGGCACGTATCGCCCAAGCATCCTGCGGATTGCAGGCCCAACCGCACGATCAGCGAAAGAAGATCGACTACGGCATCGCCGTCGAAGCGCCCAGTTCGGAGATTTCGAGCCGCACCTTCCAGCGCAGCGTCGCTCCTGGCGCGAGCGTGATCATGCCCGCGTTCTCCGGACTGTCCCACTCCGGGCCGAACGGATCGTCCAGGTTGGTATTGGGGCCGATCGACACCCATGCCTTGTCCCCCGGTGCGATCACGCGCATGCTCGTAATGTCAGGCGTCAGCGGAATCACGCTCAGCCGGTAGTTGTACGAAGGATCACTAAGCTCCGCCACCGGCCCGGTCGCCACACCCGACATAAGGCTGGTGTACGTCGCACCGATCGCCGTCGTTCCAAGCTTGGTTCCGACCGATTTAGAGAAATCCTCATCCTTGCCGGCCACGTTCACCATGTGTCCCGTCGGCTTACCCGACTGCTTGTTGACTTCCATGATCGTCTGCGAAGGGATGCTGAGGAGGGCATCGGCCCGATTGCCGCTGGGGATCGCAAAGAAAGGGTGCCAGCCTATGCCGAACGGCGCCGGCTGCTGGCCGGTATTCTGCGCGGTGACCGTCAAATCGAGATCGTGGGCCGTCAGCTGGGCTTCAACCGTTACATCGATTGTAGATATCCAATTGCCTGAAAAATCACCAGCATGGAAGACGGCGACCACAGATTGCCCATCCGGAAGAACATCACTCTTCACGCTGTCCGCAGCACGATTTAGCAGCAGCCCCTCAACCGACATGCTGCTTCCCGGGTTCTCGGCTGGGAAGCTCAGGCGCTTGCCCTCCCAGTTGGTCGAAAGCATCCCCTGCGTGCTCGTCGAGGTTCCCGAAAGCCTTTGGGCCCAGGGTACAAGCACCGCACCCCCGAGGGTGGTGCTCGCCGACCCGTTGGCGTCATCATCCTGGCCGTTGAGAATTCCAGCAGCGCTCGCCAGCGACGGTGAAACCAGCAGCGGAACCTCTCCATGCCCGGGAATCAGCGCCGTAATCTGGAATACATTCATGCCTCGGCCGGGGAGAAAGGTAGCGGAAATAAGCTCGATGCCTTTGCCGATCGACGTGGCACTTCGACTGAGGCGAATCGGATCCTGACCACCTGGCCCGGTCGGCAACACCTCTGGTGCCGGCTGGGGATCCACCCTGGTCTTCAGCTTCTGGAAATTTCCGTGCCCGCGCTCAAACGCAGCAACCAGGAGCGCCACGCAAAGCAATCCAACCAGGCTCGGCGTCAACCATCCCTGCGTTGAAAAATGCCGGCCCCTCGCTGACGATGTCCCTTGCCCTGTCTGTGGTCGTCCCAGCTTCATCTTCCTTCAATCTCCAGGCCCTGTTCTCTACTGCAAGGCCCAATAGCGGTCCCATCCCGGGAACCCAGACAACAATCTGGTCTATCTCACGTTAAACTCACTAAACTTCAAGGAGCGAAACTCCTGAGCGGTGTCGCCGATATCCGGCTCAACTTCCCAGATTGGAGAGACGTCCGCGAGCGCCAATAGGATGGCTCAACTCTTATACGCCTGATCACTACCAACGTTATCATCGACCGACGATAGCAAAACATTTACCCGGTTCCAAGGAAGACTCCTCGTGCGCCCTAAGCGGCCTGTTGCCAAGCATCTCCCCCCGATCCTCAATCCGCCCCACCTGACCATCGCCCAGCTCCAGCAGAGCATCGCTGATTGCACCCGCTGTCCCCGGCTGATCAGCTACATTCGTGGCATTGGAGAGACACGGCGCAAATCCTATCGCGACCAGGAATACTGGTCCAAACCCGTCCCTGGATTCGGCGATCCCAACGCCCGCATCCTCATCCTTGGCCTCGCGCCCGGCGCCCACGGAGCCAACCGCACCGGCCGTCCATTCACCGGCGACGGCTCTGGCGACTTCATGTATCCGGTTCTCCACGAGCTCGGCCTGGCCAGCAAACCCGCCGCCATCAGCCGTGACGACGGCCTCAAGCTGCGCAAGATCTGGATAGGCTCCGTGGTCCGCTGCGCTCCTCCCGGCGATAAACCCACGCCGCAGGAGATCCGCAACTGCTCTCCTCATCTGACGGCCGAGGTCGCCGCCCTTCCGAAAGTCCGCGTCGTCGTCTGCCTGGGCAAGATCGCCTGGGACGGCTACCTCGCCCACCTGCTCAACGAAGGCGTGATCGAACGCCGTTCCGCCTACACCTTTCGCCACGGAGCCGAGTACCTTCTGCCCAACAACATCACGCTGCTCGGCAGCTACCACCCCTCGCTGCGCAACACTAACACGGGCCGTCTCAATCGACCGATGTTCGCACGCGTCTTCCTGCGCGCCTTGGAGTTGAGCGGATTGGCTTAAAGTATCGCTGTACATCGCTCCATCTAAGGCATAGATTTTACGCAGTCGATCCCGCTTATCGCACGCCAACTACAACCTGCAGCATGGTCTGCGAATCATACGTTGTGAACAGAAGATTACGAGCGTTTCGAAAACTAGAACGGAGGACAATATGCGTCATAAGGAATTTTGGATTGCCCTGGGAGTGGGTGCAGCCATTGGAGGCATTGCAGCCCTGCTGTATGCGCCGCAGACAGGCACGGCTACACGCAAGAAGCTGAGACGCGGTCTCGAGGATCTCGGCGACACACTAGAAGACGCCGGCGAATATCTCAAGGACCAGGCAGAGCGCCTGGGCAAGGAAGCCCAAAAGCTCATCGACGCCAGCAAGGACCAGTTCGACGATGCCATCGACGCAGCTACCGACGCGGTGAAGTCGGCCAACAAGGCAGCTCGCACCGTGTCCTCCAAGCTGGTCTAACCTTCCGCAGAAGCTCTTGCCGACGGGAACAGAAGGGCCTGCAGCCATCCGTTGCAGGCCCTCAGTTTTGTCCCTTGCGCTAGCCCCATCTACCGATACTGCTCCGGCGGCCCCCAGCGTCCATCGTTCCAGCTGCCAAAAACAATACGCCCCGACCAAAGGTCAGGACGCATCGTTCTCTCTACACTCTATCCTCTACGCTCTATACTCTGTTCCTACACCGCCGTCAGCGCGAGCCCGGCAGCCTTCTCTTCACCCTCAGCCGCAACTGGCCGATAGTGCAGTTGATTGTTGTCCAGGTAGACCTCCAGGAACGCAGGCCGTTCGGCGATCTGCCCGGCGATCAGCGCCTCGGAGAGAGGATCTTCGATGAACCGCTGCAGCGCGCGACGCAGGGGCCGTGCACCGTAGCTCCGATCCACCAGCGTCTTGTCCAGGATCCACCGCTGCGCATCGTCCCGTACCGTCAACGTAATGGCCTTGTGTACCAGGTTCTTGTTCAGACCTTGTACAAGCAGGTCCATGATCTGCATCAGGTCCGCATCGCTCAGCGACGTGAACACGATGACCTCGTCCAGGCGGTTGAGGAACTCGGGGTTGAAGGTTCGCTTCACCTCGCCCATCACCATCTCCTGCATCTTCTCGAGCACAATCTCGTCCTTGCTCGATTGGAAGCCCAGGCCTTCACGCTTCATCAAATGCTTCGCGCCAATGTTCGACGTCATGATGATGATCGTGTTCTTGAAATCGACCGTGTTGCCCAGCCCATCGGTCAACTGGCCGTCTTCAAACACCTGTAGCAGCAGGTTGAACACATCCGGATGCGCCTTCTCCACTTCGTCGAGCAGCACGACGGAGTACGGCGAACGCTTCACGCGCTCGGTCAACTGGCCGCCCTCCTCGTAGCCCACATAGCCCGGAGGCGAGCCGATCAGCTTCGACACGGAATGCTTCTCCATGAACTCCGACATATCGAAGCGGATGAGCGACTTTTCGCTGCCAAACAGGAACTCGGCTAACGTCCGCGCCATCTCCGTCTTGCCTACGCCCGTAGGCCCAAGGAACAGGAAGCTGCCAATCGGCCGCGCAGGATTCTTAAGGCCAGCACGAGATCGGCGAATCGCCCGCGCCAGCGCCGAAATCGCCTTGCCCTGCGCGATCACCCGCTTGTGCAGCTCTTCCTCAACCCGCAGCAACTTCTGCGTCTCTTCTTCCTTGATCGAAGTAATCGGAACGCCCGTCCAGCGGCTGACGACATCCTCAATGTCCTCGCGCGTCACAATGCCCGAGCTCGATTCGTCGAGGTGGTACTTGTCGCGCAGCGCCCGCAGGTTCTCCCGCTCCTTGCGCTCCTCATCCGAGTAGAACCGTGCCTTCTCGAACTCATGATTCGCAATCGCGTTCTCCATGCGGTGCACGATGAACTTGATGCGCTTCTGCACTTCGGTCAACTCTTCGGGCAGCGTGGTCTGGCGCAGCTTCACCCGCGCACCCGCTTCGTCGATCAGATCAATCGCCTTGTCCGGAAGGAACCGATCCGGAATATACCGGCTCGAATGCGAGACCGAGAACGTAATCGCGTCGTCGGTATAGCTGACGGCGTGGAACTTCTCGTACTTCTCCCGAATCCCCATCAGGATCTTGATGGCATCTTCCTCGTTCGGCGGCGGAACCTTAACAGCCTGGAAGCGCCGCTCCAGCGACCGGTCCTTCTCAATCGACTTGCGGTATTCCGCCGGCGTCGTCGCTCCAATGCACTGGATCTCGCCGCGGCTAAGAGCCGGCTTCAGAATGTTCGCAGCGTCCAGCGAACCCTCAGCCGATCCCGCGCCAACCAGCGTATGCAGCTCATCGATAAACACGATGCAGTTCTGATTCTCGATCAGCTCTTTCATGATCGTCTTCAACCGCTCTTCAAACTGCCCGCGATACTTCGTTCCCGCAACGATCAGCGAAAGATCGAGGCTCAGCACGCGCTTCTCCGCGAGGAAGCTTGGCACCTCGCCGTCGGCAATCTTCTGCGCCAGGCCTTCAACGATGGCAGTCTTACCAACGCCCGGCTCGCCAATCAGCACTGGATTATTCTTCGTGCGCCGGCACAGGATCTGGATCACGCGCTCGACTTCAAAGTCGCGCCCAACCAGCGGATCGAGCTGCTGGTCAGTAGCAGCTTGAGTGAGATCGCGAGAGAACTCCGCCAGCATGGACTGCTCCTGCGCCGCGGCCCCACGCTGCTTGCCACTGCCCGTCGCTGCCGCCGGCTTCTCCTGCGTGGTGCGCTGCAGCTCTTCGCGAATCGCTGCTAACCGCAGCCCGCGCTCGGTCAAAATCTCTGCGGCGAAACACTTCTCCTCGCGCAGCAGTCCCAGCAGCAGGTGCTCGGTCCCAATATGTTTGTGGCTCAGCCGCTCGGCCTCTTCGGCAGCGTATGCGAGCACGCGCTTGCACTCGTTCGAGAGCGGAAGATCAACCGAAGTCGATACCTTCTCGCGCACGATCGTGCGTTGTTCAATCTGTTTGCGAATGGATTCTACCGAGGCATGCGAGCGCAAAAAGCGGTTCGTGAGCGCTTTATCTTCTCGTAACAGGCCCAATAAGAGATGTTCGGTTTCAATGTACGGCGATCCGAACTGGCTCGCCTCGTAGCGCGCGAAAAAGATCACGCGCCGCGCCTTTTCTGTGTAGCGTTCGAACATACTCCCCCTTCGAACCGCCGCTCCGCGCCTGAAGCAACAACAAAACCTGAAACGAGGAGCGCGGTCTGCGAATGACGATTGCGTGGCCACCGTCGCGTTCGATTGCGACGGAGAGGACTGATTGTTGAAAAGCTCTGGAAACAACCAGCTGAGTTGACCCTAGTGTATCCGTCCCGGACGTCCTTGGAAATCGCCCTAGAACTTTCCGGAATCAAAGATTAGACGTTTCTGTGGGAAATCGGTCGCAAATTGCCAAAAGGCAGGGACTAGGGAACAGGGATTAGGGATTAGGAAGGGTCGGTAACCGGAGCACTGACTCCTCGCCACGCCTTTCTCACGCTTCAGAACAAACATCTCAGCGAACCTAATCCCTGTTCCCTAATCCCTAATCCCTGCCCTTAGCCGCCCATCCTTCAATCGCAGCACCCGGTCACACCGCCCGGCAAACTCCAAATTATGCGTCACCAGCACGCTCGCCAGCGCATGTTCGCGATGCAGCTCCTGCAGCAGCGCAAACACCCGCTCCGCCGTCGCGCCGTCCAGATCCCCTGTAGGCTCATCCGCCAGCAGCAGCTTCGGCTTCGTGATCAGCGCCCGCGCAATGGACAGCCGCTGCTGCTCGCCCCCCGACAGCTCCCCCGACCGATGCTCTCCGCGATCTCCCAACCCCACCCGCTCGAGCCATCGCGCGGCGGCCGCCAGCGCAACTCCTCGCTGCGTCCCCCGCGACAGCAGTGGCATCGCCACATTCTCCAGCGCGGTGAACTCCGGCAACAGGTAATGGAACTGCCAAACATACCCAATCTCCCGATTGCGATACTCGCCCGCCTGCCGCGCGTTTAATCGCGTCACGTTGGTTTCGCCGCACCAAACCTCGCCAGCCGTAGGCCGGTCCAGCGCCGCCAGCAGGTGCAGCAGGGAACTCTTGCCCGCGCCACTCTCTCCCACCACCGCCACCATCTCGCCGGCAGCCACTTCCAGCGACAGATCCTGAAACAGCCGCAGCCCCACCCCGCCCGCAACCAGCGGCGCATACGTCTTCTCCAGCGCCACAGCCCTCAGCACGGGCTCAGCCAGCAGCTCGCCTGCAGCCTCGGTCGCAGGAAGGGAACCGCTCATTCTGCCGCCGTCTCCTCATGCTCAACCGGGTCTGCATGCGGCGCAATCTCCGCGCTGCTCCGCGCCTTCGTCTTCCACTCCGCGCGAAACGCCACGCCCATCCGGTTCCACGCATTGATGTTCGCAATCGCAAACGTCAGGTCTACGAGATCCTTCTCCTGGAAGAACTCGCTCACCGCGGCATACTCCTCATCGGACACATGCGACGCATTCACATCGGTCACCGCCTCGGTCCAGGCCAGCGCCGCGCGCTCCCGCGGCGTAAACGCATCCGACCCCCGCCAGTCCGCGACGGCATCGACGCGGCTGTCCGGCTCGTGATGCTTGTGCAGCTCCTCGCTATGCATCCCGATGCAGAACCCGCACCCATTCAGCTGCGACGCGCGCAGATACACCAGCTCCCGCAGCACCGGCTCCAACGCCGTCTCGGTATTAATGTAGTGCCCCAGCGAAGCCAGTGCGTCATAACCACCCGGCGCAAGTTTGGGATAAGGAAGACGTGACATGACGACCTCTGAACGATGTTAGTGTGTCATCGAATGTCGCGCAAAGACGGCAGCAACCAATGGCGGAGGGAGAGGGATTCGAACCCCCGTAGCCCGTTAGGGCTAAGCGGTTTTCAAGACCGCCTGTTTCAACCACTCACACATCCCTCCACGCCGGGTTGCGCAGCAACATCAGGGTAGCAGAAGCACCCCGGGCATCGTCTCCCTCCGGACCGCCCTATTCGTACCGCAGCGCCTCGGCCGGCAGCACACTCGCCGCCGAGCTCGACGGATAAATCGTCGCCAGCAAGCTCATCCCCAAACTCACCGCCGCCACCACCAGCGCATCCACCAGCCGCGGCGCGAACGGCAAATAATCAATCGAGTACACGCTGGCGTCCAGGTGAATAAACCGGTAGTGCGAACCCACAATACTCACCGCATACCCGATCACCAGCCCCAACACCGTCCCCACCGCAGAGATCAGGAGCCCCTGCAGCAGGAAGATCTTCCGCACCTGCTCGGCGGTTACTCCGAAACTCATCATGACCGCAATATCGCGCGTCTTTTCCATCACCATCATGGTCAGCGCAATCAGAATATTCAGCGCCGCCACCACGACGATCAGCGCGAGCACGATGAACGTCACATCCTGCTCCAGCTTCATCGCCCGAAACAGCTCGCGATTCTGTTCCATCCAATTCGTCGTCTCGAACCCCGGCCCGGCCGCCTCCTCAATCGCCCTGCCCACCTGCTGGGCCTTGTAAAGGTCGTCAATCTTGAAGCTGATCACGCTCACCAAATCCGGTTCGGAGAACAACCGCTGCGCATCCGTCAGCCGCATGAACGCATACCCGTCATCGTACTGGTAGAACCCCGACGAAAAAATGCCCACCACGCGAAACCGCTGATACCGTGGCACCAATCCCAGCGGCGTCAGCTCCCCCTGCGGCGACGTCACCAGCAGCGTCTCGCCCACTTCCGCGCCCAGCGTCAGCGCGAGCTCGTGGCCAATCACAATCGGCGGCGCCAGCGCACTCGCGGCTGATTCGTTTGACGTGTCCGGCGCCAGCTCCGCCGCCGACCCCTCATTCACCGACTGCAACAGGTTCCCAACCCTGCTCTCGTCCGCCGGGATGATTCCCTTGATCAGCGCGCCGCCGCTCCGCGCTCCCCGCGAGATCAGCACCTGCCCATACAGCCCCGGCGCCACCGCCACCACGTGCGGCAGTGCACCCAGGCGCTCCATCAGCGGCCGCCAGTTGCTGATCCCATCGCCCGCCGTCCGCATCAGCTGCACATGCGCAGTCGACCCCACCAGCCGCTGCTGCAGGTCCCGCCGCATCCCATTCGTAATCGCCAGCGCAATAATCAGCGCGGCCACCCCTGCCGCCACGCCCACCACCGAAATCACCGTGATCAGCCCCACCACGGCCTGTCGCCGTCGGGCGCGAAGATAACGAGCAGCGACAAAGAGTTCAAAACGCATCAACCGCTATCTTACTCAACGCCCACCCTGGACCCTAGACCCTGGGCCCTGGACCCTCGCTCTTCAGTTCGCCAGCACCGCCCGATACCGCACCTGGTTCTTCCTCACCTTCTCCACCGCCTTGTTCGCATCCTTCATCGCGAACTTCTCCGTGATGGCCTTCACCTTGTGCCGAGCCGCCACATCCAGCATCTCGTGCAGGTCCCGCGGGCTGCCCGACGGGCTTCCCGCAACGGCCCTCTGCCCGGAAATCAGGCTGAACGCCGAAATCTGCATCGGCGAAGGCGACGCTCCCAGCACCACCAGCGTTCCCTTTGGCCGCAGCATCGCAATAAAGTTCTGAAAGTCCTGGTCCGCAGAAACCGTCGAGAGAATCAAGTCCAGACTCCCTGCCGCCTTCTTCAGCTCCCCATTCTCTCGCGTGTTCACAAAATTATGCGCGCCCAGCTCTCGCGCCTCCGGCTCCTTGTCCTTGGAGGTGGAAAACGCCGTCACCTCGCAGCCAAACGCGCGCGCAAACTGCAGCCCCAGATGCCCCAGCCCACCAATTCCCACCACCCCCACGCGCGACGACGGCCGCGCCAGCCAGTTCCGCAGCGGGCTATACACCGTGATCCCGCCACACAGCAGCGGAGCCACGTTCTCGCTCTCCAGCGACTCCGGCACCGGAATCGCAAACTTCGCATTCACCCGGACCGCGTCCGCATACCCGCCATTGCGCCCAATGCAGGTCGGCTGCGCCTTCGCGCACAGGTGCTCATCGCCCTGCCGGCACCACTCGCAAATTCCGCACGAGTCCGCCTGCCAGCCAATCCCCACCCGCTCGCCCAGCTTCCGGTCTGTCACCTCCGAGCCCACCCCCGTCACCGTGCCCACAATCTCGTGGCCCGGAATAAACGGATACTTGCTCATCCCCCAGTCGTTATTGATCAGGTGTATGTCCGAATAACAGACCCCGCAATGGGTGATCTTGACCTCGACCTCATGCGGGCCCAACTCCCCCACCGAGTACTTGTACGGTAAGAGCTGGGCGCCTGCCGCGTGCGTGGCAAGTCCGCGAATCTCTGGCATGGAAGCGCTCCTTCACACTGGTTCAGTGCAACAATTTAGTGATTGCCTGTATTCATGACGACCATGAGATGCCGCCTCAGGCAATTCGTGTTTCCTAAATCTTGGCTTTCCACAATTTTAGACCCAAACCCCCGGCAAAATTTCTCCATCCACAGCTTCGGCGCCGCAGGTTTATGTAATAATTACCTAGCGCCTCTGGTCGGGACGACCCCCCACCGGTCGCATCCCTTGATAGGAGGCGCGATTTGAAAGCAAAGGGTCCGCTGGCACCCCCCGGCGGCCCTTTGTGTTTAACCCGACAAAATTCCCCACACCCTGACCTCAGACCCGCCGTACCGTCGCAAACCACGCCGGCAGTCGAGTTCCGCGGAATCTAGTCTCAATCCAATCCGGCTCGATCCCGACAACTTCCCACCCACTCCCATCGCTGAACGCCGCCCGCACCTCTTCCTCGCTCACAGGATGCGGCCCAAGCTCGGCCCCCTGATCGCTGAAGCACAACACATACAGCGTCGCGCCCCGCTCCGTCACCGACGCCAGGCTAGCCACATACCCCGGCCGCTCCTCCGCGTTAAAGGTGTGGAACAGCCCGCAGTCCAGCACCGTCTCGAACCTGCGCTCAAGCCGCTCCAGGTGCAAGGCATCCGCGGTCGCAAACTCAGCCTTGAGGTCGCGTGCAGCAGCCTTCTCCCGCGCCATCGCCAGCGCCGTCTCCGCGACATCAACGCCCAAAACCGGCAGCCCCAGTGAAGCGGCCAGCAGCGCATGCTCCCCGCTCCCGCAGCCCGCATCCAGCACGGCTCCGGCGAATCCGCCTCCGTTCGCCTCCCGCACAAACGCTGCCTGCGGCCACCCGATATCCCACGGCGCGCCCTCGCGATACGACTCGTCCCATGGCCTTCCCGTCATCCGCTCATGGCTCGTAGGCTGCCGCCCACCGAACCCATCGACCACCGTCTTTACTGTCTCCTCGGCCATATTCGTCTCCCGGGGAAATCCTCTCACCAGCCCCCACCCGAAAACCAGTGAACATAATCGAAAATTAGCACTTGACATATTCCGTATTAGGAATATATAAACTCTTCATGACACGCAGGGCCCATCCCGCCGACGTCTTCTCCGCGATCGCCGAGCCCCGACGCCGCCAGGTCATCGCCGTCCTCTCCGACGGCCACGAGCACGCCGTCAACGACATCGTCATCCGCATGAAGATGGCCCAGTCGCCCGTCTCCAAGCACCTCGGCGCCCTGCACAAGGCCGGCATCGTAACCGTGGTCAAGCGGGGCCAGCACCGCATGTACCGCCTCAAGCCCGAAGCCCTCAAGCCCATCCACGAGTGGGTCAAAGTTTTCGAACGCTACTGGACCCACCAGGTCGACCAGATCAAACAGCGCGCCGAACGCAAAGCGCTCGAACGACTCATCCGCATCGACGACGACGCAAGCAAACCCAAGGAGGAGTAATGCCAGCCATCGTAAAGGAAGGCGTAGTGCAGGCCTTCGAGATCATCAAGGAAGAAGACATCGCCGCACCCATCGACATCGTCTTCGAGACCATCCTCGAGCAGATGGGCCCGCTCAACTCCACGCCCGAAAAGTCCATGCCCATGGTGCTCGAAGCGTGGCCCGGCGGCCGCTGGTTTCGCGACCTCGGCAACAACACCGGCCACTTCTGGGGCAACGTGCAAGCCATCAAGGCGCCGTCGCTGCTCGAAATCTGGGGCCCGCTCTTCATGTCCAGCCCCGCCGTCTCCAACCTGCAGTACCGCCTCAAGGAAGAGAACGGCGTCACCCACCTGCGCTTCGTGCACCGCGCCATGGGCTGGATGGGCGAACACGAGCGCGGTGTCGACGAAGGCTGGACCCACATGATCGAACGCATCCGCACCGCCATTGCGAACAGGGGAGGGAAATAGCCATGTGTCCATTCTGCATAGGAACCGGATTATGGATCGCCGCAGGCCTGGTATCGGCGTCGGGCGTCTCCGCGCTCGCCGTTGCAAAACTCAAGAGCAAGAAAGAAGAACAGGGAGGATCCCATGTCGAACACAGCAACCAATGACGCCACAGGCAAGACCACCAACCAACAAATCGCAGCCATGCACAAGCCTCCCGTCGTCTCTGCAGGCGAGTGGCAGAAGTCCTGGGAAGAGCTCCTCGTCAAAGAAAAAGAGCTAACCCACGCGCGCGACGCGATGGCCGCCGCACGCCGCAGAATGCCGTGGCTCGCCGTCGAGAAGCAGTACGTCTTCGAGGGCCCGCACGGAAAAGCGCTCGCTGCTCGATCTCTTCGAAGGCCGCCGCCAGCTCGTCCTCTATCGCGCCTTCTACGACGACAACGTTTACGGCTGGCCCGACCACGCCTGCGTGGGCTGCTCGCTCGGCGCCGACCAGGTCTCGAACCTCGCGCACCTTCACGCCCGCGATACCACGCTCGCCTACGCCTCCCGCGGCTCGCAGGAAAACATCGCCAAACTGAAGCACCGCATGGGCTGGGAAAAAATTCCCTGGTACACCATCACCGACGACTGGGACAAGGACTTCAGCGTCGACCAATGGCACGGCCACAACGTCTTCTTCCGCGACGAGAACGACAAGATCTTCCGTACCTACTACGTGAACAATCGCGGCGACGAAAACATGGGCACCCTCTGGAGCTTCCTCGACGTCACGCCCCTAGGCCGCCAGGAAGACTGGGAAGACTCCCCCGAAGGCTACCCGAAAGGCCCGCGCTACAAGTGGTGGCGCTGGCACGATGTCTACGGCCACGAAGATCCCGAGTGGGCCAAAGTCAACGCCGCCGCCATGGTTACCCTGAACCTCTAGCCAGCTCCGGCACTATTCCAACGCAGCCAGTCACTACCTCAGCAAGTGCGAGTAGAATTCTGCCGTCCCCAAAATACATCGATTGCGGGAGGCGCGATGACAGAGATTCAAAAGCACATGCTAAGGATGTTTATTGCGCTCAGGTGGGGAGTTGGAACCATGGGGATTTTGCTCCCCGTGATTCTGGCAGGATTCGGATTCCTGAAGTTTGGAATTCCCCTCGCCGGGTCCATGAGCGCGTATTACCACGCTACAAAGGAGTGTTCCGGAATCAAGGCGCAGAAGATCGAGGACTCTCCGCAACTGGCGCAGAGCTTGCCGCCTTGCGACCCCTGTCAGGCGATTGGTATGGGGCCGATGCGGAACTGGTTCGTCGGCAGCCTGTTCTTCATTGGTGGCGCAATGCTTCTCATGCGAGGTTTCAGCGTATGGGAAAACTGGGCTCTGAACATTGCGGGCATTTGTGCACCCTGCGTTGCGCTCTTCCCAATGAACTGGGGCGACCAGACCGGGCCTAATCCACATATGACGTTCGCACTGACCTTCTTCGTGTGCATCGCATGGACTTGCGTATTTTGCTCCAGAAAAACCCTCGACGAAATGCCGACGGATCTTCCTGACCGAGAGAAGATCATTGCGTTTTATCGTTGCTGGTACATATTTTTCGGGATTGTGATGGTGGCCGCCCCTCTCTGCGCTCACCTCATTCTTTATAAGGATCCGCACCGAATGTTCTTCGTCGAGATGGCAGGTGTATGGGCGTTCGGCTTCTATTGGCTCTTCAAGACCTTCGAACTGAAACGAAGCGACGTTGAAGTAAGGGCAATGCGGGGAGAATTGCGTTTGAATCCGCGAACCCTATGACGTTTGCCGAGAGCGGCGCGTTACTTTGCTATCACCCACCCATGCACCTCGGGCGTGTTCTTGAACTTCGTCGTCAGATCGAGCGTCGCAAGATTCAGCACGTAGACATTCACCCGCGGATTCACCGAGTCCTCCGCCGGCCGTTGCAGCAGGAATTCTTTGGAGTCCGGAGACCAGATGGCCGGCAGGAAAAGATCGCCGCCCTTCAATAGCTCGACGACCTTGGAACCTGTCCCGTCCGGATGAATCAGGCTCACCCGAAACGCAGTGTCCGCGTACTTGCCATGCAGGAACGTGGAGTAATCGCTGTACGCAATCCACTCTCCCGAAGGCGACCACGAAGGCGCAGTGCCATCCGCAAGTTTCACCACCGTCCCGTTCTCGACATTCAGAATGTCAATCTCCGGAAGCAGCGTAGCCGACGCGCCCTCGGCGTTTTGCCCAAGCTCCTTGTTGAACGCAAGCCGCCGGCTGTCAGGTGACCACGTCAGAAAGCTGCCCTTGGCCGCCTCCGGTCCCAGCGTGATCCTTCCGGTCTTCAGGTCGAGTATGTGAATCAGAGACGGCCCACTCGTCATGTTGCTGCATGCCAGCCTGGTGCCGTCTGGAGAGATCACAACCGGTCCGCCCTTGATGACGAGTCCGTTGTAGTACATCCATTGATGGTCGGCCATCGTATAGATCGCCACGACATACTCCGGGTCTGCGTTGAGGGGAAGGTTTGGAATCCCGACAGCGGAAGCCACCACGCGCCCATCCGCCGAGAGGCTCGGGATCACCTCCCACTCGCCGCCTCCCTGGATGTCGGTGGTGTTCTCACCGGCTGTCACTGCCAGGTCTTCCGGGAAATTTCCTACCAGCAACTCTTGCCCCGGAATTCGGGGAAGATTGTCCTTACTCGCCTCCACGCGGAAGGTGAAAGACAGAGCACAGCACGCGATGACTGAAAAAACGGCGAGTCTTTCGACCCAAAGCGTCCTCATATTCGGATCTCCCGTCGTCAAGATCATGTATCTATTTCCGACTTGTTGCAACGGTTGATTCGCTTTGCTGACGCAGTTGAACGGATTTCGCCTATTGACGGAGTCGGTACATCTCTCGCCGCGACCAGTCACCACCTTCGCGCGGACCGCCCCCGAAGGCGGCTTCCCGCAACTCGGATCTCAGCCAGCGTTAACTAGGCGAGGAACGCTTCCCGGAAAGAACGCTGTGGAAACGTGGATTCGAGATCCCGCACCCTATTAAGTGAGGACGGGGAATGCTCGCAAAGCGGCAGTCGCTCGATACTCTGTTTTTCCGGAAACCCGATTCATCGCCACACACAACGGGCGCTGAAGTCAGATTTGGGTCATGAGATCGTCTTCAAAAGAGAGCATCGACGCAGAGTGATTTCGGCACGGATACGGGCAACAGCCGAAGGATAGCGCAGACGCGCAAACAAGACCCAGGCATCTCGGTACGTCCCCCAGACTACCTGCACGCTGGAAAGATGCTCGGCCGTAACAGCCCCTTCGTAGATCTCATCCTTCGTTCGCGCGCTTAGTTTCCGGACGGTCCTTTCGTATTGGGAGTGCAGGAGGGTATCGGCCGTTGCGACCTGATTATCAGAGAGCGCGGGCCAACGCTTTTCTTCAAAGTGCATTACTTCGGTATGGAAGAGATCATTGAGGATGTCCTCGGACCCCACAGTTCGTATCCCGCGGATCGTCCCCCCTTGATCCACTTCAGAGGCATGTGCCGTGACGTATGCCTTCTGCGCCGTAACCAGCCTTTCGAAGGCGGCCTTCTGCTCCGGAGTCATATCGGACTTCAGTGAATTGTAGTAGCGGCTCCTGCGGTCATCCTCAATCTCCGATGCGTAACCAACACAGAAGTCCATCGAGAAGGTGGTCACAGCGTACTGGCAGAATTCGAAAGGTCCGTGCGCCGGAGGGGCGCCGTCGAGTTTCTCGATGTCCGGTAGTGCAAGCTTTGCCATTCCTTCTTCTGACTCGCAGGCGAAGTGCACAGCGAGGGGGATATTCCTCTCGACCCCTGCGCCATTGAAATAAATGTCGGCGAGAATGAGTGACCCTCCAACAAACCAGGCAGTGGGCTCGTCCGCATTTTGACTTAGGCCAGCTTTCTGTGCGAGCCGCTCCTGCCACGCACAGCGACGGGCCTCAGCATAATTGACTGGGCGGCCGATGCCGCGATAGGAGCGGTACGAAGCGCATACTGGCGAACTCTTGGGAACGGCCACCTTCTCTGCCTCTGCAGGTAGCGGAACGGATGCGTAGGCCGAACAAGCCGTAGAAATCTGAGCGGGAGTGGTCTGCGCGACAGCGGTCATCCCAAGAGCACAGCTTGCCACAATGACGCCTGTGAGACCAAGGAACTGCCTGGTTGGTTGGCGTGTGCGGAACATTGTGAGAAGTATATGGCAGCCACCCAGTGGCACGAACCTCTGGCAGCATACCGTTCCCTCTGCAAAGTCACACCTCCGGCAAGTTGGCTCAAACAGGTGCCCGCGGTCCCCTGGATTTCGCTCGAGCTTCATCCCCGGCGCCCGCATAAGATTTGAGACATATCGATTTCTGTTCTTTGTTCATCCCGGTAATCTACTCAGATTGAAATCCTTTGGCTCGGACAAATACGAAGTGAAACCTGTTCACACACCCTGTTTGAGAGAGCTCGCTGTGTCGAGCACCCTGGGTGAGGATTGTTTCCTCGAGGCCAACCTCCCGCCCTTCTTATCTTCCCGCAAAAAACAGGTACGCCACCGAGGTCAGCACCATGAACAGCGCCGCCCCAAACGTATAACGATCTTCAACCTTCATCCACGCCTCCCATGGCAGGGTGCCTATGGGAGATGTATCGGCGAAACCCTCGCAAACATGAGCCCGGCGTCAATCCAGCCTCAGGAGAATCGATCGAAGTCCTCGCGCCCATGCACTGGCGCCAGTCCCAGCAGGATCAGTCCAAGCACCAGCACCGTGCCCTCCACCCGCTCCGACACTTTATGCAGATGGTCGAAGTTCACCCTCGCCGGCGCATCGGCAGGCGCCTTGGTCACATCGCCGCCCAGCGCCATCCGGTCGTTCTCCATGCGTCGAATCACCGAAAACTGCGAGTAGCCCGTCAGCACCAGCATCGCAATCACCAGCACCAGCTCCGCCCCGCGCACCGGATGCGAGTCACGCTGCGTAGCCAGCAGCGCCAGCGTCAACAGCAGGTAGACAATCCCTGCCGTCAGCCCAATATGATGCAGCGCCAGCAGCGACCCCCGCACCACCATCCCCGCGCTGTGTACGTCCGGCAGGGTCGAAAATGCGACGGCCGCCACGAATCCGAAGAAAACCAGCCCACCCACCCAGATGGCAAGCGCGATCAGTCGAACGATACGAAAAACAATGGTCATAGGGCCTCGTCGGTTCGACCGATTATACCGTTGAGGCCGCCCGCGGCACACTCGCCGCCGCCGCCGATTCCCGCTGCAGCGCGCGCCGCAGAATCAGCTCAATCGCCGCCTTGTTCTGCGCATACTCCGCCTCGCTCACATGCCCCTGCAACCGGTCCGTCTCCAGCCCGAACAGCTCTTCCTTCAGCACCTGCAGCAACTGCGCCTGCTGTCCCGCAGCGGTATGCGCAACCACCGGCAGGGAACTGGCCACCACGCCCGCACCGGCCACGGGCCGCACAACATCCTGCGAAGCCGCAACGCCAACCACCGGCGCAACCGCCGGCTTCCTCAGCAGAACGCCAGCCGCCGCCACCAGCAGCAGCCCAAGCGCGCCCAGGATCCAATACTTGTACTTGGTCGAGACCGGCTCATGCGTCCCATTCGGGTCCAAAGGATTCCCCAGCCCCTTCCCCGGAGCATCGTCCGCCGACTCGCCCGCGTTCCCGCCGCCGCCCGCCGCGCCCGGCTGCCCCTGCGCACTCTGGTCCGAACCCTGCGTGTCGCGCGGCAGCTGCCCCGCTCCCGCAATGGTGAAGTTAACCGCCTGTCCCGCCTTCAAACTGCGCTGCAGGTAGGTCATGGCGTTCGCGTCCCCGTTCGCCGGAATAAAATTCCCATCCGTCGCATCGAACTTCATGCTCTTGGGCAGGCTTACGGCAAACATGTCCGTCGGGCTCGCTACCTTCAGATTCATCTTCAGGCTTCCCGTGTACGGAATGTGATACGCAATCTCAATCTGCGTCTCGCCCGGCTTGATCGGGAACATCACGCTATAGACGCCCTTCTCCGCCTGCGGCGTCAGCTCTTCGGCGGTCGGCATCCCGTTCGGCCCCTTGGCCGCCGTCGCCTCCACCACCGCGCCCGCCGGCAGATACACATTGAACGGCGTCTTGGAGAACTGCGTCATCGGCGGAGTCGACGCATTCTTCACCACGAAGTCTTCCGTCACATTCAGCACCGCGCCGCTGGGATCAGTCTGCGCCCGCAGCATCAGCACCTCGGTCGTCACGCCCGCCACGTGCGCCGCCGCGTTGTACACCTCGAAGTTCAGCGGCTGTGCACCCTCAGGCGCCGACTGATAGTAGCTCGCCCCCTCGTGGGTCACTTCCACCAGGAACTGCCCCCCGGCCGGCGCATTCAGCGAAAACTGTCCCTGCGCATCGGTGGTGGCATTCGCGACTTCCTGCATGCCCTGTTGCGGGCTCACCAGCAGGACCTTGTCGCCCACCGACGGCCGATTGGTTGTGCGGTTCGTCACCGTGCCGGTGATCGTAGCCGCCAGCGCCGCGGCGGCTGGAAACAAGGTGGCGACAGCAAGCAACATTACAAGGGCGGAAAGGCTGCGGAAAATACGGTTATATGCGTACACACGTAAAGGATACTTCAGTTGCCAAAACTCAATTGTGATTACCCGCACGTTCGTGCTCCTGCGTCTCTGGCAAAATATTCTGCCGCCCTCCCCAAACGGTGAAGCCTTACCCGCCCAGCGTCTCCATCTCGGTAACCACCTTCGCGGCCTCAGCCTCTAAATCCCCACGCTGCCGCGCATAATCTTCCTCAGGAAACTTTCCCGCCCGAAACTCAAAGTTCAAATCCCGCAGATTGTCATACACCACATTCTTGCGCTCCCGCAGATAGTCCAGCCGCGTCTTCTCCACCGGCGCCACCACCCGCTCCTGCGGCCAGAAAACATACGCCACGCACCCAATCACCAACGCCACCAGCGGAAGTACTGTCTGCAAATCCATCATTCCTCCAGAAACTTTCTAGCCGAATCCTACGCCGCCCGCCTAGCCGCGTCTGTGATTCTGGTTACGCCGTTTACGCGGCCGTCCGCGTCCAAAATCGCGTCCAAGGTATAGTCTATCTCCGTCGGCCCTCCGGCCAGCCTGAGACGAAGAAAAGCTTGGGAGGAACCATCGTTTTGCCCCCGAAATCCCGCGCCGCTCGCACCTCGTTCCTGCCCGCGTCCCTGATCCTTCTCGCCACCCTCCTCCCCCTCCGCGTCGCCGCCCAGCCAGTCCTGCACACCGACCCCATCAACCTCACCCCGCCCGTCCGTCAGGCCCTCGAGCTCTTCTACAACCTCAACTTCGACGCCGCCCTCAAGATCCAGGAGCAGGTCGCCCAGCAGAACCCCAACAACCCCATGGCCTGGAACTACATCCTCACCACGGTGATCTTCCGCGAGCTCTACAACCAGGATCTGCTCGACACCACCTACTACGCGCACAACAGCTTCCTAACCGTGAAGCGCGAAGTCAACGTCTCGCAGGACGCCCGCAACCGCATCGAAGACCTCACCAACAAGGTCCAGCACCTCACCGGCGATGAACTAGCCGCCAACCCCAACGACGCCAACGCCTACTTCGCCCGCGGCTACGCCAAGGGCATGCACGCCGTCTTCATCACCCTCGTCGACCACTCCTTCGCCGCCGCCGCCCGCCAGGGCTACTCCGCCCGCAACGACTCCGAGTCCTGCCTCAAAATCGATCCCCAGTACGCCGACGCCTGGATGGCCATCGGCATCCAGCGCTTCGCCGTCGCCAGTCTTCCCGGCTGGCTCCGCTTCGTGGTCGGCATCATGGGCGTAGGCGGCAACAAGCAGCAAGGCCTCGCCGACCTCCGCAAGTCCGCCGCCATGGGCATCGTCACCCCCATCGAATCCCGCACCATCCTCTCCCTCTTCCTCCGCCACGACGGCCAATATCCCGCCGCCCTCACCGTCGAGCGCAACCTCCAGAAGCAGTACCCCCACAACTACATCTTCTGCCTCGAAGTCGCGAACCTCCTCAAGGACGAAGGCCACGGCCTCGAAGCCATCGCCCAGTACAAGCAGGTTATCGCCGACGCCCAGAAGCCCGACTACTTCACCAAGCCCCGCCTCGAGCTCGCCTGGTTCGGCCTCGCCGACACCGAGCGCGGCTACAACATGATTAAGGACGCAGCTTACGGTTACACCCAGGCCGCCCAGCAGCCCGACTCCAGCGACTGGCTCCGCAAGCGCGCCCTCCTCAGCGCCGGCCAGATGTACGACCTCCTCCATCAGCGCGCGGAAGCCATCCACATGTACCAGCAAGTCCTCACCCCCGGTGGCGACCAGACCCAGGCCGACGCCGCCCACAGGTACCTCCAAACCCCCTTCCAGGGCAAGTAACTCAACCTGCCGGCGTCGCAGCCACAGGTCTAACCCTTTTCGCCCTTCGCTTCTCGCCCGCCTCGTCTCATCACTCCGTCCAGCCCCACTCGAAATACCGGAGCCACATAATCCTTGGGAAGATAATCCTCCGGAATCGCCGCCCGATTCCCATCCCGGATCGTCGAGAAGTGTGGGGATAGAATCTCCACGCCCGCCTCAAAGAACTTGTCCTGAATCTTCCCGTGCAGCTCCGAATAGGTCATCGCCATCTTGCCTGGCTGGTCGGTATAGGCGTTGATCTGGTAGTGCACATAAAAATCATCCAGCGCCGTCTGCAGCACAAACGGGGTCGGCACCTTCAACACATTCTGCGTCTCGGCTGCGGCCGCCAGCAGCAGCGCGTGGATCTGCCGCCACGGTGCGTCATATCCGATCGTCACGGTCGTATGCAGGATTAACTTCTCTGACCGCACCGATCCGCTGAAGTTGATAATGTGACTGCTCAGTACCATCGAGTTTGCAATCGTAATCTCAACATTCTTAATCGTCCGAATCCGCGTGACCAGCAGCGACACCTCAATCACATCACCTACCGTGTCAGCAATCTGTACCCGGTCCCCCAGCCGGAACGCCCGCATGTAGGTCAGGATCACTCCCGCCACAATATTCGCCACCGCCGAGGTCGACCCCAGAGACAGAAGCACTCCGAGAAAAATCGATATACCCTGGAACGCCGGCGATCTCGATCCGGGCAGATACGGAAACACCGCGATCGCCGTCACCGCCAGCATCATGAACCGCACAATCTTGTACGTCGGCTCGGCCCACTCCCGATGAAACCCTGAGAACACCATGGTGCCTTTGCCGATCTCGTGGAAGATGACCCGCGTGAACTTGATCACGTAGTAGGCCACCACCACGATTACCGCAATAAAAAACAGGTTGGGTAAATACCCCATCACCGTATGCCCAATCACCTTGAGCGGCGAGATCGTGTATCCCAGCAGAATGCGTGCATACCCCCGCGTCCACGGAAAGAATCCCAGCACCAGGGAGGCGTACACGTAGAGCAATACCAGGGTTGCAGCAAACCGCACCAACCGCACCACGCCGATCGCAACATCGGTGATCCGCTCTGCCGGAAGAATCTCAAACCGCTGGATTCTCACAGACTTGATCAACGTGCCCCGCCATGACTCGATCCGGCCGTACAGCTTCGGGCATGCAAACGCCAGCAGCCGGAAGATCAGGATCAGCATCACCGTCGCCAGCAGCGCATACAAACCACCCAGCATCAGGCTCTTTGCCGAGTACTCCTTGCGCAGCTCCGTCAAACTCTCCCGGATTCGCTCTGCCGACTTAGCCGCCAGCGCCTGCCGCGTCAGCCCTGTCCCCTGCGCATCCCGGTCCGTCACCGACATCAGCACCAAATCGCCCGCCACAATATCGGTCGTCCCCACCGTATCGGACACCGTCAGAGACTTGGGATCGAACGTCACATCCTTGGAGAGGGCCGTGATCCTCCGGGAGATGGCCTCCGCACGCGCGTCCGCCGGAAACGACAGGATTCCCTGCACCCGGAAGATCGTCTTTCCCCGCACCATCACCGGCGCAGTCTCCGCTGCTGGTTGCGCCTGGGCCGGCTGGACGTCCGCACGCGCAGCGTATCCAAAATTGCAGCCCATCACCAGCGCCATCATGAGTACGATCTGCAGCCCAGCTATCGCGCGCCGATAGACCATGACCTTCCCTCCAGTGAGCAAACACGCGCTCGCTTTCTCACCAGTCTGCACTACCGCCGCCCGCTTTGCTTCTCCGCGAACTTGCCTTTCTTCTCAGTGAGCGCCGCTATTGGACTACCAGAATACGCGCGTCATCCCCAGGCTTGACGATAATCCGCTCATCCAGCGATCGGTCGCTATCGCTCATCACGTACACCGTTGCGCCAATTTGCGTATTCACATCGATGAGCTGTGCGAACGGAAGTTCCATAAGGCCCGACTTCATGCGCACCTGGCGCCGTGCGCCGGACAGGTTAATGATGCTCACGCGCACCGGAGCACCAGTTGTAGATACGCTGTGCGGGGTAGGGGTATTGGACGGTGCTGCGGCCGCGACACCGCAGGAAAGAAGTGAGACGAGCAAAAGGGCAAAAGTACGCATGGCAGTTCTCCCGAAGTGAATTCGGAGAGCCCCTCTGCCATGGTTCAGAGAACCTCAACGTATGCCCTATGACCAAGCTCATCTCTGAAAGTTTCAAGTCATGGATCGGATTTCATCACCAGCAACGCGAGCGTCCCGTTAATTGCGCCTTCGCGATGAGTAGGGCATCCGCGTCCGCGGTCGTTCTTGTTTTTCCTTCTGTCATTCCCGCTGGGAATCTGCTTCCAGGCTCCTCTCGCCTGGAAGCACGTTGGCATCTCGTCTGCATCAACGCTCTCCAGCTGCCGAAGCGGGGCCAACTCGCCGAAGCAGGGCCAACGGCCCGACATATCACAGCCTAGGGCGAAGCCCTAGGTAACTGTCCCCATCGCGCTCAGGGCCAACGGCCCGACATATACCCAAGGGGGCTGCAGGCCCCCGACCAAACCACCAGAAGTCCATCCCATAAATCCACGCCATCAAAATAATTCCGTCGAAAACGGCCCAAAAACCGCATGTCAACCCCCCACAGCGCCTCGAACCGCACAAAACCACGATAACCATTGGCGATTTCTCTTTCGCGCAGTTGGCATAGTTACCCCCGCCCACCAGCTACACTTAAATCAGAACCCCGAAATACAAGCCGAAGCCTCCATTGGGGCAGGTCTGCGCGGTGGGGAGTCACCCAAACCCTGCGGTTGGCGATACTTTGCCCCTTAACCCCAATCCTTGCCCTACTTTACAGGACAAATTGGGGGGATACTTTGGCACCTAACCCGTGTCGCTGGAGCACTTTGCCGGAAAAGTTGCCCAGCGGAGGGGGGAGGGGGGGTACCCGGCAGCCGCCAGGGAACCAAGCCGCGACCGCCTGCGTAACCCACATCACGCACCAGCAGGAGGCACGAGATGAACTGCACCGCATGTGGCAAAGACTTAACCTTCGGATCAAGATTCTGCAGCAACTGCGGCCACGCCGTTCCGCCACCGCCCTCCGCGCCTCCCTACACGTTTCCCCGGCGCATCGTGCGCCCGCACTACGGACGCATGCTCGGAGGCGTCTGCGCCGGCATCGCCCAGCACTTCGGCTGGGACGTCGCTCTGGTTCGCGTCCTACTCGTGGTCCTCGTAGTCTTCGGTTGCGGCACGCCGATCCTCGCCTACCTCATCGCCTGGATCGTCATCCCCAACGAGCCATACTCGTTCCCCAACGAACCCTACGCCCAGACCTACGCACCAGCCGCTGCTCCTCCCGCCGCGCCGACCAGCGGCCCAACAGCCTGAAGCAGACCGCCCAATCCTTGGACCTTCGCCTTTTCGAAGAACGGAGAACAGACAACGGAGAACGCAAGTACGATGGGTAAGTGAGCACGTCCACTTCGCCCCGCCCGTTCGTCTACGCTGACAACCGCCTCACCTGCTCCGGCGCCGACCTCGCCGAGCTGGCCGAAACCTTCGGCACGCCGCTCTACGTCTACTCCGCCGACGCCATCCGCGAGCGCCTCGGCATGCTTCAGTCAGCCTTCGCAGCGGTGCCGAACACGCTCTGCTACGCAGTCAAAGCGAATCCCTCACTCGCCATCCTCAAGCTGCTCGCCGGGCAAGGCTGCGGATTCGACATCGTCTCCGGCGGCGAGCTGGAGCGCGTCCGCCGCGCGGCCCCAGCAGCGCTCGCACGCGTCGTCTTCTCCGGCGTCGGCAAGCAGGTCTGGGAGATGGACGCAGCCCTCAGCGACGGCATCCTCCTCTTCAACGTAGAGAGCGAAGCCGAGCTGGAGATCCTCAGCCAGCGCGCCGCCGCAGCAGGCAAGACCGCCAGGATCGCCCTCCGCGTCAACCCCGACGTCTTCGCCGAGACGCACCCTTACATCTCGACCGGCCTCCGCGAGCACAAGTTCGGTATCGCCATCGAGCGCGCCCGCGAAGTCTACCGCCGAGCGTCTCAGCTGCCCAACATCGAACCCGCGGGCGTAAGCGTCCACATCGGCTCCCAGATCCGCGCCGTCGAGCCCTTCGCCCAATCGCTCCTCCGCGTTCGCGCCCTCGTAGAGGAGCTCCGCGCGGATGATTTGGATATCCGCTACGTCGACGCAGGCGGAGGCTTTGGCATCGAGTACGGCAGCGCAGCCTTCGACCCCGCAGCCAGCGTCGCCGCCTACGCAGCGGCAATCCGCAGCGCGCTCGGCGACGGGAAGGCGGGCCTCAACGCCCACCTGCTCCTCGAGCCCGGCCGCTTCCTCGTCGCCCAGGCCGGAGCCCTGCTCACCCGCGTCCTCTACACCAAGCAGAACGGCGCCAAGCACTTCGTCATCACCGACGCGGCCATGAACGACCTCATCCGCCCAGCCCTCTACCAGGCTCACCACGAGATCCTCCCCGTGATCGCCGACAATCGTCCGCCGCAAACCGCCGACATCGTAGGCCCGGTCTGCGAGACCGGAGACTTCTTCGCCCGCGACCGCACGCTCCCGGAGCTCCGCGCCGGAGACCTCGCCGTCCTGCTCGACGCCGGCGCCTACGGCATGTCCCTCGCCTCCCACTACAACACCCGCGTAAACCCAGCCGAGGTCCTCATCGACCACGGCCAACCGCGCCTCGTCCGCAAGCGGGAGACACTTGACAACCTCCTCGCCCCAGAGCTCCTCTAGTGTTCCTGCACACCCCGGCCCCCCTCCTCTGCGTGCTACAATTTTCTTCGACGAAGATGCGCGGCAAGCGCTGTTTATGTCCTGTTTTCTCGCATATACGATATTCAAAGCAGCAGAGGTTCACACATGTCCGGCCACTCAAAATGGGCGACAATCAAGCATAAGAAGGGCGCGCTGGACGCCAAGCGCGGCAAGATCTTTACCCGCCTGATCAAGGAAATCACCATCGCGGCCAAGGGCGGCGGAGGAGATCCTGACGGCAATCCCCGCCTGCGCGGCGCCATCGCCGCAGCCAAGGCTGAGAACATGCCCGCGGACAACATCAAGCGAGCCATCCAGAAGGGAACTGGCGAGCTGGAAGGCGCCAACTACGAGGAGATCACCTTCGAGGGCTACGGTCCCGGAGGAGTTGCGGTCATCGTCGAGACCATGACCGACAACCGCAACCGCGCGGTCTCCGAGATTCGCCACGCCTTCTCCAAGAACGGCGGAAACCTGGGCGAAACCGGCTCGGTTGGCTACATGTTCTCCAAGAAGGGCGTAATCGTCGTGGCAAAGTCCGAGGCCGACGAGGACAAGCTCACCGAGATCGTTCTCGACGCCGGAGCGGAAGACCTCTCCGACGAGGGCGACAGCTGGGAGATCACAACCTCACCGAAGGACTTCGAAGCGGTTTCGAACGCCATCAAGGCAGCGAAGATTCCGACAGAGGTTGCCGAGGTGACGATGGTCGCCTCAACCTACACCAAGCTTGAGGGATCCGCAGCCGCGGCGATGATGAGGCTGCTGGATGTCATCGAGGACCTCGATGACACCCAAAACGTCTATTCGAACTTCGATATGGACGAAGAATCAGTTCCGGCCTAACCGAAGAAAACAGGACCAAACCGAGAGATGCGAAAGCCGCCACTCGATGGCGGCTTTCGATTGTGAGGACGATGCGGATGACGCGGACACGAACACTGTGTGGGTTAGTGGCTGTGACGTTGATCGCGGCGAGCGCAGCATTGACCGCCCAAAGCCCCTCGGCCGCGACACAGACCGATTCGCCGGTCGCAGCCGTAGCCAACTTGACAGGTTGGGAATATGGCGCGCTCATCCAGGGCGGAGTCGGACTGGAACAACGCACAGACTTCAGCTTCTTCATGGTCGGAGGACACCTCGGGAAGGTGCTGACGCCGCAGTTAGGCTCAGGAAGCCTTCGCGGCAACATCGAGTATTCGGTCGAGGTCTTTCCCTTCTGGCAGTCGTACACACCCAGGTTCCAGCGCATCAGCTGCAACGGAGCAACTCCGGATCCTGTCTGCAGCGAGCCCTATACGGTCGGCGGAACTTACACCGGCGTCAGCATCACACCAATCCAGGTGCGGTGGAATTTCACCCACGGCAAGCGCTTTATGCCCTGGGTGCAGGCCGCGGGCGGCGTCATCTGGACCAACCACAAGTATCCCGCTGTGGGCGACCTCAACCCTGACGACCCAACCCAGACCGGCCCGGCATCCGACACCAGCGTCTGGAACTTCACGCCGCAGGGCGGAATTGGCGCCCATTACTTTCTCAAACCACGCCGTTCGGTGGACTTCAGCGTCAATGCGGTTCATATTTCCAGTGCAAGCCTCGGAGACAAGAACCCTGGCGTCAACGTGAGCTTGCAGATGTCGATTGGATACACATGGTGGAAGTAAGCAATGAGCAGTGATACGCCAAACGGCAGCCCGAACACCGAAGGAATTGTAGAGTGCGTTCCTAACTTCTCTGAAGGAGCCGACCGGGAGAAGGTAAAGGAGATCATCCGCGCGATGCGCGTCGACGGCGTGCACCTGCTGGACTACTCCCTGGATGCCGACCACAACCGTTCCGTGGTGACCATCGCTGGCTCCCCAGAGGCCGTCGTCGAAGCGGCCGTGCGGGGTGCCGGGAAGGCAGCTGAACTCATCGATCTGACGAAGCAAAGTGGCGCGCATCCTCGGATTGGCGCTGCCGACGTAATTCCCTTCGTGCCGGTCAGCGGCGTTTCGCTGGTGCAATGTGCGATGCTTGCAAGACAAGCCGGTCTGGCGATCTGGCGGCGGTTTGGTGTTCCGATTTACTTTTACGAAGCTGCTGCGTCAAGGCCCGACAGGGTGAACCTGGAAGATGTGCGACGCGGGCAATTTGAGGGCTTGCAGAAAGAATCGCCGAAAGACACCCGTCGCCAACCCGATGTAGGTGGTCCAGAGCTCCACGCAACCGCCGGCGCAAGTGCCGTGGGGGCCCGTAAGTTTCTTATCGCCTACAACATATATCTTCCTGCGAGTGGGACGACGGAGGCCGTCAGTCTGGCGCGCTCGATCGCCAAGGAGATCCGCGCGTCCGGTGGAGGGTTGTTTGGCGTCAAGGCGATGGGTGTGATGGCGAACGGTCGTGCCCAGGTGAGCATGAATATCACGGATTTTCATAAAACGCCGATGACTCGAGTACACAGTGCCGTAACCGAGATAGCGGCACGGCATGGCGTAGCGATTGCCGAAGGCGAGGTGATTGGGCTTATTCCAGAGCTGGCCTATGAGCCGAATGCGGAATGGGTGCGTCAAACACTCCAGTTCGATCCGGAAGACAAGGTCTTAGAGCGGCGGTTGCGGCGTCCGTTGGACTGGCCATAGTGCACCGGATCGATTTGCTAGATGCACCGATTTCAGTGAAGAATATAGCTTGCGCGGTAATGCGCAACTTTTCAGGGAGTTCCGACGTGAAGACCTTTAGGAAATGGCAGTACAGGACAACGATTGCAGTGGTAGCGACGATGGCAATGGCGCCAATCGGACTACATGCTGCACAATTGAGCGGCGATGCTCGCGCCTCCATTCCGCGCGATGTGCAGCAGATCATCGTGGTGGACTACCGCCAGATGCAGAACTCGCCGGCCGCGATGCAGTTGAAGGATCGGGTCCTGCCTCCGGAACTGAAGCATTTGGAGGCTTCGCTCAAGAATTCCGGCTTGCAGGTGGATCAGGATGCCGACACACTGGCCTTTGCGGCGTTCCGGATGCCAGGAACTGGGACATCTGGCAGTGAAGGCACGGGAACCAGGATTCTGGGTGTCGCGCAAGGCCAGTTCAACACCCAGGCCATCATGGCAAAGTTTGCCAAGGACAAGACCAAAGCGACCATGCTGCGGAATAACGCTATTTACCCAATGGGTTCTGGCGGGATGAGCGTGGCGTTCCTCAATCAGACCACAATGGTCTTTGGCGATCGTGAAGCGGTGCGTGCCGCGCTGGATGCCCGCGACGGGCTCCAGCCTAACTTCCTTCAAAACAACGAGATGATGGCCGAGATGCCGAGCGTCGATTCGCAGGCGGTCTGGAGCATTTTGGACCAGAAGGGCACCCAAACCATGATGAAGAGCGTATTGGGTGCGGCTGCGGGCCTGGCGGACTACGACACAGTCAAGAATCGTATGAAGGATGCCAGCTATACCATGGACTTCAGCAATGGCGTTCGCTTCAACATGACCGTCGATATGTCCGACACAATTACTGCAGCCACGGCGGCGACGATCATGAAGGGCGTCGCGCTGATGAAGAAGTCGTCCGGATCCGCGCAGGAAAAGGCGGCCGTGGATGATACGACGATCGATTCCAACGCGGGCGTATTGAGCGTGGCCTATTCCTCGTCGGATAGTCAGTTCGCAGGTCTCTTGTCCTCACCGCTGTTCCAGCAGGTAGTTGTCAAGTAGCTGATAATCAATGATTTGTACAGAAGAAAGGGTGGCCAGATGGCCACCCTTTCGCGCCTTGATTTCGTTTGAGATTACTGGCCCGACGGCTTGGCCGAGGCCTTCACCTCAACATTCGGCAACTTCCCTGAGGCCAGGCAGCGCTCCATGACTGCGGCACGAAGGCGGTTCGAAAGCTCTTCGGGAAACTCATAGGTGGCCGCGCCACGATAGACGTCAATGGTCTTTCGAGTGGTGTCCACGACTACTTCACAGTGGTGACAGGTTCCCAAGTGCGCTTTGACTTCGGTTAAGAGGGCGGGATCGATCTGTCCGTCGAAGTAGTCGGTGAGTTTGGCGAGAAATTCCGTGCAGTTCACTTTGAGGCCTCGTTGTTTTGCCGAAAGTAACGGCTGAGACGTTCGCGTAACTGCAGGCGCGCCCGTAGCAGTCGGGACTTGACAGCCGGCACGCTCAATCCAAGCGCGGCGGCTGTCTCTTCAGTCGACAAGTTTTCGATGTCGCGAAGAGTGAAAACGGTTCGAAAACCTGGCGGAAGACCTGCAATTGTCTTCCGAAGAATCTCGGCGAGCTCGGCCTGAGAGTAATTCTGCTCGGGATTGGGACGCCACTCGGCGAAATCCCGGGGGATGGAGCCCTCGTCCGTTTCGACATCCTGGTCCATTGAGACGGTTTTCGACGTCTTGCGCTTGCGCAGCCGCATCAGACTCTCGTTGACGGCGATCCGCACGAGCCAGGTTGAAAACTTCGAATTTCCTTGAAACTGATCAAGCTTTTGGAACGCCTTGAAGAAGACATCCTGAGTAATGTCTTCCGCGTCCTCGCGGTTCTGGGTGATATGCTGCGCGGTCCGAAAGATCTGCCGTTCATATTGCCGCACCAGCTGCTCGAATGCAGCGGTATCACCCGCCTTTGCCCGCTCCACCAGCGCAATATCCGGATGGGCCTCGGGCTGCGAGTCGGCGGCAATGACTTCGTCGAAGGCATTGTGTGGATCGCGGGCGATGGTTGATGTCTCGACTGCCATAAGTAACACCAGTTTACAGGAGGACCTTTCTGATTGCCTGAGGTGAGCCACAGTTATCTTCAGTGGTTCCCTTGATCAGACGCATGTGGAAGCATGATCGGCTTGATCGACTTAGAGTTAACTTAGGTGGATTTTGGAATGAACAGGCTGCGCTCGATGTGGATCATTTTGGTGGCCATGGGGGTTGTGCTGGCTCCGGCAATGGCGGACGCACAGAGCACCACCCAAAAACCATCCACGACGACTGCAGCCAAGGGCAAGAAGAAGGCTCCGCACAAAACACATGAACAAAACGAGGCTCCGGGGAAACGCAGTTCCAGCACAGGCAAAGGGACATCCGGGACGCGTCGTTCCTCCGGCCGGTCATCCCCCCATCGCCAGTCCACCAAGGGAACCAAATCAGCCGGCAGTCGGTCTGGGAGGGGTCACGGACATGAAGCTACAAGAAGTAGTCATCTGCCGCAGGCAACGGCGGAGAGTCGTCGACTGAACAGTGCATTCATTGCCTCCTCCCAGTTGCGGCCTATGGCTCAACAGTTGGTGACAGATCGAAGTCCGGCAGCGTATGCCGGCGTTTTGGCGTATGCCGCGTCGCATCAGGGAGAGGCGGCCGCCTCAGCGGAGCTCGCGATCGGGCATGCTTACATGCTGGACCGTCGCTATGCGGATGCGGAGAATGCATTCCGGCAGGCAAGTATTCATGGTGCCGCGCTGGACGACTATGCGAGTTTCCTTGAGGCTCAGGCAGCGGTCGACGGGAACCGCCCACAAAACGCTATCTCGCTCCTGACTCACTTTTCCGATCACCATCCTAATAGCGTGTTTGATAGCTCTGCGCCCATTCTTCTCGCGAATGCCTATCTTGCAAACAACGACGCGAATGGCGCTCTTCGGGTGTTGCAACCACTCCTGGGGACTCCGGCAGCGAACCTGGTAGATTTCCGCTTCACGCTTGCCAAGGCCTATCAGGCGAGCGGCGATTCTCAGAAGGCTGGTAGCCTTTATCGGGGTATCTATCTGGGGGATCCGCTGAGCCCCGAGGCTTTATCTGCGAAGGTGCAGCTCCTGCTGATGAATGCGCCGTTATCTGCAGCGGAGCGCAAACAGCACGCCGATGCGATGTTCAATGCCAAGCAATATGCAATGGCAGAGGATGAATATCGTGCATTGCAACACAGTAGTAACGAGCTAAGTCAGTCTGATCGCGACGCCCTCGAGATTTATGCAGCAGTCTGCGATTTGCACCTCAAGAAACTCAGTCGCTCCGAGGTCGAACATCTCCCGGTGACTGGGGACGACAGTGCTGCTTTGAAGATGTATCTCCAGTCAGAGTTAGCTCGGGAGATGGGAAATGCGGATCAGCATGATGCCTTCGTTCAGCAGTTGATGGCGCAGTACCCTCATAGCCGCTGGTTGGAAGAAGCGCTTTATTCTGGCGGCAACATGTATTTGATTCGCCAGGACGATTCCAAGGCTATCGATGACTATCTGGCGCTCGTACAACATTTCCCGAACAGCATCTATGCGCCTAATTCGCATTGGCATGCGGCGTGGCTTTGTTATCGTGAGCGGCGTTATCCAGATGCCGCACGCCTGATGGACGAACAGATCACGCAGTATCCGGCTGGCAATCAGATTCCAGGAGCTTTGTATTGGCGCGCACGCCTGTATGAAGATGTTGAGCACAATTATGGGCAGGCGCTGAACTACTATAAGCAGCTCAATTCGAGTTACGTAAATAGCTATTATGCAATCCTTGCGCGCGAGCGCATTGCGCTGCTTGGGTCTCGTCCTGAGGTTCCGCCCGCTCCCGCGCTGTCCTCAGTCCCCGTGATCAATGATCCTGAACTCACGGACGTGCTGCCCGAGAATGACATCCATCTGATCAAAGCACGGCTATTGGCGAATGCGGCGCTGAATGAATACATACGTCCGGAGATTCAGCTAAGCGAGACGTCGAACGAATGGGGAGCGTTTGCCGAGGCCCAGATCTACCAGAGCTTTGGCGAAGATGCTCGCGCACTGCAAGCCATGAAGCGCAGCAAAATTCCGTTCCTCTCGTTGCAAGTCAAAGATGTGCCGATGACGTATTGGCAACTGCTGCTCCCGCGACCTTACTGGACAACACTTGAGAATGATGCGCGAGCCAATGACCTCGACCCTTATCTGGTGGCTGCGCTCATTCGACAAGAGTCGGAGTTCAACCCTGGCGCTGTGAGCCGAGCGAATGCGTACGGTCTGATGCAACTGCTTCCATCGGTGGGCAAAGAGATTTGGAAAAAAGATGGTCAGCGCCATTTCAAGACAAATGACTTACTGGATCCAGTGATTAACCTGCAGTTAGGAACGCAGGATCTTCGCAAGTCGATCGACCGTTATGGAGGCCAGATTGATTATGCCCTGGCTGCTTATAACGCAGGGGATTCTCCAGTGCATCAGTGGATGGCGGTGAACAACTATAAAGATATTCCGGAGTGGGTGGAGTCGATTCCCTACACCGAGACGCGGGAGTATGTGCAGGCGATCGTGCGGAATCGTGAGCTTTATCGTGCGGTGTACGGCGGGCATTGAGCGGTAGCCGTTATGCGAACTTACTCGTGACGGAGTGCTACCACTGGATCCATGTTAGCGGCACGAATTGCCGGTAGAAGGCCTGACACGACGCCGACCAGTCCGAGAATGACGAAGGACGCGAGCATGATTCCAAACGATGCGCGCAGAATGATGTCTCCATCATGGTTTGCCGTCTGGTACATGGCAGAGTACAGTGGCATCGGCGGAACGAGATACGTAGTCACGATGGACACGATCACTCCGGCGACACCCGCGAGAAAAGTCAAAACGAAGCTTTCAAGCAGGAACTGCGCAAGAATGTCGCGCGGGCGTGCGCCAAGTGCTTTCATTAAGCCGATTTCACGGGTGCGTTCCGTGACAGAGACGAGCATGATGTTCATCACCCCGACGCCACCGACAGCGAGAGTCATCGCCCCGATAATTCCGAGCAGGACCTCCAGAGCGAATGAGAACGCAACAAGCTGTTTGCCGTCTTCAATCGTGTCCCATGCATTTATGGCCTTTTCATCCAGGGGATTGAAGTGATGACGCTGGGCGAGTACGGTTCGGACTGCTTGCAGGGCGCGCAAGTGCAACGCCGCGGTTGAGGGTTGAAAGACGATAGAGTCGGGATCGCGCTTTTGGCGGAGAGTCCGCATCGTTTCAAACGGCACGAAGATATTTTCATTATCGGGACCGTTGTTCGATGAGTCCTGAATTTTATTGCGAAGCACACCGATGACGGTGAAGGGTTGCCCTTCGACCTGTACGACCTGACCCACGGGTGGATAGCCGTTGAACAGCTTCTGCGCCGCGTGTGCACCGAAAATAATGACCTGTCGATGCTGGCTGAAGTCGTCGGCTTCGAAGTACCTGCCCTGATCAATATCCAGGCGACGCATCCGGCCGTAGGGAAGATCAACGGCTTTGGAGGAAATAGCTACGACTTTGGGACCGTACTTGACGCTGAATGTGTCATCCGTTTCGCGCGAGACGGCACTAAGGAAGGGGAGTGAGTCGCGCACCGCCTCCATGTCTCCATCTTTCAGATGGATCTTCTGGCCGGAACGCTGGCCACCTGCCTGCATGGAGGTTTGGCCTCCCCAGACCATAATGACGTCATTGCCAAAACCAAGGAACCCTTCCATTACCGCATTACTGACGGCTTTACCGTAGCTGAGAAGAAGGACTACGGTCACCAATCCCCAAACGATACCCAGCATGGTCAATCCAGAGCGCAGGCGATTGCGTCGCAGAGACTCGACGGACTCGGTGAGGGCTTCACTCAGATTCATTGAAAGTCTCCTTGGCTAGTCAGTGCGGAGGCACTCGATGGGTGTAAGGTTGCCCGCACGCAGCGCAGGATAGGTTCCTGCTGTCACCGTAATGATTGCGAGCGTCACGAGCGAAGAGATGATTGCAGTCGCTGAGATAACCGGGTGGGGAAGGAATTGGGGGAGCGGGAGCAGGCGCAATGCAACAATAATCCCAACTCCGAAGACCAGGCCAAGAGCACCGCTTACGAGCGTTATGATGGCGGATTCGGCGAGGAATTGGCGACGGATATCAACTGCTGTTGCTCCAAGAGCCTTGCGTACGCCGATCTCGCGTGTTCGCTCGGAGACGGCGACCAGCATGATATTCATTACGCCGATTCCTCCGAGTGCAAGAGTAAGGAGAGCCACTGCGGCAAAGAAAATCGTCATGGCACGAAATATATTGTCAGTGAACTGAGCGCCTTCCAGCGTGTCCCACACCCAGACTGCGTCCGTATCTTTGGGATCAAAATGATGTCGGTCGGCAATGATCCGCCGAACCTCATGCAGCGCGGCGACGTGCAAATCCGCAGAAACCGGTTGCACTACGATGTTGCTGACGATTCCCGGGAAATCACCTTTATCGTCGGGCGGAAAATCGCGCTCCATCGCCGAGTAGGGAACGAATAACTGCGAATTGTCCGGGCCTGACCCGTAACTGCCGTTTTGCTGCTTACTGGCGAGCACGCCGATGACAATGTACGGATATCCGTTTATAGATAACGACTCACCAATTGCAGGCTTACCCGGGAACAACTGGCGATTGGACTCTGCTCCAAGGATGACGACACGCTTTCCCTGGTCTTCATCGTCGGCATCCATCAACCGGCCCTGCTCGACGTGGAGCGAGCGAAAGTCCTGGTAGTCTGGCCAAACGCCGCGAACTGCACGGCTGGCAGCATTCCAAGGGCTAACTTCACTCACGGTTCGGCGGAGTTCCGGCGAAACGTGCTTAACCAGCGGCGCTCCGTCTCGGATGGCGATCGCATCATCGATCGTCAGTGTGACATTCCGGCCGGCCGCATACCCGCCGTAGGGCATCGCGGTCTTACTGCCAAAGCAAATGGCAATATCAGTGCCGATTGTCTTCAGTTGATTGCGTTGGTCAATGCCGAAGCCGATTCCGAGCCCCACCAACAAAATGACCGAGCTGATACCCCAGATGATTCCAAACATTGTGAGGAAGCTGCGAAGCTTCGTGGCCCACAGAGCGGAGATGGTTTGCTTGAAGATCTCAAAGATGGGCATAGTCGTGGGTAGCTGAAAGTGCCGTGGCTTTGAGGAGATACGTACGCAAGCGGATGATGGTTCCAAGTGGATACATGTCACCTTGGAACGAGATACGATAAGGGAAGAAGCAGCGCCCGGATGGTGAAATCGGCAGACACAGCGGACTTAAAATCCGCAGACCTTAATCGGTCGTGGGGGTTCAAGTCCCCCTCCGGGCACCATAGAATCAATAGTTTATCGGGTTAATGAGTGCTGCGTGATCGCTGTCCATTTGGTTGGTGATACTTGTGGTGATACTTTGGTTATGCAAGTGTCACAGAATTACCACTGGAGAGCATGATGCCGCAAAAAGAACAGGACCCACCTGCACGAGGGCTTTGGGAACGTCTACCCAGCAGCGGCATCTGGTGGATTCGTTATAGGGATCACGACGGCAAATTGCATAGGGAAAAAGTGGGAAGCAAAAGTAATGCGATCAAACTTCTCAATAAGCGCCGCAATGACCGCCGTGTAGGCGTCAAAATGCCGGAGAACATTCGCGCCGCGCCGATCAGGTTTGGAGAAATTGCAGACTATATAACCGGGGAATTCACCCAAGCGCATCATGAGGACACTAGGAACATCAAGCAACGGCTTGGAAAGTTGACGGAGTACTTTGGAGAGCATGCGGCAGAATCGATCAAACCTGAAGAGATTGATCGCTGGCTCACCCGGAACACGAGTACGGCAGGAACTGCTAATCGCTATCGTTCAGCCATGAGCCTTGCTTATCGCGAAGCGCTTCGTAATGGCAAAGTAAGCAGCAACCCGGTCCGGTTCGTGCGTCAGAGGAAGGAGGGGGATGGCGTCATCCGCTTTCTTCGCGATGCTGAAGAGAAATCGCTAAGAAGTATCATCCAGAGACAGTATCCAATTCACATCTGTGAGCTGGATATCTCCCTTGGCACCGGAATGCGGCTGTCAGAACAGTATGGAACTCGACTGCTGTGGGCCCAAGTGGATTTCACGCGGCGGGAGATTACGCTCAAGAAGACCAAAAACGGGAAGGGACGCATTATCCCTATGAACTCAGCAGTCTATGCAGCCATGGAAGTCAGGAAAGCTCAAGTGCCATCTGCACGGAGAAAAGATCCGGTCTTCGATGTTTTGCCAAGGTCGTGGTGGGATGACGTGCGTGAGAAGGCTGGGTTGGATGATTATCGCTGGCACGATAATCGGCATACCTTTTGCAGTAGATTGGCGATGCGGGGCGTAAACCTTGTGACTATTAAAGAACTAGCCGGTCACAAAACTCTTGCGATAACGGCGAAATATGCGCACCTGGACGATAGTGCCACACGCAAAGCCGTAGATTCATTGGTTGATATGTGATTTAGCGCCAATGGCACATGGGGCTTTGCGGCTGACGAACAGACATCATCGCTCGTAGCGAAGAAGCGTATTACGCCTTGGCCGACCGGCCTCTAGGCTTATTCCAGCACTGCAAGCAGCCAAAGCGAACTGCGACGAGGGGATACGCTCGAACATTCATATCCCGTAGTGGCTCAATTCAATTTGGACGATGTAAGGCTGAACCCCTGTCAGTCTCCTCCTCGCTAAACCCCTAACAAAACCAACCGAAAACAGCGGCCACGTGTGCCACACGTGTGCCGCTTTTTTCTTTTTGGAGGCATTCTATGGCCCGCAAGACCGGCCAGATTATCCGTCGTGGACCCAGCACTTGGCTGGTCCGCATTTACATTGGCCGCGATTCCGAAACCCGGAGACGCATATACCTTAGCAAAACCATTCAAGGAGCCCATTCTCATCCTCGGAGTTGAGACAGTGTCTAACCTGCTCCCGGTGTACGAATCACCACAACGGAACGAATTTGGAAGCCAACGCCATCAAACGAGACCCCGCGGACCGAATCTTTTATCCTCTATTGGTGATCCGTCGAACATGATTCGCCCCCACTGGTACACTGACTGGCCATCAGCCGGCGATCGTCATCTGACACCACGGTTCGCGATGTCGCGTGGTGCATAGTGCGCTGAAAGGGCGCCAGTGAAGCGAGAACCCATCAGGGACGTAAAGCTCGATCCGACCCTGCGGCCTGACCCACCAGTAAACTCTGTTCCTGCCATTATTTGCATTTTAGCGTAACGAAACCCCCTTTATGAGGGGGTTTCGTTACAATCTAGTGCCATATTTCTCCATTTTCTGATATACTTTTCATCATAACCCCCTTGTTCGGGGGGTTTTGTTACAGGATACTGCAAGTGGAAAACCGCACACGCACACTATCGCCGCAAGAAAGCAGGATTGTCCTGCCACTTACCGAAGCGGGACGGCGCGAAGTGACGCGCCCTGAAATCATGCAAATGCTGGGGGGAAGCGCCAAGGCTACCGACCATGTCATCGAATCCCTGCGGCGGAAGGGTTGGCTTGAGCGCGCAACCTGGGGAGAATACCTGCTCATTCCTCCTGAGCAGGGGCCAGACGTTCTCGGTGACAACAATCTTCTCGCGCGCGCAAGCCGCATTGCTGATCCTTATTACATTGGCTTCGGGTCCGCCGCCTCCCACTATGGACTCACGACGCAGTATCGGAGCGTCATCTGCATCGTCACGCCCGTGCGCCTGCGGGAACGCGAAGTCGGAGAGTCGCGGGTTCGCATCGTCAACCTGACCGAAAAGAAGTTTTTCGGCTTCTCGCCGGTCGATGTGCTCGGCTACAAGGTCATGCTTTCCGACCGTGAAAAGACGGCTATCGACTGCATCGACCGCCCTGCATTGGCGGGCGGGGTGGGCGAGGTAGCTATGATCCTGGCGACCGCCAGCAGGCGCTTCGACTGGGGCAGGGCCGCCCATTACCTTGAGCGCATCGGCTCAGGTGCCCTCGCGCGGCGGTTTGGCTGGCTGTGCGATCACGTTCAAGCTGACATGCCGGACGATGTGCGCGATACGCTTCTTCGTCTTGCGACCCGCAGCCGCAGTACATTCCTCGGCCCGGATCCTGCGCGCGCGCGCATGCTGCCCGACGCCATCGGCTACGACGAGATCTGGCGGTTGTTTGTCAACGTGCACCAGGAAGATCTGCACAGCAGCGCGGGCCTTGGCCAACGCAAATCAATTAGGAAAGACAACGCATAGTGCTCACACGCGCTCAAGTAACGCGCTACGCGAACGACTCTGGCCTCCGAGACCTTATGATCGCGGAGAAAGAAATCGTCCTGACCTGCCTGCTTCAGCTTCTGTCAGAACGCGGCATTCTCAATCGTCTCGCCTTCAAGGGCGGGACCTGTTTTCGGAAGATGATTGTGGGGAGCAAGGGACGATTTTCAACTGACCTCGACTTCTCCGGCCTTGAAGAACACGACCACCAGGACGTCGTGATCGAGATGATGGACGCATTTGAAGAGCCCTTCCACGGGATCAAGTTCTCCATTCCCGAGGATAGCTTCTACGAGACGGCGGACGGCCTATCGTGGGGTGCTAATCCCGTCTACGTTCACGACTGGAATGATAGCGGCGACAGCGAGATTAAGCTGCAGGTCAGCCAAAGGGAGACGCCGACGATTCCACCGGTAATGCTACCGCAGCTGGAGCAAAGCTATTTCAAACTGTTGCCGTTCGTTCCGGCGCACATCAACTGCCTCGCTCTACCTGAAATGCTTGCGGAGAAAATTCGGGCCTGCTACCAACGGAATAAGGCTCGCGACATCTTCGACTTGGGGACCTTCGCCACAAGCCCTCTGAATCAGCCACTCATTCGTCGCCTAGTCGTACTCAAACTTTGGCAGGCGGGCGACTCTTTTGACCCCGCGCGCCTGATGAGAAAATTCGAGGACGGCCGAGGGTTCGATTGGGACGACCTTCGGCAACTGGTAAACCGCGCCTTCGTCATTGATAGCGATAAGATCACCACCGACTGCCTAAAGGGGTTTCGCTTCCTCGCCGATCTTACGGATGAAGAGCACAAAATCGCAACCGACCGCTATCAAAGGGAGCGGGCATTGGCAGAGAAGCTGAGGACGGAGCTACCAGAGTAGAGGTGGAACGAGGACGCGTATGGCAGCGATACCAAAACTAAACGAAGCCAATCTGGAGGCGCTCAGCGACATCCTCGGCGCGACCGATACCGGCTTGACGGGCTCCGAAATCGGACGGTACTTGCGAGAGTGCGGATGCCCCGATCCAATTCCGCAGATGACCAAGCGCATCAGGCTGAAAGAGGCTCTTGCGCAGAAACAAGACTTAGATAAATGCGCGAACAACGTCCTCGCATTTGTCACGCGGGTGATGAATCCCGTGCGCTTCGTCGGGAATCGGGACGTTTACGAAACCGAGCGCGGGAAACTAAACATTGTCCTGGCCTTTAGTGGACTCATGTTAGGTGAGGACGGCAAACTCAGCAAAATCTCCACGGCAAGTACACTCACCGAAGCCGAAGCGATGGCCAACGCTCTTCGTAAAGCGCTTGTGGAACGAAAGGTGCATGCCGACGTTCTCAAATTCTGCCGGGCCGAGCTTGTCGTCGACAACTACTTTCACGCCGTATTCGAGGCCGCAAAGAGCATCGCGGAAAAACTAAGAGAGAAGACTGGACTGACGTCAGACGGGGCTCAGCTCGTCGACGACGCCCTGGGGAGAGGGCAGGCAGGCTATCCGCGCCTAGCCTTCAATTCTCTGTCAACAGCCAGCGAAATGAACGAGCAAAGTGGCCTGATCAATCTGATAAAGGGCCTGTTCAGCGCTTTCCGAAATACGACAGCCCACGCCCCTAAAATTCATTGGAACATTTCAGAGCTGGACGCTCTCGATATTCTGACAACGATGTCCCTGGTCCATCGGCGACTAGACAGCGCAATTCGTACCCACGTTCCATAGAACCCTACATGGCAAGCCAACGGCCGACGGATCCAATGCGGTTCCCGCTACATGGAGTAAGAGAGGTTGACTTCTTCCGAGTTGGGTACGATTGTCGGCCGTAGTTGGCGGATCTGACCGGCAATCGCCTGAGACTCTAACCTCAACATGCGTGCAATCTCATGTTGATCATGCCCCAACGAATAAAACATTAGCGCAGCAATTCGATCGAATGATGGACGATCAGAAGAATACAGCTTGTGCAGTTTCGTCCACACTGCCTTCGGTTCATCCTTCGTATGAAACGGTTTCCGGTCCTTCTCTAGCCTCTCCGCCAGGAGTTCGAGCACAGGTTCGATCTCGGAATTGGGTAACCACGCCAGCCAGGAATCCGATCCACAGGTCTCCGTTATCCAGGGCAAGCAGGGAACTCACACCAGGGCTGGCGAAGTGTGCATCTTGTCCAGGACCGGCGAATTCAAAATGAACTCCGTCAAACCTGTAGAGCCCGGTGGGGGTTCCCATCCACAAAAATCCATCAGAGGTCTGGGCGATGGCTCGAATTACGCTGGGAGCACCATCCTTTGCCGTCCAGACCGTGTGAGCAAACTGATCGATGCTTCGATCTCCAGCCTGGGCTATAGAAAGCGGGCAACGGAAGGCCATGAGGACAAACACGGCGATGACCGCAAGTCTCGGTAAACGCGCCGAAAGCAGTGTTCGGACGTCAGCGAGAACGGCGCTCATCCACTCGGCTCCGATAGTCGTCCTTTCGGTTTGAACGCGACGATCCTCGGTCCAGCGCGATCGCGGCAGTTCGATCGATGTTGTTCCCCTCAATTATCGCTCCAGAATACGTCGGGCAACGAACTGAGTCCGCAGCGAACTTGAGATGAGGACTTGCGGCGACGCCCGCGTCAGTTCAGAGAAGTTGCCTCGCCACGAGTTCGGAACGAAGCAACTCTGGTTGAGGAAGACACGAAGCTTCAGCCTGAACCGGACAGCCGGACAGAGCCTGAGGATTACAGGAAGTGTCCGTCAACTGCGAAGCGCCTGCTGCGTGTGTAATCAGTTGATTTTGCCTAGATCTGCGTCGATCACCTAGGAGGATTCCCATGTCAAAAAGTTAGCTGATGCAGTTGTATACGCAGATTCGGATCTCAAGAAAAAGATTAGGGTGGCGACCAAAACTCTGGAGGCTGAGCATCCCGCTGCGGCGATCTCAGAGCCAGACACCCCGGCCAGCAGGGAGTCACCGAGCCGAGTAACCCTTCGAGCTAACGAAGTAACGATAAATCGGTTCGCCGGAAGCAACTGCCGAATCGTTTTAGATTCGCGGCTTCAGCCCAAATTGTTCATTGAGCGACTGTCCGCCTGAGAGCCGGATCCTTCCGAATGAGCCATCGCACAGATCCAAGCGACTTGTTTGCGTATACAAGAACCCAAGTAACTATAACAACGAGGAGCGAGTCCGCCCGACTCTTTACGTCAAACGCGGGTTCGATAATTGTTTCAGATTGCGCTATTGCTTCCTTTTTGAGCGAGCCGTGGTCTTTAGTTCCAGTTAGTTACCGTTCAAGGGGTTCCTTTCTCGGCGGTAATATTCTCTACTCGAGGCCCTAGGCCCGGGCGGTCTCCTAGCTCTTGGTGCGGGAAATCCGCAAGTGGGATGGTGATACTTCTGGTGATACTTATTTTTGGAATTCTGTGCCTTTAGATGCGTCTCAATGCATCTCAGCATGGTTACTTAAGCTCATTGTGATCATACGTTTATGCTTGACAGTGCAGGGTGTTGCAGCTCGATGCATTACGTGCCAAAACGGACTTAAAATCCGCAGACCTTAATCGGTCGTGGGGGTTCAAGTCCCCCTCCGGGCACCATAGAATCAATAATATAAGCTGATTTTAGCCTCTCTTTTCAAAGCCTAGGAATTTGACTGATGGCACTTGTGGTGGCATTTAGCCACTATGTGGCTCATGGCCACGCGCAAAGCACCAGCAAAAGTCAGAAGCGTATGCGAGCGCGAAGCCGGTGGTGGCATCTGGTGGAGTTGCTACAAGCAAGGCGCGGTGCGCAAGCGTTAGAAGGTTGGCCGTCGCGGCAATGCCATCACCCTCAAGCAGCAGCGTTGGTCAGCTTCAAGATTGCGGATTAGTTGTGGCCGAGGCCGTCGTGCTCGTGGTAGTTGGGGTAAGGCGGGACGGGGTAGGTGGGCAGAGGGTGGGCTTTGAGATCGTCGACGAGAATCTGGACAGCCTTCTCTAGCTGCGGGTCGTGCCCTTCGGAGACGGACTTGGGGTCGTCCTGAACTTCGACGTCGGGAGAGACACCGATGTTCTCGATGTCAAACTTGCCAGTGAGTCCATAGAGGGCGGTGCGCGGCGCGGTGACGGTGCCGCCGTCGATGAGGACGGGATAGCCGCCGATCCCGACCAGGCCGCCCCAGGTGCGGGTGCCGACGAGGGGGCCGAGGTTGGCCTGGCGGAAGAGCCAGGGCATGGCGTCGCCACCGGAACCGGCGTTCTGATTGATGAGCATGGCCTTGGGACCGAAGATGGCGCCGGTGGGTTCGGTGGTGTGGAGGCCCTCGCGAGACTCGTAGTTGAGCATGGGCGTGCGCTTGAGGACGTCGATGACGTAGTCTGCGATGTCGCCGCCCTGGTTCCAGCGATCGTCGATGATGACGGCCTTCTTCTGGGTCTGGGCGAAGAAGTAGCGGTTGAAGCTATTGAAGCCGTCGCCGGCGGTGTTGGGCAGGTAGACGTAGGCGACCTCGCCGTGGGAGAGTTGATCGGCGCGGCGGATGTTGCCTTCGATCCATTGCTGCATGCGCATATCGGTTTCGCTGTCGACGGGGACGACGAGGACGTCGCGGGAGGCGGAGCCGTCGGCATTGGGGCCTACGGTGATGGTGGTCTGCTTGCCGGCTAGGCCCTCAAATGCAGCGTAGAGATTCTGGTCGGCGTGGAGCGGTGTGCCGTTGACGGCGAGGAGATACTCGCCTGCGTGGACGTTGACGCCGGGCTGGGTGAGCGGCGAGTAGAGCTTGGGATTCCAGTTGCCGCCCTGGACGATGTGGGCGATCTTGTAGCGGTCGTGGTCAAGGGTGTAGTCGGCACCGAGGAGTCCCGTCTTGGGTAAGTTCTCGTCGCCGGGTTTGTGATAGCGGATGAACATGTGGCCGACGGTAATTTCGCCGAGCATCTCGTCCATCAGGTAGGTGAGATCGCTGCGGGAACTCAGGCCTGCGACCCACGGTTCGTATTTGGCTTTGATTTTGACCAGGTCGAGGCCGTGGAAGCCTGGGTCGTAGAAGAACTCGCGCTCGATGCGCCAGGTTTCGTTGTAGATCTGCTGCCACTCGGCGCGGGGATCGATGCGTGCTTCCATAGCCATTTTGAGGGGCTTGCCGGGAGTGGAATCGGCGGTGGCAGGCTTGAGCTCATCGACCGAGGCGATGAAATAGTTGGGGCCCTTCTGGTAAAGCATTTTCTCGCCGTTGGCCGAGGTTACCAGGTTGCCTACGTTGTGGAGGACATCTTCTGTTTTGCGATCGGAGAGGGTGAACTTCCAGATGGAGCGGATCTGCGGGCCGTTGCGATCGGCGGGGTTGGCCGCGGGATCGCCTTCACCGAGGAGCAGGACGCCGGTTTTGCCGGCCTGAAGGGTGACGTAGTTGCGCGCGGGTATGGGCAGAGCCAGGACGCGTTGCTGGATGCCGTCGAGGTCGATTTTGGTTTCGGGCACCGGCTTGTTTTTTGGGGTGCCCTTGTCATCGCCTTTATGGTCGGTCCTGGTTTCGGCGTTGGTTTCGTCCTTCGGGCTGGAGGTCTTGTCGGCGTCGGATTTCGGCGTGTCGGCTGATTTGTCCTTGTCCTTTTCATCGTCGCTCTGAGGCGGGATGGGGGAGGGTTCGTCCTTGGAGAGGACAGCGACGTAGACGCTGGCGGAGGTGGTGCGATTGAGCGAACCGAGGCCGAAGCCGTCGCGTCCTGGGCCGTTGTCAGTTGAGGCGGTGAAGAAGATGTACTTACCGCCGGCATCGAAGACGGGGTTGGTAACATCGCTCATGCCGTCGGTGATCTGGGTGGATTTGGCGTCGGCGACGTTGTAGAGGTAGGCGGCATCTTCAAAGTTGGGCAGGGAGGTGGTGTAGAGAATCCACTTGCTGTCGGGCGAGAAACTCGCGCTGAAGTTGGAGGGGCCGAAGCCCGCGCGCAGGGCGGTGGCGACGAGGACCGGTTTGGCGGGGCCGAGCGCGGGGTCAACGTTGACCAGCCAGAGGTGGAGACGCTTGTCGGAGAAGAGAATGCGTTTGGAGTCAGGCGACCAGACGGGGGAGTAATAGTAGGTGGGGTCTGAGCCGAGGGAGATGACGCGGGCCGGCTGAAGAGCGTCCTGATCGCGGATGTAAAGCTGGTACTCGCCCGAGGCGTCGGAGAAGTAGGCGATATGCTTTCCGTCGGTGGACCAGGCAGGCTCGCGCTCGGCTGCATTGGAGGTATCGGTGAGGTTGCGGACGTCGCCCTTGTCTTCAGGGACGGTAAAGATGTCGCCGTGAGCTTCAAAGAGGCCGCGAACACCGGTGGGGGAGATGTTTACATTCTGGATCTCGTGGGTGGAGATGGAGGCGAGGTGCGGGACCAGCGCGGGGAGGTCCCCGTCTGTGGTGATGTCGACCTGATGCTGTTTACCGGTGGCGATGTCGTAGAGATGGATGGTGCCGAACTGCTCGTAGGCGAGGGTATCGCCGCGGCCGGTGAGGGTCTTGAAGTCGAGGCCATTGTTTTCGACGAGCTGTTTGATGGCCTTGGATTTGGTGTCGTAGGAGAAGAGCGAGATGGGGCCGTTGCGGTCAGAGAGGAAGTAGACGTTGTCGCCGATCCAGAGCGGATAGCGGTCGTTGGAGTTTTCGCGGGGGACTTTAACCAGGTCGAGGGATTTGAGGTCGACGATCCAGATGGGCTGGGTCTGGCCGCCGCGATAGCGCTTCCAGGAGTCCTCCTCCCATTGCAGCCAGGGGTTGTAGGCAAAGTGCGAGGCATCGGGTGAGTAGGTGCCGACGTAGGCGGAGGGCAGCGGAAGGCACTGGGGGAGACCTGAGCCGTCGGCAGCGATGCGGAAGATCTGGAAGTACATGCGGACAGCGTCCTGCATGGAGGCGTAGAGAATCTCGCGGCCGTCGGGTGTCCAGCCGATGACGAAGTTGCCGCCGGGATGGTAGGTGATGCGATGTGGGACGCCGCCGGTGACGGGTATGGTATAGACGTCGAGGCTGCCGTTAACGGTGGCTGAGTAGGCAATGGTGCGGCCGTCGGGCGAGAAGAAGGGACCTTCGGAGACATTTCCGCTGGAAGTGAGGCGCCGGGCGGCGCCGCCATCGCGGGATACGATCCAGACGTCGTCGGCGTGACGAAAGGCGAGGAGGGTATCCGAAAGCGAGGGCGCGCGGAGGAGCTGCGGCGGCTGCTGGGTGCGGGCGGCGGCGGGGAAGAGAAGAGTGAGGGCGGCGAGGGTAAAGGCAAAGGCTGTGGAGAAAAGATTGCCCGGGTGAGTGCGCATCGGTGTCCTTGGGTATGAGGATTCGAATTGCGATGATTCTACCCGAACACGTCTTCGTACCCTCGGCTGTCTCCGTTTGCTACTCCGGTTCCGTCGCATCGACGGTAGCTCTAACGCTCCGGTGACGTTGGCGGTGAAGGGAAGGCCGCTTCGCCAATCAAAGGTCTAGACAAGGATTCGGCGCTTCAGGTTTGCGGCGAGATCCAACTCCAGGAAATGGAAGGGTTGGGTACGCTTCAAGGCAATGGGCCGGGTTATTTCGTCCGGCGAGAGCGGATAGGAAGTGCTTTGATCCGACAAGTATCGTCGCAGCCATCGGTAACGGAGCAGCCTTCCGCAAGGGTCGAGACTTTGCAGCGTGGCTAGGCCAGGTATCGCGGCAGCCCGCGAAGTAAATCTCGTTTTCTGGATTACTGGATCAGCGTGAAATTCGACGATCAGGAGAACAAGGCGCTGGTCACGCCGTCGCGCAGGCATCAATTGCTTCTTGTTCCGTGGCAAAAACGCCGAAGAGGCTCAGGATCCCAACCATCTTGAAGGTCTTTGTCGCGAAAGAGGAAGGGTTGACAAGCTTGGTATCGCCCCCTACCTGTCGAGTGCGTCGAAGTGCATTGACGATCGCGCCAATGCCCGAGGAATCGATAAAAGGCATCTGCTCCATATCAAGAATGAGATAGGTGCAGCCATTAGAGAGTGCGGATTCAAGCGCAGCGTCAAACTCCGGGACATTGGAGGACTTGAGCTGGCCCTTGATGCGAAGGGAGCAGGTGCTTCCGCTTTGCTTGATGTCCAGATCCACGGAGTCTCCTGCAAGCTGGAAAGAATGATTTCACAACGGGGAGAGCGCTTGCTACACTCCGTCTACAGAGATTGACGCCTTAGACTTGTTTCCGTCAAGCACCGGGTCCCCGATGTTATGCAGACGTTTGTTTGAAACCCACCCATGTCGATGCTCAGTCGTCCCACCCTCGAACTGACGAATGAACTTCTCACCGCTTCGGATTCCTCTGCCCGGGCGCGTTTGATAGCTGTTGCCGTGGTCGAATCGATCGCGGATAGCGCATGCCTGGTGCACAGGTTGCTTGAAGGGGATGATGGACCGATGCTGTTGCCGGTGGGAATGGCCGGGCCGGTGTCCTTGGGTGAACAGATGTTGTCGGCAGAAAGCGACCTGGTACTCCCATTGTTGGCTGGGCGCGAGGAGGCGTTGGTGTATTCGGGGGCTCAAGTGCCCAGGGAGGAGTACGCCCATGTGAACGTGTCGCGGTCAATTGCTTCGCTCGCGTATGTTCCATTTTCGCAGGCGGGAACGGTGGTGGGCTTAATTGAAGTGATGACGTTTGCGGAGCGGATAGGTGCGGCAGAGCGGGAGCGGCTGGCCGAGATCGTGACGCTGGCTGCCCCGGCGATTCTTTCGGCAGAGGAGTTTGAGCGACAGCGGCAGGATCTGTTGGATTCAGTGCACCGAATGACCCAGCTTTATGACTTGGAAAAGTCCTTGAATGCGACGCTGGAGTTAGAAGCGGTAACAGCCATGGTGCCTGCGAAGACGTCGGCGATGCTGGAGTGCCAGGCGATGCACCTTTGGCTTTTCGATGGTGATCAGCTGCGGTTGATGGCGGCGCATGGTGAAGATGCGACAGTAGAAGTGGGTGCAATCCAAGCTCCAGATGAGGGTTACGTGGCAGCGATGGCCGAGGAAGGCGAGCCGCTGCTGATTAATGATGCCGACGATGCACGGTTGCTGAAACGGAATGCTGTGCTGGAATCCGTTCCCAAGGCGCAGCGGACCGAGCGTGTCACAAATGCACTGGTCGTCCCTTTGATGCAGGGCGAATCAGAGATTGGGGTACTGGAAGGGGTAAATCGCGGCGGCGGGAAGGTATTTGATGAGGACGATCAGTTCTTTCTGTCAGCGATGGCGGAGACGGTTAGCAATGCGCTGAAAAACGCCAGCCTGATGCATGCAGAGAGGAAGCTGGAGATCCTTGAGGCGCTGGTCCACGTCAGTTCGGAGATTACGTCGACACTCAGGTTGGATCGGTTGCTCCAGATCATTGTGAACAGCCCACAGAGCGTGCTCCCGTATGAGCTATGTGCGATTGCACTGGACAGCCGAGGGAGCCTGCAGCTAAAGGCCATATCTGGAATGGCAAACATTCCTATAGGGGATGTTCAGGTCGACAAGTTACAGCACCTGGTGCGGTGGCTAAGCTCTCAGTCCGCGGCGTTGCATGTTCGCCAAACTGAGCAGGATGCGAAGGAAATCGCGGATGCGGTGGCGGGGTACTTCGAAGGCACCGGATATCGCGCCCTGTATGCGTTGCCGTTGATCGACGACCAGGGGCGCGTGGGTATGCTCCTCTACGCGGCTACGGACCCGGAGTTTCTGGACACCGCGCAGATGGAGATGATCAAGATTTTGGCGGGTCAGGCCACTGTAGCGATTCGGAATGCGCTGCTGTACCGAGAAGTGCCACTGATTGGATTGCTGGAGCCGCTGGTGCAGAAGAAACGTCAGATTCTGCGGACCAGCGGAAGTCGACGACTCGTTTATGGTGGTGCGACGGCAGCGGCGCTCCTGTTTCTCCTGTTCTGCCCGCTACCAACGAGGGTATCGGGGGAGGTGACCGTGGAACCGCAGCACATGGTGACGATCGCCGCGCCCGCTGACGGTAATGTGGAGACGGTGGCTGTGCGGGAGGGTCAGAGTGTGGTAGCGGGGCAACAACTGGGCACGATGAATGACTGGCAATGGAAGGCGGATCTGGCCACAGCCCAGGCAAAATACGAGGCGGCCGAGTTGGGTATGGAGGCAAGCCTGGCGGCCGGATCGGCGCAGGCCGGTGACGACAGGGCTCAGGTAGAGTTCTTGAAGTCAGAGGTTGCCAGAGCCCAGAGTCGAGTCGATAGCGCACAGTTGCGGTCGCCGATTGATGGCATTGTGGCGACGCCTGCGCTGCAAAGCGCAGCAGGAGAACACTTGAATGCTGGAGATTCATTCGCGAAGGTACTGGATCTGTCTTCAGTGGTGATGGATATTTCGATCGCGCAAAGCGACGTCGCGCTGGTGCGGCCGGGAGATAAAGCCTTTATCAAACTGGACAGCTATCCGCAGCAGACATGGCGCGGAGTGGTGAGCATCGTTAGTCCTCTGGCACAGACTGTGAATGATGAGCGCACGTTCGCGGCGCGAGTCCCAGTGGGGAATAGGGAAGCCACCTTGCGCGCCGGGATGAGTGGACATGGCAAGATTTTCGTTGGGTATCGGTCTGCAGGGTATGTGCTTCTGCGCAAGCCGGCCCTGTGGGCGTGGCAGACGTTATGGAACTGGATAGGTTGGTGATGCGATGAATGGCTCCTGGTTGTTGCGCTTCCCCGTGAGGATGTGGGCGGCTGCCACGTTGTCCATGCTGACAATCGCGACGATGTGCGGCTGTGATTCGCGGCCAACCGCTCCGCCAGTGGTGGCGGCGAGCTCGACGACGGCTGCCACCCTTCCGCCAACGCCCGGTGCGCCATTGCCAGCGAGAGCATTTGTTACTTCGGGGCCACTCGTCGCGGAGCAGCAGGCCGATGTCGCTGCGCAACGCGATGGGCTTGTCGTCGAGGTGGCGGTCGATATTGGAGATCATGTGCGCAAGGGCCAGCTCATGGCGCTGCTGGATGATCGTGTGCTCCGTGCGGTATACGAGGAGCAGAAGGCGCAGGTGGCGTCGTTGCAGGCCCAGGTGAAGGAGTGGCAGTCGCAGCAACAGGTGGATGAGGCTGATTTGCGGCGCGCAGATGCGCTGCGATCAGATCGGATTCTCAGCGATGAGGACTGGGAACATGTGAAGTACAAGCTGGACGAGACCAAATCGGAAGTGGCGCGGTATAAGGCGGACGAGGCGGGTGCTGAGGCGAAGTCGGTGGCGGCCAATCTACAGCTGGCACAGTCACAAATCACTGCGCCGTTTGATGGAGTTGTCGGGCGGCGTTCCCTGCGAATGGCACAAGAGGTGAAGGCTGGCGACGTGCTGTTCTGGATTACTGCAGCTGCGCCGCTGCACGTCATGTTTACTGTGCCAGAGTCGGCGATGCGGGCGTTCGAGCGTGGAGCAGGCCTAGTGTTTACGACGCAGGATTATCCGGAGCTAAGACAGGAGGGTCGAGTCTACCGCGTAAGCCCAGTAGTGGACCCCGCGAGCGGAAGCGTGCAGGTGATTGGTGAAGTAATCGACCCATCGCCGCTGCTGAAGCCTGGAATGACGATGCAGGTACGGGCAGCCGATAGCCCGAACGACGCGGTGGCGCGAGTGCGATGAATCTGAGCGAGGCGCTGGACGCAGCACTGCCGGAGATCCCGAAGGCGCAACTCTCTCGAACGCGTCCGCCCCGCCTCGACCCGGAGCTGGTAACACGCGAAGACATTCTGGACGGAGAGCCCGTCATTGGGATCTTGCAGCGTAGCAAGGGTAGCTTTTTTCGATTTCAACCGCCGCAGTGGCAATTGGCCCAGTTGTTCGATGGAACCCGAACCTACGACGAAATAGCGCAGAAGTTTAACGAAGAACAAGGTGGAGCGCTCACCGCGCGCGAGGCGGAGGAGTTCGCAATGAGCCTGGATGAGGCTGGTTTCTGGTTCAAGACACCTCAGGAAAAGAATATGGCGTACAGTGCCCGCCTAAAGGCTGAACGAGGACGAAAGGCGAATCGAACATCGAAGATTAATTTGGCACACATCAGTTTTAGCGCCTGGGACCCGGACAAGTATCTGACCTGGCTGGACGGTGTGGTTGGGCGATTTATCTATAGCCGCTGGTGTGTTCTCGCAGTCGTGCTGCTGTTTTGTTTTGAGGGCGTGGTTTTCGTGGCGAAGTGGAAGGACTTTGGCCCAGATATACCGCTGTATTACAACTTCACGCACAAAACATTCGCGGACTTTGCTGAGTTCTGGGTTCTACTGTTCGGACTCGGATTTATTCACGAGTCAGCCCATGGACTAACCTGCAAACATTATGGCGGCGAAGTTCACAATATGGGTTTGATGTTTCTTTACCTGACGCCGGCGTTTTTTGTAGACGTGACCGAGACGTGGGTGTCGGCAACGAAGATTCAGCGCCTGGCGACAATCATAGCGGGCATTTGGGTGGAGATGGTGGTATGTGGTCTGGCGATGATCGTGTGGGCGAACACGCAGCCGAGCGCCGTTGTACATGATCTGGCGTACAAGGTGATCTTGATTACGGGCTTGGCCGTCATCGTAATGAATTTGAACCCGCTGCTAAAGCTCGATGGATATTACTTTCTGACCGAGCTGATTGGGATCCCCGATCTGAAAGAACGGTCGACCAGTTTTATCTCGGCTTGGTTTCAGAGCAGTATTCTGCGGCTCCCAGCCGAAGTTCCATCAGTACCGCGACGGCGTGTGCTGCTATTTCTCGTCTATGCGGTGGTCTCGGGTGCATACAGCTACATGGTTCTCTTCCTGGTGGTCCGATTTTCCTACAATGTGAGTTCCAAGTTTGTGGCCGAGTTTGCGTTGATTCCTGCGGGCGCCCTGGCGATAGCGATTTTTCGAGGACGGCTGAGATCGCTGGCTGTTGTGGCGAAGCAATTTTGGAAAACTCATTTGACCGGAACATTTTGGATGCGGCCGCGGACGCTGGGAACAGCCTTGGTATTGCTTATCGTCCTGTTCGCGCCTGTTCTGCGGGATCGTGAGAATGCATACTTTGTTGTTGAAGCCGCCGATCCCGTGACATTGCATGCTCCAATCCGCGGAAAAGTGGAGGCGGTGTACGTGCGTGAGGGAGATGCGGTGAGACGCGGACAGCCACTGTTGCGTCTGTCGAGTGCGGAGGTTGCGGGAATGGCTTCGGGCTCGCAGGCGGCGGCAGAAACGGCGCGCTACCGCGCGGCCGAGGCGCAGCTTGGGGGACGGTCGATCGGTACATCCGCTGCGCAAGAAACGGCCGCGCGACGATCTGGAGAGCTGGCTGAGGAAGCGCAAACTTCCCTAACGATAAGGGCGCCGGTAGATGGACGCGTGGTGACGCCGCAACCGGGGGGCCTAATTTATCAAGAGGTAGGTTCGGGCGAGTCGTTGCTTACCATTGCCGGGGGAGATTCAGGGTCTTCGGAGGAGCGCCTACGCCTTTATATCCCTGCAGGGGAGATGAATGGGCTGCGGCCCGGCGATGACGTATCGATAGCGCTCCCGGGACGTTTCTCGATGGTGCACACGCGGCTGACATCTATTGAGGGAGAAGCTGCGACTCTGCCGGAGGGTTTGGTTGCGCATCAAGACTACAAAGGCATCGTGCTGCCGACCTTCTATTGCGCTCGATTGGAGTTGCCGCCAGGAAGCCCACATTTGGCGCTGGGCACGGCCGGTTCAGCAAAAATATTCGGCGGGCGAAGGAGTCTAGCCGAGCGCGCTGGAATAATCGTCATGGACGTCATCCGAGCGCATGTTTGGTAGTACAAAACAAAATCGGTGACCCTTAGGCCACCGATTGTTGCCGCTCTTTATGTGGGTTCACTGAGATGTACTACGGATCTTTGATTCTCAGGCTCCCAGGGCCGAAGTACGCGCTAGAAATGCGGGGTAGCGGCGCGCGCGAGTTTTGCCGGAGTTACTTTGGCCATCCGCATCGCGGTGACCATCTTCGCGGTCTTCGCCATCCGCATCGCCGTGACCATCTTGCCAGCGGGGGCAGCGGGTGAAGCGGTTGTGCCCTTTGGAGCTTTGCTGACGGTGGGCTTGGCGGGGGAGGATTTGATAATTGACTTCTTAGAAGCTGCCATGAACGTGACCTCGAACGGGAATTTGACTTACTGTACGGCTATGTCAGGTGCAAACAGCGTGCCAAATATGTTGTCGGATGTCTTAATTCCATAAGACACTGAAAACAGGACGGATCGGAAAGATGGTGGAAAATCCCTCGTCCACGTCTCATAAGCATGATAGGTAAAAAATAACCTACAGATCGGTGAAAAAGTGACTACCAGCTAAGATCATCACGCGAGGGAATATTTGCGGCAAAGATACTTGATACGCTGTCCGTCGAGATTCAACAGGCGGGCCGCGGCCGCCTTATTTCCTCCGGTCCGGCGAAGGGCCGCAGTGAGTAGAGCAACTTCCATCTGTTGAATTTCGTGGTCGAAGTCGGCACCCGACTCAGGGAGAAGAGCCGCCTCGCTCGCGGCAAGGTTGGTTGCCAGTAGCCGAGATGGTAGGTGGGCGGCTTGGATCTCTTCGCCGCGTACTGTAATCACTAGACGCTGAATGAGGTTCTCCAACTCTCGAACATTCCCAGGCCAGTTGTGTTGTTCAAAAGCAGACATGGCGGTATCGTCGATGTGCTTGGTCGGAAGGCCGTTGGCTATGCAGTGGGTTTGAAGAAAATGTTCGCACAGCGACGGGATATCGCCGAGGCGTTCGCGCAGGGGAGGGAGTTCAATCGGAACGACGTGAATGCGGTAGTAAAGGTCCTCGCGAAAACGGCCGGTACGCGCCATCTCTTCAAGGTTTTCATTGGTAGCGCAGATCAAACGAAAATCGATCTTGCGCAGCGTGCGGCCGCCGAGTCGTTGGACCATGTGGTCTTCGAGTACGCGGAGTAGTTTCGTTTGAAGGGGCAGGGTGAGAGTTGCGATCTCATCGAGAAAGAGGGTGCCTCCGTCGGCCAATTCAATCTGGCCGGGGCGCGCTTCGGTAGCTCCTGTGAAAGCACCTCGCTCGCTGCCGAAAAGCTCTGACTCGATGAGATCCTGCGGCAGGGCAGCACAGTTCAAGCGGATGTATGGCTTATTAGCGCGAAGACTCAGGGCTACGATGGCGCGAGCAACCAATTCCTTTCCCGTACCGCTTTCACCGCGGACCAGGACACTTACGTTGCTGCCGGCGACCTGCTGGATGGCATCGTACACAGTACGCATCGGTTCACTTCCGCCGATGAAATCCTGAAATCTGCTGTTCTCGAAGGCCTGCTGCCGCATGTACTTGCGTGCGGACTCCTCGCTTCGTGTGCGAAGGAGGTCAACCAGGGCCAGCCGAAGCTCCGAGATGTCTACCGGACTACGAAAGTGCGCTTCAGCACCAGCTTCGAGGGCTTGTTTTTCAACCGAACGAGTCCGAGATCGGCTCAGCGAGATGAGTACGAACTCGCCGTTAAGTCTGCGCAATTCGTTGAGGACGGGAAGGCCACCGTGGGTGCGCTCATCGTCGTCATCACCAGTATCGATGTCGAGCAGAACGGCCTGGACGCGACTCTCCCGCGTCCAGCGTGCAAGGTCTTCGTACGTCTCTCGCAGCACAATCTGGAACCAAGGCATGAGTTCGGGGCCCAGGTCTTCTACGAACTGATTGTCCATGGTGACAACGCAGACGACGGGGAGTCGGGAATGCTGTGACAGGGAAGACGCCTTGTCAACTGCAGGTCGTCGCGAGGCCATGGGCCATGGTAAACGAAAGAAGAAGTTTCTTGAGCGGGTTGGCTACCTCGAACGGCGGAATGATTCCCGAGGGCGTGGAGAAGAGCGTCACCGACCCAGGCTTGGACGCCCTCTTCACGATGCGAAAGTTCTGCTAGCTCCAGGTCTCGAGATGGAGACCAGGTATCCGGTCAGCCGGTCGTGTTTTCACGGCGCCGAACAGTTTCTTTCGAGGGTGTAGGCAGGCGCGACCAGGTCGCAGGGATCTTCATCAAAGACACTAAGCGATGAGCCATTCGCCGATAAATGGCGGCAACGCGAAATCGGATGGTCATTCTGCCTGTGATTGTGCTGGGGAACGGCTGGCAGCGGAGCGCAACTGCATTGTTCCGTTGCGTTTGTTCTCAACAGTAAGAGGGGGCGTCATAAACGCCTGATTGTTCAGGGCTTATGGCGGGGACGACGGGGCTCGAACCCGCGACCTCTGCCGTGACAGGGCAGCGCTCTAACCAACTGAGCTACGTCCCCCCGATGGTTTATCTTACCTTAATTGGAGGCGGGAATGATACCCCGCGCTGGAACTCACATCCTTCGTAATGCTGCACTTCGAAGGATCAACTTCCTACCCCTCAAATAGGCGGCCGAGCTTGGCCTTCCGCGCAGGATCGGGGGGAATTTATCAGATCATCGGGTTTGTTCATGTGATTCAACGCACAGTGGCCCCTCGGATGGACGTGAAATAGTATGACGACTTTCGACACGTTGGAATTCGGTGGTGTTCTTATTGGTACCTGGTCGGTTGCGAGACTCGAAGGACGATGACGTGAAATATTCTCGCGACTCAGGTTTTCGGCTTTATGCCCATTGCAGAACCAGAGGTGTATAAATTGAGTTAGATACTTGTCTTTCGCATTGAAGCCTCCGCAGTTTATGTACTAAGCGGTTTGTGGATCTACAGCACAAGAGACACTAGTTCGCGAAAGGGCTAGATGTCTTTCTGGAGACACATGTTTGCGAGTCAAGGGTGGTGCAGTTTCGCAGCAGTAATACTGTCGGCCTTCGTTGCTGATCCAACCAATATCTTTGACCCTGCGGGAACGCCCGCAAGTTCCATCTTCAGTCTGTCCATGCTCGTTCTCGGAATCACTGCGGGAATTTTTCTGACCGTGGCGGGCATTCTCGTGTATGTACTGGTGAAGTATCGGTCTCGCGGGTCGAATGGGCACAGCGAGCAGGAACCGCCGCAGATTTACGGAAGCAATCAGATTGAACTTTCCTGGACGGTAATTCCAGTCCTGATTGTGGTGATGCTGTTTCTAGCGACCACGCGGGTGATCTATACAACAGAGCACGCGCCCCGTCCGGCGAATGCCCTGGATGTTACGGTAGTCGGCCACCAATTCTGGTGGGAGTATCGCTATCCGCAACTCGGGGTTGTAACCGCAAATGAATTACACGTGCCTGTCAGCGACCCTGCACACCCGCTGCCAACTTACTTGACGATGTCGTCGGCTGACACAGATCACAGTTTCTGGGTACCGAGACTTGCCGGCAAGATGGACCTAATTCCAAACAAAGTCAACACAATGTGGATAGATCCACAGATGAAGGGTTTGTACCTTGGACAGTGCGCACAGTACTGCGGAGTTCAACATGCCAAGATGTTGATTCGTGTTTATGCCGATACTCCAGAAGAGTTCGCTGCCTGGATAGAGCATCAGCGGCAGCCCGCTGTAGAAGATCCTGCTACCGCCGAAGGCCGGAATGTCTTTATGCACAACGCATGCATCAGTTGCCACACCATTCGAGGCACTGTGGCCACCGGAAGGTTTGGTCCAGATCTCACGCACGTCGGAAGTCGAGATACCATCGCTTCGGGTTCGGTGCCAAACACTCCATCGAATCTTCGAGAATTCATAGACAATCCTGCGAATTTCAAACCAGGCGCGCTCATGCCTCCCATGCATTTGGATAGTCACGATCTAGACGCTGTCACGGCTTATCTAACCACGCTCAAGTAGTGGGTTGAGGAAGGAACAGAATGGCAACCCAGATTCCGGTGAATGAAGTTCACGATCAGATAGCGCCCGCTCAGCGACGACTTTGGCTGGAGGTGGTGCACGGCTGGGTGACAACGGTTGATCACAAGAAGATCGGCCTGATGTACATCGGCTATGCTCTGATCTTTCTGGTGATCGCCGGGTTTGAAGCCCTGCTGATGCGGGTTCAATTGGCGATACCAAACAACCACTTTGTCTCGCCAGAGGTCTTCAACGCTCTCTTCACCATGCACGGGACGACGATGGTGTTCTTCGTCGGGATGCCTATTCTGTTCGGCTTCGGAAACTACCTGATTCCGCTTATGATCGGCGCTCGGGACATGGCGTTCCCCCGACTGAACGCGTTCAGCTTCTGGATATCTGCCTTTGGCGGTTTCCTACTCTACTTCAGTTACGTGGGTGGAAGTGGACTGTATGGCGCAGGTAGCGCGCCCGATGTCGGTTGGTTCGCATATGCCCCTCTGACGGCGCGTGTTTTTTCTCCGGGTCATAGCACCGACTATTGGACACTCTCCTTACTGCTGACGGGCATTGGAACAATCGGCACAGCCCTGAATATTGTTGCGACCATCATTTGCATGCGTTGCCCCGGAATGAAGATGAGCCGGCTACCGCTGCTGCCATGGCTCTATCTTGTAACCTCAGGACTCGCGTTTGTGGCAATAGGCCCGCTGACAGCAGCTCAGATCATGTTAATGCTCGACCGCTATGTGGGCTCTCACTTCTTTGATACTCAAGCTGGAGGTTCCGCGGTTCTCTGGATGCACTTCTTCTGGATATTTGGCCATCCGGAGGTTTATATACTGGTGTTGCCCGCATTTGCGTTTGCGAACGAGATCATTCCGGTATTCTCGCGGAAGGCGATCTTTGGTTATCCGGCAATGGTCGCGGCTTCGGTGGGAATCGGGTTCATCAGCCTTAGTGTCTGGGCGCACCATATGTTTACGGTAGGACTTGGGCCAGGAGAAAATACCTTCTTCACGCTTGCGACGATGGTAATTGCGGTGCCCACTGGCATCAAGATCTTTAATTGGTTAGCTACTTTGTGGGGCGGGAAAATACAATTTACCGCCTCTATGATGTTCGCCATCGGCTTTCTATTTCAATTTCTCGTCGCGGGATTGACGGGCATCATGTTGTCGGTTGCCCCTTTCGACTGGCAGCTTGGTAACTCGTACTTCGTCGTCGCCCATTTTCACTACGTGTTGGTGGGTGCAATTCTCTTCATGATCTTCTCGGCTTTCTACTATTGGTATCCAAAGATGACTGGGCGCATGTTGAGCGAGAGATTAGGGAAGTGGCATTTCTGGCTCTTCCTCATTGGATTCCATTTGACCTTCGATCTCATGCACGTTCCGGGCCTGCTTGGAATGCCTCGCCGCATCTATACCTATGAGGCGGATCGAGGTTGGATGGTCTGGAACCTGCTCATTTCCAGCGGGGCAGTGATTCAAGCGGTGGCAACGCTTCTCTTCGTGTACAACATGGTTCGGTCCTACTTCAAAGGGGCGATCGCTGGACCCGATCCCTGGGATGCATGGACATTGGAGTGGTCGGTGCCGTCACCACCTCCGTCTTACAACTTCGCCGAGATTCCTGCTGTCGCCAGCCGGCGACCTTTATGGGATCTGAAACATCCTGAGGACCCGGATAGCGATTACGAGATCGTTGAACCATCTCCCAAGGAGAGACAGGAGGAGGGCGCGTGAGCGAAGCTGTCTTAGCGTCGGCCAGTCCGAATCAAACTTGGAAACTTCCATCCCGCGGAATCGTCGGGATGGCATGCCTGATTCTGGCCGAAGCTGCGATCTTTGTGATCTTCGTCGTGGCTTACATCTTTTATATCGGGAAGAGTCTGACTGGGCCGATGCCGAAAGATGTGCTGGAACTGCCAATCTTCACGACGATCTGCCTGCTTTCGAGCAGCCTGACGGTGCACGCTGCTGTATCTGCCCTGCGGCAAAGCAAGCAACGCCTGTGTTCTCTTTGGCTGGCAGCGACGGTGTTGCTGGGAGGGATCTTTATCGCAGGGACGGCTCATGAGTGGTACGACCTGATCTTCAAACATGGCCTGACGATCAAGACAAACTTATTTGGAACTACGTTCTATTCGCTGGTTGGATTGCACGCGACCCACGTGGTCATTGGCCTGATCATGCTCTCGTTTGCATTGTTCTTCTCCATGCGGCGTGAGATGAAAGAGGAACATAGTGAGAAGCTCGAAGTCCTATCGCTCTATTGGCATTTCGTCGATGGGGTCTGGGTCATCGTGTTTTTAGTTGTTTATGTGCTGGGCAGATGAACCAACGAGGAGGTGCAGTGCCAGTCGATCATTCGCAGCAAGAACACGGCATACAGCTCCCATCGCCAACCGCGTGGCCAGTGGTGCTTGCGCTGGGTCTCGCGCTCGTCATGACAGGCATGGTGACGAGCGGCGTTGTGAGCGTGCTCGGAGGCATGCTTGCGATTGCGGCCGCGGTTGGTTGGTTTCGCCAGGTGCTTCCGCATGAGGCGCACGAAGCTGTCGAGGTGAGCAACGAAGTAGTGCAGATCTCAAGCACGCGAACGCTGGCCGCAAGGCTGCCGACGGAGGCGACCCCGCGAAAGATTCTACCTGTCGAGACCTTCCGAATTACAACCGGCATCAAGGGCGGAATTGCGGGCGGAATCGCAATGGCTGTACCTGCGGCAATCTTCAGCATCCTCAAATACCACAGCATCTGGTATGCCATGAATCTGCTTGCCGCCGGCGGATTTGTGAGTTGGGCTGGTGCAAGCAACGCGTTCCTCAGCGAATTCCATCTCCGTGGCTTGCTCGCTGCGATTGTGATTCACGGTTTGACGTCGCTACTTGTGGGGCTGCTTTACGGGGCAATGCTTCCGATGTTCCCGAGGTATCCGATTGTGACTGCGGGTTTCATGGCTCCGCTTTTGTTCACCGGCATTCTGCATTCGGCGATCAATATCGTTAGTCCGATTCTGAATCAGCGCATTGACTGGTTCTGGTTTATTGCCTCTCAAGTGGCGTTCGGTCTGGTCTGCGGATATGTAGTCAATCTGCAGGCAAGAGTGCGAACCCCACAGTTTCGAGCGCTTCCGTTTGCTGTCCGTGCAGGTGTTCATAGCGATCTGCTCGCCAGGGAACATGAAGAGTCCGTTGAGCCCATGGACGAGGACCATACGCGATGAATCTCCGTTCGTTGGCCTCTTCGTTATCGATCGCTGCTGCGACACTCTTCGCCGCGGGCTGCAGGGTTGTACCCGCGAAGCCGGAGCCAGCGGCCCTGCGCCCTGACCAGGTATCGAGTTTCTCGACGTTGTACGAACAGAACTGCGCGGCTTGTCATGGTGAGAATGGAAAGAATGGAGCAGCGATATCGTTGGCGAATCCCGTATATCTGGCTGTTGCCGGGACCGAGAACATTCAGAAGGCGACTGCGAATGGCGTTCCTGGAACCTTGATGCCGGCGTTCGCAAAGAGTCAGGGTGGAATGCTGACGGATCAACAGATTGCGATTCTCGCTCAGGGAGTTGAGTCAGCGTGGGCTAAGCCTGCGGCTCTGCTGGGGCAGTCAGCGCCGCCTTACGCGGGATCTTCTGCGGGAGATTCGGCTCAAGGACAGCAGGCCTTCACTACTTTCTGCGCGAGTTGCCACGGCAGTGACGGAACAGGGCTCAAGCGAGATAAGAATTCCACCGGGTCTCTTGTCGATCCAGCCTATCTTGCGCTCATCAGCGATCAGGGCTTGCGCAGCTTAATTATCGCGGGCCAGCCTGAGGATGGGATGCCGGATTGGCGTTCGGATATGACCGGAGCAAGTTCACGGCCTCTGACCGATAAAGAGATTACCGATATTGTGGCTTGGCTGACTTCGCATCGAATCGCAGCTCCAGGCCAGCCTTATGTGCATCCATAGACCACTTACCCGTGCGCGGAGACTAGTATGAGCGAATTCCTAAAATATCCAGGAGAGTCCAAGAACGACACTCTGTCGCCTGAGGGTAAGGCTCAGGCGCACACGCGGCGAGTGTTCCTGTTCAAACTTGCTGTTGGGTTGAATGCCGTTGTGGGCGCGGTGCTTGCGGTGCCTCTGATCGGATATCTGCTCGGGCCAGCCTCGAAGAAGACGTCCAGTGTCGGTTCCTGGATCACGATTGGTGATCTCAATGATTTTCCGGTTGGCCAGACGCGATTGGCCGACTTCCGCAGCCCCGTCGCGACCTTCGATGATGGTGAAACGGCGAAGACCTCTTGCTGGGTTCGGCGAATCTCGGAGCAGACATTCCAGGTGTTCGCTATCAATTGTGCGCATCTGGGATGTCCGGTGCGATGGTTCTCGGAGTCCAAGCTGTTCCTCTGTCCTTGTCATGGTGGAGCGTATTACGAAGACGGCAGTCGAGCGTCGGGTCCTCCTGAGCGCGGGTTGTTTGAGTACAAGTACAAGATCGCAGGGAACTCGCTGGTGATCCATGCGGGTAATATGCCGACGCTTGCGACCCAGGCGTCTTGCAAGGATAAGCCGCTGATCCAGATTGAGCCTGCAACGGTTGAGACGAGGTCGACGACATGGCAGGGCTAAAGGAACGCGGGATCGCAGCCTATCAGTGGCTTGAGCATCGACTTGGTCTGATCAAGCCGATCAGCGAAGCGGCCTCGCATCCGACTCCGTCGAATAACGCGAGCTGGTGGTATGTGTTTGGCAGCGCGGCTACGGTGTTGCTGATCCTGCAGGTGATGACGGGCATTTTGCTGGCGCTGATCTATAGTCCGTCAGCGAATGAGGCTTGGACGAGCCTGAATTTCCTGAACCATAACATTGCGCTGGGATGGTATGTGCGTGCGCTGCATGGATGGGGATCAGACTTCATGATTGCGATCGTGCTGATCCACATGGTGCAGGTTTTCATGTTTGGCGCGTACAAGTTTCCTCGAGAGCTTACGTGGATTGTTGGCGTTGTGCTGCTGCTGTTGACGTTGGGCATGGCGTTCACCGGGCAGGTGATGCGGTTTGACCAGGATGCGTATTGGGGCCTTGGGATTGGGGCTTCGATCGTTAGTCGCGTGCCATTCGTTGGGGCGCAGTTAGTACATCTTGTTCTCGGTGGGCCGATCATTGGCGGCGCTACGCTTTCTCGTTTCTTTACGCTGCATGTGTTCGTTATTCCCGGGCTGCTGCTGCTCGGGGTCGGCGTGCATGTCTGGATGGTGCTGCTGCACGGGGTTAGCGACTGGCCGATGCCGGGACGGATTGTGCGGAAGTCGACGTATGAGCGCGAGTATCACGAGTTGGTGGCGAAGACAGGCATGCCGTTTGTTCCGGATGCGGCCTGGAAAGACGCGGTGTTTGCAGCTGCGATCCTGTTTGCGGTGATGGCTTGCGCGTTCTTCTTCGGGCCGTTTGGGCCGAGTGGACAGCCGGACCCGACGATTATTCAGACAGCGCCGAAGCCGGATTTCTTTTTCCTTTGGATCTATGCGGTGCTTGCGTTCCTTCCCCCGGAGCTGGAGACGCCGGTGCTGCTGATTGTTCCGGTGGTTGCGATTGCCGGAATGCTGTTGCTGCCGCTGATTGCCAGTGAGGGGGAGAGGCACTGGGCTCGGCGGCCGATTGCGGTGTTGTCCGTGTCGGTGATCGCCGTGTCGTTGGGGATCTTTACGCGGCTGGGAACGTATACGCCTTGGAGTCCTGTAATGGATGCGTGGTCGAGCGACGCGGTCCCGGTGAAGTATATGCAGAACCGAACGCCGTTGGAACGACAGGGAGCGATGGTGCTGCAGGACAAGCAGTGCCGCAACTGCCATGAGTTGGACGGCGCGGGCGGACAGCGCGGGCCGGCGCTGGATTCGGTGGCGACGCGGCTGACCGAGGATCAGATTGTGCGGCAGGTGTTGCAGGGCGGCGGCAACATGCCGGCTTATGGCAATGCGCTGAATCCTTCCGAGACCAAGGCGCTGGTGGCTTTCCTGATGACGCTGCGCGGCAACGATCTGCAACCGGCGATCGATGCTTCGCGTGAGCTAACACGCAATGCGCAGACGCAAGAGCAGAAGTCTCAGGGCGAGACCTGGGGGCCGAAGGGTACACCAGGCTCAGGACAGAAGCAGTAACGTATGTCGGATGCGGTGCGGGACATCTTCGCGGATTGGAAGCTGCCGATTGGGCTGACGATTTCGATTGTGCTCGTCGGGGTTGTGTATCTGCGGGGATGGATTGCGTTGCGCAAGACGCGGCGCGTGCAGTTCAATGAGGAGAGGTTGGCGTCCTTTCTGGGTGGGTTGGTGTTGTTGTGGGTTGTGGTGGGGTCGCCGATGGATGGCTTTGCGGATGCGCTGCTGACTGCGCACATGATTGAACATCTGCTGTTGATGTCGGCGATTCCGATGCTGCTGTTGTATGGACTTCCGGTTGTGCCGCTGCTGCGCGGGCTGCCTCGGCCGGTGCTGCGCTGGGTGGTTGGGCCGCTGGTGCGGGTTGTTGCGCTGCGGCGGTTTGCCGAGTGGCTGGTTACGCCTGCTATCGCTTGGCTCAGCATGAATGTGGCGTATCTGGCGTGGCATGTGCCGGCGGCTTACAACTTTGCGCTGGAGAATGAGACGGTGCATGGACTCGAGCACCTTTGCTTCCTGTTCACTTCACTGCTGTTCTGGTGGTACATCATGCGGCCGTGGCCAGCGAAGCAGCGTCCTGATGATTGGGGGATGCTGGTTTACCTGGCGCTGGGCGATGTGGTGATGACGATGCTGTCGGCGTTTTTGGCGTTCTGCGAGCGGCCGGTTTACAGCTACTATGTGCAGCATCCGAATCCGTTTGGGATTTCGGTGCTGGATGACCAGGTGCTGGGAGCGGTGGTGATGTGGGTGATCGGGTCGTTCGCTTACCTGGTGCCGGCGATGGTGATTACGTTTCGGATGGCTGGCGTTGGGCAGGGGCGGCGCGTTCCGGTTCGGGCTGGGCGGTAGGGTACCCCCCTTGTGACCCCCTCGGGAAGAGCGCCCGGTGGGGCCCCCCCTCCCCCCCTTGTTTGGCTCAATTTGTCGCAAAGTATTCTCAACAAGGCAGTTAGGTGGCAAAGTATCCCCCTGTGGCCGGGCAGAATCGGCTGTAAAGTGGTCTACCCATTGGGGTTACACGCAAAGTAGCTGTTCTAAAGGGGTTACGACTGAGAATCCAGCGCTCTGGCCTATCCATTGGGATTCAGGTGGCTTTGGATGGCTAGTTAAAGGATAGCCCACATGATGGGGTAACTATGCCAAGTTGGCGAAGAATAAATCGCCAATGGGGGCGCGGGGTTTGTAGGTTTTTGCAGTCCGCGGGGGGTTGACATGGCAGTTTTGGCTGGTTTTCGAGGGAAATTATTTTTGAGTTGCGAGAGTGTCGAGGGCCAGGTTGAGGTCGAGGACGTTGACGCGGGGTTCGCCGAGTAGGCCGAACTGGCGTTGGGTGGTGTGGTCGTCGATGAGGTGGGTGAGGGCGGATTCGGAGAGGTGGCGGGCGTGAGCGATGCGCGGGACCTGGTAGTAGGCGGCGGCGGGGGAGATGTCGGGGTCGAGGCCGGAACCGGAGGCGGTGACGAGGTCGACGGGGACGGGCGCGGTGCCGGACTGGTCGGCTGTCACGCTGGCCTGGACGCGGTCGATGAGGGCCTTGCTGGTGGAGGCGAGGTTGGAGCCGCCGGAGGAGGTGGCGTCGTAGCCGGTGCCGGCGGCGGAGGGACGGCTGTTGAAGTAGCTGTCGCCGGTGAAGGCCTGACCGATGAGGTGGGAGCCAATGACTTCGCCGTTACGCGTGATGAGGTCGCCGTTGGCTTGTTTGGGGAAGAGGAGGTGGTCGATGCCGGTGATGAGGAGCGGGTAGCCGATGCCGAGGAGGATGGCGGTGATCGCGGTGTAGAGGACGGAGGTGATGAGGGTTTTCTTCATGGTGGTGGTCCTTGGTGGAGCTTGAAGCAGATTCCCAGAGGGAATGGAAAAGGAAGTCAAGTGCCCGGGGCTAAAGCCCCTTTTCTTTGGTTGGATTTTTCAGGGGGCTAAAAGCCCCCTGCTAATCCGGAAGAACAGACAACGGCAAGTGCAACAGCAACCGCAAGAGCAACAGCAACAACCAATGCGAGGGTCCTTCGCTTCGCTCAGGATGACGGCGAAAAACTAGCAACGGCAAGTGCAACAGCAAGTGCAAGTGCAAGTGCAACAACAAGAGCAAGAGCAACTACAGGGGTTCTTCACTTCGTTCAGAATGACGGGATTTGAGTTTTAGATGATGGGATTTGTTTGTTCGTCCGTACATTGGTTTATCCGTTCATACATTTGTTTGTTTGTCCGTACGTTTGTTTGTTTGTCCGTGCATTGGTTTGGTTGAACTTTATGCGAGGTGGAGGGCGGTGATGAGCATGTCGATTAGCTTGATGCCGATGAAGGGGGCTACGATGCCGCCTAGGCCGTAGACGACGAGGTTGCGCTGGAGGAGGGCGGCGGCGGACATGGGGCGGTAGCTAACGCCGCGCAGGGCGAGTGGTATTAGCGCGACGATGATGAGCGCGTTGAAGATGACTGCCGAGAGGATCGCGGATTCGGGGTTGTGGAGGTGCATGACGTTGAGGGCGTTGAGGACGGGGAAGGCTCCGGCGAACATGGCGGGGATGATGGCGAAGTATTTTGCGATGTCGTTGGAGATGGAGAAGGTGGTGAGCGCGCCGCGGGTCATGAGGAGCTGCTTGCCGATGGCTACGATCTCGATGAGCTTGGTGGGATTGGAGTCGAGGTCGACCATGTTGCCGGCCTCTTTGGCGGCCTGGGTGCCGGAGTTCATGGCGACGCCTACGTCGGCCTGGGCTAGCGCGGGCGCGTCGTTGGTGCCGTCGCCGGTCATGGCGACGAGCTTGCCTTCGGATTGCTCGCGCTTGATGAGGTCCATCTTGTCTTTGGGCTTGGCTTCGGCGAGGAAGTCGTCGACGCCGGCTTCGCGGGCGATGGCGGCGGCGGTGAGGGGGTTGTCGCCGGTGATCATGATGGTGCGAATGCCCATGGCGCGGAGCTGATCGAAGCGCTCTTTCATGCCGCCTTTGACGATATCTTTGAAATGGATGACGCCGAGGGCGCGGCCGTTTTCTGCGACGACGAGGGGCGTGCCGCCGGAGCGGGAGATGGTTTCGACGGAATCGCGGACTTGGTCGGGGAGTTTGCTGCCGTGTTCGATGAGGTAGGTGGAGATGGCGTCAACTGAGCCCTTGCGGATGCTTCGGCCTTCCACTTCGATGCCGGACATGCGGGTGAGGGCGGAGAAGGGGATGAACTCGGCGTTGAGGGCGGCGAGCTCGCGACCGCGGAGGTTGTACTGCTGCTTGGCGAGGACGACGATGGAGCGGCCTTCGGGGGTCTCGTCGGCGAGCGAGGAGAGCTGGGCGGCGTCGGCCAGGACTTCGGCGGTGATGCCGGGTGCGGGGACGAACTCAGAGGCTTCGCGGTTGCCGATGGTGATGGTGCCGGTCTTGTCGAGGAGGAGGGTGTTGACGTCGCCGGCTGCCTCGACGGCACGGCCTGACGTCGCGAGGACGTTGTGTTGGACTAAGCGATCCATGCCTGCGATGCCGATGGCGGAGAGAAGGCCGCCGATGGTGGTGGGGATGAGGCAGACGAGAAGCGAGATCAATACGAAGACGGTTTGCGGCGCGCCGGAGTAGATGGCGTAGGGCTGCAGTGTGACGACGGCGAGCAGGAAGATGATGGTGAGGCCGGCGAGAAGGATGTTGAGGGCGATCTCGTTGGGGGTCTTCTGGCGCTCGGCACCCTCGACGAGGGCGATCATGCGGTCGAGGAAGGTTTCGCCGGGGTTGGAGGTGATGCGGACGGTGATTTCGTCGGAGAGGACGCGAGTTCCTCCGGTGACAGCGGAGCGGTCGCCGCCAGCTTCGCGGATGACGGGTGCGGATTCGCCGGTGATGGCGGACTCGTCAACGGAGGCTACGCCGGTGATGACTTCGCCGTCGCCGGGGATCATCTGGCCGGCGATGACTTGGACTACGTCGTCGGCGCGGAGTTGGGAGCTGGGGATCTCTTCGATGGCGCCGGACTTGGAGACCTTGTAGGCGGTGGTTTCGGACTTGGCGAGGCGGAGGGCGTCGGCCTGGGCTTTGCCGCGGCCTTCGGCCATGGCTTCGGCGAAGTTGGCGAAGAGGACCGTGAACCAGAGCCAGAGGGTGATCTGGAGATCGAAGGTGAAGTGGCCGTGGTGGGTGAGGAGGTCGTAGATGAGGAGAGCGCTGGTGAGGACGCTGCCGACTTCGACGACGAACATGACGGGGTTCTTCATCATGGTCGTGGGGGAGAGTTTGACTAGAGCGTCAATGGAGGCGCGACGAACGATTTTGGAATCGAACAGGCTGCGGCGGCCTTTGGCTTGACTTGCGGTGGACATGGTTTCTCCGAATGCCTAGAAGGTGTGGCCGGCGTGGAGGAGCAGGTGCTCCAGGATGGGGCCGAGGGAGAGCGCGGGGAAGAATGTTAGCGCGCCGACGATGACGATGACTGAGGTGAGCAGGACGGTGAAGAGCGGCGTGGTGACGGGGAAGGTGCCTGCGGTTTCGGGGACGATTTTTTTGCCGGCGAGGTTGCCTGCGATGGCGAGCATGGGGATGGCCATCATGAAGCGGCCGAAGAACATCGCCAAGCCGAGCGAGTAGTTGTACCAGTGGGTGTTGGCGCTGAGGCCGGCGAAGGCGGAGCCGTTGTTGCCGGTGGCGGAGGAGTAGGCGTAGAGGATTTCGGAGAGGCCGTGGGGTCCGTGGTTGAGCAGGGAGCTTAGGCCGAGGTTGGGCATGAGGACGGCTACGGCGGCGAAGCCGAGGATGAGAAGCGGGAAGATGAGGAGGTAGAGCATCGCCATCTGGACGTCGTAGGCTTCGATTTTCTTGCCGAGGTATTCGGGGGTTCTGCCGACCATGAGGCCGGCGATGAAGACGGCGACGACGACGAAGACGAGCATGCCGTAGAGGCCCGCGCCTACGCCACCGAAGACGATTTCGCCGAGCATGATGTTGGTGAGGGGGACGAGGCCGCCAAGCGGGGTGAAGGAGTCGTGCATGGAGTTGACCGCGCCGCAGCTGGCGTCGGTGGTGACGGTGGCGAAGAGGGCGGAGTTGGCGATGCCGAAGCGGACCTCTTTGCCTTCCATGTTGCCGCCGGATTGAGTTAGGGAGGCGTGCTGGTCGACGTTATGCATGAGCGGGTTGGGTTGGGCTTCGGCCCAGTAGCAGGTGAGGACGCCGCAGAACCAGAGAATGGTCATGGCGGCGAGGACGGCCCAGCCGTGTTTGGGCGAGCCGACCATGGTGCCGAGCGTGACGGTGAGGCCGGCGGGGATGAGGAAGATGGAGAGCAGCTGCAGGAAGTTCGAGAGAGGGGTGGGGTTCTCGAAGGGGTGCGCGCTGTTGGCGTTGAAGAAGCCTCCGCCGTTGGTGCCGAGCATCTTGATGGCTTCCTGCGAGGCGACGGGGCCTTGCGCAATGGTCTGGGTGGTGACGGTGGTGGTCTTGCCGTCGGCGCCGGTGATGGTTTGCGGCTGGACTAGCTTGGCGGTGGTGTAGGGGTGGAAGTTCTGGATGACGCCCTGCGAGGTGAGAGCGACGGCGAAGACGATGCTGATGGGGAGAAGGACCCAGAGGGTGCCGCGGGTGAGGTCGACCCAGAAGTTGCCGAGGGTCTTCATCTCGCGGCGAGCGATGCCGCGGATGAAGGCGATGGCGAGGGCGAGGCCGACGGCTGCGGACCAGAAGTTGTGGGTGGCGAGGCCGAGCATCTGGGTGAGATAGCTCATGGTGGTCTCGGGTGTGTAGGCCTGCCAGTTGGTGTTGGTGGAGAAGGAGATTGCGGTGTTGAAGGCGAGGTCTGGGGCGACGGCGGCGAGATGCTGCGGGTTGAGCGGGAGGACGGCCTGGAGGCGCTCGATGATGTAGGTGAGGAAGACGGTCGCGGCGGTGAAGATGAGCATGGCGACGGCGTACTGGGTCCAGCGCATTTCCTCGTCGGGGTTGACGCCGGTGAGGCGGTAGAGGAGGCGCTCGCAGGGGACGAGGACGGGGTCGAGCCAGGTGCGACGGCGATCGAATACGCGCGCCATGTAGCTGCCCATGGGCTTGGCGAGGAGCAGGATGAGCGCGATGAAGAGGGTGATTTGGAGCCAGCCGTTGAGCGACATTAGAACTTCTCCGGACGCAGCAGAGCGTAGACGAGATAGATGAGGAGCAGGAGGCAGATTACGAGGAGGATTATGTTTTCGATCATGAGAGGCTTCCTTTGGTGCGGCTGCTCTTGAGGCGGTCGCAGGCGGAGACGTAGAGCAGGGAGAGCGGGAAGAGAAGCGCGATGGTGATGAGTGCGAGGATGTCGGCCATGATGTGCTCCGTTACCAGGCGCCTTGCTTTTGACCCCACCAGAAGACCAGGCCGAGGGTAGCGGTGGGCTGGGCGTGGACGAGGTTGTTGGGGACGCTGGTGTTGAAGAAGGGTTGATTGGAGTCGTCGCGACGGTACTCGGCGAAGGCGAGGAAGCCGGGCTCGATTTGGTGGTTGAGGGTTAGGGTGAACTCGTTGAGGGCCTGGGAGACGCCGGTGAAGAGGCCGTTGCGGTCGTCGAAGTACTCGGTACGTGCGGCGATGTTGGTGTTGTGGGGGAGGGCGTACTTGATGTAGAAGGCTCCGGCGGCAACGTGCTTGGGTTGCGAGTAGGAGTAGACGCGGTTGATGACGTAGTCGGCTTCACCGACGAGGGTTAGGTGCGCGGTGGGAGTCCAGGTGGCGTAGGTATCGAAGATGTGTTCGCGGCCGTTGGGTGTGGGCGTGATGTTTTGCGTGGGGAAGGTGCCGTTGGCGTTGGCGACGACGTCGGGCTGTTCCTCGCCGAAGTAGTAGTTGATGTTCCAGGTGAGGGAACTGGCGGGCTTGAGCGTGGTGATAAAGGCCTGCGACTTGAAGCCGTTGAAGTCTTCGGTTTGCTGCGCGCCGTTGACGAGCCAATAGGCTACATTGATGTGCGGGGTGATGTTGTAGTTGGCGCGCAGACCCATGTGGTAGAAGGGCAGGTAGTCAAAGAGGAAGCTACGCGAGTAGTTGATCTGGTCCTTGGTGTAGTTGCCTTCGACGCCGAGGGCGCTGGCCCACTTGCCGAAGTCCATATCGAGACCGGAGCCGATGGGAGCGAGATAGCTGCCGTAGGCCTGGAAGAGATTACGCCAGACCTGCGGACGGAGTTCGTTGGCGGAGGAACCTTGCAGGGTTTCGGTGGCCTGGCCGAACTGGAGGTCGATGCGGCCGCCGAAGCGCTGATTGGGTAAGGGTTGGGGAAGGTGCTCGACCATGACAGTGGCCTGGTTGATGCTGAAGCTGTTGCTGCTGACGTCGTAGGCACGCAGCTGGTTGACGTGACTGAAGGGCTGGTTGAAGTTGTACTCGTAGTAGCCGTCGAGGCCGAAGTTGAGGGTGGTGCCGCGGAAGAAGGTGAGGGTGGCGCGATCTTCGGCGGAGAGGACGGGTGGGGTGGGAACGGGCGCGGCTGCGGTGGTTGGTGCGGTTTGAGCTGGTGGCGGGGCAGGTTGCTGCTGGGTGGGTTGGGCAGCCTGTTGGTGCAGGGCATTCTCGCGGGCCTGTTGCTGTTCGAGTTCGTCGAGGCGTGCGGAGATCTTCTGGAGCTCGAGTTTGAGCTGCTGGATTTCGGCGGTACGCTGGGCGTCGGACTCGGGGGTAGGCTGCTGGGCGGCGGCGACCAGGGAGCAGCAGAGAAGGAGACAGACGACGAGCGGTTTCATCACGACCTCGAGTGCTAGTAGAAGGCCGGAGGTCGTAGGAAGTCCGTAGGGAAGTCGTTAAGAAGTTGTAAGGGTGGTGCGGAGGCGGTAGCCGACCCAGGGCTCGGATTCGATGTAGCGGGCGCTGTCGGCGGGGTCGAGTTTTTTGCGGAGCTGGGCGATGAGGACGCGGAGGTACTCGGGCTGATCTTCGCCGGCTGCGCCCCAGATGTGGCGGAGAAGGAATTTGTGGGTGAGGACGCGATTGGGGTTGTTGACGAAGAGCAGGAGGAGATCGAACTCCTTGGGGGTGAGGTGGACTTCGGCGCCGCGGACGCGGACGGTGCGGGAGGGCGTGTCGATGAAGAGGTCGCCGACGGTGAGCTGAGCGGGTGGGGGCTCTTCGCGGGCGATCTTACGGAGGTTGGCGCGGACGCGGGCGAGGAGCTCGGGCATGGAGAAGGGCTTGGTGACGTAGTCATCGGCACCTTCGTCGAGCGCAGCGACCTTCATGGTCTCCTGCTCGCGGACGGAGAGGATGATGATGGGGGTTTCGGAGAGACGGCGGATGGCGCGGGTGAGATCGATGCCATCCATCTCGGGCATGGCGAGGTCGGTGATGACGAGGTCGGGTTGGGTGGTGCGGAAGAGTTCGAAGGCTTCGAGGCCGTTGTTGGCGACGGTGACTTCGTAGCCGCTGGATTGGAGCGAGGTGCGGAGGACACGGGTGATCTGGCGCTCGTCGTCGACGATGAGGATGCGCATGCTAGTTAGATTTCCGAAGTGCGGTCATGTTAGCGATCCTCTTGCGTGACGATGTGGAGGTCGACGTGGGGGGCTTCGGACATGAAGCGCTGGATGGCGAAGAAGTAGAGATACTTGCGCAGGCCGTGGAGGGCGGAGCGGCCGAAGAGGGCCTGCGTGATGCGCTGCTCGGTGATGTAGGCGGCGGTGGCGGAGGCGATGCGTTTGCCGGTGAGGTGGACGACGTGGGCGCCGAGGTTTTCGGCGAACTTGAGCGAGGCTTCGAGGGTGCGCTGGGAGTCGGGGGATTGGTCTTTATGGGTCTGGACGTGGAGTACGTAGAGCTCGCCGCCGAGACCTTCGGCGAGGCGCGCGCCGCGGGCGATGAGGTCGCGAGCCTGGGGTCGATTGCTGATGCAGACGGCGACTTTTTCGGTGACGGACCAGTGGGGGCCGAGCTGCTTGCGCTTGACGTAGTCGTCGAGTGTGCGATCGACGGCGCGGGTGACGCGGTGGAGGGCCATCTCGCGAAGGGCGATGAGGTTGCCGCGGCGGAAGAAGTTGGCGAGGGCGCGCTCGGCGCGATCGACGGGGTAGATGTCGCCGCGGCGCATGCGGGTGACGAGGGCTTCGGGGGTGAGGTCGGAGATGACGATTTCGTCGGCGCGGTCGAGGACCCAGTCGGGAACGGTTTCGCGGACGGGGATGCCGGTGAGCGACTGGATGCGCGGGGTAAGGCTTTCGATGTGCTGAACGTTGATGGTGGTGAGGACGTCGATGTTGGCATCGAGGAGATTGAAGACGTCTTCGTAGCGTTTGGAGTTGCGGCTGCCGACGATGTTCGAGTGGGCGAGTTCGTCGATGAGGACGACCTGGGGCCTGCGCTCGAGGATGGCGTCGACGTCCATCTCCTTGAAGAGAGTTCCCTTGTAGTCGATCTCGCGGGTGGGGACGTGTTCGAGCTTGTTGGCGAGCTCGGCGGTGCCTTTGCGGCCGTGGGTTTCGACGACGCCGATTACGACGTCTTCGCCGCGCTGGCGGCGGCGAATGCCTTCCGAGAGCATGCTGAAGGTCTTGCCGACGCCGGGGGCGTAGCCGAGAAAGATCTTGAAGCGGCCGCGCGTCTTCTCGGGATCGGCGGTGATCAGCCAGTCTTCGGGAGACTTCCTAGGTGTGGAATCGGGCGGCACGTCGTAGTATCTCCTTGTGAACAGCCAGAGGGTGGTCGAGGTTTTCCGGTGGTCGACGGCGGCAGTGGTGCTGACCGGAATTGTAGCCGTATATCACCTATGGGTGCATGTTAACCCTACGACGGTGGCGCTGACGCTGCTGCTGCTGGTGCTGTTTCTGGCGGCGCGATGGGGATTGCGGTATGCCGTGGCGACGTCGATTGCAGCAACGATTGCGTACAACTTTTATTTTCTGCCGCCGGTTGGGACATTCACGATCAGCGATCCGCAGAACTGGCTGGGGATCTTCGCGTTTCTGACGGTGGCGGTGGTGGGAAGCCGGTTGAGTGAGCGCGCGCGCGAAGAGGCCGAGGACGCTCGGCGGCGGCAGCGGGAGCTGGAGGTGCTGTACGGGCTGAGCCGGCAGTTGCTGCAGGCTGAGAATGTGGCGAGTTTGTTGAATGCGATCAGTCCGGCGATCATGCTGGTGACGCGCGCGGATGCGATTGTGCTGTACCTGCTGGATGGCGATCGACGGTACATCGCGGGGGAGAGTGCGGAGATCCAGCTGGATGACATTGGGCTGCGGCAGCTGGCGCAGACGATGCCGGCGGCGGAGATGGTGGGGTTGCAGGCGAGGATTCCGCTGCGGGTGGGGGTGAGGCCGCGCGGGCTGCTGCTGATTAATGGGGTGAGGCTATCGACCGAGACGCTGGAGGCGATTGGGGGGTTGATCTCGGTGTCGATTGACCGGGCGCAGGCGCTGGAGGATGTGACGCGGGGCGAGGCAGCGAAGGAGAGCGAGCGGCTGCGGTCGCTGATGATCGACTCGATTACGCATGAGCTGCGGACGCCGCTGACGGCGATCAAGGCGGCGGCATCGACCTTGCTGCTGCCGAAGACGCTGGATCACGAAGAAGCAGCACGAGTTGCTGACGGTGATTGACGAGGAGAGCGATCGGCTGAATCAGCTGGTGAGCGAGGCGGTGGAGATGGCGCAGCTGGATACGCGGGAGGTCCACATGACGTTTGCGCCTACGGCTGTGGGCGCGATGGTGGAGCAGGCGCTGGCGAACTGCTCGAGCCTGCTGGATGCGCGCGAAGTGAAGGTGAGCCTGCCGACGCTGCCGCTGGTGATGGCCGATGCGGACTTTATTACGAAGGTGCTGACGAACCTGATTGAGAATGCGGCGAAGTACTCGCCTGCGGGAAGCCCGATTCGTATTTCGGCGGAACGCAAGGAGGGGATGGTGAGCGTGAGCGTGGCGGACCGGGGGATCGGGATTGACCTGTCGGAACAGAGTTTGATCTTTGAACGGTTTTATCGGGCTAGCGTTCCCAGCCAGCAGACGTGGGGGACGGGGATGGGGTTGGCGATCAGCCGGGCGATCATCGATGCGCACCATGGGACGCTGTCGGTGACCAGCCAGCTGGGGGAGGGGTCGGTGTTCAGCTTTACGCTGCCGGTGGTGGAGGGGTAGGAGCAGGGATTAGGAAGTAGGAAATAGGAAGTAGGAAGTAGGAAATAGGAAATAGGAAGTAGGAAGTAGGAAATAGGAAGTAGGGCCAAGGGTTGGGTGGGAATAGACTGGAAGGGTGAGTGCTACTACTGCGTTGAGCAATGCGTCAAAGTCGGGTGAGATTCGGGCGAAGGTCCAGAGCCGTGAACGCGTGACGGCGGATGAGGCCTTGTGGTTGTGGAAGCATGCGACCGATGAAGAGATGCGCGAGCTGGCGCAGATGGTGCGGGCTCGGTATGTTAAGCCGAATGCCTGCACGTACATGTTGATGCGCATCATCAACTACACCAATGTGTGCGTGGCGCAGTGCGACTACTGCGCGTTCTATACGCTGCCGGGGGGTGAGGGTGGATACGTTCTTTCGCAGGAGCAGGTGTTTGCGAAGATCGATGAGCTGATCGCGCTGGGCGGGGACCTGGTGGGCTTCAACGGGGGATTTAATCCGGCGCTGGCGCTGGAGTATTATTGCGATTTGTTTCGAGCGGTGCGCGAGCGGTATGGCGACACGATGGAGTTTTACGCGCTGACGATTGCGGAGTTCATGTACCTCGCCGACCACGCGAAGCTGGACTATGCGACGACGGCGCGGCGGTTCAAGGATGCGGGCGTGCGCTGGATTACCGGCGGCGGCTCGGAGATTCTTACCGAGGATTTTCGGCGGCGGCACAGCAAGTTCAAGTACACGGTGGCGCAGTATTTCGAAGCGCAGAAGGCGATTGTGGAGGCGGGGCTGCATACGTCGGCGACGATGGTGATTGGCTTCGACGAGACGATTGAGGAGCGGATTGAACACCTGGAGCGTACACGGCAGTTTCAGGATGAAGTGGGTGGGGTGGGAAGCTTTTTGTGCTGGACGTTCAAGCCGTACTTCACTCCGCTGGGGGACCAGTTGGGTGGAATCGAGATCAGCACGAGCGAATATCTGCGGCACCTGGCGCTGAGCCGGATCTATCTGGATAATGTGCCGCGGATTCGGACGTCGGTGCTGACGCAGAATGAGCGCGCGCTGGAGGGCTTGCTGTATGGAGCCGATGATTTCGATCTGCCGATTGAAGATGAGGTGACGCAGAAGGCGGGCGCGACGATTAGTCTGCAGTTCGATAAGATCCTGGCGTTTGCGCGGAGTTTGGGATATCTGCCGACGTATCGGAGTGTTGCTCGGTCGCGGGTGGCGCCGGTGGGGCAGGGCGCGTTGGGGTAAGGCAGGAACGGGAGAAAGCAGGTTCTTCGCTGCGCTCAGAATGACAATTTCTATTCGAAATTGTCAAAGAAAAGCGAAAGCAAGAACAGAAGCAGATTCCCGGAGGGAATCACAGACAGAAAAGCGAGGGCAACAGCGGGAGCGAAAGCCGCTAGTGGCTTCAGCGCTTGCGCGGTTTGGTGGTCGGCATCTGGGGAAGATCCTGTAGCGTGTTTCTCGGCAGACCAGTGGTTTGGCGAACGATGAGGCGCGTGGTGATCTTGGTGACGGATTCTTGAGCGCTGTCGACTGGCTTGAGGCGCGAGAGTAGATTGTCGATGGCCTTGGTGGCGAGATCTCTGCAGGACATGCGGACGGTGGTGAGGGGCGGGATGGTGTATTCGGCGAGGTGAATGTCGTCGAAGCCGATGAGGGAGAAGTCGTCGGGGACGCGGAGGTTGGCTTCGAAGAGGGCGTGCTGGACGCCGATGGCGGTCATGTCGTTGGAGCACATGACGGCGGTCGGCCAGTCGGGCAGCGCGAGGATCTTTTGCATGGCGTCGCGACCGCCATCGAGTGCGTGATTGCCTTCGATGAGCCAGTCGGGATTGGGCTTGAGGCCGGTGGACTGGAGGCAGCTGAGGAAGGCGGCTTTGCGGCTCTGCGCGGAGCGGCGGGTTAGCGGGCCGCTGATGAATCCGATGTTGCGATGGCCGAGAACGGCGAGATGCTGGACGCCTTCGTAGATACCGGCGCGATAGTCGACTGCGAGGACGCTGTTGAGCGGGCGCGAGGGCGCGGGGTCGATGAAGACGAAGGGGATGTTGTCGGCGGCGAAGCGATCGAGGAGGAAGTCTTCGATGCCGAAGGTCATGATGGCGACGCCGTCGACCTGGCGCTCGAGCATGCGGCGCGCGCAGAGCTCCATGGTCTTGGTCTCGTAGTTGGTGGAGCCGATGAGGATTTCGTAGCCGCGCGCGACGGCGATCTGTTCGAACTCCTGGATGAGCTCGGGGAAGAAGGGGTTGGTGATTTCGGAGACGACGAGGCCGAGCAGGCGGCTTTTGCCGGAGACGAGCGCGCGGGCCTGGGTATTGGGAAAGTAGTTGAGATCGGTAACGGCTTTCCAGACGCGGGCGGCGAGGACAGGGTCGACGGTGGGGACGTGGTTGATGGTGCGGGAGACCGTGGCGATGGAAACGCGGGCAAGCGAAGCTACGCCGCGGATGTCGATCTTGGGGGGCGTGGAGACGTCATTGGGCTTGCGGGTTCGTTTCACGGGAAGGGCGACCTGGTTTTGTGGATCAGCATACGCGAGCGTGAGGCTGGTGGCGAATTGGGAGGACGGGGTTGACGAGGGAGCATTCCCACAGGTATCGTACCGCACGGAAAACGTTTACACTAGGCATTATTTCAACTAAGGGTGCCTCGCGAACTTGCGAAGGTACGCGAGGTTCCGGGAAGGGTTGGACGGATCGCATGGCCATCGTTGCAGGTGTGGATTTTGGAACACTGAGTGTCCGGGTGACGTTGCTGGATAGCGAGCGGGGCAGGCTGGGGACTGCTTCGGCGGGGTATCCGCTGCATCGGAGACAGGAAGATCCGGACTTTGCTACGCAGTCGCATGAGGACCAGATGCGGGCGCTGGTGGTGGCGGTGCGCGCGGTGGTGCGGGATACGGGAGTTGACGCGAAGGAGATTGTGGCGCTGGCGCTCGATACCACAGGGTCGAGTGTGATTCCTGTAGATGCGCAGCTGCAGCCGTTGGATGAGTACATGCTTTGGTGCGACCATCGAGCGCATAAAGAAGCGCAACAGATTACCGAGCTGGCGCATGCGATGGGGCTTGAGGCGATTGACTGGTGCGGCGGCGTGTACTCGCATGAGTGGGGGTTTGCGAAGCTGCTGTATTGGCTGCGAAATAATCCGGAGAAGCGGGAAAAGTTTGCTACGGCGCTGGAACATTGCGACATGGTGGCGGCTACGCTGATCGGGATTACGGATGCGGCGAAGGCTCCGCGTAGTGTGTGCGCGATGGGGCACAAATGGATGTGGAATCCGAAGTGGGGCGGGCTGCCGTCGCAGGAGTTTTTGTCGAAGCTGGATCCGGTGTTCGATGGCGTGAGGGAGAAACTGGGTGGGGAGTATCGGACGTCGGATGCGATTGCGGGCGGGCTTAGCGAGCGGTGGGCGAAGGAGATGGGATTGCTGGCAGGGATTCCGATTCCGGTGGGGGCGTTCGATGCGCATTGGGATGCGATTGGCGCGGGGTGCAGGGAAGGCGACGTGGTAAATGTGGTGGGGACGTCTACTTGCATCATTGCGATGAGTTCCCAGACGCGGCTGGTGCCGGGGGTTTGCGGCGTGGTGCCGGGGAGTGTGCATCCGAAGTTTACGGGCATTGAGGCGGGACTGTCTGCGACTGGCGATATCTTTGAGGCGATTGCGCGGCGTGCGGGAACGAATGTGAAGGCGCTGAGCGAGGGGCTGTCGGAGTATAAGCCGGGGCAGACGGGGTTGCTGCGGCTGAGCTGGGATAACGGCGATCGAACGGTGCTGGTGAATCCTGAGCTGGGCGGGATGACGCTGGGGTGGAACCTGATTCATACGGCGAAGGATGAGCTGTTCGCCGCGATTGAGGGGACGGCGTTTCATACGCGGATTATTCTGGAGCGGATGGCGGAACATGGAGTGCCGGTGCATCGCGTGATTAATGCGGGAGGGATTCCGCAGAATAACGTGGTGCTGAACCAGGTGTATGCGAATGTGCTGGGCAAGCCGGTGCTGGTGCCCGATGGCGCGCCGACGAGTCTGGGGTCGGGGATCTTTGCGCTGGTGGCGGCGGGCGTGTTCAAGACGATCGAGGAGGCGCAGGCGAAGATGTGTCTGCCGTTCAAGACATACGAGCCTGAGGCTGGTGCGGTGAAGTTGTATGACGAGCTGTTTGCGCTGTATCGGAGGGTTTATTTTGCGTTTGGGTTGAGGACGAGTGCGGCGGTTGGGATGGGAGATGTGCTGCCGGAGTTGCGAAGGATTGCGGCGGGCGTTTGGCGCGGGTAGGACAAACGCATTGACGCAAAGGGCGCGAAGGGAGCCAAGTTTCGCGACGTAAAACGAGCATGGCAAGAGAAGCAGATTCCCAGAGGGAATGACAGAAAGAAAGACAACGGCAAAAGCAAAGGCCAATGCACGAACGTTTGAAGAGGTGTTATCGATGCTGTTGAAGAAGCTTAGGGAAGAGGTTCTGGAGGCCAACCTGGAGTTGGTGCGCAAGGGGTTGGTGCTGTATACGTTCGGCAATGCTTCGGGCGTGGACCGCGAGCAGGGACTGGTGGTGATCAAGCCTTCGGGCGTGGATTATGACGTGCTGAAGGCTGAGGACATGGTGGTGACTGATCTCGACGGAAAGATTGTTGAGGGGACGCTGAAGCCGTCGTCGGATCTGGATACGCATACGCTGCTGTATCGCGAGTTTGCGGAGATTGGTGCGGTGGTGCATACGCACTCGGAGTTTGCTACGAGCTTTGCGCAGGCGGGGTTGGCGATTCCTGCGTTTGGTACGACGCATGCGGATTACTTTCATGGGCCGGTGCCGGTGAGCCTGCCGCTGAGCGATGAGGCGATCCAGGGGCGGTATGTGCATGAGACGGGGCTTGCGATTGTGGCGCGGTTCAAGGGGATTCCGGCGATTGATCCGATGGCGGTGCCGGCTTGCCTGGTGGCGGGGCATGCTCCTTTTGTATGGGGAAAGGATGCGGCGGATGCGGCGCACAATGCGGTGGTGCTGGAGGCCGTGGCGAAGATGGCGTATCGCACGCTGACGCTGAAGGCGAGCGCGGACGAGGTTTCGCAGGCGCTGCTGGATCGGCATTACCTGCGCAAGCACGGCGCGAATGCATACGTATGGACAAGGCTAGTGCTTGTGGTGAAGAATGATGCGGCGAGCTTGAATTAAAGCGATTGAAGTGTGAAGGAGATGGAATGAGATTGAAGCAGGCAGTGGCTGGAGTTGCGGTGGTATTGATGAGCTCGCTGGCGCAGGCTGGCGTGACGAAGGCGGACTGGGGCAAGACGGCGGATGGGACGCCGGTGCAGATTTATACGCTCAGCGATAAAGATCTGACGGTGCGCATCACGACGTTCGGCGCGCGCGTGGTGAGCATTGAGGCTCCCGATCGCAGTGGGAAGATGGCGGACGTGGTGCTGGGGTATGACAACGTGGGCTCGTACGAAGCGGACAAGAGCACATACTTCGGTTCGATCGTGGGGCGGTATGGGAATCGGATTGCGAAGGGCACGTTCACGATTGATGGCAAAACGTATCATGTGCCGGTGAACAACAACGGCAACGCGCTGCATGGTGGGCCTGAGGGGTTCAGCAGCAAGGTCTGGACGGGCAAGGAGATTCCGGACGGCGTGGAGATGACGCTGGTGAGTCCGGATGGCGATATGGGATTCCCGGGGACGCTGACCGCGCACGTGCGGTATACCGTGGAGGGCAAGTCGCTGAAGATTAATTACCTTGCTACGACGACCAAGCCGACGGTGGTCAACCTTACTAACCATAGTTACTTCAACCTGGCGGGGAATGGGAAGGGCACGATCCTGGATGAGGTGTTGATGATTCCGGCGGATCGGTATACGCCGGTGGACGCCACGCAGATTCCTACGGGCGAGCTGGCGCCGGTGGAGGGGACGCCGTTCGATTTCCTCAAGCCGACCGCGATTGGCGCGCGCATCAACGATCCGAACGAGCAGCTGAAGATTGGCGGCGGCTATGACCATAACTGGGTGCTGAATGGTACGGGCGACAGCCTGCATTTGGCTGCGAAGGTGTATGACCCGGGCAACGGGCGGACGCTCACCGTAACGACTACGCAGCCGGGCGTGCAGTTTTATTCCGGCAACTTTCTGGATGGAACGAAGGCCGGAAAGTTTGGCGTGACGTATGGGAAGTATGCGGGCTTCTGCCTGGAGACGCAGCATTTTCCAGATGCACCGAATCATCCTAAGTTTGCGTCGACGCTGTTGAGGCCGGGACAGACGATGCGTTCGGAGACGGTGTTTACGTTTGGCGTGAGGCAGTAGGAACGAGGGTTCAGGGCCCAGGGTCCAGGGTAGAGGCGCGCTACGCGTTGGAGCGGGCGCGCCAGAGGGCTCCGGCGAGGGGGTCGATGACGCCTTCGAGGGTGTGGAGGCTGGGGAACTCGGAGCGGACGGAGGCGATGAGGGCGGCGCGCACGGGTTGAACTTTTTCCATGATGGAGCCGGTGAAGGCGAGGCTTGGAAGCACTGCGTCGTCGGGCGAAGCGGCGTGGATGCGGCGGATGACTACGCGCACGAGCCAGGCAAGATCTTCGCCTTCGCGGCGGAGAACTTCGGCGGCTACGGCGTCGCCCTGGTTGGCGCAGCGAAGAACGACTTCGGTGAGTTGCGAGAAGTCGGGGGCGGGGCGGGCGTTGGCGTATTCGATGAGGAGATCGAGCGAGGCAAGATTCCAGAATTTTAGGACGGCATCGATGAGGAGGGTGGGGAGTTGTTCATCGCGAGCCATGAGTGCGGCGCGGAGGCCTTCGCGGCCGATCTTGTGACCGGAGCCCTGGTCGGCGAGCTCGGGGCCCCAGCCGCCGGCGGTGATGAGGGTGCCGTCGGGCATGCGGCCGGCTACGTTGGAGCCGGTGCCGGCCATGGCGAGGACGCCGATGCCGCCGTGGAAGGCTGCGTCGAGCGCGATCTCTACGTCGCCGAGGAGGATGAGCTCGCCGGAGACGCGGGCGGCGAAGGCTTCGCGGAGCCAGGTAGTGACGAGTGGAACGGTTTCTCCGGCGGTGCCGATGCAGGTGCGAGTGATGTCTTGCGGCGAGACGCCAGAGAGGGCGGTGAGTTGAGCGAGGGCGTGGTCGAGATTGGCGGCGGCGGTGGAGGCGTCGGTGCGCATGCGCTTGATGGTGCCGGTGCGCACGCGCGCGAGCTCGCGAGTTTCGTCGGCTAGGAGGTAATCGGTCTTGGTGCCGCCGATATCGAGGGCAAGGTAGAACGCCATGCGATGTGTTGCTCCTGGTGCCGAGGCCATCGAATTTTGTGGACTCCCAGGTCTCAAAAGCGAGACCTGGGGCACCCAAGTTCATGACTAAGATTACTCTGCGAGTACGGCCTTGGTCAGGTTACGCGGATGGTCGACGTCAATGCCGTTGTTGATGGCCATCCAGTAGGAAAGAAGCTGCAAGGGAATCGTCTCACAGATTGCGAGGAGAGGTTCGCGCATCTCGACGACGTAGACGGTGTGGTCGGCGATGGCGGCTACGGTTTCGTCGCCGGTGTTGGCGATGGCGAGGATGCTGGCGTGCTGCTCGCGCATGTCGCGCATGAGCTGGACTACCTTGTCGTAGCGCTGAACGGAATCGGGATCGGAGTGGTCGACGGTCGCGATCATGACGAGCGGCGTGCCTTCAGCTACGAGGGCGTTGGGGCCGTGCTTTAGCTCGCCGCTGGGATAGCCTTCGGCGTGGAGATAGGCGGACTCTTTTAGCTTGAGGGCGCCTTCGCGGGCGATGGGGTAATGAATGCCACGGCCGAGGAAGAGGAAGTTCTTGGCTTCGCGGTACTGGTAGGCGACGCGGTGCATGGCTTCTTCCCAGCCGCGGAGCTGGGCTTCGATCTGGGCGGGGAGGGTGGCGACTTCGGCAAGACGCTGCTTGAGCTCGGCGGCGTCCATGGTGTCGCGCGAGACAGCGGCCATGAGGGCGAGGAGATAGAGATTGAGGAGCTGCGCGGTGAAGCTCTTGGTGGCGGGGATGGCGCGCTCGCGACCGGCGACGGTGGGGAAGGCGACGGTGGCTTCGCGCTCCATGGTGGATTCGTCGACGTTGGTGATGGCGAGGGTTTCGTTGCCGATGGCGTTGGCCTTGCGGAGAGCAGCGAGCGTGTCCGCGGTCTCGCCAGACTGCGAGATGACCATGACGGCGGTGTTGGTGAGGGCCTTCTCAGAGCGGTAGGAATATTCGCTGGCGTACTCGACGTCGACGGGGATGCCGCTGAGGTCTTCGATGACGAGCTCGGCGAGCTGGCCGGCGTGGCGGCTGGAGCCGCTGGCGGCGATCACGATCTTGTTGTGTACGTGCTTGAGCCACTCGAGAATTGGAGCGCAGGTCTCAGCGCAGAGCTTATCTCCATCGACATATCGGTCTACCGTCGCGGAGAGGGTAGAGGGTTGTTCGAATATTTCGCGCAGCATCCAGTGAGCGAAGGGAGCGGGTTTGGGGGATGTGGGCACGGAGTGGCGTTCCTCTTTGAAAATGATCATTTAAGCTCTATACGATCAGAATAGGGTACGTTTCAGGAAGCTGCAAGAAAAATATTTCGCTAACTTTGAGCATTGCGGCGCTAGACTCAGCTAGATTCGATTGGGTATGTCTACAAAGACTGATGTGCGCGGCGACCGCATTATGAAGGCCCTGCTTCGGGCGGGGGATATCTCTGTTCAGGAGCTGGTGGACCAGGTGGGGACGTCGGCTCCGAGCATTCGGCGAGACCTGGCGCGGCTGGAAAAACGGGGGCTGGTGTTGCGTACGCATGGCGGCGCGACGCTGGTGGAACCGCTGTTGTATGAGCCGTTTCGGCACGATACTTCATTCCAGGCGAGAGAGTTGCGGTCGGCGGACGCGAAGCGGCGGATTGGCGTGGCAGCGAGCGAGCTGATTGGCGAGCACGAGACGATCGGGCTGACGGCGGGAACTACTACTACGCAGATTGGGCGGTCGCTGCGGCATCGGCGGGGGATTTCGGTGATCACGAATGCGGTGAATATCGGGATGGAGCTTTGCAATCAGCCGGCGATCAAGACGATGCTTACGGGCGGGACGCTGGCGTGGGCGTGGACATTCGCCCTGGCGGGGCAGCCGGCTTTGAATTTTCTGCGCGATGTTTATCTGGACAAGGCGTTTATCAGCATCACGGGGTTCGATATGGAGCGGGGAATCACGACGCTGGAGTCGGAAGAGGCTGCGGTGTCGCTGGCGTTCATTCGGAACGCGAAGCAGGTGATTGTGGTGGCGGATAGCAAGAAGATGGGGCAGGTGAGTCCTGCACTCATCTGCCCCATATCGGCGATCCATGTTCTGGTTACAGATTCGGATCTGCCGAAGTCGATCCATGAAGAGCTGACGGCGCGAGGGATAGAAGTGGTGCTCGCGTAGACGAAAACCCAGGTCTCAAAGGCGAGACCTGGGGCACCCACTAGTTGGGAGTGGATGGAGTGGCGGGTGGCGGGATCTCAGCCCGGGCTGCGGGCGGAAGGGTGTGGGTTGCGTAGAAGTTGTCGATGAGGGTGTTGATGTCTTCGCCACGCTTCTGCCAGAGCTGCGTTTGCAGATCGTAGCGAACGAGCACGTTGTCGATCCAGTAGGGGCGGTTTTCGGCTAGCCAGCTTTCGCGGTAGAGGTTCTTGAGCAGCGAGAAGCTGTCGCGCATGTCCTGGCAGCGGCCGTTCATGCTGCTGATGCTGTAGAGCAGGTTGGCGGTGGCGGAGTTTTTTGATTTGTCTTGCTGCTGGGCGTAGGCCTGTGCGTAGAGATCGCGCATCTCGTCTGAGAGCTGGAATTTGAGGCCGATGAAGTCGATGCGGCGGGCGCCTAGCTCCATGGCGCGGAGAGCATCTTTTTCGCGTAGAGAGGGGTCGGTGGCGAGCGCGGTTTCGATGAGCTCGATTGCGTTCTCGGCGTGGAGGCGCGCGGCGGGGATGTTGGCGCGGAGCTTGTCAGCCTTGGCGATGCCGGCGGGGCTCCAGGGGTCGAGCCAGAAGGTGCGATCGCTGACGTCGATGAGATCTTCTGCAGCCATGATCTCGGCCTGTGCCTGGTTGATGCGGCCGGTGGTGTCGCCATAGAAGATGGGGCCGAAGGAGGCTTCGTAGGAGGTGGCGTCGGCTTTGCCGGACTGCCAGCCGGCGGCGGCGCCGAAGAGCGTGCCAAACCAGTCTTCGTTGTAGAGGCCTTCGCCGTCATCGTTCCACACGGTTTGGAGGACGCCGGTGCTGCCGAGACGCTGGCCGGCGGCTACGAAGCCGGAGATATTGTCGAGTGCGGTTTTTTCGACGGGGTAGACTTCGTTCCAGTTGGCGTCGCCGGGTGCAACCCAGGTCTCGAGGCCTTGCTTCTTGAAGGGAAGAATGTCCTTGTCGTAGCTGTCTTCGTGCCAGTAGATCCAGGGGACGGCGATCATGTCTTTGGGGATGCCGGGAATGGCGGATGGGTCGGAGTCGCCGATGTCACCCCAGAAGATGAGGCGGCGATGGAGTGGGGCCAGGGCGGTGTGGATGGAGTTGAGGAAGTCGGCGTAGACGGGGCCGAGGCCGCGCTGGTCGACGTCGGGCTTGGTGCGGCCGGTGCCGAGGTCGAAGGTTTCGTCGGCACCGATGTGCAGGAAGGGGCTGGGGAAGTCGGCGGCGATCTGGGTGAACCAGCTGACGATGAGGGGCAGCGAGCCGGGCTGGCCGGGTGCGATAACGTTGCCGTGCGGCGTCTCGGCTACGTCGGCGTACTTCTCGTTGAGGAGAACGTGGTGGACGTGGCCGAAGGCTTCCTGCTCGGGAACGATCATGATGTGGAGCGGTGTGGCGTAGGCTACGAGCTGCCGAGCCTGGTCGCGGGTGAGGGCGCCACCGGGAGGCGCGGCAACGAGATCGCCGGAGTACTCGAGATTGTTCTCGAAGTAGGGCGAGTAGAGATTGATCTTGTGGGCGGCGAAGACGTCAAGCTGATGCTTCTGGAAGGCGAGCGTGGGGAAGGGGCCGCGGGAGAGGTCGTCGTGCTCGCCGCGATATTTCATGGAGGGCCAGTCGCGGATGGTAGCGGTCCAGATTTGCGGGCTGGTTGTGGAGGGCACGATTAATTGCTTGAGGGTCTGCACGCCGTAGAAGACGCCTGCGGAGGCGTGGCCGATGATGCTGACGGTTGCGCCGGTGGAGGTCTTTTGCGAGATGAGGATGTAGCCTTCGTCGTGCATGGGTGGGTCGAAGGCGAGGTGGGTGGTGGAGAGAAGGTGGCGGGCCTGGGGGCTGTCGGCGCGGAGGAGTGTGATGGTGAGGTCGGCGGTGGTGTCGGCGGCGTTGATGGCTGGGGCTACGCGAAGGCCGCTTTGAGTCAGCGATGGGGTGAGGTTGCGCGCGGCGAACTGGTCGTCTGGATTGTTGCCGGGGACGAGTACCGAGGCGATATGCACGGAGACTAAGGTTCCGGGTTGGAGCTCCTTTGGCTGGGGAGACAGCGAGGGAGCGGCAGGGGTGGTGGGTTGCGCCGAGGTGACGAGAGTCGGGGCGAAGATGAGGCAGAAGAGAGCGGCGGCCGGCCGACTGGACCGGAAGCGGCGGGAGGGGGATTTCGGTCGGATGGGAACGATCATGTAAGTGAACATTTCTCGGCGAAAGTGATTGTTTTCTATTGAAGTGCGCAAAGTTCTGAGCTATCTTGTACTACAAGAACACACTCTAGCTGGTGTGGGCAAGAACTTTTATTCGCAGCGACCGTGGAGAAAGCTGCGAGCGGCCCCTTCTGCGTGCTGTAAACGATGGTAGTTCTGATGTGCCGTTGAGGGCACATTGGGAATGCGTATTAAGCGATGTGAATCACAGGATGCGGGCGTAATTTCGTGATAGCACAGTGCAGTGCGGCGTTGTTGCAGATCGGCTCAAAGAACATGATCGACCGGGCCCGAGCATGGCAAGTATTTAGAAGAATGGAAATCGATGCTGACGACAATTACTGCACGTAGATTGATCACCGACACGGGAGAGATTGAGTACCCGGTGGTATCGGTGGAGGATGGCCAGATCGCTCGCATCGAGGCAGGCGATGTGAATGGATCGACGGAAACTCTGACCGCAACGTTCTTCGACATTCATGTGCATGGGGCGCGATCGTTCGACTTCATGGCGGCGGACCCGGCCGGCATTGCGGAGGTGGGACGGTTCCTGGTAACGCGCGGAGTCGCTCACTACTTACCGACGACCGTTACGGCACCTCTCGATCTAACGCTCAAGTCGCTGGATCGCCTGGCTAACGCAATCGAGCGTCCGGGCAAGAGCGCATCCGGTGGGCCTGTGGCTGTCCCGGTGGGGGTTCATCTGGAAGGGCCGTTCGTGTCGCACGGAAAACGTGGCGTGCATCCAGAGGTCAGCATTCGCGAGCCGAGCATCGAGTTATTCGATCGCTTGCAGGCGGCTGCGCGGGGACACATTCGATTGATGACGATGGCGCCGGAGCTGCCGCATGCTCTCGAGTTGATTCAACACGCGACGTCGAAGGGTGTTCGCGTGAGCATGGGACACAGCACGGCGACGTGGGAGGAGACGCTGGCGGCAATCGCTGCGGGAGCGAAGAGCTCGACGCATTTGTTTAATGCGATGCGAGCGCTGGATCATCGCGAGCCGGGAATCGTCGGCACCGTTTTGGATCGCGAAGACATTTACGCCGAGGCCATCTGTGACGGCGTGCACGTGCATCCCGCGATCATTCGGCTGTGGCTGAAGATGAAGGGGGAAGAGCGGGGGATCCTGGTGACGGATGGCATGTCGGCGACTGGCGTTCCGGATGGAACGTACACGCTGGGAGATTTCGAGGTGGTGGTAAAGGATGGTGTGTGCCTGTCGGGCGAGACGCTGGCTGGTAGCGTATTGACGATGGACCAGGCGGTTGCGAACGTGCAGAAATTTACTGGGACGTCGCTGGGCGCGGCCGTTCGACTGGCATCGCGGAATCCCGCGCGCATGATGGGGATGACGGAGCTGTCGACGATGACGCCTGGTACGCCTGCGAATTTCAATGTCTTCGATGAGGCCGGCGATCACACGGGGACGATCTTCCGCGGACGGTTGGTGGAGTAGTTCGCGAAGTGTGTGTGAAGCAAAGCCCTCTCATGCGAGAGGGCTTTTTCGTGATGCTTAGTTAGCGCTTGGCTGGGATCGCGTCCCAGATCGCGGGGTCTTCTTCGCCGAGCACCCACGCGCAGACGCCTTGGAGGCCGGATTTCTTTGCGAGCTCGAAGCGATCCATGAAGGCTCGCTTGTCGGTGTAGAAGAACCACTCGCGCATTTGATCGCGGTTGATGAAGAACCAGGGAGTGTGTTCTTCGTCATCCCACTGGGTCTTGCCGCCGTAGGTGTCACGGAGATAGATCGTGTTGGCGTAGGAGATGTAGTCGGCGGTGGGATGCGGGATTCTTTCCTTGCCGTCGAAGCCGGGCTCGCCGGTGTACCAGTGATAGCCGTAGAGCGCGATGCCGAGAGAGAGCTTGCTCTTGGGCACGAACTGGAGTGCGTAGTCGAGATTCTGATTGGTCCACACCCAGCCGTCGACGGGGCCTGGAACTGTCCAGCGCGTGTTCTGGTCGTAGGTCATCAGGCAGATGAGATCGACTGCGTTGGCGAGAGCTTTCAGGTCGTAGGCTCCGCGCCACTCCTGAAACATCCAGGCGCTGAAGGCTGTTTCGCCCGCATGTCCGGGCGCGTTGGGAACGACGTCGATCTGAACCAGCAGGTGCTCCTTGTGCAGAGCATCGGCGGTTTTCTGAACCAGCGCGGAGAGGCCGTCGCGATCGGTCCACATCACATCTTCGATATCGAGATTGACGCCGTCGTAGCCGTTCTCCTTGCACTCGCGGAGAAGGGAAGCGATCATTGCGTCCTGCGCTTTGGGGTCATTGAAGAGTGCGTGCGCCTTCTCGTGATTGAAGAGAGCGAAGAGCGGGATGATGGTGAGGTGCGCGTCTTTGGCGGCCTTCAGGACAACGGGCTGCGGCTCACCACTTACAAAGCCGTTCTGATCGATCTGGTACCAGGTTGGGGAGATGATGTCGATCTTGTCTTTATGCGCCATGAAGGAGGCTACGGAGGTGGCACCGTTGCTCATCCAGAACTCAGTTTTCTGCGCGTGTGCAGGTTGGATCAGGCCCGTACAGCTGGCAACGAATAATGCGTAAACCATATTCTTCATTGAAACCTCAATCATCCAAATGTACCCGAAGAGAATTGTCGTTGGGGTTAAGTACAAATGCCACCCCGGTGTAGGGTGGCATTTGTGGTTGGGTTGAGGGTTAGAAGTTGAGTCTGAGAGCGAACTCAACTTGACGTCCGGGGTTCGATCCATCGACGAGGCCGAAGAGTCCAACGGTACCCGATCCACCGCCGAGCGGGCCGGTGGTGCGAACGCCATTGCAAGCTGCGCAGGAGCTGTACTGACCCCACCAGCTGGCCGGCACGCTGAAGATCGGCGTGTTGGTCAGGTTGATGAACTGTGCAGAGAAAGCCATGTTGAACGTATCGGTAAAGGCGACCGTCTTGGTGAGGTTGAGGTCTGCCGTCTTGAGGCCCGGTCCGCGAAGGGCGCCGTTCTGGCAGTTTCCGAAGGTTCCTCCATCGGCTACATCGGCGACTTCCGTTACCGATGCCGGATTGAGATTGGTTCTGCCAATGCTTCCGCCGATCTGCACGGTCTGCATGGGTTGATTGGCTGCGATACCTTGCACGCAATTGGGACGTGGCTGATAGGAGCCGGTGAGTGTGGATGCAGAGTTCGGATTCTGGTCACCGGCGTATTGGCCGGCAAAGGGAGTGATACCGAAGCCGGAATGCATGGACGTATCGCCAGCAATCTGCCAGCCGCCAATCACTGCATTGACGGGCCTGCTGACGTTGGTGCCGATCAGCTTTCCGCGGCCGAAGGGCAAGTCATACACGCCGTAGGCAACGAAGTACTGGGCGACGTCGATGGTGCAGCGACCGTAGTCAGCCTTCGGATCGTATTCGTTCTGGAAGAAGTTTTGCGTGGCCTGCGTTTGTGATTCGCCGGCACCTTCTTCATCACCGTAGGAGCCGAAGTAACCGAGGGAGTTGGCCATGCACTTCGACCAGGTATAGCTGGCCGTGAAGTCCAGACCGTGGAAATTCTTCTGAGAGAACATCATCTCCAACGCGTTATAGCGGGAGATGCCGTCGGACGCGTTGTAACGCGCCTGAGCTCCTGCGTTGACGATGGGCTGCATGTACGGACCGGGAATCACCTGGCCGGCGGAGTTCAGCTGCTTCTGGTTGTAGAGGTAGATGTCGGACATGTGGTCGTCCTTGTTGCCGACCCAGCCGATGGTGATGGACGAGTTTGCGGCAAACTGCTGCTGGACGGCGAGGCTGAATTGCTGATCAACAGCCGGGCGCAGACTCGGATTGGTAGCGTGCACCTGTCCGCTGGCAAAGCACTCGGGTGCGAATGCCTGCAGCAGTGCAGGAGTGCAAGCGGCCGATTCGAAGGGCAGGTAGCCTTCATCCAGCGTGGTTGCCGGATAGTTGAGCCCGGCACCCGTCATGTTGGTCTCGGTATGCAGTTCGACGTTGGGAGGATTGACGACCGCCATATTGTTGACGCCGTTGCCTTCCATGTAGGTGGAGATATCGTACGCGCCGCGAACGACGAAGCGCGGGATCCAACTGGGCTGCCACGCAAAGCCAATGCGCGGCTGGAAGTTCGTGATGCCGGTGTAGGTGTTGTAGTTGGTTCCGATCTGCGGGGTTCCGGTGAGGAGATCGAAGTTGACGTTGTTGCTGGCGTCTTTGTCGCCGCGGGGGGTGGTGAGTTCGTAACGAAGACCGAGGTTGAGGGTCAGGTTGGGAGTAACCGTGTAGTTGTCCTGGACGAAGGCCGCGAACAAGCTGTTGCGCAGGTGGAAGTTGAAGGGCTCGCCCTGCTGAACGTTCTGGGGCAGGCCGAGCAGGTAGTCTGCGAACGCGCTGCCGGAGATGGCCGTCTGGGTGCCCGGGACGAGTCCGTTGCCGGTGTATTGGCCGGTGAAGGTGAACGAACCGGAGGCGCCCTGGTTGCCGGCGTAGATGTCGTTCATGATGTAGTGGTAGTACTCAAAGCCGCCGTGGATGGAGTGCTTACCGTGCAGCCAGCTGAGCGAATCCTCCGCTTCGATGGTGGTGTCGTGGAAGATCTCCACGCCGTTCGCGCTACCAACGGTGCCGTAACCAAAACTCATCGAAGGCAGGATGGTTCCCTGGACGCCGGGAAGACCAAACACCTCAGGCAGGTTCTGGTTGGTTGCATTGGTATAGATCTGATCGTTGGCGGGGAAGATCTGCATACCTGCGCGAGCTTCATTTACCAGCGATGGGGTGATCTGGCGATCCCAGTTGGCGACGAAATTCTTAAGCGGATACTCGCGCGTAAGGTTCGGCGTCAGGACGTTGGTTCCATTGCTGGTGGTGTTGATGGTGTACGCCTGGGTATAACGGCCCATGATGTGATCCTGGGGGCTGGCCTGCCAATCGATCTTGAGATCACCCTGATAGCTGTGCACATAGCCGCTGGTGTAGTAGGTGGGCTGCTCGAACTGTTCCGTGAAGAGCGAGGACGAGACCATCGACTGCGCTACTTTGCTGTTGATCGGTACCTGGTTGTTGAGGAAGGGCTGACGCGCACCGACAGGGGCAACCTGGCCGGCGAGTGGGCCAGTGAGATACACAGGGCTGTAGAGTTGCAGGGCCGGGTTGGAACAGATCCCTCCGACAAAGGAAGCACCCTGGCTGGTACAAAGGGTGCTCATGTCGCCGGTAAGAAAGGCCGATGGGATGACGGAATTATTTTGAGCGGTCCTGGGGGTGTTGCTAATCGCATTGGTCTCGTCTGCGAAGAAGAAGAGCTTATCCTTGATGATCGGTCCACCGACGCGGGCACCAAAATTGTTCCACTGCAGAACCGGGCGAACGTTTCCTGGTCCAGTGTAGTAGCCGCCATCACCGTTTGTGTCAGGGATAAGGAGGAAGGCCTGGGCTTTGTTCTGCCACGTATTGGCGTTGAGATCGGTGTTGCGGAAGTATTCGTAGACGCTTCCATGGAAGCGGTTGGTACCGGACTTGGTTGTCTCGACGATGACACCGCCGATGTAGTTGCCGTAATCGGCGGGCGCATTGCTGGTGATGACCTGGAAGTTTCCAATGGCATCCGGGCTGGCAACATAGGCTGCATCGTTGTTGTCAGGCTGGTTGATGTCCATGCCGTCGAGGCTGGCGTTGTTGTCCTGCTCACGCGCGCCGTTGACATAAGGACGACCGGTGCCGAAGGTGTTTTGCGAGGACTGGAAGGCGAAGATGTTGGGGCTGATTGCGCCCGGAACCAAGAGGGTCAGTTGGTTGATGTCGCGCGAGGCCATCGGGAGGCTGCCAACTGCGTTGGCATCGAGGACTGAGCTCACCTCGGTGGACACGGTCTGGAGGAGGGGAGGAGCTGCGGTCACGTCAACGACTGCGTTGACCGCACCGACCTGCATCTTGAAGTCAATCTCAGCCACCTGGTTGACGGAGAGCACGAAGGAGTTGCGAACAGTTTTGCTGAAGCCAGGAGCCTCGACGCTGACGACAACGTTGCCCTCGGTGATCTGCGGAAAGTTGTACAAGCCTGCGCTGCTGGTCTTGGTGGTCCAGATTGTGCCGCGATCAACATCACGAACGGTGACGGTTGCATTCGCAATGGCGGAGCCGCTCGGGTCAACGACGGTACCGGTAATTGAGCCAGCGGCTTGCTGGGCCCAGGCAGGCGATGACGCTCCAAATACGAGCGTGCCCAAACAGATGGCGATTACCATCATTAACGTTGATAGTCTTTTCAGCTTCACTGGGATCTCCTTATGCAATGCAAATTCGCGTGTCATGTGTGCTCTCTCTTGAAGCCTTAGTGCGAACCTTGTGCGATACGTCATACATGAGTTAATGGCTGGTGACTCAAACTGCTGCTCTAGGGTGCTTCGAACACTATTTTGTTCAAATGGGGCCGAGTTGCTCAAAAGTATGACGATTTAGTGAAATCTACCTTGTCTCGATGTGGTTTGCAAGAACGAAATGGGGGTAAAGGCAAAAAAAGTGCTGGTAAAAGGGGAAATCGCGTTATTTGGGCCTAATTGGAGCAGATTTTCAGGCGAATCGAGGGGAACCAAGCGGCAGAATCGGCGATTTAGGGGGGAAATGATCGGTGAGGGCGGCGGACGGTGGGTGGGTCCGGCGGGAGTGGCGGGGCGGAATGCTTCGATAGAATCGCCAAGCAGAGACTGGTTCGAGGGGGCGCACATTTGAGATACAGGGTGGGACGGAGCCATGGGAATCGTGGGCGGAGAGTCCTGTTGTGGATTGCGAGTTTGCTGTTGGCTGGGGCCACGGCTGGGTCATGCTTCGCGCAGATCGGCGCGCTCGCTTCCGGCCCGGTTGCGACGACGCCGTTGCATGTCGAGGGAAGACAGTTTGTGTTGAACGGCAAGCCGTTTCAGATTCTCTCGGGCGAGATTGAATATGCGCGAGTGCCGCGCGCGGACTGGAGCGATCGACTTCGCAAGGTACGGGCAATGGGGCTCAATACGGTGGCCGTGTACGTGTTCTGGAATTTGCACGAGAGGCGGCCGGGCGAGTTTGATTTCAGCGGGCAGAATGATGTGGCGGAGTTTGTTCGCGAGGCGCAGCGAGAAGGTTTGTACGTCGTGCTGCGGCCTGGACCTTATGTGTGCGCGGAGTGGGATCTTGGCGGCTATCCGGCGTGGCTGTTGAAGGATAGCAAGCCGGCGGATTCCACGGCGCCTGCAGTGCTGCTGCGGAGTTCGCAGCCGGAGTATCTTGCTGCGGCGCGGCGATGGATGTTGCGGCTGGGGCAGGAACTTGCTCCACTGCAGGCGAGTCGGGGCGGGCCGATCATCGCGGTACAGGTTGAGAATGAGTATGGGTCCTTCAACGTGAAGGAAGACCGCCAACAATATCTGCAGCAGGTTTTGCAGATGGTGCGCGACGCAGGCTTCGCTGAATCGATGCTGTATACCGCGGATGGAGGAGAGGAGCTTCCTCAGGGTTCGATTCCCGGATTGCTTGCAGCGATTGACTTTGGCACTGGCGACTTCCCGCATGAAGTTCCACTGCTGCGGGCGTTCCAGCCGAATGCTCCGGTGTTCATTGCCGAGTATTGGGATGGCTGGTTCGATCACTGGGGCGAGAAGCATCAGGTTACCGATGCCGCGGTGCAGGAGGCCGAGATTCGTGAGGCGATCGAGAAGGGGTATTCGATCAGCCTTTACATGATCGAGGGCGGCACGAGTTTCGGCTGGATGAATGGAGCGAACTCGGATGGGGGGAGCTATCAGCCGGACGTGTCGAGTTACGACTACGATGCGCCCATGGATGAAGCTGGAAGGCCGCGGGCGAAGTACTTTGCGATGCGTGGCCTGATCGCGGAAGCAACGCATAAGGCGGCCCCGCCCGTGCCGGATTCGCCGCCGATGATGACGCTGCCGGCGTGGCAGTTGAAGGAATCACGCTCGCTCTGGGTGAATCTGCCGGCGCCTGTCCATGCGGATGCGCCGCGCTCGATGGAAGAGGTGGACCAGGCGTACGGATACATTCTCTACCGCACGAAGCTTAAGGCTAGCGATGGAAGTTCTGCGAGCGGCGCTGGGTTGCTGGAGATCGATGCGGTGCATAGCTACGCGCGCGTGTATGTGGACGGCGTGCTGCAGGGAACGATGGATCGCCGGCTCGGGCAGATGCAGCTTCGCATTGCAGCGCATGCGGGCCAGCGGCTCGATGTGCTGGTGGAGAACTCGGGGCGCATCAACTTTACGACGAAGATTCGTGGAGAGCGTGCAGGGATTATCGGCGACGTTCGGCTCGACGGCCGCGTGCTGCGCGATTGGGAGATTGTGCCGCTGCCGCTCGATCAGCCGCCGGCAGATGGTTATAGCGAGCAGGCATGCGCTGGGCCCTGCTTCTATCGGGGCACGTTTCAGGTGAGGGCTGCCGGCGATACTTATCTGAACACTTCTTCGCTGGGTAAAGGCGTGGTGTGGGTCAATGGCCACCTGCTGGGACGATTCTGGAATATCGGTCCGATGGGCAGCCTTTATTTGCCGGGCGCATGGTTGCACTCGGGCACGAACGAGGTCACTGTGATGGATCTGGACGGTGGTCCGAGTGCGTCAGTGAGTGCCGACGATCATCCTACGTACCTGGTGCCGAAAGCTGCGCAGCAGGCTGGGCGAAAACCGTAGAGCAGTTAGATCTCGACCGGCGGCACGTAGTTGGGGAGGGAATCGAAGCGGGGCTGGCGGACTTTGTAGCCGCTGAGCGCGAAGTAGACCAGGTAGGCATAGCAGAGGAGCACGATGAGGAAGCTGTGCTGGTAGCCGAACTTGTCGGCGAGAAGGCCTTGCAGCTCTGGAATTACGGCGCCGCCAACGACCATCATGACAAGGATGCCGGAACCCTGGCTTGTGAAGGTGCCGAGACCTCGCAGCGAGAGCGGGAAGATGCAGGGCCACATCACGGAGTTGAAGAGGCCGCATGCGACGATCGCCCACATGGCAGCATGGCCGTGGCCGAAGACGGTTACGCTGACGAGAAGGACGGCCGAGATGGTGACTGCGGCGAGGGCTCGCTGGGCGCGGATATAGATGAGTGCGAAGGAGCCGATAAAGCGGCCGACCATCGCGCCTCCCCAATAGAGCGACACATAGCCTGCGGCAACGATGTGCGAGAGACTGCCCATAGAGGGTTGGCCGAGAAAGTTGATCAGGATGCTGCCGATGGCGACCTCGACGCCCACGTAGGCGAAGATTGCCGCGGCGCCGAGACGGAGATGGGTGAACTGCCAGGCGCTGCCTTCGGCTGTAGAAGTTGTAGAGGACTTCTCGATGAGCTCGGGAAGATGGACAAAGCGCGTGATGATTGCGATGAGGAAGGTGAATGCCGCAAGGATGACATAGGGAAGTCGCACGGAACGGGCAAGCTGCGCGGTTGTTGCGCCGGCGGCGATAAAGATGAATGCGGCGCCCACCTTGGGAGCAATGGTGGTCGCGAGAGAGTTGAGGCCGCCGCAGAGATTGAGGCGCGAGGATGCTGTTTCGGGCTTGCCGAGCGCTCCGACGTAGGGATTGATCGCGACTTGCAACAAGGCGAGTCCGCTGCCGACGACGAACAGTGCGAAAAGAAAGACAGGGTAGGAGATCACGATGGAGGCGGGAACGAAGAGCAATAGACCGCAGCCCATCGTTGCAAGAGCGGCCGTGATGCTGGCCTTGTAACCAATGCGCCCGACGATCCAGCCTGAGGGAAGAGACATTACGAAATAGGCGCCGAAGAAACACAGGTCGACCAGGAGCGCGAGAACGTTGGTGAGATGGAAGAGATCCTTGAAGTGGGGAATCAGGATGTCGTTGAGCGCGGTGATGAAGCCGATGCTGAAGTAGAGGGCCACCATCAAAACCATCGGCAAGACGTAGCTTCCCGATGCTTCATTGCGAATCGACGTGCCTGCATCGCCGGTGGTTCCAACTGCCATGCGTGTCTCCTGTAGCTTGTCCGCTGAGGACGTGATGATCGAATGCCTGATGCGTATCCGCTAGCCGGCTAAGTTTTGGTGACCCTTCTCGGAGGGAGAAAATCTCAGCTCGATTTGATTGTTTAGTGCCGGTACGATCAGTTAGAGTGACGATACCACAGGGAATATAGGTCAGGGGAGTCGGCCGGGGATCGCCAGGCGGGCGAGCGGAGGCTGGCAGGGGGGCGTCGGCAAAGGAGTAGTTCTGGGTGATGCGTGGGTACAATCGAATCTTTGAAGCGAGTCGACAGGAGCATTCTTTCGGTGGATGTTGGAGGCGGTACGAGCGATGACCTTTGAACTCTGCGCTGAGACGATCGAGGCGTGTGTTGCGGCTAGAGAGGGCGGAGCGCACCGGATCGAATTATGCTCCGGGCTGAGCGAGGGTGGCGTTACTCCGAGCCATGGATTGATTGTGGAGGCGGTGGAGCAGAGCGGGCTTCCGGTGCATGTGCTGGTGCGGCCGCGGGGTGGGGACTTCGTGTACTCGGCGGCGGAGATCGATGTCATGCGGCGAGACATTCTGCATATTAAGGAGCTTGGGGCAGCGGGTGTGGTCTTCGGGATTTTGCGGTCGGATGGGCGGGTCGACGTGGAGGCAACGCGTGCACTTGTGCAGCTTGCGCGACCGCTGAAGGTTACGTTTCATCGGGCCTTCGATGCGGCCGCGTCGCTGCCGGAGGCACTCGAAGACGTGATCGCCACTGGTGCGGATCGGCTTTTAACGTCGGGCGGCCAGCCGGATGTCGTGGCGGGATCCGCGGTGCTGGCCGAGCTGGTTCGGCTGGCGGGGAGTCGGATCGACATTGCGGTTGGGGGAGGGTTACGGCTGGAGAATGCTGCGGCGTTGGCGCGCGCAACCCAGGCAAAACACTTTCACGGATCGCTGCGTCGCAGGGTAGACCAACCGGTGGTGGCTAGGGAGAGTTCTGGTGAGGGGGCGTCGTTTGGGTCTCGCTATATCGTGGACGCTGAAGATGTACGAAGTCTGATCCGATGCCTTGAGCAGGCCTGAGATGTCTTCAGGGAATTTGACAGGGAAGCCCCGTCATACTTAGGTTGGCGGTAACAAGCGCCTGGTTGAAATCGGCCGGCGGCTGGGAGATCAGAGACCTGAGGCGTGAATCACGTTCAGGATCTGGTTCAGGATCAGGTCCGGGGCGCAGCCCAAGGCGATAACCCCCGCTGCGAGCAATCCAACAACGAACTGCAGCAGGAGGGGTGACCGAACTGCCGTGGCATCGGCTGGGGGATCCGCTACAAACGCGCTCTTGAGGACCCGGAGATAGTAGTACAGGGAGACCGCGCTCATACCGATGGCGAAGATGATCAGGCCGATAAGGAGCTTGGAACCGGAACTCACTCCGAGGACCGCTGTGAACAGAAGGAACTTCGCGAAGAACCCGGAGAGCGGAGGAATGCCGGCGAGCGAGAGCACGAAGATGAAGAGGCACGCCGAGAGGAAGGGTGCGCGCCGGCTCAGGCCAGCGAGGTCCGAGATCTTGTCGCTGCCGAGCTGCTTTTCTGTGACGGTGAGGATGCCGAAGATGCCGAGTGTCGCGAGCGCGTAGGTCGCTACGTAGTACAAGAGCGCTGCTAGGCTTTGCTCCGAGTGGGCCACGAAGGCGAGCAGCATGTAGCCTGCATGGGCGACGGCCGAGTAGGCGAGCAGCCGGCGCAGACTGGTCTGGGTGATCGCGACCAGGTTTCCGAGAAGCATAGACGCGACGGCGACGGTCACGATCACCGGAACCCATCCGCTTTGGAAGTGGTGCAACGTTGGGCTGCCCTCGGCGCCAGCGAAGCCCAGGACCAGAACCTGGAAGAAGATGAAGAAGCTCGCGACCTTGGAGCCGGACGCAATGAAGGCGGCGCTCGGTGTGGGTGCTCCCTGGTAGACGTCTGGAGCCCAGAAGTGGAACGGCGCGGCGGCAATCTTGAATCCGAAGCCAATGACGGTCGTAACGATCGCGAGGATTACGAGTGGGCTGAGCGGCGCCGCGTGGATGGCGCTTGAGATCTGGAGGAGGTTGGTGGAGTTCGAGAAGCCGTAGAGCAGGCTGAAGCCAAACAGCATGAACGCTGCGGACATACCGCCGAAGAGGAAGTATTTGAGAGCAGCTTCGGAGGAGCGGGGGCTACGCTTGTCGAACCCGGCGAGAATGTAGACCGACAGGCTCAGCAACTCGAGCGAGATGAAGATGACGAGGAGGTCCTGCGAGGCGACGAGAAACATCATGCCAGTCGTCGCGAGCAGGATGAGAAGAACAAATTCGCCTACATGATCGGTGAAGGTGGAGTCCACCGAGAGGAAGAGCGTGAGGATCGCAATGACCAGCAGCGCGATCTGAACGAGGTGGGTAGCGGGATTGGAGAGCAGCACGCCACCGAGAAGCGCGCCCTCGCTTGAGCCCGGCAGCAGTTTGAAAATCGCCGCGATGCAGCCAAGGGTGGCGATCGTTGTGGCCACCAGAAAGCGGAGACGCAAGGGGGAGCGGCGGAGGAGCAGGTCGGCGGCGATGGCGAGCAGGGCAGCGATGGTAACGATGATCTCTGGCCATGCGAGTTGGAGGAGTTGTCCGTAGTTGATCGCGCTCATTACCAGCCTCCCTTACGCAGGCCCTGGAAGAGCGGCGAGTTCAAGGCTGGATGAATGACGTTAAGGAAAACCTGTGGGAAGGTTCCGACGATCACGCTGGAGCAGATGAGAATTCCGGCGCCCAGTTTTTCCGGGAAGGTGATGGGGGGGAGGGGATGTTCCGGAGGAGCGGCGGTGGCAGGAGCTGCGCCCGAGAAGAACGCCTGTTGCATCGCTCGCCAGATGTAGGCGACCCCGGCGATGAGTCCAATGCCGACGAAGAGAATGAGCGTCGGATACGAATGCCAAACCCCAATCAAGATCATCAACTCCGCAGCGAATCCGCTGAAACCGGGTAGACCCATGCTCGCCATACCGGCAATGACGAAGGTGAAGGCGGCAAAGGGCAGCAGCTTGTTGAGGTGCATGGGGCCCAGCGCTGTGAGATCGCGGGTGTGGGTGCGCGAATAGACCATGCGGCCGACGACAGCGAACAGCAGGCCGGCGAGGATTCCGTGGGAGACCATCTGCACTACTGCGCCCGATAGCCCAATCTGATTGAGGGTCATCAGGCCGAGCAGGATGAAGCCCATGTGGCTGATGCTGGAGTAGCCGATGACGAACTTGAAGTCCTTTTGCACCAGCGCAACGAGCGCGCCGTAGAGGATGCCGATGACCGCGAGCACGGCGAAGACGTCGCGCCAGGAGCCGAGGCCGAGAACGTGGAAGCCCCAGGGGTCGAGGCCGAGAGGGAACATGGTCATGGCGACGCGCAGGCAGCCGTAAGCGCCGAGCTTCATCACGACGCCGGCGAGCAGCATCGAGGCGGCGGTGGGAGCGGCGACGTGGCCGGTCGGCGCCCAGGTGTGGAAGGGCCAGAGGCCGGCCAGGATTCCAAAGCCGACGAAGACCAGGGGGAACGCCCACATCTGGAAGTGAGGCGAGTAGTGATATCCGGCGAGATCGCTGAGGGACATGCTGCGGGAGCCGGAGACGACGTACGCGGCAATCAGGCCGACCAGCACCATGGCGCTGCCGATGAAGGAATAGAGGACCAGTTTCATGGCCGCGTACTCACGGCGCGTCGAACCCCAGATGGCGATCAGGAAGTACTTGGGGATTACTACGATCTCGTAGAAGACGAAGAGCAGGAACAGGTCGAAACTTAGAAACACGCCGTATACCGCGCCAATCAGGACCAGGTAGAAGGCGAAGAACTCTTTAATGCGGTGGTCGATGTTCCACGAGAAGAGGACGCCGCAGACGCCGATGACACCGGTAAGCAGGAGCAAGGTTAAGCTGATGCCGTCGGCCTTGAGGCTGAAGTGGATGCCCATCGAGGAGATCCACGGGTAGTCGACGACGGTGAACATCTCTCCGGAACGATGCTGCAGGAAGGCGGTCAGCGTAATAGCAAAGGTGACCAGGGTGGTCACAAGCGCGAGGACGCGGACCAGGGCCGCGCTACGACTTGGCAGCAGGAGGAGCGCCAGAGCTCCGAGAAAGGAAATGTAGATCGTCCAAGCAAGCATAATCAGAAGTTCCGCAGATGGATTGCCATCTGTATGGCGGTATGGTTGACGACGCCGAGAATGAGTTGGGGATACAGGCCCAAAACGAACATAAGTCCAATCACGGGCACGAGTGTCAGGCGCTCGCCCAAGGTGAGATCGGGTAGCTGTGCCCACTGGTCCTTGAGTGGGCCGGAGAAGACGCGCTGAATGACTCCGAGGATGAAAATGGCTGTAATCAGCAGGCCGATGACGGACAGGGAGGTCGCCCAGGTTACCAGGGGGAATGAGCCTTTGAAGATCAGGAATTCACCGACGAAGCCGTTCAGCCCGGGCAAACCGAGGGATGAGAAGAGCGCGATTCCCATGAGGCCGGTGAAGACTGGGATGACTTTGCGTAGACCGCCGAAGTCATCCAGGCCGCGGATCCCGCCCGTGCGCTTTTCGAGCATCGCGATAAACCAGAAGAGCGTTGCGGCGGTGAGGCCGTGGTTGAACATTTGCAGGAAGACGCCGTTCATCGCGGCAAACTTTTCCGGGGTGAGCGCTGCATCTCCGCCGGTGAACTTGGCCACTGCGAAGATTGCCAGCAGGCAGTATCCCAGATGATTGATGGAGGAGTAGGCGAAGATGCGCTTGAGGTCTTTCTGGGCGAGCGCGGTGTAGGCGGAGAGAACGACGGTTGCGACCGCGAGCCACAGAAGGATGTTCAGAACCTTCTGCATCTCAGGGCTGAAGATGGGCAGCAGGATGCGGAGAAAACCGTAGACGCCCATCTTGGACATCGCACCGGTCAGCAGGATGGTCGTTCCGCTGGGCGCTTCGGAGTAGGTCGAGGGCAGCCAGGTGTGGAATGGAAACAGCGGAACCTTTACCGCGAAGCCGAGAAAGGCGCCGAAGAAGATGACCAGTGCGACATGTTCCGGGGTAAGCAGATGCCAGCCGAGCTTTGCGACCACCGCTGGCATCAGGGTGCCGTTTTGGCCCATGGTTGCGAGGTCGGAGAAATCAAATGTGTTGGTTGAGAGGAAGATTGCGAGGAAGGACAGCAGCATTGCCACGCTGCCCACCATCGTGTAGACCAGGAACTGCATCGCCGCCTTAGCGCTGCCGGAGCCACCCCACAGTCTGACGAGGAAGAATGCGGGGATGAGGGCGAGCTCCCAGAAGATGAACCAGTGGAAGAAGTTCAATGCCGTGAAGGTACCGACGAGGCATGTCTGAAGCGTGAGAACCAGCGCGAAGTACAGCGGAACGCGCTGCTCGATCTGCCAGGAGGCGAGCATGCCAATCGGCACGACGATCGCAGTGAGCAGCAGCATGAGCAGACCGAGCCCGTCGATGCCAAGGCGATAGCTTACGTTGAGGGATGGGATCCAGGCGTGCAGTTCCTGGAACTGGAAGCCATCGGCGGCGCTATTGAAGCTATGCCAGAGAACCAGCGTGATCAGGAGCGAGATTGCGCTGAACGCCAGCGCCGTATAGCGTACCAGCGTCTTGTTTTTGCCCAGTGCGAGAACGACGAGGGCGCCAACCAACGGCACTGCGGTCAGGATCGTGAGCCACGGAAAGGAGTTGATGTCCTGGGTCATATCCGGGCCTTCCATAGCAGCACGATGGTGAACACGATGAGGGCGCCTGCGACGATCTTTAGGTAACCCTGGACGCGGCCGGCTTGCAGTCGCGAGAGGATCTGGCCGCTGAACGAGACGCTCTCGCATCCTTCATCAAAGCCGGAGTTCACCACGTGAGTATCTAAGAAGTTGTCCAAGTGAGCGAATCCAAATACCAGGGAAGTGATTGTCTTGACGGCGCCATTCCAGACCCAGCGGTCGAGCCAGTCGGAGATCCTGGAGAGCAGCGTATTGAGACGGATAAATGTTGCGCCGTAGAGGGCGTCGAAGTAGAACGCGTGTCCCAGCACCGTGAAGACTGGGGGCGAGAGTTTGCCGGCAGCGTCTGGAGCCTCGGCGCTGACGATCGGCTTGCGGCCATAGAAGTACCAGCCGAGGCCGAGGCCGAGAAACACGATGAGTGAGGAGATCAGCATCACCGGGAGTATGCCGCCTTCGCCGAACGCGACAAAGTTGACTGCCAGGGGCGAATCCTCGAGGAACGATTGGAACCAGGGCCACGCCGGCGTTCCAAAGAAGCCGAGGAGCAAGGCAAAGACGGAGAGTAGAGCGAGGGGCACCGTCATTACCGCGGGACTCTCATGGATGGCGCCCGAACCATGGTGGCCGGCCGCGTGGGCATGGGGGTCAGCGTGCGAGGCGTCGGTGCTCTCCTGGGTGAGACGGGAGGTGCCGGCGAATACATAGAACACCTGCCGCGACATGTAGAACGCAGTGAGCAGCGCGGCGAAGGCTCCCATGTAGTAGGGCAGCTGCGAGATGTTCCAGTGGCGAGCCGCATGAAGGATCTCGTCCTTGCTCCAGAAGCCGGAGAATAGGGGAAAGCCGCACAGCGCGAGCATTGCGATCCCGTAGGTCGCGAAGGTAATGGGCATCAGCTTTCTGATTCCGCCCATCTTGCGAATGTCCTGTTCGCCGGAACAGCCGTGGATGACCGAGCCAGCGCCGAGGAAGAGCAACGCCTTGAAGAACGCGTGGGTGATGAGGTGGAACATGCCGACCGCAACGCCGCCGACGCCGAGTCCCATCATCATGTATCCGAGCTGCGAGACCGTTGAGTACGCCAGGATGCGCTTGATGTCCCACTGTGCGACAGCGACCAGCGATCCGAACAGTGCCGTGATGGCTCCGATCCAGGTCACGGCCTGCAGTGCAGTGGAGGTTGTCAGAACGCCGGCGATGCCGTTGTGGGCGCTCATCAACGGATAGACTCGCGCGACGAGGAATACGCCGGCTGCCACCATTGTTGCAGCGTGGATTAGCGCGCTGACGGGGGTGGGGCCTTCCATGGCGTCCGGCAGCCATACGTGCAGGGGGAACTGGCCGGATTTGCCAATCGCTCCGCAGAAGATCAGCAGCGCGATTCCGGTTGCCACGCAGACGCCCATCGCGGTGGTCTGCGAGAGCAGGTGAGTGATGGCTGTGGGTTCAAGGCAGCCTGCTCCGTTGTTGTAGAAGAGGAGCGTGCCGGTTTGCGAATAGAGCCAGACGATTCCCAGGAAGAAGGGAAGGTCGCCGATGCGGGTTGTGATGAAGGCTTTCTTGGCGGCAGCCGCGGCGCTTGGCTTGAAGTACCAGAAGCCGATGAGAAGGTAGGACGTGAGGCCAACAATCTCCCAGCACATGAAGAGCAGCAGCAGGCTGTTCGAGATGATCACGCCCAGCATCGCTCCGGCGAACAGCGCCAGGAAGCAGAAGAAACGGGTGAAGTTTTCGTCGTGCTCCATGTAGCCGACGCTGAAGATAAAGATCAGCAGGCCGACGAAGGTGACCATCACCAGCATCACGGCGGTGAGAGGGTTGAGCACCCAGCCTAGTGACAGCCAGTCGTTGCCGAACTGGAACCAGGGGAAGTTGAAGACCTGCTGCGTGGCCTGCCCGCTGCTCCGCAATACGAGCACGTGGGCGAAGGCACATAAGGCAAGCAGGAAGGAGAGGCCCATCGAGCCGATGGCGAGGCCGGCTGCGAGCGCCTTGTACTTCTGCTTCGCAAGCGCGCTGATTCCGGCTGCAAACAGGGGCAGAGCGGGAATCAGCCAGAGATTTCGTACGATCCAGTTCATTTGCTGCTTAGCCCTTCATCGAGTTCAGCTGGTCTAGATTCGTTGTCCTGGAATGCCGGTAGACGGCAAGGATAATGCTGAGGCCCACAGCAGCTTCTGCAGCGGCAACGCTGATGGAAAAGATCGCGAACATGACGCCGGTCAATGCTTCAGGGTGCGGACCGTAACGCCAGAAGGCAATGAAGTTGAGGTTCGCTGCGTTCAGCATCAACTCGATGCCAATCAGGACGAGGATGGCGTTGCGGCGTGTGAGAGCGCCCGCCAGGCCGATGGAAAACAGGAAGGCGGAGAGGAGAAGGTAGCCGGTGAGTGGGCTCATTGTCTCCCCCGAGGCTGATTTCCGCGGTGTTCGTCCATCGCAAGGATGCCCGCACCTACCAGGGCGGCGGTGAGCAGCAGGCCGACGACCTCCAAAGGCAGAACGAACCGATGCATCAGTGCAGAGCCCACCTGGCCAACTGAACCTTCCGGCGCCGCTGCGAGGATTGGCTGCGTGGAGGTTCCCGAGACGGTCGCCCAGGCCAGCACGGCAAAGACCAGGACCGCGATCAGGGCGCCCGATGCTCGAAAGGAGGCAGCAGCATTGGACAGCGTCGGGACAGCGCTGCGCGTCATCATCACTACGAACGCGGCGAGGATGGCGACGGCACCAACGTACACCAGGATCTGCGTGAATCCCACGAACTGGGCGCCGAGCTGCATGTACAGCGCCGCCAATCCGACCAGTCCAAGCGATAGTGCCAGAACACAATGCACGAGATTCTTAAGAGTCATCGCCGCGGCGGTTCCGATGATCGTGATGGCGGCGAGCAGCAAAAAGGAAATTGTCATCTTGAAACGATTCCAACCAGACAAAGGAAGTAGATACAGATGAACATACGGAACCCGACAACCCTGTGACATTCGTCACAGGTCTAACTGGCGAAGCGATACGTGCGTACATGAAACCACTTGTTGCGCCGCAGGCCGCGGCTCAAGAGAACAGACGACAGGACGAGGAGCAAGCCGACAACTCCCCAGCGGATGAACCCGGAAGGCATGAAGTGCCAAATTCCGGCACCGACAATATTGATCAGTGAGAGCGGCAGCATGAACTTCCAAGCGAAGTTCATCAGCTGGTCCATGCGCAGACGCGGAAGCGTTCCGCGAACCCAGATGAATATGCAGATGAGTGTGAGCAGCTTGCCGAAGAACCAGACGTACGACGGGACCCAGGTGAGGAACGAGAAGGGAGCTGACCAGCCGCCGAGGAAGAATGTAATCGCCATCGCGCTGGTCGCGAACATCCCGAGATATTCGGCGAGGAAGAACAGCGCAAACTTGAAGCCTGAGTATTCGATGAAATACCCGGCGATGATCTCCGATTCGCCTTCGGGCATATCGAAGGGGCAGCGGTTGGACTCAGCTGTCGCCGCAATCATAAAGATGACGAACCCGGTGATACCCCACGGCGTGAAGATGTACCAGTGCGGCCAGATGCCGGTATAGCCAGCCTGCATGTTCACGATGGCGACGGTCGAGAGCGAGCCGGCTGCCATGACGGCCACTATGGACGACAGCACCAGCGGCATCTCGTAGCTGATCATCTGGGCGATGGCGCGCATCGCTCCCAGCAGGGAATACTTGCTGTGGCTGGACCATCCTGCCATGAAGACCGACAGCTCCACCATGGAGCCGATCGCGAAGAAGAAGAGCACGCCTGCATTCAGATCGGCGATGACCATGTTCTTGCCGATGGGCACGACGGCGTAGACCAGGAACGAAGCGATCACCATGACTACGGGGGCCAGAAAGTGCACTAGCTGGTCGGCGGTGTGCGGGATGATGTCTTCCTTGGTCAACGACTTGATGCCGTCGGCCATGGGCTGCAGGATGCCGAACCAGCCGGCGCGATTGGGCCCGTAGCGGTTCTGCATGCGGCCAAGTCCCTTGCGTTCGAGGACAGTGGTGATGGCAAAGAGCAAGGGGAAGACAAGGATCACGGGGATAACGGAGAGAATCGCCGAGGTGATGGGTTGCAGCCCGCCCGGCACATAGCCCATCAGCCAGTGCTTGATCACGACAAAGATCTGATCGATCATCTCAGGCATACGTCCGCACCATCCAACACAAAATATTGATCCCGGTCACTGCTACGCGAGGGTTCACTTGGTCTCTCCCGACGCCGTTGCCGCCGCAGGTGCCGGAGCTTCGGCAGCGACTGGTGTAGCCGCGGGGGTGGGAGCCGCCGCGGCCGCCGCAGCCTTCGCTGCTGCCACTTCTGCATCTTTCTTTGCCTTCGCCTCGGCCGCCGCTTTTGCCTTCGCGCGCTCCTCAGCCAGGGCCGCGTCTACCGCGCCGGCCTCGGTGGGATGAATCTTGTTGTAGTACTCGTTCGACTTTGCCAGCTTGTACTTGTCCAGCAGCAAGCCGCCGAAGCGGTCTTCGGAGCTCATCTCGAACTCCACATCCATCTTGATGGCATCGAAGGGGCAGACTTCCACGCAGATCTGGCAGCTCATGCAGACGGAGATGTCGATGTCGAATTGTGCAGGATAAAACTGCGGTTTCCCGGTCGCGTCCGGCTTCTTGTCCGCGCTCTTGACGATGTAGATGCACTTGGGCGGGCATTCCTTCTCGCAGATCTGGCAGGCCACGCAACGCAGTCCGGGCTCTGGATCGGGGCCGTCGTAGACCAGGAAAGGGAAGTCGCGTGTTGCCTCGATCTGGGGCAGCCGCTCTTCTGGAAACTGAACCGTTGTGAGCCGGTCTTTGTTGACGTAGCTGCCGAAGAAATTGCGTGCAGTCTCGGCCAGGCCTTTGACTATACCTTCACCTAGCACGGCGAACCCCCTGCGATCTTGAAGATGGCGAGCTGTCGTGTACAGGAACTCAACGGTCCACCTCGCCCAGAACGATGTCGATGCTGCCGAGGATGATGACGATGTCGGCGACGTTATGTCCGAGGCACATGTCTTCGAGCAGCGTGAGGTTGATCAGCGTCGGAGGACGGACACGATAGCGATACGGGTTTGGAGAGCCGTCGCTGATCAAGTAGAAGCCAAGCTCGCCCTTCGGGCCCTCGATGCGCCCGTACGCCTCGCCAGCCTTGGGACGGAAGCCGCGGATCTTGGTGTTCGGGTCCATGATCGGGCCTTCGGGCAGGTCGCGTATCGCCTGCTTGAGAATTTCAATGGACTCACGCATCTCGAGCACGCGCAGCATGTAGCGGTCGTATACATCGCCGATTTCGCCCAGCGGAACCCTGAAGTTGAAACGCTCGTAGACTCCGTACTTGTCTACCTTGCGAAGGTCGTAGTCGACGCCCGAGGCTCTGGCCATGGGGCCGCTCAGCCCTGCGTTGATAGCCTGCGCCCTGGTGACGATGCCCACGCCCTGGGTGCGCGCCATCAGGATCTCGTTGGTCTTGAGCAGGCTTTCAAACTCGTCGAGAAACTTCGGGAAGCCTGCGACGACCTTCTTTGCGCCGTCGAGCCAGCCCGCGGGCAGGTCGCAGCGACAGCCGCCGAAGCGCATGTAGTTGCACATCATGCGTGCGCCGGTCAGCGCTTCAAAGAGGTCCAGAACTTTTTCGCGCTCGCGGAAGGCGTACATCAACGGTGTTCCGCTGGCGCCCATGTCCTGCAGCAGAAAGCCGATGAGGCCGGCGTGGTTTTGGAGGCGGGTGAGTTCGCCGGTGATGACGCGCAGGTATTCCGCGCGTTCGGGCACCTGGATGCCTGCCAGCTTCTCGACGGCAATGGCGTATGCCCAGTTGTTGGTGATCGAGCAGATGTAGTCCAGCCGGTCGGTGTAGGGCATGCAGCCGAGGTAGCTTTCGGTCTCGGCGATTTTTTCGTGGTTGCGATGGAGGTAGCCGAAGACCGGTTTGAGCTTCACAACCTGCTCGCCATCCAGGGTCACGTTCATGCGAAAGACGCCGTGCGTGGAAGGGTGCTGCGGCCCCATGGAGATTTCAAGCAGGTCGCCGGTGAGGTGGTCGGTTTCGTCTATGGAAAGAGTGTCGACAGACGTGTCGGTGAGGATGCTCATAGACCTCCCTCCTGTGCGGGGCGATGTGCCTGGGCACGCTTCAAGACTTCGTCGTGGGCTGTCGGCTCGTACTCGTAGTCGTCGGGATCGACGTAATCTCTGCGCATTGGGTGGTCTTCAAAGCCTTCCCACATCAACAGGCGGCGCAGGTCCGGATGTCCGTCGAAGATAATGCCGAAGAGATCATAGGCCTCGCGCTCCTGGAACTCGGCGCTGCGCCAGATCGGGGTGAGCGAGGGAACGTGGTTGCGCTCGGCGCGGTCTTCGGTGCGCATGCGCAGGACTACCGGGCCTTCGCGCTGCTCGACGGAATACAGGTGATAGACGGCTTCGAGGTACCCGCCAGTCTGGGTCTTCACGACCTCATCCACTTCTTTCTCCACGCCGTCGACGAGCTTCTTGACCTTGGTCTTAGTGGAGACTTCCTTGAGCGGCCAGTCGATGCCTGTGACGTTTGAACAGAAGTCAAAGTGCGGGTTCGCACCATCGCGCAGGAAACTGGCGACGGTAAATCCGTGGTCCACATCCACCAGCAGGGAGTGCTGACCGGAGGGGCTGCCATTGGGAATGATCTCCAACCGGCAACCGGGAACGTTCGCTTCGATTTGGGACTTAATCTCTTCCAGGTTCATTCTTGCCTGCATTCGAAATGTTAACCAGCGGAACGCTCCAGACTTCGCTGTTGCTTGTCGGAACCAGATCGTGCTCGCCGAACTCCGGCACGATAAATTCACTTGGTTTGTCTGCGTCCAGGTGACGCGGCCTATCGGGGCCGGTCAGATACTGCGCGTCGATCTTTTTCTGCAACATCACGAAGGCGTCGATCAGCGCTTCGGGGCGGGGCGGGCAGCCGGGAATGTAGACATCCACTGGAATATAGCGGTCGATTCCCTTGAGGACGTTGTAGCCCTGCTTGAAGGGTCCGCCGGATATCGCACATGCTCCCATGGAGATCACGTACTTGGGTTCCGGCATCTGGTTATAGAGTCGAACGACCTGTGGAGCCATCTTCTTGGTTACGGTTCCGGCGACGATCATGAGGTCAGCCTGGCGTGGGGAGGGGCGGAAGACCTCGGCGCCGAAGCGGGCAAGATCGTAGCGCGCCATGGTGGCCGCGATCATCTCGATGGCGCAGCAGGCGAGGCCGAAGTTCAACGGCCAAACCGAACTCTTGCGGCCCCAGTTGTAGAGTTCCTGAAGAGACGTTGCAACCACACCTTGCCGTCTCAACTCGCTCTTTAGCTGCTCATCCATTCCACAACCTTTTCGTACCAAAGTTCAATCGGTTTTTCCGGGCAAAACCGACGCTTTTCCTAGTTTACTCCGCGGCTGAGGCTAGCTCCAGGACAGCACATTCTTCTGGCAGGCCCAGACAAGGCCCCCCACCAGCAGCATCACGAACACCAGCATCTCGATTGCTTCGCCGGGGGTGAATCCTCCGAACGCAACCGCGAAGGGCAAGAGAAATACGGCTTCTACATCGAAGATAAGAAAGACGATCGCGTAAATGTAGTAGCCGGGCTTGAACTTGATCCATGAATCGCCGTCGGACTCCAGTCCGCACTCGTAGATGGAGTTCTTGCTGGGACCGGATTTCTGGGGCGAAAACTTCCTTGCCCAGAGCCACGCCAGCGCCAGCGGACCGACCGCAAACCCCGCTCCCCCAATCAACAGCACGATAACCGGTAGATAGATATGGCTTGTCATACGTTCTTTCTAACAACATATCAGACGCCCGAAAAACACCGTTGTGATAATCATCACAACCGCTGATTGGCCATAAGCACAGAATGGGATGGTGACGATTGGAGCCTCCCATTGATCGATCAAACGACAGCAATACCTGGTGGAAATAAGTCAGCCGTTCTGGACGCAACTGACACATCAATGCCCGGTGGAGTTGAGACAGCCATTCTGGACGGAAACGAAGCGGCCGCGCTGGTCGCTTATCGTCTTGCGCAGGTAATCGCCATCTATCCCATCACGCCCTCTTCCACCATGGCCGAGTGGGCCGACCAGTGGAAAGAAGAAGGCCGCAAGAACATCTGGGGCACCGTTCCCCTGATCGCCGAGATGGAGAGCGAGGGTGGAGCGGCCGGGGCGATGCATGGCGCTTTGCAGGCTGGCGCGTTCAGCACTACCTTCACCGCCTCGCAGGGCCTGCTGTTGATGATTCCCAACCTGTTCAAGATTGCAGGCGAGCTTACCTCGAACGTCATTCACGTCACGGCACGCTCCATCGCCACGCACGCGCTTTCGATCTTTGGCGACCACTCGGACGTCATGGCTTGCCGGTCTACGGGTTACGCGATGCTGGCGTCGAACTCGGTGCAGGAGGCCGGAGATATGGCGCTCATCTCACACGTCGCCACGCTCGAAGCGCGCATCCCGTTCATGCATTTCTTCGATGGCTTTCGTACATCGCACGAGATCAACAAGGCGCATGCTATCTCCGATGAGACCATCCGAGCCCTGCTCGATGAGAAGCTGGTGCGTGCTCACCGCGAGCGCGCTCTTAGCCCTGACAATCCCATCCTCCGTGGCACTGCGCAGAATCCTGATGTATTCTTCCAGGGGCGCGAAGCGTGCAACCCGTTCTATCTCGCCTGCCCGACCATCGTGCAAAACACGATGGATAGGTTCGCGGAGCTCACGGGCCGCGCCTACCATCTGTTCGACTACGTGGGCGCGCCCGACGCCGAGCGCGTCATCATCATCATGGGATCGGGCGCCGGCGCGGTCGAAGAGGCAATCAGCCATCTGAACGCGCAGGGGGAAAAGCTTGGCCTGCTGAAGGTGCGCCTTTTCAGACCGTTTGCTGCTGAGGCTTTCCTCGCAGCCCTTCCTGTCACGGTCAAATCGATCGCCGTGCTCGACCGCACCAAGGAGCCGGGCGCGCTGGGCGAGCCCCTCTACCAGGACATCGTTACTGCGCTCAGCGAGTCGTTCGCCAGCACCGCGCGGCGCCTTCTGCACGATCCGCGGGTGATCGGCGGGCGCTATGGGCTCTCCTCCAAGGAGTTCACGCCCGCCATGGTGAAGGGCATCTTCGACGAGCTGAAGAAGCCGCAGGCGAAGAACCACTTCACGATCGGCATCGACGACGACGTCACGCACACCAGCCTGGACTATGACCCGGCCTTCTCCACCGAAGATCCGCGCACGATTCGCGCGCTGTTTTATGGCCTCGGTTCGGACGGCACCGTGGGCGCTAACAAGAACTCCATCAAGATTATCGGGTCAGGCACAGACAACTATGTGCAGGGCTATTTCGTGTACGACTCGAAGAAGTCCGGCTCCGTCACGACGTCCCATCTGCGGTTTGGCCCCGAGCCCATTCGGTCGACGTATCTCATCACGGAAGCCAATTTCGTTGCGTGCCACAACTTTTCCTTCCTTGAGCGGATGGATATTCTCGCTGCGGCTGCTCCGGGTGCGGTGTTTCTGCTCAACTCGCCTTACGGCCCGGAGGAAGTCTGGCAGCACCTGCCGCGCGAGACGCAGGAGACCATCCTTGCGCGCAAGCTGCAGTTCTATGTGATCGACGGTTACAGCGTCGCGCGCGATGCCAACATGGGCAACCGCATCAACACCATCATGCAGACCTGCTTCTTTGCGATCAGCGGCGTGCTGCCACGCGACGAGGCGATCCTCCAGATCAAGCAGGCGATCAAGAAGACCTATGGCAAGCGTGGGGACGTGGTGCTGCAGAACTATGCCGCAGTCGACGCTGCGCTCGCTCATCTGCATCGGGTTACTGTGCCCGAGCATGTCGGCGCTACCTTCGACCTCCTCCCGATGTTTCCGCGTGAAGCGCCGAGCTTCGTCACCAAGGTGCTAGGCGAGATGGCTGCCGGGCGCGGCGATCTGCTGCCCGTTAGCGCGCTGCCACCCGGCGGAACGTTTCCCACCGGCACTGCGCACTGGGAAAAGCGCAACATCGCCCACGAGATTCCTATGTGGGATGCCGAGCTCTGCATCCAGTGCGGCAAGTGCGTACTGGTGTGTCCGCATGCGGTCATTCGCGCCAAGGTATTCGCGGCCGAGCGGCTGGACGGCGCGCCTGCAAGCTTCAAGACCGCCAAGCCCCGGTGGCGTGGCATGGAGGACGAGCTCTACACGCTGCAGGTTGCGCCCGAGGACTGCACGGGCTGCCATCTTTGCGTGGAGATATGCCCAGCGATCAGTAAGACGGAGCCTAAACATAAAGCACTGCGTATGGTTCCGCAGGCCCCGCTGCGCGAGGCTGAGGCGAAGAACTGGAGCTACTTCGAGGCGCTGCCGTCGGTCGATCGCACGCGTCTCTCGCACAACCAGGTCAAGGACGTCCAGCTGCTCGATCCGCTCTTTGAGTTCTCCGGCGCGTGTGCGGGCTGCGGCGAGACGCCCTACATCAAGCTCCTGACCCAGCTGTTTGGCGATCGGCTGTTCATCGCCAATGCTACCGGCTGCTCCTCGATTTATGGTGGAAGCCTTCCGACCACGCCCTACAGCGTCAACAAGAGCGGCCGCGGTCCTACCTGGTCTAACTCTCTCTTCGAGGACAACGCTGAGTTCGGACTTGGCATTCGTCTCGCACTCGATCAGCAGAAGGCATACGCCGAGGCTCTGCTTCAACCCATGGCCGCAATCCTTGGCGACGAGCTCGTCACTGCGCTTCTCTCCGCCGACCAAACTACGGAGCCCGCCATCGAAGCCCAACGCGAACGCATCCTGTTGCTGCGGAACAAGCTGGCCGGCGTCGACGCACCCGAGGCACGAACGCTGCTCACGGTCGCGGACTCGCTTGCGCGCAAGAGTGTCTGGCTAGTTGGCGGCGATGGCTGGGCCTATGACATCGGCTTCGGCGGCCTGGATCACGTGCTCGGCTCCGGCGAGAATGTCAAGGTCCTCGTGCTCGACACCGAAACCTACTCCAATACTGGTGGCCAGATGTCGAAGTCCACGCCGCGCGGCGCGGTCGCAAAGTTCGCTGCCGGTGGCAAGCTTACCGGCAAGAAGGATCTCGCCATGGAGGCAGTCAGTTATGGCTCGGTTTACGTTGCGCGCGTTGCCATGGGCGGCAGCGACGCCCAGACCATCAAGGCGTTCCAGGAGGCTGAGGCCTACAACGGGCCGGCGCTCATCATTGCTTACAGCCACTGCATCGCGCACGGTTACGACCTCGCCAAGGGGATGGAGCAGCAGAAGAAGGCGGTGCTCTCCGGCTACTGGCCGCTGATGCGGTATAACCCCAGCCTGCGCGAGGAGGGCAAGAATCCGTTTCAGCTGGATTCCCGGCCACCCTCGATCCCGCTGAAGGACTACAGCTATAACGAAGCCCGTTACACCATGCTCGCGCGGAGCCATCCGGATGTCGCCGCGAGGTTGCTCGCAGAGGCCCAGGAAGACGTGGATCGCGAGTGGCTTGTGTACTCGGCACGAGCTGCGGTTGCTGGTCACTCGGACCTCAAAGCCATACTCGCAGCCGAACCACAGAAGGCACCTATCTCGACATCCGGTGTTGGCGCAGAATGATAATCGCACCAAAAGTCGGCTATCGCCAGGGCTGTGGGAATGCCTCGCCAATCGACTTAGCAAACAACAACGAAACCACGATGCAGCAAGGGGTTTCGGCTCTCGGGTCACTTAGAAAATGCAACTTGATTGTAACCACCGACTACGCAAAAAGGCTATCAATACTGGGTTTTCGTAACTTTGCCGTTACGTCGTGCCGTAGCGAGTCGTTACGTGAAAGGTCTACAATTCCGATGACATAACCTTGTTGGCCGCTAACCGGCCGCGAAAGACTTTGCCGGCAACGACGCATGGATTCCCCAAGACATTCTGCACAACGCCCTCGACGCATACACGCATGGAAGGAACTTTAAATGGCTACCAGTAATCTCGAACTTCAGAGTCTCCCCGTTGCAGACTCGACCGCTCCCCCCAAAAAGGTGGTGAACGATTTCGCAATCAACGTCGCAACGGTTAATGGCTCTGGCTCACAATCGGCGAACAGCATTCTTCTTCGCAGCATCTTCAACATGGGCGTCCCGGTGTCGGGCAAGAATCTGTTCCCGTCCAACATCGCCGGTCTTCCCACCTGGTATCTCATTCGCGCCAGCCGCGATGGATGGGTCGCGCGCAAGAATGAGAACGATCTCCTGATCGCCATGAACCCGGAGACGGTTCATGAAGACATTCGCAAGCTCGCGCCCGGCCGCGCCGTGATCTTCGATGAGGTGTTCAACCTGACCGAGCGCCGCGACGACATCATCTATTATCCCGTCCCGTTCGATAGCCTTGTCGCCGCCACGGGGGCCGAGATGAAGGTTCGCAAGCTCATCAAGAATATGGTCTACGTCGGAGTCGCCGCTCAGCTGCTCTCCATCGACCTGAAGGGCCTTGAGAGCATTGTGCGCAAGCAGTTTGCCAAGAAGGCCGCGGTCGCCGACCTCAACTGGAACGCTGTGCAGCTCGGCTACGATTACGCGGCCAACTCGCTGACCAAGCAGGACGGCCTGGTGGTTGAGCCCATGAGCGCCACACAAGGCAAGATCATCATTGACGGCAACTCAGCCTCGGCTATGGGTGCCATGTTTGCCGGCGTCACGGTAGTGGCGTGGTACCCGATTACGCCTTCCACGAGCGTCGTCGAAGACCTCATCAAGTACATGAAGACTTACCGCGTAGAGAAAGATGGTAAAGCCAGTTTCGCCATCGTCCAGGCGGAAGATGAGCTCGCCGCGATCGGCATGGTGCTCGGCGCAGGCTGGGCCGGCGCCCGTTCCATGACCGCCACCTCCGGCCCCGGGATCTCGCTCATGGCCGAGTTCGCGGGCCTGGGCTACTTCGCCGAGATCCCCGGCGTCATCTTCGACGTGCAGCGCACCGGCCCTTCCACCGGGCTGCCCACTCGCACCGCCCAGGGCGACGTCGCGTTCATCGCGGGGCTGTCCCACGGCGATACCAAGCACGTCATGCTGTTCCCCGGTTCGGTGAAGGAGTGCTTCGAGTTTGGTACCCAGGCCTTCGATCTCGCCGAGACGCTGCAGACTCCGGTCTTCGTTCTCTCGGATCTCGACCTCGGCATGAACAACTGGATGTCCGAGCCGTTCGACTATCCGGAGAAGCCGATCAACCGCGGCAAGGTGCTCAACGCCAAGCAGCTCGAAGAGGCTGGCGGATTCGCGCGCTACAAGGATGTGGACGGCGATGCGATTCCGTACCGCACGCTGCCCGGCACTCCACACCCGAAGGCCGCGTATTTTACGCGCGGCAGCGGCAAGAACGAAAAGGCTCTCTACACCGAGCGCCCCGAGGACTACGAGTACAACATGCAGCGCCTCGCGCGTAAGTTCGAGACGGCGAAGACCTACGTGCCCAAGCCTGTCCTCGAGGCCGCAGGCAACCACAAGATCGGCATCATCGCGTATGGCACCAGCCACGTCGCGGTGATCGAGAGCCGCGAGCAACTGGAGAAGGAATCGAAGATCGAGACCGACTATCTCCGTGTTCGCGCCTACCCCCTCACCAAGGAAGTCGAAGACTTCGTCGCCAGCCACGAGATCATCTACGTGGTCGAACAGAACCGCGACGGACAGCTTCTGAACCTGATGAAGGTGGATCTGGATCCATCGCAAGCGACCAAGCTGCACTCCGTTGTCTACTATGGCGGCCTTCCGCTGGACGCACGCACCGTTACCGAGGCCATTGCCTCACACCGTATCGCTTCAACTCAAGGAGCAACAAAGTAATCATGGCGACCTCAACTGTTCCCCCAACACCAAAAACGAATCTCATTGGCCTCGAAGTTCTCGACTACCGCGGCGGCAAATCAACTCTTTGCGCCGGCTGCGGCCACAACGCGATCTCCGAGCGCATCCTCGAGGCGTACTACGAGATGGGCGTTCAGCCCGAGACGGTGATGAAGATGAGTGGCATCGGCTGCTCCTCCAAATCGCCGGCCTACTTTATGTCGCGCTCGTTCAGCTTCAACTCCGTCCACGGCCGCATGCCGTCGGTGGCCACCGGCGCGCTGCTCGCCAACAAGACGATGCGCTCGATCGGCATCAGCGGCGATGGCGACACGGCTTCGATCGGCGTCGGCCAGTTTATCCACCTGCTGCGCCGCAATCTTCCGATCATTTACATCATCGAAGACAACGGCGTGTACGGCCTCACCAAAGGCCAGTTCTCGGCGACCGCCGATATCGGCTCCAAGCTGAAGACCGGTGTTGTCAATGACATGCCACCGATCGATGTCTGCGCGCTGGCGATTCAGCTGGGCGCAACGTTCGTCGGCCGCTCGTTCTCGGGCGACAAGAAGCAGCTTTCTGCCATGCTTAAGGCTGCCATCGCGCACAAGGGCACGGTGCTGCTGGACATCATCTCGCCCTGCGTCACCTTCAACGATCACGAGGGCTCGACCAAGAGCTACAAGTACATGAAGGAGCATGACGAGCTGGTGAACGAAACTGGCTTCATCGCGCAGTTCGAGAACATCGACGTCGACTACGATCACGACTCCACCGTCGACGTGCAGCTGCACGATGGCTCGCACCTGCGTCTGCGCAAGATCCATGAAGACTACACGCCCACCAGCAAGACGGGCGCCGTCAACATGCTCATGGAGGCCCACGCACAGGGCGATGTTCTTACCGGTGTCTTCTACATCGACACCGAGGAGCTGGACTTCGCGACGCGCCTCAACATGGTCGACGAACCGCTCGCAACCCTGCCGGAAGATCGCGTTCGCCCCAGCCGCGAGGTCTTCGCGGAACTGATGCGATCGCACTCCTAAAGAAGCAGCTTCAAAAAAATGGCTCTGGTCCGAAAGGATCAGGGCCAGTTCTTCTTAATCTCAGGTTTGGGGCTAAGCTCTCGCCTCTACCGGCTCTCGGTCCCCATGTCCACCGAGCCGCGGAAGCACAATCAGCGTCGCGGCGTACAGTACAAAGCTTGCGGCAATCGCGATCAGATGTCCGTGACGAACATCTTCCAGCAGGATCTTCGCCGCGGTCAGAACCAAGGCGCCATAGGCCAGCCAGACGAGTTCCTGTCTTCGCGCGCGCGACCCGGCCAAAGCCAATCCCAGCGCAGTAACGCACAGTATGAGCGTTTGCAGGAACTCCAGCAGGCCCATGCTGGGCGCGTTGCCCGATGCATGTCCAGAGATCCTGGCCAGCAGGAGCATCGCGAACGCCGCTCCGCTTCCCACGGCGACCGCTGCCGAGAGTAGATTGGGAATCCACGCCGACCATCCAGGCCCCCTCAGCCGTCCGCTCAGCCCATAGCAAACGGCAGCGCACGCCAGCACGAGCGCGAAGATCCAGCTCGCCTCCAGCCTTTGTGAGCCAATCAGCGCGCGACCATCAAATGCGAGCAGCCCGGAGGCGGCGGCGGCCGCGAGCAGGAACGCCGCTCCCTGCGACTCCAGCGCTGGCTGCAGGCGGCGGGCGCCCATAGCCGTCGCCGCCATCGCGGCACATCCCAACGTGAGCACAAAACTCGTCTGCGGGAGGCTAATATAACTTCCCAACAGGAGGAGCATCGCGCTCCACATCGTATACGCACGAAAATTCCGCGAGGCGCTCTCCTCGCGGAAGCACACGAATGCGAGTACATATCCTGCGGACGCTATCCCCACGCAACCGAACCCAAAGGGCACGCGGTATCCGCCCTCGCCGAGCGTTATAGCCGCATACGCAGCCACGCAAAACACCAAGGCCACCTGCATCATCTCAGCGATCGTGACCTGGCGACGGTGCCACACGCTCTGCAGCGTGACACTGGAACAATAGAGCAGGAAGGGAATCGAGGCCATCGCAACCAGCACTCCGACGCCGATGCTGCCATACTCTCCACGCGCACTCTCCGGCAGCGAGTAGATATACAGCAGCGCCGCGACGCCGAGATCGGCGAACACCGCCGCAAGTATTCGGCCATCGAGTGCATGATCAACGCACGCAGCCACCTCGCTCGTAATGGCAATCGCGAGTATTGCGCACAGGAACGGCACCAGGTCCTGCGTCGCAATCATCAGCACCAGAGCCATCAGCAATGAGCTTGTGTAGCCCACCCAGAAGACCGCCGCGAAGCTGGTTCTCCAGGTCAAGGCGAGCGCGCCGATGGCAAAGACCGCCAGCACGGCTGCGCTCATCGCGGGGCTGAGCACCTTGAAGCGCAGGGTCAGCTCCCACAGCATCGGCGCAAGAATCAGCGCGGAGGTCAGAGCGTATGCGGTCCCCGCAAACAGGTTTCTGCCGCGAACCCGCGCCGCTGCGATCAGCCACGCGCCGGCATAAAGAATGGCGAGCCG
>CAVTSJ010000011.1:0-79658 GCA_963737325.1 uncultured Acidobacteriaceae bacterium
TTCGAAAAAGTCTGGCAGCAGCACGTAGTCACCGAACCCGCCGGCGAACCCACCATCCTCTACATCGACCTCCAGCTGGTCCACGAAGTCACCAGCCCGCAGGCCTTCGAAGGCCTCCGCCTCACCAACCGCCCGCTCCGCCACCCCGAGCGCCACGTAGCCACCGTAGACCACAACGTCCCCACCACCTCCGTCCACGATCGCCTCCACATCGTCGACCAGATCGCCAACGCCCAGGTCAACGCGCTCCGCAAGAACTGCGCCGACTTCGGCATCGAGCTCTACGATGTCCAGGACGCCGAGCAAGGCATCGTCCACATGATCGGCCCCGAGCTCGGCCTCACCAAGCCCGGCATGACCATCGTCTGCGGCGACAGCCACACCAGCACCCACGGTGCCTTCGGCGCCTTAGCCTTCGGCATCGGCACCAGCGAAGTAGAGCACGTGATGGCCACCCAAACCCTCCCCCAATCCAAGCCCAAAACCTTCCTCATCCAGGTAGAAGGCGGTCCCAACGGCGAACTCCCCCCCGGCGTCACCGCCAAGGACATCATCCTCGACATCATCGGCCGCATCGGCACCGACGGCGCCACGGGATACGTGATTGAGTACGCCGGCTCCGCCATCCGCGCCCTCTCCATGGAAGGCCGCATGACCATCTGCAACATGAGCATCGAAGCCGGTGCCCGCGCCGGCATGATCGCCCCCGACGACACCACCTTCGCCTACCTCAAAGGTCGCCGCTTCTCCCCCGGCACCAGGAGCTCCTCCCCCAATGAATTGTCATCCTTCGCCGAAGGCGGAGGATCTGCTTCTCCAACCACCACCGTCGACGACCGCACCTGGAACCTCGCCGTAGAGCAATGGTCCGCCCTCACCACCGACCCCAACGCCACCTACGACCGCACCCTCCACATCGACGCCACCCAGCTAGTCCCCACCGTCACCTGGGGCACCTCCCCCGGCATGGCCACCACCATCGACGCCACCGTCCCCACCCTCGCCGAAGCCCGCTCCGAAGCCGACCAGAAGTCCTTCACCCGCGCCTACGAGTACATGGACCTCAAGCCCGGCACCCCCATCGAGGACATCCAGATCGACGCCGTCTTCCTCGGCTCCTGCACCAACGGCCGCATCGAAGACCTCCGCGCCGCCGCCCGCGTCGTCGACGGCTACCACGTAGCCACCACGGTCCGCGCCATGGTCGTCCCCGGCTCCCAGGCCGTCAAGCATCAAGCCGAACAAGAAGGCCTCGACCGCATCTTCAAGTCCGCCGGCTTCGAGTGGCGCGAGCCCGGCTGCTCCATGTGCCTCGGTATGAACCCCGACATCCTCTCGCCAGGTGAACGCTGTGCGTCCACCAGCAACCGCAACTTCGAAGGCCGCCAGGGCCGCGGCGGCCGCACCCACCTCCTCTCCCCCGCCATGGCCGCCGCCGCCGCCATCACCGGCCACTTCACCGACGTCCGCACCTGGAAGTTCAACTCCAAGACGTAGCCGTAACACAGAACAGCCCCGCCACAACGCAGTCCAGCTGAACGGTAGACGCAAGCGCCAACGGCGCGACACATCACAGCCTAGGCCGAAGGCCTAGGTAGACACAGCAGAAACGCAAGAGGGCTGAAGGCCCGACACAACGCACCGCCACCACCGCCTCTAGCTAAAAACTAGAAGCTAAAAGCCAGGAGCTGCTCACATGCGACCCATCAACATCCTCACCTCCACCGCCGCCCCGCTCCCCCTCCCCAACATCGACACCGACCAGATCATCCCCAAACAATTCTTGAAACGCATCGAGCGCACCGGCTACGGCGACTTCCTCTTCTTCGACTGGCGATACGACCTCGACACGCCCGACCACGTCTCCGAGCGCCCCGACTTCGTCCTCAACAAGCCCGAGTACAAGGGCGCCGAGATCCTCCTCGCCGAGCGCAACTTCGGCTGCGGCTCCTCCCGCGAGCACGCCGCCTGGGCCATCAACCAGTACGGCTTCCGCGCCGTCATCGCCCCCTCCTTCGCCGACATCTTCTTCTCCAACGCCGGCAAGAACGGCATCATCCTCGCCCCCCTCACCGAAGCCGAAGTAGAAACCCTCATCCAGCGCTCGACCGCCAACCCCCGGCACAAGATCACCATCAACCTCGAAGCCCAAACCGTAACCGACGCCGAAGGCTTCCACGCCCACTTCGACATCGACCCCTTCCGCAAGCACTGCCTCCTAAACGGCCTCGACGACATCGGCCTCACCCTCCACCACGAAGACAAACTCAACGCCTACGAATCCAAACACCAACAAGAATTCTGGCTCTCCCCCAAATCCAAAGTCACCGCCTGACACCAATCGCGGTCTCACCACGAACCAACATGACCGCCATCACCAGCAAGCGCCAACGGCGCGCCAACATCACAGCCTAGGCCGAAGGCCTAGGTCAAACCGAAGCAGGAAACCAAGGGCTGAAGGCCCGACACAAACGGAATCCAGCAACAAATCGAAAGGGCACGGCTTCAGCCGTGCCAACAGCACCACAAACAGAACCGGGCTTTAGCCCCTGAGAAATGATCCGCATGAGCACCCTCGGCAAGACCCACAGCAACCCCCTCACCGGAGCCCTCTACCGGCCTGCTGCCGCACGTTTCCTCTGCATCGTTGCCGCTCTTCTTCTTGCCGTTGCGCCCACGCTCTCAGCGCAGGCAACGCCCTCGCACATCCCGACGCAGATCGCCTCCGCCAGAACCGTCTTCCTCTCCAACAATCTCGGAGCGCCGCTTGCCGATACCGACAAAATCTTCAACGAGATCTACGCCGGCGTCCAACAGCAAAACCGCTTCACCATCGTCACCGACCCGCAAACCGCCGACCTGATCCTGCAATTCAATCTCGTCAACAGCGGGGGTTTCGGCGTCGTGCAAACCATCACGCTGCAAATCATCGACCCGAGGACAAGCGTGATTCTCTGGTCCGTCAGTGATGCAGGTCAGACGAAAGCAATCTATGGCTCCAAAGACAGGGACCTCTACAAGTACGACGTCGTGGATAGCGTCCTCGCTTATCTGAAAATCATCGCTGGACCGCAACCCACAACTTCGCATTAGGGAGAAAGCAAGCTCATGAGCAATACCACCGGCAAAACCCACAGCAACATCCTCACCGAAGGCCCCTCCCGCGCCGCAGCCCGCGCTATGCTCCGCGGCGTCGGCTTCTCCAAAGAAGACCTCCACAAGCCCATCATCGGCATCGCCAACACCTGGACCGAAATCGGCCCCTGCAACTTCCACCTCCGCGACATCGCCGAGGCCGTCAAGCAGGGCATCCGCGAAGCCGGTGGCACCCCCATGGAGTTCAACACCGTCACCATCTCCGACGGCATCACCATGGGCACCGAAGGCATGAAAGCCTCACTCATCTCCCGCGAAGTCATCGCCGACATCAGTCGAACTGGTCACCCGCGGCAACAGTTTCGACGGCCTCGTCTGCATCGCCGGCTGCGACAAAAACATGCCCGGCACCATCATGGCCCTCGCCCGTCTCGACATCCCCGGCATCATGCTCTACGGAGGCTCCATCGCCCCAGGCCACATGCACGTCGCCGCCGACGGCAAGACCCCCGACCCCACCTCCACCAAGACCATCGACATCACCATCCAGCAGGTCTTCGAAGCCATCGGCTCCCACGCGGCTGGCAAAATCACCGACGCCCAACTCGAAGAAGCCGAAGCCACCGCCTGCCCCGGCCCCGGAGCCTGCGGCGGCCAGTTCACCGCCAACACCATGGCCATGGCCGGCGAGTTCCTCGGCATCTCCCCCATCCAACTCACCGGCGTCCCCGCCATGAGCGCCGAAAAGCACGAAGCCTCACGCGCCGCCGGCCGCATCGTCATGGACATGGTCCGCTCCGGCCTCAAGCCCTCGCAGATCATCACCCGCCAATCCCTCGAAGACGCCATCGCCGCCGTAGCCGCATCCGGCGGCTCGACCAACGCCGTCCTCCACCTAATCGCCATCGCCAACGAACTCGGCATTCCCCTAACGGTGGACGACTTCGACACCATCTCCGAGCGCACGCCTTTCATCTGCGACCTCCAACCCGGCGGCAAGTTCGTCGCCAAGGATTATCAAGACGCCGGCGGCTCGCGCGTCCTCGCCAAGCGTCTCCTCGACAAGGGCATCCTCCACGGCAACACCCCCACCGTCACCGGCAAGACCCTCCGCGAGGAGGCCGCCGCCGCCGCCGAAACCCCCGGCCAACCCGTCATCCACACCTGGGACAACAGCCCTCAAGCAAACCGGCGGCCTCGTCATCCTCAAGGGCAATCTCGCCCCCGAAGGCTGCGTAGTCAAAGTAGCCGGCCACGAGCGCATCCACCACACCGGCACCGCCCGCGTCTTCGACAGCGAAGACGCCTGCTTCCACGCCGTAGAAGCCGGCCTCATCAACCCCGACGACGTGCTCGTCATCCGCTACGAAGGCCCCCGCGGCGGCCCCGGCATGCGCGAGATGCTGGCCGTCACCGCCGCCATCAAGGGCATCCCCGAACTCTCCAAAACCGTAGCCCTCTTAACCGACGGCCGCTTCAGCGGCGCCACCCACGGCCTAATGGCCGGCCACGTCTCCCCCGAAGCCCAGCTAGGAGGCCCCATCGCCGCCGTCCACGAAGGCGACACCATCACCTTCGACATCCCCAACCGCAAGCTAACCCTCAACGTCTCCGACGAAGAAATCGCCACCCGCCTCGCCACCATCAAGCCACCAACCCCGCGTTACAAGCGAGGAGTCTTCGCCAAATACACCAACTCCGTAAGCTCCGCCAGCCAAGGCGCCGTCACCACCTAGCTCCCACGCAGCAAGCGCCAACGGCGCGACCACATTCCAGCCTAGGCCGACCGCAGGGAGGCCTAGGTAAACGTCAACCAACAACCCGAGGGCCATCGGCCCGACACAAAATCAATCCCACACGTAACGCTCATCCAACTCGACATGATACTTCCGGCACAACGCGCGCAACTCATCCTCGAAGCCACCCTTCGCGTGGTGCGCCTTCTGCCCATCAATGTACCGCACAACGGCATCCACATCCGCGGGGCTGACGGAGAACAAACCATACCCTCGTTGCCACGCAAACGCTTCCACGCCCTGCCTTTTCATCCATGCGGTCGCGCTAGTCTTAATCTCCGACACCACCTTCGCTGCCATCTTCGTCGGCGGCAAACGCAGGGCAATATGAACATGATCGGCAACGCCGCCAACCCGAACGCAAACACAACCAAGTTCCCGAACGGTTCCAGCCATATATGCATGAAGGCCCAACAAGACGTCGTCGTGGATGGACGGCGTACGGCCCTTGGTACTGAAGATGATATGCACGAGGTTGAAGCTCAGCGTCTGCGGCATGAGTCGGATTCTATATCGCGACTTCAAAATCACAATAGCAGCAAGTGCCAAAAGCAAGGGCCAAAGGCCCGCCAACATTCCAGCCTAGGCCGAAGGCCTAGGTACAACGTCAACCAGAAACCCGAGGGCTGTAAGCCCGACCACATTCCAGCCTAGGCCGAAGGCCTAGGCAGCCATACACCAAAGAACGCAAGGGCTGTAAGCCCGACACATCGCAACCACCCCAGCACCCGGGCTTCAGCCCCTGAGGTACGAATTCAATGAGCAGACCAGGCGCAGCTCCACTGTGGGAACAAATTGCATTCTGCGTCGCAGGTCCACCGATAATGGCCTTCCTCATTCGACTTATGTCGCGAGGGTGGGCGCGAACAGTGCAAGGCGGAACAATCAGCGAGCGTACCGAGAAGCGTCAACGAATAGAGTTTTGGGCCGTTCTGATTTTCATGTACCTATTGGTCCTGGGCGAAATCATCTACGCCCACCTAACAAACTGAAACAACGAATGCTGCGAACTGCACGACCTAATGGAGAAGTCACATGACTAACTCGAACACCAACCAACACCCCACCTTAACCGGCTCCGAGATCCTCTGGGCCACCCTCGCCGGCGAAGGCACCACCACGGTCTTCGGCTACCCCGGCGGCGCCATCCTCCCCATCTATGACGCCCTGCGCAAATTCCCCACGATCCACCACGTCCTCGTCCGCCACGAGCAAGGCGCCTCCCACATGGCCGACGGCTACTCCCGCGCCACCGGCCGCGTAGGCGTCTGCATGGCCACCTCCGGGCCGGGAGCCACAAACCTGGTCACAGGCTTAGCGACAGCCATGCTCGACAGCATCCCCATCGTCGCCATCACCGGCCAAGTCTCCTCTAAAGTTCTCGGCAGCGACGCCTTCCAGGAGATCGACATCACCGGCATCACCCTGCCCATCACCAAGCACAACTTCCTCGTCACCCGCGCCGATGAGATCGCCCCCACCGTCCGCGAGGCCTTCCAAATCGCTCGCTCCGGCCGCCCCGGCCCCGTCCTCGTCGACATCACCAAGGACGCCCAACAGGCCTCCGCCCTCTTCGACTTCGACGCCGCCCGCCCTCATGCCTACCGCCCCCACCCCATGCTCCGCGCCGAGTCATCCTCCATCCAACAAGCCGTAGAGCTCATCCAAAACTCCCAGCGCCCCATCATCCTCGCCGGTCACGGCATCGTCGAGAGCGGCGCCGAAAAAGAAGTCATCGCCTTCGCCGAAGCCCACCAGATCCCCATCGCCAGCACCCTGCTCGGCCTCGGCGCCATCCCCGCCGCCCACCCCCTCCAGCTCGGCATGATGGGCATGCACGGCGAGTCCTGGGTCAACAACGCCATCCAGCAAGCCGACCTCCTGCTCGCCTTCGGCATGCGCTTCGACGACCGCGTCACCGGCAACCTCACCAAGTACTCCCCCAACAGCAAAAAAATCCACGTAGAAATCGACCCCAGCGAAATCAACAAAAACGTCCGCGTAGATGTAGCCCTCATCGGCGACCTGAAAAAAGTCCTGAACCTCCTCCAACCCCTCCTCTCGGCCACACAACCGGGTGCCCCAGGTCTCGCTTCTGAGACCTGGGATCGGACCACCACCGAACCCTCCACCTGGCTCGCCCAGATCAACGCCAGCAAAGGCACCGCCGCCGTCCGCGACATCATCAACCTCCCCGACAACGGCCACCTCTACGCCGCGCACGTCATCAACGACATCTGGCACGAAGCCGCCGCAGCCGGCCGCCTCGAACAAACCATCATCGTCACCGACGTAGGCCAGCACCAGATGTGGGAAGCCCAATACTTCAAGCACGAAGCTCCCCGCTCCCTCATCACCTCCGGAGGCCTCGGCACCATGGGCTTCGCATTGCCGGCAGCCATCGGCGCAAAAACCGCCTGCCCCGACAAAGACGTCTGGGTCATCGCCGGCGATGGCGGCTTCCAGATGACCGCCGCCGAGCTCTCCACCATCGTCCAGGAAAACCTCGCCATCAACATAGCGGTCATCAACAACGGCTTCCTAGGCATGGTCCGCCAATGGCAGGAGACCTTCTACGACAAAAACTATTCCGCCTCCCCCATCCTCAGCCCCGACTTCGTCCTGCTAGCCGCGGCCCACGGCATCGCCGGAGCCAACGTCTCGAAGCGCAGCGAAGTCATCCCCACAGCAACCCGCGCCCGCACCTCCAACAAGCCCTTCCTAATAAATTTCCAGGTAGAAAAAGAAGACGGCGTCTACCCCATGATCACCCCCGGCAGCGCCCTCCACGAAATGGTCCGCCGCCCCACCAACGACCCCCTCCTCGAACCCGCGGAGGACGAATAACATGCCCCAGGCCACCTTCATCGCGACCAACCTACGTTGCCATCGCATACAAGCGCCAGTGCCGCGTCCTTCCCCTGGTGTCGCTAAATCCGTATGCCCGTCTGATGAAAAGCGCCGGAGGCGCTGCCCCATACCAGCGTGGGGCGCAGCCCCACGTACGCACCCCCACCCCCAGAGGGCCGGAGGCCCGACCTATCACCACCTCAATCCTGAAGAAGTGAAGGATCCTCACACTCGATCCCATAGTTCGCCGTTGAAACTCTCGCAACTCATCGTGATAACCGCTTGCTATCTTGTGGTGCGATTCCTGCGTCTCGATGTAACGTAATCAACGCATTCAAATCGGACGGTCCTACCGAAAACGCGCCGTACCCTCGTTGTCACGCGAACTTCGGCAAGCTGCTTTTGGCTTTTCAGCTTTTGATGACGAGGACTCCTTGCTCTTTGCAACCAAATTCGCGACATGTCGCTCTGCGTTTCAAACGAATCGCCAGATGAACATGATCGGCAACACCACCAACGCGGAAACATTCGCAATCATTATTCCGAACGATCGTCGCCAGATAGGCATAAAGGTCGGGGCGCACCTCGGTATCCAGCAACGCCGCCCGGTCCTTCGTACTAAACACCACATGCACGAGAAGAAAACTCAACGACTGGGGCATACCGCGAAGCATAGCTCAAACTAAATACAAACTCAGTGACCGCCACCCTCCAACTCGCCACCCCACGCCTCCTCCTCCGCCCCTTCGAGGACCGCGACCGCGCGCCCTTCGCCGCCATGAACGCCGACCCCGAAGTCATGCACTTCTTCGCCTCCACCTACACCCGCGAAGAATCCGACAACCACATCGCCCGCTACCTACACCAACTGGTACCCCAAGGCTTCAGCCTTTCTCATAGCACCCACAAACAATCCGGGACTTTAGCCCTCACGGTATGCACTCCATGACATCGAAGTCCCCAACCTCCCACAGCCCGCAGTCGAGCTCGGCTGGCGTCTCGCCGCCCACGCGCACGGCCAGGGCTACGCCACCGAAGGCGCCCAGGCCTTCGTCGACCTCGCCCGCCAACTCCAACTCCCCAGCGTCGTAGCCATCACCACCCCCGACAACCTCGCCTCGCAAAACGTCATGCGCAAACTAGGCATGACACCGCGCCCCGAGCTCACCTTCGACCACGCCCTCATCGACCCGTCAACCCCGACGCCAACACGCCTCTACAGCCTGGAGCTACGCCACCTGCGCACTACCCGCCGTCATCCGCTTTGACCCTCGCACTCCTCACTCGGCTGCAACACCAAACCCGCAGCCCAAGCGCCACCGACCAAACGCCACCACCACGCAATACCCACCCCGCCCCACCATCCCCCCACCGCCCTTCACCCTCTACCACCAAACCACCGAAGCTCCTTCACCCTCGTCACCACTCCCACCGCCACCGACCAGCAAATCGAAGCCATCATCTACCAGCTCCGCGACGCCGCCCACACCCGCACCTTCGACAAACTCAACATCCCGCAAAAATCCGTAGACGCCCGCGACCCCATGGTCTGGTTCCACATCTACCGCGGCCCCAAGTGCGCCGATGAAAAATACACCGACGGCAAACTCCCCTGCGGCGGCTCCTACCACGCTTCCGGCGACTACACCTTCGGCGGCGGCCCCACCCACCAATGGGACGACGGCGCACTCCTCCACCACACCCCAACCGGCGAAGACCACCTCACCGAACTCTGGAACCCCAACGCCCCCTACGTCGCGCCCCACTAGCCCTCGTCTTTACTACCCACTACCACTCACTGAGGCACCCATGCTCCACACCTTCGTCGCATTAGTCCAAGACAAGCCCGGCGTCCTCACCCGCGTCGCCTCCCTCTTCCGCCGTCTCAACATCAACATCGTCTCGCTCACCGTCGGCGAATCCGAGCGTGCCGACACCTCCCGCATGACCATCGTCGCCGACGCACCCGAGAACGCCGCGCACCGCATCCGAGCCTCCCTCTACAAGCTCGAAACCACCATCGACGTCGACGAAGTCAACCGCTCCGAAGCCGTAGTCCGCGAGCTCTGCCTCATCAAGGTAGCCGCCGGCCCCAATCAGCCCCACGGCCTCCACTCCCGCTCCCAAATCTTCGAACTAGCCCAGGTCTTCCGCGCCCGCGTCGTCGACCTCGCCCCCGAATCCATCATGCTCGAGATGACCGGCTCTGCCAGCAAGATCGAAGGCCTCCTGCAAGTCCTCCGCGAGAGCGCCTACACAGTCCTCGAAGTCTCCCGCACCGGCCGCATGGCCATGCGCCGCGGCCACCACACCACCCGCGTCCTCAAAGCCCTCGGCACCAAACCAGACCCCGCCGACTTCCCCACCCACGACCCCGACCACCACAATCTAACCGAACACGAAATCCTCCCCACCGAATTCGACGAAGACTAGCCGGGGCACTCCCCCCGCACCATTCAACCCCGAGACATCGCCCCATCAACTAACTAAACTAAACGACAACTGAGAACGGAAAGAAGACATCATGGCAAAAACCTACCACGACGCAGACGCAGACCTCTCCCTCATCCAAGCCAAAAAAGTAGCCATCATCGGCTACGGCTCCCAGGGCCACGCCCACGCCCTCAACCTCAAGGACTCCGGCGTCGACGTCCGCGTAGGCCTCCGCCCCAACTCTCCCAACGCTCGCAAAGCCGAGCTCGCCGGCCTTCAGGTTGGCACCGTCGCTGAAGTCTCCAAGTGGGCCGACGTCATCATGAACCTCACCCCCGACCAGACCGCCGCCAAGGTCTACCACGACGAGATCGCCCCCAACATGAAGCCCGACGTTACCCTCATGTTCGCGCACGGCTTCAACATCCGCTTCCGCACCATCACCCCTCCGCCCACCGCCGACGTCTCGCTCGTCGCCCCCAAAGGTCCCGGCCACCGCGTCCGCGAAGTCTTCACCGAAGGCGGCGGCGTCCCCTGCCTCGTCGCTGTTGAACAAGATGCCAGCGGCCACGCCCTGGCCCTCGCGCTCTCCTACGCCAAGGCCATCGGCGGCACCCGCGGCGGCGTCCTCGAAACCACCTTCACCGAAGAGACCGAGACCGACCTCTTCGGCGAGCAAGCCGTCCTCTGCGGTGGCGCCGCAGCCCTCGTCAAGTGCGGCTTCGAAGTCCTCACCGAAGCCGGCTATCAACCCGAGCTCGCCTACTTCGAAGTCCTCCACGAGCTCAAGCTCATCGTCGACCTCCTCTACCGCGGCGGCCTCGAATACATGAACTACTCCATCTCCGACACCGCCGAGTGGGGAGGCTACGAAGCCCAGGCCGCCATCGTCACCCCCGCCACCAAGGCCGCCATGAGGCAACTCCTCTCCAACATCCAGGACGGCAGCTTCGCCAAAAAGTTCATCAACGAAAATGAAACCGGCCGCCACGGCTTCCAAAAATATCGCGACGCCGAGCGCAACCACCCCGTAGAAAAAATCGGCGCACCCCTCCGCGCCTCCATGCCCTTCCTCGACCCCGTCAAGATCGTCGACGGCCACCCCGTCAAAGCCTAACCAACCCACCAACCGGGTGCCCCATGTCTCGATTCTGAGACATGGGGTTTTTCTTTGCGCCCCACCTCACCCAATCTTCTGCATTTGCATCAAATCCCGTCATCCTGAACGAAGTGAAGGACCCCTGTAGTTGCTGTTGTCTTTGCCCTTGCTCTTCTGGCTGTCATCCCGCAGGGATCTGCTTCTTCTAAATGCAGGCCTGTCCACCTTTTTTTTCGGAATCACCCAATCTTTCGCGAAGCCTCCGCCTCAGGCGACCGCCCGCTCTTCAACTTCCAGCTAAACTGCCGCTTCCTCAGCATCGCTGCAAACTCGTCCGCCGGTACCGGAGGCCCAAAGTAAAATCCCTGCGCCTCATCACAATCGTGCGCTCGCACAAAATTCATGTCCTCTAGTGATTCAACGCCCTCCGCCACCACCCGCAGCTTCAAACTCCGCCCCATCTGAATGATCGCCACCGCAATCGACCTCTCGTCCAGCTTCTCCTTCAGCGGGTGAAGAAACGACCGGTCGATCTTCAAAATATCCACCGGCAATTTCTTCAGATGGCTCAAGCTCGAGTAGCCCGCACCGAAATCATCGATCGACACCTTCACCCCCAACCCCCGTAGATACTGCAGCACCGCCAGCGCACGCTCCGGCAGATGCATCAGCACCGTCTCCGCCACCTCCAGCTCCAGCAACCCGGGGCTTAGCCTGGTCTCTCGCAACACTGCAATCATCTGCTCGCGGAAGTTCACATCCTGCAGCTGCATCGCCGAAACATTCACCGCCATCCTCACTGCCGGCAAACCTTCTTCCAACCAGGCCTGCGCCTGCGTACATGCCGCATGCATCGCCCACGCGCCAATCGGCAACATCAGTCCACTGTCTTCGGCAACCGCAAGAAACGTCTCCGGCGCCACTGACCCGCGCGTCGCGCTCGTCCACCGCAGCAGCGCCTCCACCCCCGCAATCGCTCCTGTCTTCAGGTCAATCGCCGCCTGGTAGTGCAGCTGAAATTCATCTCGTCCGAACGCCCGCCGCAGATCCTCTTCCATCGACCGCCGATACACCGCGCGCGCATTCATCGCCGGCTCAAAAAACCTAACGCACCCGCGCCCACTCGCCTTCGCCTGGTACAGCGCCGTATCGGCATGCTTCAACAGCGTCTCCGCATCCACTCCGTCTTCTGGATAGCGGCTCACCCCAATGCTCGCCGTGAGCGAAAGCTGGTACTCGCCAATCGAGTGCACGCGCTCAACCGCCTCCAGAATCCTCTTCGTCACCACCTCCGCATCGGCCTTCGTCTTCACCTCCTGCAGCAGCACCACAAACTCATCGCCACCCTGCCGGCTCACCGTATCCGGCATCCGCACCTGCTCCTGCAGCCGCTCCGCAACCGACTGCAACAGTTGATCTCCCACCATGTGCCCCAGCGAATCGTTCACCTGCTTGAACTGATCCAGGTCGATATACAACACCGCCACTTCGCCCGAGTGCCTCTCCGCCAGCGCAATCGCCTGTCCCAGCCTGTCGGCCAACAGCAACCGATTCGGCAACCCCGTCAAAAAATCATGCTGCGACGCGTGCAGCATCTCCTCTGCCACGCGCCTCGCCTCCGTCACGTCCCGAAACACAATCACCGACCCCGTAACCTTCCCATCCCTCCCGTGAATCGGTGCCGTCGAGTCCTCAATGAAAATCTCCGCACCATCCCGCCGAATCAAAATGCAGCACCCCGGCAGATGTCCCGGCCGGTGTGGCTCAGTCAACGCCACCATCGACCGCGTCACACTCTCCCGAGTCGCCGCATCCAGAATCCTAAACACCTCGTCAATCGCCCGCCCCCGCGCCTCCCCAACCATCCACCCCGTCAACTGCTGCGCGACCGGGTTAAGAAACGTAACCTTCCCCTCGCCGTCCGTACTGATCACCGCATCGCCAATCGACTCCAGCGTCACCTGCGCACGATCCTTCTGCTCCACACTTGCTCTCTTCAATCCAGCTCTCGACACTACACCCAACCTCTTCACGGGATACCCCCGCAATCCTCTCACCGTCTCAGCGAAATCGCCTGTCCTTGATCAGACACCTCCGCACCCTTCAGCGTTGCATCGCGCCCCAGCGCAGCCCTTGCGCGTCCCAGGCTGTCCATCCCATCATCCCGAGCCGACCGAATACCGCGCTACCCCCTGCGCCGCCGGTGCATCCTATCTCTATCGTTTCATTGCCCCAACGCCTCACCAGCCCCAAAGCCCCAAGGAGCACCGCATGTCCGCCACCGCCCTCCGCCTCAACGCCTTCGGCTCTCCCGAAACCACCGCAAACCTCACCCTCGAACCCCTCACCCTCCCCGCCCCCGGCCCCAACGAAGTCCTCGTCGACCTCCACGCCGCCAGCCTCAACTATCGCGACCTCATGACCGTCCTCGGCACCTACAACCCCAAAATGCCCCTCCCCCGCATCCCCGGTTCCGACGCCGCCGGCATCGTCACCGCCATCGGCTCCGCCGTCACCCAATTCAAAGTAGGCGACCACGTCACCAGCCTATTTTTCCAAGACTGGCTCGACGGCCCCATCCTCCCCACCACCGGCAAATCCGCCCTCGGTGGCCCCATCGACGGCGTCTTCTCCACCGCCCACCTCTTCCCCGAAACCGGCCTCATCCACGCCCCCGCCAACTACTCCCACGCCGAAGCCGCCACCCTCCCCTGCTCCGCCCTCACCGCCTGGAACGCTCTGGTCGAAAGAGGCAATCTCCACGCCGGCCAGACCGTCCTCCTCCTCGGCACCGGCGGCGTCTCGCTCTTCGCCCTCCAGTTCGCCAAGGCCAACGGCGCCCGCGTAATCATCACCAGCTCCTCCGACGAAAAACTAGCCCGCGCCCGCCAGCTAGGCGCCACCGAAACCATCAACTACCGCACCACCCCAGAATGGGATCGAGAGGTCTATAAGCTCACCAACAACCGCGGCGTCGACCACGTAGTAGAAGTAGGCGGAGCCGGCACTCTCCCCCTCTCCATGAAATCCGTCACCCCCGGCGGCCGCATCTACGTCATCGGCGTCCTCGCCGGCAAAGGCGCCACCATCGACCCCACCCCCATCCTCGCCAAAGCCATCAACGTCCAGGGCGTCTACGTCGGCAGCCGCGCCATGTACACCCGCATGATCGCCGCCATCGAAACCAACCACATCCGCCCCGTCATCGATCGAACCTTCCCCCTCACCCAGGCCCGCGAAGCCCTCACCTACATGCAGTCCGGCAGCCACTACGGCAAAATCATCCTCGACCTCAAGGCTTAACCCCTGGGGGCGCTCGGAGCTGTGTCTCTGGGAGTGCTGGTGGACGAAGCGTGAGACCGGGCGAAGGTACCGGAGAACCCGGAGTTCGTCGTCTCTGCGAGAGCGGCGGAATCCGCGCTCCGCGTCGATGATCCTGCAGGAGCTGTAGCGCCCGCGCGCGGTCCGGAGACCCGCCGCCGACCAGGGCGGCAACCACCGATAGTGCGCGGGCACGCCAAGTCACATACGCCACAGACTCCCCGCGCAGGCGCCCATCCGAATGGCGCAGGCGCCAAGCTGGACGCAGTGGCACAGCCGCCACACCTCTCGTCTGCGAAGTGATGTAGGGGCTGGACCACCCGCCGGCGAGCGACCCAAGAAAATGTCCAGTCCTGCCCCGGTACCAGGGCCAGGGCGCGTCGATGAGGGACGGCGAAGATCGCCGTGATGATAAGGCGGCGGATCGTGAGGATGTTGGCCTCACAAAAATATTCTCGCACTGATATTGACACTGTCCACATTTATGACTATATTGACATGTGACAGTGCAATATCAACCTTGCGTCTCAAACGCTTGATCCCCAAACCCCAAAAAGGAGATTATGCCCCACTTACAGCCGATGTACCCAACCACTATCCTCTTCCGTGAAGCGCGATTGGCGGCCCGCTTGGCCGCCACTACGCCGAAATCATGCAAACCACAGCCGACCTTGTCCATGTGACTCGCGAACTCGGCGAAGGCGGCGTCTGGCACTGCACAGCCGGTGACCCTGTCACCCCCGCCGCTGTATTGAGCTGCGAGACGCCGCGGCCGCACGCCCGAGCAGCGGGCCCGTGTGGGCGAAGCGCTCCTCAATGCCTGCGTCGAGACCCTGGGGCTCGACTGCCTGATGAACGTGGAGTTTACCCAGCACGCGGGTGACGAAATTTACGGCCAGATTCTCGTAGACGGCGTACTTGTGGGAGGCCTCGCAAAGACTGGTCGCCCTTGAAACGGAGACGTCTCTCATGAAACTCTAGAGGAGAGAACCACCCACGGCAGTAAACGGCATCCACCAGGAGGGAGTTACGGAATACCTAAAGGTAATAAAAATCGCATCAAGTTGATAGGACTCGCCGGCCGCGCAGGACCACCTGTCAAAGCTGACAGCTGTTTCCAGAGTCTCCTCCGCCTATACTCCCCTCAATCAATCGATCGCCCTAAACCGGCAAGCGATATCGGAGATCACCGTCCTATGGAGGAGCCCTTGATCACAAAGGCACAGGATCAACCGCAAACTGCGCGAGCTGCGTTGCGACTCGTTGTCTCCTTGACCATCGCAATCGCAACGCTCTCGGCCACCGCACAAAATACTCCCGCGCCCGCAGACGACACCGCCGCGCTAGCCAAGGCCACGCAAAATCCCGTCGCAAGTCTCATCAGCGTTCCCCTCCAGAACAACAACAACTTCGGCATCGGCCCCTACAACCGCACCGGAGACATCTTCAACATCCAACCCGTAATTCCCGTGAAGCTCAACCCAAAGGTCATGCTCATCACCCGCATCATCCAGCCGCTCGTATGGCAGCCCTACCCAGCCAACCCAACCGGCGGCCAGGCCGGCATCGGCGACATGAATCCGACCTTCTTCCTCTCGCCCGCCAACGCTGGCAAGCTCATCTACGGCGTAGGCCCCACATTCATCCTCCCCACCGCCACCAGCTCTCAAACCGGCCAGGGCAAGCTCAGCATCGGACCCTCCGTAGTAGCGCTGATGCAGCCGGGTCACTGGACGGTGGGCGTCCTCATCAACAACCTCTGGTCCGTAGCAGGGTCCACCAACCGCCCCAGCGTTAACCAGATGCTCTTGCAATACTTCGTCAACTACAACCTCAAGAAGGGCTATTACCTCACCAGTGGCCCCATCGTCACGGCCAACTGGAACTCCACCGGCTCCATCGACGCAGCGACCGGAAACAACGTTCCCGGCAGCACATGGACCGTGCCCTTCGGCGGAGGCATCGGCCAAATCAGGCGCCTGGGTTTCCAACCCATCAACTGGACCATCCAGTTTTACGGCAACGCAATCCATCCGCCCGGAGGCTCATCCTGGAGCTTCAAGTTCCAGATCGCCCTGCTCTACCCCAAGATGCCCAAGAAGCGCTAACCCCGCGCCATCGCACGACACGCTCGCCAAAGAAAAAGGGCACGCCCCCAAAGAGACGTGCCCTCACCTTCGCCGTCCGCGCAGGACCTAGTAAAGGATCTTCAGCCCGAACTGAATGATCCGCGGCTCAAACGTTGCCGTTACCTGTCCGCCGCCGCTCGGCACGCCGCCCACAATGTCATTCAACGGAGTCACCGCGCCCACGCCCAGCGTCTGCGTCGTCGTCCCCAGCGTTCCACTGATCGTTCCCGGTAGGTACAGGTTCGTATGATTGAACAGGTTGTAGAACTCCGTGCGGAACTGCACCTTCAACCCCTGCACCGGCGTCGTAAACGTCTTGTTCAGCGCCAGGTCCGTCTCATAGAACGCTGGCGTACGTCCCGGATTCCTTGACGCATCGCCAAACGGACTCAGCAGATTTCCCGCCGCATCCTTGGTCGGCGGCAACACAAACGCGCTCAGGTTCACGTAGTTCACATACCCCGTGTTCGCCGCGCGCGATCCGCGTCCCTGCGTCACCTTCGCTCCCGGCACTTTGTCTGGCCGATACTCATTCGCTCCGCGATACGTCGCCGCAATCTGCGGGCTCACCGCATTCGTCGAGCTCGGCGAGTATGTAATGTTGAACGGTGTTCCAGCCTGCGCCGTGTTGATCACGCTCACCTGCCATCCGCCCAGCAGCACCTCCGTTATGCCCTTGCTGTCCGTCAGAAACCGCTTGCCACGCCCGAACGGCAGTTCATACACCAGGCTCGTAATGTTCGCTACCGGCAGGTTGTAATCCGACTGCGAGTAGTCCGCACGAATATTATTTCCATCCTGCGGCGAAGGCGTGTTCCCCTCCAGCGACGCGCTCGCATTATCCAGCGAGTGCTCCCACGTAAACGAGTTCAACAGCGTCAATCCAGCCACCATCCGCTGCTCATACTTCACCTGCAGCGAATTGAAGTTGGACATGAACCCGTTCAGCGCCTCGGTAATATCGCTAGGCCAGTTCGCATACGGCCGCGCAAATCCCAGCGAAGGATTCTTCTGGTTCGCGTTCAAGAATCCCTGCAGATGCACACCGTGGTTGCCCACATATGCCACATCCACCAGCGCGTTCTTCCCCAACTGCCGCTGCACGCTCAGGAAGTAGCTCTCCACATAGCTGTCCTTGGTATTCCTCGGCACATAGGTAATGTTGTCGGTCGCTGGATTGAACGTCGTCACCAGCCCCGAGGGATACCCTTGGTCCGACGTCGCAAAGCAGCTCGGCGCAGTCGCACCCTCCGCGATAATCTGCGCCGGCAGCGGTGTGCTGCAATGGTTCGTCTTCGACGGCGCCGGCTGCGTCACCGAAGCAAATTGCGCCTGCGGTGCATTGATCGCCAGGATATCGCCCGAGCCAGCACGCGTATAGTGCGCGTAGCTCATGCCGAATCCTCCGCGCAACACCGTCTTACTATCCGCCGCATACGCGAATCCCAGCCGCGGCCCGAAATCCGTCAGGTCAGGATTCACCAGCGTCTTCCCATACACACCGCCAGCCGACGTCGGCGTGATCCCATTGCCAGCCGTCGCTCCCGGTGTAATCGTCAACACCGTCTGCGTTCCCGGATCGAAGTTCGAAATATAGTTGTTCTCCTCCGAATACGGCGACCCATACTCCCACCGCAGCCCAAGGTTCAGCGTCAGCCGCGAGTTCACTTTCCAATCGTCCTGCGCATACGCGTTGTCCATCGACTGCCGCAGGTGCGCCACAAAATAATTCGCCAGCGAATAATTATTCGTGTTCCCGAACAGGAAGTCCGCCCAGTAGTTATCGCTCACCGCCGTCAAGCTTGTGCAGTTCGCATCCACCGGCGTGCTCACGCCACCCACCTTCGTGCTCGGGCAAGCGCTCGATCCCGCCGCGTATGTGAACGACCCATACAGCGGATTGTTATCGTTCACCGCCATCCAGATGTGTTCATACTCATAGCCAAACTTCAGCTGATGATTTCCCTTGATCCACGTAAAGTTCACCTTCGGGTCCAGCAGCGACGGATCCTGCCACTGCGGATTCGTGCTCTGCCGCCCGAACCCCGTGAACCCCGTAATCCCTACCGACGGCAATCCGCCCGAGATGCCCGGAAGATTCGGCAGCCCCGGAATGTCGAACGCGTTATCGCCAATCGAGAACGTGTACTTGCCAGCCTTCGTGCGCGACAACCCAAGCCGCGCATCCAGCACCTTGTTCACGCCAAACAAATGCGTGTTTCCCAGCGCGATCTGCTGATCCAGGATGTAAATCGCACCATTCGTCTGCCCATCCAGCGGCAGCGGAATCGACGGATAATTCTTTCCATCTTCCTTGCGATCGCTCACTCGCAGAAACCAGCTCGTGCTCGCATTCTGCTGATAATCCAGCCGCAGATCGCCCTTATCCGCATTGTCCGTAAACGGCACCGCGACAGGATAATCATTGCTGGCCAAACCCGTCGTAGGCAATCCTTCCTTCGGCAGCACCGCACTCAGCTGATCGAAGTAACTCACAATCTGCGCCGACAGCGGATTGATTGCCCCCGCCGGAATGCCGCCACCCTCCACCGCATTCGGCCCCGCACCCGGCTGATACACCATGCCCGTGATCGGGTTCTGCACCGGCACCACCAGATCGCCAGCCAGCTCATCCTGCGTCGGCAGCGTCAGCACGCTCAGCGGCTTCAGCACCTGCCGAAACCCTTCATAGTCCAGAAAGAAAAACAGCTTGTCGTGCAGTATCGGCCCACCGAAATTAAATCCGTACTGGTTGCGATTGAACGTAGGCTTCCGAAACGGTACCGACGTCCCCGTGTTGCTCACTGTCAGCGGTTTGAAATATCCCGCAGCATTCAAATCCGTGTTGCGCAGAAACTCATACACCGTAGCGTGAAACTTGTTCGTTCCGCTGGCCGACGCCACGTTGATCGTCGCGCCCGAACTCCGCCCATACTCCGCGCTCTCGTTATTCGTCACCACCGAAAACTGTGCAACCGAATCCGGCGGAATCGCAATAATCTGGTTATCAAATCCCTGGTTGCTCTCGCCGTACGCATTGTTGTCCATGCCGTCCAGCAAAAAGTTGTTGAACATGCTCCGCTCGCCATTCACGTTGAACGACCCCGCGCGCAGCAGCGAATTCACCGAGCTCGTCAGCGCCGCCGTTGGTGCCTGCCTCGATCCCGGAACCAGCGCCAGCAAATCCGAATAGTTGCGGCTCACCAGTGGAAACGCCTCACTCTGATACTGCGTGATCGTCTGATCGCGCTGGCTGCTCTCCGTCTCCACCTGCAGCGCCACGCCCGTCACCTCAACCGACGTCGTCTCGCCTCCAACCTTCAGCGACAGATCAATCTTCTGCCGCCCGCCCACCGACACCGTAATATCATTCGCCTGCGCGCTCGCAAATCCCGGCGCGCTCGCCGTAATCGTGTACACGCCCACACGCAGCGACGGCACATCGTAATCGCCCTCGCCATTTGTCTTCGTGCTCGACGTAATTGCCGTGGCTGTATTCGTTACCGTCACCGAAGCATTCGCAATCGGCGCGCCGCTGCTGTCCCGAATCGTTCCCACCAGGCTTCCATTCTCATACTGCCCGAACGCCCTCACGTTCACCATCAGAAAGAGCGCAACAAACAAAAATACACTGGCCATAAGTCCCGCAATTTTTCGCATGTGCCGAAACTAACCCACCGCTCGTGAACAACCGTTCAACACAACGTAAACGCCCGATCTAATCCTTCGATATCCACAGTTGTTTCGCGCGCCAACACCATCGTCTATCATTCTCCAGTCAACTTGGAGGCCTGAAATGCGTATTGGAATGCTCACCGGTGGTGGAGATTGTCCTGGACTCAACGCCGTCATCCGCGCCGTAGTGCGCAAAGGCATCCTCCACTACGGTGACGAGTTCATCGGCTTCCTCGAAGGCTGGCGCGGCGTCCTCGACGACCGCACCATGCCCCTCGACCTCGTCACCACCTCCGGCATCCTCCAGCGCGGCGGCACCATCCTCCGCTCCTCCCGCACCAACGTCAAAAAAATCGAAGGCGGCTTCGAACGCTGCCTCTCCGTCATCGCCCTCCACAAACTCGACGCCCTCATCGCCATGGGCGGCGACGACACCCAGTCCATCTCCGTCGAGCTAGCCAAGCGCAACATCAACTGTCGTCGGCGTTCCCAAGACCATCGACAACGACCTCTCCGGCACCGACGTCTGCTTCGGCTTCGACACCGCCGTCTCCATCGCCACCGAAGCCATCGACCGCCTCCACTCCACCACCGAAGCCCACTCCCGCGTCCAGGTCGTCGAAGTCATGGGCCGCGACGCCGGCTGGATCGCCGTCACCTCCGGCATCGCCGGCGGCGCCGACGTCATCCTCGCCCCCGAACACCCCATCGACCTCGACGACGTCACCCGCCTCCTCCGCGCCCGCTGGGAGAGCGGCAAGCGCTTCGCCATCGTCGTTGTCGCCGAAGGCGCCAAGCTCCCCGAGCACACCGGCCAAACCTCCGTCGGCACCAAACTCGACTCCTTCGGCCACGTCCGCCTCTCCGGCATCGGCCAGGTCCTCGCCGAAGAAATCGAAAGGCGCACCGGCTACGAAACCCGCAGCGTCAACCTCGGCCACACCCAACGCGGCGGAACCCCCACAGCCTACGACCGCATGCTAGCTACCCGCTACGGCATCGCCGCCATCGACTTAGTCCACGCAGGAAAATTCGATCGCCTCGTAGTCCTCAAAGGCACCGAAATCTCCTCGATCCCCATAGCCGACGCCATCGCCAAAACCCGCACCGTCACCGATGACCTCTTCGAAGTAATCAAATCCCTCCAACCCCAACCCTGACCGCCGCCGCCCCTCCCACAATTTCGTCATCCCGCTACTCCCGCCGCAACGCCAACCAAAATCCGCCATCCTGAGCGCAGCGAAGGACCCCTGTAGTTGCCGTTGCTCTTGCGGTTGTTCTTGCCCTTGCTCTTGCGGTTGTTCTTGCTCTTGCGGTTGTTCTTGCTCTTGCGGTTGCCCTTGCCCTTGCCCTTCTTTGACAATTTCCTTTCGGAAATTGTCATTCCGAGCGCAGCGAGGAACCTGCTTCTCGCTCGCGCAGCGAGCGTCCGTTCTTGCCCCTATCGAGAAGCCAAAAGCCGGGTGCCCCATTCATGGCGCGGCCCCATCGTGACATGAGTGAAAGTGCACAATTCCAGCACCCCCAAGCGAAGCCTAGCGCCATCCGCGCAAGACCTGTTAACCAAACCCCTCCCCAGCCGTTATACCCAGTGAGCACCACCCACTCTTCGCATTCACAAGGAGCACCATGCAAGCCGTCTTGGAAGATGCCGTCATCGGCGCCACGTTCTGCTTCATCATCTGGGTCATCTTCACCAACGTCCGCCGCTACGGCGTAGCCAAAGCCAAAGCCAACCTCCAGGAGAAAGTCCTCCAGCGTATCGACTCCTCCGATGCCCTCGCCGCCCTCGCCGCCAACGAATCGGGCCGCCGCTTTCTCGAATCCCTCACCGTCGAACCATCCCAGTCCGCTTCCCCTACCAACCGCATCCTCTTCGGCGTTCAGGCCGGCATCGTGCTCTTCTTCTTTGGCATCGCCACGCTCATCCTCCACCACCACACCCCCGACCCCGGTGCCGGATTTATGATCACAGGCATAGGAGCCATCGGCCTTGGACTCGGCTTTCTCACTGCATCCGCTGCCAGCCTCGTCGTCTCCCGCAAGCTCGGGCTCATCCCCCTTGACGCGCGCGACAACCATGCCCCGCGCGTCTGACCCTGCCAGCAACGCAATGCCAGCCTCGCTCGAGCACGCCATCGCACCGGCCACGCTGAGCGAGTTAGCCTTCCAGCGTCTCTACGAAGCCAACGCCACACCCATCCACACCTATCTCCTCGCCATCTCCGCCCGCCGCGACGTCGCCGACGACCTCCTCCAGGAAACCTTCTGCCGCCTCCTCCTTCACCCCGAAACCGCCGCGCGCCTCGACCCCCTCGACCTCCGCCGCTACCTCTTCCGCATCGCCACCAACCTCCTCCGCGACCGCCACCGCCGCGGCGACACCACCGCTTTCGCTGACCCGCCCGAGCCCACCACCAACCCCACGCCCGACACCACCCTTGACATCGCCCGCATGCTCCAGGTCCTCAAGCCCCGCGAGCGCGAACTCCTCTGGCTCGCCTACGTCGAAGGCATGGACCACGCAGAAATCTCCGCCGCCACCGGCCTCAACCGCCTCAGCGTCCGCACCCTCCTCTTCCGCGCCCGCAACAAGGCCAAACAATTCCTCACCCCAGCGAGGCCTTCCCTATGACCCCCCACGATCAGCCCCCCAATCCGGCCACCAACCCGGGTGCCCCATGTCTCGCTTCTGAGACTTGGGTTCCCACAAACCTCCCCGCAGACCGCCTCCCCAACGATCACCTCCCCGACGACCAGCTCCGCCAGGCCTTCCGCAACTACGCCCGCACCCTCTCCGAAGACCACATCCCGCCGCCCGCCGCCGCCATCCTCTTCCGCGCCGAGCGCCGCCGCCGCCGCGCCGCCATAGCCCGCGCCGAGCGCCCCCTGCTCATCATGCAAACCCTCGGCACCCTCGCAGCCATCATCGCCGCCGCCTGGCTCGCCTACCGCTTCGCCCCCCGCACCCTCCCCACCCTCAATCCCACAACCCTCGCGCTAGCCATCGCCTGCACGACGCTCGTCCTCGCCGGCTGCTGGGCCATGCTCCGCGCCAGCCGCCGCCCCTCCGCCTAGCCCGTCTCGCACGTTGAGCCTCCCATTCATACGCGTACTTTGCGAATGAGTGACACTGCAATCCGGGCCACCACCTCTGCGTTGTGTCGGATAAGCGACAAACATCCCTCGCAAGCGCATAATCAAAGAACCCCATGGATTCCACCACCATCGACGCCCAGGCGACCGGCCTCGAGGTCATCGATCTCTACAGCGACCCCGACTTCGCCGCACGCCGCCTCCACTCCCGCGACGCACTCGTGCAGATGGCCGGCATGCGCCGTCTCGCCCAGGCCTTCATCGAGAACCCCGACCACATCCTCCAGGAACTCGTCAACGCCGCCATCGATCTCTGCGGTGCCGACAGCGCCGCCATCAGCGTCGTCAAAGAAGATGGCACCGACCAGGAGTTCTACCACTGGGTCGCCAGCGCCGGCGTCTACGCCGGCTTCCTCAACGCCATGCTCCCCCGCTACCCCAGCGCCTGCGGCATCTGCCTCGAGCGCGGTCGTCCCCAGGTCATTCGCGTCTTCCCCAAATTCTTCAACATCCTCGGCGTAGAAGCCCCTCCCGTCACCGACGGCCTCCTCCTCCCCTGGCACGTCGACAACGTTCAGGGCACCATCTTCGTCATGGCCCACCATCGCACCCAGGCCTTCGACATGGCCGACTGCCACATGATGGAGATGCTCGCCGACTTCGCCGCCATGGCCATGCTCCAACTCAAACAGCGCGCCCTGCTCACCGAAAAAACCTCCGCAGCCGCAGCCGCCACCATGGCCAACGACCTCGCCCACCAGATCAACAACCCCCTCCAGAGCCTCACCAACCAGCTCTTCATCGCTCAGCAGCTACCCCAAGGCACCGGCGAACGAGCCCTCGCCGACAACCTCGCCCCCGACCTCGACCGCCTCTCCACCCTCGTAAAAAAACTCCTCGCCCTCCCCATCACCACGCGCTAACCCCTCTCCACCCGCTCCTTAATATCCGCATACGCCGCCTCAATCAGCGCGCGCAGCGCATCCTCGTGCGCATCGTCCCCCGCCCGCAGCTTCACATGCCGCATAAACTTTCCCGCCCCCTCCAATAACCCCGCAGAATCCCGCAGCCCCGCGCCCTGAAAAAATCCCACATTCATATGCGCCCGAAACACATTCACATACCCGAACGGCACATCCCCAAAACAAGCCACCGGGCATCCATCGTGCAGCACCTCCCGCACCTCATCGCCACATCCGCGCATCACCTCAAACCAGCGCCGACCCATCTCCCCCAGCTCACCCCCACGCGCCTCAAACCACGCATCAATCGCCGCATCCCGCTCCACCGTCCCATCCAGCCGGAGCAACTCGACGCGCATCACACCGCCTCCACCGCCCAACTCGCCGAGCTCTCCCGCAACCGCTCCAACTGAAATTGGTGGTGATACAGATGGTCCGACATGTGCTTCAACACCTCGCGCATCGTCATCCATCCCGCAAACGGATGCTCGAACACCCCGCACCGCGCCTGCTCCTCGCTCAACCCCTCGATCATCAACCGCAACTCCGCGCGTGCCGCATCCCAGCGCCTCACAACCTCCGCATAACTCGTCTGCGCATCCGGATCAATCCCCGCGCCCGCCGGCACCGTAAACCTCTCTTCCGATCGCAGCGCTCGCTCCAGCGCCGCAACCATCGGCCGAGCCTCATCCCCAAGCACACGCGGCGCCTTCAAACTCTCCCGCATATCCTCCGTAGTCCCAGCCTCCGCCAGCACAATATGATCCAGCACCTCCACCGCCGACCACGCACCCGCCGCCGGCCGAAAGCTCAACCTCCCCGACGGCCACTCCCCCAGCTCCGCCATCAGCTCCCCGCGCTCCCGCTCCAGCTCCTCAAACGCCCGCGAGCACTCCACCAACTCCATCGCCATAACCGCCTCCTTCGCCAACCCTCGCTACCCCGAAATTCTACGGCCACCCGCCCGCCCCCGTACAGCCCGCATCTCCCACCGCTAACTTCCTGATTCCGCAACCTCACCAAACCCCACTTGCGCTGAATCGAGTATACGGTGTATACATGAACCGTAGTATACGCCGTAGACTTATGATCCGATCAGCCAAACCCGCCAAGCCAACCACCGCCGCTTCCATCCTCGCCGCCGCGCGCGACCTCCTCGACCGCGAAGGCGTCGCCGCCGTCGCCATGCGCCCCGTCGCAGAAAAAGTCGGCATCACCCCCATGGCCATCTATCGCCACTTCGCCGACCGCGCCAGCCTCCTCAACGCCGTCGCCAACGCCGGCTTCGAGGACCTCGCCGCCCAACTAGCCTCCATCCACCTCAAGGGCGACGTCGAGCACCGCCTCCTCCAAGTCGGTGAAGTCTTCCTCGACTCCGCGCTCCAATCCCCCAACCTCTACGAACTCATGTTCCTCGTCCCCCGCGAAGGCGCACGCGTCTACCCCCGCGACTTCAAAGCCCGCCGCTCCCCCACCTTCAACCCCACCGTAAACATCCTCGAAGCCGCCATGCGCGACGGCGAGCTCCAGCGCGACGACGCAGTAGAAATTGCCTTCGAGCTCAGTGCAATCTCCCACGGCCTCATCGTCCTCTATCTCGGCAACCGCGTCGACCAAACCGAAAAACAGTTCCGCAAACTCTACCAGCGCTGTTTCAGGAGATACCTCAATGGCCTTCGTTGAAGAACGCCCCATCCTCGCCGCAACCCTCGCCACCCTCGCCACCGCCGGCCTCCTTCTCGTCGGCAACGGCATGAACCCCATCTGGCCCCTCATGTGGCTGGCCTTCATCCCCGTTCTCCTCTTCGCCGCCGAGACAACCTCGTCGCTTCTAGCCGCCGCAGCCACCGCACTCTCCATGCTTCTCGGCAGCCTCACCATGCTCTATTACCTGCACTCCGTCCTGCAGCTTCCCATCGACGCCTGGCTCGTTCCGTTCTCCATCGTTTCCGTTCTCTTCACCATCGGCGTCCTTCTCTTCCGAGCTCTCCTCCATTTCCGAACCCCCTTCGCGGCGGTCATCGCCCTGCCCGCCTTCTGGTCCCTAACCGAATACCTCGCCAGCTTCGCCCCCGCCAACGGCACCGCCGGCAGCCTCGCCTATACGCAGGAGCACTTCCTGCCCGTCCTGCAAGTCGCATCGATCACCGGCCCGTGGGGCATCACCTTCCTTCTGCTCCTATTCCCATCCGCAATCGTCGCCTATCTCTATCTCCATCGCAGAAACCGCCCGCACGCCACGCTCGTCCTCGCATCGTCCTTCGCACTCATCGTCGCGGCAATCCTCTTCGGCGCCGTCCGTCTCGCCGCACCCACCTCGCCTGAGACCATCAAGGTAGGGCTCCTCGACACCGACAGCGTAACCTTCGCCAAGCAGCCCTCCGCCATGCAGAGCCTCATCACCACCTACGCTCAGCAGGCCGAAAGCCTCGCTCACCAGGGCGCAAAGATCATCGTCATGCCAGAAAAAACTGGCCTGCTCCTCAGCACCAACGCCAGCACCGTCGACCCCCTCCTGCAATCCGTAGCCGACCGCACCGGCGCCACCCTCGTCATCGGCATGCTCCATGTAGTCGGCCACGATTCCTTCAACCAGGCCCGCATCTACACCCCCAACCAGCCCATCGCCACCTACGACAAGCAGCACATGCTCCCGCCCTTCGAGTCCGACCTCACCCCCGGCACCGCCCTCACGCAACTCTCCAACGCTCCCGCCCCCATCGGCGTAGCCATCTGCAAAGACATGGACTTCATCCACCCCGCGCTCGACTACGGCCGCGCCGGCATCGACCTCCTCCTCGATCCCGCCTGGGACTTCAATATCGATCGCGGCTGGCACGGCCACATCGCCATCATGCGCGGCGTCGAAGGCGGCTATGCCATCGCCCACGCCGCAAAATTCGGCTTCCTCACCGTCACCGACGACCGCGGCCGCATCCTCGGCGAAACCCGCACCGACTCCGCCCCCGTCGCCACCCTACTCGTCAACGTCCCCCTGCATCACGACCCCACCCTCTTCGATCGCTACGGCACCTGGTTCCCCAAACTCGCAGGTCTACTCCTCGCAGCCGCCGTCATCCGCTTAGCCTTCGCCCCGCGCCGAACCCACACATCACCATCCAAACAAAACCCGTAGCAATCAACCGCCTCATCGAAACCGCCCTGCTATCCCTGTCCGCATGAGCCGCCCCCGGCTCCCACGACTTCCACTCCTGCCCCGAGTGGTCGGGCACCCGCCACTAGCTCACCCCACCCGGCCCACCATGCCGCCCTCCCAATCTTCTTTCATTGCAACTTCGCGATTGCGCCGCCCTCCGTTTGCCAGCATAATCTCGGCATCGGAGGATACCGATGCGATCGATCGGCGTTGTCGCTGTTGTCCTGTTGTGCTTCTCTTCCTTCTTCCTTCAGACCCGCATCCACGCGCAGCCCCCACCCACCACCACCCTCTCCATCGGCCTCTGCGAAGACACCGATGGCTGCTCGCTCCTGAACTTCACCAATGGCCACGCCAACGCCCACTGGGCCACCGGCGGGAATGGCACCTTCGGCAGCTTCACCCTCCAGCACCTCGACGCCACCTCCATCACCATCGCGCGCAAAGACGTCACCGGCTGGTCCACCGGCCTCACCGCCCTCTACACCGGCACCGTCACCGGCTACACCATCGAAGGCACCGCCACAGCCCAGATCGGCAACCAGCCGGTGGTCCACACCAAGTGGCACGCCATCCTCCGCCCCGACCTCAAGCCGCTTCCCCCCGGCACCATCGTCCACCTGCCCGCGACCGCAACCGCCTGGCTCCAATGTGAAGACATCGGAGATTTCTGCTCCACCAACCCAACGCCGCCACGCTACGTCATGACCATGGGAGCCTCGTTGAACTCCATGCGCAATCTCGGCGCATCGATGTCCACCGTCCTCATCCAATACGACACCGACCGTCCCGGCGCTATCGAATTCCGCCGCATCGACCTCGACGGCCAGTTCCCCGGTCTCTCCGGCATCTACACCGGCGTACGCGAAGGCAACGTCATGCACGGAACCTCCACCTGGATCATCCCCGGCCAGCGCAGCCCCTGGCACGGCAAGTGGATCGCCCATCTCGCCCCCCGCACCTGCGACGCCGCCACCACGGCAAGCCTCGCCGCTGGCTCCTGGGAGGCAATGACCCAGGCGCATTTCCTGCTCGGCGACAAGGCCGGAGCTGTCCGCTGTGCCCAGGTCGGTCTCGAGGCCGGTAACCTCCAAATGAAATACCTCCTCGCGCAGCTCTACGCCACCGGCGATGGCGTTCCCAAAGACCCCGCCAAATCCTTCGCCATCTATAAAGCGCTCGCCGCACAAGGCGAACCCCTCGCCATGTTCAACCTCGGCGTCCTCTACATCACCGGCACCGGCACGCCCCTCGACACCCTCCGCGGCCGCTACTGGCAGGACGCCGCCAAGCTCGCACAGGAGGACAAGAACACCCTCAATCGTATGCAACAGGCCCCCACTCCGCTCGAGGCCATCGGCGTCTTCTTCAATCAGGAATTCATTCAAGGCATCCCCAAAGAGCAGCAGGCCATCGAAGGCCGCGTCGCCCACCGTGGCGACGTCATCGACTATCTCAACAAAGGTATGTCCCGAGTCCAGGCCGAGGAGAGCGCCGCCCGCGACGAGATCAACGTCCGCCAGCAGGCTGCCGACGAATGCAAGCAGCGCGCCGACGAAGAGGAACGCATAGAGGCCCAGGAGCACGGCACCCAGTGGGTCGTTCGACACCAGTCCGGCACCACCTGCATGATGGAGAACATGAAACTCAACTCATTCGCCGACGGCGCAAAGGCCTACCTCGCCTGCGTCCACCAGTACGTCCAGCCCGAAGCCATCGACGCCCACTGCAACTACTAGTCCGCCCCTCCGTCCCGCGGACCCAGACCGCCTCCCTCCAACCCCGCCCTCAACCCGGGAATGACTGACTAGTCACTCAACTATCCTCGAAATCTGCTACCTCAAACCCAGCTACAGCCGTCGATTCGTAACCCCAAACCCACCTAGTGCGACACAAAAAATCGCCCCGCAAAGGGGCGATTCTTGTACAGCCAGTCCAGAAAAATCTTGCCACGACTCAACAACTAACTGGGGATAATTTCCACTCCGCGCCAAAACGCCACATGATGCTTGACGGTCTTAGCCGCAGACTTTGGATTCGGGTAATACCACGCCGCATCCGGGTTTTCCTGTCCGTCCACAAGCACCGTGTAATACCGTGCCATTCCCTTCCAGGGGCAGTTCGAACTCGTCGAGCTGGGACGCAGAAACGCCCTGTTTACAGTCTCTTCCGGGAAATAAATGTTCCCTTCAATGGTCTCTACCTTGTCGCTTTCAGCAATCGTCTGTCCGTTCCAAATCGCTTTTGCCATAGTCGCCCTTCCAATCGTTTCAGTCAGTTACAGCGACCGGACGTCCTCGCAGTTGCGAGGCAGTAGAAGCGTCCAAGCCGCAGTTGGAGCCGCGTGCCTCTACCGTTATACCATAAACCTACTGTAAACGGGAAGTCCCCCTAGCGATTCCTCCAGAACCTCATATCCTTTCGTGCAAACTACCGTTCCTATGCCACCGCCTCCACCACTGCACGCGTCTTCTCCGGATCCGGCCGCCGCCGATCCGGCACTTCTTCCTTCACCTTCGGTGGCCCTATCTTCTTCTCATAGCTGCAGTTAGGAGCCGCCGACACCTCCTCCTCCTTAACCCCCTTGCGCGGCCGGCGCTTCGGCAACGCCTCCCGATTGTTCGGGCAGATCAGGAACGTCCCCTCACTATTCGCATACTCCACCAGGTATGCCGAGTCGCACTTCGGACAAGTCTCGTTCACCAGCTTCTGATTGCTCGTGAAGTCGCACTTCGGATACCGCGTGCACCCATAGAACGTGTCGCCGCGCTTGTTCTTGCGCACCGCCACCTCCCCGCCGCACTTCGGGCAGGGAACCTCTAACAGCTCTTGTTTCACATACTTACACTTCGGATACCCGGAGCACGCAATGAACTCCCCATACTGCCCATCGCGTTGCAGCAACGGCTTTCCGCATTTGGGGCAAGCCTCTTCCAACACCACCGGAGGCTTCGACTGCACCTTCTGCGTCAGCTTCCGGATCGTCTTGCACGGCGGATCTTCGTTGTACCCCGGGCAAGCCATAAACGGCCCCCACGGCCCATTCCGCAGCACCATGGTCCGCCCGCAGTTATCGCAGAACTCCTCTTCCTGCTCCGCATCCTGCGCCTCAGGCGAATTCAAATCCGGCTTGGCCGCAAAGTTCTCCTTGGTAAAATCGCAGCTCTCCGGCTCGACCACCAGCTTATTCCCCTGCCCAGCAGCTGCCTGCAGCGCCTCAATCAGCCCAGCCTTGTTCTCCACCTTCGTATTCGACTCGGTCGCATCCTCATTCATTGCCTTCACATACATCGGAAAGTCGAATGTCGCGAGTACCTTCTTCACCGCCGCCTTCGGGTCCTTCTTCAGCGCTCCCTGCGCAACGGTAACCGGCTTCACCTTCGTAAAGTTCGAGCACGAATAGAAGCTCCCAAACTTACCCCACTTCAAAATCAACGGAGCTCCGCACTTCTCGCAGATCTCGTTCGTCTTCTGCTCCATCGCCTTGATGTCTTCCATCCCCATCTCGGCGACCTTCAACTCCTCCTCAAAGTGCGTGTAGAACCCATTCAGCAGGTCCGTCCACTTCTCCGTCCCCTCTTCCACGGCATCCAGCTCGCTCTCCAGTTGGGCCGTGTAGCCGGTCTCGAAGATGTAAGGGAAGTTCTTTACCAGCAGCTCCGTAACGACCATCCCAATCTCAGTCGGCACCAGCTTCTGCGAGAGCTTCTTTACATAGTCTCGCTCTTGAATAGTATTGATAATGGAAGCATAAGTAGACGGTCGCCCAATCCCCTTCTCCTCCAAGGTCTTGACAAGGCTAGCTTCATTGAACCGTGGCGGGGGCTGCGTAAACTTCTGCTGCGGATCCAGCCGCACCTTCTCCAAACCCTGCCCATCCTTTAACTCCGGCAGCCTTCTATCCGCCGAGCTCTCCTCCGAAGTCGAATCCTTCGCACTCTCTGCGTCATCCGCATCCGCGCTCTGCGAAACCTGCTTCTTCTCCGCGACCTCCGCAGCCGCCCGCGCCGCCTTCGCCTTCTTCGTCTCTTCCTCAAACCGCAGCCAGCCGTCGAACTTCAGAATGCTTCCCGTAGTCCGGAAGTCATACGTCCCCTCAGCCTTGGCCTCAATCTCCACCGTCGTCTGGTCGAACACCGCAGCCATCATCTGGCTAGTAACCGCGCGCTCCCAGATCAGCTTGTACAGCCGATACTGCTCATCCGACAGGTACCGCCGCACCTCGTCCGGCACATACCCCACATTGGTCGGGCGAATCGCCTCATGCGCTTCCTGCGCATCCTTCTTGCTCTTATAGATGAGCGCCTTCTCGGGCAAATACTTCTCGCCGAACTTCTTCCCCACCCACTCGCGAATCTCCTTCACCGCTTCCGCGCTCATGTTCGTCGAGTCGGTACGCATGTAGGTAATCAAACCCACCGTACCTTCGCTGCCCAGCTCAATTCCTTCGTAGAGCCGCTGCGCCACGCCCATCGTGCGCCGCACATTAAATCCCAGCCGCCCCGCCGCCTGCTGCTGCAACTGGCTCGTCGTAAACGGAGCCCGCGGATTCTGCCGCCGCTCCTTCTTCTCAATCGACTTCACCCGCCACGTCGCGCGCTCCAGCTGCTCCATCACCTCATCGACCGCGCCCTTATCCGGCAGCGCATTCGACAGGAAAACTTCCTTACCATCCGCATCCGTACCATTCGACACGCGAATCGGCAACCCCTGCACGCCCACCATCCGCGCCGTAAACTCCTGCCCACCCTTGCTCGGACTTAACACCGCATCTATATTCCAGTACTCCACCGCCTGGAACGCATTAATCTCCCGCTCGCGTTCCACAATCAGCCGCAGCGCCACCGTCTGCACGCGCCCCGCGCTCAACCCGCGCTTCACCTTATCCCAAAGCAGCGGAGATATCTGATATCCCACCAGCCGGTCCAGCACCCTCCGCGTCTGCTGCGCATCCACCAGGTTCTCATCCACATCCCGCGTATGCTCGAACGCCGCCTTCACAGCCTTCTTCGTAATCTCGTTGAACGTCACGCGCCGCAGCTTGCTCTTGTCCTTGATCGAAGGCAGCAGCTGAAACTTCAAGTGCGCAGCAATCGCCTCTCCCTCGCGATCCGGATCGGCCGCCAGGAACACGCTATCGCTCTTCGCCGCCAGCTTCTTCAGCCGGTCCACCACCTTCTCTTTGCCCGGAGACACGATCAGCGTCGGCTCAAACGTCCGATGCTTCAACTCCACCCCAATATCGTTCTTGGGCAGGTCCATGATGTGCCCAATCGAGGCCTCCACCACGTAATCACTGCCGAGATACTTGCCGATCGTCTTCGCCTTCGCCGGCGACTCCACGATCACTAAATTTTTTGCCATACTGCACACCCATTCAAAGACGTACGGCCAAAACCGTGTCTTCGTTCCTAATTCCTATGCAACCTATCACGTTTTGCCAAGGACAAGTCAAACCGCCCGCCGATATCTCGTCGCCTTGCGATCTGAATTGCTTGTCCTGTTGGACGAAAAATCTTTCGATTCAGCGCTACCCCTCGCTTAACTTAACGGAGGCGCTTTCTAGAAGCACCGCACATATTGTTTCCCTGGCATCTGCTTCACTCTACCGCTAAGTTCCAATTCGAACAACGCCGTAAAGATCTCACCCGACACCATCTTCAACTCCAGCCGCTCAATCAGCTCATCCAATTGCAGCGCTTCATCCTGCCTTAACTCCTGCATCACCAGGCGTTCATGCTCGCTCATCGGAGGAATTGTCGGGCGGTCGTTAAATAAAGATGCACTCCCCTCTCCAGAAGATTCATTCCGCCCCGCCTGCGCCTCCATCGCCGCCTCCAACTCCATCCGCACCTGCGACGGCAGATCCTCCCAGATATCCTCCCAGCTCGCCGTCAACTTCGCTCCCTGTTTGATCAGCGTATTCGGCCCCCACGCATTCTTGTTCGTCGCATTCCCGGGCACCGCATACACATCGCGCCCTTGGTCCAGCGCGCATCGCGCCGTAATCCTCGTGCCCGAATACTCCCCGCCCTCCACCACCAGCACGCCCACGCTCATCCCGCTCAGTGTCCGATTGCGTATCGGAAAATTCTGCGGCGCAGGAAACGTTCCCAGCGGAAACTCACTCACAATCGCTCCACCCTTGGCCACAATATCTTCCGCCAGCTTCTTATTCTCCTTCGGATAAATCACATCGATCCCCGTCCCCCAAACCGCAACCGTAGCTCCACCCGCCTCGAGCGCACCTTTATGCGCGCACGAGTCCACACCCCGCGCCATCCCGCTCATCACCACCATCCCGTGCCGCGCCAAATCCCGGCTCAGCATCTCCGCCATCCCCGCACCATAAGGAGTAGGCTGCCGAGTCCCCACCACCGCAATCCCCGGACGGCTCAACAGCCGCACATCACCCCTCACCCAAAGCACAGCCGGCGGATCATAAATCTCCAGCAACAGATCCGGAAAAGCCTCGTCCTCCGGCGTAAGAAAACAAGCCTGCTGCTGCTCCACACGCGCCGCTTCCTCAACCGCCGCCGCCCGCGCGCGTCCATCAAAACAAAATTGCGCCGACTCCGCCGGCATCCCCAAACCTTCCAGCTCTGTCAGCGACGCATGAAACAACCGCCCCGCCGACCCCAGCCTCTGCACCGCGCGCGCACATCGCGTCGGCCCCATTCCAGGCGTCAGCGTCAGCGCCAGCCAGGCCAGCCGCGCCTCTTCAATCGCTGCGCCCGCCCGTTCCGCAATCCCATCCATCATCACGCGTACCTCTCAGCTGCGTCGTGCTCGCATCGTATACCAACTACCCCTCCCATCGCAGTGTCGCGCGCATCTTCTAGAATCAATCTGTGCCTTTACGTGTCTCCACCATCGCTTTCCTGAACCCCGCGCCGCTGCTCTACAACTTCGAACACGAACCCACCGCGACCGCTCTCCGCGAGCACTACGACGTCCACTACACCACCCCCTCCATCTGCGCCGATGAGCTCAACTCCGGTGCCGCCGACCTCGGCCTCATCCCCATCGCCTCCCTCACCCCCAATCTCGCCATCGTTCCCGGCTGCGCCATCGCTTCCATCGACGAAGTCCGCAGCATCCTCCTCCTCGTCAAGAATCCCGACTGGCTCTCGCCCACCGAAGCCCTCAAGCGCGTCCGCACCGTCGCCACCGACACCGCCAGCCGCAGCTCCGTCGCCTACGCCCGCATCCTATTCGAGCACTTCCACCAAACCCACCCCACCTACATCGACTTCCCAGCGGACCCCGCCACCATGCTCCCCGCCTCCGACGCCGCCCTCATCATCGGCGATCCCGCACTCCTCGCCCGCGAGCACCGCACCGCCATCGACAACGCCTCCAAAACCCCGCTCCTCTGGCTCGACCTCGCCCACCTCTGGCGCGAACTCACCGGCCTCCCCTGGGTAGCCGCCGTCTGGGCCCTCCGCCCCGAATCTTTACGCTCCCGCTGGCCTCACGCCACAGCAATTAATTCAAGACCTAACCGCCAGCCGCGACGCCGGCCTCGCCCACACCCAACAACTAGTCAACGAGTGGACCCCGAAACTAGCCCTCTCCTCCAACACCATTCGCACCTACCTCCGCCACAACATCCACTACACCCTGGACCCCGACTGCCTCCGCGCCATAGAACTCTTCCGCACCCTGTCCGCCAGCATCAACATCCTCCCACCCCTCCCCGAGCTAAACATCCTAACCTAAACCAACTACCCCTAACCCCCAAACCTCCGTCATCCTGAACGCAGTGAAGGACCCCTGTAGTTGCCGTTGCTCTTGCCTTTCTTCGACAATTTCCAAAAGAAATTGTCATTCCGAGCGCAGCGAGGAACCCGCTTCCTCCCGTTCTTGCCTTTGCTTTTCTTTCTGTCATTCCGTCCGGGAATCTGCTTCTTCCGTCGCACTTGCTCTTGCCTTTAGCTAGCAGCTAAGAGCTAGAAGCTTCCTCCTTCAACCCTCCGGCGCCCAGGTCCATCCCTCAATCCCACACAGCGGATCCCGCGGCCGCGGCAACAGCACAAACGTCTCCCGCCGCTCCGCCATCACCATCGTGCTCACCAGCGCATCAAACGCATCCTCCCCACCCCGCGCCTTTTGCAGAACTCCCCGCGACAACCCCGCATACGCCTCATCCTCACGACGCTTCCTCAACAAATACTCTGCCCGCGCCTCCGCATTCGACTTCCGCACCGCCCCCGTATTCAGCCGCGTATACATCTCCACCACCAACGGCCGCGCGCCCTTCCCCACCAACTCCACCTCATCGAACGGCCACACCCGAAACCCCGCCTCCCGCAGCCGCAGCAACACCGCAAACCCCCGCAGCGAAGCCGTCCCCACGCTCCCCGCGCCACCCACCTGGAACACGCTCTTCGGCCTTATCCCCCGCACCCGAGCCTGCCGTTCGGCCTCCGGAATCAACGCAGCAAGCTTGCAATCAATATCCGTAGCCCGCAGCATCCGATGCAGAAACTCCCCCGAAAACTCCCGCGGCCGTTTGCCTTTACCAAGCCCGCCAGGCTTCCCCCAAAACCGCCGATCCTCCGCGCCCCGCATCAACCACCGCTCCGCATGCCCCTCATCAACAACACGCCGCCAGAACTCCGGCGCACTCCGCATCCCATGCTCATCGCGCACAAACCAAGCCGGAAAGCTGAAGCAAAAATCAAACCCCACCACCATCCGCGGCGTTTCTTTCGCCATCTCGATCAGCCATTCCCCCACCTCAGCCCGAGTCCGCCCCGCCTCCAGCCGCACACTCACCTTCCCGCCCGCGCCCTCCGTCCAAACCCCCGCCCATATATGCCGCCGCTGGCCCGCTGCATCCACCCTCCCCGACCAGTCAATCCCCACCACCCGCTGCACCAAGTCCGCCCCCGCTTCTCACTCATCACTTACCACTTATCACTACTCACTGTCTTCCACATCCACCTCGTCAACCTCCGCCCCCCACCCCCGCAGCACCTTCCATATCGTCTTCGTAGAAAACCCTGCCCCCACCAGCCGCCGCATCGCCCGCGCAATCTCTTTATCCCCCTCCGGCTTCTTCATCCGCTTCCGCGCCACATAAGCCTTCGCCAGCGCCACCTCGTCTATATCGTCGTATGCAGCACTCAGCGTCGACTGCGTCAGCTCCTGCGCAATCCCCTTCTGCATCAACCCCTGCTGCACCCGCCGCTTGCCATACTTCTCGTTCTCCTTGCGCAGCCGCGTATAGTCCGCCGCAAACCGCTCATCGCTCAGATACCCCAACTCCTTCAACTTCAGAATCACGGCATCTATCGCCACTTCACCAGCCTCGCCTGGCTCCGCGCGCGTACTCATTCGCCGCCGCAGATCCCGCACACTCTTCATCTGCGAGCTCAACGACCGCACCGCAAACTCCAGCAACCCCGGCCCATCCAGCGGCGGCTTCACCGTCTTCGTCTTCCGTGCAAATGTCACTTGAACCCTCGCCGCACCCTCATCGCGCCAGTGTACGCTGAACCCACCCACTATCCTGTGGCAAGCACCACCATGACCCAAATCCTCCTTACCCTCGCCGTCCTCATAGCCACCGCGACCGCCCCAGCTCAAACCGGCTTCGGCCCACTCGATCCCGCGCCCCCCACCATCCCCATCCCCCAACTCCTCGCCCACATGGCCCAGCAGGAATCCGCCTTCGCCGCCGCCCGCGACCACTACACCTTCACCCAGGACGTCACCTTCGAAACCCTCGACCCCTCCACCAACCAGCCCGACGGCGTCTACCACCAAACTTCCGATATCACCTTCGACGATGCCGGCCGCCGCGTCGAGCGCGTCACCTTCGCCCCCGCCAACACCCTCCAGCGCGTCACCCTCACCGAAGCCGACCTCGACGACGTAGCCCACCGCCTCCCCTTCATCCTCACCATCCCCGAGCTCCCCGACTACACCCTCACCTACCGAGGCCGCCAGCGCGTCGACCAGCTCAACACCTACGTCTTCGACTGCGCCCCCCGCCAGATCTTAAAAGACCACCGCTACTTTCAGGGCCGCATCTGGCTCTCCCAGCAGGACGACCAGATCGTCCTCGTCCACGGCTCCACCCTCCCCCAGGACACCCGCCCCGGCCACGAAAACCTCTCTCCGCCCTTCACCACCTACTACCAGCAGATCGACGGCAAATACTGGTTCCCCGTCTACACCCGCGCCGAAGGCACCCTCCACTTCCCAGCCCACGCCGACACCCTCTCCCAAACCGTCCCCGTCCGCACCACCGTCCGCTACACCGACTACAAGCGCTTCCACGCCACCGTAACCTTCCACGACGGCGCCGAACTCCCCACCACCCCGCCCCCACAATAGATTCCCCTCTGAAATCCACCCATTCCTCGTCATCCTGAGGCGCAGCCGAAGGACCCCCGTAGTTGCTCTTGCTCTTGCTCTTGCTCTTGCTCTGCTCTTGCTCTGCTCGTGCTCTTGTCGCTGCCGTCGCCTTTCTTTCGCTTATTCCCCCGGGAATCTGCTTCTTTCCCTTACCCTTGCCCTGCCTCGCGCCTGCCCTTGCCTGTTCTACCGGATTAGCAGGGGGCTTCAGCCCCCTGACAAGCCCGCCCACAAAACGGGCTTTAGCCCTGGCCCGGCGCCCGCCACCCGTTTCAATCCCACCCCAACCAGCTCCCGGCGTCCGCGCAGGACCCCCAAAACCTGTCAAGCCCCCCGAACCACTAAAAACCGCCAAACCCCTTATAAACACCGGCGATATATATTTCCAAAATCTGGCATAATCACCCCCACCAAACCGCTACAATTTAACTAGACCCTTCCCAAGCCCAACTCCACCGCCTCCCAAGAGCCCACACGCACCCAGGGCCAACGACTAACCAGGACCAACGACTAACCACGGCCAACGACTAGCCAGGGCCAACGGCCCGACACATCGCAGGCCTGGGTTCACGCCGCCCGAAACACAAGGGCCAACGGCCCGCCCCAACCAGGGCAAGGTCTTCGGCCCGCAACTCGCGCAAAAGGGGGTACTTTGCCACCTAACTCGTTTGAATGGGCTACTTTACAACCATGGTCATACCCACGGGGGGGGATACTTTTCCACCTAACCCGCCTGATTAGACTACTTTACGCCCCAAGTCATACCTAGGGGGGGAGGGGGGGTACCCCAGAGCCAGCAACCACCCGGAGCCCCTCGCCGCCCGCGCAGGACTTACGCGGCCGGCTCCGACTCAAAGTACAGATACTTCCGCCAGTTCGCATCCGCGCTGCCAATCATTCGCATAATGTGCCGCGAAGTATGCAGCGAAAACGGCCGCGGCTCGCGCACCAGCCGCATGTCCACCAACTCATGCAGCATCTGGCTGCCCTTGCGCCGATTGCAATCCCGGCAACAAGCCACCAAATTCTCCCACGTTGACAACCCCCCGCGACACCGCGGAACAACATGATCCAAGGTCAGCTCGGAGGCAATCAAAACCTTCTGGCAATACTGGCAGGTATTCCGGTCGCGCAGCAGAATATTCTTCCGGCTCAGCGCCCGCGTCTGGTGCGGAATCCGCCGATACTCCAGCAGCCGAATCACGCTCGGCATCTGCAGGTTCATCCGATGCGAATGCAGCACCGCACCCTGCTCCTCCTCGGTCCGCGCCACGCCCTTCAGCACCAGCACCAGCGCCCGCCGCGCCCCGCAGATGTTGATCGGCTCATAACTCGCATTCAGCACCAGCACCGGCGTCTGCATCGCCGGCTGTCGAAACACGCCCATGCGTATGTCGATCGCCTCAGCCCGCGCCGTCCCCGCCACCGGATGGGTATGGTGCCGATTACCCGACCGCTTGTTTCTCGCCCCACTAGATTTGCCAGCCTGCATCCCTGCCCTCCGGTTCTATTGGTCGTTCGCTTGCTTCCCTAAAATCGAACCTGCCTTCCAACCTCCGGCTCAATCACCCTCGCCGGAACCGCATCCCACATCGCAAAGCCTTCACTCTCTTGTTGCACCGCACTCTGCACGCTCTCCGGCAGCGCTCGAGCCGCCGTCACAACCCACACCTTCGCCGCGCCCGCGCGCTTCAACACCCGCGCACACTCCCGCGCCGTAGCTCCGGTCGTCATAATGTCGTCCACCAGCAACACCTCGCGTCCGCGCACAGCCTCAACATCGGCCACGCGAAACGCACCCTTCAAGCTCGCGCGCCGCTGCGATGGATTCAGCGCATACAGCGCCCGCGTATCCTTCACCCGCTGCAACACTTGTCCTTGCAACTTCAGCGTCCACAGCGGCTCAATCTTCCGCAGCCGCTTCACCATCACTTCGGCCAGTACTCTCGCCTGGTTGAACCCACGCTTCTTCTCCCGAGCGGCAAACAACGGCACAGGAACCACCACCAACTCGTCTGCCGCATCGCCCCTTAACCTCCGCGCCGCGTCCGCCATCGCGTCGCCAAGCACGTACTCCGCAACGCCGCGCATGCCCTCAAACTTCAGCAGGTGCAGCATCCTGCGTATCTCGTCTTCGTAGTTTCCGTAGGCCACAGCCCGGTCAAACTGCGGCGGAGCCAGCCTGCACATCGTGCACTCGCTCATGCCCATCGCCGCCGCAAAGCGTGCCGACTCCATCCCCATGGCATCGCCGCACCGCGTGCACAATACATCCTGTTGGGTCTCAGCATGCGCTCCCAGCCGCTCAACGCATGCCTCACAAACTCTTACCGGCGCCAGCGCAGCCATAGCGGCCCCGCATACCCGGCAATCGGAAGGCATCAAAATGTTTATGAAATCAGCGACAATCCACTTCATCGCCGTGCCGCAACTTCGAAGCACACGGGTCACCGCGCGCCATCCAGACTCGCCGGCATAACTACCAGGCGGCCCACCATTCCCGAGCTGGACATCCCTCACGCTTTCGCTGAAGACGAACCTCACTCGCGGCACAGCAAGAAAAACACCAGCTCTGCCAATGACCGCAGTATAACGTTGCCTCCGTTTCAGTGCAATGAACGGCCCCGAACCAATCAGGATGCTGCGCCTAACAGGAATCCAGTATGCCCTGCGAAATCATTGCCATGCATAGGCCTCCCAATCCGCGATATCCTTGAAGTTCGACGTGTCCACCACAGCCACATCTACCGTAGCGACCACCCGAACCCGCAGCCACTCGCTGCTCAGCGACTATGCCGTGCTCGTCAAGCCGCGCGTCTCGCTCATGGTCATCATCTACGCTGCGGCCAGCTTCTACCTCGGCTCTCTCGCCTCAGGCATCTCGCCCTTTCACCTCGGGCTCGTCAAGGCCCTCCTCGGCATCAGCCTCGTCACCGCCGGCTCCAGCGTCCTCAACCAGGCCCTCGAGCGCACCACCGATCGCCGCATGCCTCGCACCGCGGACCGCCCCATGGCGCAGCATCGCATCGGCCTCACCCACGGACTCATCCTTGGCTTCCTGCTGGTCTTCGCAGGATCCGTCTACCTCACCCTTGTAACCAATCCCATCACGGGCATGCTGACCCTGCTCACCGCAGTCAGCTACGTAGCCATCTACACGCCCCTCAAGCGCATCACCTCGCTTAATACCTTCATCGGAGCCTTCCCCGGAGCAGTCCCAGGACTCATCGGCTGGACCGCCGCCCGAGGCGTCATCGAGTGGCCTGCGGTCGCCCTCTTCGCCATCCTCTTCGTCTGGCAATTCCCACACTTCATGGCCATCGGCTGGCTCTACCGGGCCGACTACGCCCACGCCGGCATCCGCCTCGCCTCCACCCAGCAACCCACCAGCGAAGCCGCTCGCTCCTCGGCTCTGCAAGCTCTCTTCTACGCGGTCCTCATGATCCCTGCGAGCCTCTGGCCCACCTGGCTCCACGTAACCGGAACGCCCTACGCGATCGCCGCTATCGTCCTCGACGCTGGTTATCTCGCCGTAACCATCCGCTTTATGCGCATCACCCGCGCCCCCGACGACCCCGAGAACCGCATCCTCGCTCGTCAACTCCTCAAAGTTTCCGTCACCTACTTGCCTCTGTTGCTGCTAGCCATGATGCTCGACGCCAAAGGCCGCCTCATCTTCTGACCCTGAGTCTCTAACCACGAACGCTCCCACTATCAGGAAAGCTATGCCCGCACTCATCGCTCCCAATCCGAACTACCGCACACCGCCTTCGATCATCGCCGCGATCATCGGCATCTCCGCCATCGCCTCCATCTTCCTCGCCTGGCTGGTCTACTACCACCCACCCGTCGACGCCGCAGGAACCCACCTCACCTTCCTCCCCGCGCTCGACGCCATCCTCAACGCGCTCTGCGCCATCTTCCTGATCATCGGCTTCCGCTACATCAAGCTCCGCAAGATCACCGCGCACCGCAACAGCATGTTTGCAGCCTTCATCGTCTCGAGCGCCTTCCTCGTCGCCTACATCGCCAACCACGTTCTTCACGGCGACATGCTCTTCCCCACCGCGCATCCCACCGCGCGCTTCATCTATCTCTGGATTCTCCTTCTACCCCACATCTTCCTCGCCGTCGTAGCTCTTCCGATGATCCTAATCACTTTCTTCCTTTCCCTCACCGGCCGCTTCCCCGCGCACCGCAAACTCGCCCGCTGGACGTTCCCCATCTGGCTCTACGTCTCAGTCAGCGGAGTCGTCGTCTACGCCATGCTCGCAGCCTACCGCTAACCGCATCCTTGTCATGCTTCGCCGTTGCTTTTCTTTCTGTCATTCCCGCAGGGAATCTGCTTCTGCCTTTGTCTTTCACTACTCACTAACCACTACTCACTGCCTCCATGCAGCCAGACACCCGCAAGCTCCTCACCACCGGCACAGCCATCCTCCTCGTAGGAGCGATCGCCGCGCTGCTCATCTTTACCACCTTCGGCGGAGTCACGCGCCAAGGCCCTCACACCAATGGCGGCTGGCTCGCGCTGGTGGTCGCACTCGGCTGCGTGCCTACTGCCGTCTTCACCCTCTTCCTCGGCCTGGCCAAACTCATCGGCGACACGCGCCACCGCTCCTGACGATCAGCTCTCCCTACTTCGGCGGCAACGCCAACATCAAACCACCACGCTCCCACAACTCATTCGCCCCACGCCCCAGCTTCAGAGCCGATCCGCTCCCTAGATCACGCTCGTAAATCTCGCCGTAGTTACCCGTCGCCTTGATCACCTGCACAACCCAATCGTTCTCAACGCCCAACTCACTCCCAATCTCGCGCGACCCTCCCAGCAGAAACCAAATCTCCGGATCGCCACCCTTCGCTTTCACAGCCGCAACGCGAATCGACTCCACATTCGCCTGCGTCACCCCGCTCTCCTCAGCCTGCACCAACGCCTCCATCACCCAACTCACAATCGACGCCCACTGCGGATCGCCTTCACGCACAGCAGCCGCCAGCGGATCCTTCGAGATCATCTCCGGAAGCAGCCGAGCCGCCTTCCCATGCTGCGCCAGCAGCGCCCACGTCCCAGCCAGGCGCGTCCTATCTCCAGCCAGCGCACCGCAGTTCCCGGTGGCAAAGGCCGCTTCCATCTCGCCCTCTTCCTGAAACGGAAACGGAACAAAGTCCAAATGCTCCTGCGCAAACCATGACCGCACGCTCTCTTCCACCATCGTCTCGGCGATAAAGCAGATCTTCTTACCAGTCAACTGTCGCGCCCCAGTCACGGGACTCGAACCCAGCACCAGGAATCCAACTCCGTCCCACAACACCGGCCTCGAAAACACCAAATGCGTTCCCACCGAATGCGTAAAGTCGTCACTCAACGTAGGCACCATGTCCACAGCACCAGACTTCAGCGCATCCATGCTTGATCGGTCGTCCGGATACTCCACGACGCTTACTCGCCCATGCTCGCCCAGCACTGCCACAGCCACAGCTCGGCACAAGTCCGCATCAAACGCCTCGCGCCCGCCATGATCATCCGCAGTCGAATACTCCGGCTCCTCTTGGTCGACGCCGCAACTGAGCACACCCGTAGCGCGAACCCGCGCCAACGTAGGAGCGCTCCTCGCTCCCGACCCGGCAACTTGCGCTGCGGCCGCAGCACATCCTCCCAACAACATGATTAGCGCCATCCACCGGCGCACTACGGTGTCCACCCGCCAGCAGTCGGTATGCCCGGCGTCGAGTCCGGCCGCGGATTGAAATCGCTCGGCATCGGATTCGCCATTCCATTGTCGGTCGGCGTGATCCCCAGCACCTGGCATCCGTCGCCACCATCATGCGGAAACGCGTCAAGCTCCTTCTTCGGAATCATCGCGTACGCCGCGCTCAACGGCGGCCTCTTCCCTTCAAGACGCATGACATCAAATGCCGAGCTCATATCACCGACATCCGCAACCTTATCGTCCGCAGGCCCAAGGCTATCCTGCCCAAATTTCTCCCTGCCAATCGCTCGTCCGCGCTCTTCATCAGGTAGATCGGCCAGCGGAATCAGTGTGAACAGCTCGTTCACAAACTTAATCACCGAGCTATGCTCCGTGGGCACATGCGAGATACCATGCGCTACGGCGTACGGCGAAATCACAATCGCCGGAATCCGAGGCCCCTGCGACAGCGGCAATCCCGCCGCGTCATGCGAGCGAACACGTGGCCGCACGTGATCGTACTCTCCATCCGATTCGTCGTAAGTAATGATGATTGCGCTCTGGCTCCAGTAAGGGCTCCTCGCGATCGCATTGATCTCCTGCGCCAGCAGCGCTTCGCCGATCTGCGAGTCCGAATACCCCGGATGGTCGTCATCGCCATCAAACACCTTCGCCAGTCTTGGATTCGGATCCTGCGGCTTCCAACCTTCAATGTTCCCGTAGCCGCCGCGCACATAAAACACTCCCGACCGTGGCAGCCGCCTCGCCGCCACATCGTGGAAGAAATCGCTCAGCCCATGCAGATGGGTCGTCGCCAACGGATTATTCGCCACATACCCGAAATACTGCGGCGCATTATGATGCGCGACGTACCCGTCATGCGTCGCCTCGCCATTCGGATCATTGATCTCGTGGTCATACCCCTGCTGGTACCAGCCCCAGTTCACGGCGCTCACCCCGCGACCTGAAATCTTCTCAATGTCCTCATGCACATCCGGCAGATCGAACGTCGGGTCATAGTCTGCCGCGGTAGTCTTCTCAATCGCGTTCCCCATAAACGACAGCGGCAGGCTCGCAAACGTCAGATTCTTTGACACACCTCCAAATGGTCTCTTCGCCTGCGGCTGCTTCAGCCGATCCGCCGTATCCAGCACCGATCCCCAGTAAGGTTGCGGGTCGGAAAGCATCGGCACCGTAGCACCCTTACCCTTGCCGCCCGTCGCCGCCTCGTCAGGATGCAGCATCCACTGCGTCTCGCCGCCCTGCCCCGCAATCATCGCAATCGCATTCGGCGTCGACGGCCCGACAATCGTGTCCATAAAGTGATCGAACAGCGTAAACCGGTCCGCATAGCGCCATAAAAACGGCACCGTGTCGCAATCCACATGGCTCATCACGAGTTCACCAAACTGCTTGCGCTCCAGCGTAGGAACTTTAGAAGGCTTTCCCTCCACCAGCGTCACACCCTCTTCCGTCAGCGCGTACTCCGAGTTCTGCGCCACGCCATCCGCATCCAGCGCGATCTTACGCGCCGTTGCCACATGGGAGTGGTTCACCGAAGCAATGTCCGCTGGATAGAGTGGAACCGTCTTGCCGGCTGCATCGGTCACCATGGCCGGAATCCTGAACGGCGTCACCGTCCCCACTGTTCCATCCGTATTCACAATCGCCTGCGTGAACCCAGCCACCTGCCCGGGCGCATAAGGACCGTTCGGCCCCGCATAGAGTCCATCTGCCCCCGGATAGGTCCCAAAATAAAAGTCAAACGAGCGATTCTCCTGAAAGAGGACGAACACGTACTTTATGTGTCGTCGAATTAATTGCAGCTTCCGTTCGGCCGAAAGCACCGGCTCCTTCGCTACGTCGATCACCCGCGCACTCACCACCGCGCTCGACCTCGGGGCAATCGTCACATCGGACGTCCTACCCGCAGCCATCGTTTGCGCCCGTCCCTGCCCCAGACCCAATCCACCCACGGCGAACAGCAACGTCCACCGACACGCAGCACCCAATTTCAACATATGGCTAACTTATGCTGACCTGGCGCGCCATGGCAACAAATGCCCGCGCTTCCTGAAATTCGGTATCCAACTGCGCGACACCCCGGGGGAAAGTTGCCACACCGCAAGCAACGACCCCGTCACCGATAGGCACCGCATCGGTATAGTATGATTCGGTTTGTGTCGGGACTGTTTTTCTCCCCACGTTAGCTGGTCGAAGGCTTGAAGAAATGCCTATAAGATCAGCTACCCGAAAATGCAGCGGCCACGTTTCAGCCGCTTCCGATGACACAAAGTTCTTGGCAATCAATTAACGGAGTACCCAATGGCAAAAGGCGTCAACAAAGTCTTCCTTCTCGGCAACGTCGGTAAAGACCCCGAGATTCGTGCAACAGGCGGCGGTACAGCAGTCGCTAGCTTTGGACTCGCTACTGCGGAGCGGACTAAGGACCAGCAAGGCAATTGGGTTGATAAGACCGAGTGGCACAATATCGTGGCATATGGGCGAACGGCAGAAATTGTCCGCGATTACGTCAAGAAAGGTAAGGAGCTGTTCATTGAAGGACGGATTCAGACTCGTACATGGGATGACAAAGAGTCTGGACAGAAAAAGTTCCGGACGGAAATCATAGTCAATGAAATGACTCTGCTCGGGGGCGCAGGTGGCGCAAGCCGCAGCGAAGGTAGCAGCTCCTCCGGCGGATACTCCAGCTCGCGTCCTTCCGCCTCCAGCCCGGCCCCCACGCCCTCGAACGACTACGCGGACCAGGGAATTACCGACGAAGATATCCCGTTCTAGCCCTCGTCCTCTCCTTCAATCGTGGCCCTTCCGCTAAAACCCATAGAATATTGAAGTACGCATACCGCGCTGCGTTGCTATTTCCCTAAAGTATTCTCTGGATCAATATTCATGCGCTTTGCCCGATCACTTGCCGCTCTTCCCCTTGCGCTACTCTGCATCGTTTGCCCAGCCTCGGCCCAGCGGCACGATCTAGGATCCGCGCCACCGACGGCCCCGCCCGCAAAGCCGTTAGCAGCCCCCCAGGCCGCACCGCTCGCCACGCCGAGCCTCGGTACGCTGCAATTTGCCACCATGAATCTGGCGGTCTCCGCGCCCCAGGAACTGGCCACACAACTCCAAACATCTGACGACCGTCTACGGACCGCTGCATTGGCCGCCGTCGGTGCCCCAGAAACCTACCTTGATCATGGCCATGTGCCTTTCCCGCACTCTGTTCGCCTCGATTTCCTCGCTCTCGGCACCTCCAACGAGCTAGACGCCATCCTCACCGTTGAACTCGACCAGCATCTGGTGAGCGCTATCTTCATGCCCGAAGACGAACAATGGCACCGTGTCGCCACCGTCATCTATCCGACCAGCTTCACCAATCCGTCCACCACCCCTTACACCTTTCTCCGCGCCGATCGTGCGCTTCGCGAGCCGCAGCACTACACCGCCATCTATCACTCCACCGCCGCCAGCCCCAACGGAGACTTCACTGAGACTGAAGTCCACCTGCGAATCCTCAACGGCCATCCCACCATCACGACTGGATTCGCATCGAGCGAACGCACCTGTGACCCCTCGCATCAGCGTCCCTGCGACATCACCCAGCGCTGGCTCCAGCCGGACAGCACCGATCCCGAACATCGCTTCCTTCTCGTCACCGCTACGGGCCACGATAAGCCCAACGAAACCGGCGACCCCATCGCCCACGCAGAGACCTTCGAGGAATCACGGCTCCGCGACTTTTCCTGCCAGCCGTTTGCCTTCTCGGATACCACGCTGCACTTCGAACCCAGTGGCCCCGCTGCACCTTGTGTTGCCCCCCACGACCAGCCGCACGAGCAACCGTTACACTAGTCTCTGCATGATCGACGAAATCACATTCCGCCAGGAGTCAGACAAAGCCCTAGAGTCTCTCAAGCAGGCTCTCTTCCGCGCTGAAGAAGAGGGTGGCTTCGAGACCGACGAGAAAAATGGTGTCCTCAACGTCCTCTTCGAAGACGGCGCCGCCAAGTTCGTCTTCACACCCAACACCCCCGTTCGCCAGGTCTGGATCTCCGCGCTCTCCACCTCCTACAAACTCGAGTGGGACGAAACAACGCGCGCCTTCACCCTCCCCAGGACAGGCGAGGACCTCCGCACGCTCACCCAGCGTCTGCTCCGCGAGCAACTCGACGATCCCACCATCACGCTAAGCTAGCTCTCCAAAAACGGTCTCCGCAACAACGAACGCCACCGTCCACAATGCCTCTCTTATCCGTCGCGATCGTCACCTTCAACGAAGAGGGGAATCTCGCGCGCACTCTCGCTAGCGTCGCCTGGGCCGACCAGATCCTCGTTGTCGACTCCGGCTCTGCCGATCGCACCCTGGAAATCGCACGCAGCTGCAACGCCACGGTCCTCGAACACCCCTGGGCCGGCTTTGCGGCGCAAAAGAACTTCGCCATCTCCCAATGCATCGGCGACTGGGTCCTCTCCCTCGACGCCGACGAAGAGCTTTCCCCCGAACTGCAACAAGAGATTCGCCAAACCCTCGCCGCGCCAACATCCGTCGATGCCTTCTTCCTCAAGCGCCGCAACCTCTTCCTCGGCCGCTGGATCAAACACGGCGGCTTCTACCCCGACCCAAAGCTCCGCCTCTTCCGGCGCAATTTGCCCACGTTGCCCCAATTCGAAGCCCGTCCCGTCCATGAGACCATCCGCTTCAGCGGTCCCACCGCCACGCTCAACGGGGACATCCTCCACCACGCCTATCCCACCCTCTCGTCCTACATCGAGCACATGGATCGCTACAGCTCGCTGGGCGCGGAATTGCTCGTCGAGAAAGGCCGCACCAGCGCCAACGTCTTCACCTTCTCCACGCGCATCGTGATCATCCCACTCCTCGGCTTCAAGTGGAATTACCTCTTTCGCCTCGGCTTCCTCGACGGCCGCGAGGGTCTGCTCCTGAACCTCTACCACGCCGCCTACGCCAGCTGGAAGTACGCCAAGGCCTGGGAACTCGCCCGCAAGCCCCGCACCTGAAGCATCCGCCCTAGTCCTTCTTCGCCAACCGATGCATCACTGCCGCGAAGCGCTCCACATACTTCGCCGGCATCTCGCGTCGCTTCATATCCCGCCCCACCACAAAGTGCACGGTCTCGCCCTCGCACAGTACCATGTCATCAGCTGGCCTCACCACCACATACCGAAATCGCACAATCGGCCCCCGAACTCCTGCCAGTGACGTCCTTACGATCAGCTCATCGTCATACCGCGCCGGAGCTTTATACCGCGCCGTCACCTCGGCGACCGCAATCAGCGCGTCATCCTCCTGCTCCATGTCCTTGTAGTCAAGCCCCAGTTGCCGGATGAACTCCACCCGCCCTACCTCGAACCACACCAAATAATTCGCGTGATACACCACGCCCATCTGGTCGGTCTCGGCATAGCGCACCCGCACCCGAGCCTCGGCATAGCCCTGCTCAATCACCTTCTCCATATCGCTCATTCCCTCACTCTAGAAGATGAGAACTGCAGGCCCTTGAATATCATCACCGCCCTACTGCATCGCCACTCCAAACCGCTTCTCCATCTCCGCGCTCATGGCGACCAGGTGATCCAGCGGCTCAAGTTCCGGCATCTCTGCACCCAGATCCTTCAGCGTAGCCAGTAACTTCTCCGTCGCCAGGTTCCCCACCATCACATCCTGCGCATACGGATACGATCCGTAGCCGCCGATGGTCGCATCGAACCGCCTGCATCCGGCCTCGTACGCCGCCCGCACCTTAGCCGCGGCATCCTCAGGCCGCGCACGCAGGTGTACCCCCACTTCCAAGCCGTCATGCACATCCATCACCAGCCGCACCACGTCCCGCACCAGCTCGGCAGACGCGCTTCCCGCAGTATCCGACAGCGACACCTGCGCCACCCCCGAGTCCACCAGCAAATCTACCGCGCTCACCACCTCGTCGATATCCCACACATCTCCAAACGGATTCCCAAACGCCATCGCGACATACGCCACCATGTCCTGGCCGCCCTTGTACGCAATCTCTCCAATCTGCTCCAGCTCTTCCAGCGCCTCCTCCGGAGTCTGCCGCTGGTTTCGTTCCAGAAATTGCGGCGAAATCGAATAGGGAAATGCCAGCGTCGTCAGCCGGCCGCTCTTCACCGCACGTTCCGCACCCTTCACATTCGCAACCAATCCAATCATCTCGATATCTTCAGCAGCATCCAGATACTCCAATACCAGCTCTGAATCCGCCATCTGCGGTACGAACTCCTTTGACACAAATCCCACCGCATCCAGATGCGTAAATCCCGCCGCAATCAGCGCGCGCAGATACTCCGCCTTCACCTCCGGCTTCATCACCTTCGGCAGCGCCTGCCATGCATCTCGCGGAGACTCAATAATCTTTACCAAGTCGAATCCTCTGTTTGTTTCATCCTGCACAAGTCATTCCCAGCTCAGTCCAAAGAGCCTCGCATCATCCTACGCCCAGCCTTTGCACAAAATAGTACGCTTACTACTATGCAACTCCGCCACACCGACACCCTTCTCGTCATCGACATGCAGCTCGACTTTCTCCCCGGCGGCGCCCTGGCCGTCTCCGGCGGCGATACCATCATCCCCGGCATCAACGCCCTCGCCGCCCGCTTCGACCACGTCATCCTCACCCAGGACTGGCACCCGCGCAACCACATCTCCTTCGCCAGCACCCACGGCCTTCACCCTTTCCCAAATGGTATCCAAGCCACGATACAAGCCTCCTACGGCACCCAGGCACTCTGGCCTGACCACTGCGTTCAGGGCACCCGCGGCGCCGACCTCCATCCCGACCTCTCCATCCCCCACGCCGAACTCATCCTCCGCAAAGGCTTTCGCAAAGACATCGACAGCTACTCCGCCTTCACAGAGAACGATCGGAAAACCCCCACCGGTCTAGCCGGCTATCTGCGCGAACGCGGCCTCACCCGCCTCTTCTTCACCGGAGTCGCATACGATTTCTGCGTAGGCTTCTCCGCCCTCGCCGCCGCCCGCCTCGGCTTCGAATCGATCGTCCTCGAAGACCTCACCCGCGCCGTCAATCTCCCCGCCACCGTCGACACCACCAACACCGCCTTCGCCGCCGCAGGCGTTCAGCGCATCTCATCCTCAGCGCTGCTCGCAGAATGACATCCGAACCCACAACCGACAATGCCGCTTGGCCCGAAGTCCTGGCCACCGTCACCGCCTGCAAATACGACGCGGGTGCCGGCCGCGCTTTGGCCTTCGGCATTCCCACTAGCAAGCACTTCCGCATCTCCTATAACTATTTCGTCGAGGACCAGATCCACACCGGCGAGTTCACCTCCGCCACTCCCATCCCCCAAAACACTCTCTTCCCCATCCGCTACAACCCTGACGCCCCCCACCAGAACTCCCACGACGCGTCCACCGCGCCCCAGAACCCACGAGCCCCGCTTCTCACCATCGGCATCATCGGCTCCATCATCCTCTCGCTAGCCTGGCTCGCCATCCTTCGCGGCTGCCACTAACTGCACAACATTCCTACCGCGGCGCATTCTCCGTCAGAAACGTCTTCAGCGTCGCCTTGTTATAGCCCGCGTCGAGCTTGTGCGTCTGCTCGAGCTCACTCGTATCCTCGGCCTTCAACAGCTTTCCCTTCGGCGAAAGCACATACCACGCCGGATATCCCGTGGCCTTCGGATACGACCCCAGAAAATCCAGGTTCTCGTTCTCCTTGCTGAAGTTCACATGCAGCAGCACGAAGTTCTTCTCCAGCAGCGCATGCAGCTCCGCATCCTCATGCAGCGTGCGATCCAGCAGCACGCACCACGGGCACCAGTTCCCACCCACATCCATCAGGATGTTCTTGTGCTCCCTCTGCGCCTGCTCCATCGCCGCATGCAGGTCCTTGTTTGAATCCCGCGTCGGATCAAACAACTTGTCCGCCGCATGCGCCGAAACCGCAATACCTAACACCACCACCGCCGCAACCCATCGAAATCCGCGCATCCAGTTCTCCTCTTCGCTCCAAGTATTTTCTGCGACTACAACCCCAACTCCGCGGCATGCTTCTGCATCGCATGCAGGCAGTTCCCAATATGCTCCTCCAACGGAATCCCCAACAGCTCTGCCCCCCGCGTAATATCCTCGCGCTTCACCGCCCGAGCGAATGCCTTGTCCTTCATCTTCTTCTTCACTCCCGCGACCTCCACCTCTGCAATCGCCTTGCTCGGCTTCACCAACGCGCACGCGGTAAGAAATCCCGCCAGCTCATCGCTCGCAAACAAGACCTTATCCAGATGCGTCTCCGGCACCACGCCCGAGTAATCCGCATGCGCCAGGATCGCGTGCAGCATCTCCTCCGGCCATCCCTGCTCGCGCAAAAACTTCACTCCCACAAACGGATGCTCCTCCGGCGTAGGGTGCCGATCATAATCGAAATCGTGCAGCAGTCCCGCACACCGATACACCTCCGCAAACCGCGCCGCCTCCTCGCCACTCAACCCCAACCGCTCCGCCTCCCGCACCCCATAGCTCTCCGCGCACCGCGCCACCGCCAGCCCATGCTTCACCAGCGACGGATTCTCCGTCCACTCTCGCAGCAACGCCTCCGCCTGCTCTGCTCCAAACGCTTCGCTCACCCGAACCTCTCTATCCGCTTCTTCCAGGTGGAAATCTATTGACCACCTTGGTTCCATCCCATGTTTCTACCACTTTTTTGGTGGAATCACCGGCAATACCCTTGACTCTTCCGACACCCAGTGTCACTCTAAGCACATCGCTTGCCTCCGTTATCGGACGCAGGCGGTCGGTGCCCGCTCTGGCAGCCGTCCGCATGACACAACTTATGGCAACCCTTATCGCGCAGGTCAGCGCAATGGATGTCCAGCCACAGGCTGCTTCTGACAGCACAGCTGAAACGTCTGTACATGAGGTCCCGCAACGCGAAGTTCTGCGCTGCGAAGCCTGCAAGCTGGTGCAATTCCGCACCGCTTCAGACACCTGTCGACGCTGCAAGAAGTCTTTGCTGCCCGAGCCGCCCAAAGTCCAACCCAGCATCGCCCTCGTCCTCGAAGCGACTTCCGAGACTCCCGATGCCGGCCCTCAGGTAGCCACCGCCGTGCGCGATCTTCGCCACGTTCGGAACCTGTCGCAGCGCCAGCTCGCCGCTCGCATGGGCGTGCCCCGCACCTATATCTCCAAGATTGAGAATGGCAAGGCGATGCCTACCTTGTCCTCACTCGACCGCCTCGCTCGCGCCCTGCAGGTGGACATCTCCGCCCTGCTCCGTGACGCCCCCACGCGTCACCGCGACGAAACCGCCTTTCTGCTCAATGATCCCTTCCTCGCCGAAATAGCCAAGTACACTGCGCATCTCACCTCGACCCAGAAGTCGATCTTCCTCAACCATGTCCGCGAGCTCTCGCAGAGCCGCAACCGCCGCATGGCCTAACCGGCCGTCCAGCGTTACCGTACCTCCTGGCGTCGCAGCACCCCTCGCTCCCAATCGAACGAGTGCTGCGACGCCTCTCCGCATCTGGCGCATCCTGCTGAGCATAAGCTGCTGTTTTTGGCCGGTTTTCCTCTTCCTGTTCCATACTTCCCGCTTTTCAGCTATCGTCTTTCTTAAGAGTCATCGTGCGCGAACCCTCTTCCAGCCGCGTCTATCATCGCTCCAACCGGGCCCACGAACTTGCGCCCGAAGAGCGCGCTATCTACGACACGCTTAATCCGGTGTCCATGCCGCAGCACGTCGCCATCATCATGGACGGCAACGGTCGCTGGGCCGGCAAACGCGCGCTCAAGCGCTTCCTCGGCCACCAGCAGGGTGCCGAGTGCGTCCAGTTCGTCGTCGAGACCGCCTCCCGCATCGACCTTCCCTGGATCACCCTCTACGCCTTCTCGCTCGAGAACAACCTGCGCCGCCCGAAAAACGAAGTCAACTTCCTCATGAAGCTGCTGCGCAACTACCTCATCGGGAACGTCAAGCGGATGAACGACAATAACATCCGCATGGCCTACATCGGCCGTACCCACGAGCTCCCCCAGGAAGTTCAGGACACCATGCAGTGGGCCTCCGAGCAGACCGCCAAGAACACCGGCACCACCCTTACCCTCGCGCTCAACTACGGCGCCCGCTCTGAGATCGTTGACGCCGCTCGCACCCTCGTCCACAAGCTCATCGCCGAAGCCCACCAGCGTGGCATCTCCCTCGAAGACATGCTCGCCGCCGAAGGTGTCGACGACGCCATCAAGTCCCGCATCGACGAGGCCGACATCTCCTCCGCGCTCTACACCGCGCACATGCCCGACCCCGACCTCGTCATCCGCACCTCCGGCGAGCAGCGCATCTCCAACTTCCTCCTCTGGCAGATCGCCTACGCCGAGATCTTCGTCACCGACCGCCTCTGGCCCGACTTCCGCGGCCTCCACCTCCTCGAAGCCATCGCCGACTACCAGCACCGCGAGCGTCGCTTCGGCGGTCTCGGTGAATCATCCGACGAAGCCCTCTCTGATACCCTTCCCTCCCCCGCAGAAACTTCGCCCGAGCTAGCCCGTCGCTAGCCGGTCCCCAACCCATAAAGAATCTCATTAGAGTCCTCTGTCCGAACCTCTCCTGTTACTACTGTCACCTTTATTCGAATCCTCCCGATATATGCTTGAATGAGAAAAAGGATCTAAATCGCTGGCTGAGACTCCCTCTCATCCGGCACGACGCTCTAGCGTTGGCTTATGTATGACAGTCGGGACAGACTCCACGGAGGCGGCATGAAATCATCCGTATCGATCGCTACACGGACCCCAGCACGGACCGCAACAGCGTTCGCATCCCTTGGCCTCACCCTGGTTCTCGCCCTCGCAGGCTGCTCCGGCGATGGCAACACCTTCGGCGATACCAATGGGGCTCCTTCCACCGGCGTCTATGTCGTCCAGAACACCCCGGCCCCCGCCACCGGCACCTCCACCAAGGCCACCGGCACCATCCTCCAGTTCTCCACGTCCGCGTCTGGCGCCTCGACCCCCGTCTCAACCATCGCCAACCTGAACGTCACCTCCCTCGCCTTCCTTGCCGTCGACGGCACCGGCGACATCTACACCTCCGCCACCGAAGGCACCACCGGTACCTCCATTCTCGAGTTCCCCGTCAACTCCTCCAACAACGCTCAGCCCACCCGCGGCATCCCCTTCAACACCACCACCACCCTCACCGCCATGAGCGGTCTCGCGGTCGACCCATTGGGCGATATCTACGCCTCCAACACCACCGGCGGCGTCTCCATCTTCAGTTCCACCGCGACCGGCTCAGTAGCTCCAACCAGCACCGTCAACACCACCGCCGGAGTTGGTCCGCAGGCAACGGCGGTCGACCCCTCCGGCAACCTCTACATCGCAACGCCGGTTCCGACCAACAATATCGCCATCGCACCCATAGAAATCTTCGCCCCTGGCGCGACCACTCCCTCACGAACTCTCAGCGGCGATCTAACCACCCTCGCCATCGGCAGTCCTCAGGGCCTCGCCGCTGACTCCGCCGGTAATCTCTACGTTGCCAACGTAGTCTCCGGCGTTTCGAGCATCCTCATCTTCGAGCCCACTGCAACCGGCAACACGCCCCCGTTGCGTGACATCACCGGAAGCAACACGCTCCTCGGCTGCGTCGGTGGCATCGCCCTCGACAACCTGGGCTATCTCTACGTCGTCTCCGTTCCCACCTGCGGCAGCACCGCAAGCCCCACGGTCCTCAAGTTCTCGACCACCGGCGACGGCAACATCGCCCCCGTCGCGACCTTCACGTCATCCGCATGGACCAGCCCTGACCCCACACTCTCCATCGCCGTCTACTAATCTCAACAACCACAAAGTTCGCTGTTCATCAGGTCTATTCTGCCTTCGCAGAAACGCCCCAAGCGTGATGAGCCGCGAGCATTCTGCGCAAAAAATAATTTCTTAAATCACCGCAACTAAATATTTCTATTCTCAGCGGAGTCTTTTCCCCACGCGTCGCGTTCTCTGAATCAGTTGGCATGCACATCGGCTAGCAGCCAATCCAAAGAGGCACGACCATGAAACCTGCAGCTGGTACCACGCTCCACCGTGCAGTCCGCACGATCTCTGCTCTTCTCTCCCTCGCCATCCTCTTCGACCAAAGCGCCCACGCCGCCAGGATCCGCCAAGTGCCTGCAGCGACTCAAACCCCTCCCCCTTCTCAAGCTCCTGTCCCCACGCAAATCGCCGCAGCCCACACCATCTTCCTCGTCAACAACGGCGCTGACACAAACTTCCCCCTCTCCGCGGACGACGCCTACAGCCAGGTCTACGCAGCCCTGCAAGCCTGGGGACACTTCCAGCTCGTCACCTCTCCCGACCAGGCCGACCTCGTCTTCCAGCTCCGCGGCATCGCGCCCATCACCGGCGTCGAGGGTAGCCGCGCCGGCGTCTACTCCATCAACAGCCCCGCCTTTCAACTCGCAATCAAGGACCCCAGGTCCAACGTCACACTGTGGACCATCAACTCGCCCGTTCAGATCGCCGGCAACAAATCAGCCCGCGCCCACTGGCTAAACATCGCCGTAACCAACCTCGTCAGCCGGGTTAAAGTCCTCGCCAACCAGCCACTCGACGAGACTGAAACCACTGACCTGACCACCTACCCCCACTACCACGGCACCGGCTTTACCATCGCGCTCATCGGCATCACCGTAGGCGCAGCCGTCGCAACCGGCCTCATCATGAAGCATGAGTTCGACCAGAATGTGGCCAACCAGAATGCCGCCCTCTGCGCGCAGAATACCTTCTTCTGCAACCTCCCCACACCCTGATCTCGGCGCCGCGTATTCCTCACGACAGCTTCAAGTAGGTGGTATACGCGGAGTCTCCAACATCAGTAAACGGCGCCAGCATCAGCGGCGCTTCATCTGTATCGATCACCCACTCCGCACCCGCACTTCGCCGCGCCGCCAGCACCTGCTTCCTAGTCAGCGCTGGCTGCGACTCAGTCTTCGCAAACAACACTAGCGGCCCATTCATCAATGCCACGATCTCGGGATGCGCCGAGTCAATCGCCTCCGCCCTCAGCCTCTGCGGCAACTCCAACTCCACCACATCGCCGCTCTTCCACGTCCTCCGAACCACGGCAAAACCTTTTGTCACCTCGAGCGGAACCGCCCGTCCATTCACCGTAACCGTCGCACCCTCTGCCCACGCCGGAATTCTCAGATGCAGCGCAAACGCCTCCGGTCGCGCCGCCGTCACGCGAAACTCCACCGCATCGCTTAACGGATAATTACCCGACTGCTCCATCTGGATTTGATTCGCTCCAACATTCCACCGCAGAACCGACGGGATATACAGATTCACCCACACCGCACCCGGCTCCTGCAGATAACTGTTGATGCCGTAGTCGGTCGCCACCTGTGGTAGCGTTCCCGCGCAGCACGCCCAGTCGCCGTCGTGATACACCCTGCGCCCCGCGAAGTTGTAATCCGAGTAGTAGTAAGTGCTTCCGTCCACCTTCAACGGACGGGCCCCCAGCACCGTGTTGTACATTACCCGCTCCATGCTGTCGCCGTACTTCCCATCACGAGTCACGCGCAACAGATACCGAGTCAGCTTCATGTGCGCATACGATCCGCAAGGCGTCTCAAAGCTGTGATGCGTCTTCGTCAAGCTATCGAATAGCGCGCTCGATTCCGTCGCCTGCAGCTTCTCATCCGGCCCCCATCCCCCCGTCGCAAAGCTCTGCGCCTGCAGTATCTCAAAGCCATTCTTCGCAGCCTCCAGATGCTCCTCGCTTCCATCCACTAGGTAAGCCTGCATCGCCGAGCACAGCGAGTTCACATAGCTATACGCATGCCGGTGCGCCAGCGAATTCTCTCCGTTGGCAAGCGGAACGAACACTGCCTCATTCAAATACTGTTGCGCCAGCTTGCGATAACGCAGCCCCGCTCCCATCCCATACACCAGGTAAAGATTCTCCGGCAACGTGTAGCTCTCGTCCCAGCTCCACGAGACGTCTCGATCCGGACGCCACGCGACATCGTGTTGCACAACATGCTCCGGCAGCACCTGCACCACTGCATTCGTGCTCGCATCCAACAGCCGGAAAGCATCAGGATCCTGCACCAGGCGATGCGAGTCCATTAGCCCGCACACCTGCTTGTCATAGCAGTACGCCGGAAACCGGTTCACATCGAAGTATCGAACCCCTATCGTCTCAGCAAACGACCGGTTCAACTGCAACACCTTGTCCCGCGATGCCGTATCGCCGGTCATCCCATAGTTTCGCGCCAACGCGGAAACCCACTGCCCATAATTACAGCTCGGCGCAAATCCCACCGTATCCGTGCGAAAGTCGAAGTCCTTCCGGTAGGAATACCATCCCCCAATATCATCCCCCGGTGCAGCGACGCCAGCCATTTCCCGCAACGGCTTGAGCAAGCTATCGTTGCTGATGCCCATCAGAATGCCCTGCGTGTTCACCAGCTGAGCCAGGTGCGGCGCGCTCTTCAGCGTGACCTGCTGATACCCAACCTCCATCAAAGGCCGTTGTCCCACCGCATCCTGCGCGAACACACTCCGCTTCAACCCAGACCCTGCCGCAGCCAAGCCCGACACCTGCAGAAAAAGCCTCCGCGAAAAACGATGGTTCATTAAGCATCCCTCCTCGCCAGCGAACCGGCCGGTATGGATCACCGAAAGCAATGAAATTGTAGTCCGTCGTCAGCACGGCTCGCACTTTCAACCCAATCCTATGCCGTTCCCACGCTCACCATGGCCCCTCAACGATGTATCCTCAACAAGGCACATGAAGCGAATCGTCACCGCAATCGTACTCATCGCAATCGTCGCAGCATTGATCTTCTTCGGCAAACTTTGGATGGTCACGGTCTTCGCCGCCATCGTTGCCGGACTCGCTGCACTGGAGTTCCGCACGTTGGCGCGCCTTGGTGGCAGCCCAATCCCGCTCTGGTGGACTCTCCCGGCGATCGCGCTTTTTTTTCTCGTTGCCTCCTTCCGCCCGATGGATGCCCTCACCGTCGTGGCGTTCTCTACCTTTGTCCTCTTCGCGGTCGCTGTATTCAGCACCCCGATCGAGCGCGTCCTTTGGCAGACTGCTGTCGGCGTGCTCATGCTCATTTATGTTGCTTATCCGCTTATGCTTCTGCCACAAATATTCAACGAAGAGAATGGCGTAGCCCTTCTTCTATTTCTCTTCCTCTGCGTCTGGTCGGGTGACGTAGCCGCCCTCTACATCGGCAAACGCTTCGGCCGCCACAAGTTCGCTCCAAACCTCTCCCCGAACAAGACATGGGAAGGTGCCATCGCCTCCGTAGTGGCTTCCTGCATCTTCGGCATGGGCCTCATCCTGCTCGGCGATTGGTTTACGCAGCAGAACTCGTCCTTTACCAAGCTTCACACTTCTGAGCCCTGGTGGGTCTTTCTGATCCTCGCAGTCGTCCTCAACGCCGCCGCTCAGTTCGGCGATCTCCTCGAATCGGCGCTCAAGCGTGGCGCCGGCGTCAAAGACTCGGGAACGATCCTTCCCGGCCATGGCGGCGTGCTCGATCGCATCGACGCTCTCCTCCTCGCCGCACCCGTCCTCTGGTTCATCATCGCGGTCCGCGACTACTTCTCCCTCGGCAGTCTCTAACCCCAACCGGCAGCAGCCCACTCTCCTACTTCTGGGCCAGACTCTGTCCCGACGCATCCACTACGTCGTGATCCAGAACCGGGTCCACCCATCCGCCCGGCGGCGTAATCTCCTCCGCTTCCTTCGGCCCCCAGGTATGCGCCACGTAACTGTACACAGGCGTATCTTCCTTCAGCACGGGATCAACAATCCGCCACGCCTCCTCCACATAGTCCTGCCGCGCAAAGATGCTTGAATCCCCAGTCATCGCGTCCGTTAACACTCGCTCGTAGGCCTCCATCTCCTCTTTCTGCGGCTGCCGGCTGGCCACAAGTTCCACCGCGTCCCTTTTCGATTGATCTTCCACCGCCGCCACCGATACGCCCATAGCAATCGTCATATCAGGACTGATCCTGAAGCGTATATAGTTCTGCGGAATATGCGCGTCTGAAAATTTCGTCTCAGGCGGGCACTTCAATTTCGTAATCACTTCCGTGCACGTCACGGGTAGATTCTTTCCCGAGCGAATGTAAAACGGAACACCCGCCCACCTCCATGACTGGATCTCCAGCCGGAGTGCGGCGTATGTCTCCATCTTCGACCCTGGTGCCACACCTTTTTCATTCAGATAGCCAACAAACTGTCCTCGCACGAGGTCCTTAGCTTGAATCGGAGAAATAGCCTTAAGGACCTTCACCTTCTCATCGCGAATCGATTCGCTATCCTTATTCGCCGGCGACTCCATCGCCAGGTTGCACATCAGCTGAAACAAGTGGTTTTGAATGACGTCTCGAACCGTACCCGTTTGATCGTAAAAAGCGCCTCGCCCCTGTATCCCGAAATCTTCTGCCATCGTTATCTGCACACTCTCAATGTGATCCCGATTCCACAACGGCTCCAGAAACGAATTCGAGAACCGGAACGACACCATGTTGTGCACCGGATCCTTCGCCAGGTAATGATCAATCCGAAAGATCGACGACTCCGGAAACGCTTTCAACAGGATCCGATCCAACTCCTGCGCCGATGCCAGATCGTGTCCAAATGGCTTCTCCACGATCATCCGCGCTCCGTCTGCCGAACCGGACTTCACTAGTTGATCGACTACCTCTTCAAACAACGATGGCGGAATAGCCAGGTAATGCGCCGGATGTTTCGCGCCTCCCAATGTCTCGCGGACAGCCACGAAGGTAGCCGCATCGTTATAATCCCCATCCACGTACCGCAGCAGCGCACTCAGTTTCTCCCACGCCGCCGCGTCCAGTCCTCCATGCTGTTCCAGGCTGTCCTTCGCCCGTGCCTTAAGTTGATCCAAACCCCATCCTGCCTTTGCCACACCGATCACAGGCACTGTGAGCGCACCGCGCTTCACCATCGCCTGCAAGGCAGGGAAGATCTTCTTGTAGGCGAGATCACCTGTAGCGCCAAAGAAGACGAGAGCGTCAGAATGAATTTGTGTCACGAAAGTTCCTTTCGCACGAAACAATGGAATGCCATTTCGACTGCAACCTTATAGATGCCTGCCGCACAAGGAACGCACCCGACTAGTAGTGTATTTCCAAATCCAAATCTGGCGATTAAATCCCGGCATCCCCGGCAATCCGCGCTGCAGCCACCGCCGCCTGACCATAACTGAGTCCACCGTCTCCAGGACTCACCTGTATCGGCAGATAGACCTCCATTCCTGCCTCGCGCAGCCTATTACACACAAGATGCAATAAGAGCCGATTATGAAACACCCCTCCACTCAAACACACTTCGTGAATGCCGATTCGCTCGCTGGCCGCAACCGCCGCGCACACATACGCGTCCCCCACGCCCGCATGAAATCGCGCGCTCATCTTCGCCGGCTCTTCTCCGCTTCGGAAATCAACCAGCAACTCCCGCCACATCGGTGTCGGATCCAAAATCAACGCCCCTTCTCCGCCGCTGCCCTCCAGCCGAAAGGAATAGCCGCCGTCCCCCTCCGTATCCCTTCCCGCAATTCCCTCCAACTCGATTGCAGCTTGCGCCTCATAGTCCACGCGGTCGCGTCCCAGGATCAGTGCCGCTGCCGCGTCAAACATCCTTCCGCAACTCGATGTAAGTGGCGAATTCACGCCGCGCTCGATCATTCGCACCAAGACCCGCGCATCACTTTCACCCACCTGCAATCGCCCCAACACATCTGCATCGAAAACCCCCTCCCCCAGCGCGGCATAAAGATGTCCCAACGCCATTCGCCAGGGCTGCCGCACCGCCGCCTCCGATCCCGGCATTGCCACATACTTCAAATGCGCAAACCGCTCGAACCCGGTCAGCGTTGCAATCAGAACCTCTCCACCCCAAATACACCCATCGACACCATAACCGGTTCCATCCAGCGCCAGCCCAATCACTGGCCCACGCAAACCATGTTCCGCCATGCATCCAGCAATATGCGCGTGATGATGCTGCACCGCAATCTTAGGCTGCGTCTGCGCGAGCGCCCACATAGTCGACGCATACCCCGGATGCAGATCATGCACCACATACTCTGGCGCAATCTGAAAGATCCGCTCAAAATGCTCCAGCGCCTCCGCAAAAAAATCCAGCGACGACACCGACTCCAAATCTCCCAGGTGCTGGCTCTGATATCCATGCAGCCCGCGCGCCAGCGTAAATACACTCTTCAGGTGCCCACCCACCGCCAGCAGCGGAGGCGTCTCCTGCATCAACCGCACCGGCAGTGGCACATGTCCGCGCGACCGCCGCACATATTGCGGCCGCTCCTCCACCACCTGCATCACCGAATCATCCGCACGTTGCAGAATCTCGCGATCATGCGCCAGGAACGCGTCCGCAATCCCCCTCAGCCGCTCCACCGCCTCATCATTCGCAATCACGATCGGCTCTTCACTAAGATTCGCGCTCGTCATCACCAACGCCCGCAATCCACTACCCGCTAACAGCAAGTGATGCACCGGCGCATACGGCAGAAACATACCCAGCCACGGAACGCCCGGCGCAACCTCCGCAGCCAGCTCATGCCCCTTCAGCGCCCGCAGCAAAACAATCGGCCTCTCCGAACTCGTAAGCAACGCCGCCTCCGGATCGGTCGCCTCGCACAATCGCCGCACCGCCTCCAGATCCTGCACCATCACCGCCAGCGGCTTGCCAAACCGATGCTTCCGCTCTCGTAGCCGAGCCACCGCCGCCGGATTCGTCGCATCCACAACCAGGTGAAACCCGCCGATCCCCTTCACCGCAACAATCTTCCCCGCACGCAACAACTCCAGCGCCGCGCTCACTGGCTCATTCACGCCGCTCGCCCCACCCTCCGCATCCAACAACGTCAGCCGCGGCCCGCACTCCCAACAAGCATTCGGCTGCGCATGAAACCTTCGGTCCCTCGGATCGTCATACTCCGTCTGGCACACCGCGCACATCTTGAACCGCGCCATCGAAGTCTGCGGCCGATCGTAAGGAATGCTCCGCGTGATCGTGAACCGCGGCCCACAGTGCGTGCAATTAATAAACGGATATCCGAATCGCCGATTCCCCGGATCAAGCATCTCCCGCAAACAGTCCGCACACGTAGCGGCATCAGCCGGAATCTGTGTGCTCACGCGTCCGCTCCCATCGCTCGCAATAATTCGAAATCCCACCACCCCGCTGGGCTCAATCTCCTCCACCGCAATTGAATCAATGTGCGCCAGCGGAGGAATGTCCACCGGAAGCCGGCGCAGAAAATCCTCAACCCGCGCAGCCTCGCCCTCAATCTCCACCACGACCCCACCGGTCCCGTTCGCCACCTCGCCACTGAGCCCCAGCTCAGTCGCCATGCAGTAAAGGTAAGGACGAAACCCCACACCCTGCACCACCCCAGCGACCTTCACCCGGCGACGAACCATCCTGTGATTATCCGCCACGGCCTTCACCCTAAGCGCGCACTAACAGATTCGCGGCAACTGGTCGCCCGCCAGCATGTCCACAATCCGGTCAGTGCCAAAGCTCGTCCGCATCACCACACACCCCGGCCGGTTCGACGTCACCGTACCGATCATCTCCGCCCCCACCCCCGTATCGACCGACCGCATCGCCGCCAGTGCCGCCTCTGCATCCTCCGGCGCAACAATCGCAATCATCTTGCCCTCGTTCGCCACATACATCGGATCGAGTCCAAACAGCTCGCAGATTCCGCGCACCGCCTCGCTCACCGGAATCTTCCGTTCCTCAAGAGATATCCCCACCCGTGCCGACCCCGCAATCTCATTCATCGCGCTAGACAATCCCCCGCGCGTCAAATCCCTCATCGTCCTCAATCCCGGAGCCGCCTTCACCACCGCGTGGCAAAGCTCCGTCAGCGGCGCCGAATCGCTTCTCAATTCGCCTGACACGCCAAGCCCCTCGCGCTGCGCCAGGATCGTCACCCCATGCTCGCCAATCGGCCCACTCAACAATACTCGATCGCCCGCGCGAACATACTGTGGCCCCAGCATCACCCCATCCGGAATCACCCCGATCCCCGCAGTAGTGATAAATACCTGATCCCCGCTTCCCTTCTCCACCACCTTCGTATCGCCCGTGACAATGCTCACGCCCGCATGCCGCGCCGCCACCGCCATCTGCTCCACCACCTGCCTCAGCGTCTCCAGCGGTAATCCTTCTTCGAGAATAAACGCCGCACTCAAATACTGCGGCTCCGCTCCACCCACCGCCAGGTCGTTCACGGTGCCATACACCGCCAGTTCACCAATACTCCCACCCGGAAAAAACAGCGGCTTCACCACATACGAGTCCGTTGAGAATGCCACCCTCCCCGGCGCCAGTCGCACCGCTGCCTGGTCGTTCAACTCGTTCAGCACCGGATTCCCGAACGCTGGCAGAAAAATATCCCGCATCAACGCCGCCGACAGCCGTCCCCCGCTCCCGTGCCCCAACACCACATGCGACTTCACGGCCAACGGCACCGGACAAGCAATCGCCGGCATCTCCCGCGTACTCATTCACCACCCCCGGCCAGCACACTCGCGTCCTCGCCCACATTCCCGCTATGCCGCCGATACAAGTAGTACGCCGCGCAAGCCCCCTCCGAAGACACCATCGGCGCCCCCAGCGGCGACTCCGGCGTACACCGCGTCCCAAACGCAGAACACTGCTTTGGCTTCGCCAGGCCCTGCAAAATCATCGCGCTGATGCACTCCTTCGGCTCCGCCACCGAGATCTCTTCCAGCCCAAACCGCAGCTCCGCATCGAACTCCCGATATGCTGCGCTAAGCCGCAGACCACTCGCCGTCACCTCGCCCAGCCCTCTCCACTTGCGATCGCAAACCTCGTACACCTCGAACAGCAGCTCTCGTGCGCGCCGGTTCCCGTCCTCCCGAACACTCCGCCGATACTGGTTCTCCATCTCGAAGCGCCCCTCTTCCAGCTGTGCCGCGAGCATCACAATCGCTTCCATCAAGTCCACCGGCTCAAACCCGCCAATGACAATCGGCACCTTGTACTTGGCTGCCAACCGTTCATAAGCCTCCGTGCCCATGATCGTGCACACATGCCCCGGCGCAATCAGCCCCTGTACCCTGTTGTGCGGTGATGACAGCAGCATCTCCACCGCCGGTGGCACCAGCACATGCGACGACAGCAAGGAAAGATTCCTGACTCCCTGCCGCTTCGCCTGCCATGCCACCATCGCGTTCGCCGGCGCCGTCGTCTCAAACCCCACGCCAAAAAACACCACCTCGCTCGTCGGATTCTCCAGCGCAATCCTCACGCTCTCCGTCGGCGAATACACCATCCGCACATCCCCGCCCAGCGCCTTCACCTGCAGCAGGTCGCTCTCCGACCCCGGCACCCGCATCATGTCCCCATACGAAACGAGGATCGTCTTCGGCCGCCGCGCCAGCGCAATTGCCTTGTCAATGATCTCCACCGGCGTCACGCACACCGGGCACCCCGGGCCGTGCACCATCTCCATCCCCGCCGGCAGCAGCTCATCGATCCCATACCGCACCAGCGTATGCGTCTGCCCCCCGCACACCTCCATCAGCACCCATGGACGCTTAGCGATCTGCTTCAGCCGCGCCAGTTGCGATCGAAACAGCTTCTCGTCCCGATACTCATCGAGGTATTTCATGTCGTTTCCCCACCCAACCGCCGCGGAGCAAAGTCATCCTTAGGCGGCGACGCCTCAATTACCGCCGCAGGGCCATCGCCCGGAAACGCCCTCAGCTCGCCCTCAAGCATTCCGGCCAGTTCCATATATTCGTACGACTTCCGCGCCTCTTCCTCATCCACCAGCGAGATCGCGTACCCCACATGCACCAGCAGGTACTCGCCCGCGTTTGCCTCAGGCAAAAGGTCCAGGCACACCTCGCGCACAATTCCCCCGAATTGCACCTTGCCCACCAGCACGCCGCCAACATCGCTTCTCTCCAGCAGCTTTCCTGGCACCGAAAGACACATCGCAATCGCCTCGCCGTTCTCCGCCGTCGAAGGTCACCGCCATACGGGCCTTCTACCTAACTCCATTCTTGCTCAGTGGAGTAATTTGCCCGGTGATTTAGCGCACACTACAAATTTCTTCGCTATGACCCGTCCGCCCGGTCTCCGCAAATTCGCGCAACTCAGCCACAATCATCTCCACCACCTGACTGGCCGCCCTCTCAATCTCCGGCGACATGCTCAGCGTAATCGTCTGATGCGGATCGATCGTGATCGCGAACAGGATGACCTCGCAATTACCGCCAAGGGTGTAAAAGATGTCCAACAGATCCTTCACACCAACATCGTGCGCAGTCATCGTTGGCGGATACTCGCTCGAAAAGCGTGGCGTGGTCCGCGTGATCGTCCCAATCGGGTTGCCATCGGCAGCCGCGTCGATCATTACAATCCGATCTGCGCTCTGCAACGGCTCCAACAGCACAAACCCACCCGTCCCGCCATCCAGACACTCCACGCCTGCCGGAAGCACCCGTTTCTCCAGCTCCCGAAGCACATGCACGCCAACGCCCTCATCCCCCATGAGCGTGTTGCCCAGCCCAAGCACCAGCGTTTTGTGCGCGTTATTTCTCACGTTCGTCACGCTTGAACTTCCATCCACTCACCATGGCAGACATCTCTCCGCCGGCCTCAACATAATCGTCATAAAACACGAGGTAGACGTGCACAATCATGAACAGGACAAATATCCACAGAAACGCATGATGCCAGAAGCGCACATTCCCATCGCCGCCCATCAGTGGCACGATCCAGTCAAAGATATGCGTGACGCGCAAGCCACTCATACCTGAGTACAGCGCAAAGCCCGTCACGGTCTGAAAAACAAACGCCAGCAACAGGAAGAAGTAGGAAGTCGCCGCCATAATGTTGTGGCCAACGTGATACCTTCCCGTCTTCTTGATCTGCAGCACCTCGACGTTGATCAGTTCCCAAATGCCCTGCCACTGGCCACGCGTCAGAGGAAGGAAGTTTCTCCAGTTCGCATAGCGATTTCCTACAATCGCCCAATATAGCCGCATCCCCGACACTGCCACCACAGCAAAGGCGCTCGCAAAATGAATGAAACGCACCCATCCGAACCAATATTGCTGGTATGCCTGCTCCGCATAAAACGCGTGGAGCGGATGCCCTATCAGGAACCCAGTCACGCATAACAGAAATATCCCAATCGCCGTGACCCAATGGAACAGCCGCACCGGAAACTGCCAAACGTAGATCCGCTTGTAGTCCGCTGGCCGCTCAACCCCCGCCGGCTTCACACTACCTGCGCCAATCACTGGAGTACTCATATCAATCACTCGAAGGAAACGCGATGAAGGTGACGGCCCTGTGGATCGTACAGATGAACCGCACAGGCCATACACGGGTCAAAAGAATGAATCGTACGAAGAATCTCGAGAGGCTCTTCTATATTCGCAACCGGATTGCCGATCAACGCCTGCTCAAACGACGACCGCTGGCCGGTTGCATCTCGCGGCGAACCGTTCCAGGTCGTCGGAACTACCAGCTGGTAGTTCTCGATCGCCCCGTCGTGAATCTTGATCCAGTGTGCCAGCGCGCCGCGCGGTGCCTCGACCAGCCCAACTCCCTCGGCATCCTTCGGCCAGCTCTTCGGCTCCCAACGTTCATTATTGAACGTCGCGACGTCATTGATCTTTACCCTCTCCATCAGCTCGGCAAAGAACTCCTTCAGGTAGCCAAGCGCCAACTCCGCATCCAGCGCCCGTGCCGCAATCCGCCCTAGTGTGGAGAACAGTGCATCCACCGGCACGTTCAGCTTGCCCAGCGTGGATCCGACGATCTCCTTGATATCGGCGCGCCCAGCAGCGTAGCCCACGATCATCCGGCTCAGCGGGCCCACCTCCATCGCCTGGTCCTTCCACCGCGGCGTTTTCAGGAACGAGTACTTCTCGAATCCCTCCAGCGTCTCGAACGGTGGCTTCGGACCCGTGTAGTTCAAGTCCGTCTCTCCGCTCCACGGATGCAGCCCTTCTTTATCGCCACCTGGGTAGGTGTACCACGACGACGCAATGTACTCCTTGATCTCCTGGCTGTCCCGCGGATTCACCGGATGCACCGTGCTCAGATCGCGTCCCAGCACCACGCCGCGCGGAATCTTGAACGACGCCGGATCCCCATATCCCTTGGTCGGAAATTCGCCATAGCAGAGATAGTTCGACAGGCCGCCGCCATACTTCGTCCAGTCCTTGTAGAACGAAGCGATCGCCAGCACATCGGGAATATAAACCTGGTTGATAAACTCGTCCGCTTGTGCAATCAGCCCAGCCACCAGGTTCAGCCGCTCGGTATTGATGGCCGCGACCTCATTCACATCAATCGAGCAAGGAACACCGCCCACCAAATAGTTCGGATGCGGATTCTTGCCGCCGAACACGGCATGGATCTTCACCACTTCCTTTTGCCAGCTCAACGCATCCAGATAGTGTGCCACCGCCAGCAGGTTAGCCTCAGGCGGGAGCTTGTATGCCGGATGCCCCCAATATCCATTCGCGAAGATTCCCAGCCCGCTCGCCGCAAGCTTCTTCACCTTGTCCTGCACTTCGGTAAAATACGCCGGCGTATTCTTCGGCCACGACGAGAACGACTGTGCCAGTTCCGCGGTCTTCTTCGGATCGGCCTTCAGTGCGTTTACCACATCCACCCAATCCAACGCCTGCAGGTGGTAGAAGTGGATGACGTGGTCCTGAATATACTGCGTCGTCAACATGATGTTACGGATCAGCTCCGCCGTCGGAGGCACGCTGATTCCCACTGCATCCTCCACGGCCCGCACGCTGGCCAGCGCATGCACGGTCGTACACACGCCGCACACTCGCTCGCAAAACGCCCACGCGTCGCGCGGATCGCGCCCGATCAGGATCTTCTCCAGCCCGCGCACCATCGTGCCGGCGCTGAACGCATCCGTGATGACGCCGTTCTCTACCACTGCCTCAATGCGCAGATGGCCTTCAATTCGAGTGATTGGATCAACAACTACGCGTGCCATGATGCCTCACTATTCCGTCTGATCGTCCCGATGTTCTTCTTGAATCACGCTGTGCTTGCGAACGTTGGTTAGCACCGCATGCGCGCCCACTCCGGCCAGCGTCACCAGCCCCGCCGCCACGCCGATCGTGTCCGCCGTGCTCTCAATTCCAAATCCCGGGAACGAGCTCAGATGCTGATAGAACGGTCCGTTATCCCAGAATCCGGCCTCGCTGCACCCTATGCACCCGTGTCCAGACTGGATCGGATAGCTTGTTCCCTCGTTCCACTTCACCACCGAGCAGGCGTTATACGTCACCGGCCCGCGGCAGCCCATCTTGTACAGGCAATACCCCTTGCGCGCGCTCTCGTCGTCCCACGCCTCCACGAACAGCCCCGCATCGTAATTCGGCCGGCGATAGCACGTGTCATGCACTCGCCGCCCGTAAAACTCCTTCGGCCGCCCCTGGTCATCCAGCTCCGGCATCGACCCCACCACCAGCAGGTGCGTCACCACGCCCATCATCACATCCGCAATCGGCGGACATCCCGGCACATTGATCACAGGCTTGCTAACCAGCTTGTGAATCGGTGTCGCCTGCGTCGGATTCGGTTTCGCCGCCTGCATGCAGCCATTCGACGCGCAATTGCCCCACGCAATCACCGCTGCCGCATCCGCCGCCACCGTCTGCAGAATCTGTTCCGAAGTCTTTCCGCCAATCATGCAGTACACGCCGTCAGCGGCAAGCGGAACAGACCCCTCCACCAGCACAATGTACTTGCCTTTGTTGTCGCGAATCGTGTCGTTCAGGCTCTTTTCTGCCTGGAATCCCGACGGCGCCATCAAGGTCTCGGAATAGTTCAGCGAAATCACATCGAACAGCACATCCGCCACGGTCGGGTGCGACGCCCGAATGAAGCTCTCGCTGCAACAGGTGCACTCCTGGAAGTGCATCCACACCACCGCCGGTCGCGCCTTCGTCTCAAACGCCGAAACGACCTGGCCCACGCTGCTCTTATCCAGCCCCGCGATCACCGCGGCCGCGCTGCAGAACTGAAGGAACTCCCTGCGACTGTAGCCCTTCTGCTGCATCGATTGCCAAATCGTCTGTCCCATGACACCCTCGCTCGTAGCTGCAAACCGGGCCCCGAAACGATGAATCCGTCTCGCCTCCCCGCTTGCACTCATCGGTTGTCAATAGTCAGCTTCGGAACACACGATAGTATGTGATAAACATCACAGGGCTACAACCACCTGTGCGCAAAGAGGTTGGATACGATTCATAAAACACCCACGCGCAAAGGCGCCCACACCCACCGCGCCCTCGACTCACCAGCAAAGGTTCAATTTCCATTCACAGCAAAATTCACCGTAATCGTCGTATCCACTTCCGTAGGCTCCCCATTCAGCAAATAAGGCGAGTACTTCCACTGCCTAACGGATTCCATAGCCGATTCGGTGAACATAGCGCCTGTGCTTGCAATCGGAACCAATCTCCGAATCGTCCCGTCTTTTCCAATTAATGCGTTCAACAATACCCAGCCGCTCAAATGCGACATCTTGGCCACCATCGGATAATCCGGCTCTACAAACTGGATGCGATGGCCCGCAATGACCCCGCCGGATATTGGAACAACCCCGGAATCAGAAGGCTTGTCCGCAGAAGTTCCAGCTTGCGGGCTCGGCACGTCATACACCTGCATGAGCGTCAACGTCCCCGCAATCGCATCCATCCCCGCGTAATAGATCCGGAGATCGAACGGCACAAACGTGCCACGAAACTTGCCTGTCTTCGGCCGGAGCATTTGCACCTTGCCGCCCAGCCCCTCCAGCACAAGAACATTCGTAGAGTTCGCCGCGGTGCACACCGTCGCAGGCTGCGGGTTCATCGCCTCAACCGGACTTGGCTTGGCGCTTGTGCATTCCAATTTCACTTTTCCGAAGGGAATCGTTCTCCTCACCATCTCCGCAGGCGACCGCAAACTTGGCACAGGATGAATCGCTGACTCGATGAACTGACTCAGCAGGTAGGCATATCGCACCGTCTTTACGTCCGCCCCGTCCGGCGAAGACCCATCCTCATTCAATCCAGCCAACTGCACAACGGTCCGCCTTCGAGCCTGCCCCGTCCACCACGTCTCAAAGCTCCCGCTCTCCGCTGGCTTACCCTCCAGGTCATACAACTGAAACGTCATCCCTAGGTGAAACGGCGCATTCCCCTTCAAATCCAGATTGTTCGCCGCAGCTAACTTGCTCCATTCGTCCGTACCCGCCTGACCTTGCGCACCCGCCGACACGGCAAGAATCATCGCGGTCACGAATGTACGCATCCCTCGCATTCACGGAGCCCCTACTCGTCTGTCAAATGAAATCCATTATCTCAGAAACTCTCTCGCGTGACGTGGATTGAACTGGTTATGTCCACTTCGACAGGCTGCCCATTCACCAGTGTAGGGGAGTTCTTCCAATGTGCCATTGCCTTTGCCGCTGCGTCGCAGAATTGAGCATCTGAACATGCAATCGGCGTCGCATCCCGAACCGACCCATCTTTGCCGAAAATCAAACTCACGACTGCCACTCCTTCATGATGACCGTTCGGAAGGACAGGCTCCTCTCTCGTAATGGACTTTCCGAACCCTACTCCTTTCGCGGGCGCGGTGTGCATTGCGCCATTTGGCATCACGCGGTCCTCCAGGGATAAAGACAGTAGCTGCACCTCCGGCTTGGCTGCATCGAAACTCTGCAACTTCGTCACCTCGCCTGCGATCGCGATTCTTCCCACGTACGCCAACTGCAGCTTCAGCGCCACGTGCGTGTCGTTGAACTTGCCTGTAGACAGCCGCAACAGTATTTCATTCTCATTCAGCGTTCGGCGTATCAACACTAAATCCGATTGCGGCTGCATGCAAACGGATTGGTACTGCACCCGGCCTTCGAAACCCTGGAGCCTCTCCGGACCAAGACAATCGACCCTTAATTTCCCGAATGTCTCTTTCTCGATCTTGAACACCTTGTCCTCCGCCAGCTCCTCGGGTACAGGATGCACTGCGAGATTTAGCAGCTCATTCACAAGGTAACGATTGCGTATCAACTGCTGTGAAGCACCTGCTGCGAGCGATCCATCCTCATTCAAACCCGTCAGATGCACAACGACCTGCTCCGAATCCGGCGCAGCCCACCAGTCCTCCAGCGTCCCGCTCTCCGTAGCCTTGCCATTCAAGTCATAGAGCTGGAACGTCATCTCCAGGTGGAAGGGCGCGTTGCCATTCATATCCAGGTTGTTTACCGCTGCTAACTTGCCCCACTCGTCCGCACTGGGCTGCTGCGCCCGCACTCCCCCCGCCGCCGCAGCCAGCACCACGCCAACCGTAAGCATCGTTCGCATTCGCACGTCCTTACTCGTCGTAGTGCATCAAGCTAAACACATCAATCTCCGGAAACTTCTCCCGCCCCTTCAGAAAATCCAGCTCAATTGCCACGGTCAGCCCCACGATCTCCCCACCCATCCGCCGCACCAGCTCGATCGTCGCCTCCATCGTCCCGCCGGTCGCCAGCAGATCATCCACAATAATCACGCGCTGCCCCGGCGAGATCGCGTCCGCATGGATCTCCAGCGAGTCGCTCCCATACTCCAGGTCATACTGCACTCTCTCCACCGCCGCCGGAAGCTTCTTCGGCTTCCGCACCGGCACAAACCCCGCATTCAGCCGATACGCCAGGGCCGGCCCAAAGATAAACCCGCGCGCCTCAATCCCCAGCACCAGGTCCACCTTCTTGTCGATGTAATACTGCGCAAACGCGTCGATCAACTGCGCAAAGCCCGTCTTATCTTTGAGCAACGTCGTAATGTCATAAAACAAAATTCCCGGCTTCGGAAAATCCGGCACCGCGCGGATCATCTCCTTCAACGGCTCACAATCAATAGGCTTCGTCATCTCGCTTACCATGCTCCTTCAATCTCAAAGGCACCGAGCTTCTCGCCCTCGGCCTCTACCAGTTCATGTTCAATCACAGCATCCACGCGGCTGCCGCGCGATCCCTTGTGCAGCTCCGCGCGCAACTCGGCAATCGTCTCAGCGTCTCCCGCCGCGACAACCTCCACCTCGCCCGCATCCGTATTCCGAACCCATCCACGCAGTCCAAGCTCCGCCGCCTCGCGATGCACGAACCAGCGAAACCCGACACCCTGCACACGTCCGCGAATAACAAAGTGGACCACCATCGATCGCTGCCCTTACGCCCGGCTCATGTACGCGCCTTCCGCCGTATCCACGCGGATCCGCTCGCCCTCATTGATGAACGGAGGCACCTGCACAATCAGCCCTGTCTCCGTCTTCGCCGGCTTGGTCACCGAGCTAGCCGTTGCCGACTTGATCCCCGGCTCGGTCTCCACCACCGTCATCTCCACCGCCGTCGGCAGCTCAATGCCCACCGGCTTGCCATCGTGGAAGCTCACCTCGATCAGCAGATTCGGCGTCAAATACTCCACCGAGTCACCCAGCGTGTCGTGCTTCAGCGCCGTCTGCTCAAACGTGTTCTGGTCCATAAAGTAGTAGTCGTCGCCATCGTTATACAGGTACTCCATCTTGATCGAGTCCACGTGCACCCGCTCAATCGGGTCCGGCGACCGGAACCGCTCCGTAAACATCGCGCCCGTCCGCACGTTCTTCAGCTTCGCCTGGATAAACGCACGCAGATTGCCCGGCGTCCGGTGCTCTACGCTGAAGACGAGATGAAGATCGTCCTTGAACTTGATAATCATGCCGGGGCGCATCTGTGTCGCCGGAATCGCCATGGGAAACTCCTGATTCTGTGGGTGAAATATGGGGCTCAATGAAGAACAGCCCAACCCTACGATTGTAGCCCAGCCACGGCCTGCCCCTCGAACTCGGCCCCTTTGCGAAACTTGGCCAACTTCGCGACCGTTGCGTCAAAGCCTTTGCCTTTGCTGTTGTCTTCAGCTCCCCGGATGAAACAGCTTGTACCAGAAGCGCTTCCACTTGTACCCAAACGAGTGCTTCACCACCGGCGCCGCCGGCTGCGGAGTCAAGCTGTCCGCCTCAATCTGCTCTGGAGTCTCCACCGCGCTCGGTGGCGTCCCAGCCCCCGGCGCATACGCAAGCGTCGTCGACACCTGCGTCTCCTTCTCCCCCACCGGAGAATTCGGCACCGCCGGCGTAGGCGCCAGCCCCTCACTCTCCGCCGCAGGGAACGGATGTTCCGCCGCAGCCTTCGTCGCCGGCGTCCCATTCTCCGCCACTTCCTCCGCCTTCTCTGACCTTGGACACCCGCAGGGTGACTTTTCGTTGTCCACCACCTCATGCAGATTCCCCCGCTCGAACAGCACATGCTGCCCCGGCAGGAGCCTGTAACTCGCCCGCGAGAACGCATCGTTCAGCATCAGCACCGGAGCCTTCTTCCCTGCGTTCTCCACGCACGTATCCCCATCGCGCGTCACCCGCATCCGCAGGTCATACGTCCCCTTTTGCTCCACCGAAAACCGTATATCCGGAGTCAGAATGACATCCTGTCCTTCAGTCTGCGAATGCAGCTCAATTGCCCCGCGATCCAGCCCGAACAGCAGCGCACTCCCTGTCCCCGAGTGGAGCAAATGAAACTGGCTCGTCGCACACACCAGCACCTGCCCACCGCGCTCCAGCTTCACCTGCGCCGTATGGTCATACGCCGTAACGCTCGTATTCGACATCAGCCGCGCCCGCTCCCCCTTTACCTCCAACCCACCTGTCACCAGCGCATCCTTGGTAGCCACCGTCCCCATCATCCGCGCTCCCTGCTCCTGCGCCATCCCCCGCACACCACCAACCCCAACCACCAGCCAACCCACCGCAACAAGCAACCCAGCTCGCATCAAGCTCCTAATCACTACTCGTTACTCACTACTCTTCTACTGCTTCAAAAAATTCGCAATCAACTGCTTCCCTTGATCCGTCAGCACGCTCTCCGGATGAAACTGCACGCCCTCAATGGGCAACGTCCTATGCCGCACCGCCATAATCAAACCCTTCCCACCCTCACCCGCCACCCGCGCCGACACCTCCAGCACCTCCGGCAGCGTCCCCTCGTCCACAATCAGCGAGTGATACCGCGTGCAAGTCATCGGCTTAGGAATCCCCTTAAAAATCGTCTTGCCATCATGCTCCACCACGCTGGTCTTGCCATGCATCAGCTGCGGAGCCCGCACCACGTCCCCGCCAAACGCCGCGCCAATCGCCTGGTGCCCCAAACAAACCCCCAGCACCGGAATCTGTTCCTCCTTCGGCAGCCCCGCCAAATGCTGAATCAGCGGAATCAAAATCCCCGCATCCTGCGGCGTACAAGGCCCCGGCGACAGCAGAATCCGCTCCGGCCCCATCGCAACAATCTCCTCCGGCGTAACCTCATCATTCCGCCGCACCACCACCTCAGCCCCCAGCTCACCCATGTACTGCACCAGGTTGTAGGTAAACGAATCGTAGTTGTCGAGCACAAAGACCATCACCCCGATAGTTTACGCTGCACCCCCCTTTGGGCCCTCGCCGTTGCCGCTGCTTGTTCTTCGCCGTCATCCTGAGGCGCAGCCGAAGGACCCTCGCATTTCGCGCGCCGCCACCCCCACAGACAACACCCCACCCCCCAGACCCCCTCCAACCCATTATGTTGATCACCACCCCAACCCGCACAAAGCACTTCGCCGCCATGGTCCTCATCGGCGACGGCGTCATGGCCCTCATCCACCCCGTAGCCGACGCCAACGCCTGGAAGCGCGGCCCCAAACCCTGGCGCGCGCTCATGCACGGCCTCGCCAAGCGCCCCACCCTAACCCGAGCCATAGGCGCCGCCCAAATCGCCGCCGGCATCTACTGGGCCCTCAAACAAGAAGACTCCGACTAGCCCGACGCGCCCGCTCAATCGCCGTCGCCGTACTGCCGCAAAACCCCAGGCACGCCCTCTATCCCCGCGCCCGCTCAATCGCTCTTACCACCGCCTTCGCCTTATTTCCACACTCCTCGTGCTCCTTCTCCGCCACCGAGTCCGCCACAATCCCCGCCCCCGCCTGGATATACCCCTTCTCCCCCTCCATAAACAGCGTCCGAATCGCAATACACGAGTCCAGGTTCCCGCTAAAGTCCGCATAAAAAATCGCGCCGCCATAAACGCCCCTCCGAGCCGGCTCCAACTCCTCAATAATCTCCATCGCCCGAATCTTCGGCGCCCCACTCAACGTCCCCGCCGGAAAGCAAGCTCTGAAAGCATCAACCGGCGCCAACCCCCTGCGCAGCGTCCCCTCCAGCGCACTCACCAGATGCATGATGTGCGAGTACCTCTCCACGAACATCAGATCCTTCACCTTCACGCTGCCAAACTCGCTCACCCGACCCACATCATTCCGCCCCAGGTCCACGAGCATCACATGCTCGGCAACCTCCTTGGCATCCGCGCGCAAGTCGGCTTCAAACGCCCGATCCAACACCTCATCCTTCCCCCGCGGCCGCGACCCCGCAATCGGCCGATACTCCACCCTCCCCTCATGCACCCGCACCAGCAACTCCGGCGACGACCCCACAATGTGGCACTCTCTGCGCTGCGCTTTTCCTAATCCCTGTTCCCTAATCCCTAATCCCTGTGCTTCAAGCGCGAAGCGCATGAAGTACATATACGGCGAAGGATTCACAATCCTCAGCGACCGGTAAATCTCAAACGGATCCACCCCCGGCTCGCAATCAAACCTCTGCGACAGCACGCACTGAAACACATCGCCCGCCGCAATATATTCCTTCACCCGCTCCACGCCCTTCAAATAATCGGCCATCTTCGTCCGAGCCTTCAACTTCAGCGAACCCTTCACCGCCCCGGGCCGCCGCGGCAACAAAATCGCCGCACTCAACATCTTCTCCAGCCGATTCAGTCGCTTCTCCGCAGCCTTATATCCCGCCGCATCCCGCTTCCCGCCTTTGCCCACACGGCCCCGAGCCCCCACCGTCACCATCAAATGAATCGCCTTCTTCACATGATCGAACGCCAGCACCTCATCAAAGAACATCAGGTGCGCATCCGGAACATGCAGCTCATCCTTCGCAATCTCCGGCAGCTTCTCAATCACCCGCACCACGTCATACGAAAAGAACCCCACCGCCCCAGCCGTAAACGGAGGCAGCCCCGCCACCTTCGCCGGCTTCTCCCCCTCGAGCGCCGCCTTCAACTCCTCAAAAATGTCCCCCTCATACGTGCGCCGCTTCCGTCCCTCAACAACGGTAATCCGCCCACCCTTCGCGGTCATCTTCTTATAAGGACGTATTCCAATAAACGTGTACCGCCCCACCTGCTCCCCGCCCTCAACCGACTCCAGCAGAAACGCCTCAGGCTCCTCCGCGGCTACACGCAGAAAAGCGGACACCGGCGTCTCCAGATCCGCAGCCACCGTCCGCGTCACGGGCACCAGCGAGTGCTCGCGTGCCAGCTTCTGGAATTCGCGCAAACTTGGAGTCGTTAAAGTGCGGGGGTGAGGCATCCACTCATCATACCGAGCCAGACGCCTCACCCGCTTTCCTGCAACAACCGATTCTCTTCACCTCAATGCCCGCCCTTAGTAGTGACTGGGCGGCGGCGGTGGTGGCGGCGGATAGTGATCATGATGATGATGGTGGTAGCAACCAGCAAGGCCCAGCATCGCCACACTGGCAAAAACAAGAGCCGCAATTTGTTTCCTGATTTTCATTCTGATGTAGTCTCCTGACCTGGGATCCCAAACAACGCTCCACCGTCAGATGCCGTTCCACTGCAAGACGTCAGGACGGTCTCTTTCCTACTGCCGCGGAGGAGGCGGAGGCGGATTCCTGTGATCCTGGTCTCGCTGATCCTGCGCCCGCTGATTCTGGTCTCGCCGATCCTGTGGCGGCGGTGGAGCAGGCCGCCGATCCCGGTCATGGTCATGTTCCACCACCACCGTCGGCGCCGGCGGCGGAGCCTGTTGGCATCCCAGCCCGCCCACCAACATCACCCCGCCAATCACTGCTCCAACCAAACCCTTCATTCGATCCATCGTTTCTCCTTAAAATGTGGCCCGGCAACGCTCCGCAGAGCCTCCCAACTGAGATGCAGCTTCACCCCTCGCAGCCCCCCTCGACCCTGCAAATAACCTCATCCCTTTGCGCACATTTCATACACCTTGCGCAAGTCGTAATCGCTCGTTCTCAATGTGCCGATAAAGTCACCTGTGTACCTTGCGAGTGCCTGAAAGACAGGCCTATACTCGCCAAGTTTGGTCACAGACCGGTCTGACCAGACTAGGAATGTTTGGCTCCATTCGCCCTCCCTGGCGTCTAATCAAGGCTGGGCCTGCACGAGGAGATCAAGTCGATGGCCGGAGAACGATTAGTACCCACGGAAGCCTCTCTAGCAGGCCTCCCCACACTGGGCAGAACGCAGGGCCAAACCGGGCCCACCCCAGAGAAGGAATCAACAATGCAAATCACCACACCTACCGCTCCGAACTCCCTGGAGCTGGAGACCAATCCATGGCTCGCACAAGCCGCGCGCTTTGATGAGGCCGCCAAACGTCTCAACCTCGAACCCGGAATCTGGAAAGTCCTCCGCTACCCCTCCCGCGAAATCATCGTTCACATTCCCGTCTCCATGGACGACGGCAGCATCGAAGTCTTCACCGGCTACCGCGTCCAGCACTCCATCTCCCGCGGCCCCTGCAAGGGCGGCATCCGCTACGGCCCCGACGTTTCGCTCGACGAAGTCCGAGCCCTCGCCTCCTGGATGACCTGGAAGTGCGCCGTCGTCAACATCCCCTTTGGCGGAGCCAAGGGCGGCGTCATCTGCGATCCGAAGCACATGTCCGAAGGCGAGCTAGAGCGCATGACCCGCCGCTATACCGCCGCGCTCATCGAGTTCATCGGCCCGGAAAAAGACGTTCCCGCGCCCGATATGAACACCAACGAGCAGACCATGGCCTGGATCATGGACACCTACTCCATGCACATGGGCCAGACCATGACCTCCGTCGTCACCGGCAAGCCCGTCTCCCTCGGCGGCTCGCGCGGCCGCCGCGAGGCCACCGGCCGCGGCATCTCGGTGGTAACTGACCAGGCCCTCAAGCACCTCAACATGATCCCCTCCGAAACTACGGTCATCATCCAGGGCTTCGGCAACGTCGGCTCCAACGCCGCAAAGCTCCTCTGGGACAAGGGTTACAAGATCATCGGCATCGGCGAGTACGACGGCGCGCTCTACAACCCCGACGGCCTCGATATCTCAGAGCTCCTCGAGCACAAGGCCCGCACCGGCAGCATTCACAAATTCAGCGGGGGTGAACCCTTCGACAAGGACGCCATACTCATTGAGAAGTGCGACGTCCTCATCCCCGCCGCCACGGAGAACGTCATCACCAGCCGCAACGCCGGCGCGCTGAAGTGCCGCATCCTCTGCGAAGGCGCCAACGGCCCCACCACCCCCGTCGCCGACGACATCCTCTCCGAAAAAGGAATTTTCGTCATCCCCGACATCCTCGCCAACGCCGGTGGCGTCACCACCAGCTACTTCGAGTGGGTGCAGGACCGCATGGGCTACTTCTGGACCGAAGACGAAGTCAACCAGCGCCTCGATCGCATCATGATCGACAGCTTCAACGACGTCCTTCACTTCTCCATAGCCCACAACGTCAACAACCGCATCGCGGCCTACATGCTGGCCATCGACCGCGTAGCCCACACCACCAAGCAGCGCGGCATCTACGCCTGAAGACAGTGGTAAGTGATAAGTGGTCAGTGATAGAGAGAAGAGAAAGGCTCCGGCCCTCAACCGGGGCCTTCCCTCTTCTCACTTCTCACTTCTCACTTGTCACTTGTCACTCCCTCACTTGTCACTCCTCAAGGCCCCCTGCCCACTTCCCGCTCCCGGC